>CACYKH010000006.1 GCA_902774915.1 uncultured Lachnospiraceae bacterium | reverse complement strand
GTAAAAGAGCGTGTCGGGGTAGACACGCTCTTTTGGAGAAGGTATTTTGTTACTTATGGGGTGTAGCAAAAAACTATATAATGTATTGGGGGGTTACAAGTATTATTATACCCATATCCCTTAAAAAGTGTTCACAAAAAAGAAATTTATTTAAATATTTTTTTGTATATTATAACCAAGTTTTATGCAACACTCACAATGAGTTATGCATTATATCTCATTTTAAGCATTTCGGTTGTACACATTTACCAATATTATTTATTCTCATCAAATAATTCCAGGAATTCAGCACCAGTAACTTTTTCTTTTTCAAGAAGTAATTCTGCTGACTTGTGCAGAATATCTATATTCTCTTTGAGAATGCGTTCTGCTTCGCTGTAGCAAAAATCTATTATCTTCTTTACCTCTTCATCTATCTGGGCCGCTACAGCCTCACTGTAAGGCTTCTGATGGCCAATCTCTCGTCCTATGAACACTTCCTCGCCTTCGCCAGCCTCGTAGCTGAGGAATCCAAGATTTTCTGAGAAACCATATTTTGTGATCATGCTTCTTGCAACGCTCGAAGCCTGCTTGATATCCTGAGAAGCTCCAGTAGTAATGTCATCAAAGATCAGAGACTCTGCAATACGACCACCCATTGAAACCTGAATGTTCTGAAGCATTCTGGTTTTTGACCAGAACATCTCATCCTGATCAGGAAGTGGCATTGTATAACCACCTGCTCCTGAACCATTTGGAATTATGGAAATAGTATAAACCTCTTCCATCTCATCAAGTAAGTGGAACAAGATAGCATGACCAGACTCATGGTAAGCAGCAATCTTCTTTTCTTTCTCAGAAACCACACGGGATTTCTTTTCAGTTCCTATTCCAAGCTTAATGAATGCATCATCAAGGTCTTTCTTTGTAATGTATTTTCTTTCTTCCTTAGCCGTCTTTATGGCAGCTTCGTTAACCAGGTTCTCCAGATCAGCACCTGAGAAACCTGCTGTAGTTCTGGCAATCTCGTGAAGATCAACATCGTCACCAAGAGGTTTCTTCTTAGTATGAACCTTAAGGATAGCCTCTCTACCCTTAACATCAGGGCGACCAACCATAACTCTTCTATCAAATCTTCCTGGTCTTAGAATAGCAGGATCAAGAATATCAACACGGTTTGTAGCAGCAAGAACTATAATGCCCTCATTCTCGCCAAAACCATCCATCTCAACCAGCAGCTGATTAAGTGTCTGCTCTCTCTCGTCATGACCGCCACCAAGACCTGTACCTCTACGTCTTGCAACAGCATCTATCTCATCAATAAATACTATACAAGGACTGTTCTCTTTAGCATCTGCAAAGAGGTCCCTTACTCTTGCAGCACCGACACCAACGAACATCTCCACAAAATCAGAACCTGATATTGAGAAAAATGGAACATCAGCCTCACCAGAGATAGCCTTAGCCAGAAGGGTTTTACCAGTTCCCGGAGGGCCCTCTAGAATAATACCCTTTGGTATTCTGGCACCAATCTCAGTATACTTAGCCGGATCCTTCAGGAAGTCAACTATCTCACTAAGCTCTTCCTTTTCTTCTTCCAGTCCAGCCACATCATCAAATGTAATACCTGTTTTCTTATCTTTCCTTGCTCTGCTCTTTCCAAAGTCCGAAAGACCTGCACTTCCACCAACACCACTGGCAGAATTAATCTGAGTAGTGAGTCCCATCATATAGATGGCAAAGAGAACAGAAACAAAGATATATGGCATCATTCTCTCAACCAGTTTTGCTCTGCTTACATCATTGAGAGAATACTTTATATCCTTACCCTCAAGTATCTTCATGGTCTCATTTACATCCGGGGTATAATACTCGATTGATTTATCCTGAAGCTTTACATTTATTGTTCCCGTAGGAATTTCCTTATTCTGTGAAACTTCAACCGAAACCACCTTATTAGCTTTAATATCCTGCTTTAATTGATAATCTGTATAAGTCTTATCCACGTCTACCGGTTTATACAGAAGCACATATACACCGAAAAGCATAAATGCAATCAGTAGATATGCAATGAGCAGATTGCCCATACCCGGTCTTCTTTTCTTGTCCAAAATTTAAATCTCCTTTATATCTTCAGATACGTAACGTATCTCCATAACTCTTTTGGTAGAATCCTCCACCTTATATCTTTCGCTCAGCCTGAGTCCAACAATCCAGACTATCTCGTCGCCATCTGCCACAACAGGAAATGAGAGTCTCTCATTTCTTTCTACCTTAGCGTGTGTGAAATAACGTGATAGTTTTTTTGTTCCACCTCTGCCATCAACCACGATAAAGTCATCAGGTCCAGGTGTTCTCAGCACAAGCGCAGAGTTTATTTTATCATAATCGATCATTTTAGTATATTCTTTTTTACTGATCGAAACGTTCTTATCATAAGGATAAATACTAGTCTCAATAGAACCTTTCACCTTTACCGGCGCATCATCTTCAAGTTCCTTTTCATCGCTTTTCGCTATCACTATCTTGTCATAAGAACGCTGCGCTGTCATACCATAAGGCAGGCTGACACTCTTGCCAGTCTCCATATCCGCAAGTCCCAGAACCAGCTGAATGTGATCACGAGTTATGTCCTTCCTTCTACCGCAAACATTTTCCAAAGTGGAAAGAACCAGTTCACCCTGAGCCAGAGTTGTAAGGGACTTTAGAGATTCTATTTTTATTTCATTATCGCTGGCATCTTCCTTATCCTTATTCTCGCTTCCAGCCTCTTTCTTAATCTCATCTCCAAGCTTAAATGCGTCCTTGGCAATTTCCACCAGATGATCTGCTGCCCCCTCATTTATCTCTTTAAGCAGTGGCATAACGGAAAGCCTTATTTTATTTCTGGCATATTCCGGCTCCAGATTGGTTGAATCCGTCATATAATCCTGTCCAATTTCATTCAGGTACTCTTCAATATCGGACCTTGAAGTCGTAAGTAGCGGTCTTATAATCCTACCTCTCACCGGTTTTATTCCAGCAAGTCCGAGAAGAGAACTTCCCCTGATCAAATTATAAAGAACTGTTTCTGCCAGATCATCCTTATTATGAGCTATGGCAATCTTTGTTTCAGGGGCATCTGCCTCCTTCTCAAAGCATCTATATCTAAATATTCTTCCAGCCTCTTCCTCAGTAAAATGCTGCTCGCGGGCCATCTTTGGAATGTCTTCTCTATAGACCTTGCATTCTACTCCCAGCTTCTCACAAAGAGCTGTTACAAACTGTTCATCTCTATCAGCTTCTTCGCCACGGATCATATGATTTATATGAACTACCTTTACCTTAACTCCGTAATCAACCAGAACTCTTAGAAGGCATACAGAATCAGCCCCACCAGAAACGCCAAGTACTGCGCTGTCTCCTGGTGAGATCATGGAATGCTCATTAATATATGAAGTTACCTCTTTAAGAAAATCCTTTTTCATACTCATAAAAGAATAGCAGTCGACAGATATTTCTATCAACTGCTACTAATCATCCTTCTCTTTTGGTTTTATCAATATCTCATCTTCATTAACAAGTCCGAGTTTATTCTTCGCCTCGTCCTCAATATATTTCTTGGTCTTCATGTATTTCTCGCGCTCTTCCAGTTCAGCGGATTTGTTATTCTCCTCCTCAAGCTGCTGTTCAAGCTGAGCCTGAGTAACTGAAAGCTCTTCGCTCTTCTGATGCAGAGAAATACTTCTAACAGTACTTGCAATTATAATAGTAATAACAACTATAAAAACAAGTATCAGTCCAAAGTTAGACTGCTTATTCGTTTTTCTAACCCTAGTCTCCTGCATCTTTTATAATACCCTCATAAAAATAATATTTCCCTATTAGAGAGAAAACCACTTTTATAGTATATATTATGTTAACATAATGTGCAAGTCTTTTCTTAGAAAAACCGCTAATTATATAGTAAAAAGCCTATATAAGCTCAAACATTTCGCCAGCTTCATCCTTTTTTACAGTTTCTGCAACTTTAAGAACTCTGGCCTTCACTGTCTTATTTCCGAAAACTATCTCCAGTTCATCTCCAACCTTTACATCATAAGATGCTCGGGCTACCTTTCCATTCACTGAAACTCTTCCTGCATCACAAGCTTCGTTTGCAATAGTACGACGTTTAATAAGCCTTGAAACCTTTAAATACTTATCTAATCTCATAACTTCTCCCTATAATACAAACTGCCACGAACAAGTCGTGGCAGTTGATACTACTCTATATATCTAACTTATTAGTTAAGAGCATCCTTGAAAGCCTTACCAGCTTTGAACTTAGGTGTCTTAGAAGCCTTAATCTTAAGCTTCTCGCCTGTTCTTGGGTTATGACCTGTTCTAGCAGCTGTCTTCTTAACTTCGAATGTACCGAATCCAACAAGCTGAACCTTGTCACCCTTCTTAAGTGCCTTCTCAACTGTCTCGATGAAAGCCTTAAGTGCTCTCTCTGAATCAGCCTTTGAAAGGTCTGTCTTCTCAGCAATTGCTGCTACAAGTTCTGTCTTGTTCATGTTAGAAATCCTCCTAAAAAATACTTATAAATATTTGCTATTCTAGCCCCATATGTGTGAACTAAAACGCTCTATTAAATTATACGTTTTATGCTACAAAAGTCAAGGTTTTATTAGCATTTTCGTAATATTTTTGTCATATATCGTAATATGTAAACCATTATGGTAAACTAGTTACCTATTTCTATAGTATATTCCGCTGAAAATGTCTCATTTGGGGCGATTTTCTGGTCAAAATCCCTCTCAGAAATATCCCCTTCGAAGTCCGCTTTGTCCGCTCTTCCAAACCATGGTTCAATGCATACGAAAGGTGCATTTTTACCAGCTGGTGACCAGAGTCCGAATAAAGGTGCATCGAAGATAACCGAAATATAATCCATACCATCTGGTGTACAAAGACTAACCTTATTAACTCCCTGTCCCTCAAAGATCAGAGCGTCCTTATCAAACATATGCTCGTCTATCTTCACCATGCTTCCATCATTCTTTAAGATGTTATCTTCAGAAGCTACAAGACCATTCTCATTAAGCAGTGAATACTTCAGATCTTTATCAGTATCAAAGTTCAGGAAATAATCTGTCTGCTTATATTTCTTATCTAATGGACACATAAATGCAGGATGTCCACCTATCTGGAAATGCATTTCTTTATCATCCTTATTTGTTACTCTCCAGATTGTTGTAAGCTTATAGCCATCAAGTCTGTATTCTATCTCGAGCGCAAACTTGTATGGATAACGAACCAGTGTATCCTCATCAGATTCTAATCTAAAGATAATTCTCTTTCCATCTGACTGCTTTACCATCTGGAACTCTACATCTCTGGCAAAGCCATGCTGAGACATATAGTAGTCCTGTCCATCAACAGTAACCTTTCCATTTTTAAGGCTGCCAACGATAGGGAAAAGCACTGGTGCACTTCTCTTCCAATATCTTTCATCAGCGTTCCACAGATACTCATGACCATTCTCCTTTGAAAGGATTCTGGAGAGCTCTGCGCCCTGCTGATTGATCGTAATTCTAAGATACATATTTTCCAAATAGAACTTCTGCATAACTAATATCTCCTATAGACTCAAGTTTTATATTTCTTCAAAGAAGCGTTTCACTTCTGCCCATGCCTGTTTTGATTCATCCATTATGGTTCCTGCCATCTGGAATACATGGAACATTCCAGGGTATACAGAAAGCCTGACCTTTACTCCCGCCGACTTAGCTTTCTCTGCAACTGATATTGAATCACTCAGAAGCATCTCATCTGTTCCAACCTGAATAAGCATTGGTGGGAAGCCATAAAAATCTCCGAATAGTGGAGAGATTCTTGGATCCTTCGGATCAGCATCACCTATATACGGATTTTCAAAGATCAGTTCCGATCTCTCATTTCCAAAAACAGGATCTATATCGTAATTATCCTTATATGAACTTCCACTGAGAGTTAAGTCTGTCCAAGGTGACATGGCAACTATTCCCGCAGGGGTTCCTCGCCATCTTGCCTTAAGCGTATGACAAAGAGCCATCGCAAGTCCACCACCAGCAGAATCTCCGGCAAGGATAATCTGGTCATTTTTATAGCCCTGTTCCAAAAGCCACTCATAAGCTTCGAGTGCATCTTCCAATGCAGCTGGAAATGGATGTTCCGGTGCAACTCTGTAATCAACTGTTACAACTGTAGCCCCACCACCAACCTCTGAGTATAAGCCTGCCATCTGCTTATAGTGTCTACGCATAGCACCCACATAACCACCACCATGAAGCTGCAGGATTACCCATTTGCTGGTAGAATCCTTCCAGGTAAGCTTCTCCATCTCGAAGTTCTCCATGGATATTCTTTCGGCAACAAGATGCTCCGGATAATTATATTCCACATCCATCTCGCTTTTATTAAACGTCTCTGGAGAAAATCTATCCTGAAAGATTCTCTTACTATTAAATTCGGCAACAAGCATTTTTATTAGTTTACTTCTACGACTCAGTTCTTCCGCCATATCCCCGACCTATATCATAAATCTTCTCTTAATTTCATTCATAACTCTCTTCTGTCCAAACATCACCGTACCCAACAAAATAAGACCTGTGGTGACAAGAGAAATAAGTATAAAAATCGAACCCGGAATCTTACCTAATATCCAAAGGATCATAAGCACAATACTGAGAACAAAAACTACTATCTCAGTCATTATATAATTCTGCCATCCGTCTATTCCAATGATCATCAGAACAGCCATTCCTATAGCCAGGGCGACAAATGCAATCGGTATAGCATAAGCAAATGACCATCCCTTGTAGCCTATCAGATAGTCCAGTCCAACTACCAGAATAATACTGAACCACATCTGCGCCTGAATAATCCTCTGAATACTTCTCCTCTTCCTTACAGAATAAAGAAGTGTAGCGCATCCATAAACAAGGCCAATGCATACTATCAGTGACCAGTAAACACCATTAAATGTCAGATAGTTTACAAGCAAAACTATTACTCCTGTAACAATGGCCGCAAACAGAACTATACGGATGATAAGCTTAATAGCCTTCAATTTATAAAGAACATCCGGATAGGTTACTGACTTAGATTCCTGCGACATACGGTCGCCGTCTTCATCGCCCTCCAGTTCAACTACGCCATGGCATAATGGACATTCAATTGTATCGTCCACCAAATTAAGATTGCAACGTGGACATCTTCTAAGAGTTCCTACATCACTCATAATTAACTCCATTAGTTTCTACAGTTACATTAATTCCATCTTCAGTAAGCTTTCTGAAAAATGCTTTCTGAATTCCACTATCAACTACGCACGAGCTAAATGTCAGCGCCAGAGTATCTCTAAATGAAATTACTGTCATCTTGATATTCTGTCCCTTTGACATAGCAAGAGTAGCCTGAAACCTTTCAATATAATCAGTATAAGGATCTGTAGTCTTTAAGATTCCAAGGTTTGTTACTGTGGTTGTATTTGCCTTAGCAGAGGCATTGAAAACCTGTCTTATAGCAATCCTCTTAAGGAAAAGAGGAATAGCTCTCAACACTAAGTTCACCTCATTAGAAACATTATAAGAGAACAGTTTTTCAAGATTTTCCTTATTAATCTGATCCTCGAGACTCTTGGTCACAATCTTTAGAACCTCTTCGAAAGTATAGTTTTCTTCCTTTGGCTCAAAGATAGATGTAACCACAACGAAAAAGTTTTTATTAGTATCAGAACCAAAATATGGTCTTAGATTAACAGGTACACTTATTGCAATAGGTTTATCTGATTTTCCACCCTTCAGATAACTCTTATAAATAGCCCATGTATAAGCACTAACAATATATTGATTGATAGTAACTCCGTATTTTTTTGCCACGGCTTTAATATCAACCACCGGCATGAATCCGTGAATTACCGAGAGCTGATTTGGTGCAAGCTTTTCACCTTTGATTATTACAGCTTTTCTTGTAGTATAAGTTTTCTTTTCTTTCTTTTTATAATTCTGAAGATAGCTATCCTCAGCATCCAAAGAAGTTTCACTGGCAAGAGAATTCTTAACCTTACCCTTCAGTTCCGGCTTCTTAAGTCTGAGGTATTGATATGTAATCTCCTTCAGAAAACTAAGAGCACCATTTCCATCCGTAAGAGCATGGAAAACCTCTAAGTTAATTCTATTCTTATAGTAAGTCAGTCTGAAGAGATAATTATTATTTGCATGTGGATTTATAAATAGACAAGGATAATCAGCCTCCTCAGTAACCTTTGGAACAGGGCGCTCATTCTCCTCAAAGTAATACCAGAATATTCCTTTTTTCAGTGTGGTTTTGAACACATCAAAATGAGGCAGTACTTTTTCGAGGGCTAACTGAAGCGCAGTTTCATCAATATCCTCTTTAAGCACTACTGCAACACGATAGACATTACTCATGCCCTCTCTTGCAATAACGGGAAAAAGCTGGGCAGTATTGTCCAGCTTATCCCACTTAAGATTTTTGTCTCTTTTCTTTGCCATCTTCTATGTCCATTCCTACCAGGTCTTGCCGTCGAAATCACTTCCGCCGCCGCCACCGGCTGATTCTTTATCATTCTTCTGATCCTGAGACTGCTGGGTTTGCTGCATCTCTTCCATAGCATCCTGCTTCTGGTTATTCAGGTCTTTCTCCAGCTGTTCCTCACGGTTGGTCTTCTCTTTATCCTTGGAATCGCTTCCACCACCACCCTGATTTTCCTCATCTTCATTCTGATCTGGTGGTTCTGGTTCTGCATCCAGTTCTTCAAGCATCTTATCAATATCCTGTTTCAGCTGTTCTGCCTCAGGGTCATGACCATTTGTTCCATAAGGATCCGCGCATCCCTTTTCTGTCAGAACATTTCTGGCTGACTGAAGCTGCCTGATGGCATTTGCCTTCTGCTTCTCAGTATTGATGTTATCGAAATCTATCTTGTGAAGCATGGCAAGCGCAAGGTTAACTCGGATGTCACACTCCTTTTTCTCTGTCGGATGAGCTTCTAATGCGGACTTATAACTTAGGATAGCATTGTCATAATCCTCAAGCTTGTAGTATGCATTTCCTGCGTTGTAATACGGAACATATCCTTCAGGAATATTGATTTTCTGAAGAAATTCCTCAGTTCTATAGGAATAATTTCCATGATTATAATTAATAAGGAAAATGCCATTGATTATATACTTAGTTCCAAAGAAGAACGCAAAAATCAGAAGCACTACGCTTATGACATTTACAACCCTCATAAATCCAATCGGGTCCTCATACATAAACCTTGCTTCTCTGTCCTGTCTCTTTTCCTCAGCTATACGAGCCTTGTCCAGTGCCTTAAGCTTCTTCTTCTCAAGACGCTTCTCTTGCTTATTAAGTTTTTTTGCGTCTTTCTTATCGCTCATAATATCTATAATCTACCCTTTCTTACAAAGAGCACCAACTCCAGAACAAGCATTATCAGGAGTGGTATAACGTAATAAAAATAAGTATCCTCGTAACTTACAGAATCTGACTTTTCCATTGTGAGAGAACTTCCGTTCTTAATGGACTCCAGAAGATAAGCCACTTTAGATGTATCTGTCATATGGATGTATTCAATATCAAGATCTGATGCAACCTTCTTAAGATTAGTCTCATCTATGGATGAGATGGCATCCTTCCCTTTTTCAGGGTCCTGAACATAATTGCCATAATCACCGTATTTCATTTTGCCGCCCTTGGTTGTTCCATAACCCAGAACAGCGCCAGCATCCACATACTGCTCCAGTTCCTTAAAAGAACGAAGCTCCGACTCATCAGTAATCTCACCATCTGTTATATAGAAAAGAATGGTCATTCTTTCATCCTTCTGATTGGAGGAAAGAAGCAACGATTCCATATCATCATAAGAAACATTCAGCGAGCTGCCACGAGCATAATAAATATCCGGCTCTTTTATAGTGGTAAATGCATCCTTAACTGTTTCATGATCCTGAGTAAAAGGTGCAAGTATCTGAGATCTGTTATCGAATCTGATGAGTCCAAAGTTACTTCCGGAAAGCTCATCGATAATATACTCGGTATCGTGAAGCACTCCCCTCATTCTGGTCTTAGAACCCTTATAGTCCTCAGCCCACATACTGATGGTAGTATCTACAACAAAAAGCACATCCAGATTCTTCATCTCAACCTTAGCATCATACTTCTTATCCATGATCCTGAGGTTTGTAAGAAATGCCAGCAAAACCATGATACTGATACGAAGTATTGCAAGTACTTTAAGGCCTGTATTCGATTTTCTTCTTAATACACTGATGATATAGCAAACAAGCACAACCACAAGGATTGGCACTATTACCACCAATGGTATTACAGGTTTAGTTATCATAGTCTTATACCTAGTCCTATAACAAGCATAGTTGAAAGAGCACAAATAAGAACAATAATAGGAACTGCAGGCTGGTCAACCACCTTAGTGATAGTAACCTCTTCAACCTCCAGAGCCTCTTCTCTTTCTATATCATCAACGATATCATCTACCGACAGGCTTTCGCTCTGCTTATAGAATTTACCGCCAGTTTTTTCTACATTCAGCTTCAGCTCAGATTCATCTGTATCGTAATCAGTTGTGTTCATTCCGCTCCAGTTATCTCTGTTAGGGAAAATACCAAATACCTTGATATCATTCTTCTTACAAAGATCAGCTGCCTCATCCAGTTCCACAAGTGGCTTTGAAATGGCCTCCTGAGCATTATCTGTGGACATGATGATAATACGTGTTCTATCCTCATCATCCAGTCTTGGGAAGCTGTACATACAAGATGCAAGTCCCTCACCAATAAGTGAACTACCCTTTGAATAATTATTTATAAGAGTACCCGAATCATAGTATTCAAGCTTTTCCTGATATTCAGCAAACTCATCATATTCCGAGTGGTTATACTCAAGATAACCTGTTTCCTCGTTGTAATACTTATCCATGTATTCCTTCTGAAGTTGGAAATATACCTTCAGGTCCTCCAGCTTCTGATTAATGAAATCATAATCATCAGTCATAGGAACATAAAGAATTGTAGATGTGTTATAAATACTTACTCCAAATCTATCACCATCAAGTCCGGCAACAACCTCCTGAAGGCTTTCCACAAGGTCTGCATTCAGTTCGTAAATAGAATAAGAAACATCCATGCAAAGGAAGATATCTCTCTTCTTTGTACCGTTATTAACCGTCTCCTTCTTAGCAGGTCTGGCTGCAAGCACAAGACAGGCAACAAGGCTGGTAATAATGCAGGCTTCCATTACAATGGTAACAAATGTATACCAACGTCTACGGTTTCTGTATATATCCAAATCCTTAACAAAGTAAGTATTAGCTGCTTTTATACCACCACGATATTTAATTTTCTTCTTGATAAGGTGAAGCACTATTACAAGTACAGCCAGTACAGGCAGTCCCACCTTAAGCACCATGGGGTGTATGTAATGCATACTATCTCCTCCAACTCTGTATGAGTTCTCGAGTTTTATAAATTGAAGACCTTACATCTGCGCGAGTTTCTCTCGCAAATTCAGGCTCATAATATTCTCTCACAAGATTAGTAAGAGGTGGAATGTTCACTCTTCTGATCTCAGTCAGAGTATACTTCTGAACCTTAATTCCGGTAACTTCAAAAACAAACATTCTGATGTTCTTACTAAGCTTATGATAAGCTTCTCTGATAGTTATTCTATTATTTACCAGGTCTGATTCAATATATGTCAGCTCACCCAGATACTTTCTCTTAATGTTATCCAGCGTAGCAGGCGGAACCTTCTTAAGCTTTGGTGTACGAGGTTTCTTAAGCCTGTCGCCCAGCACTTTTCTAAAATAGAGCTGTGCAAAAATAACCGCTGCAATAAAGAGAACAGCAAGGATGATCCAAATGATCATATATGAAAACGGATCCTGTAACTCAACTGATGTTTTCATTCTTGTGCCTTTCAAAAAGCTCTACTACTTTATCTACAACATCGTTCTCGCGGCTGACATTTACAGCACTGATACGATGCTTTTTAAACAACTCTTCCGCATTAGCTCTGCGGAGATTTCTATCATTAACCTCAGCCGCATGAAGCTTTCTATCATGCAGCATATAGTCTTTTTCATAATTCTTTGTGGAAAGATCATACAGATGATCACCTGTGAGGAATGCATCTTCAATGTTTATGATCATTACATCATTCATAACTGTAAGCTTCTTCAGAAGATTATCATTCAGGCTGGCAATGCCATCCATATCTGTGATTATAAATATGATCATCTTTCGATGAATATTCTCAGCTATATAATCAAGAGTTTCTCCCAGAGGCTTGGATTCCTCATTATTCAGGCACTTTTCATATCTTATAAGCAGATTCTCAAGATGTTGCTTTCCAGATTTGAAAAAGCTGAAATCATAACCCTGGTCTGTACTGGTAAGAAGTGCATAGTCATCGCTATGATCATTTACCAGATAACTGATGGTACCCAGAACATTTAGCGCGATGGCGCTCTTTGACTCTCCCGCATCTGTATCACCCTTGAACTTTCCGCCGGCATCACCAACGAAAAGAATGTTATGCTTTTTATCTGCAATGTATCTACGGATAAGAACTCTTCCAGTTTTTGAAGAAGATTTCCAGTCGATATCTCTCACGCTGTCGCCATAAACATATTCTCTGAGGTCATCAAAATCAAAGCTCCGCCCTCTATAAATAGAACTGAACTCACCATCAAGAATATTTGAAGTTTTCTTGTGCGTATACAATTGAATAGACGCTTTAATACGTGCAAGATAATCGTAATCCATACTAACTTCCTTCTATGATCTTTAGCTGTTCCTTAAGTAGATTATGGAGTCTGAATAGCTCCTACTAATCTGTCGATGATTGTTTCTACTGAAACATTATCAGCGATAGCTGCATAATTAAGCTCAACTCTGTGACGGAGTACCTGATGACGAAGAAGCTTTACATCATCTGGAATTACATAAGTACGTCCGTAGATGAGAGCAACAGCCTTTGCAATCTTCATGAATGCAATAGAAGCTCTTGGGCTGGCACCCATTCTTACATAACGGCTCAGCTCCTGTGGAAGTACAGTTTCTGTATGTCTGGTTGCATCAACAATATAAGAAATATATTTCTTAATAGATGCATCTACATAAACCTTTTCTGCGATTGTCTGAAGATTATCAACGTCCTGAATAGAAAGAACTGCAGGTGTTTTTCTTATCACACCAGATTCTATTCTATTAAGAATCTCTGCCTCTTCTTCAGGCTTTGGATATGTAATCTTCTCTTTAATTATGAAACGGTCTGTCTGTGCCTCACTAAGAAGATAAGTACCCTCCTGTTCGATAGGGTTCTGTGTAGCGATAACTATGAATACATCGCCAGGCATTTTATAAGACTGACCACCGATAGTAACCTGTCTTTCCTGCATGGCCTCAAGCATGGCACTCTGTGTCTTTGCACTTGAACGGTTAATCTCGTCCAGAAGAACAAAGTTTGCGAATACAGGTCCGAGTGTTGTATCGAACTCACCTGTTGACTGGTTATAAACCTGAGTACCAATAATATCACTTGGAAGAAGGTCAGGTGTACACTGAATACGTGAAAACTTTCCATCAACCGCATCTGAAATAGTTTTAGCTGCAGTTGTCTTAGCAAGACCAGGTACTGATTCGATCAGCACATGTCCATCTGCGATGATAGATGCAACCAAGGCAAACTTCAGATTCTGCTGTCCCACCACCTTGCTATCATAGTAGCTGGACAGTTTCTTTATAACATCCTGTGCGTAGTTAAACTCTTCCTGAGAGATTGCCGCTTTCTGATTAAAATTATCCATTACTTCTTCTCCTCACTATCACTCTTATTCTTGGATTTCTTCTTATCCTCTTCTTTTGTCTGTTTCTTTTTGTTAGCCTTTTCCTTCTCCTTGGCTTTCTCTTTCTCTTTTGCTTTTTCCTTACCAGCCTTTTCGGACTTAATGACATCCTTGTCAATAACCTTAGGCGCCTTCTCGTCCATATGATTTTTCTTTAGGATAGGCTCAATATATTGTGACTCATAGTAATGATAGAGCGCTTTGTACTCTTCACTATGATTATCATTTGCATGACCATGCATCTCGTCGAATTCTTCATCTCCTCTGGTCTTCTTGATCACATGGAGAGAAACGTTTGCCGCGTGAGATGCAATCCTCTCAAAACTGTTTACCAGATCAAACAGAAGAACTCCACCGGCAATACTACAAGTGCCTTCCTGAAGTCTGTCAACGTGATGAGACTTAATTATTTCTTTAAGTTCATCTATTGTTTCCGAAAGAGGTTCAACTCTTACGGCCATTGAAAGATCGTCCTCTCTGAAAGCAGTAAAAGCAGTCTCAATAGTATACTTAACGGCTGCGATTATATCCTCTGCCTCTCTATGTCCTGCAGGCGAGAAGTGAATATCCTGTTCATTCTTATCCTGAGCAACGAATGCGATGTTCATACAATAATCACCCATTCGTTCAAAGTCTCCAATTGAATTCAATATTTCATAAGCTGTAAGCTTATCTTCGCTTGTCAGACGATTTCTATTAATTCGAACAATATATGCAGAAAGTGCAGTTTCACATTTATCGATTAAGGCCTCATTTTCTTCCATACGAGGAAGCTTTGTTTCATCATACTGGTAGATCATGCTGGTTGCCAGTTCATAGTTTTCCATAATGGCTTCGCCCATCTTATGAATAACCGTCTTACACTGCTCCAATGCAATGGTAGGAGTATTCAGAAGCATATCGTCCAGTTTCGAAAGTTCTATATCTTCCGCTCTTTCCTCATCTCCTCCAACAACCTTCTCTGTGAATTCAGAAATCTGCTTAGAAAATGGAAGCAGAATCAAGCTTGTCAGGAAGTTAAAGAGGAAGTGAAGTGTAGCAATGTCACCTCTGTTAACCAGCTTCGTCATAAAAGGAAGTCCTATTGCCGCATTCAAAAGATAAATAATTATTCCAAATACTAACGCACCAAATATGTTGAAGAAAAGATATCCAACAACAAGGCGCTTGGCTTTTTTATTAGCTCCGATACCGCCAATAATTGTTGTAGAACACTTTCCAAGGTTCTCTCCTATAATGATCGGAATAGCAACTGCGTAAGAAACAACCCCTGTTGCCGACAGTGCCTGAAGAATACCTACAGAAGCATTTGAACTCTGCAAAATTATGGTAATAGCAATACCTATAAGAATTCCAAGCAATGGATTTTCAAACGATGTAAAAAGAGACTGAAAATTCTCATTCTCCTTAAGCGGAGCAAAAACATCCTCCATGAGTGTCATACCATAGAATAGCATGCCCAAACCTACAAAAATGCCAGCTATATTTTTTGCTCTCTTACTCTTTGTAAAAAGAATTACAAATGCACCAATTCCTACAAGGATTGGAGCAAAAGATGACGGCCTAAATAACTGCAGGATCAATGTATCGTTTTTTATATCACCAAGACGAAGAATCTGAGCAGTTACTGTGCTACCGACATTTGAACCAAATACAACCGGCATAGCCTGAGCAACTTTCATTATCCCGGCATTTACGAAACCAACAAGCATGATAGTTGTAGCAGCCGAACTCTGTATAATACCTGTAACACCCATACCAAAGGCCCAGCCCTTTGCAGCGCCAACGCCCTTCTTTTTACTGGTTGTCACTGTCTCTAATAACTTCTCTAAACCCGAACCAGTAAGTTTCTCCAAAGATGAACTCATCTGGCTCATTCCGAACAGGAAAAGACCTATTCCTCCGAAAAGTTGTAGTATGCTAATGATATCCATAATTAATCCCCTGATATAATTATTTTCTCATTTTCGAACCTATAACGACTCAAACATACATTTTACCACACAAACACAAAGAATGCGAGAATTCCTTAAAAAAAAGATCCTGAGCTGAGCTCAGGATCCTTAGTATTTTTTTAGTCTTCTGGCGCTGAGGCTGGCGCCTGAGCTCCAGGGATATTCTTGTATCTTACTATCTTCATGCTGGCATTCTTAATGAACTCTTCTTCACGAAGCTTAACCTTGAAGATCTGCTTATACATAGGTCTACCCTTATTAACTTTATTCTTCAATTTCTCGAAGTAAGCTGTATCGCCCATATGTTCTTCATCTGGGAAAATCTCAGCTGTGATCTTTCCACCCTCATCATAAACGAGAACTTCGTTTACAGCATCATCTCTAGCAATATCCTGCTCAAGTTCCTCAGGAGAAATATTCTCACCATTACTGAGGATGATCAGGTTCTTCTTACGGCCTGTAAGGAAGATGAAATTCTCATCATCCACATAACCAAGATCTCCTGTATGATACCAACCATCAATAAGTGCCTCAGCTGTAGCTTCCGGATTCTTGTAATAACCCTTCATAACAAGGTCACCCTTGAAAGCAATCTCGCCTTCCTCTGTAGCCTTAACTTCAATTCCAGGAACAAGAATTCCAACACTTCCATCCTTCTTATGTCCAGCTCTGTTAACAGCTGTACAAGGTGAACATTCTGTAGCACCATATCCATTAAGAATCTCAATTCCCCAAGTACGGAACTCTCTTACATACATTGGATCAAGTGCCGCTCCACCACAGATAATATACTCAAGGTTTCCACCAAATACCTTCTGGATAGAACCATATGTTTTCTTTCTTACATCCACGCCTGTCTTAAGAAGAAGGTCTGTAGATTTCATAAGACCCTTAAATGCCTGAGTTTTACCCTTCTTAGCAACCTCTGCCCAAATCTGCTTGTGGAAGAACTCTACAAACATAGGAACGAGGAACATTGTCTGAGGTTTAAAATCAACCATATTCTTCTTAACATACTTAAGACTCTTATTAATATAAATAGGCTGTCCATAATTGATAACCATCAGAATACCAACTACAAGTCCAAATGCATGATGGAAAGGAAGTACTGCAAGCACTCCGCCCTTTGGTTCAAAGAGCATACTTGTATGAACAATCTCAAAAGCAATATTTCTATTTGTAAGCTCAACTCCCTTACTTACTCCAGATGTACCAGAAGTAAAGAGGATTGTTGCAGTTTTATCAGCATCGATCTCATAGTTAAGGAAGTCATTTGCACCTTCTCTGATAAGACCACGGCCTTCAGAAAGGATATCATCAAAGTCCTTAAGATTGTAAACCTTCTTACCGATTCTTTTATTAACCTTCTCATAATATGTATCAGTAGCAAATCCCACTTCCACATCGCCTGTCTTAGCAAGAGCTTCAATCTCTTCATCAGGAAGACCTTTATCAATAGCTACAGCCACATTTCCACCGTTAACACATGCGAAGTATGCAACCAGCCACTCATATGAATTCTCACCAACAATAGCAACGTGCTTATCTTTAATCTTCTTGTTGTACATCCAAGCACCAAATGCATCCACATCTTCCTTAAGATCAAGGAAAGTTTTCTTCATCTCTCCTGTCTCACATGGATAAACAAATGCTGTCTCGTTTGCACTCTCTGTAGCTCTCCTGTTTATCATATTCTTCAGGTTTGTGATCTGAGGTGGATTATAATATGGATATGCCTTATTTTTCATTATAGTAATTACTCCTTTTTGTTCTTTTTTAGCAACATCAAATATGATAACACAAACACTACTTCTTAGAAAAGCTAGTAATGAAAACTACGTCTGAAAATACTACTTAGAATGCTTCTCAGCTACCTTTCTAACCTCGTCCTCAGCCTGGATAAAAGCATCCGCAACCAATGGATCGAAGTGAGTACCAGCATCTTCCTTAATAATGCTCATAGCCTTTTCAAAAGGAAATGCTTTCTTGTAGCATCTATCTGATACAAGGGCATCGAATACATCTGCAACTGCCATGATTCGTGCGGAAAGAGGAATTTCCTCTCCTACAAGTCCCTTAGGATAGCCCTTGCCGTTCCACTTCTCGTGATGGAACTCAGCCAGGTTCTTAGCCTCTTTCAGATAACCAGAATCCGGAACCTTTGCAATAACCTGATCAAGAATATCAGCACCTGCTGTTGTATGAGATTTCATAATCTCGAACTCTTCGTCTGTCAGCTTTCCAGGTTTATTAAGTATCATGTCAGAAACATGTATCTTACCAATATCATGAAGTGGCGCTGAATTAACAACATCGTTCATAAATCTTGTTGTAAGCTGACCCTTGTAATAACCCAGCTCCTTCATCTTATCCATGATGATCTTTGTATATTCAGCAGTCTTCTTAATGTGATCTCCGGTATTCTCATCACGGTTCTCAACCATATCAGCCATAACGATGATGAGTGCATTTTGCATTTGAGAAATAGTCTCTGTTTTACTGTTGAGATCGTGCACATAATTCATACTCTTCTCGGTTGTACGCGAAAATGCCTGGTACATGTTCTCAATCTCGTCACCAGTATGAATTTTCAGCTGTTTGATATGCTTCAGGTTCTCCTCAAGTGCAGTTTCATTATCGTAAGCAAACGAACTTGCGCTGATAGCCATTGTATTCACTGGAAGAACGATATTGTATTCGGAAACCCAAAGACCTACAGCAATAACAAATACGAAGAATCCAACAAAGAGAGAAAGAAGCTTCGCGATAAATGTCATCTCATAATTCTTGATAATGTCCATCGAAATATCTGTTGCCGCATAGCAAACACATTCACCTGCCTCATTATAAACTGGAGAATATGCTGTTATGAGATATCCATATGTGTCGTTCGAAATAATAGGATCGATTTTTCCACCCTTTAACAGAGTTGGAATATACTCATCGAAGGACTCATCAAATGGGATAATAGTTCCCGGGTCTGCTCCTTCAAGATCCTCTGTATCAATATCAAATACAACGTAGCATCCATCCTCCTGTATCTTATATACATAAACATACTCAGTATCAGGAGAGCTTTCCCTAATCTTTTTCAGTTGTTCCTCGGTTTCCAGATAACCCGGAACATCCTCTCCATCCTTTATGTATTCATCCACCATCTCAGGATCAATTTCACTTGCCACAAGATTTGCTGTTCCATCCGCCAGCTTGCAATGCTGTTGGATAGTATAAGTTCTGTAGAGGTATATACTGATTATCATCGCTGCCGCTCCAATGGCTATACACGCCATAAAGAGAAGAAGCAGGATTTTTGTTCTAAGGGAAATCTTACGGTTATGACCCTTCTTAGCCTCCTTAATCTCCTCATCAGAAAGCGGAGCCTGTTGCCAACCCTCTATCCTCATAGCATCCTGAAGCTTCTTTGGAAGAACCTTCATCAAAATAACAAGAAGTACAATGGCGATAGCTTTATCAACTATATCCCAAAGAATATCAGTCTTAATATGAGCAGAAAAACTAGCTTTCTCATTCGAAGCAAAATTAAGTATCCATGATAAAACAGCACCATGTCCGCCACCGATTACTGCCATGATAATAATGAGCAGGATAATGCCAATAGGATTTTTAATATATTTCTTTTTGACAAACAAATAAGTGATTATGGCGATGAATACATTTATTACAGAATAATAAATAACATCCGTTTCCCACAGACCTCTGATAAGATTGGAGAAAAGTCCTACTATGATGCCTGGAAGATATCCACCCATTGCCGCAATAAGAACCGTTCCGTTTGCATCCAGATAAAGTGGAGTTCCCGTTTTCTCAGCAACCACAGAGCCAATTAGGTTTATACCAATACCCACAACGCACATAATAAGCATACGCCACAGACGGTATTCATTTTTCTTTTTCTTATTCATAAAAACCCCCTTGTTTATGAATCAGCACGGCTGATTTTTACGATAGTCTCTATATGTTGGGTATTTGGAAATTGATCTATACAACACCCCTTTACAGGGACGTAACCATTTCCCTCAAAAACCTTAAGGTCACGGACCAAAGATGTAGGTTTACAACTAATATAGATTAGATTTTTAACTCCATAGGAAAGTATTTTCTGAAGTGCTTTTGGATTCACACCATCACGTGGCGGATCCAGAATTATAAGATCTGGTTTTTCCTCCAGTTCATCTAGTTTCTTAAGTACATCTCCAGCAATGAACTCACAATTCTTAAGCTTGTTGAGTTTTGCATTTTCCTTTGCAGCCTCAACAGCTTCCTCAACTATTTCTATACCATAGACCTTTTCAGCAACTGGAGACATCATCTGGGCGATGGTGCCTGTTCCACTGTAAAGATCGTAAATAGTTCCAACTTTATTTTTGCTGTCAGTCGATCCATCCCGATTAATGTTCAAAGCCTCAAGAGCATATTCTCTGGCTTTTGAGTAGAGAACCTCACTGCCCTTTGTATTTGTCTGGAAGAATGAAAATGGAGAAATCTTAAACTTAAGTCCAAGCACCTCTTCCATAATGTAATCCTGTCCATAAAGCAGGGTTACAGTATCTGGTATGATTGCATCCGCCAGTGTATCGCACTCCGTATAGAGAACACCGACTATGCGGTTATACCTTGAAAGAGATTCAAATTCTCCGGAGCCACCCTTCTCTTCCTCAGCCAGATAGGCATTGCGGAAGATACCATTTTTATCTCTGACAACCTTATTCTTTTTATGTCCATATTTTCCAGAATTCGAATCATAACCGTGAGAGCTATAGCCATCCATACCTATAGGAGATGTATCCCCAAGAGAAAGAAGACCTGCTACATATTCCGGAAGACAAAGCTCATCAACTGTCTCACTTCTCTTTTCATTCCATGGAATATCGCGAGTATATTCATCAATGGAGTGATGAGTTGTTGTAACAAGATTCACGATTATTCCGCCATCAGTGGCAGATTCTCTTATCACAAGATTTCTCAGAACACCCGTGTGGCTGCGCTTGTTATAATGAGGCACTCCTTTGTCACGGTAGAACTTCTGAGTATATTTAAGTATCTCATTCCATGCGGGGCTGACCAGCGCACAGGAATCGATACTGATGATATCGTGCGTAGAATTTCTGCGATGAAGTCCAAGTGTAAGTGGACCATCCTTCTCCGCATCACCAAAGGTAAATTCCATCTTGTTGCGGTATCTGAACTGGTCTGGGGAAGCAAGAACACCTTCCCACTTAAAGCTCTTTTCGTCATCTTTTTCAGCGCTCAATGAAGGTATAACCTCACTCAGCAGCTCCTTCACCATCTGTTCCTTCAGCTTCAGCTGATTTGTATATGCGAAGGTCTGATAAGTACATCCACCGCAGCTATAGAAGTGGTTACACATCGGCTTCTTAGTTTCCTGTGGAGACTTCTTAACCACATCAAGCAGAATGCCATCTGCCTTGCCCTCTTTTTTCTTCTTTATGCGAGCCTTAACAGTCTGTCCTGGAAGCGCGCCCTTAACAGTGATAACACGCTCTATCTTCCCATCTGGCGCCTGTTCATTTTCCTCTATATGCAGAAAGCTTCCACGATTAGGGAAACTATAGCTTTCAATTTTACCTTCTACAATATCGCCCTTTTTCACCTAGTTGTTCTCCCAATTATAATGATTTAAGTTCCACCTCATAATCATTATTATCATCAAATTTCATTATCATATAACTCTTTGGGTTACCCCCACGAGGAAGCGAAATGCTTCCCGGATTAAGAATATGCACACTTTCGCCAGCATCTCCAAACCCATCAAACACATCATTGAACGGTGTATGTGTGTGGCCATACATTGCTATGTCGCAACCATTCTCAATGGCTATATACATCAGATTCTCCAGACCATAGTTCACTCCCTGAACATGTCCATGACAGCAGAAGAATTTATGGTCATTTAGTTCAAACATTGCAACCTGCTTCAAAACCGAGTTCACATCACTACTCATGTATCTGTCACAATTACCCTGAATGAAAATTGCAGGAATAGATTTTTTTGCTCTCTCATCCAGCCATCTTCGAAGCTTTTCCGGATCATCCTCTATATCTCCCAGATGGATCAGCATATCCGGTTTTTCTTTTCCAATGGCTTCCTTTACATTCTTGCTCTTTCCATGAGAATCGCTAACTATCAATACTTTTTTGATCATTCTGTTCCACGTTCTTTCAAATATTCAGCAAGTGCACGAAGTGCCTTGCCACGATGGCTGATTGCATTTTTCTCTTCAGGTGAGATTTCGGCAGAAGTTTTACCATATTCTGGCAGGAAGAAAATTGGGTCATAACCAAAACCATTTGCTCCAGCTATTTCATAGCCTATTCTTCCTTCCATTGTTCTGACAAAAGTCTTCTCTGTTCCATCGGGAAAAACAGCAGCCATAGCACAAACGAAACGCGCTGTCCTCTCTTCATCTGGAACACCCTCCAGCCTGTCTATAATATTCTGATTCTTTATATCGTAAGATGTATCCTCACCCATATATCTTGCAGAATAAATGCCAGGCTCTTTATTCAGTGCGTCTACCTCAAGTCCGGAATCATCGGCAAGAGCAAGATGACCTGAAGCCTTGCAGACCGCACGAGCCTTTATCAAAGCATTCTCCTCAAAGGTTTTTCCATCCTCAACTATATCAATATCTACTCCCGCCTCTTTCATAGAGAGAATTTCTACATCAAGGCCAGATAAAATCTCCTTAATCTCACGTAATTTATTCATGTTGCCTGTTGCAAATACAAGTTTTATCATTTTAATTTCTCCTTATTTTCTGTCCACCGTGAAGGCCTTCAGGCAGATGTTTGCACTCTCCTCCTCGGCATTGTGCCAGGATTCGCCATAAAGACTCATATAGCCTTCACCATCTTCAAGGTCCAGGTTCGCCGTTCTATCTCCAGCATCACATTCAATAGCGATAGGCCGCTCGCTACCAGGGGTTGTAATACTCACAATAATGGCATACTTCTGTCCCTTATCCAGATTGATTTCCTGAGTCAGATCCACAGTGTAATACCCGGCATATCTCGTCTCACCTTTACCAACCTGCTGCCTGTTGCTATTCAGGGACAACATGTCATCATAGTCCGTTACAACAAACACCGAGAATTTTGTATCAGGTCCTGTGGCATAAAAGGAAACTGCCTTCAAGGTCTCATCTCCCTTTGCCTCATATACATTCGCAAAATATGCCGATTCTTCACTAAAGCCCATCTGTCCAACCCAACCGAGGACATCTGTCTGATATATATTGTCGTAATCATCCGGATCATCCAGCTTTGTATAGATAATTGACTTCTGACAAATATTCACATCATCATAGGATATATAAAAATATCCCTTATCGCCGAACTCTTCACCCCAGCTGTTCTTACAAATAAATGCGCCGTTAGATGAAGGCTCAATAGCGAATTTTTCTTTTGGATAGTTATCATCCCAGCCAACCACAACCAGGTCATGATTTGGCTCCTCGAAACCGTTATAGAAATAACTATAGGTCTCGCTGTTATAATATTTCGAATCATCCACACCGTATGGCATCTCGAGATAAATAGAAGTCTCAACACCGCCATATTTGTAGATGGCACTCTTTATTTTATTATCATCCCTATCATTTATTATGATAGCTTCCTTCAGATGCTTCACAGCAGTAAGCGTTTCATCAGTTTCGCCATCGCCGTACTCATCATCCTTCTCAAGGACAGGTCCACGCCAGGCCGCCATATAGGCGATACTCATGGTATGTTCTCCACCTTCACTGAGATCGAGACTGAAGCCATTATTCATGGACATGTGATCTACAGAATAAATCTCTTCTTCCTCAGGAAGTGTTGTTGTCTCAAGGGCTCCCAAAGAAGCAAATGCCCAGCAGGTTCCCTCGTTACCCTGATCTCTTACAGGCGTTACTCTATCGTGGTCGCGCATATCATAAGCCTCCGGCAAATACATTCCACCGTCGGTATTTATGAAATTAACCATATCATCCACAAAGGAGAATTCCAGCCTATAGCCCAGCTCATCAATATGGTCTCCGATAGGAATGTAAACCTCGTCATCCTGAGCTTTGGTTTCAGAAGCCTTAAACTCCAGGGACGCATCTCCCCTGTCTACGGTTACATGTCCATCCGGATAAATATTCACTGAACAACACATGATATCTTCCATAAATAGTTCAGAAGCATAGATGTTCGCCTCGTCATCGATAAGAAGCTTGTAGCCAAATTTACTCAGGCTCTTTCCTTCAACTCGAACATCCACACCATGCTCACCGATGTACTTCAGCTTAGTCGAGATGAGATCTCCAACTGCAACCTCGTAATTTTCACTTTTCTGAATCTTACCCTGCTTCTCACCCGAGGCATAAAACAAACCAGCCACACCACCAACGAGAAGAAGTAGGACTAAAATTATTTTCTTCATCTTCCTTGTTCTTTCATATGCAAAGGTTGACCCTCAGCATATAGTTATTTTTTAGGAGGCTTAGCTCCCATAAACTGATAAAAGTAGGATTTTATCATACCGTTATATATCTTGCGGTTCTTATCCGCCTTTCGACCTATATCACGCTCCGCGTCCTCGTAAGACGTGATAAGGAACATTGACCAATTATCAAGTGCCGCATATCTTTCACCAATGGTTCTATAAAGTGCCGGAAGAGCTTCTTTTTCTTCCAGCCTTTCACCATAAGGTGGATTTGTAATAATGAAGCCATAAGGCTTTGGACTACTAAGATCTTTCACGGCACGAGCCTGGAAATGAATGTAATCCGCCACGCCTGCATCTTCCGCATTTTGCATGGCACATTTAACTATTTGAGAATCAAGGTCATAACCCTGAATATGCATTTCTACATCCGTTTTCTCCAGCGAGCGCGCCTCATCGTAAGCCGCATACCATGTCTTCTTATCAATCAGCTTTTCCCATGTTGAAGAAGTGAAATCACGATTCACACCAGGCGCTATATTCGCACCGATCATCGCTGCCTCAATAGGGAAGGTTCCACTTCCGCAGAACGGATCCACAAGAAGTCTGTCAGCACGCCATGGTGTAAGCATAATAAGTGCCGCCGCAAGCGTTTCAGAAATAGGAGCCTTACCAACCAGCTGTCTGTAGCCGCGCTTATGAAGCGAAACTCCAGTGGTATCAAGACCAACAGTCACAATATCTTTCTTAATGAAAATCCTTACCGGATAGTCATCACCATCCTCAGCAAACTGACTAATGTGATATGTATTCGACATGCTTTCAACCATAGCTTTCTTTGCGATACTCTGAATTGAAGTCTCACTGAAAAGCTTGGACTTATTAGTTGTGGCTTTGGTTACCCAGAACCTTCCATCACGAGGAATAATCCTTGCCCATGGAATGTGCTTCACGCCTTCATAAAGCTCGTCGAAAGTAGTCGCTTTAAACTGACCGCATTTTAGAAGTATGCGTTCACTAGTTCTGATATTTATATTTGCTCTGGCTATAGCTGATGCAGGACCTGCGAAGGTCACCCTTCCATCTTCCACCTCAACTATCTCATAACCAAGGTTCTGCACCTCTCTTTTTAGCACTGCCTCAAGGCCAAAATGACAAGGGGCAATGAGTTCAAATCTTTCTTCCATAAAGTCTCTTTCTTTAGTCCCTGCGCGGGACTCATAATGTCATAATAAACCAATATATATTATAGCATTTTCCCATGCTTTTTTCATCGAAAAGTTAACAAAACAAAACGAGCCACCTGATTAATCAAGCAGCTCGTTAACTCACTTATTTTTAGTGATATCAATTACTGTCTTTTCTTTTTAATAACCAGAACTCCAGCACATGCTAAAGCAGATACGATCATAATAATGATTACTAACTTAATTGGACTTACGTCCCCTGTCTTAGCATTCTTAGAAGTTGTTTTCTTCTCGTTCTTGACCTCTTTAGTAGCTTTGATAATTGTGAACTTAGCTGAAGCACTACCGTCATCAAAGAGAGCTGTAAGTGTATGCTCTCCCTCGCCTAAGCTTTCAAGAAGTGCAGGTTTTAGCTTGATGATAATACTTCCATCCTCTGTATCATAGAGATCCTTTGATGTAGCCTTACCATCAACCTCTATACCAAGGAAATGCTTGCTTGTGCTTGCATTATCTTCTGAACGCTCGAACTTGATATTCAGAGTGTCTGTGCTACCAACTGTCCAGGTAATCTTAGCACCTGATGCATTTATGTAGAATGCATCATCATCAACAGGTTCATCCGACTTTTTCGTTTCTGATGTACCCTTTGCAGGAATTTCTTCATACTTAGTTTGCTTTTTAAATGCAGGATTACTAAACTCTGCAGAATAAAGAATGTCTCCAGGAGCTGTTTCTGTAGCCTCTTTTGTTACAGTCTTCGTTGTTGAAACAGTTTCAGTTTCATTATGACTTACATTATTCTTACATGTTCTGATAGCAGTTACTGAACTGTTATCCTTAGACCACTTATAAGTAACCTCACCCCAATCATGTGCATCAGGATCTACAGCCCCAACTACAGTCTTTGTTTGTGTTTCAAATAATGCATTAGTAAATTCTGCAGTATAAGTTATTTCTTCGCCCTTTGAACATGTTGCTTTCTTTGTTACGCTAAAAGTTGTATCAACTGTTTCTGTCTCTGGATCATCATGAGTTGCATCATTTGCACAGATACGATGTGCCGTTACAGAATCATTATTATTCCAGTCATATTGAGGAGTTCCCCAAGAATGTCCTTTTGCGGGTACACTAACATCAAAAACTTGAGATGTAAGAGCACTATCTGTATATTTCGATCCGCAGTTACTACATTCCCAATACTTTATATTTCCAGAATCTGTACAAGTAGGTTCTACCGAATCATGTTCTTCTATTGTTGAGCTGCCATGATTAACGTTCCATTTTGCATATAAATCATATTGTTTTTCAATTACTGTATTTTTTAAATCAAATGCTTCTCCAGTACAATCAGAAGTTAAATACCATCCCAAAAATGTCCTACATTTAGGTGAAGCAGAACTGGTACTATCAATATAATTTGGCTGTAGATACATATTAAAATACGTTCCCCATGTTGCATTTTGTTGAGTTGTCCCATCATCACCTAGTATATTTTTATGGAAATAAATCGCTTGAGAAGGTCCCGCCACTCTATAATAATATTTATATTCTTCTTTAACTCTGGATCCTTCATAAAGTAAATCAATAGCAAACAAATGGCATCCATCACCATAATCATGATCACTAGACTCAACTTCGTAACCTGTAGGCAATGTCGTTGAACCTTTATATGTTACGGAATATGTCGGATTCTTAGTTTTCGAAACATGATTATAATACGCCGGATAATTAGCATAGACACCACCAGGATTATCATAATGTGTAGTGTCTTTATTACTAAAATCGATAATTATAGCAAAATCGTCCGTACTAACAGTTTCATTCAATCCTCTCATTCCACTCAGAGAATTTAAATTACCAACAGCATTACCACGAATATTTGCTAATTCAATATCTGTGTCGTTATCAGTTAAGGCTACGTCCACATGCTGGGATGCATCAGCATTCTCATCATCCACTGGAGTCTGAGCCACGCCTTCATCTTCTTCTGTTCCATTTTCTACTGGAGCAGCTTCTTCACTCTCAGTAGCATCACCACTTGAAGCTACTGTTTCATCGCCATTTCCAAAGAGTGTATTTACTTCATCAGCAAATGCCACCGCAGGAATAACGGCCATAACGAGTGCAACCGCTATCATTATCGATAATATTTTTCGTATTTTTTTAGGAATCATGTGTTTCCCTCCTATTTTTTTTTTAGAAAACACTTTGTCAGCTGTTTTTTCTTTTCTTATATATTTCCTATTAACTAAATTTCTTCTTAATAGTAAGTGCAATGCCAAATGCTGAGAAGAGCATAAGTGATACACATGGCATAAGTGGACTTGAATCTCCAGTCCTTGCTGTACCCGAAGTGCTTGCATCTGTAGATGTAGCATTCGATGTACTTGTATTTATATCACCAGATGTTCTTTCGTTATTAGCTGTGTTATTAACTGAATTATCTGGTGTTGAGCCACTTGCTGCAGCTTCTTCGTCTGAACTTGTTCCAGCCTGATTAACCTCGAATGAAGCTGAAGACTGTCCATCATCAAAATATACAACTATTGAGTGACTACCAACTGATAATCCCTCCAGATAAGATGGCTTAAGCTTAATAGTAATGCTTCCTTCTTTAGTATAATACTTAGACATTACTCCATTACCATCGATTGTTATTCCACTAAAATGTGCTCTTGCGTTGTTTACATCTGTACTACGTGTAAATTTGATATTTAGTGTATTTGTGCTTCCCTTTGTCCATGTAGGATTACTTGCATCACCACTATATGTAACGTTTTCAGAAATAGATGGAATTTCCTCTATATCATGCTGTGTTACAAAATCAGTATTGCTAAATACTGCAGTAAAATATACAAGTCCAGGTTCTTCATCTGTTGGCTGCTGTGTAATCTCAGCTGTTGTTTCAACAGTTTCTGACTCTACAACGCTTTCATCTTCTATAAGTACATGAGTAGCAGTTACTGTACTCTTATCCTCTGCCCACTCATATGTAGCATCTTCCCAAATTGATTCTTCCTCTTCCTCAGGTTCAACTGAAGTTGGAAGTGCATCCTGATCATCCTCAGAATAATCCGTATCATCGTCATAATAGCTTCCCTGATCTCTTGTAGGGAATGTCTCTCCAGCTTCTGGCACGAAAAGTGGTTCTGGATCAGAATCATATGCCTCATCAGAAGGTGCAACAGGACCATCTGGATAAATGTCCTCTCCAGGAGCATCTGTCTGATCATCTACCGGATCAGTTTCCCCAGCATCTGCAGTTTCATCAGTTCCTGCAGGTTCAACTGTCGGCTCATCTATATCAGCATCTGTAGATGTAGCATTGGACAGATCCTCGTCCTCAATTCCGAGAGATGTATCAACATACTCATCATCATCTTCGCTGATAACCCATGACTCATCCTCCTGACTATCCCCGAAGAGTCCATTTTCTTCATCAGCAAAAACTACTGCTGGTACGACGAAAAGAACCATCGTTACGGCTATCAGGATTGATAGAACCTTTCTTACTTTCTTAGGGATCATACTACGCTCCTCCTGTTTATATAAACACATTCTACTTTTCGTCAATGTTCAAAAGTCCATAGTTAATTAATTATACATCATTTTGTCCAACAAATGTCCAACAAATCAAAAATGCCGGTGGAATTTCCACCGGCATAATACTTATCTTTTATAACGACACTTAATTATTTACCAAGTCTTGCACGAAGCTCTTTTGTCATCTCCTCAAATCCTGGCTTTCCAAGAAGAGCGAACATGTTCTTCTTATAGCTCTCAACACCTGGCTGATTGAAAGGATTAACACCAAGTGTATATCCACTTACGCCACATGCAAACTCGAACTTGTAGAAGAGTTCTCCAATTGCAAGCTCATCGATTTCTGTCATATCTATACGGATGTTAGGTACTCCACCATCAACGTGTGCAAGGATTGTTCCTTCCATAGCGCACTTATTAATGAAATCTACTTCCTTACCTGCAAGATAGTTAAGACCATCAAGGTCCTCAGCTTCCTTCTGCATTACAACTGACTTGCGAGGATTCTCAACATTGATAAATGTCTCGAAGTGATTCTTTGTTCCATCCTGGATGAACTGTCCAAGTGAGTGAAGATCAGTTGTGAAGTCAACACCTGCTGGGAAAATTCCCTTACCGTCTTTTCCTTCACTCTCTCCGTAAAGCTGTTTCCACCACTCTGTGATGTAGTGAAGAGCTGGCTCGAAGTTACCAAGAATTTCCATTCCAAGTCCCTTCTCATACATTACGTTTCTTACTGCCGCATACTTCATAACATCGCTGTCATCGAAGTCTTTTGAAAGGCAATACTCACGAGCATTTGCAGCACCTTCCATAAGCTTATCTATATCAGCGCCACTTGCAGCGATTGGAAGAAGACCAACTGCTGTAAGAACTGAAAAACGTCCACCAACATCATCTGGTACAACATATGTCTCATAACCCTCTGCATCTGCGAGAGTCTTAAGAGCTCCACGAGCCTTATCTGTTGTAGCGTAGATTCTCTTAGCAGCCTCAGCCTTTCCGTATTTCTTTTCAAGCATTTCCTTGAAGAGACGGAATGCAACTGAACACTCTGTTGTTGTACCTGACTTTGAGATTACATTTACTGAGAAATCTCTGTCGCCAATAACTTCAACGAGTTCTGAGATATATGTTGAGCTAAGGTTATTTCCACAATAGTAAATTTCTGGAGTCTTACGAATTTCCTTTGATACTGAATTGTAGAATCCATGACGAAGCGCCTCGATTGCAGCTCTTGCTCCAAGGTATGAACCACCGATACCGATTACAAGAAGTACATCTGAATCACTCTGGATCTTTGCAGCTGCTTCTTTAATACGGCCGAACTCAACCTTATCGTAATTTACAGGAAGATCAATCCATCCAAGGAAATCATTTCCTTCACCTGTTTTCTCTACAAGAGTTTTCTTAGCAGCTTCGATTCTAGGCTTGATTGCAGCAACTTCAGCGTCGCTAGCTTTGAACTTAGTATTTTCGAAATTAAAACTAATCTTCTGTGCCATTTCTATATGCTCCTTTTTCCTATTATTAACTCATTTTCTTCTGAAGGTCTCTTAATTTTGGGGTAAAGCCCACAGACGCTAGTAATTTTACCATTTTCAAATCTTAAATACAACAAAAATGTGACAAAATGCGTTTCGTTTTCTATTACGCATTTTGCCACATATTTTTGCACTAATTTATTTACTTACCATCTTTTCCAGATCATCGATTGAAAGAGGTTTAGCGTAGTAGTAACCCTGGAAGCTCTGAACATGATATTTCTGAAGAATTTCCTTCATACCAGAAGTTTCTATTCCTTCTACACATACCTTCGCACCAAAGGTTGATGCCACATTTACAAAGCTTTCTACCAGTTTCTTTTCCTTGTCGTCCTCTTCTATCTTGAGTATGAAACTACGATCGATCTTTATCGTATCCAGAGTCAGACTCTTAACAAGTCCAATGGATGAGAAACCAGTACCAAAATCATCAAGAGCAATCTTAACTCCATAGCTTCTAAGATGATCGACTACATTTCGCAGAATATCCATATCCAGCAGTCTGCATCGCTCCGTTATTTCGAGGCACAAATGATCTGGTGGGAAGTCCTGTTCTTTAAGCTTGTTAAGCACCATATCCACAAAGCCGCCCTTTTCAAGCTGTGTATATGAAAGGTTTACGTTCACAGTGAAATCCGGCAAAATGTTCATAATGCGCTTTGCATCTTTAAGCGCTGTCTCAAGTATCCACTCGCCCAGCTGTGGGAAAAGAGGATCTTTTTCCAGAAGTGGAATGAAATAATCAGGACGAACAGTTCCATATTTTTCATTTTTCCAACGGATAAGCGCTTCCGCTCCAATCAGCTGTTCTGTCTGAGAATCAACCACCGGCTGATACAACAGATAAAAGCCTTCATAATTCTTCATGATAGAACCACGGATAAAGTGAAGTCTCTCAATTCTTTCCGTATTCTTTGAACTTAGTTCATTCAGGAAGTCAACCATATCTCCCTGTTTATGAAGCTTACTCTCGCTATAAACATAGCTGAGGCATGCATATATTGTCTGCGAATCAACATCAAAGCTATCAACAGAAATGTGACCTGCATTAAGATCGAGGATTATATTCTTCTCTTCTACCTTGAAGCGCGTTCTGCAATAATGACGAAGTAGTTCGTATCTATCATGAATCTCCTGATTTTCCAAAGTATTACTAATTATTGCGAATTTAGTTCCATCAAGACGGTAAACTGATCCATTATTTCCAACATACTCATAGAGAAGTCTCGCAAATCTCTGAAGTATCTTATTACCAAAACGGTATCCGTAAACATCATTATATTCAGCAAATCTTCCGATACCCAAAAGAATGATTTCCATCCTCTTTTGCTCGAGCATGCTTGTTTTGATATTTTCAAGAAAACCATACTGATTGCTAAGACCAGTGAGTGAATCAATGTGAGTCTGACTCGAATGATCTCTGATATTACCTACGAAGTATTCGGCCTCACTGTCTTCATCGTAAAGAACAATTCCCTTACATGTACAGATTACATATTCCCCGTCTCTCTTGCGAACTCTGTACTGCATGTCATGTCCATCAGCTCTACCTGCAAAAAGATTCTCAATCTCCGTGCGATAAACAGCTGTATCATCCGGATGAATTCTCTGCTCCCAAATGCTTCCTGCATTGAACATATATTCATCTGGAAGATCAAAAACTTCTACCGCACTCTTTGACCATCTGGACATATCGTAACGCATATCGCAGATATAAACATAGGTTCCAGATGATATGAGGGAGAATGCATTGTACAGTTTATCCAGCTTCGCCCTTCTGGTTTCCGGATAACTGGTCTGTATAACTTCATCAATCGGCATTTCTTTCATGAGCTTCTTGTTTTCATACATAAAACCATCAGCTCGTTTAAAGACATCCTGAACACGATTGTCCTTATCAGGAGCATAATCCGACATACCATAAGCAAGAGTAACAAGACCTTTATTCCTGTTATCTATCATTCTATTTTTAAAGTTTATAAGAAGTTCTTCTCGCTTGTTGTAATCTCCGCTCTTAAGTATGACAACAAATTCATCGCCACCTATACGGAAAACAGGACTATGCTTATAGTTTTTACAAATAATACTGCAGGCACTCCTGATGAATTCATCACCAGCGCTGTGTCCCTGTTTATCATTAACTTCTTTCAGACCATTTATATCAAATACAACGATAGCAAACTCATCTTCAAATTTTCCTTCCTCAATCGCCTTATCCATATTTGATGTCATTGAAGAATAAGCATGAAGATTCTTTACTCCCGTAAGCGCATCCCTGTTTGCCATATCCATAGCATCATCTATGGCCTTTTCAAACTCAATCTCTTTGCGCTTCGTAGCGTCTACATTTGCTACAGCGATGATGATGTGTTCAGAATCTTCCTGTGGGCGTACCGCCAAAAGAGTAACATACTGAGGACGATCATCCAGTATGAGTCTATAGTTCATAAAGATCTTTCCAGTCTCATCCAGATTTTTAAGAAGATATTTCTTATCCATCGCCTTGGCCATCATAGGATAGTCATCCGGATAGATATCGCGTTTCATATTATTCTGGGTATCTTCAAAGAAGTTCCTGCCCTTGGTACCAATTTCAAGTCTTGTATACTTGTCGCTGGCACTATATTCTGAATACTCATCATTGATAATATTTACGTAATAGATAACCTCGTATCTGGATGCAAGCGCAAGCGCGATCTCATTGAAGACCTCGTTCTCCGCCGTCATAATCTGTTCACGACGAATTTGCGCATCAATATCCATAACACCCATGATGACATGATTCTTATCATTTTTAGGATGAATAACATTCATAGAAACATATCGAATACCATCACCAAGAACCTGCCTATATGTAAGCGCAAGAGAACCTGTATCCTGAAGATGCTTTAACATACGTTCCTTATCAAGTTCAGAAAGTACCAGCTCTTTATCTTCAGGATGAATATATTTCTTTACATCACGTTCAGCATCCACAAAAAAGTCTTCGCCCTTTTTTGTTGTACCAAGTTTTGCATACTCATCACTGGAACTATATTGTGTATATTCATTTGTTTCAAGATTGATATAATAAATAACCTCATAGCGACTGGCAAGAGCACCAGCTATATGGCTGTATGTAAGTATCTGTTCTTTTGCTTCTAACTCTCGTCTTCTCTGCTCATCAACATTCTTAACGCCAATTATAACCTTTTGTCCAAACCCCTTTATAGTTTTCAGGTAATAATGAAGCGGTTTACCATCTACCATCAACCGATAATTAAGAGAAAATGATTTACCAGTCTTTAATATATCGACTACTCTTTCCTTCTTAAAAGCATCAATAAAATACTCCTGATCATCTGGATAAAGCAGTCTATGAGCATTATAAAAAACAGCCTCATAGAAATTCTCGCCAGAATCTCTTTCTACAAGTTCTTTATTATCACCTTGTGTAAGATATTCTACATAGCTATCATCTTCGGCATCAATAACATAAATACTTTCATAGTCACCAGCTAAAGCAAGTGCTAGCTCCCCAAAAGTTATAGGGTTATTATTACTATTATTATTTTCCTTCTCCATATAAACCCCTATTTCTTTTGCCCCAACAGTTTCACCTTTCATTATAACCTATTTTAGCCACTTCTCAAAGGTTTATTTGCTTTATAATGAGTGATTTTCTACCTTTCCATCTTCCAAATTTCAGCAGAATATGGTTTTAACTCAGAACCGCCTCCGAAATCATGGAGTGTTCCAGTAATCAACTCCTCAGCCTGACCGCATCCAGCATCAAAATGGGCAGTGAATGGCTGATCAGATGCATTTATTGCAACGAGTATTCTTTCGTTATCTGTCTTACGTTCGAAAATGCATTGATGGTTTGTCAGAACCACACTTCTAAAGCTTCCGTAGTTCAGAGCCTCGTGGGTTTTCTTAATCTCAGCCAGCTTTGCAATAAAATCTGTAAGTTCATTCCACTGTGGCTCATCAAAGCTTACTCTGAGGGCAGGATCACCCTCTTCTTTACGAGCCTCTGTTCCCCATTCACTTCCGTAATATACGCATGGGAAACCAGGCATTCCAAAGCAAAGAGTATAGATAAGAGGTAGATGTGCCTTATTTGTAAGATTACTTGCAATACGAGTAACATCGTGATTATCTACAAAACTCATAAGATGCATATTCTTGTAGCGGCACCAATCCTCTGGTCCAAACTGCTGCATAAGAGAATGAATAATTTCAAACATATTCATAGAATTAAAGCTTGAGAAAAGGCCCTTGTAGCAGGCATAGTTTGTACAGCTATCCAGCATTCCTGGTCCAACAAACCGAGCATAGTCTCCGTGAAGAAGTTCTCCAAGAAGCAGGAACTCATCCTTAAGACCAACTGTGAACTCCTTCAGATTGTGGATGAAGCCTTTATCAAGACAATAAGCCACGTCCAGTCTCAGTCCATCTATATCAAAATAATCCACCCAGTATTTAACCTTATCGAAGATGTGATCTACAACGGCAGGATTCTGGAGATTAAGCTTGACCAGGTCGAAGTTTCCTTCCCAGCCCTCATACCAAAAACCATCATTGTAGTTCGAATTTCCATCAAAGGAAATATGGAACCAGTCTTTATATGGGCTGTCCCATTTCTTTTCCTGAACATCCTTAAAGGCCCAGAAGCCACGACCAACATGGTTGAAAACTCCATCCAGAACAACTTTAATTCCAGCCTTGTGGAGTTCATCTACAACCTTTTTGAAATCCTCGTTTGTTCCAAGTCTCTTGTCGATAAGACCGTAGTCACGAGTGTTGTAACCATGTGTATCTGATTCGAATACAGGCGAAAAATAGATTGCATTTGCCCCCAGTTTTTCAATGTGAGGAATCCAATCGATTACCTTCAGTATTCTTGACTCTTCTATTCCGTCATTTTCAAATGGTGCTCCACAGAATCCTAATGGATATATCTGATAAAACACCGATTCTTCGTACCACATTTTAAGTACCTCCTTGTTTCTTCTCTTTGCGAGGTGTAATTATTTATCGCATCCATACGTCCAGATCTACCTGGGTTGGAATTCCATCTACATAACCGTATGGTGTATATTGGTAGCCCTCAGTATGATATGGGAAGACTGGAGTATCGTAAGCTGCCAGCCAGAACTCCCACTTACCAATGGCATCAACATCTAGATATTTAATGAACTGATCGCGGCTGGCATAGATCATAGGAGTGTAGCCTGCCGCTTCAATAGTCTCACAGAAGCCCACAACCGCAGCAGTTCTGTCTTCCACGGTTATGTTGTTGGAACGAGCACTGTCGTCCTCGAAAACCATCTCTGTATCTATAACAATTGGTTGTTTAATATCATAATCTTTTACCAGGTCCAAACAGTACTGAGCCTCAGCTACACCTTCGTCACGATTGATTGCAGCTGAGAAGAAGTAAACTCCTGTCTCAAGTCCTGCATCAGCAGCACCAGAAAGATTAGTAGAAGCCATTGCGTCGCCATGGATTTCACCAGTTCCATAGCCACGATAACCAGCTCTGATTATTGCAATATCTATCCCTGCAGCTTTAACCTTATCCCACTCAATAGTTTTCTGGAATTCAGAAACATCGATTGCAACTCGGCCACTATCCACACCGTCTTTGTAATAGGTGTAATAAAGACCTTTATCATTTACATAGAAATCTTTGGACCAGTCGAATTCATTACGAGTTACGTTTGCACTTATCTTATAGTATTCGCACTCAGGATATGTTCCGATAAGGACATAAGCCTTGTTCAGATACTTCAGATAATTGTCTTCAATAAGGGCTTTAATTGTAGGTAGTTCTTCAGAAAGCCCCTCAATATTGTTATCGACTTTGAAAGCTATTGTTTCATCGAACATCTCAGTTGTATCTACAGGCATTCCCTGGTTCATCTTTCGAATAACAGTTCTTCCAAGAAGAAAAATGATAATAACAACAAGTGCAAGTGCTACGCATCTATAGATAACAATCTTGCGCTTGTAATCATTTACACTCATATCCTTGTGTTTTCTTCTTGGTCTCTGATTTCTCTGGGAAGACTGAGATTTTTCATCTCTTGATTTTACAGCCTGAGAATTTGGAGATCTCCTCTTTCTTCTCTGAGGATTCTCTGGTTTCATACTACCACGGAGAATTCTCTCTTCTTCTGCTGACAAAACGGAACCACCGTCAGAAGTTTCACCCTCGCCGGTTTCTCCATCATAGAAGTCGTCGTCGTAATCATCCTCCATGAGAGCATCTATCTTCATTTGAAATTCTGGGTTTACGTTGTTTTTCATAATATTTCCTAATTACTTAAGTTTCCTCATTATTGTTACTCCGCCGGCAATCATGATAACGCTGATCGCACCGACTACAAGACTTCCCAAGACAGTCATATCTTCTGAGAAGATAAGTGGGAAGGTATCCTCCAAAACACCTGGATAATACATTGCTATCACCGCTAAAGAGTTATTCAGGAAGTGCATTACCATTGATGGGAAAATGCTTCCTGTATAGTAAACTATCACAGCAAATCCCGCTCCCAACATTGCTGTCGGAACAAGTCTTATTAAGCTTGTGTGATATATACCAAAGATCAGAGACACCATGATGACAGATGCCACAATCTTGTATCTGCTTCTGAATCCGGAGAATATGAATCCTCTGAACATCATCTCCTCGCAAATTGCTGGCGCAAGGGCTATGATCAAAATTGAAACAAGGAAGTTGTCCCCCATCAAAGTTGCCGTCATTCCCTGGTTCATGCTATCCAGCTGTTCTGGGAACAGTTCATACATGAGCGAGGTGAAAATATTCTCTGCCAGGAATACACCGATAAAGAATATGAGTGCACCCAGGAATTTAAGCGGTCTGAAACCGTTAAAGCTATATGTCTTTCTTATACTCTTTTTCGTATAGATGACATATATCAGTGGCAGCGCCAGAATCAGCAGCTGGGAGTAAAGTATTCCCATTATACCATAGTTCATCTGGAACATGCTTCCTACATAGAGATAAGCGATCATTCCGAAGAATACCAGGAACCAGGCATCGCCACTTGTTGGAACTCCGCCCTTCACCATATTTGAACGCTTTTCGAAAAGCTGCAGATTGGACCTGCCCTCATCGAAGAGCACGCTTTCACTGTTATATATCTTGCCAAGGAACATAATGGCAATTCCGGCGTAGAGTACATTTGTCAGGAGAACAATTGCAACCACACCCATATCCGCTTTAAAGAGAAGCATTTCTTTTACAAGAAGGCAGATATTTGCAACAGGCACCATGGCCATCTTGTTTGTCAGATTGATATTTGGAATGAACCCAATGTAGCCCGTCAGCATAACTATCAGAGTCAGCGGGGTTATGTAGTTATTCGCTTCCTTGTAAGACTTTGCAAATGCGGAAACGCACATGGTGATAGCCGAGATGAAAAGCGAAAATGCAAGCACCGCCAGAACTGTAACTATCATCGCTGGAACGAAGGTCGAAACATGGAAGTTGGAAATATCAAAGCCCATGCTGCTGGCCATTTTCGACTGCATCAGTTTCAAAACGTAAATGATCATCACTGCCATGGAAAGAATATTCAGCAATGCTGATATAATTCCCATAAATGCGACCGTCAGGAATTTTGCGATTATTATCTCAGTATTTCTGACAGGGAGAGTCAGCAGAGTCTCGAGAGTTCCGCGCTCCTTCTCTCCTGCAGTTGTATCGATTGCAGGGTACATTGTGCCCATCAGAAGACTTACTATCAGCATGAATGGAAGTATCATTCCGAGAAGGCTTCCGGCCGACTGCTCCTTGCTGGCAATGTCTTTTCTATCTATTTTGAACGGATGGGTAACATCTTCTGCGTCCAGCCCAGCCTCTTCAATAGTGGCTTTCATCTGGTCGGCAGACATCTGACCCAGAACCTTATTCACTACAGTCTCGCCATAATTCGAATCCGTTATGGAAGAAACATATTTCGACTTATAGGTCAGTTTTCCATTACTGTCAGCTTCTGTGGTAACGTAGACATCTATCTCCTCTTTCTGGAGGAATTCATTTACCATATCATCCTGGCTTTTGCCGGTAGTATCTATCTTCTCACTAGAAATGTAATCATCATAAGTTACTACACTCAGCTTTTCTGTCTTGCTGGCATCTGTAGATGAAGATTTTTCAGACTCTTTTTCACCATAGGCTTCCAGCCGACTGGCAAGCTCGCCGTCATCGTCTACATCCAGCATTATCTTGTATTCACCCTGCTCCATGTTGGACTGGATCATGGTCATTACCGCGAATGCACCAAAGAAGATCAGCGGGTAAATAAGAATTGGAACCAGCACCAGCATGATGACCGCCTTGCGGTCTCGGAAAACATCTAGCAGCTCCTTTTTGAGGAGCAGCTTAACAACCTTACTCCTCATTCTTCATCCCCTCCGATTCTATAACCTTATAAAATGCCTCACGCATATTTGAAGCACCCGTCTCAGACATAAGCTCAGCCGGGCTGGCATTTGTAATGGCACGGCCCTTGTTGATCATAACAATACGGTCGCAGAGATACTCTGCCTCTTCCATGTAATGAGTGGAATAAATGACCGTTTTGCCGCGCTCCTTTTCCTTCTTCATAAACTCAATGATGGCTGTGCTACTGAGAATATCCAGTCCCAGAGTTGGCTCATCAAAAATATAAATTTCAGGATTGTGGATTATGCAGCGGGCAATCGAAGCACGCTGAGTCTGTCCTGTAGAAAGCTTTTCAATCCTGTTATCTATGAATTCATCAAGGTCCAGAAGTTCTCTTACTTCATCAACCCTGTTTGGAATCTCATCCTCAGGAATTCCATAAATTCCCGCAAACATGGTCATCATCTCACGAACAGAAAGCCTGCCGTAAAGCTTTGTATTTCCAGAGAGATAACCTATCCTGCTCTTAATATCAATCGCCTTGTCCACCTTTACTTTAGCGGTGTTTTCATTTTCCTTACCAGCAGCGTTTTTATCAAGAATAAACACCTCACCAGAGGTTGGTTTTAAGAGAGTCGCAAGCATGCGAAGAAGAGTGGTCTTTCCCGCACCATTAGGTCCAAGTATTCCCACTATCTCACCAGGGCGAACTTCAAGAGAAATTCCATCAACTGCATTGAATTCCTCTCTCTTCCCCTTCTCTTTAGTTCTAAAGAAACTCTTTACTAATTCTTCCGCTACTAACATAACTTCATCATTATACCATAACCAGCCAAATAAGTCAGTGGGGACAGATCTTGGAGGCAAAAAGAGAAAGAGCCTGTCAGACCATCCACCCCACTCTGGTCTGACAGACTCTTTCAAAGCCGATCTATTTAGGCACACCCAAATACCTTCTAAGTTTTGCTAGCTGGACTAGCATTTCATAGGTTTTATCTGTAGATATATTAGCATATTTTCACAATTTCGAAAAGCGTTTTTGTGCAATATATATAAATTTTGGTACATTTTCACAAAGAAAATTAAAATAGCCCCGCAAAACAGTGGCTTTGCAGGGCATGATTTTTAAAGTTGCACAAACATAAAAACTTTTATACACATTTGGAACGGTAATTATTTACGGTTCTCCTTATCTACAAGGTTTGTTGCACCGTAGATTTCACGAAGTCTTGGTTTCTCAATCTTACCTGTTGCATTACGAGGAACCTCAGCAAAAATGATCTGACGAGGTCTCTTGTAACGTGGAAGCTCAAGACAGAAATTATTCATCTCTTCTTCTGTACATGTCTCGCCTTCCTTCAACTGGATGATGGCACATGAAATCTCACCAAGTCTTTCATCACCAACACCGATAACCGCAACATCCTGAACCTTCTGGTTCTTCATGATGAAGCTTTCAATCTGAACAGGATAAATATTCTCACCACCACTGATGATGACATCCTTCTTTCTATCAACCAGCCAGATGAATCCTTCTTCATCGTACTTAGCCATATCACCTGTATAGAGCCAGCCATCCTTAATGCACTCATTAGTAGCCTCTTCGTTCTTGTAGTAGCATGTCATAACACCAGGGCCTTTAACGCAAAGCTCACCAACTGATTCGCTGTCAGACTGCTCAACAACTTTACCCTCTTCAGTAACAATCTTGCACTCCCATCCGTATCCTGGAACACCGATTGCACCAACGTGGTCAATATTCTCAACACCAAGGTGAACACAACCAGGTCCAATAGATTCTGAAAGACCATAGTTTGTATCGTAGTCATGCTTAGGGAACATAGTCTTCCATCTTGTGATAAGACTTGCAGGAACAGGTTGAGCACCGATGTGCATAAGTCTCCACTGATCAAGATCGTAATCATCCTTATTCAGCTTACCACTCTCGAGAGCGATCAGAAGATCCTGAGCCCATGGAACAAGAAGCCATACTATTGTACACTTCTCGCTGCTGACTGCATCTAATATGTATTCTGGCTTTGTACCCTTAAGAAGTACAGCCTTGCTTCCTGAAATAAGTGAACCAAACCAATGCATCTTCGCACCTGTATGATAAAGAGGTGGAATGCAAAGGAATACATCATCCCTTGTCTGACCATGATGTGCCTGCTCAACCTTCGCACTGTGCATAAGTGACTGATGCTTGTGAAGGATAGCTTTAGGGAATCCTGTAGTTCCTGACGAGAAGTAAATTGCACCATAGTCCTCATCTGTAATCTCAATGTCAGGTGATGCAGAACTTGAGTTTGCAACCATCTCGTTGTAGTCCTCAGCAAATGAAGGACAGTTCTCACCAACGTAGAACAGAAGTCTGTTTCTGGAAATCTTATCTGCAATCTCCTCAATACGACCAATGAACTCTGGTCCGAAAACAAGGATATCTACATCTGCAAGGTCCACGCAGTATTCAATCTCGTCTGCGTCATAACGGAAATTAAGAGGAACTGCAAGAGCTCCAGTCTTAAGGATTCCGAAATAAATAGGAAGCCACTCAAGGCAGTTCATAAGAAGAATTCCAACCTTGTCATCCTTCTTGATTCCACGGCTAAGAAGAAGATTTGCAAAACGGTTTGCCTTCTCATTGAAAACGCTCCATGTAATCTCTCTTCTATAAGGCGCCTTCGGATTTGGCTCCATAAGTTCATATTCTCTCCAAGTAACCCTTCTAACCTCAGTAATTGCTGGATTAACCTCAACAAGGGCTACATCATTAGCATACTCTCTGGCATTACGCTCCAGAAGCTCAGTAATAGGCATTTCCCTATCCTCCTTAATTAAACGAATAAAAACTTTTCATATAGACAAAGAAAGTGGTCCGAAAACCACTTTCCTAATAATACTCCTTATTTTGTAGTGCGTCAACGCTTTAATGCGATAAAACATCACAATATTTCTAATAAAATAAAGTACTCCTTAAATGACTCCAGTCAGGCGGAGAGGTACAAATACGATAAAAAGAATAATAATAAAAAGAGGAACTCCTTTGATATATACCTTTATATCCGCCGGACTCATAGTCATATGGAAAAACATAGATATCATAAGATACCATATGATTACCTTAAGCCAAATATACCCTGCAGGAAGAACTGACAGCCAAAGGCCACAGCCTATACAGACAGCCGCTCCCACAAACATAGGTGCCGATGAGACAAATACATTCTGCAGAGCAACAATGATAATATTGCCTCGGTTTCTAAAATTAACATGTCCCAGAGAGCCATCCTCAACCTTGAAGAGAGCAACCTCTGTAATCTTCGCGCCGGTTATTACCGCTAGAAATGCATGCGCCAGCTCGTGGATCATAACACCTGGAAAAAATGCAAAATTGACGATTGCATTTGCCACTACAGGAGCAGTAGCCATGGCAATTATCTGTCCCAAAGCCTCGCCGATAAGATTTATAAAATAACCTACAACAATAACCAAGAACGGTATCACAACCGCAAGGATAATACAGTAAAGAAGAGGTATATCATGAATCTTGTTATAGTATTCCACAATTGTTGAAGTAAATTCGTGCATAAATTAATCCTTACTTATAAATAAACTCTTCCTTAATTCTGGATAACGTAGAAACGTGACAAGGTGCCTACTGCACCCTGTCACGTCTAATTATAACATTACTATCTAGGTCACACAAATACCTTTATATATATGCGTAGCAATAATCTTTTTCTGTTCTAAAAATCTTAGTTGCTACACAGAATGCTACAAAGAGAGCTATACCTTCTGTCATTCTGAGAATGTAGTACTTTGCTACATAATCTGAGAAGCAGTTAGCCTGAATTTGAGAATCACCATAATCCGAAATGTTCATACGGATTGTATTGTTAACTCCCTCAGGGAATCCAGCGTTCAGCAGCATATTCATATCATCACTGAGTTCTGGATCAACCTGATACTTCTCGGCCTTAAGCTGATCTAGGAGGGTTGGATCAGTAAGTTCCTGGCCAGTCTCTCTTTTATATTCACATTTAACTTTGATAGTCATATCTTCATCAACTACTTCGCTAATCCTCTGTTCAAGATAATCATACTTTTCAAACTTATTGAGGAGGAAGTTGCTAAGCTTAGGAGTAACAATTATGAGAAATGCTATCGTGAGGATTCCCATCAGCATGTTAACTCCCATTGTCATCAGCTTCTTAAAGATCATAATCGCTGCAGTTACAACACAGACGATAATAAAAATGTTTATCAGAATTTCTTTATGTGCTATCGCAAAACTTTCAAGTGCATTCCAGATGCCTTCAAGCTTATTTTTAATATTTGAAAAATCAATATTTGTGAGCTTCATAATGTTTACTCCTTTCATTTTTTTCTTTATTTGATTACATTATATTCCACAAAGCATAACAAAAGAGCAACACTCCCGAAAAATTTTTTAAAAATTTTTTCGGGAGTGTTTTTTACTGATTTTTCAAAATCATCCTTTTTACAATATTCAGTTTAAACTACCCTGATTTCCATAGCCGTTCTGTAGACATCACCCGGGTTCCTATCGGTTATCACCACAACCCCACTAAAATCAGAAAAGGTAACTGCAGAAGAAAGTCCAAATTTATCATGATCAGCCAGGATAAACCTGGAACCCGCCTGCGTGTTCTCTACGGCAACTCTTTTAATAAGTGCCTCCCGAACATCAGTGGTTGTAAGTCCCAGCTTCATATCAATTCCATTAGCTCCAAAAAAGCCTTTTGAAAAATGGTATTTCTGAATATGAAGAATGGCATCTGCCCCAACTATGGCTTCAGTATTTTCTTTTAGTTCTCCACCTATCAGGAAAACCTTTAAACCTCGACGCACCAGATCTCTGGCATGCGTTATCGAATTGGTAACATAGGTCGCTCTTTTCTCAGATATATATCTTATGATTTTACCAGTGGTCGAACCAGAGTCTATATACACATAATCGTCAGGCAAAATAAGAGAAGCTGCATACTCTGCAATCTCAAGTTTTTCTTCCTTGTTAATGGTTTCCTTCTCACGCATCGACAATTCTTCATTACGATTTCCTTGCTCCAGTGCCACAGCACCTCCGAAAACTTTCACAAGCTTTCCTTCCCGACTCAGAAATGTTATATCTCTACGAATGGTCGATTCCGATACATTGAATTTTTCCTTGAGCTCCTGAACTGTTACCGTGTTTTTCTCATCTAATTCTTTTAATATGAGCGATTTTCGTTCTTTAGTTAGCATATCCCTTCTCTTTTTTATACTCGGTTACGTTTGTCTCAAGAACTGTCTTTCTAAGAGGAAGAATCCTTCCCGGTGATACCGAAAGCTCATCAAATCCCATAGCAAGGAATTCTTTTGTGAGTGAAAGATCCGAACCAAGCTCTCCGCAAATACCAGCCCAGGCTCCACCCTTATGAGCTCCATCTACTACCATCTTAAGCATCTTTAAAAGTCCAGGATGGTGTGGATCATAGAATTCATCCAGACTCTGATTCTGGCGGTCTATAGCCAGTGTATACTGAGTTAGGTCATTAGTTCCGATTGAGAAGAAATCAACCTCCTCAGCCAGTTCCTCTGCCATCATTACTGCCGCTGGTGTTTCTATCATTATGCCAAGTTCAATATCCTTGTCGTACTTGATTCCTGCATCATCGAGTTCCTTCTTTACTTCGGCTACTATCTCTTTAATCTTTTTAACCTCGTCAACCGAAATAATCATTGGGAACATGATAGAAATCTTTCCAAATGCAGATGCCCTGAGTATTGCTCTAAGCTGTGTCTTAAATATCTCAGGTCTTGTAAGGCATATTCTTATAGCACGGAGTCCCAGAGCAGGATTTTCTTCCTGAGGAAGCTGGAAATAATCCGCCTGTTTATCAGCACCTATATCAAGAGTACGTATGATAACTTTCTTTCCTGCCATGGTTTCGGCAACCTGCTTATAGATAGCAAACTGCTCATCCTCTGTAGGATAATCATCTGAACCAAGGTAAATAAACTCTGATCGGAAAAGCCCAATACCGCCGGCGTCATTTTTAAGAACAAGTGCCAGATCCTTTGTATTTCCTATATTTGCATAGAGATTTATATGCTGTCCATCCAGAGTAACATTATCCTTGCCCTTTAACTGTTCAAGCAGCGCCTTCTTCTCCTGTTCCTTAAGAACTATCTGCTTCTTTTCAGCAAGAACATCTGGATCCGGATCAATATAAACCTTACCTTCAAATCCATCCACTATCGCATCTCTTCCATCCATTTCGTCAGTAAGAGGAATGTCACAGCCTATAATGGCCGGAATGTTCATTGTCTTTGCAAGGATTGAAGTATGAGAGTTAGCTGAACCATGAACTGTAACAAACGAAAGAATCTTATCCTTATCCATCTGAACTGTCTCTGATGGAGCCAGGTCATCTGCAACAACTATAACAGGTTCATCTGTCACAATTCCGCCACCGCCTGCACCCGAAAGACAATTTATAATTCTTTCAGTTATATCCTTTACATCTGCAGCACGTCCCCTGAAGTATTCATCTTCCATATCCAAAAACATCTTCTGGAAGTTATCTCCTGTTTCAGCTACTGCATATTCAGCATTTACTCCCTGAGTAGAAATGATATTTTCAACAGAATCTATGTAATCCCCATCTTCCACCATAAGCTGATGAGCTTCAAATATCTCCGCACTTGCCTCGCCAACTTCCTTTACAGCTTTGTCGTAAAGCACCTGCAGCTGCTCAGTAGCCATTTCTCTGGCCGCTTCATATCTCTTTATTTCAGCATCGGTATCCTCTACCTTTTCTCTCTTGACTGACTGCTCACTTTTTTTATAAATAGAAAGTCTGCCTATTGCAACGCCCTCAAATACAGCTTTTCCTTCTAAAATAATCATCTAAGCACATACCTCCTCTCAGTTTTTTCTTTCCTTAATCAGACCTATCTTATAGCATTCCAGAAGCTCTTCAAGATCAAATATCTGTTTCCCCAATTCCTTTCCGATATCTGTATCCCGAACGAGTATTCTATGTCTCATGGTCTCCGTAATAAACATCTCTGGTGTATTATCTCCATCCCTGTCAAACTCTCTATGCTCGGCCAGAGCCAGGTGATGAGAATTAAAGATCAATGTGTAACCAGCTATTCCGGTAGTTCCATGATATGCCTTAGAAAGGCCTCCATCTATTACATAAAGCTTCCCATCTGCTTTAACGGGCTTCTCGCCCTTTGTAACCTTTACAGGCACATGACCATTTATGATATGCGCCCCTTCAGGATTCATTTCGAATTCTTCAAATATCTTGTCGCAGTACTCAGCCTGCTTTGAATATTCATAATATGGATTATAGTGTTCCACAGACATGGACTTATCTGAAATAAAAATATGTTCAAACGTAGCCATTCTGTCTTTTCCGAAGAGCGGCGACAAAGGTCCTGCCCATAAATACCACATCAGGTCCACTGCGTCCTGCTTTTTCTCCGGTTCATCATCCATATCCAAAAAATATGCATCTGTTATTTTTTCCTGGAAGTAATCCATCATATCCTGTCCGGAATATCTTCCTTCGCTTGTTGATAAAACAACAAAGTCACCCTTTTCATCCATCGGAATACATCCATGGAAAAGAAGGTTGTTATTATATATCCTGTAAAGACTTCCATGTGAATAAAGGAATCTTATATGCTTCTGCAACCGACGACTGTGAAGGAATGAATACTTAAGTGTTTCTATCAGCTCCTGCTCTTCCACTGTAAGCGCATAAGGATCTGCCGGATCGATAGTAGGAAAATGCTTATCATTCATTTCATATTCCTTACCATCTATTTCAACCGTTCCTTTAGAGTAGTTTATCCTATCCAGCATAAGCCTGTCCGACATATCATATTCCGGATGTCTTTTTATAAGCTGACCTTCAAGCTTTAATTCTATAACCGTAATGGCCTTGCACATTTTTGCTGCCAGTTCAGGATCAACAGAATCATACTTGTTATCGTCAAGAAGATGCGGTCTAAAAGACAAGCATTCATCATTCTTATAAACAGATGCCGCAAACATGGAAAGTGGTCTCAGGTTTATCCCATATCCATCCTCAAGTACATCAAAGCTGTTATAATTTGTGGCAATCCTGAGAACCGTTGCAATGCAGGCTGTGTTTCCAGCAGCCGCACCCATCCAGCTTACATCGTGATTTCCCCACTCAATATCCACATTTCCAAAGCTGATAAGTTCATCCATTACATAGTCTGATCTTGGACCTCTATCAAAGATATCACCAATAATATGCAGCCTGTCGATCAGAAGCGACTGAATAAGATCGGAAAGGGCTATTATAAACTCATCTCCCGCTTCAACCTCGATAATGGCATTTATTATTTCCCGATAATACAGTCTTTTATCAGGTTCAGATTCATCCGTATGTATAAGCTCGTCGATGGCATAACCAAATTCATGAGGAAGCTTTTTTCTCACCTTTGATCTGGTGTATTTTGATGCCACCTCACGACAAAGCATAATGAGATTATGAATGGTCTTTCCATACCATTCATCACTCAGTTCACCCCTGCGCTTCATATCCGGAAGGACCTCTCCTGGATAGTAAATAAGCCTTGCCAGATTCTTTTGTTCCTCCTCAGCCATAAGCTGACCGAAGGTTTCCTCAATCTTGGATCTGACCACACCGGAAGCACTTCTCATAAGATGTATAAAGCTTTCGTACTCACCATGAATATCCGAAAAGAAATACTCATTTCCTTTCGGTAGTCCCATGATAGCTTTCAGATTTATTATCTCTGCCGCGCAGCTTCTTTCAGTTGGAAATTCATGACTAAGAAGAGTCAGATAATCTAAATCTCTCATATCATACCCTCCAACAGCAGATACCCACCCTTATCTCTTTTGATAAAGAAATAAGGATGGGCTTATTTACTCACTGTTTTACAGATTTGCTTCTACGAATTCTTTAACCGCAGCCATCTCTGTTTCTTCATCAGGTCCTTCAAAAGAGAATTTAACTGTATCTCCCTGCTTTGCTCCCAGAGACATAACACCCATAACTCCCTTAAAAGGAACTTCCTTATCTCCCTTTGCAACCTTTACAACTGACTCATACTGTTTTGTCATTTTGAAAAGATCTGTTGCTGGTCTTGCATGGATACCATGCACATCCTTGATTGTGTACTCAAAACTTACCATTTTGTTGTAACCTCCTGTATTATATTTTCACCCTCCATACTCAGATGGAGACTTAAGTTTTACTGTTCAGCTGGTCTCTTAATAAATCCAAGCATTACACATGTAATAACTGAACCTACCAGCCAGGATACTATGTACATAAATGGATTTCCTACAGTAGCGAATACGAAAATTCCACCGTGAGGAGCCATAAGTGTACATTTGAAAAGTGCTGCAAGGAATCCAGCAACTCCTGCTCCAACCATTGTACATGGAATAACATGAAGCGGATCTGCTGCTGCAAAAGGAATAGCACCCTCTGTAATAAATGAAGCACCCATAACTACGTTTGATACTGCAGAGCCTCTCTCTGCCTTTGTAAACTTCTTAGGAAATATCCAGCATGCAAGTGCAATACCCACTGGAGGAACCATTCCACCAACCATGATTGCTGCCATTGATACGTAACATGCAACAACCTTAGGATCATCTGCTGACATACCTGAATTAAGATAATCTGCAGCCTGAGTAAGCATACCTACACCGAATACATATGCAGCTTTGTTAATAGGGCCTCCCATATCTATAGCCATCATAGCTCCAAGTATGAGTCCAAGTACTGTAAGCATACCTGCATCTGAAATAGCTGTAAGCATATTTGAAAGTCCTGTATTTGCAAGTCCGATAAGTGGGTTAAGAATGAAGCACATAATAATGCCTTCAAGGAAAATACCAACAAGCGGATAAATAAGTGTTGGTTTAATTCCATCTAATGCCTGTGGCAGATTTGCACATAACTTCTGAAGACCAAGTACAAGGAAACCTGCAAGGAATCCAGCGATAATGCCACCCAGGAATCCTGAAACTGTATTACCACCATTTGGCTGCTGGAAAGCAAACTTTGAAAGGAATTCACCGAATCCGCCCAGAGCCTTTCCATCTACAAGAGCTCCCTCTGCAAATGTGTAACCTGAAAGTAAAGCATTACCACTTGAAGCAAGCATACCACCAACAAAACCAACTGCAAGACCAGGTCTGTCAGCTATAGCATATGCTATATATCCAGCAAGAACCGGAACCATAAGTCCCATTGCGAGACCACCAATATACTTCAGAAGTGCTGCAAGTGGAGTGATACTACCAAAGTCACCACCACCAGATGCACCATAGCCTGCTATAGTATCAATAAGGAATGCAATAGCTACCAGGATACCTCCACCAATAACGAATGGCAGCATATGTGAAACACCATTCATAAGCCAGGTGTAGACCTTATGTCCTGCACTGCCCTTATCCTCAGATGATTCAGCAACTTCCTCTGAACCTCCTCCTGAATAAACAGGAGCACTTCCTTCCTTGACAATACCCATAATCTCATCAGCTTTGTTTATTCCATCAGCAACCTTTCTCTGAATAAGCTTCTTACCCTTGAAACGGTCCATAGGAACCTTTGAATCTGCTGTAACAACTACACAGTCAGCAGCTTCAATATCTGCATCACTGAGCACATTCTTTGCACCCGATGATCCTCTTGTTTCAATCTTGATCTTAATGCCCGCTTTATTTGCAGCCTTCTCAAGACCTTCAGCAGCCATATATGTATGAGCTATACCAGTAGGACATGATGTAACAGCCACAACCTTAAGGCCGTCTGAATCGTCGTCTGCTATAGATGTCTCTGCGAGACTCTCATCAACACTGCCTCTTTCCTCATCTGCCTTATCAATGATACTGAGGAATTCATCAGCATCTTTAGCATTTATGAGGTTATTTCTAAAATCTTCATCCATGAGCATCATCGAAAGCTTTGATAATACATCAAGATGAACATTATCTTCTGTATCAGGTGCAGCAATAAGGAAAAGAATATTTACAGGCTCATCATCCAGAGCTTCGTATTCCACTCCATCCTTGATTACCATTGCAGCAAGCCCAGGCTTGCTTACACAATCACCTTTTCCATGAGGGATAGCTATTCCCTCGCCAACTCCTGTGGTACTCTCTTCTTCACGAGCGTATACCAGTTTTTTGTACGCTTCCTTATCCGTTAGCTTACCGCTGGCTGCCATAAGGTCGACCGCCATATCCAGACATTCGTTTTTAGATTTCGGTGCCGCCTCAAGACTTATACTCTTCTTATCCAGAAGTTCTGTAATCCTCATTTTTTACCCTCCTTTTTTAACAAAAATACCCCTGGTCTGTCAGGCTTTATTCTACTGTTTCATAAACCTTCATGACCTCTTCTTTTGTAGCCAGATATTCTGAAAACGCGCTGGCAGATCCGGTGCTCAGCCCCATCTTAAATGCATGGAGAAGATTACCTTCTGTCAGATATCCCGCTATGAAGCCAGCAACCATAGAATCACCGGCTCCCACTCCGTTTACCAATTTGCCCTTAGGAGCTTCTCTCAGGTGTACCTCACCATTTCCAGCCACAAAAACCGCTCCTTCGCCAGCCATAGAAACGATCACATTCTGAGCCCCCTGTTCAAGAAGCTTCTGTGCATAAGGCACAACGCTCTCCCGGGTCTCAAGTGTCACCCCAAATATCTCTCCCAGCTCATGGTTATTTGGTTTAATCAGGAAAGGCTTGTATTTGAGAACATTCATCAGAAGATCCTTTGTTGCATCAACTACAATCCTTATTCCTCTTCCTTCCAGATATTCCATGATATCACTGTATATTGTCTCCGGCATGGTGGATGGAATACTACCAGCAAGCACCAGTGTATCCCCCTCTTTAATCTTATCCAGTTTTTTATACAGTTCTTTAATGTCATCATCAGAGATATCAGGTCCCATCCCATTTATCTCGGTTCCATCGATGGATTTTAACTTAAGATTTATCCTCGAACAGCCGTTGTTCAGTCTAATCTCTTCCGAACTGATTCCGCTTTCTTTAATTCTCCTTGTAATCTCGTCGCCCACAAATCCAGCTGAAAAATAAATAGCCGAATTTTCAATTCCAAGATTACTGAGAACTATGGATACATTAATGCCCTTACCACCTGGCAGCATCAACTCAGATGATGTCCTGTTAGTAAGGCCAAGCTTAAAATCGTCAACAGTCACGATATAATCCAGAGAAGGGTTAAAAGTTACGGTATAAACCATGTTCCACCTCCTATGTACATCAATAATATCATTATATAATCAAATTCAATCACATTCAATCATAATAACTTCCATAATTTCATCAATTTTGTTGTGTGTTTTTCACGAAATTTCATTTTTCTATCATTTTATTTTTGTGCAAAAGATGAAAACCCGTTCATTTTTCAACTACTCAAAATAAAAACAGAGTCCGGAATAATCCGAACTCTGTCAAAATACTTTCCAAAAGCTTTTGTTATCCTGCCGTCATACCTTCTGGTTTATTGCCAGACTGTTTCAAATTCTTTGGCTGGTTATTTCTTTGAACCTGTTTTGGAGTTTTTATGCCTAAATGATCATTAACTCCCTTGGACATCCTCTTTCTTGTATAATCCATACCAGGAGAAGCCCTGTTGATCAAAGATGGATTGTTTTCCAAATCCTTCAGATACTTCTGATCCTTATCACATGCTTTGACAATAGAATTATCGTCTATCATATCAACCACGGTATCTACCAAAGCCTTATGTTTAACTGCGCCACCTTTTTGTCCAACACGAGCTACAGAAGCAACAACAGTATTGATAAGTGGACTAGTCACAGTTGAGTAGCTTTGTTCATTTACCATTCTTCTGACAAAGGTCCCCTCACTGACTCCACCAGGGATGTTGCCCTTATTCTCTTCAAAGGTTTTTGCCGCTATCGCTTCAGCAATATGCTGCATTATTTCTTTTTCAGCAGCTTCTCTTTCAGGCTTACTACGCTTCTTATCCGCAGCTATACTTGCAAGGCTATTTGGCTTATTAGAAAGATCATCCATCAAAGTTCGCTTTCTGTCTTCATAAGAAACTCTCTTCTTCGGAGTAAACTTTCCAACCAGATAATCAGAAAGACTAATATCTTCTCTGGCAACTTTTTCGTTTATAACCATGCCATTTTCTAATTCTTTATAGCCTTCAGGAAGATCATTTACTTTAAGACCAGCTGCTTGCATCTCTGCTTCATAAAGCATTTTCCAGTCTTCCGCCGTCAGATCACTTTCCTCAAGCTTGCCTCTCATGTCAGACTGTTTTAATTTCCATTCCTTATAGCTTTCAAGACTACTAAGACGCTTTTTACTCTTTACCCTGACTCTGTTATTTATCATCTGAGCATCTCGTTCGAAAGCATCCGGATTGTTAGTATCAAAGAATGTTGGCGGCTCCTTAACATCTGTACTAAGATCACTCTTAAGATCCAGCAAATGCTCAATCCTGTTTGTAAAATAGTTTTCAGTAACTCTGTTCGCTTTATAATCCTCAGCCAGTTCCTTTATTCTATTTTCAATCGCCTGATTATATTTAAATTGCTCGCGAAGGAATTCATGCATCGCCTCACTATTGTCGTCACCTAAACCTGCAAGATTCCTTAGTTTTGCATTCATGGATTTTAGGTTTTTATTGAGCGCCAGGTCTTTATTTCTTGCATCCTTCTGAAGATCCCCAAGCTCTTTATTGAAGTTATGCTTCCACTCTTTATACTGAGTAACAAGGTTACTTTTACCCGAAAGGCCAAGCTGCTTATGAGCCCCCATAGCTACTTTTTCCAGGTCCTTGTATTCCTGCTTCATAGCATCTTCAGGATGCGCCATCAGATAATCAAACATCGACTCTTCAACTGCAGCAGTCGCAAAATCTGAATCAACATCCTTGATTTCTTCGTTATCGGCATTAGCATCATTGATCTTATTAATTTCTGCCAACTCACTGAGAGTCTTTTTATAATTGTCAATTATCTTATTGTATTTATTCTTTGCTCTTAACGCTTTATTATAATCTGGCTTTTCCAGAAGCTCCCCGTTTGCACCCAGGTAGTCCATTGGAAGATGATACTTCTCAATATTTCCACATTCTACAAATGCATGTTTAAGACCATTCTTTAATTCCTGCTTTAAATCCGCCGGAACACTTTCCATATTATCATGAATTTCAAATAAAACTTTAACGTAGGCTTCTTCTCTTCCGATAATATTAGTTACCTGATTCTGTAATATTGACTGATATCTCTCCATATCATTACGTTTTTCAACGTCACTTTCTCTGAGAGCATAGGCATTAATGCATCTATCAACCACAAGATCAGGTCCCAGGAAGTTCATATCCTTATCCAGACTTTCTTTGTTAGAATACTTTATACCCTTTTCATATAAAGCTCTGTATGAAGCCATAAATCCGGATTTACCAGGAATCTTGTTTGAAACTCCGAAACCTTTTTCTTTAGAACTCTTCTGCACATAATCGATAATATGCTTTCCAGGATTATCAATAAACTCCTCAGGAGAAACGCCAAGATTTTCACACATATTAGCAAGCTGGTAGAATCCATTTACTATGCTTTCTGTAGTGAGTTTCGTACTAAATTCAGGTGGCACATCACCATTACGAATTGTATCTACGTTTCCTGGAGCAAGCTTGGTATTTGGGAAAAGCTCCTCTGTTTTTTCGAAGATCTGAGTCATCTTCTGATGTTCAGCTTCGTAAGCAACATTTGCCTTACGGATTTTTTTCATGTCGCCAGTCTGCAAAGCATCTTCCAAAGCATGTTTAGCATCCAAAAGCTTTTCATGTACATAAACCTTGGTACCCTGCTCTATTGGAGCATTTTTATTTACAAAGCCTGCTGCCTTGATCATTTTGACCATTTCACAGACCTTAGCTTTATCCTCCAGCGTCATCTTAGGAGGATTATCCTTCAGTACCTGTATAAGCTCAGGCTTCTTTTCAATAGCGTAGTTTAAATCCGGGCCTTCAATTTCTTTATTCTCAAACCCCTCAGTTGAATAATTCTTAAATTCACCATTGTGATATTTTTCAACTGTGGATCCACCTGCTGCCACAACAATTACAGCTGGTCTCTCAGTACTAAGACCGCTTGAGATAACCGCATAAGCGTCATCAGTTCGTCTTGCGAGATTTCTATTAACCCTATCAAGAAGCTCTTTATTAACATCACTTTTTTCCGTGGCTTTCAGCTCATTTATCTCTTTCTCGTGAGGATATTCAATAATATCCTCCAGATCACTCTCAAGAGGAGACTTAATGTTTTCTATTTCCCATCTTAAATCCTCAAGAGTAGGATCTCCATACGGATGAAGCTGAAGCTCATCCATAATAATTTTCACAGCATATTCAATCGCTTCTGGTTTATTATTTGTTGCTGGACCTCCAGTCATATCATCCAGACTATTTCGCGCTTTCCAGTCCTCCTTGGTTTCAGCCATCATTTTATAATTATCTAAAAGACGCTTTTCACTTTCCTTACTAAAACGAGGAGCTATTTTTTTCAGTATGCTATGAATATAAAAATCTTCATTCGCATGAATGTATCTATTTTCGGCACTTATTTCAGGGGTGATATCCTCCGGATAAACCCACCTCTGTTCTCTATCATAAACCTTTCTGGATTCATTATACTTTGCAACATGCTCATTCAGAATGGTTCTTATCGCTTCAATATCGCCCGCTGTACGTTCTGCATTTCCATAGGTTGGATTTTCAGAATTTAATTCCTCAACAAGTTCCGAATCCACATTTAAATTGTTGGATTCTTCCATCTTCATCTTAAGATTATAGGATTCTTTATAAGCAAGCTGTTCTTCCGCAGTCAGTCCCTCAATTTTTGAAGCCTCTTTAACCTTTTTCTCGTAATTCTTATAATCTTTAGATTTATGCGTTGCTTCAAGCGATTCTTCTATACTCTTATTCCACCTTGACGCAAAGTGCTCAAAGGTTGCAATCTTCTCAACGTTCTCCTGAAGTTCATCCGGGTCCATAGCTTGCCTAAAATAATTATTATTCTCGATGAAATTCTGAGCAATAAAACACTCATCTTGCATCTCCACAAGCTTAACTGTAGCCTTCGCAAACTCCATATCTCCATCCGGAAGAAAAACCCCAACATCTGCAGCAAGATCAGGATGTGCATCCAAAAGGTTAAAAGTTTCTTTAAGAATATGACCATTGAACGCAAAAATACCATCCGGCTTATCAAGGTCTCTAGCCGCCTTTACGGACTGCAACACTTTGCTTATACCCTTTGCTACAGCCGAAGCAAGTTCCTGTGAATTGCCCCGGTCATTAATATCAATCAATTCAGAGGTGTATTTTCTAGCCGGATTGATTGCAGTTCCCAAATACTTTCCAATATTTTTATCGCCATTTCTAAGGTCATTAGTCCACTCACCGGACTTTAATTCAACCTTTTCTTCATTGGTAAGATGTTTTCCCACCCCTGGGTAGACATCACCTTCCATAGCCTCTGGAGTGGTTGAAACAAGAAATGCCATCAATGCAAATTCATCATTTGTAAAGCTTCCAGAGTCTACTGGATAAAGATATTGTTTAAACTGATCCGCACTATAAACAGCTCCCTCACCATTAGCATCTCCAGCAAACTGCTGAATGAACTTAGGTTCAGAGCCAAATGTACTATATACATACTGAAGGCCCATCTCGGCCTTAATATCTTCATCAACTTTCCCTCTCAGATCATTCTGAGAAATAATTCTTTCTGAATCAATAAATCCAGAATTCGCAGATGAACGCAGTTCTCCCCTATAAAGATCCTGCCAGTCTTCCTTAGTGAATGATTTTGTATTTATTGATGATTCCTTTGCAAACCATTTCTTGTAAGTATCCATTGACTCAAGATATGGTTTCTCAACGAGAATCTTCGCTTTAATAGCACCACTAATGATCTCGAAAGGATCTGTATTAGAAAACTTCTTTTTTATCTGATCGTATCTGATGGCTGTAAATGAGAAAGGCACAGCAGGGTCTGCACTTAGACGGATAATCTCTGCCTTAATGAGATCCTTGCCATTTTCCTGCGCAAGAATTTGATCATACTTTTCCTTGCCCATTGCTTCTCTGAGTGTTCGGTCTCCAATCTTAAACTGGTCAAACTCAGACCACGAAGGATGAGTGCCCTTATAAAACTGATAGGCATCCCTAGTAACCATAGGTCCAACAATCTCATCATAAAGACGAACTGCGGATTCAATTTCCTCTTCACTCATTTTCTGAACATCAGTTATGGCTTTGCCATCTCCACCCAGAAACAGGTCTTCTCTATCTTTCTGAGTTTCGTCCAGTCTGCTCTGAAAATCGCTAAACTCAGTTTCATCTTTTGCAAGTTCACTCTCAGCCTTTATCTTTACACCCATCTGACGAGTGAAATTATAGTCCTTATCTATCTCAAAGTAGTCAACTTCCAGGCCACCATCGAATACATTGCGCATAGACTCAATTACCATGGCCTGACGCTTTTCTTCTGGTGTTTTTCCTGCATAATGCTGTTCTACATACTGTCTTATAGTCAGACCACCAGGTATTCTAAAAAGATCAAACTCATCCCTCACAGCAGGAGAAAGCTGCATAGGAACAAGCCCTTTATTAATACCACGTAAGGTGTTGTAATACGCCTTGATAATCTCATTTTTAGTATCCTGAGAAAGAGTCAGCACATTCTCGGTATGAAGGACTTCATGAGTAAACAGATTATCATACCCAGTAATACCCTCCTTAAGGAATTTACCCGCTTCACCCAGAATGCTATCTTTACTTAAATCTCTTAAACCAGCCTCAAAAGTAGTTCGACTCTCATCCAAACTTTTCTCTGTAGATATGTTAGTTCTTTTACCCTGTAAATACTCATCAAATTCTGGATTTTCTTCCTCCCTGATGAAGTTTCCATCATCACCTTTCTTACGAGCTTTCCTCCTGGCACCCAACGCGCTGAAAATAGCTATTCCGTTTGTAAATTCTTTTGGAGAAATATCCTTAAGCTTTTTGCCGTTATATTTCAAAAAGAATGGTTTAACCGTATATAAAAATTCAGCTTTCATTTGCTGAGAGTACTCAGGATTATATAGTTCCGAAAGAGTATTAACCATATTCTGAGCATAAAGCATGTACTTTGCTTTATCCTGAGCATAAGTCTCTGACGAAGCTGTACCCTCGAAGTAAGCATTTGACTGAATTGGGTATCTATCTTTTGAATCAAGATACTCGTAGTCCTGTTCCATATCTATTTCAAACAGCTTAAAAGCATCAAAAGTCTCCTGATACTTTTCAACCTGTTCAATTGTTATAGGCTCTTTAAAGACAGGCAAAGAAAGCTCACCTATATTTTTATACATACGAGCTTTCATCTTACCTAATTCTCTAATATTTTCCTCGGGAGTCTTATTAGGATTAGCATACCTATTAAGGAAGTCCTGGAAATAAGCCTTAAACTGTTCGCCTGTCATATCAGACATTGCAGTCATAACCTTATCAGGTGGCATGTTATAGTCAGCTATAAGCATAGCCTTAACCGCATTATCTCCAGATCTACGACGGTTCAGCTGATACAAGTATGTATTAAAGCATCTGGTACATTCTTTGTTAAACCAATCCAGATCCTCCTTACTCAGCTTATTATGAAGAGTAAGCTTTTGATTACGCTCATCAAGGATTTGCAGATCAGATTTCACCGGTTGTTTCTTTTCTTCTACTTCCTTCATAAATTATGTCCTTCTGAATAATTACATGTGAGGTCCACGTGCCTGTGGAGTCTGTCTTTCAACACGTGTATGATTATTCCTAATTCTTGAATTTTTTTTCTGTGCCTCTCTATTCCTATTAATACTCTTCTTAAAACTATTTTGAGCGGCACTCTTAGTTGCCTTTGATAATGCCTTATGTATCTTTGGATCATTTAATTTTTCAAGCAACTTTGGTAAATCTTCAATTGGCTGGTTAAGCAGTTCGTCCATTATTCCTGACTGTCTCAGCTGTTTTAGGATTGCATTATTAATCTGTCTATCAACAATTTTTGCGTCGCTTTTAAATCCAAGTCCATTTAATGTATAAAGAGTCTCAATCAGCTCTTTATTATTTGAATCAGCCATAATAGAGGTATAAGCCAGCTGCAGAATAAGCTGCTGATCCATAACACTGTGTTCCTGCTTTAATGCAGCTATTGTCTTATCCATCGAACCACTATGCAGCTTCATATAGTTATTTTGGTATTCACGCCATTTTTTATCTGCATGTGCTTCTACCAATCCCCAGTCATTAAAGACAGTGCTAGGTCTGAACCCCTTTAGTGCCTGAAATGCTGGCTTTGCTGAGAGCTCTCTAACCTGTCTATTAAATTCAGCTGGGTCAGTCTGTCTTCTAATCTCCTTTGCATCACTATATGTCACTCCGTTTTTATTCAGCGCATCAATATGCTTCTTAGCTAAATAGGCCTGAGCATAGTCATAAGAACTATACTTTCCAGGCTTCATTATAGGTTTATTATTATATGCATAATCATCTATACTTATTGCGGAGTTAGTTCTAGTAGCCCTTCTAAGATTATTAAGCACATCTGATCTGTACATTCTCGACCTACCGGACATTGTCTGGAAGTCCTTATTGTACTTGGACATTACAATATAGTCTTCCATATTTCTACCCGTATCAGATTTAAACTGCTGATAAACTCTAGGCGCAAGCTCAGCAACCTTTACAGCACCCAGATTATCGAAAGCAAGACCCTTTTCAGAGTTTTTCATATTCTTGTTAATACTAATTATATTTTTATTGATAACATCCCTTTTAACTCTTCCGTCATCCACAAGATTACCGATAATATTGTAACGTTCTTCTGTCTGCGCACTTTTATGCCCTACAATATTAGGCTTATGACTAATAAGATATTTAGTTCCTAAAGTATTAACTTCAGAAAACTTCTTTGATAACTGATCCAGAGAAACATCTCCATTCATCTTCTTTGCATCAAGAGCAATATACTGATCTATCGCTGAAAGAAGATTTCTATAATCCTCTGGGCCTTCCTTACCTCCACCAGGAGTATTTGCCTTAGGGTCTTTCTGCGTAGCAAGGAGCTGTTCCTTAAATCTCGCAAGCATCTTTGCTCTATCCGAAAATGTATCGATCATAGTAAGACTACTACAGATAATCTGTTCATCCTTTGTAAGATCATCCCGTAGATCAGCAGCTCTTTCTCGTCCAGCAGGAGTTAGATTTCCACCCGCGATAGTAATACCAATGGATTCCTTAGCGAACTCAGCATTGATATCATTATCTAAATCCACCTCAACATAATTATATACAGTGGTAGGTCGGAAGATTGATTTCGCATCATCCAGTTTAATATCTGGACCAAATGGCTGCTGCGCATATTCCTCTGCTTTTTCCTTCATATGAATAAATGCCTGACCATCAAGTTCTTCTTTTTTCTTTCTTTCTTCTTCCTCTTCTCTCTCATCTGGTAGATCATTATTGAAAGTCATTGAATTGTATATTGACTGGAACTGCTGTTCCATCTGGGAAAAATCATAATCCTTCATAATAAGAACTCCTTATTTTTTATACACAATAGTATACACCATAAAGCATAACAAATGCGCAACAAAATAAAAAAAAGAAGGGGTTCACCCTTCTTTCTTTTTACTCTTCAACTCCGAGTTCTTTCAATATACGGATTAAATCCTCAATTGTCTGAATTTCATCCTGCCTGTCAGTTGGCATTTCAATATTGAATTCATCCTCAAGCGCCATCACTAAATCATATATATCTAGCGAATCCAGCGCTAGATCATCTTTAAAAGATGTATCAATTGTAATGTCCTGTGGTTGAATAGATAACTGATCCATCATTATTTCTGCAAGTTTGTCAAATATCATAACTCCTTCTCCTTTTAACACTTCTTGGAATACATTACCCTGTATTCAACCTAAAAATACAATACCACTCTCTCTATGTCAATAAAAAAAACTTTATTCATAACGAAGTGCATCGATTGGTGAAAGTCTTGCCGCTCTTCTTGCAGGATAGAGTCCAAAGACAATGCCAACAAATGTTGAGAAAAGGAAGGATATAATAATCATCATAACTGGTGGACTTACATTTATGGTAAGGAAAGAATAATCCTCAGATCGAGAAACCACCGCCTTGGCTATTACCGCTATCAAGCCACCATTTAGGAGTCCCAGGAGTATTCCTACTACACCACCTATAGCGCAGATAAGAACTGACTCAACCAGGAACTGTGCCTCTATAACTTTATTCTTAGCACCTAGTGCTTTTCTTATACCAATTTCTTTTGTACGCTCTACAACGGATACCAGCATAATGTTCATAACACCGATACCACCAACAAGGAGAGAAATAGCCGCAATGACGGAAATGATAATCGTAATGACATCCATAACCTTACTTATCATCTTAAGCTGTTCTTCCAAACTCTGAATCAGAAGATAATATTCGCTTCCTGCCTCTCTCTTTGACTCAAAATAATTTGTGATATTTTCTTTAAGTGTAGTTCCATCTACTCCCGGAGCACCATTTATATAAAGAACTTCATTATTCCTTTTGCTTTCAGGAGTATCTGTCAAATCCCAGGCATAAGAAACAGGAATGATCATATCAGTAACTTTATCTTTATCAGATTTTTCTGCCGTTCCTGTAATAGATGACTGCTTCTTGGTCATATCGTAAACACCAATAATATAAGCTGTCACGATAGTGCCATCAGAAGTTTCAACTTCTATCTTCTCACCTATAGGATTCTTCATACCACCCAAAGCGTATTTAACAAAGTTCGCAGATACCACGCAAACCTTTCTGTTGTCGAAGCTATCCTGGTATTCTAGATCTCGTCCCATTATCACTTCGTAATTATTGGACTCGCAAAAGCCCTCTGAATAACCCAAAATGTTTACCGTCTTAATATCATCACCATAATGATAATCACCAGTACCAACTCCGGTCATAAGATTAACCGAGGAAATCTGTCCGGCAAATGCCTGCTTAAATTCATAAGTATTCTCTAAGTCGAATACCACAGGTGGCTCCTGTTCTTCAGCCTCATCAGAGGTAGCTATCCACATAAATGCAAGCTGATTTGTACTCATCATATCGCTATAAGTACTACCAATAGTTTCTTTTAGAGAAGATCCCAGAGTCGAGATCGTTATAACTGCACTGATACCAATGATGATACCGAGCATTGTAAGTATAGAACGCATCTTATTGGACTTTACGCATGACCACGCAAGTCGGAGGTTTTCGTAAAATGTCATTATTCGTTACCCCCTTCCTCTGTTGCATAGCTCATCTTGTCCGCATTTGGGTCCATCTTTCTGGCATCCCTTCTCATCTGGAAGAGCTTATTCTCTTCGTCTTTTATAATAAAACCATCACTAATAGTAACTATTCTCTGTGTCTCAGCAGCCAGTTCCTTACTATGCGTGATCAGCACGATAGTTTTCTTCTGCTCGTCGTGAAGCTTATGGAATATATCCATGATAAGGTGACCGGTCTTTGAATCAAGAGCACCGGTAGGCTCATCGGCAAGTATGATTGAAGGGTCGCATGCCAAAGCTCTCGCAATGGCAACTCTCTGATTCTGACCACCAGAAAGCTCATTGGCCTTATGCTTGTATCTTTCTCCCATACCGACCATTTCCAGGAGGTACATCGCCTTATCTCGTCTTTCGCCTCTTGACATTCCAGCATACATAAGAGGAACCTCTACATTTTCCACCGCAGAAATACGAGGAATCATATATGCACTCTGAAACACGAAGCCTATTTCTTTGTTTCTTATCTCGCTGAGACGGTCATCATCCAAAGTGGAAATGTCCTCTCCAGCAAGAAAATACTGACCTGAAGTAGGTCTGTCCAACGCACCGATGATATTCATCATAGTTGACTTACCAGAACCGGATTCACCGACCAGGGCAACAAATTCACCATCGTGCACCGTAAGATCTATATCATGAAGTATATGCAGCTCATTTTCCATACCTTCATAGTATTTCTTATTGATGTGCTGCATTTCAATTACTTTATCCATTATGCACACATCCTCTTATTCTTTGTCTTTTTTCTCGTCTTTACTCTCATCCTTTGTTTCATTCTTATCAGTGTCGGAATCCTTATCATCTTCATTGATCGTAATGATGTCATTTTCCTTAACTGTACTTGGATAAGCAATAACAAGGTCGCCCTCTTCAAGTTCGTCACTTGTGACCTGAGTGTAATAATCTCCACTCATACCCTTTGTGACTTCTTTCTTAGCAACTGTGTACATACCACTTCCAGCAGGCTCAGCAACATAAACATAGTCGCCATATGCATCTGATATTATCGCTGTATAAGGAACCGCCTCTGTTGTCATCTCCTCGCCTGTAGCAATACGCGCTTTAACCTTCATACCAATCAACATATCAGTAAAATCTGTAATAGTGATCTTTGCCTTGAATGTATTATCAGCTACCGCACCCTGTGCAGCTCCTGCAGCTGCTGCTACTGAAGGGGTATCAGCAGATGAGAAGTTATTGATGCTCGTTACTTTACCTGAGCCTTTAACATTATCAAGTGAACTATTTGTAAGTTCAACTGACATGCCCTCTTTAACAGCGAAGTAATCTTTCTCCTTGATGCCCACATTCAACTCGAGGTTTTTATCATCCTCAATAGTCATGATAGCACCACTTGGAATAACTCCTTCAACTGCAGAGATAGATGTAACAACACCACTTGTCTCAGCAATGATTTCTGTATTAGCCTTCATCTTGTAATACTTTGCAAGTGAAGTTGCTGTAGCAGAATAGGATTTTGTGTTACTAATATATGTAATGTCTGCTGTATCCTTTGCAGACTGATAAGTTTCTGAATTTTTCTCAACCGTATCATTGTAAGCACTTGTTGCCTGATCATAAGCATACTGCTTCTCATACCAGGTTGAATTAGCTGTATCAAGAGCCGCCTTCTTTTCTGCAATCTCTTCCTCGCTCGCACCTGAATTAACTGCATTGTTGTATGCATCCAGCTTCTCATAATAATCAGCATCAGCATCGTCAAATGCTTTCTTAGCTTCGCTTACGGACACATTTGCATCATCGAGAGTTCTCTCGTTTGTAGCAGCTGTTGTGCTGAGTGTGTGGCTGGCAGATTCGATTTCCTTTGCATTCAGCTTATCCTCATCGGAAGCCTGTGCCTCAAGATCAGAAATCTGATCATCTATATCAGAAGAATCGATGACGCAAACGACATCACCCTTCTTAACATGGTCACCTACCTTAACTCTAATCTCTTTAACAGGGTACTGAAGGGTTGTTGTGATAGTCTCAACATTCTGACTTTCAACCTCACCAGTTACGTCGATGTATGTAGACATATCCTTCTTTCCATACTCTTCAACGATTGTTCCATCCCCCAGGGAATCCATGGCCTGATTATAAGCACCTTTCACCTTGAAAAATCCATAGATAGCAAGTCCAAGAACCACAAGAATTATCGCCACGATAATGATAACGCCCTTCTTGCCCATCTTCTTCTTGTTCTTTTTACCATACTTCTCATTCCAGTCCATTTTCTTCTTTGGCTCTGTGTTTTCCATTTCCTCTTTCCTTTCACCTTCGTCTAAATGTTACTTGATTATAATATATGAATACTATTACATAATATTAAACTTTTCCTTAAGATTACCTTAAATCTTCAAATTAATTTTTTATATGTCGCGAATTGCAACTATACTGTCGCAAACTGTAAGTCAGTTCATCTTTGAATACTATCCTGTTATATGCGTCTTTTTTACGCGCCTCGAAAACTAATTTGTATGGATCATCTGAAGTTGGTTTGCATTCCGGCTTCACTTTGTAGGAGTCTGCCAATCCTTCAGCTATCATAGCTTCCATCATGGAAATATAGTAATCTATCAAATCCACCATACAGGAAGGTACTGTTATTTCCTCAGTCTTCGGATCATTAATGCCCTCAACTGTCACCTGTTTCTTAACCAGTTCAGACCGTCCCGCAATCTTCTTTCTATATAAAAGGTCTCTATCAAAATCCCACGGATCACATTCTTTATCAATCGGATAAACAGCCACCAAAACTCCATTACGGATTATCCATCCAATAAACACCTGGAGCATTGTGGTAGGCTCTTCTCCCTTTGATATCTTCTTCTCATTAAATGCATTCAGTAACGTATTATCTCTATCCGTCACCATAGCAAATACAGAAAATGCCACCTCCTCTGAATTCTTTGGTTCGAAAACATTCATAAAAGTAGGATTAAGATTTTCACGAAGATAATCCTTCTCGATAGGAACGTCTTTCTTTACAACCTTGAAGACCTCATTCAATAGCTCGTCACTTAGCTTTGAAGAATAATCATCAAAGGCAGCCTTGCATCTTTCAGTATATTCATCAGATGCATCTCCTATAGCTTTAACCTTTATTTCCGAATTGAATACATTTGAATAAATGCTTCCCTTGTCGTGACTGGTGCTACTTCTTCCCTCGCTTTCAACGAGGAGTGCATATTGATACCTTTCATCTATAACCTCCTCAAGTTTCTCATAAGTCTCCCAGGAAAAATCAAAGGTATACCTAAGCGGCTGTCCCTTCTCATTCTTAGGAACAACGTACATATAATAATCGAAAAAATATTTTGCACGGTCCTTATGTGAGAAAACATGTGTCTTCTGTTTTGGCTTTCCCAGATAGCCATCTATAAAGAAAAGAATGTTTTGATTAATATCTTCCCGGGTAAGAGAAAAATCCATCTCATTACGCACAAAAAGAGTTGGATTCACAGTCTTATTATTAAAAGTCTCTATTATCTCTTCACCAATCTTTTTACGAAGCTTACCCGCTATAAGTCCTCTTCTTATGAGCCAAGTTATGAAATATGTAATCTCATTCGCTGCATTGTCATAAATACGAATCTTATCCTCTTCAACAAGTTCTTCCTTATTCTTTTCGTAAAGATAAAGATATTCTTCCTCCGCCTTTTTATAAAGCTGTTCTATATCAAACTTATCAAAATATCGAAACAGACCTTTAGTAGTAACAACCTGATTTTTGGAATTTCTAAAACTAATAGCAAAGGCCCAAATAGCAGCAAGAATAGAAAGGGCGCCTATAATGATAAATGCATTCCTAGGCGAATGTCCCGTATCCTCGCCACTAACAACCACCGCAATGAAAATACAAAAAAGACCAATCTTAAGAAGAAGCTCCGAAAACAGAACACCATGTTTCTTCAGCTTGGTCATAACAAGTCCAGTGATTGTTGCAGCTATAAAAAGGGCCGAGATAACAATGCCTGCAACACCAATCTCATAACCCATCTGATAATACTTCTCATAAGTATCAATCAGATATTTTGTATAACCAGAAAAGACAACCAAAGAAACGCCCTCTACCACAAGGTTAATCCCAAGGATCACAAACCTCGCAATATCAAACCCACTATACTTCTTTTCTCTTTCCTTTTGTTTTCTCTTCTTACTTGCCATACCCTAACCTTAAATCAAAGTTTCATAACTATATTTTTATTAATTCTTCTATAGAAATATACCGACAGAATCAAAGACATAATTTCCGCAATCGGAAATGCCCACCAGACATTCTGCACATTTCCAGTCTGGGCAAGAAGCCATGCAACAGGAATAAGTACAACCAGCTGTCTTCCAACTGAAACGATAAGTGAGTATTTACTCTTTGAGAAAGCCTGGAACATTGAGCCCATGGCAATACATAAAGAAGCGATAGGAAATGACAGGCTAATTATTCGAAGTGCTGGCACGCCAATACTAAGCATGTAGCTTGAGGCTTTAAAGAAACTAAGCAATACCTCTGGAATAACCCAGAAAACAATAGTTCCGCAAACCATTATCGAGAGAGCAAGCTTCATACTGAAACTAACCGCCTCTTTAATCCTCTCCCTGCTCTTAGCACCGTAGTTATAAGCAAGAACCGGAATCAGTCCATTATTCAGTCCAAAAATTGGCATGAATATAAAACTCTGGAGTTTGAAGTACGCTCCGAAAACTGCAACCGCAGTACTTGAGAAAATACCAAGAATCTGGTTCATGCAATATGACATAACCGAACCTATGGCCATCATAAGTATAGAAGGTACGCCAACTGCATAAATACGTCCGATTGTCTTCCATGACGGCTTGAACATACGTCTAAACGAAATCTTAATATCCGGATTGTATTTGATATTCAGGATAAGTCCCACTATTGCCGCAACTGACTGTCCAAGCACCGTCGCAAATGCCGCACCAATAACTCCCATGGATTCGATTCCGAAATAACCAAAGATAAAAATAGGATCAAAGATAATATTAACGATTGCCCCTGTCATCTGTGAAATCATGCTAAGATGCGTTCTGCCCGTAGACTGTAGGAGTCTTTCAAATGTCATCTGGAAGAACACGCCTAGTGACAAGGTACAGCAGGTAAACAGATAAACTGTACCCATATTTGCAATATTAATACTGTCTGTCTGAGACTTGATAAAAGGCTCAGCTACAAAAAGTCCCACAGCCACAAAAACTATAAAACTAAGGAGTGTAAGAAGCAGACCATTATTAGCCGCCTTGTTGGCACGCTTCTGTTTCTTTTCACCAAGAGCTTTAGAGAGGAGGGCATTTATACCTACTCCCGTACCACTTCCCACAGAGATGATCATCATCTGCAGAGGGAATGCAAGCGTAACTGCCGTCAAGGCATCCTCACTTAGCCATGAAACGAAAATACTATCAACGATGTTATACAACGCCTGTACCAGCATCGAAACCATCATAGGAAGTGACATAGAAACTATCAGCTTCTTGACAGGCAGGGTACCCATCTTATTATCCCTTGCAACTTCCTCATCATCTATAAACTTTTCATCCGAAACCTTTGTTTCATCTAACTTTTCCATAACAACAACTTTCTAATTTTTTCACAATTTTCCCAAAGGACAAGTATAATATAATAATTTTTTATTATCAAACATATTATACCTTGTAAGATGAGAATAATGATTTACAAAAAATCGCAATAAGTATAATATTTATTGAGACAAATACACAGAAAAGGATGTTTTCAAATGATCACTACAATAGTTTGGGATATGGACGGAACCGTATTAAACACTCTTATTGATTTAAGGGACTCCGTAAATTATGTCCTACGAAAATACAACATGCCAGAACACACCATAGAGGAGTACCGCCAATTCTTTGGAAGCGGTATAAGGTACGCACTTGAATGCGCCGTCGTAGAAGGAACCTCTTCCGAAACTATAGACGAGATGCTTCCTATCTTCAAAGAGCATTACGATGCTCATTGTCTTGATAATACATGCCCTTATGACGGCATAGTCGACGCGATGAAGAAACTAAAAGACTTAGGCTACAAAATGGCCATCGTTTCCAACAAAATCGACTCCGCCGTCAAAGAATTAAACGAAAGATTCTTCAGCAAGTATGTTGATGTAGCTATAGGCGAACGAGACGGCATAAAAAGAAAGCCCGCTCCGGATATGGTGGAACAGGCTTTAATTGAACTTGGCAGCACAAAGGAAAATGCCATCTACATCGGAGACTCTGAAGTAGACCTTCAGACAGCTCGTAACTCAGAGCTCCCATGTATTTCAGTCCTTTGGGGCTTCCGTGACAAAGAATTCCTCATCAAAGAAGGCGCAACCACCTTCGCAGAAACTCCAGAAGAATTAATCAATTTACTATCTCACTAATATAAAAAGGGGCAGGATTTATCCTGCCCCGATCATTTTATTCTGGTTCAACCCACCAACCATCGTTGTCGAATTCATACCATTTGTTACCAATTTTGTACCACTTACCTTTTGCGTACCAACCTGTACTATCTTTGAACCACCACTTGGTTCCTACAAGTCTCCATACGCCAGGCTCAGATTTGTCCCATCTACCATCGGAACCAACCCACCAGTAGCCCTCTGAATAAGGTTCCCACTTTCCAGCATACTCATTTTCCGCCATATAGCCATCCTCATGGAAGAAATACCAGTCACCGTCAATCTTCTGCCACATATTAGTTGGGAACCAGCCGTTCTCATCTTCATACCACCAACCAGTAGCATTAACCTTCCAGCCACCTTTGTACTTGTAGCTAGTCTTTCCGTTAGCATCATACCACTGACCATTAACCCACTCATTCTTATAAGACTTCTTACCAGAATCAGATGATTTCTCCTCTTCCTTTGCTGGTGTCTCATCAGCCGCTTTTTCAGGTTCTGGAGTAACCGCTTTAACATCTATTTCAACTTCATCCGCTCCCTTTCCATCAGCATCAAGAATAGTAACATAATTAAGATTTCCTATTTTTCCACCCTCAGGCTTTTTAATATAACTTCCACCTGACAAGGTAATCCCATTATTTGCCTCAAAAACAGGTATGTCATCTTCTCTAAAAGCACTTACTCTTGCTCCATTTACATTAATGTTACCTGCTTGAATAGAATAATCTTGCGCATTATAATTAAGTGTAACTCCAGAATTAAGAGTTAAATCATGACCATTTAAATCAAGTTCAACAACATAACCAGCTTTTTCATTTTCATACATATTTAAAGAATGGTTTCCATCTGACGTAACTGTTAAATTAGCAAAACAATCTATATAAACCACTTCAAAATCCTTATCAAGAACTAAAATATAATTATCATAATTATCGCCTAACCCCAATTTTGAACCTTCTTTATCATAATAATATCCGTCTCCTCTTGGAGTTTCTTCTAATTCAGTCACTGTAATAGTTTTAGTCGTCGTCTCTGCCGCCTCAACTCTCTCTATCCCACCAACTTGTAAACTACAGAATACAAGTGCTATAGGAAGAAGAGTCGCTAAGATTCTTTTAAATGCCTTCTCTTTCTTCATATATAAAACCTCCCTAATAATATTTATATGAAAGTATCAATACATTTTTATTATATCATATAGAAGAGCATCAAAAAAGCAACAAATATTCAAAATCATTTTTCTTGGGTATAAAAAAGAGGTAGGCCAGGTATTACCTGACCCACCCCTAAGAGAGAAAGTTAATTATTTATCATTTCTAATTTCTGTATATTTTTTCTTAAAGATAATTCCAATACCCATTGCTGAGATGCTCATGAGGAACATTATTGATGTTATAGGAATTGCATCGCCAGTCTTAACAGCTCTCTTAACTTCTTTTTCAACAACCTTGATCTCAGTTTTAACTGTATCTTTGATCTCTGTTGGTAATGTTGAAGTATCTTTGTAAGTTACTGCGAAGATTGAGAACTTATCTGAGTCAAAGCTTACTTCCTGTGTTGCTGCGTTGAATTCTGAATCTATTACTTCTGCTTTTCCATCATGGATTCTGACTACCTGGTACTCTCTCTTGTATCCATCAGGTACGTTTGTCAGATTGCTTGAAAGCTTGAATGTAAACTTAACCTTCTTATTTGTTGTGAAGAGCTGTGTTCTATCCAGATGATCAAACTTCTTGTAAAGGTTTATATCGTAAGATTCGCCAATCTTGTATCCCATTCCAGCTGCACTCTTGATATTTGATTCTTCTGCTGATGTTGCTTCTGCGTCTGTTACTTCGAAGTATACTCTTACGCCTGCGCCATCTTCTACCATCTGCCATTCATCTGCTGTTAATGTGAGATCAAGCATTTCCTGATCTGTCTTGTTGATGCCAACGCCCTTAACTCCGTCAGTCTTCTCTAAGTCAAACTCTGCTCCGCCTTCAACCTTATTGATTGTGAATGTGCCTTCAACAAACTCTACATCATAGTTGTTTGTCTTTATATCTGTTGCCTTGATAGTATACTCGCCGAACTTCTCGCCTTCTTCTCTTTCAAGTGTTATTCCAAGGTCTTCCAGCTCATCATCTTCATATAATGGAGTGAGTGCTGAATTTGTGTATGTAAGTTCCGGATCCTGGAATCCGTAGAATCTTTCCTTATCTTCTGCGATTATTGTTATAGGTCGCTTTGTGATCTCGAATGTACCTTCTGTAAATGTTATAGCGTAATTAGGTGATGCAATATCGCCCTTGCTGATTACATAAGTACCAACGTCTTTTCCTTCTTCTCTTTCAGGTGTTCCTGTGATAACATCCTCAACTGTCTCGTTATAAGCAAGTGTATTTTCATCTAATGTAAATGTAAGCTCAGGATCTTCAGCTCCGTATACCTTAGTATTATCATCTAATTTGATATTAATAGGCTTTGGATTAATTGTGAGTGTTCCAGTCTCGAATTTTATATTGTACTTATTACTATCTACACTACCCTTACCGATAGTATATGTTCCTACGTTCTGATTTGTTACATCAGCTCTCTGAAGTGTTCCTGTAAAGGATACTCCATCATTTATGCTATCACCAGCTACCAACTGATTAGGTGAATTCTCTGATACTTTGTAATCAAAAGTTGGATCAGGATCACCGTATGTTTTAGATTTACTATTAACTTCTACTGTAAGATTTCTCTTGTTAACTGTCACGTTGACTGTCTTTGTCGTTCCAAACGCATTTATTGTATCGTGTGCTGTGATTGTAACCTGTGCCTCACCGGCTCTCTTTGGTGTAATTACTCCGGTTGTTGCATCTACAGATATTATATTATCTCCTGAAGTTACTGAATAAGTTATATCATGATCACCAACTGTAGAAGCCCCGATATTAACTGTATCACCATAAGTAAGTGTATAGCTATCACTTGGTGTTGAAATCTGATTTAACTGCCATACTGCATATATTGTTCTTGCTCCAGTTACTGTCTGACTGAAATCATATGCTGTAGCACCAGTCTTCTCTAATGACCAATGTACGAATGTATATCCTTCTCTTGTCGGATCAGTTGCAGGTCTCGATGCAATTCTATTGTTTTCGTTATCGAGTGTCTGAGATGCCATGGATTCATTTGCTGTTCCACCGTTTGCATCAAATTTAACCACGTAATTCATAGGTAACTCTACGTCTACATGCTCAGAAAAGTTCAATCCATAAAGAATAGATATTTCATCATCTCCATCACCAACTGTATTATTATTAGGATCGATTTTAAAAGATGGAAGCTGTGTTGGTGTACCATCTTCTCCAACCTGATAAGTAACAGATGTTATATCATTTGCTGATACTGTATAAGTCTGATGGTCTGGATCAAGTGTAATTGTATTTGAGTTAACATCCAGATACATATAACCCTGAATAGTCTTTGACACATATGGATAAACCAACAGATTCCGAACACCACCGTAGCAGCAATAATATCTCCAGTTAACTCCATCGTCTGATACAACTGCTCCCCTTGGACAACTATCAAAGCCTTGAGCTCTAATGTCAGTTGTGTCATATCTAACATATTTTTTATTTCCAAAATAATCACTTGAAGAATTAGATGCTGTGTTATAAATAACTCTTGCGGAAATAGATGTAGGTAATTTACCAGTCATGTCATTACCAGACACATCTATATAAATATACTGGCCTTCTGTAAGTACTGTATCAGCAGTAAGCTTTTCAAGTACTGTAAGTGTCGCTGGGACCTTAATGACAGATGACGCCTCTGCTGTAATTGGAGGAACCATTCCTATGATTCCTATAATCATTGCCAAGCTAAGTATAAAAGCAATGGCTCTATTTTGTATGCTCTCTCTCCTTTTTTCCATAACTTACTCTCCTCTCATATATATCAATTGAATTGATAATTAACTTATACGTATATGATACCAAGAGTAGTTCCCCAGTTTTCCCTTCACTTCCCCACAGTTCTCCCTGAAAACGGCTATTTTTGTTGCAAAAAAATAGTTTTTATAATAAGATTCTGCACTACTAAAAACATGCTTGTTTTGATATTAAAAATCCGACATAAAAAAAATATGACACCGAGATTTACCTCGGTGTCATATTCTATTTACGAATTTTCGAAACTGTATCACTGATTTCCGCCCAGGAGTATTCAATCATATATTCTCCAGCGAAAGAATTTAGTAATTCTACATTCCCGTTTATAGCTTCATAGATATCACATTTTATCTTATCTTTATTGATATATATTTCTCGATTTTGTTTTATTACAACTCCATCATATCCTTCACGCTTTAGGTCATCCATCAGTCCTATAATAATTTTTGATATATTCTTAGACATCTGTTTGTCTAAGTCTGCCTCATAAATATCTTGCGCAATATCCTTTGACGTTATTGGGAATCCGGCACAGTCAATGAGATATGCCAGAAGTTCTTTAGATTTCGTTCTGGTAAATTTCATCACACTACCATCTTTTTTATAAACCGTAAAATTTCCAAACGTTGAACATTTTAACTTTCCCGAATCGTCAACACCAGTTTTTGAAGAGGTATTCTCAAGTGTATTAAATGGCGTCCTTTCCACAGGATATCTAAGATTATCTAGTTCTCTTTTTACCTCAGCTTCTGTGTATGGTTTAGTAATATAACCACTTGGTCTAGCCTTAAAGCTATCCGCACCATATTTCGAGTAGCTTGTAACAAAAATTATGTTACAAGACGGTGCCATTTTTTTAAGTTTTATCGCAAGCTCTATTCCGGTCATTCTTCCTAGCTCGATATCCATAAAAGCAACATCAATACTTGGTTTACCATCATAGTTCAAAAAATCTCTAGCCTCATTAAAGGAAATGATTTCATCATTAGGACATAATTTTTCAAGTGTTTCTACCATCATCTCGAGAGCAGGGCGTTCGTCATCAATCACAATTATTCTCAAATAAGCGTCCTCATCTTTCTTTAAATATTACAACACTTTATTTAGGGATCTTAATGATACAACTCGTTCCCTTTCCTTCACCACTATCAAATTCAAGAGTGCCCCTACACTCTATTATCAAGCGCCTCATAACACTTTTTACGCCGATGTGCGAATCATCCATATCAGCCAGTGATTCAACATTAAAGCCTGTTCCGTCATCCACTATCTGAACAATATGATGATTCTCTGTTTCTTTTGTGGAAATTTTTACTGTACCACTTCCAGTCTCACTTTTTCTGATTCCGTGTTTGACTGCATTTTCAACCATTGGCTGAATACTGAGTGTTGGAACCATGAAATTTTCATCTTGTATGTCATATTCTATATTGAGTTTTTCTTCAAATCTGAGTTTTTCCAACGCCAGGTAAACCTTTGTATGTTCCAATTCCTCAGAAACTGGAATAAGGTCCTCAGTATTAACTGAATCGAGGTTCGTCCGCAAATACTTTGAAAAATTGACCAAAGCCTCCTTCGCTTTCTTCGGATTCTTATCTATATAGTAGATAATCGAGTTCAGCGAGTTATGTAGGAAATGCGGTTTAATCTGATCCATCATCAGCTTACGCTGTGCATCTTCCATCTCAACCACCAGATCAACTGCATATATAGCCTTATAGTTTTCATACTGCAAATATATGAGGAGCGATGCAATAATAAGAAATGTATTATTAAAGTTACTATACGAGATGGATACATCTAGAATTACCGCTATTATCGCTGATGCAACAACTATGACCACAATATACTTCAAAAAATTATCTATTTTCTTGAAATATTTGAACATAGAAACACAAATAAGCAAAAACACCGATATATTGTAACCCTGCCAAATATAATATCCCCAAGAATGCTGATATCCTAATGACTCATCATAATAGTAGATAAAGCCTGTAAATATATTAATGATAAGACATACTAGTAAAATCACCTGAATAATGATAAAGGCATTTGCCAAAATGCCTATCCACTTAGCCTCAAATCTTTCAACTATATACTTCTTGATAAAATATAAGAAAAGAATTACCAGCATTGCCGCGACAATGTAGTATAAAAATACCGATGTAAGATAGTATTGAGGTCCTTTCTCCGATTCAGAATAATCCGTAAGAATAATGAAAATATAAAACAAATTATATAAAAAAATCAATACAAAAAAACGAAGAATATCCTCAGTATAAGGTATAGAAATATTTCTTGCTGATAAGCTATCGTCATCACGTTTCTTGCTAACATACAATGAAAAGATCATAACAAGGAGAAAAACATTTCCCCAGATGGTTATGATAAGTCCCATCATATCAGCAAATGAGAACAAAGGAACATAATCACTCATATTACAACTCCTTAAAGTGGAACTGACTCTTTCCACTTGCATAATCTCCAACTATCTGTCCATGGCCAACAAGCTTATATTTATATGTCACAAGTCCTTCAAGTCCTACAGGTCCTCTCGCGTGGATTTTACTGGTGCTGATTCCGACCTCGGCTCCGAAGCCGTATCTGAAACCATCCGCAAATCTAGTCGAGCAATTCTGATAAACTCCCGCACTATCTACCAGCTGAAGGAATCTATCTGCTGTTTCACTATTTTCAGTTATTATCGCATCTGTATGATGTGATCCATGAAGGTTTATATGATCAATAGCCTCATCTACTCCGCCTACTAATTTAGCAGAAACAATGAGCGCCAGATACTCTTTGAACTCTGACTCATCTATTGTTTCATAAGCTGTCTCTGCATCCGAAGATGTGAAACTTGAATCAAGGATATCTGTAACCTCTTTGGTTCCCCTCAGCTTAACCTTGTTTTCTTCGAGAGCCTTCGCCAGCTTTGGAAGGAACTCTTTTGCTATATCTCTATGAACCAGCAATGTCTCAACTGCATTGCAGGCAGCTGTATACTGAATCTTCGCATCAACGATTACTGAAATAGCCTTATCGAAATCCGCATCCTTATCAACATAGATATGACAAATGCCATCTGCGTGTCCCATTACTGGAATGTGGGTATTGTCCATTATGTATCTTACAAATGCATTGGAGCCGCGTGGGATGAGAAGATCCACGAGGCCATCGCATGTAAGAAGCTCGTCTATCTCATTGTGCTGTTCCACCTGGAGCATGCACCCTGAAGGGAAGCCAGCCTCAAGAACTGCATCGTAAATGATTCCAAAAAGAATTCTATTAGTATATGTGGTTTCTTTTCCACCTTTAAGAACTGGGCAGTTACCACTTCGAATACATAGTGATGAAATCTGAACCAGCGCATCTGGTCTTGCCTCGAAGATAACTCCGATAACACCAATAGGGCATGTTATACGTGTAAGTCGCAGGCCCTCATCCAATTCTCTATCAAGAGTAACTTTTCCGATAGGATCCTCAAGAGTTATAAGCTGCTCAATTCCCGCAACTACATCTCTAAGCTTTCCTTCGTCAAACTTAAGTCTTTTTACAATTGGAGCTGCAACACCATTTTCAGCTGCATAATCCAAATCCTTTTTATTTTCCGCAAAGATTTCATCTTTCTTTTCAACTAATCTCTCTGCTATTATCTTAAGAGCTTTGCACCTAGCTTCGTTACTTGTTGCTGCAACAAGTGGTGCAACTGTCTTCATTTTTCTTACTTCTTCTCTAACAACCATTTTTCCCTCCACGCTCGATTTTCTGAAACCGAGCATTGTATTAAAATCCTAGATTATCATTTACAAGAATTACGTGGATACGTCCTTCATGTCTTGAAAATCTCGTTATAAGTATCTGACAGCAAATTGTGTCAGGTGATTTACAGTTCATGCATGAACCTGTTTTGGAACACGGTGTGGAAAGACCAAACCTCTGTGCATTAATAGGAGCAGCCACGTTGCGGGCTCTCTTCATAGCGCCATCCACATCATCGCATATCTTATTCATACCAACTATGAAAACAACCTTCTTAGGTCCCTGAGCAATGGCGGACACACGATTTGAATTACCATCAATATTAACGATAACTCCATCCTCTGTCATCGCATTTGCACTTGCTAAGAATACATCTGCGTCATATGCCATCAGCATGGCAGCACGCTTGTCCTCATATGCATCTCTATCTATAAAATTATAGTTACCATTTTTAAGCACATCTACAAGTCCTACTTCGTGAGCACTCATGGCACCACCCATAGTAACCGATGAACCCTCGGGGATAAGTTCGAGAGCCTTCTTAACCGCTTCCTCTTTAGAAGCAGCATAGTAACCTGTCATATTTCTAGATTCCAGACCCTTAATAACCTTCTGGGCCAGAAGTTCATTTCTCTTAACTATATTCTCATTCATACCTATTCTCCTATCCAAGAATTCAGGATTAATCGCGTCTTGCTATATTATAAAGGAAAGTTTGCATATCTACAATACACCAAGTTTTTCCATCAATGCTTCCTGCAAAACTCTAGATACATTAATATGCGCTTCGTCTGCAGCCTGATTAAGCCATGCCGGAATACTCACATTTCTTCTAACCGATTTATTATTCATCTTTCTCCTGAAAACATCCAGATTTAAATCAACCAAAGAAACAAATGAGTCACCCTCACCCACGAACTCGCCTTTCTTTACATCAATATCTGATAAAACACTCGCTTCAGGAATAAGATTATCTGGTTTATCATAGAGAGCACATCCTATATAATCTCTTGCCATACGATATGCATCCTCTAATCCATGACCTTCTGTCATGCCCTTAATATCAGGAATCTCAATCAGATAAGTATCTTTTTTATCATGAGTTACTGTAAAAATAACTGGATATATTAATGTCATAATCATCTTCCCTTCTCTTCATACTTCTCCTTTCTCTATGATACACAATAATTGTGTATAAATCAAGGGTAACAAAAAAGCACCAAAGAAAACCGTCCCTTCAGGACAGTATTCTTTAATGCCTCCATTTTTTTGCGTACAAGTAATTATATCACAAGTACATCTATTATATCTATACCATAATATTTTAATACTAATAAAATATTCTTATCTATAGTTTCACCTGCTACAATTGGAGAAACAGCAGGTGGGCAGGAAACGGATGTGTCCGCCACAATCTTTCCAACCAGACTATCATCAACCTTCACCTTTTTATGAGGAAGGAATTTAACCTCATATGGTTGATATTTAACCTCAGGGAGTTTGTAGTCCTTTATTACAATTCCATTAAAACTACTTCCAGCTCTTTCTTCTGCCGAACAATCTAATTCATCCCACAATTCAGACATAGCATCCTTAAACTTTTCATAGTCCTTAGGATACTCATTGAATGGGGACCACATGGTTACTAAGAAATCCGGATCAGCGTATTCGCACTCTATCCCCTTTTTTCTGAGTTTATCAGATAATTCATTTCCGCTAACTGATAGCCCTCTTAAATCAACAACAATCTTAAGTGGTTCATTATCATTCAGTATCTTATATCCTATACTGGTTAGTTCCTTTTCTAACTCAGCAACTCTCTTCTCGGTTTCCACATAATCCTCTGGCTTAATTCTTTTTATCGCCTCATCCAACGATTCCATTATCATATATGAAGGACTAGTAGAGCCAAACATAAGAAGAGCTTTTCTAACCTCTTCTTCAAATTCATCTTTACCATTTATCAATAAAGATTTTTCAGAAACATGGAGATACGCTCCACCCGTCAGAACAGGCAATGTTTTATGAGCAGAATCAGCACACATATCCGCCCCAAGAGTTATCGGGTGCAAATCCTTTTTCAAAGTATTTTGATTATTATTTTCAATAAACTTAAGGTATGCTCCATGCGCATTATCAACTAATAACGGAATATCATACTTGTGAGCTACCGTTGCTAACCCTTCTATATCAAGTATATTCCCAAGATAGTCTGGCGATGTCACATATACTGCAGCAATGCCGACTTTTCCAGCATTCTCGTTGACTATTTCCTTGATATAATCATCCAACTCTTCCGGTGTCAATTCACACTTACAAAGAGAATAATCTTCTCGTTTTGGATACATCCACTTAATGTCAAAACCAAGAAGCATATCTGCATATATAAACGATTTATGCGCATTCCTCGTAGCAAGAATTACAGGTCTCTCTTCGCCCGTTTTAACAGAAACATCCTTATCATCTGTACGCACTCCATTACGTTCATACCATCTCTGCATCGCAAGAAAACACATAGCTTTGATCACCTGAGATGAACCCTCTGTACTATAGAAAGTGCTTGCCGCTCCAAACAATTCCGCTGTTCTCTTCTCACTCTCAGCAATAATTCCACTCGCCTCGTAAAGACTATCCGCTCCATGCACTTCCGTTATATCATCCTCATATCCAAAAGCGCCCTTGTGTCCTGGCATATGAAGACGCACCTTCTTGGATTCCTTGTACATCTCAATGAACTTTTTTACAGGATATAATATGTAATTGTCGTTCTTCTTATTATCCATATCCTAAATAAGCTTCTTCACTCCAACTAGACTGCTATTCTCTAGTCGCACTCACCACAAGTTGAGCAATCCTCATTAACATCAATTACATTTCCAACTCTCTCACTTCCAGCTGTTGCACCACTAACCGGCTCAAGTCCCAGAGCATCGTGTGCAACCTGAATCATGATCGCGCATTCCATTCTCTTTCTGAACAGCTCACAACCATATTCATAGATTCCCTTTACATCTCCAGTAGCATGATATGCATTCGCAGCGCATCCACCTGAGCAATAATGCATTGCCCAACAATTACGACAGTCCGGACGAGCATATGCATTACAAACACGGAACTCTTCCTGTCTATCCTTATTAGTTACTCCATTCCAGATATCACCAAGCTTGTAACCCTCATCGCCAACAAACTGATGGCAAGGATAAAGGTCGCCCCAAGGAGTAACTGCCATGTACTCAGTTCCCGAACCACAGCCAGAAATTCTCTTATAAATACAAGGACCAGATTTTAAATCCACCATATAATGATAGAAAGTAAATCCATTTCCCTCTATATCTCTCTTTAACATTTCCTTAGCAAGCTTCTCATACTGATCCTTTAAGATTGGAAGATCCTCTTCTGTAAGTGCTAGCGGATCACCCGGCTTACTAACAACCGGCTCCATTGAAAGCTCCTTAAATCCAAGATCAGCCATAGTAAATATATCTTCAGTAAAATCAGTATTAAGATGAGTGAAGGTACCACGCATGTAATAATTCTTTCCATTTCTAGCCTCAACCAGTTTCTGGAACTTCGGAATTATCTTGTCAAAGCTTCCATTACCATTGTAGTCCTTACGAGTTCTGTCATGAACCTCCTTACGGCCATCAAGACTAAGAACAACATTACTCATCTCTTTATTACAAAAATCTATAACGTCATCATCAATAAGCATTCCATTCGTTGTAAGAGTAAAACGGAAATTCTTTCCTGCCTCTTTTTCTATTGAGCGAGCATAACGAACTATATCCTTACAAACATCCCAGTTCATAAGCGGCTCTCCACCAAAGAAATCCACCTCGAGATTATGCCTTGTTCCTGAATTCTCAATCAGAAAATCAATAGCCCTCTTACCAACCTCAAGACTCATAAGAGCGCGCTCACCGTTATACTTACCTTGTGCAGCAAAGCAATACTCACAATTGAGGTTACAGGTATGTGAAACATGAAGACAAAGAGCCTTAATCACATCTCCGCTTCTCTTCTTAAATTCGCCTGCCAGTGGCTCATATGTATCCGGAGTATAGAGCTTATGTGCCTCAACCAGACTCTGCACATCCCCTATACAGAGACGCACCTCCTCATCAGTCACATCCTCCCTGTCACCATACCTCTCCATGATGACACTCACAATCTCATCCTCACTCTTATCCCCATACATCTCGATGATATCATACGCCACATCATCCACACTATGCACCGAACCCGAGCAAGTATCCAACACAATATTATAACCATTCAATTTATACTGATGAACCATTCAACTCCACCTCTAACGCCACCTGAAACGTCGGCGTATTTCCCTTTTTGAAAATGTAAATGTATGCTCTTTCATTTATATGGGCTTTATCGATAGTTCGATTTTCGTTAAATATGAAGAGAAAACTTCATAAACTGCATCGCGAGCGACACTGTTTGAAGTAAAAATGCCATCCATTTACTGACGCTAGTCTGAACCTCTAATCAAAGGCATTTTTACGAGTTAAAGCCGAGCGATATGCAGTTTATAGAAGATTTCTCGAAATATTTAGAAAATCGCTAACGTGATAAACGCCATATAAATGAAAGAGCATACTCAATTATTATTTAAAAAAAACACGCCGCCATTTTCAGGCGGCGCATTATAACCTTTAAGCGATTTTACTACTCAGCGTCTGTATTCTCACACTTCTGATTAGCAACACCACAACTAGTCTTGCAAGCACTCTGGCAAGATGTCTGGCACTCGCCACATCCACCTGTTTTAGCGCTCTCGCAAAGATCTCTAGTCTCAAGAGTCTTAATTCTTTCCATAACTTTTCTCCTATCTACAATCTTTAATATTTTAAATGTTTAAATATAAAACCTAAAACAATATAACACATATCTACTTTTGTATCAAGATGATAGAAAACCATCACTCTGCGAATTCATCATATCATCAAACCCGCTGGCATATTCACACCACATAATAGTTATTACAGACATTTCCATATACTCAATGGTGTCACACACAAAATCATAATTTACACTCATCTCAATAGATATGCTATAACCTCTGAGTTTATCTATAACCCGTCTCAATAACTCAAGTAACTCGGACGTTTTATAGATATTTTTACTAGACGGTTACCTCAACTTTTTTAAGCTTCCAGATATCCTTTACATACTGCTCAATTGTTCTATCAGATGAGAACTTACCTGAGCAAGCTGTATTCATCATAGCCATACGAGCCCAACCAGCCTTATCTCTGTATGCAGCATCAACTCTCTGCTGTGCCTCTACATATGAATCGAAGTCCTTAAGAATGAAGTAAACATCCTCTTTTGTAAGAGAATCATAAAGATCTCTGAAGAGTTCTGTATCTTCATTATAAGTACCATTGATGAGCTGTGTAAGAACTCTACGAACATTCTGATTGTTGTTGTAGATATCCCAAGGATTGTATCCACCCTCGCGCTCGTATCTCATAACCTCATCAGCTGAAAGACCGAAGATAAATGCATTCTCAGCACCAACTTCTTCTACGATTTCTACGTTAGCACCGTCCATTGTACCAAGTGTTGGAGCACCGTTGATCATGAACTTCATATTACCTGTACCAGATGCCTCACGAGAAGCTGTTGAAATCTGCTCTGAAACATCAGCAGCGGCGAAGATGATCTCACCATTTGATACTCTGTAGTCTTCGATGAATACAACCTTAATCTTATCCTTGATAGTAGGATCATTGTTGATTACATCTGCTACTGAAGTGATAAGCTTGATAGTAAGCTTAGCTCTCTTGTATCCTGCAGCAGCCTTTGCACCGAAGATGAATGTTCTTGGATACATATCGAACTCAGGATTCTCCTTAAGTTCTGAATAAAGATGCATTACATGAAGTATGTTGAGAAGCTGTCTCTTGTACTCATGAAGTCTCTTTACCTGAACATCAAAGATAGAATTTGGATCTACATCAATTCCATTATGTTCCTTGATGTACTCTGCAAGACGAAGCTTGTTCTGATATTTAATATTCATAAACTCCTGCTGATACTTCTTGTCATCAACAAAAGTTTTAAGCTTGCTGATCTGTGAAAGATCTGTAATCCATTCCTCACCGATCTTTCTGTTAAGCCACTCTGCAAGAAGTGGGTTACCATGAGCAAGGAATCTTCTCTGAGTTACACCATTAGTCTTATTATTGAACTGCTTTGGATTCATCTCATAGAAGTCTTTAAGCTCTCTCTTCTTGAGGATTTCTGTATGGAGTCTTGCAACACCGTTTACTGAATAAGAACCAGCGATTGCAAGGTGTGCCATCTTAACCTGTCCATCATAGAGGATAGCCATTGACTTAACCTTGTTCTGATCTCCAGGATACATCTCCTGAATCTTAAGAACGAATCTTCTGTTAATCTCTTCAACGATCTGATAGATACGAGGAAGAAGTCTTGAGAACAGTTCGATTGGCCATTTCTCAAGAGCCTCGGACATAATAGTGTGGTTTGTATAAGCACAAGTCTTTGTTGTGATATCCCATGCCTCATCCCACTCAAGTCCTTCTTCATCCATAAGGATACGCATAAGCTCTGGAACTGTCAGAGTTGGATGTGTATCGTTCATCTGGAATGTAACCTTCTTTGGAAGATCCTGGATCTTCTTATTATTCTCTTTGAACTTCTTTATAGCAGTCTGAAGAGATGCAGATACGAAGAAGTACTGCTGCTTCAGACGAAGCTCCTTACCTGAATAATGATTATCATTTGGATAAAGTACTTCGCTGATAGTCTTAGCAAGGTTCTGCTCTTCTACAGCCTTCTCATACTCACCTCTGTCGAATGAATTCAGATTGAATTCCTGAGTTGCCTCAGCATCCCACATACGAAGTGTGTTAACAACGTTGTTACCATATCCAACGACTGGCATATCATAAGGTACGGCACGAACTGAAGTATATCCTTCCTGAATGAAATGATTTCTTCCGTCCTTGTTCTCTACGCGAACATATCCGCCGAACTTAACCTCTGTAGCATACTCATTTCTCTTAATCTCAAATGGGAAGCCGTGTCTCAACCAGTCATCTGGCTCCTCTAACTGATATCCATCAACAATTGCCTGCTTAAACATACCATAGTGATATCTGATTCCGCAGCCGTATGCAGGATATCCAAGAGTTGAAAGTGAATCAAGGAAGCATGCAGCAAGTCTACCAAGACCACCATTTCCAAGAGCAGGATCTCTTTCCTGATCTTCGATGAAATTGATATCCAGCCCCATCTCATCAAGAGCCTTCTTGATATCATCGTAATAGCCTAAGTTAAGCAGGTTATTACCAAGTGCACGACCCATCAGGAATTCCATTGACAGGTAGTAAACTTTCTTAACATTCTTCTCCTTGTAAACCTTATGAGTTGCAATCCATCTGTCGATAATATCATCCTTAACAGCATAGCTGACAGCCTGATAAATCTCCTGTGGTGTTGCCTCATCGAGTGGCTTACGATAAAGCATCTTCACATTAGAAGCTACTTCTTTTTTGAAGCCCTCTTTGTCAAATTTTGCAATTTTTTTCATAGGGTTATCCTCCTTTGAACTCTGCACTCACCCATAAGCTAAGAGTCATTTATTTTGAAACACCAAGAATAACAGTTTCTCCATTAATATTCCATTCCTTGGTGAAACCGGCCATCTTACCAATGAAGATATGATCGGCCAGTACAGCAGACTTAATCTTGTCATCATTATTATTGACAATCTCTGACAGCTTCTCGTTCTTGTCTAAATAGAAGTTAATTCTGTCTGTAACCTCGAAGCCTGCCTCCTTACGCATTGACTGAACCTTGGAAACGATTTCTCTTACGAAACCTTCCTCAATAAGTTCTGGCGTAAGCTTTGTATCTATAACTACAGTAACATTGTTATCACCAAATGTTACATAGTCACCACTTTCAGATACATCTATAAGAAGATCCTCTTCAGCAAGTTCGACTGGCTCACCGTTTACTTCAAACTTAAGTGCGCCTTCACTCTTTAGACTTGCATATGCAGCATTTCCATCCTCAATATTTGTAAGGTATTCTCTAATACCATTCAGAAGCTTTCCATACTTAGGACCAACTGTCTTAAGCTGTGGCTTGAATGTATATGTTGAGAAGGATGAAAGGTCATCCTTGAACTCGATGTTCTTAATGTTCAGCTCGTCCTTAATGATATCTGTATAGAACTCACTAAGCTCTGTATCAGCCTTGATGTACATATTTGCGATTGGCTGACGGTTCTTAATGTTAGCTGTATTACGAGCAGCACTACCAAATGTCTTGATAGTAAGAACCTCACCCATGTTCTTCTCGAGCTCTGTATCGATCATGGACTCATCTACCTCAGGATAATCACAGAGGTGGATACTGATTGGAGCATCCTTGTCCACATTTCTAACTAAGTTCTGATAAATGCTTTCTGTAAGGAATGGTACCATTGGTGCAGATACCTTACAGATAGTAACAAGTGCTGTATAAAGAGTCATGTAAGCATTAATCTTATCCTGCTCCATACCCTTTGCCCAATATCTTTCACGGCATCTTCTTACATACCAGTTACTCAGGTCGTCAACAAAGTCTGTAAGAACTGCTGCAGATTCAGGAATCTTGTAAGCACTCATGTTTTCATCAAATGCCTTAACTGCTGTATTAAGTTTTGAAAGGAGCCACTTATCCATTACAGAAAGTGATGCCTTATCAAGTGTATACTTTGTAGGATCGAACTGGTCGATTTCTGCATACAGTGTATAGAATGCATAGGTATTCCAAAGTGTTCCCATGAACTTACGCTGTCCCTCGAGAACCGCATCCTCGTGGAATCTGTTAGGAAGCCATGGCTGTGAATTTGTATAGAAATACCATCTAATGGAATCAGCTCCGTATTTATTCAGAGCCTCCATTGGGTCAACTGCATTTCCCTTGGACTTAGACATCTTCTGTCCGTCCTTATCCTGTACGTGACCAAGCACGATTACATTCTTATATGGAGCCTTATCAAACAGAAGTGTTGAAATAGCCATCAGTGAATAGAACCATCCACGTGTCTGATCAACAGCCTCTGAGATGAAATCTGCAGGGAAGTTATCATTGAAAATGTCCTCATTCTCAAATGGATAATGCCACTGTGCAAAAGGCATTGCTCCTGAGTCGAACCAGCAGTCAATAACCTCTGGAACTCTCTTCATTGGCTTACCACAATCTGGACATGTAAGAACAACTCCGTCAACAAATGGTCTGTGAAGCTCAATATCCTCTGGAACCTCTGAACCATCTTCCATCTTTCCTCTTTCACGAAGCTCTGCGATAGAACCGATAGCATCTCTCTTGCCACAGTCCTCACATTCCCAAACGTTAAGTGGTGTTCCCCAATAACGATCACGGCTGAGTCCCCAGTCCTGAACGTTCTTAAGCCACTCACCAAAACGTCCCTTACCAATTCCTTCTGGAATCCAGTTTACTGTATTGTTATTAGCAACCATACGGTCACTAACTTCTGTCATCTTGATGAACCATGATTCTCTTGCGTAGTAGATAAGTGGTGTATCACATCTCCAGCAGAATGGATAATCATGTTCAAACTTTGGTGCTGAGAAAAGAAGGCTTCTGCTATCCAGGTCAACAAGTACCTTTGGATCAGCATCCTTAACGAAAAGTCCGGCAAATGGAGTTTCATCAGACATATTTCCTTCAGCAGTAACAAACTGTACAAATGGAAGGTCATACTTACGACCAACTCTACCATCGTCCTCACCAAATGCAGGAGCAATGTGAACTATACCAGTACCATCTGACATTGTTACATAATCATCGACTACGATGAAATGTGCCTTCTTATGCTGCTTTGCTGCAGCTGTTTCAGCCGCCTCATAAAGTGGCTCATACTCAAGTCCCTCAAGGTCTGTACCCTTGTAAGATTCTAACTTAACATATGCTTTTCCATCTGTAGCATCTGTACTGTACTTAAGCACCATCTCACCATCATCGTTCTTAACCTTCTCTTCAGCAAGAGGTCCGAGAACTGTATCAAGAAGTGCCTCAGCCATTACATATGTATAGCCATCGCAAGCCTTAACCTTGCAATATGTTTCCTCTGGGTTAACGCAAAGTGCAAGGTTTGATGGAAGTGTCCATGGAGTTGTTGTCCATGCAAGGAAGTAATACTGCTCCTCGCCCTCAGCTACCTTAGCCTTGAAACGAACTACTGCAGATCTTTCCTTAACTGACTTATATCCCTGAGCAACCTCGTGGGATGAAAGTGGAGTTCCACATCTAGGGCAATAAGGAACTACCTTAAAACCTTTGTAAAGAAGCCCCATATCCCAGATCTTCTTAAGAGCCCACCACTCTGACTCAATATAATCATTATGGTATGTTACATAAGGGTCATCCATGTCAGCCCAGAAGCCAACCTTTCCGGAGAACTCTTCCCACATACCTTTATATTTCCAAACTGATTCTTTACACTTACCGATAAATGGCTCAATTCCGTACTCTTCAATCTGCTCCTTGCCATCTATTCCAATTTCCTTCTCAACCTCAAGCTCAACAGGAAGTCCGTGTGTATCCCATCCAGCCTTACGAATGATCTTATGACCTTTCATTGTCTGGTAACGTGGCACCATATCCTTGATAACACGAGTAAGCACGTGACCGATATGTGGCTTACCATTTGCTGTTGGAGGTCCATCGTAAAATGTATAAGTTGGAAGATCCTTCTTCTCATCTATACTCTTCTCAAAGATCTTCTCATCTTTCCAGAATTTTAAAACCTTATCTTCGCTCTCCACGAAGTTAAGCTTGGTTGATACCTTATCGTACATCTATTCTTCCTCCTTCTTTTCGCCTGCGCCGCCTAATGTCTGTGTGAGGTAATCATTAACGACCTTGGCTACATCGTCGACATACAGTCCGTGCACTGCACATGCCTGTTCCAACGATTCAAACTGTGATACTCCACAGCTAAGACAATGCATTCCGCACTTCATAAGAACCAGTGATGCATCTGGATACCATGTAATGATATCGCCGATTATCATGTCTGGGGTGACATATTCTGTGATACCGTCTTCGTCTACATTAAGTGTAGATACATCTGGCTTTTCTGCTGGCACTCCGTATACCTTGCCATCTCCGTAATTCTGTTCCACGTCTTTTTCCTCTTTCCTATAAAATATCTATTATCTTGCCGACCACATTGAACTTTTCTCGAATTTTTCTAAGCTCTGTGATGACAGAATTTTTCTTTGTAAAGTTTTCCGCGTAAGTGGATTCCTCTGTTGTAAAGAAAACATAAATCTTATCGTTGTGGAATCCTATCTTAACTATCTTTCCAAGCTGGAGACCAATAATCTGTCTCAGCTTATAGACCATGTTATCTGTAAGAAGTTCGTTTGCTTCTTTTTCATCAAATGCATACACCCTGAACATTCTTCCAATGACATCATTCTTTGGTTTTATCAAATGCACTCTGTCATCCTGGAAATCCAGAATAGGTGCTGTCGATGTTGTCAGCACAACTGGATTGATATTTGGTGTTGTTATATTGAAAGCAATGAACCTTCCCTTTACATGATACTCAAGTGGATTGTTATCTTCGTAAACATCTGCATTTACAAACTTAATGGATTTATGAATTCCTCTAAGTTCATTGTTAGATGTATACTTGTAGTCCGCAGTATCAGAGAACATTTTTGTGCTGATCAATTCTCTTTCAGTAAGACTTCCCTTCTTAAGGAAATCACCATCTTCAAAATACTCTCTGGCATAAGGAGTAACAACTCTCTCCCTGTAATCCAGCTTCATATTATTGAGACGAGCCTGCAGCTTAAGCCTATATGAAATAAACATAGCAAGGATGAGCATCGATATTGCCGCTATCACGATACCATAGGAAAGCCACACTCCCGAATGGTTCATATAAATAGCAAATACAGCACCTATAACCAGGAACACGAACATAAAGCTTATAGCTCTGATTTGTGTCCTGATTTTATTCATCCCCAGGTTCTTCTCTAACTTTTTTACAAACTTCCTTTTATCCATTACACTCACTCACAACCTAAAATAACCAAACATCACTATTTTAGCATTTTTGAGCCAAAAAAACGAGTCCTAATATATTATTTCTCTTATTTTTCCAGGCATCGATTCATCAATATAATCAATGAGCTTATCTTTGTCTATATCCCTGCCCTCATTCAGCCAATAAGCTATGATATTTATTATCCCGCTTGCATATATCTTTGTCAGTATGCTCAGCTCTTCGTCAAGCTCATCAACACCCAGCCTTCTCTTTAATTCATTATCAATACTCTGGCAAAGATAGCTTCCAGTTTTGGAAGCATATGAGTCCTCACCATATGTATTGTTGAATGCATTTAAGATAAATCTCGAGTTTTTCTCATAGCCAACCAGGAATGCATCCAAAAGTTCTTTCCAACCAATCTCTCCATTTTTATATTTCTCGAATATCTCATCTACTCTCTTCTTGTAAGCCCAGTGAACCATATCGTATTTATCGCTGAAATGATTGTAGAAGGTCTGAGATGTTACACCTGCATTTTCTGATACCTGTTTAATTGTAATCTTATCTACTGGTTTTTTTCTTGCAAGCTCAATTAAAGAGTTTTTCAGTAACTCTTTCGTATCCTTACTTTTCACAACGTCGCCTTTCATTTTTATAAACTTAATATATGAGATGCCAGCTGGAAGTAAATGATAAGTGAAATAGCATCTACAATAGTCGTAATAAACGGACTCGCCATAACGGCCGGGTCAAAACCTACTCTCTTAGCAAGAATAGGAAGTGTACATCCAACAAATTTTGCAACTGCAACTGTAAGAAGAAGTGTCATGCAGACAACTGCAGCTATTACAACTTCAACCTTATCAAAGATCAGGAGCTTTACAAAATTTGCAACTGCAAGGGTAAAGCCGCACAGGAACGCAACCAAAAGCTCTTTACCCTGAATTCTGAAAATATCTCCGAATTCAATCTCATCAAGAGACAGACCACGGATGATTGAAACTGAAGCCTGGGAACCTGCATTTCCGCCCGTATCCATAAGCATTGGAATGTATGCCGTCAGGATTACATATTTACCAAGAGCATTTTCGTATCTTGTGATGATTGCACCTGTAAATGTTGCCGATATCATGAGCAGAAGCAGCCAAGGGATTCTTTTCTTATATGTTTCAAAAAATCCCGTACTGATATATGGCTTATCTGTAGGTGTGATAGCGGCCATCATCTCGATATCCTCTGTGTTCTCTTCCTGAATGACATCGATAGCATCATCGACAGTAACGATGCCCACCAGACGGTTTTCCTGATCAACGATAGGAATGGTCGTAAGGTTGTACTTTGCCATATCCTTAGCAACCTTCTCCTGGTCGTCCAGAGTATTTGCCGAAATGATATTTGTCTCCATCAAGTCTCCGATAAGAGTATCCTTTGGAACCAGGAACATCTCCTTGAGACTGACTGTACCCTGAAGTTTTCTGGAAGGATCTATAACATAACAGGTATAGATGTCCTCCTTTTCATCAGCGGTACGACGGATTCTTTCAAAGGAATCTGCCACGGTCATATCGCTCTTCAGAGCCATATACTCTGTAGTCATAACCGAGCCCGCACTATCCTCAGGATATTTCAGGAGTTCATTTATCTCCTTACGAGTTTCCGGGTCCGCATGACGGAGAATCTTATTAACGACGATGGCTGGCATTTCCTCCACAAGGTCAACCGCATCATCGATATTCATTTCTTCTATAACTTCACGAATCTCTCGGTCGTTAAAAGCTTTGATAAGTGTTTCCTGTTCATCGTGCTCCATCTCTGCAAATATATCAGCCGCATCTTCCTTTGGAAGCATACGGTACAGGAGCAGAAGTTTTTCTTCAGGAACTTCACCTAGGAGTTGGGCTACGTCGATAGGATTCGCCTCGTCAAGAAGGTCTCTAAGTTCTGCGAACTTTCGGTTCTCGAGAAGCTCCATTACAACTTCAAGCTCTATCATTTTCTCGTCCATATCTTTGCCCTCCCATCTAAAAATTTCTCTGATTGGGATTTAGATTACCAAACCTGGTCAATCTCCTCTACTTTTATGAGGTTTGTATTACCGCTGGTTCCATTTACCATACCACCAGTGATAACAACATTGTCTCCCTTTTCAAGTCCAAGAGCGGCAGTTGCCTCCTGAACTGAATTCCTGAACATCTCCTCCATACTGTCGTACATTCCGCACATTACAGGAGTGAGTCCCCAGGAAAGATTAAGCTTACGCCAAACTCTGGCAGATGTGGTCATTCCGATGATATCTACTGGGCATCGGAAACGGCTGACCATTCGGGCAGTCCTACCACTAAGCGAATTAACTATTATGCACTTGGCGTCCACATCGATAGCCATTGTACATACTGTATGTGATACTGCATCGAGAGTACTTCGTACTTCGAAGTCAGCATTTCTGAATCTCTTCTTATAATTTATCTTTGTCTCTGTAAACTCTATAGTCTCAACCATAGTCTTAAGTGCTTCAACCGGATGAGCACCTGATGCTGTTTCACCAGAGAGCATAACCGCTGATGTTCCGTCATAGACTGCATTTGCCACGTCAGAAATCTCGGCTCTTGTCGGGCGAGGATTCTTAATCATGGATTCCAGCATCTCGGTGGCTGTGATAACACGGACACCAAGCATACGACATTTTGAAATGAGGAACTTCTGAACTGAAGGAACCTCAACGCCCGGAATCTCAACACCAAGGTCACCACGAGCAATCATTATACCGTCCGACAGCTCGCATATTTCTTCAATATGCTCAACACCTGAACGGTTTTCTATCTTTGCAATAATCTCAACATCCTTACCGCCATTCTGGTCAAGGAAATCTCGCATTTCCTGAACGTCACTCTTCGAAGAAACAAAGGAAGCAGCTACATAATCTGCACCATTCTGTATTCCGAAAAGAAGATCCTTCTTATCCTGTTCGCTGAGGAACGGCTGGTCAAGTACCTTGTTAGGGAAGTTCATAGATTTCTTATCAGAAAGAACTCCACCGGCAAGACATTTACAAATTGCCTCTTTACCACGGATTTCATATACTTCAAAAATAACAAGTCCGTTATTTACCAGTATTTTGTCTCCAACTTCGAGGTTTTCTATCAGATTCTTGTAGCTGACAGAAACTCTTTCCTGATTACCAACCACATCCTCTGTTGTGAATCTAAATATATCTCCATCTTCAAGAGTTATACTTCCATTTTCAAATGTTCCAATTCTATATTCAGGACCCTTAGTGTCCAGCATTATAGCGATTGGCTGTCTTAAGTCAGCTCGGACTTTTTTAATAAGATCAAACTTCTTTTTATGTTCCTCATGTGTTCCATGTGAGAAGTTCAGTCTTGCAACTGCCATGCCTTCTTCGATCAGCTTACGAAGCGTTTGTTCGTTGTCGCTGGCTGGTCCAATAGTACAGATAACCTTTGTTTTTCTCATCTTATTCTCCTAACCCTTCTATGACCAAAAATCTCCCCCAATTATGCGCATTTAAAAAAGTGTAAAACGCGCAAGGCCATAGGTAGTAGTATTTTACCACCTTTTTGCCAAATTTATCAAGTAAAAAAGGACGATTCTCAAAATAAGGAATCGTCCTGTAAATTAGCAGTTTTTTGACTAGAAACCGTGGCTGGAGCCGCCACCGCCTCCGCCTCCACCGCCGCCTCCTCCGCCTCCGCCTCCGGAGGAAGAAGAACTAGGTGGATCGTACCGCCTGGTCTGATGTGTAAATACTTTATGATAATCCAGCAGGTTCTGCTTCGTTTGTATAGCCGCGAGCAGTTCCCTCTCTGAAGGTTTTGGAACAATCGAGAATGCTTTCACTACCCAGTAAGCGATCAGCATTCCCAGCATAAGTGCCAAAAGAATATTAGATGCAAGCTTCATCGGAGCTGCTATCTTACCACCCTCAAGAGTAATTGCAACCTCTTTAAAAACTTCACTGGCACAATCATAATACTTTTCATTAGTTGCCATTCTGTATACATTGGAAACTATTGTATCTGTCTTAGACTTCTTAACTGTCTTGTAAATTTCATCACTACACCATACAGACAGCTGTCGGTTTGCCATATCAATGATGAAACAGGTTCCGTCACCGTACTGACCATATCTCTCATGGAACTTATCTCTACCAACATTAATGGTAGTTCCCTGATTTTTATTTGTAGTATAGAACATTGCATTTCCATACTTAAGAACTGGAGCCATATCCTCCAGAAGAGCTTTCTCCTCTCCATCTGAAAGGAGGTCAGCACCATCCAAAATAACCGCTTCATATTTTGTATCAGGGTCCGTATATGTCGATTCACCTGATTTATCATCGATTATATCTTCTGCTGCAACAGTAGTTTCAGAGCCATCTTCATTGGTGATGACATATTCATCTTCTCCAGTGTCCGCCTCGTAATGTACCTCTCTGTCACTGGCCTCTAATGCTTTGTAATATTCCACAAAAGCATAATTTGCAGATGCATAATCAGATTCCGATGACTTTTCAGCAGCACCATCAACTACGGACTGTCCCGTTCCGTCCTCAACCCACATGCTAAATGCTCCGCAATGCATGAGGTAAAGTTCATTTGTACCATAATCGATAGTATAAATAACACCATTATCAATTGTGGCATCGAAATATTCATCGTATTTCGCTCTGGTTGCGTCCTTCGTTGTACCATCATGTTCATTGGCAATAAAGAGGACTGCATTTCCGTATTTTGTTATGTCTGACATGGTTTCACGAAGTTCTGTCTCTTCGTCATCTGTCAGAGCATCTGGTTCATCAATAATGACCACCTGATAACCGGTATCGGAATTTTTATAATTCTCATCAGCCAGAGATGTTATTGATGGGACAAGGATTGCCGCGATTATAAGAACTGCCATAATTACAGCAAGCGCGCTACGTTTCAGGTATTCAACTTTCCAGAACTTTCTATGCACGATCATCACCTCCCTGATACATCTCAAACTGAGGTAATGGTCTCATAGAAAGAAGGTTATAACCTCTTATGATACCTATGATATTTAATATAATACCTATCATGGCGAGGATTGCCGCACCATAATAAATTCTATCGTCGATCGGACTCCAGAAGCTGACAATCATAATGCATGCTAGGCTGACAACTGTCCATAGAGACGCTGGCAGTCCATTGATAGAATACATATCATTAATGCTCTTCTTTGCATTTATTGCACTGACAATAGTAATGATCAGGAAGATGAGAGCGACTATGGCTCCACCTAATCCAAAGTCACCTTCGAAAAGACTCTCGAGGGCATTTCCAAATATAGAAGTGCCAACTATAATAACAAGAATTAAGGTAATTAGCCACGCCAGAGAACCAGCGGTATCCTTCTTGGCTTTCTTCTTTTTAGATTTTTCTCTCTTCTGTCTCTTCAGGTCGTTCTGAGTGATTACATATGCCTCCTGAGGCTGACCATCGAAGGAAGCACCCTTCTGAGCCTGAGCTCTGGCACGTCTCTTTTCTTCTACTCTTCTTTCCCTTGCAAGCATTCCAAGATCTTCATCGTGATTCTCCATGGATGCAAGCTTTTTCATTTCCTTACCATATATAAGGGCAGCTATAAGTCCAAGAATTGAAACGATGAACACCAGAAGCTTTGGTGTGATCGTGAAAAGCATCTGGAACAACGCAAAGAATCCTGCCGAGATGCCAAGGGCACACAGCAGATACTTTGGAATACTCATAGGAATATCCGCCGATACTTTTCCTGTCTGACCATTAACAGTTGCATAAGCAACCCTGTCTCTGTTTCTGTAGGACATGAACCATACTGGGAACATAGCCGAACGGGTTACATTTACATTTGTTTTAATGCCAGCCTTTACGGCTTCCTTTGGATTCTCAAAGCTTTCATGACCCATTGGACTACTTTTTCTCAGATAGTTATATGTACTCTCCTGAGCAAGACCGATAGCAGTATCTCTGTAGGTTTCTACGCCTACATCTGCAAGGTCTGCATAATAACCTGCCAGGAATGTAGGATTAAACGTAGTTATATCCTGTACATTATATGGTGCAATGTCGCTACTGATATCATCTGCAAATGTAGATGATGCATCGTAGGAAACACCATTATAATAATTATCCAGATGACCCCTGAGCAGATAGTGGTCTGTAATTATATAGTCACCACTTCTGTGAGATGATGAGGATGCAATGTTTACATCACCCTTCTGAGACATATCATACAGCCAATATGGCATGTAGATACCTCGGAAAGAATCTGCACGACCCGCTCTTCTATAAGATGCAGGCGCAAAGATCGCCTTCTTTATAAACTTCTCAAACAGATTCTCACACTCAGCCTTAGTCTTTTTGAAAGGAATAATGAGTTCCGGTTTTTTCTCTTTTGAAACTCTGCTTTCAAGAACATTCGAAGAACCACAGTAACTGCAGAATGCAGCCGCTGTTTCTTCTGTAGAGCATATTTCTCCACCACACTGAGGGCACCTGAAAACTGTTACGCTGTATTCTGTCTCTTCTTCCGCACTTGTAGACTTAACTGAATACGGATCAAAGAGCGAATTACACGAATCACATTTTAATTGCTGAGACTGGATATCAAACTTAAGTCCGCCTCCACAATTAGGACACTGAATCATTTACTTTTTCCCCTTTATAAGATCTTTTGCAGCATCGATTGCCTTATCCTTCGCTTTATCAATATCCTTATCAGATACACCGGCCTTTTTAGCCTTATCCTCAAGATTCTTAGCTGTCTTCTCAGCCTTATCAACCATTCCTTTAATATCTTCTAATCCCATTTTCTTAACCTCCCTTTTATTTTAAGTTACTCCGTAGGAATGCTGTCAAGTTTGTCGTCGGCTTCCTCAGCCTGTTCACCCTGCTGACCAGTTACTTCCCTTGCTTTATCCTCAAGCTGTATGCCCTGCTGAGTTTCCTCGATTACTGGGTCCTTCGCCTTACCACATGCAGTAAGACCACCCAGACACAGTACGCATACAGCAATTACATACACCAACCTCTTCTTCATAACACATACCTCCATATGAAGATTTTCTAGTAATGGTCGTCATGATCGTAGTGGTCATCATCGAATCCATCGTGATCATAATCTCCCATAAACTCACGTCCTGTAATTCTCTTACGCTGACGTTCTTCTTCAACGAGCTGCGAAAGCTGTTCCTTTACCTCTTTAGAATTCTTTATATTCTTCAGTTCAAAGTTCTTCATTGTCTTATCAGAGCTATCAACTGTGATAGTTCCCATCTTGAAGATTCTCTGAATAAAGGATCTCTGAAGTGAGATATCAAGGATTCGGTACAAACGAACCTCATCCTCTCTCTTAGTAAAAACTCCTCTTTCAATAAAGAGTCTTTCTTCATCAAAACTATAAATTGTAAATGACCATGGAAGGCCACACCAATTTCTCTTTCTTTGCTTGAAAACTAATTCTCCCATAAACACCTCCTAGGTTAAAAAACGCTATTTTCAGTATAGCATTATATTGATAAAAAAAACAGAATTTTTAATACAAAAAGCTCAGAGCCATAAGACTCTGAGCTTCATTCTACATAATGATAAATACTTAATAACCAAATAGTTTGTAAGTTCTTTTATTTACTGTGGTCCCTGATACTGTGCTGATCCAAAACCAAGTACAAGATAACCGATAAGTGGTAACAGGATAAGAAGTGCGATCATTCCGCCACCCTGTCCAAAAGCTGCTGCAAGTTTAACAGCAAGAAGGATGCACCAAATAAGTGTTCCTACACAAGGAATGAACATGATAAGGAATAACCAACCATTACCTGTAGCGATCTGTGTGATCCAATATGTGTTGAGGAAAGGAATCCAAGCGTACCATGAAGTAACGCCAGCCTTCTCAAAAACTTTCATAAGTGCGATAGCTTCAACTACGTAAACGATTACGTAGAAAATAATCTCAGCAACAAGCATTCCGCCAGTTGCAGCAAGTTGAGCATCATCATAGCCATAACTAGCTAAAACTGATAAGAAATTAAACATTAAACCATCCTCCCATAAAATAAATTAAATTATTCATTATGTAGTAAGTGTGCTTACAGCACACACCTAAAGTTACTATAACAAAAATATGGCTTTTTTACAACAAAAACATGACAAATCTACTTTGTTACAGTTTTAGTTTGCTACAATTACAGACGCCGTTCTCAGGACTTTACCCTTGTATACATATCCAGTCTGCATCACCTGCTTAACTGTATTCTCTGGAAGGTCTACGTCAGTTACATGTGCAACCGCATTCTGCAAATTGAAATCGAATGGTTCGCCTTCGCCAGAAATTATTTTAATTCCGTTCTCTTCAAGAATCTTCACTGCATTTTCATAGGACTGAAGAATTCCCTTTGTATAAGGATTATCAGGATCCTGTGCGAACTTAGATGCATATTCCAGGTTATCAATGATTGGAAGAATCTTTTCAATGAAGCCTGAAACATCTCCCTCATCATCACCACTACCTGCCGCTCCACCTGCAGCCCCGATAGGCATTTCTATATATTTATCAGTTGCCATATCCTGAATCAGCAGCGAAATCTCTCTCTTGTCATTTATATTCAGCCCAACAAAAACAGGCTTTCTATAATATGAATCCAGGCTTTCTCTGGAAACCTTCGCAGTTCCAAGATTGATATAAGAAGTTTTTCTCTTCTCGTAAACTGTGAATTCTTCAAAATCTCTTCCAGATTCAGGAAGCTTTTTAACTTCTGTTCCTGCATTCTGTGTAAGTGAAGCCTCTGGATTCATTACAGTATAAAGCTCACCATTTATTGAAACGCACATTTCGTAAGGTGAAAATGTGTCCTTAACTCCAAGTCCTGCAACCGCTTCCTGGCCCTCTATCTTTCCGCAAAGAAGGCCCAGTCCATCAACTATCCCCTCAGCGCCTACCATCTTGAATTCAATATTCTGATTAACAAACGCAGATGACTTTATATAAGACTTCAGCCCCTGCTCAAGCGAAATACTGGAATTCATTCCACCTGCACTGAATATAATCTCCGCCTCAGTAGCCTCAAAAAGCTTACTGCTGTGATTGTAGATAAATGGTGCTCTTGCAAAGGATGAACCAGCCCATGGTCCAGCCACGTAAGTTGCAATTTTTTCAACACCTTCATCACTGAAGTCGTATTCTGAAATTCCAACTCTGTTTTCATTTACAACAGCCGCAAGAAGTCTTCCATCGAAATCATACTCAGCATAAAGAGCAAGTGCCAGCGCCAGAGTTTCATTCACTGTTCTTACGATAACGATATTACTCTGCTTTCCGACCTCATATACTCTCTTAATATCATTCACACCGAATTCATCTGGCACACAAACAACCATTCCGAATTCAGTAATCCCTGCTTTTTCACCAAGGTACTGAGTTATAGCTTTGAAAACACCTGCAAGTGCAAATTCCTGCTCCAGGATGTCATCTCTTCTTAAATCCGCTGGTAAGTTAAATGAAGCTGTGCTTACAGAACCTCCATCGCTCCAGCATAAATGTACCTTCTTGTCCCAAAAATGTACCCCAACAATTTTCATTCTTATCTCTTTTCTATAATTCGTTTTGTGTATAGTTGTATTCAAGTCTATGAAGCTCGCCTGTATCTTCCAATCCCGGATAATCCAGCTGCCTGAGAGCCTCATAAAGAATTATCGCAACGCTGCTTGAAAGGTTCAGCGACCTCTCCTCAGGAAGCATTGGAATTCTAATACAATCATCAGGATGATCAGCCAGAATCTCCTCAGGAATGCCTGCGCTCTCGCGACCAAACATAATGTAATCACCATCGCGAAATTCTACATCTGAATATCTATGCTTACCCTTTGTAGTAGCATAATAAATTCTAGGTTTTCTCAGCTCACCCTGTTCAAGCTTCGTCTGCTTTTCTGAATTAGCCTTCACATATTCATAGAATTCATCTACATTATCATGCTCCTGGACATTAAGTTTATGCCAATAATCCAATCCCGCTCTTTTGAGCATTTTATCATTCAACATAAATCCAAAAGGTCTGATAAGATGCAGCTTTGCGCCTGTTATTACACAGGTTCTGCCGATATTACCGGTATTAAAAGGTATCTCCGGTTCATGAAGAACAATATTTAACATACACATCCCCCTTATATTATTTTATTGCACACTTTCTCCTTCACTTACAACCTCGAGTGTTGAATTATTCAAATGTACGTAGCTGTAAACATCGTCCGGATTATCCTTGTAGCTTTCAAATGTACCAGTCACTATTACTTCTGATCCATCAGATGGATATTCATCAGGATAAACATGGCTTCCATCTCCCCAGATGAATTCCAGTCCCTGCTGACAGCATGCCGTTGCATCTTTGATGATCACAAAGAAATAAGTTTGCTTTGTACCCTCATCGTAGCTGGCATAGTAACTGCCCTCCATTCGAACAACCTTACCTTCAAATTCAGGAGTATTAGCCATCATTTGGTATACAGTTGAATAAACCATGTCACTATTCATGGTTGTAAGATCAATATCAATTCCGTCATGCGGTGAACTTAATATCTCCGACATATCCGCATCAACAGTTGGCGCCTGCGTAGTAGCCTGAGTTGTGGCCTGCGTTGTAGCTTCTGTAGTAGCATCTGCCGGAGCCTGTTCATTCTGTATTTGCTGATTGATGGTATCCTCAACACTATTCGTGGATTCCATTTTGCTCTGACCCTTTGTATCTCCACAGGCAGTCAGGCTAAATGTCAAAGCAGCCACCAAACTCAGCGTTAAAATTTTTCTAACTCTATTATTCATCTTTATTTCTTTCACTTTTTTCACTTCTATCATTGTATACTTTTTAGTCTACTTTTACAACAAATCTTCCTACTATCCACATAATGATAAAGCACACAAGATCCATTGCAACAATGGTAGCTCCAACTGGTGTAGATGCAAGTATAGAAACTATCATTCCCACAAGAGAACATATTACTGAGAATATAACTGACAGGATCACAACTCCCTTAAATGTACCAGAAACACGCATAGCAGCAAGAGCTGGGAATACTATGAGGGCTGAGATAAGAAGACTACCCACAAGGTTCATTCCCAAAACAATAATGATTGCTATGATAACCGCAATAAGGAAATTGTATCTGCCCGCTGGCACACCAGTAGCTTCGCAGAATGTTTCATCAAATGTAACCGCAAAGATTTTATTATAAAAGATAATATAAAGGGCGATTACTATCACTGATAAAACTATACAGATAATAACTTCTTTTATATCCAGAGTCAGGATTGATGTAGAACCAAAAAGTGTACTACAAACATCTCCTGAAACATTTGCTGATCCTGAAAATACATTCATGATCATATATCCGAAAGCAAGAGATGTAACTGATAGCATTGCAATCGCCGCATCTCCTTTGAGCATTGAATTACGACCACTCTTTAATAGAAGAACTGCTACGATGATAGTTACCGGCATAACTAAAATAGTATTACTTACAAGATGCAAAACGGCTGCAACTGACATAGCACCAAATGCCACGTGCGAAAGTCCGTCACCGATAAATGAATATCTCTTAAGCACAAGCGTTACTCCCAGGAGTGATGCACAGAGTGCAATAAGCACACCAACAATAAGAGCATAGATAACAAAATTGAATTGAAGATAATATAATAACTGATCCATATCTACGCCTCCTGTTCTTCTTCATCAACTTCAACGGAAGAGAAGAATTTATATGCTTCACTCTGAAGATAATCAGATGTCTTTCCAAAGAAAAGCTGTTTATGTCCCAAATGCAAAATATGACTGGAGTATTTAACTGCTGTACTGATATCATGAGAGATCATGATAATCGTTACTCCATCTTCATTAAGAGATTTAACCACACGGTAAAGCTCTTCTGTAACCTTTGGATCAAGGCCGGCTACCGGTTCATCCAGAAGAATGATCTTGCTGGTCGCAGTAAGTGCTCTGGCCAGAAGCACTCTCTGCTTTTGTCCTCCTGAAAGATTTCTAAATGTCTTCTTTCGCAGGTCCCATGCATCAAGTCTTTTAAGGCTTTCGATTGCATTTTTCTTTTCTTCTTTATTATAGAATGGTCTGAGGCCAGTCTTGGCAAGATTACCAGATAGAACTATCTCCCAAACGCTGGCAGGGAAGTCCTTCTGAATGACAGTCTGCTGAGGCAGGTAACCTATGTTACCCGCCTTCAGTTCATCATTATAAATAATCTCACCTTTTATTGTTGGAATAAGACGAAGCAGAGTCTTCATAAGAGTACTCTTGCCCGCGCCGTTTTCTCCAACTATGCAAAGGTAATCTCCCTTTTCGACGTTGAAGTTAATATGCTTTGTAAGCGCTATTCCGTCATATCCTGTTGTAATATCCTTGACCTCAATATAATTCATGATTGCTCCTCTTGGCTTATTCTCCTAAAGCCTTCTTTAATACCTCGAGATTTTCTCCCATTACTTTATAGTAGCTTTCTCCAGCTTCAACATCAGAAGATGTGATTGACTGAAGAGAGTTCATAACTAAAATTTCCTGATCTTTTGTCTTCGTATTATCTTTTACTGTAGATGCAATCTTCTGATCACTGTTTTCTATAGTAAGGATTGCTGGGAGCCCCAGGTCATCCACCTTACCAGCGAGGAAAATGATTGTCTCGAAGCTTGCCTCTGTTTCAGCTGAGCAGCCAACAAATGCTGCATAATAATTAAGACCATAATCATCAACCATGTATCTGAATGGGAATCTGTCTCCGAAAAGGATTGTATCTACCTTTCCATTATCTACTGTTGTCTGATAATCAGCATCAAGCGCTGCAAGCTTCTCATTGTAAGCAGAAACATTTGCCTTATATGCATCAGCGTGATCTGCGTCGATTTCACAAAGCTTATCAGCTATTGTCTGAGTAAGAATCTGAGAATCCTTAAGAGAAAGCCAAATGTGCTCATCATATTCTTTTTCGCCTTCCTCGTGGTGATGACCCTCGCCTTCCTCATCTTCAGAATCCGCATCACCATCGTGATTATCAGTTTCTTCCTCTTCTTCTTCGGCTTCCATGCCTTCAACAACCTCTTCTTCCTTAACCTGGTCGCCGAGAACATCCATAAGATCGATAACTACCATGTCTTTGTTAGTTGCTTCTTTAAGAACATCATCAACCCAGGAATCTGATTCACCACCTACGTAAATGAACATATCACAGGAAGAAACCTTTGCAATATCAGCCGCTGATGGCTGGTAACTGTGAAGATCAACACCATTATCGAGAAGCATTGTCACATCAATGCTATCTGCAGCGCTGGTATCAACACTGTTTGTACCCTGACCAACAATCTCTCTAACCCAGTCATACTCTGGGAAGATGGTGGTTACTACTGTGATCTTCCCATCTTTAGATCCAGCTCCTGAATTACTACCACATGCAGTCATGCTCATTGCCATTGCGGTCACAAGCACCATAGTTACTATTCTTCTTAAATATTTTTTATTTATCATTTTCATTTATCTATCTACCTCTTCTATCTTTTTGTACTATAAATAAAGATATGAGATTCAATAATTAAGCCTTACTCTTTTTACAATCAAGCTCTCAAAAAGTGTATCTACCATATATGATGACATTTGTTTTCTTGCCAATGCTACAAAGCTACTTATAACAAAAGCCACCACTGCTGCCATACCACAGATTCTGATATTATTCACACACTCTTCCATTGTGGCACAGATAGGGCAATCCTCTCCTGAGCAGTCGTGATGCCCCATTTCCATGGAGATAAAAAGAGCAGAGAAAAATATAGCCATCATTATTATTAATGCCAAAATAAGACCAAATAACTTTCGCACGTTTTCTTCTCCCAAATTAGTTCTTGCCACAAGCTTCGCATAATCCGTAAAACACCGTTCTTCTTGGATCAATTACAAAGCTATGATTTGTATGTATATGCTCTAGTAGTTGCTCTATCTCTTCACAATGAAGATGAATCAACTTTCCACATTTCTCACATTTGCAATGATAACATGTGACCTGTCCATCCATATGATGCTCCGCATCAATGTACTCATAGCAGGCAGAAGTTGTTCCGTCCAAACTGTACTTATTGACCAGGCCTTCCTCTACCATCTTGTCCAGCTGACGATAAACAGTAGTAACACCAATAGATTTACCCTGTTCCTCAAAATGCTTACAAATATCTGCAGCCGTCACATGTTCCCCTGCCTTGCTCATAAGATAAGCCGTCAGGTCCGCACGTTGCCTTGTTTTATATTGTGATTTCATTGTCATTTTCATCACCTCTAAATCATTTCATCTTATATTTTCTTAAAAACAAAAAAATGAAAATCATTTTCAATTTCAATTTGAAAACGATTTTCATTTTATACTTCCATTCTCTATTTGTCAACCAATTTGAAAACGATTTTCAAATAAGTCAGCTTTATACTTGGGAGATTGTTTCGATCATGCGGAGGGCGCGGACGTTTTTCTTTACGTCGTGGACGCGGACGAATTTGTAGCCGGCCTCTGCAGCTAGGATTGAAGTTACGATGGTGCCTTCCTCGCGTTCTTCAGCTGGAAGGTCAAGGGCATTTCCGATTACGGATTTTCTAGAGGCCCCGAGGAACATTGGATATTCAAAGAATTCTCCGATTTCTTTCATTCCTTTAAGTACCATCAAATTTTCTTTCTGGGTCTTTGCAAATCCAATTCCCGGATCAAGTATCAGCTTATCTTCAGCTATGCCGTGCTCCTTTGCAATTGAAACACTATCCTGAAGTCCGCTGAAAACTCTCATTATTATATTCTCTTCCTGCGCCTGTTCTTTAGCTCTTTCAAAACTAACGCCTGTTGATTCTGCGTAGCTTCTGATCAACTCTTCGTTTCTATCTTCGGCACTTCTTCCCAAACTATCGTTATGCATGATAACTACAGGAACATCGAACCTGGCCACAACCTCTGCCATCTTGGAGGTTCTGCCTTCTGTATTTGTTTTATCATTAAATACCTCATGTCTCAGTCCCCAGATGTCATTTGCCAGGTCAGCACCTGCTTCAAGGCAGGCCGCCATAACTTCAGGCTTGTATGTATCCACAGATACAGGCACATCAAACCTTTTTTTCACCATCTCAACAACAGCGGTAACTCTGGCAATCTCTTCCTGAATCGAAACAGGAATAAAGTAAGGACGGGTGCTCTCTCCACCAATATCTATGATATCTGCCCCTTCTTCTATCATCTGCTGGGCATGTCTCAGCGCTTTATCTGGGTCGCTGTATTTTCCGCCATCCGAAAAGGAATCCGGAGTAACATTCAGGATTCCCATAACGTAGACATGATTATTTGTCATATCAAATTCTTTATTTCCTATTTTCATATCGAGATGCATCCTCCCGCAAAAGCTAAACCTCGTTTAGGATAGCATTTTACAAATGAAGCAAAATTGCCACCACAATACCAAGGATTCCACCCATTACAACCTGGAACGGAGTGTGACCAACGAATTCCTTAAGCTTCTCTTCATTAGAAAGCTCTGTTCCGCTGAGTTTCTCTATAAGCTCTGTCATTTCATTTATATACTTAGCCTGTTTACCAGTTTCAAGTCTAACACCCATTGCGTCGTGCATTACAACGATAGCTATAATAGTAGCAACTGCGAAGAGCGCACTGTTAAAGCCGCATTCCAATCCAACAGAAAGAGCCACCGCTGAAACAGTTGCCGAGTGTCCACTTGGCATTCCTCCATCACCGAATAGTCTCTCCAAATTTAGCTTCTTATTAACAATAAGGAAAATGATGGTTTTCAGAATCTGTGCAGTTGCCCATCCCACAAGACCTGAAATAAGTATTTTATTTGATATTAGCTGATTTACGATATACAATTACAATTCCTTTCCAAATCATTCTTCTTATCCAGTCAAGTGTCCAGCAAGCAGCATAAATAATGATTATAATTAAAAATATTTTGAAAAAATAATGTCCCTTCGCATAAAACTCCAGATTATCCATATCTACCAGTTCATTCCAGATAAGACTGCGAATAAGTGGATGCTCGTGAATCATATAGATTCCAAGATTTCCCGCACTGATATAATTGATCACTGTTCCCAGCTTATTAAATTTACTGAGGTCCAGCTTTTCAAAGAATCTGAACAGCGTAATGCACTGAAGAACGACCAGTGGGTTATCATTGTATCCAATTGTCTTCACAATGTTATTATCGGGATAATTATATACAAGTATAACATCTATAATGCCTAATGCCAAAAACAATCCTAAATAAAGTAACGGATTATTAAGTCTTAGATTCTTATTTTTACTATCACTTAAGAAATGATACTTTCTCATAAATGCACCAAGCAGGTACATGTAGATGAAATCGTAAAGGCTTTTACCCTTCTGAGTGGAAATAATTTTGCTTATTCCTACCACCTGTTTAAATGGCTCCAGCTGACTAAATGGCTGCCAGATAGAAAATACAAAGAAACATATTCCTATTAATATAAGGAACTCTTTCTTGCTAAGTCCTCTCACCATTCTGTTCAGATAAGGCGACAGTATGAGTATCAGAACATAAAGAGTCATGAAGTACCATGTCCTGGAAAGGACTGGGAAGAATCCTCTTATATAATCAATGTTCGTCAGTGAGCCCGGTCTTGCGGCGCCGTATAGAACAGGGATCGAAATAGAATAAAACAGCATTGGCAGATAGCATTTGAGAAATCTCTTGCCATTGAAGTCTTTAGTTGAACCCGACATGAAGTATCCAGTTATTACTATAAATAGATAAACTGGGCATCGGCATAGGAGCCAGATAAACCAAAATGCCAGCTCTGTTCTACCTTCTATCCAAATAGCATTTGACGCATAGTCCCCATAATCAGATACATGCAGAAATATTATCTGCATCATAAGTATTATACGAAGAAGCTCTATACTGGAATTTCTTCCTTTAGATGTCTTCGTTGTTTTTATACTGTTCTTCTCATCCATCCAGAGTAAACCTCTATCCAAAGTATTCAATCTAAAGAAGTACTAATAAAAATAGATTGTTTTTCTCATAACCGTAGGTATTATAGCAAATCAAAATGATTTTGGAAATTTTTTTAAAAAAGTTATTGACAATTGTTCATGACTATAATATTATACGTCATATAGTATTAAAAATAAAACAATATTATTTATCAAAAAATACTGTCAGCAAAATAATATATCGAAAGGAGACGCATATGACGTATCAATTAGTTGCACCGCTGCTGGATGCATGTGTACTAGGTATCGTAGCTCAGGAAGATTCCTACGGATACACATTGACACAGAAGGTCAGACAGCTGGTAGATATTTCTGAATCGACACTCTACCCGGTGCTTAGGCGATTAACAAAAGACAATTGTTTAACAACTTACGACAAACCATTTCAGGGAAGAAACAGAAGATATTACGCAATTACAGAAGAAGGCAGAAACAAGTTAAACTTCTACCAGGTTGAATGGATTAAATACAAAGATGACGTTGATAAGTTACTAGATACTACTAATAAAGAAAAGGAGGTACAGGATAGTGAATAAGAATGCATTCCTCAGCGAATTATCTAGAAAGCTAAGAAGACTTCCTAGAGAAGATTACGATGATGCTATTAACTACTATAATGAGTACTTCCTTGACGCCGGAATAGATGATTCAGAAGATGTTACTCCTCTTGTAGGTACAGTTGATGAAGTTGCTAAGACTATTCTTGATGACTGCACAGAGAAGCAGTTTGAAAAAGTTAAAACAGAGGGCGGAGTTAAGAATAGCACAAAGGCAGTTTGGCTTGTAATACTTGGAATATTCGCAGCACCTGTCGCTCTTCCACTTGCTATCGTGGCTGTGGCTCTGATCTTCGCAATATTAGTAACAATCTTTGCAGTAGTATTTTCACTTGTGATTGCATCTGCCGCAGTAGCATTTGCAGGATTAGTTGCAATCCCAGCCATCTTTTGGGCTACTACCCCAGCTCAGGGTATGGTAATCGCAGGGTTCTCTCTTATGGGAATTGCAATTGGTATTCTGCTTTGCATTGCATTCTATAAGCTCGGCGAAGTAATAGTGAAGGGTATTATAAAGCTGGTAAGAAATATCAGCAAAAGTCCAAAGTCTTCTAATAAGAAGGACGCACCATATCAGCAGGGAGGTGAAGTATAATGAAAAAAGGACTTGCAATAACATTAATCGGATGTGTAGTTTTATTTATACTTGGCCTGATACTCTTCTTTGTGGGTCTTAACGCAGGCGGATCAATTGGATTTAATGTTGATTTTAAGAACCATGAAGTCTCAACCGCAAAGGATTACAAGCTGAATACAGGCGAACAGGAAGTTAGTGCTTTTTCAAATATCGACATCAACGCTAGCGCAGCTGACATTACCATTGTTGAAGGTGATAGCTATAAAGTTAAATACGCTCTTTACGAAAAAAGCGAGCCAACAATTGGTGTTGAAAATGATACACTTAAAATCGTAACCAAAAACGAAAAAATACCTGTTTTCACATTCTTTGGAACTAACACTGAAAATTCACCTAAAATAGAAATAACTGTTCCTGCAGGAACAAAGTTCTCAGATGTATCCATCGTTACAAATTCAGGTGACATTAAGCTTGATGGTTATACTATCGAAACACTGAACCTCACATCAAATGCAGGCGATTTTGATTTCAAGAACCTGACAACTACTTCAATTAAAATGAATGTTGATGCGGGCGATATAGATCTCAAAGATATCACAACAGAAGATTTCCAGCTCGAATCAAATGCCGGCGACATTAAAGCAACAGGACTTACAGTCGATACAGCAAAGATAGATATGGATGCGGGCGATGTTAATATTCTTGATTCTGAGATCAAAAATGTCAAAGCTGAGCTTTCAGCTGGCGATATGAAACTAAAGAATATCAAGGCTGACAACTTTGATATAGATGCAGACTATGGTGATATCGACCTCGAAATTGCCGGAGAAGAAGCAGATTATAATATAGATATCGATGTTTCAGCAGGTGATGTTGAGATAAATGATAAGGATGTAAAGAGCCACTACTCTTCAAAATCTAATACAGATAAAACTCTTAAAATAAATACTGACGCAGGAGACGTAGAAGTTTCCTTTAGATAAGACACAGGAGGTTAAACTCCTCTTTTATATAAATAGTAGAACCTACGTAGGTGCCAGGTCGTGTAATAGCGGCCTGGTATTTTTTTACTCTTCCACTAGAAAATGACATTTGTCACATTCACCTTGTGACACACCTCACTACCACAATCCCCCCATTCTGCTATCATATTATCAGAATAAAGAATTTCGAAAGGAGAAAAAATGGGTAATACAGTTGTAAAGATTAGCAATCTGGTAAAGCGATATAAGGAGCTTATAGCTCTGGATAATTTCAGTCTCGAAATAAAGGAAGGTGAAGTATTCGGACTTCTGGGACCTAACGGTTCAGGTAAGACTACTACCATCAATTGTCTTCTATCCCTCCTGGAATATGATAAGGGTGAGGTTGAACTCTTCGGAGAAAAAATGACTCCTAAGAGACGTGACCTGAAGAAGAGAATCGGAATTGTTTGCCAGAACGTGGCAGTTTTCGATGAGCTTACAGTTTACGAAAACATAGATTACTTCTGCGGACTTTATATAAAGGATAAGAAAACCAGAAAGCAGTATGTTGAGGAGGCCATTGAATTTGTTGATTTGAATGACTTCCGTAAGTTCTATCCTAAAAAGCTTTCTGGCGGTCTTCTAAGACGACTTAACATCGCCTGCGGTATAGCTCACAAGCCAGACCTCATAATACTTGATGAGCCAACAGTTGCGGTCGACCCACAATCCAGAAATAAGATTCTCGAAGGAGTTGTGGAGCTGAACAAAGCTGGAGCTACCATCATCTACACATCTCATTACATGGAAGAGATTGAACAGATATGTTCTCGAATCCTCATCATGGATAAAGGAAAGGAAGTTGCATCAGGCACAAGCGAGGAGCTTAAAGACAGGATCAAGAATACAGAAAATGTAATCGTAGATATCAAAAAGCTTTCTGATGACCACATCGAAGCTATCAAGAAAATCAATCATGTATATGACGTTAAGTACATGAGCGACAAGCTGACGATCAAATGCAGTGGCGGAAAGCATAATATCACACATGTTATCGAGTACTTATCAGAAAATGACATCAAGTACGAAAGAATCTATTCAGAACTGCCAACACTTAATGATGTATTCCTCGAAATCACAGGTAAAGAACTTAGAGATAAGGAGTAAGAAATGTTTGGAAGAGTTATAATCACACAACTTAAGCTTTCGCTCAGATCAAAGATATATGTCTTCTGGACTTTGGCTTTCCCTATTATTTTGGGAACCCTTTTCTACTTCGCGTTCTCATCTATCTATAAGGATAATAAGAGCGAGCCTATTCCAGTTGTAATTGAAGCTGAGCAAAATGCAATCGATGAATATAAGGTTATGCAGGCATTCTCTTATCTTGATAAAGATAAAATGAGTAGCGACCTCGAAGAATATGCAACAGAAAAAGCTACAGCTGAGGCTATGGGTGAAGACTTCGAAAAAGAATCACCGATTAGCGAAGAAGCTTTGGATGAGCTGGAATCCGTAAAAAGCTTCGATGATATGAAGGGATATGATCTTAGTTTATTCCCATATGATTATATGACCGAGGATAAGTCTGTAATAGATAACATTTCCGTTGATGACCATCCTTTTGCTGAGACACTGCAAAACCTTGAATATGAAGACGGCACAAAAATGATTGAAGAAGTGAAGGTTTCAAGCCACGAGGAAGCTGAGAAGCTTCTTGAAGATGGCGATATAGCCGGAATCATTACTATATCCGGAATGAAAGATATCTATCTGGAAGTAAACGGTATGGGCGTTAAACACAGCATCCTTTCAAGTATTATTTCAGAATATAGAGTTCAGGTTGATAAAGCCATAAATACTATAAATGAGAATCCTGACGATTTAGAGAGATCTGACGAAGTCATGGATGAATCAATAGCAAGTATGGACTTTGTGGAAGAGAAAAGCATGGGCGGAGAAAACAGAGACCCATTTGTAACTTACTTCTATAATCTTATAGCGATGCTTGTTATGATGAGTTCAATCGGAACACTTTATTCAGTCGTAAGTAACCAGGCCAATCAATCTACAACAGGTATGCGACTGGATGGTTCACCAATTAACAAAATGCTTCTCGAACTTGCGCAGCTTGCAGCCTTGATGATAATTCAAAGTGTTATAACTGTAATTGCGCTTTCGTATTACATATTTGTTTTAGGGGTAAATTATGGCGGCGACATAGCCCTGGTTTACTTCACCTCCGTAGTATCGAATCTGGTCGGAATATCTCTGGGATATTTAGTTTCACATATTGGTAAGTTTTCCCGTGACAAAAAGGAAGCTCTGCTTATGACTATACTTCTCGGAGGAGGCTTCCTGGCAGGTCTAATGCTGGGAGATATAAAGATCTGGATTGAGAAATCATTTCCACTCTTCAACCGAATCAATCCTTCAGCTGTAATAACAGATGCATTCTACGCATTAAATATGTTTGGCCCTGGACCAAGATTTGGACTATTCCTCTCTAGAAAGAATAGTTACAAGAGCTTATAGGAGGCAATATGCAAGTTTATAAGACCTTTTTCAAAGTACTTAGAAAATATAAAATAAGCCTGATCATGTACAGTGCCATCATGATATTCATGATCTGGATATTTGCTTCCGAAAGCAGCTCCGGATCAAATGATATAGTCCAGAAGAAGTACTCACTTCTCGTTGTAGATGAAGATAATTCTGAAATATCCAAAGAGTTTGTGAGCTACCTCGGAAAGAAGCACACCCTTGACGAGGGCGATTATACCGATGATCAGATAAAAGATATGCTCTTCTACGAAAATATAAGTGAATACATTGTAATCCCAAAAGGCTTTGGTGAGACAATAGATTCTGTTATTGAATCAAAGAAAAATGGCAAGGCCGTGAGTGAAGAGGATTTTGAAAACTTACTTAAGGGAACCTATGATGATGGTATGCCAAGAGGAATCTTTATCAACATGCAGATAAACCAATATCTTAATGCCGTAACTGACTATATGGCTTCTGGCGAAAACCTAACCGATGCCTCTAAGAGAGCTGACGAAGCGCTGGATATATCTGAATTCACAACCTTCCAAGAGGAAGAAACAGATGATAATGCAGTGAAGTACACATCTTTCCTTGTACTTCCATACGGTATTCTGTCGATAATCTTTTCCGGAGTAATACCTGTAATAATTGCATTTAACGAAAAGGAAAAGAAAAACAGAACAGCCGTTTCTTCAATAAAGCTTACTACTAGAAATATATCTCTTATTCTGGGAGCAGCAACAGTAGCATTTGCTGTAGCTACGATATTCATAATTGTTATCACACTTAAAAATGGCGGAGACTTTGCCTTTACAAATGCATGGTGGCTATCTGTACTTAATACATTTATTTATACTATTACAGCCACTCTCCTGCTGTCGATGCTTACCAGCTTCCCTATCCTTATTTCAAAGGGAACAACAAATGCAGCATCCTTCCTAACAGTAATAATTGGTCTATCATTTGCATTCCTCGGCGGAACATTTGTAGATCTTGATATTCTTGGTGAAGGCGTTGCCAAAGTAGGAAGATTCATTCCGAACTATTGGTACAGTATTGCATGCAAGAAGATATGGTATGACGGAGCAGGACTTACCGACCTCTTTGGATGCTATGGCCTGCAGCTGCTTTTCGGACTAGTTTGTCTGACTGTTGGACTTGCAGTCACAAGATACTACGGCAACAAGGCGAGTGCTTAGCACTTGCCTTAATCCAATGTAAAACATTGTCGGTAAAAAGGAAAACTGATATACTGTTGGCATGAACAGGATAATTGATAAAATATTAATACTTGCCATATCACTTTATGCTATGAACTCCATGTTCGGTGGGAATGCATTTATGATATGTATATATGCGGCAATTATTTTTAGCGCACTTAATTATTATCTGATTCGCGGAGATAAATTGAACTACTCGATGAAACCGGAGTCAGGTGGTGAATGGTGCGCTTTTTTCCTTGAGATACTTGTGGCAGGGATTGCTATTTTCTTTGCACCGGCTGTATCACTACTCCCCCTTGTGAGTTATGACAGTACGAGAAGCAGAAACTACATAGCAGGAGTTCTATCTATTATAGCTTTCATTAATTCATTTCTTGAATATGGTCCTTACAAAACCTTTTTTACAATACTTATTTTTGCGCTTGCAATAGTTCTAAGTATAAAGTCAGAGAAGCTTAGTATTCTCTCGAAGGATTATAAAAGAGTCAGAGATGACAGCGTCGAAAAGAATAACAAGCTACGCCTTCAGAACATGGAACTGATAAATGCAAGAGATACTGAAATATATAACGCGCAGCTCTCTGAACGTAACCGAATCGCCAGAGAGATTCATGATAATGTGGGGCACACCTTATCACGTGCCATTCTTCAAATGGGTGCACTACTTGCCATTCACAAGGAAGAACCTGTACACGGACAGCTTGAAGAAGTCAGACAAACTCTTGATAGTGCCATGAATAATATAAGATCTAGTGTACATGACCTGCATGATGATTCAATAGATGTGAAAGCAAGTATAGGTCAGATGGTGGAACTTCTGAAGCCTGACCATAACATAAATATGGATATAGATATTGGAGATGATATGGCTCGGCCAATTAAATATGCCGTTATTGGAATTACTAAAGAGGGCATTTCCAATATTAATAAGCATAGTAAGAATAAAGATGTTACTATTTCTCTGAATGAGCATCCTTCTATGTATCAGCTGGTAATTCATGACTATAATAGTTCAAAGGAGAAACAGGATTCAAAGGGTAATAGTTCCTCTAATTCGAGTCATGAGCACGAGGTCGGAATGGGCCTTGAAAACATTCGTAGCAGAGTTGAATCTGTAAACGGAACACTTACCATATCAACTGATAATGGCTTCAGAATATTTGTAACTATCCCTAAATAAGAAAGCGAGAATAAAATGAAGGTAGTAATAATTGATGATGACAAGCTGGTAGCTGCATCTCTTAAAACAATAGTCGAATCCGATCCAGGAATTGAGGTTCTGGCAACAGGCTCTTCAGGACAGGAAGCCATAGAATTATATGAAGAATTTAAGCCAGATGTACTCCTAACAGATATACGTATGGAAGGGATGAGTGGTCTGGAAGCTGGTGAGACAATCCTCGAAAAACATAAGGACGCAAAGCTTCTTTATCTCACAACTTTTAATGATGATGAATATATAGTCAAAGCACTTTCGATTGGCGCAAAGGGATATATTATCAAGCAGGATTTTGATTCTATCATTCCATCCCTTAAAGCGGTTAATAGCGGACAGTCAGTTTTCGGAAATGAGATAACAGAAAAACTACCTAACATCCTCACCAACAGTATTCCAAATGAGACATTTAAATATGCTTCTTTTGATCTTACTGACCAGGAGGCCGAAATAGTTAAATGCGTTGCTGAAGGACTCTCTAATAAAGAGATTGCCGATAAACTTTTCTTATCTGAAGGGACAGTCAGAAACTACATAAGTAACATCCTATCAAAACTAGAATTGAGGGATAGAACAAACCTGGCAATCTTCTACTACAAAAACCTTGAATAAGAATAAGGACAGTTCAAAACGAACTGTCCTTTCTCATTTTCAATAATATTTCTACAGATTAAGTCCCTTGGCCTCATCACAGCCAAGAACAATATTCATACACTGCATCGCAGCTCCAGAAGCGCCCTTACCAAGATTATCAAAACGACTTGCAACGACAATTCGTTCCTCATTTCCTGTTACGAAAATCTCCATACCGTCCCAACCAGCGCAGGCATCGGAATAAAGCACTCCACCTTCCTCAGCCTCAGCTCCAAATGGCATTACCTTTATAAACTTTTCACCCTCATAGTAATCAGCAAGATAATCTCTGATCTCTTCAGGTGTTTTCTTATCACTGAGCATTTCCGTATATAATGGAAGCTGAACGATCATACCGCTGTTATAGTTCGTAGTCATTGGGCAGAAAAGAGGTTCTCTTGTAAGACCTGTTATAATCTTCATCTCTTTTAAATGCTTATGAGCCTGGCCCCACGCATACATACGTGCAGAATCAAACTTAGCGTCACGTCCTTCTTCTTCATAGCTACTTATAAGTTTCTTTCCACCTCCGCTATATCCTGAAACTGCAAAAATAGAAACAGGATAATCAGAAGGAAGAATGCCACCTTTTACAAGTGGATAACCAAGTCCGATAAAACCACTGGCGTAGCATCCAGGAACGGCGATCCTTTTTCCATTCTTTATTTTTTCTCTATGTTCCTTTGATAATTCAGGAAAACCATAAGCCCAATCAGGAAGTGTTCTATGAGCAGTAGATGCATCTATGATAACGACATCTTCATTCTCAACCAATGAAGCAGATTCTATTGCTGCCGCATCTGGAAGACACAGGAATGTAATATCAGAAGAATTTATTAGTTTCTTTCGCTCCTCCGGATCCTTTCTAAGCTCTGGATCAATAGTCAGAATTTCTATATCATCCCTCTTAGAAAATCTCTCATGAATTCGAAGCCCGGTTGTTCCTTCGCTTCCGTCAATAAACACTTTTGTTTTCATTATTTTTCGCTCCTTAGTTTATTTAGTCATTAACTTTGATTATTATAGATAACTAAGTATAACAAACCGTATTATACAACCTTTCAACCAATCTCGTCTATATTAATACAATTAGTCGTTGACTTAAATCCCCCTTTGGAAATTTCTTCCAAAACAAAACTATCCTCTAGTTTTTTCCTCTCAGAAAAAGCATCACTTAAATCTGGATAAAATTCATATTTTAATCTATATCCATCTTCAGTCTTAGCCAATAACAGTTTCCTTGGAAAACTAAGCACACCTCTAAAGCCTTCTTTTTCTGTCGGAATGCTCATTATTTTTTCCGAGTTACCCAGCCAGGCCATTAGTATAATATCTTCAACGTTATTAAAAATAGTTCCAGCATAGAAATCGCTTCCTTCATCCACCAGAAGCGGTAGCGAATCCTTCTCAGTTTCCACAAATGTTTTTCCATCAAACTCACCAACAAGATACTGTATTAATCTTTTATGAGGTTCAACATCCTTAGGAAACTTTCCGAATTCCGTTTCTGGAATATCCATACTCATCATCAGTACATATTTCTCATTAGATTTAAAAATAACCGGACATTCTATCATTCCCTGAAAAGCACCTGATGGTAATGTATACTGCCCCGTTTTTCCCCAATGCAGCAAATCTAAGGAATGATAATACTGAACTGCATCTTCCGTTGTAATACAAAGTGAATAGCCACCAATAACCTTATTCTCAAAAACAAAAGGATCCCGTGCAGGTGTATTTTCCTTTCCAGGAATTATTGGATTCATTTCATACTTCGTAAAATGAATGCCATCATTACTTACTGCAACACACTGCTCTTCTCTCTTTGTCACAGGATGATGGGAGGTATAAAAGGCAAGCAAAGCAGGTCCCTCCTCGGAACCAAAGCCGCTCACATTTCTTTTATCAACAATACAGTTTCCAGAAAAAATGTCACCATTTTCATCCGGAGCTAAAGCTATAGGGAGATGTTCCCAATGAACCAGATCATCAGAAACAGCATGTCCCCAGTGCATTGAATCCCATTCACATGAATATGGATTATATTGATAAAACAAATGATATTTTCCTTTATAAAAAACTAATCCATTAGGATCATTCATCCACCCCTTTGGTGGAGTAAAATGTAACTTCGGTCTCATTATCTTTCCTTTTCACTTCCTTATATACAAAATACTGCATATAGCGGAACTGATTTAATGATATTCTGATTACATATTCAGGACTAAACTTTGAACGATAATTATTCAAACTGGTAGATCTCTTATGTCTTCCTGACTTAATTTCTATCGGAATTATATCTTCGTCTATTTCTACAATAAGATCAATCTCCATATTTTCAGCCGGTTTGTAATAATATACATCTTCATACTTAGATTTTATCTGCCCAAGAACATAATTCTCTATAACAGCGCCTTTATAAATGTTGCTGGCATCAGCTAAAAGATCTTTATAGTTTAAATGGCAAATACTACACAGCAGTCCCACGTCAGAAAGATAAATCTTAAAACTATCAGAATTCTCATACGCTTTTAATGGAGCCATAGGTGAATCTAGCTTATTTAATCTAATGATCATATCAGAAGAAGTCAGCCAGTCAATAGGTCCATAAAAGTCTCTTTTAATTGCATTCGAACGAATTTCCTTATATTTGAATTTGGGATTATCACGAGCAAGCTGCCTTGGAATAGACTCGTAAACTGCATTTATTTTAGTTGATTCCGTAGCATTATTTACATATTTCGACATGTCAGCGAGATATGCTAATCTGATATATGAAAGAATCTCTCTATCCACCTTTAAGACATCTTTTTCTCTATCTAAATATTCTTTTACCATTTGAGGCATTCCACCAATCAAAAGATAGTCATGATATAAGGATAAAGCTTTATTGTGTATCCCTTCAGGCAACTGCTTCATATTCCTATACGCTTCAATAATTGCATCCCGAAGCATTATCTCTCCCGAAGCAAGAAGAAATTCTTCAAAATCCATAGGATACATATTTTTGATCCGGACTTTTCCTACCGGAAATGAACTCTGAAACCGCTTAATCTTAACCCCGAGCAAACTTCCGGCGCCAATAATACGGTAGTTTTTATCAGATTCACAAAAATACTTTAAAGAAGTAATGGCCTTTTCGCTTTGCTGAATCTCATCTATAAAGATTGGTGTATTATGATCGATTGTTCTTCCAATCATTATACTCAGATTACGAACAATTGTATCTGGAGATAAACTATCTTCAAATACTGAAATGAGGTCACTACGCTCCTCAAGATTAATATACACATAATCTTCATATCTATTTTCACAGAAATGTTTTATAATCCATGTTTTACCTACCTGCCTGGCACCAATAACAAGCAATGGTTCCTGAACGCTGTTTTCTTCCCATTTTTCTAATTCATTTAAAAATTTACGATACATAATGAATACCTCACAAAAATGAATCTAATAAGATAATAACATTATATACGGCTGATGTCCAAGAAAAAAATGAATAATTTCAGTTTTTTTTCATTTTTTTCATGATATTATTCAGTTTTTTATCACGCAGTAAACTTTCAGCTCCTAACAAAACTTGACATTTTGTAGATGAAGAAAACGGGAAGCCCCTATTTTAGGGCTCTTGTAATCATATTTTGAAAAATGATTTCTGGCTCTCAGATTTTTTAGAGCCAAAGTAAAACCATGGCCTTGGTATCCTACATATCATCACTATCATCACCATAAGAACTACTGATTCTATATTCATAATCAGGAATATTATTTATTCCATCATCCAGTATCTTATTTCCCATATACATAAAACTTCCATCCGAGTTTTCTTTAATAATCAGCTCATGTGTAATGATTGCTTCATCATTAAGTACCATTTCACAGACAGCATTTACTGTTAATGTAATGGTTCCATCAGCATTTTCTTTTATATCAATAATTTCTGGATAAGATGTACCAAAATAGGTTGGCGTATAATTGAGGCAACTAAGTCTCACCCAATGATATACGCCATTTTCTATATCATAAGCAGCATTCTTTCTGATTATTTCTCGCGAAGTAGGAATATATTTCATAATAAGTGTCTCAAACTCATCTGCCGGAATCCCTTCTGTTTCTTCATCAAGGCAAAAGCGCTCCCCAGTATCCATAGCGTACAGATATTCATACATTCCAGTGTAATCTAATGTATCAAGACTATCAGCATCCCAGTTAGAACACAGAATATTATTGCCTTGATATCCGATGCCCAGAACATATTTCTCGCTTGCCTGCCTGTTCTCCTCAGACATTGGTTTTACCCTGATCAGAACGCTTCCATCTACAATTTCTGTGACTTCCGGACATTCCGGAACGCACAGTTTGTAGCAAAACCAACCCGCTTCAGTATATCTCCAGGATTTTATTCTTGTACAAGAACAATATGTTTGACTCCTGCTTCCATCTGGTTTTATTTCCATTCTTGATGAATATACATACATGTTTACGCCGTCAAACTCGTATTCGTACCTATCCACTGCAGTTGTTGCTTCTAGCTCATACAAAATCAAACTACCCTGCTTACCATTCCTTGCATCAGTAAGAAACCTTTCAAATAGCTCCTCGTTCCTTATATTTGAATATACCCTATCCGTCCTTATTATATATCCCTTATCTGCTAATACATCTGCCATTTCCTCTTGAACATCTTCTGGTATCATGGCCTCATCATCCTGATACGGTCGATACATATCTTCTATGCAATCAAGTAATTCATCTGTTTCTTTCTCAGCCTGATTTATATCGCTTTGCAAAATAGGCAAATTATATCCTTTTTCAAATGCCTCTTGATTATCCTCATCATAATTACTGTCTTTATAATATTTATCCCATTCATCCTCAGACAACCTATCAGCATGCCACCAGAGAGCTGATTCTTCATCATCAATAATCTCATTCGACAGATAATAAATATGTCCATCTTTATCTGATACAGTTACTCTATGAGAGAATAATTTCGATGTATTTTCATTAGGATATACTGCATTTACAATAAGTGTTACGCTCCCATCATCGTTTGTCTCAAAATCTACTACTTCCGGATATGGCACTTCAGCATAATCAAATTCTTCAAATCCTCTTGGTCTGTAAACATATACATTTTTAGTAGCATCATATCTACAACGCTGATGTAATTCTTCAGAACTTACCTCAAAATGTCTCATAATTACATTCTCGAATTCATCAGCTGGTATATCATACTCATTACCTATTGATAAATCAACATTCATTATATATGGACAATCTGTTCCGTATGTTTCTTTGTAGAATCTATCAAAGATATCATAAAAATCCAGATTACTATAATCATCTTTATTCCAACTGGTAATGAACATATTATTCAGGCTATATGAAACTGGTTCAATATATTTAGCACATAATTCTCTACATTCTTCATCAAGAGGTTCCACCCTAAGGGCAATATGTTTCTCCTCTTCACTAAGCGTAAGGACATAACTTTCAGCTGAATGACTTCTGCCTTCTATCATCAAGTAACCTTCATTTGTATATTCAAAATAATCCGCCTCAAATTCGACGCTAACAGTCTCAGTAAATTCCCCATCTTGAAATGAATAATATGTCTGAATAACACTGACCTTTTCCTCATCAGTACTCAGTTCAAGAACATTAATTCCTTCCAGATAATTAATCTGGAGAACACATATATTATCATGTTCTCCAGATTCTTTTGATTTTATAAATCCCTTCACACTATCAGGATTGGTCATATCAACTCTATTATCACTATCTATTGCAATATAGCCATTATCACCAAGTTTTTCTATAATCTTCCTGACACAGTTTGAGTCACCATTTTGGCTGTTATATTCATCAATGTAAATCTGTTCTATTTTTGAAATATCTACTATCGAATCATCCTGATCAGTTACCGTCTCAGTCACTGCAAATGTATTGTTGCTTTGATCACTACTCACACTACATCCAACAAATAAATAACAAATAAGCAGCAACGACAGTATTACAAATTTACTTTTCACGTTAACCTTTATGTTTTATTCCCCTTTCCTATCCCTATGAAATAACCTTCTTGAATAGCTGCAAATGTTGCCACCGTACATATTGAAATTCCCGTATATATTAGCGGGACTATTGATAATGTCAGCGGAAGTACGAAAAGCAACACACCTGTCACTTTGTTCATAGTCGAATGCACTACAACAAGTCTCTTCTGTCTGGCTACCCCTGATATAATATTTATGATCTTGACAAAAAAGATAAGTGCCGTCCATACATACAGCCATATCGGAATATCCATTACAGGAAGAATCTTCATCAAGCAAACGACCACAAATATAAAGTCAGCGACTCCATCAAATCTTGATCCAAATTCACTGACTGAATTTGTTTTCCTAGCGATGATTCCATCGGCCATGTCCGATAATCCGGCAATCAGATACATTACATAAAAGATTGGAGAAAACACCGGACAAAACAGGAACGCCACACTCACAAGAATACTTAAGCCTGTTATAACATTTGCCATCACTTCCCAGCATCCGCAAGTTCATCATTAACAATTTTGAGCACCTGCTCATTTGAATAGTTCATCGCAGTCGTTGCTATCACTGTACAGACTCCATGTACAAGTAAACTTGTTCTCTCATATATATCTTCTGCTCTCTCCGGATTGATTTTGTATTTATCGGTTAGCTCTTGTAGGATTAGCTTGTTCGTCTGATATTTTTCTCTCTCTTCTAAAAATGTTTTTTCACTCCTAAAATCCGAAAGATAAATCAGCCTATACAAATTTTTATGATTTCTTGCCAAGTCCGCTAATACCGTTACCGCCACTTCAACCGGTGAGCTTTCCTCGCTATTATTAAGCCTATCAGCTATACTTTGCTCCAATTCATCGCAGGCATAATTAAATACTTCCTCTTTTAGTTTTTCCATATTCGGAAAACGACTGAATACCGGCTGTGTAGAACATCCAAGTTTCTTTGCAATCGCTCTGCAATTTACCTGATCTATTCCTTCCTCATCAGCGATAACATATCCGGCCTCTATAATCATTTCCTTACTTGTTGCAATTTTGGGTGGCATAATTAACCTCTCTCTGTTTCATAAAAAATTATTCATTATCAAATTTCAATATATAGCGTTTGTTATATATCATCCGCAATATATCATAGTAGGAGTCTTACGTCAATACAAAAAGGAGTCAGATTTTTCTGACTCCCTCAAAATTATATCTGCATAGGTGATACTCATTCATATTTCTTCTTCTCAATATTTCTATAAAATGAGTTTGCCACAAAATCTGCCAACTGCACAAGCTTCTCATTCTTTGAATCTGTATGCAGTACCTTCGCCTCCTATAATTCTCTTGCTGGTAAAATATGTCACCAGGAAATAGCCTCCATAGATAGCTACAATTATAAGTGATGTTACAAATATTGCAATGCCCATTCCATCTGATACAAATATCGCGAGTATCCTGTTGGAGGCTATTAATCCGAATATTGAATGTATAACCGCCAGCAGCATTGGGAAGAAGAAAAACATACCTATCTGCTTGAACAGTGCTTTATTGATCATCTTCTCATCTGTACCTATTCTTCGAAGAACTGCAAAGCGTTCTATATTATCAGCCGATTCCGAAAGCTCCTTAAGTGATAATACTGCAGCACTGGCAATAAGGAATATAATTCCCACATATAAGCTGACAAATGTAGCCATAGCACCAAGTCCTATAGAACCGGCTTTCTGTACATCCTTTGTTGTATAGAAAAAATACCAGTCATCCTGCGAGATATCCTTCCTTTGAAAATTAGTCTCAACAAATTTATCAACGTACTTCTCCATCTCTTTTCTGGCCTCAGGAGTATCTGCCACATAATCTGCAACTATATTGTTTTCAAGTACCTTAGCACCTTCAACTGCGCTATCCGGAACAATTATCACTCCTTCATTAATCCGGTTTATTGTAAGCTGAACTTCTCCCAGCTTACACTCTGAGTAAGCAGGTCTTAGTTCTTTTCCTCTATAATTGATTGTTCTTCCGGATGCTAATGCATTATTTCTTGCTTTTACTACTGAATCCAGTGAGCATACCACTCCATACTCATCATCTTCAAGTTCAATAGTTTCATTACCGAATGACTTAGCAAACTTATTATATTCAGAAAGGGCCATAACAGTTTCGTCCGAATCCTCAGTAACAAAGTTATACATATTAAGGGTAGACTCTATATATTCACCCATAGTATCCCCCATGGTTAGCCCTTCCGGATCATAACAATTATAACTCACTACATCCTTCAGCCTATCAGTTTCAAAACCATTTTCTGTGAGAGCTGTCTCTATATCCTTTCCGGAAACAGACACTTCAGAAACCATCTGAATATCCTTCGGAAGCAGCTTTTTTATGTTCTGATTCATAGAACGTGTCAAACTTATAGCACTGCCAAGAAGAACAATAGTCAGAAACAGCATCAGACATATTACAGTCATTGACATTACCATGGTATTAGCCTTACTGCTGAACTGCCTAAGTGTAAAACTATTCAATTTCTTAAAATATACACCCTTCATCTTTGTAGCAACGGTAAGAATACTTCCGGAAACTGACCAGAAGATAAAAAATGTAGAAACCGCTCCCATAACAATAACCTTTATCAGGTCCTTAGGGGTAAATATCTGATCAACATTAAAACCTGAGGTCACAAGATAATATGCTCTTCCAAGAATAACTACGGAGACAGCAAAAATCACAAGACAAAGGATCGGATTACGTACTTTAAGCTGCTCACTTTTCTTCTCTCCATAAAGCAGATCGATAAGCTTGCATCTTCCAACTGAAACAGTATTGAAGATCATTACCACCACATACATGATTCCGAAAAATATGATAGTTTTTACAGCTGCCTTGGCTGAGAATACAAAGGCGAAGCTGCTCATATCCGCTTCGAACATATTTGCTACCGCAACACTCATGAACTGTGATAATACAATTCCAAGAAGAAGACCAATTGCGAGAGATATAGTACCTATAAGAAAAGTCTCCGCAAGTAGAATCGTAGACATACGACGCTTGCTCATTCCCAAAGTAAGATATACTCCGAATTCCTTTTTTCTTCTCTTAATAAGGAAATTACTGGCATAGATAATAAGTGCCCCAAGCACTACTGCTACAAACACACTGACTCCGCTGAGAAATGTATTCATTAAAACCAGAATGGCTTTAGTGGATTGTGATACATTCAGCATTGCAGTCTGTGAATCAAGTGCATTGAAAATATAGAATATAATTACTCCGATTACCAGCGTGAAGAAATAGATTGAATAATCCTTCACACTTTTTCTGATATTTTTTATCGCTAATTTAAAGAGCATCGCCGGCGTCACCTCCTAACAGAGAGATAACATCTATGATTTCGTTGAAGAATTCTTTTCTGGTCTTACCTCCACGAATGATCTCATTAAACAGACTTCCGTCTTTTATAAAAATAACTCTCTTAGCATATGAAGCAGTAAATGCATCGTGTGTTACCATTAGTATGGTAGCCGGGATGGATTCATTCAGATATTTGAAACTCTCCAGAAGCATTTTACTGGACTTAGAATCAAGAGCACCTGTTGGTTCATCCGCTAATACCAGTTTAGGATTAGTGATGATAGCTCTGGCAGCTGCAACTCTCTGCTTCTGACCACCACTCATCTGATATGGATATTTACTTAGTACCTCTTCAATCCCCAACGACTCGGAAATACCCTTTATCTTTTCATCAATCTTAGCAGCACCGACTCCCTGAATAGAAAGTGCCAGTGCAATATTCTCATAGGCTGTCATTGTATCCAGAAGATTGAAATCCTGAAATATAAATCCAAGCTCCTCTCGTCTGAACTTATTCAAAGCATTTCCCTTCAACTTTGTAATATCCTTTCCAGCCACGTAGATATGCCCTGATGTCACCTTATCAATAGTTGAGATACAATTAAGTAGTGTAGTCTTCCCACTTCCGCTGGCACCCATAATTGCTACGAACTCTCCCTCATCTACCTCAAAACTTATTCCATCGATAGCTTTAGTGAGAGATGACTTGCTTCCGTAGTATTTTTCGATTGTATCGATTTTTAATAATGCTTCCATTATTCCTCTTCACCTCTTTTTCATGATTTTATAACATCATACATTTTATGAAAGAGGTCGTCGTTTTTCGTATATTACTTAATATTACAAAGTTGTAATGTTGGTTCAGAATTCAAACCTTGATCAGTCAGGTATCTTCACACCACCTCATAAAACTCATCATTTTTTATTATTATACTTACTCTGGTCCACTCACCCTGTTTCGATTCGATACTAACCGTGTGTCCCAGCTTCCTGCAAAGCTCCTTTACTATATACAGTCCCATTCCGGTAGACTTCGTCCTTCCTTCTCCATTGAACCCGGTGAAGGTTTTTTCAAACACACGGTTTAAATCCTCTTCAGGAATGCCGATACCGTTATCCTCAAGAGTGATTTCTATACTGCTTCCCCGTTTCTTATCATACTCATTCTCAGATCTGACAACAATCTTTACAAAAGAATCTCCCTCAGTTTTCTTATATTTGATACTGTTTGAAATCAGCTGTCCCATAATAAATGTAAACCATTTCTGATCTGTATTGACAATTGTTTTATTTATATCCATTTCACCGGTTTCTATCAGGAGATTCATCTCATTATCCTGAAGATTTTCCCGGTAAGTCATAGCTGTCTCATGAATAATCTCAGCTACGGAGATTTTGGAGATATGATAATCCTTCTCCATACTTCCGGACCTCACATAATACAGTACTTGATTAACCAGTGATTCTATTCTTCTGGTTTCTGCAAGAAGCTTCTTATATTCTGTATCAACCAAAGGTTTCTGTTGAAGCAGGTTATGCAGTTTTAAACTGATTGCAGATAATGGCAGCTTAACCTCATGAAGCCACATTTCAATGTATTCGGAAAAATCCTTGTTATTCTTCTGATATAGTGCCACATTTTCCGCCATAGATTTATCTATCTCATAAAGAGCATCTGCTATAAGCTGTCCCTCCAGAAAATCCGGCTTCTCCAATGTTTCAAGAACCAGATAGGCTTTATCCATCTTTAATATATTTTCCTGAAGTCCATTATAAAAGTGTTTCTTCCTGTTATAGTCATATATGAATATGCTTATCCATGACACCAAAAAAAGCCCGGTTATAAGTGAACTTGCAACCAGGTTAACTTTAAATACCAGCAGAAGCCATATAATTATCACACATATAACCGCTACCAGTATTATCTCTACTATTTTGTCCTTAAGATAACTTTTAATTGTCATTTTTTCTTAATATATAATTATAATTTTTTCAAAGAAGTATATAGCCCTGTCCCTTACGGGTTTCTATCGCATTTGAAACTCCTGCTTCAGCCAGTTTGCTTCTGAGTCTGCTGATATTTACGGTAAGTGCATTGTCATTTAGATACTCACTATTATTCCAGAGATCTGTCATTAGCTCATCACGACTGACAATCTGCCCCTTATGATTATAGAGAAATGACAATATCAGCATCTCATTTTTAGAAATAACAGTTTCTGTTCCATCCTTACTGATTATTATACTACGTCTGAAATCTATCCTGACTCCCTGATACTCTCCAAGCTCTACATTTCCGCCAAGCCTTTTGAATATATTTCCGATACGAAGCAGAAGAAGCGTCGGATTATAAGGCTTTGTAATATAGTCATCCGCGCCATAACCCATAGAAATCAGTTCGTCCCGCTGTGCATCACTGCTGGTAACCATTATCACCGGCACATCTGATTTTTGTCTGACCTCCCGCAGGATGTCCTTACCATTTTTATATGGAAGATTGATGTCCAGCAAAACCATATCCGGCGCAGAACTAAGTATTTCCTCAACCGAATTCTCGAAGTTGGTGACAGATTCTGCATTATATCCGGAGGTCCCTAGCAGTATTAAAATCTCGTCTCTAATGTTTTCATCATCCTCAAGCACAAGTATACGTTTCATCATCTTATCCTCGTTAACCTCTTAAAATAAAAATCTTAATGTAATTTTTAATATAGCATATTCCTATAAAACAAAAAACAGGAAATAATCATTATCAGTACAAATGAGTATTTCAAAAACAAAGATACCCTTAACGATTATGACAAAGAAATGATTGAAAAAAATTACAAAGAAAAGCTGAAAAAATATGATGAAGACTTATCTCGTATCATGTATGACGCTATTTATTATGGATAATATTGACATTTTGTTGACGAAAACAACGGGAAGCCCCTATTTCAGGGGCTTCCCGTTAGTTTTGTATTAAAGGAGTTCGATTGCTATCATCGAAATTATCGTTTGTACACATTTGTGTCTGTGCCATTTTATTGCTCTAATGAACATATTTTGAAATATGTTTTGGGGCATCTGAACTTTTTAGAGCCAAAATAGAGCCACGACCATAATAACACTATGTCGAATCAATTTCAACTTCAGTATTCTTTAAGCCCATACTCGGTTAGAGCAACTGAAGTCTCTTTATAAATCTTGTTATATTCACTACATGGAGAGATTTATTACAAATGGAAACTTAATTAAAACATTCTATTGTTCTTCAAGAAAAATAATAAAGCTGCAATCTTTCATTTCCTTATTCTTTAATATCGAATATGCAGCAGCCAACAAATTCTTTTGATATTTATTGATTGCCCATTCAACAGATTTTCTCATAAATTGCCCTCATTAATCACACTTTATATATTAGTACACGAATGAAATAAAGCTATGGTTACAAAATCATCTCAAAAATATCATACTAAAAAACTCGATTCAATTGATATTCTGAATCGAGCTTTTATACTTTGCCTCACTATTGTAATATACTTCTGCAATCTGCTATTAGGTTTATCCGGTATTGTCATAGCAATTCTTCCACGTTCTATCAATGGATGAAGATATTTTCTGACTGCCTGACTGTTTCTTCAGCATCCAGAACTTTTTGTGATTTTTCTTGTTCCGTCATTTTCTCTTTCTCCTTTGCATTTTGATAAAATAAAAACGGGCAGCTTTGATATTTCTATCATTGCTACCCGTCTTGGTTAAACATTATTCTGTTATTATGTTCACTTATATTCTATAAGTCATTTATTCTTTGAATTTCTTTTCAACAATTTTCTTCATGAAGTCTTTTTTGAAATCTCTTTTGCTATGGAAAATATATTGCTCGGACTTCGATAATTGTTCGCCTTCTTCCATCTTCTTGTTTAATAGCTCCAAAGTGCAAATTAGATCAGCAACCTGAAATAATCTATAATCACTTGGCTTTACTTTTCTAACATCATAATCCACAATCTCTGTGGCTAAAACAGTATTAAGAATTCTGTTTAATTGCTTCTGCCCATTATCATAATATAACACTAATTCATCGAAGGACTGAAAATACGATAGATTATCTCTTATGAACAGCGAAATCTCTCTCGCTATCCTGGCTTCCAGCTTCATTTCATCTTTAAACTGCTGTTTCTCAAATAAAAAAGTCTTATATGATATATCGCATTTTTTTGCAAAGAAGAACAATTTTGTAAATATGGATCTTCTCTCATTTGGAGTAAATTCCTCATAAGGAGCTTCTCTTCTTATGAGTGGTTCAGTATGAACAGCACCTTTAGGACAATGCAAATCTGCAAGTTCCCTATCCAGCTTATTTAATTCTTCACTTATATCATAATTCTGATCGTGGAAAACCAAAGAAATAATATAATATGATTTTCCCTTGTTCTTTAATCCAAGATCACCAGATTCATCAACGAACATACTAAGAGTTTTCAATTCGTTTCTCCCCAATTTCAGTAATATAAAACAAATGGCGGGGAGTCTCCCCGCCGATTAGGTAGGACCTGGGTCTTTCGACCAGCCCACAGTTGCATCGCTGCAACCTTCTATGAATAATATACCATATCTATCCTTTCATCTCAAGCATAAATTAACGGTATTCAACATTATAAATATATCTACAACTCTTATATATTAACAATCTTATTCTTGCAATGAGGACAATCATCTCCCCATATCCTTGTAAGATGCTTTCCGCAGGTATTACAGCGTGCATATTTTGCATATATAACCACGCTCACAATAAAACATATCGCACCTATCACTAAGAGAACGGAAAGAATAGTAGTATTCGTTACGAAACACAAGCTTAAAATCCAAATAATAAAGCAGGAAAACATCATTCCAACTGACAACCTATTATAGTTCATTGCTGACATACTAATGCACCTCCTTCTACAACAAATTCGCGCAATCAATATTTATTATATCATTTAGTTCTTCCTCTGAACATTCATCTATATTATTGATAATATATCTGTATCTATTCAACTTTGCAAGATAAAGCCCTTCATTATTCTCATTCTGCCTAGAATACATTTGACTTCTCTTAACATTGTACAAATGTATAAAAATGTATACAGCCATAAGAAATAGAATGATACCAAAAACAACACCAGCCACAACCACAAGAATATCTAATATTTCTATAGGGAGATTAGCCATAGACGATGGTATTATTATACTTTTCAATATGTATAATAGTATCTCGACAGCCACAGCAATCCCTAAAACTATTAGAAAATATATTCCCATCACTGCAGATTTTATTTTGTTATTTTCTCTCCTTACCGAATACGCTCTATAAGACTGTTCGTAGTGGTTAATAATAAATTCTAATTTCTTAATTGCTTGGTTCTCCAAATATTTTCTATAATTGCTTTTATCATCCATATATTTCCACCTGTCATCATATAGAAAAAGAAAAAAAAACAAATTATAAAGTGGCTTTATTGGTCACGGCAACAACCGTAGGCTCCTCATCTTTATTCTACAACACATACTTGAAGAGTGAAAGCCTGAAAGCTTTAAAAAACATCAACATCTTATATCTTATTCTACACATTTTACAAAAAATCGCACTAAAAAGCCTGATTCATATTTTCATTTTTGAATCAGGCTTTTTACTACGATTTTTCTATTCAATTCTCTGTTGCCTCTCGTCTGAAAGCCCTTTCTTTTATTGGATTCACGCCTATTATAGTACATCTTACTATACTTCCTACGAATTAGCCATAACCTGTCCTATACCTACCGGATCAAACCAACTATCTTTAAAATCGAACCACTCCTGTTCATCATTATATGACAAGCATCTGCTTATAATATCTCTAATAGTCTCCATATTATCAGACCTCACTATCTATAATAACACTATCATAATATCACCTTTTTTTCTTTCTGTAATTGTACTTATGATATAAGAATAAAGCGTCACTGTTATCACTATAATGACAACTCAACCTTTCTCGACTTCCTTTGTCTTCTTTCCTGTTCTCGCTCCTGAGTTTCTCTCTCCACCAGCTGAATTCCCTGATTCACTATCTCCTCTGTTTTATCCTTCCCAAGAACGCGTTCAATAAAACTTAATTTTTTAGCTATATCATTAGCTTCAAGATATTTTCTGGCAATCATATTTCCATTTTCTTCAGCCTTATATCTCCTCTTAGATTCGTCATCAAGTCGCTTATTAAGATTTTTGATTTCAATCATAAAACCATTACATTTTTTCTGTAACGATATAAGCTTTTTAAGAAGCTTCTTTACAAATGGCTTAATATATTTTTCTTTATAAACAGAAGCCTTTATCAGTTTGGGAGGATCTGGAATCTCCCACTTGGATTCGTCAAACTCTTCAATCCCTTCCGAATATAATTTGCTATCCTCTTTAAGCTTGTTAACTTGTTTTTCCGCGTCCTGACATTCTTTTTTTATTTTTTCGTTTTCTTCCTGCAGTTCTTTATTCTGAGCTTTTATATCGTAATTTTCTTTCATTGTAGCTTTAAAATCTTCTTTCAGTTCCTGAGATTTTTCTTCCTGGAATTGTATTCTGTCATCCAGCTCAGCAGCCTTCTTTATTTTATAGGTTACAGCATCCACTCCATATTCTTTTTTCTTTTCTTTGTGCTCTACCTTCTCCTCTTCTGTCATCTGTTCATATGACTTGCAATCCTTTACCGGGACACCTCGTTCCCTCATTCTTTTAGGATAGTTGGTATTTATAAAGTTGAAGAATTTTAAATTGAAATCCTTCTTGGCATTCATGTTATGAATACCATTTTCATCTGTTGTTGTAGTTGTTACAATCCTATGAGTGTGTGGAGATTTTCCTCCCCATTCATCAAAATGAATTACTGCCGCCTGAGTTTTCCACTCAGGAGCCCATTCATGAATCAACTCTTCATATACCTCATTACTGATTTTAAGAAGTTCTATCTGTTCTTCTCTTGATAAATCCATCATTACCTCAACAGGAACTTTCTCTATCATCTCTATAGCAGACACTGTATCCTTTCTTAGTGCTCTTTTTCCATGTTCTTTTCTTTCTGCAGATATCGCATCCACCTCCGCTTGAACTACGCCAACCATATCAATATCAGTATCACAAATAAGCCACACATTATTCTCCGTAAGATTCTTATCTATAGATTTATCTTTACCTCTACGCTTATCACTCATCTCTTCCCAGGCTGATACGACACTACAGGTTTTCGCAGCCTTTCCATTGTGTTTTTGATTAGAAGGATTTAGCGATAGCTTCATACAGGGTAATCCTACTGAGAATGATTTCGTTATATTCATACTCATTTTCCTCTCATTTTCTTTCTAAAATCCAATCATCTTTTATTCCACATTTTTGCCCTTGCCGTTCGGGGTAGCCATATTTAAGAAGCTTAAGTACGTGTCCTCGTACTTAACTACGTTAAGTGTCGGACCTCTCCGAGGGGAACCGTACCGCTTCACCGTAAATATCAGCCTTTGAGCTGATATAATGGATGTATTTTGCGGCTGTAAGATGGCACCGGCATCTTACAAATATCACTCCAACCGGAGCGATATGGTAGCATACTGCTACCACGCAAACTACATCTGAATATTAAGTAGTAGCAAAGTGCTACCACTTAATATCCACCCATGAAATCCAGTGCTTCCTCCGGAATACTGGATTCCAAAGATTCACCTGACATCGAATCCCCATCATCCGTCGAATCACTATCGTTCTCGGATGATGAAAATGGATTTACACTAAGGCGCAAATCCGTCAGGTTCATCTTGGCGCTAAGCCTTTCAATTATTCTGTCAGAAAGTCTGTCCACCAGACTATCAGACAGAATACTTTGCACACCGTCCTGTAAAGCGATAACTGTTTTTTGCAGAGCAAAACCGTTATCACTCACGGACATCTGCTTGCTTAGCACCTGGAGCACAAATCCATTCATGGATTTATGCTCCCCTTCAGCTGCGCTATGAAGCCATTGCCACACATCAGCTTCCATCTTGTCATCAAGATTGAACCTGATATGTATGCATTTATTATTCTTTCCCATTTCACTTCATCTCTTTTCTGAGCACCGCAAGGGCAAACTGTTCGTAGCCCTTAGCAGTCGCTCTGATGTCATCCATATATTCCACATTTGTATCAGGAAAGCGCAAATATCTTTTCACAATACCGGAGCCTCCGCCCATGCAGATTAGCTTCATATAATCCTGATCATATCCATGTTCCTTGAGCTTTCCTATTATGGAAGAAACATACCTGCAGGCTGTTTCATCCATAATAGTTTGTATCCGCTTTGGTAAAGTAGTAGTTCCTTTTATCAGATATTCCTCGCAGATGTCGTACGGAATATCCTTCTGCATCTTGTTCGCTATTTCATTCTGGATACTCTCGATACACTTCCTTACTCCCAGTTGGTCAGTAAAGCACATTGAACTATTAATCCTATGATCATTTATATACATTACATTAATAGTTCCGTTTCCAATGTCCGCGACATAGTAGATACCGTCCAGTTCGCCAATGCGCTCCATGATTGCCACATAACCCTGGGTGAAAACCAGAACCCTTTCGATAGTGACGGAGTAGGAAGTACCCTTATACTCAAACTCCAGTTCCTTCTCACGCATAAGATAGTTTCTAAACACTTCCCGCTGCTCCTGTGCCCACATAAGAGGAAGTCCTACAGCAAGCACTAGCTTTGCAGATCTGATCTTTCTGATTTTCATCTCTTTTGATATTGCAGAAATTGTCAGATAATAGTAATCATCATTTATTACTTTATCTGACTCGAAGCTTTTGTGTATTTCTCCAATAATCAGATACTTATCCTTATACTTCACAACATCCGGAGCGATATCATTCTCTGTATCACTGACTATTATTCCCGCCCGGAAAGTTGTATTTCTTGTTTTAATATTCCCGAAACCATGGTCTATTCCTATGATTTCGTAATCCTTGAATTTTATATTTTCCATTATTTCAATAACTCCTTTTTATGATTATATTTTTTCAAACTTTTTTAAAGCTGGTTTACAGTTTACCGTTTACATTTTTGTAAACCGTAAACTGTAAACGAAGGTAAAAAAACTATTTTTATTTAAACGGAAGATCTGCCGAATCACATTTAATGAATCCATCATCATCAACCTTATCTTCCCGATACCAGAATTTCTGAGTACCATATTTATTGAAACGATGAGTCTTTTTATCAGAATGCTTCCAGCCTTTTATGCTTTCATTCATGATACGGTTGATTTCTTTTATCTCATATTTCTTCGGTTCGCCTTCCTTATTAAGCGCCTCATGATATAGCATGAGACTGCAAACCTGATATTCATCCGTATCCTCAAGCCAGGCTCTGATAAGACCGATATCTGTATCCTCCGGCATGAAGTTCTCCTGAAGTTCCATAAGATATTCTTCAATACTCTGTGAAAACTTAAGACTGAAATCTCCACTCCTGAATATCACCATAGCCTCTGCCCAAAGTTGTTCGATATAAGCTCTGGATTCTTCCTCATCCTCAAGAATATGCTTCTCAATACGTTCAGCATGAGTTAGGATTGGTGCAAATCTTCTGTTTCCGGTTCTGTCCATTGGAAGAAAATCCATGTTGTTGGTTGTACCAACAAAGATACACTGACGAGGTCTGTCCTTCGGAAACTTATCATAAGGTGTCTTATAAGTTTCCTTCTGACGACTCAGGAATGATTTAATCTCTTCAATACTTTTTGCATTTACAGTAGCGATCATTTCAGACATTTCTATGATCCAGTGACCATACAAACGCCTGAATATATTTTCATCATCAATTCTTCTTAAATCATCCGAAAACCATTCATCCTTTATTGCCAGCAACCTGAATAATGATGATTTTCCGATACCCTGACCACCAACAAGGCAGATCATCATATCGAACTTTACGCCCGGAGTATATATTCTGCTGATTGCTGCCATAAGAAGAAGCTTCGTAGCTTCATAAGTATATTCACACTCATCAGCACCCACATATTTCGGAAGAAACTCATCTATCCTTGATTTTCCGTCCCACTGTAAGCCTTCAAGGTATTCCTTTATTGGATGAAAACTATTTTCTGCAGCTACTATATTTATAGCCTTATACATATTTTTCTCATTCATAAGGCCATAGGTGGTTTCCAAATATAAACACAGGTTATCCAGATCATCATCGTCTATGCTATCTCCGGCACCACGCTTCCAACCCATATCTCTGCATATATCATTTCGGCCCGTCATCTCATTTCTTCTAATACAACCTCTCAGAAAAGGATCCTTTGTAAAAACAGTATGATAATTCTCAATCCCCTGCTTTACTGTCCCATCCTTACGCTTCACTAACTGCTGGAACACATCGTCCGTTGTGAAGTATTCCTCTTCCACTATCTTTGCCACTTCGTCCCATGAAGCCTGCTCTGATGTCGTTAATTCTTGAGACAATATCATCCACCTCCTTCCGTCCTTTTATGAAGAGTTCCTTCTTCTCTTCTTCAGTTCCGGTGCAGAGGATGTCAAGAAGATAGCCCACAAACGGTTCAGCATCATAGATAACATCCAGTTCTGGTACATCAAATATGGAAGAATCCTTATATCTCTTATCGAACTCCTCCTCTAAATCTTTAATTGTATCTCTACACTCACATAGGGAATTAACTGATGAGAAACACCAGTCCTTAAAAATATCCTGAATCCGGATAAGATTCTGTTTTCTCTGCATTCGCCGCCTGTCGCTCGGAGTAAATGTAGTTCTCCCACCCTTAATATCATCTGGCAGGTTCATATCATTTATGAGCTTTAACGCAGCATCATACTGAGAAAGGCCATACATTTCTGCCACATAGCTTATGGCATCACCTTTTGCACCACAGCCAAAGCAGTAATAGTATTCCTTATTAAACTTCAAACTTGGTGTCTTATCATTATGAAATGGACAACATGCCATTCCATTTGGGCGCACTTTGAGCCCATAATATTCTGCAGCACTTCTAGGCGCTACAAGGTCCTTGACCTCATTAAATATATTAGTCATTACAATAGCTCCTTAAAAATATATTTATTTTTGTGGGAGCCTCTGATATACTTCTAATTGCGAGTTAGAGTATTGGAGACTCCAAAGTTTCCTACTCAGAGATGTTCTTGTTACCAGCAGGAACATCTCTTTTTTCTGTAGATTTACTCTCTGGCTGCCATAAGTATCTGGCACCATCAAGCATTTTAATTATTGCCTTCAACATATCCTCATATTCTGACTTAATTTGAATAATATCCTCAGATGAATTCTCGAAAGATTTATCTTCAATACTTTCTTTCAATTCTATAAGTGTTTTCAGCATATTTTGAATTTCTTCCACAAGTGGATATATTGTCTCTTTTCTTCCAACAACACATATATGATTATATATGCAGGATCTTACAAAATAATCTTTCTTTCCCATTCCACTTGCCTTAATATTTGCTTCAATAGCCTGTCTTTCTGCAGCAGTAATTCTGAAGCTTATTGTTGGATTCTTATGGATTCCCGGCATCTTTCTTATCCTCCTTCAAAACCTGATCAAGCTTATCAGCCATCTCCATTTGCTTATTAGGATATAAATGAGAATATGTGTTTAATGTCGTCTCAACCTTTTCATGCCCAAGTCTTTTGGCTATCTCTAACGGCTGATACCCTAAAGATATTAGCAACGAACAATGTGAATGCCTTAAACAGTGAAGATGAATCTGTCTTACACCTGACTCCTTTATCCCTCTTCTGATTTCATGCTCCATATAAGACTTTGTAAATGTAAACATTCTTTCTGTTGGAAGAATCCCATATAGATGTTTACAATACTCTTCTATCTCTTCAGCAAGAAATACCGGAAGTGTTATATCTCTCTTACCTCTCTCAGTCTTTGGTTCAGATACAACATCTTCTCCTTTAATACGTTGGAATGATTTGGTAATATGTATAACCCTGTTATCAAAATCAATATCACTATATGTGAGAGCCAGGAGCTCACCTATTCTCATTCCGGTCCAGAAAAGTATCATAAACGCTAAACGTGAATCCGGTTTATCCTCTACTGTTTTTAGAAACGTTTCAAATTCCTCTTTAGTCCATATCTTCATTTCATCTGATCTGGAACGACCAAAGCTGCCTGCTTTACGATAAGGATTACTCTTAAGATCATAGTACTGTTCGGCATAATTAAATATTGCTGCCATCTGGTTGCTTATCGTTTTCAGATATGTCTGTGAATATGGTTTTCCATTTTCATCCTTATACGACATGAGCTCATTCTGCCATTTTCGAATATCTGACGGAGTGATTTCCGATACAATCTTATTCTTAAAATATGGCAATATCTTCAAATCTATTATGTATTTCTTATTTATGTATGAGCTACTTCTTAATCTATGCTCCATATCCACATAATAAATCTGAATAAAGTTCTCAAAGGTCATATTGAGATCCTTCTGCTGTTGCTGACGAAAGTTTCTCTCCCATTCTTCAGCTTCACCTTTAGTTCGAAATCCTCTTTTATTCTTTTTGTGGCGGACTCCCTGCCAGTCTGTATAGTAGAACTGACACCTCCACATCTTTCCATCCTTTGATGCTGGCATGTTTATACCTCCTGTAATGTCATTCCATAGAATTTTTCTTTAAAATATTTTGTAGGCAGTTTTCCGGCTACTACAATAAAGCCTTTAGCTTTTAATTCTGCATTCAGATCTCTTATTAATCTGTAAGCAAAGCCCTTGGATACTCCAAGAATTTCAGCAATTTCTTCTGCTGTAAGATACATTTTATTCATATCAACCATTTAGTCTCACTCCCTTCTGCACTCTCGCTGTATATTTAGTACACTTATGTGTCCTATCTTTACTCAGAATAATACAGTACACATTTGTGTATGTCAAGATAATTTCTAAAAAAATATACACATTTGTGCACCATTGTGATAATATACACTCATAAATACCAAAAAGAGGTAAATCAAAAATGACAATAGGCGAAAAAATCAAGCACTATCGAACACTTAATGGGTTCTCTCAGGAATATCTTGGCGAATTATCAGGAATAAATAGTGCAACTATAAAAAAATATGAGTATGGTATCAGAAATCCAAAACCTGATCAGTTACAAAAAATAGCTACAGCCCTTGGCGTCAGTATTTTTGTTTTTATGGATTTTGATATCAATACTGAATCAGACCTCCTTTCTCTATTAATGAAAATGGACGAACAGACATCAATGACATTCGAAGTAGATACAGATAGTTCCGGATGTATCGAACCAGATAGCATTAAGATTTCATTTAATGATCCGTTCATTAAAGAAAAACTTGCTATGTACCTTGCTACAAAAAATGTATTAAATGATATATACACTAACGAAGCTAAATTCGGTTCTAAAGAAAAACACCAGGAAGCTATTGATGCTATGGCTGAAGACTTTAGTAATGTCAAAGACAAACTTCTAATCAGCAAAGCAGTTACACCCGGTCCGATGATCACTCATACCCCTAATGGTGAAACAGTTCCGATAACTGTAGTTAAGGTAACGAATAAAGATGAATAACAAAAAGAGGCTATCAAAAGTAGTAAAAACTACTGATGATAGCCTCGAATTTGTTTATTATTCTTATTTTTAGAGCCAAAGTAGAGCCATTTTTAAAGTTTAAACTCTTAAAACCCTTATAAACAGGGTATTCTTTAACTCTCTCCTATTATAGGAGTTCGATTGTTCCAGGTGGTTTTGAGGTGAGGTCGTACATTACTCTGTTTACTCCCTTAACCTCGTTAATAATCCTGGTCATACACTTCTGAAGAACCTCGAATGGTATGTCACAGCAATCTGCTGTCATAAAGTCAGATGTATTCACCGCACGAAGTACGATTGCATAGTCAAATGTTCTAAAGTCGCCCATTACACCAACGGAACGCATGTTTGAAAGTGCTGCAAAGTACTGATTTGGTGGATTCTTAATCACTCCATCCTTTATAGCCTCGTCAACCTCTTCTCTATAAATAGCATCTGCCTCCTGAACTATACGAACCTTCTCAGCTGTAATGTCATCTATTATACGAACACCAAGACCTGGTCCTGGGAATGGCTGACGGAATACCAAATACTCCGGAATACCAAGCTCAAGTCCACACTTACGAACCTCATCCTTGAAGAGCATTCTAAGTGGCTCAACAATCTCTTTAAAATCTACATAGTCAGGAAGTCCACCAACATTATGATGGGACTTAATAACTGCTGAATCTCCAAGCCCGGACTCTATAACATCTGGATAAATAGTTCCCTGAGCAAGGAAGTCAACAGCACCAATCTTCTTGGCCTCTTCCTCAAATACTCTGATGAACTCTTCTCCAATTATATGTCTCTTTCTCTCTGGATCAGTCTCACCAGCCAGTTTTAAATAAAATCTATCCTGAGCATTTACTCTGATAAAATTCAGCTCATAATTTCCATTAGGACCAAAGATGGCCTCAACCTCATCTCCCTCATCCTTACGAAGAAGACCATGGTCTACAAACACACAGGTAAGCTGCTTTCCAACAGCCTTTGATAAAAGAACTGCAGCAACTGATGAATCAACACCACCGGAAAGGGCGCAAAGTACTCGGCCATTTCCAATCTTCTCGCGAAGCTCTTTAATAGCTGACTCTACAAAGGAATCCATCTTCCAGTTTCCTGTACATCCACAAACCTTAAGAACAAAATTTCTAAGGATTACATTTCCATATTCTGTATGATTAACTTCTGGATGGAACTGAACTGCATAGAAGCCTTTCTCTACATTCTGCATTCCGGCAACTGGGCAATTATCTGTCTTTGCAATTACTTCAAAGCCTTCTGGAGCCTCAGCTATATAGTCAGTATGACTCATCCAAGAAGTGATAGAACCAGGAACATCCTCGAATAGTACTGAGCTACCCGATCCTATGAGCTCAGTCTTTGTACTTCCATATTCACTGACTGGAGCTGTAGCAACCTTTCCATCAAGGAGATATGCCATCAGCTGGGCACCGTAGCAGATTCCAAGAACTGGAACACCCAGATCAAAAATCTCTTTAGTATAGTGTGGGGATGTCTCGAGAAATACACTGTTAGGACCACCAGTAAAAATAATTCCCTTTGGATTTAGAGCCTTAAGCTCCTCCAGAGAAATAGTATAAGGATGAACCTCAGCATATACATTACATTCTCTAACTCGTCTTGCAATCAGCTGATTATACTGACCGCCAAAATCCAGGACTACAATCAATTCCTTTTCCATACATCTTACCTTTCTTTATATAACCTCAAAAGGCAGGGCATAGCCCTGCCTCATTATTAATCTAAATCTAAAGCTTTTATAGCTTCCTGAAGCTGATTATCCTCATCATGCTCGATATCAGTCTTCTTTAACAAGCTTTCATCTAACTCAACCTCCACATCAGGTTCAACACCCACCTTATGGACAGTCTTTCCTGAAGGAATAAAGTACTGAGCTATAGTTATCTTGATTGCAGAACCGTCAGAAAGTGGAACAACTGTCTGAACTATTCCCTTACCATATGTAGTAGTTCCTACTATCTTCGCCTTCTTATAATCCTGCAAACATCCTGCAAAAATCTCTGCAGCACTGGCACTATTACCATTCACTATAACTGCCATTGGAAGGTCCACGCTATGTCCATCTGAACATCCGTATTCATCCATGACTTCATCATTCTTATCCTTAGTCTTGATAAGAAGTCCAGCCTCATCAGAGCCTTCAGCAATAAGCTCATCATCCAGAAGGTAATCAAGCATTTCTGTAACTGCATTAACCAAACCACCTGGATTACTTCTCATATCTATAACAATACCCTTTGCCCCCTGACTCTGAAGGTCATCAACAGCCTCCTTAAAGAACTTAGGAGTATTCTCTATAAACTCTTCAACATAGATGTATCCAATATTATCATCCAACATCTCGTATTCAACAGTTTTTGTCTCAATCTTGTCACGAGTAATTGTAATTGTAAGATCTTCCGGCTCATCTTCACGATATACAGTAATATTAACATCTGTACCCTTATCACCACGAATATGTCTTACAACATAATCCAGTTCCATATCTGTTGTAAGCTCAAGATCATCAACCTTAAGGATGATATCGCCTGGAAGAAGACCTGCTTTCTCAGCAGGAGAATCTGATAAAGGCTTTACAACATAGATAACTCCACTATCCGGATTCTTTGCTACAGTTGCGCCAATTCCTTCAAATGATCCTGCATCAGATTCCTTTAACTGCTGATATTCATCAGCAGTATAATAAACAGAATAAGGGTCATCGAGCCCCTTCATGAGGCCATCATAATAGCTCTCTTCCCTCTTATCATTGTCCTCATCGAAATAGAAGTATTTATCAATATATCTCTCTATTTCCTTAGTCTTAGCCTTAACATCCTTTGAATTCTCATCGAACTCTTCACCTGAGTCTGTAGAAGATGCATTCTCAATCTTCTCATCCTTAATTATTATAGAGCTGCTAGGATTGTTGTCTTCATCTGCCTTTCCACAACTCATAGCCCCTAGCATCATTGTACTTGCCAGGCAAACACAAAATGCCTTCTTAAGTTCATACTTATTGAACTTATCGAAACGTCTCATTTTATCATCATCTCCTCAAAAAGAATCTTAATCAATTATCATTACTGTCGGTATTTTCACTCGAACTATCAGTAGAATTCGTACTATCAGTAGAATTTGTGCTAGTCGAAGATTCTCCACCTTCAGTGTTTGAAACATTACCCTTATCTTCTATCATAGTATAGTATTTCAGCGGATTAACATATTCACCATTCTCACGAACAGCAAAATGCAAATGGGGTCCCGTTGAAACACCAGTACTACCTGATTTACAGATAGTCTGTCCAGCAGTAACTGAATCTCCTTCTGAAACCAGGAATTCAGAAAGATGGAAATAACATGAAGAAATTCCACTACCATGATCCACGATAACGGCATTACCAGCATTACCAAGATAACCAACATAGATAACAGTTCCATCTGCGACAGCTATAATATCACTTCCCATACTACAAGGGATATCAATACCTCTATGATATGTTGTGGCACCTGCTGTTGGAGCAGTACGATTTCCATAGTACGATGAAATGGTTGTACTTGAAGGGCATGGCCACAGGAACTGTGCACCGGAGTAGGTTACATTTCCACCAGAGATGTTTACTGAAACACTGGAGCTTGCCTCGATACTGGAAATCTGAGCAGAAAGCTGTGCCTCCAGCTCTTCAAATGTAGAGAGCTCCGATTTCTTTGCATCTATTTCTTCCTGATAGCTATTAACCTGAGCTTCCTTCTCATCCGAAAGAATTTCAAGAGAATCCTGTTCATTCTCATAGGCTTCCTGAAGAACGCCCATATCATCAGAAAGAACCTCAAGAAGTGTTTTCTGGTCATTCAGCGATCTCTTAGCATCCTTGTACTGTTCAAGTATCATCTCGTCATAATTTTCAATAGCCTGAATGTATTCAGCCTTATTAACTATATCCATATAGTCGACAGCATTAAAAATAGCATCCAGATAAGAATAGCTGCCGTTCTCATATTCATCCTGAATATGATTCTTCAGAAGCTCATATTGATAATCCTGCTGTGCCTGAGCAATTTCAATGGAATTCTCAAGTTCGGTTTCCATATCGTTTGCCTGATCTATCTTGGCCTGAATATCATCAATCTTATCCTGATACTCAAGGATCATATCGTCCAGCTCATTAAGTTTTGAAATGAAGTCATTCTGACTTTCCATCATGGCATTCAGCTCAGTCTGAAGTGAATTCTTCTCTTGAAGAGTATTTGTATATTCAGCTGTCAGGGCCGCCAGTTCAGCACTGGAAACACCAGAACTGCTGGAGCTGTCCGAACTACTGCTAGATGCGTCCGTAGAAGATGCAGTATCTTCATCCGCAAAAACAGTATGTGTAGCATCCTTACTGAAAGGAGCCAGACAGACAAATACCATCAGTGCCATTATGGAAATAACTAGTAATGCTTCGCTAAAGAATGATTTTTTATCCATATGTATCCTTATGAGATTTTAGGACCTGCACATTAAGTGCAGGCCCCCATATTATTAAATCTTCAAATGTTTCTTAGTAGTTATAAGACTTCCAAAGAAGCCGATTCCAATACCTATCAGAAGTGTGATTGGTATAAGGAGTTTAAACATATCCCATGGTGATGCAAACTCAAACAGGCTGTTCAGGATTGAGAACCTTCCTGCTATATAGTTGATTACCAGGTCGTACAGATAGTAGAGAAGCACCAGAGGAATGATAGAACCGATAATACCGATCATAACTCCCTCGATAATGAATGGTGCTCTGATAAAGCTATTGGTTGCACCGATAAGCTTCATGATCTTAATCTCTTCACGTCTTACAGTAATACCAATTGTAATAGTATTATTGATAAGGAATACAGATACGAGAAGCAGAATAAGAATGATACCGAAGGATGCATATCCTACAAATGCATTTATGGCTGAAATACTATCAGCTGTATAAGTAGAACTGCTTACCTTTCTTACTCCTTCTATACTTTCCAGGAACTGAATGAAGTCCGCCTGCTTTCCTGCATCATTAAGTGTAATCTTGTAAGATGCAGAATGCGCCAGTGGGTTATCATCACCAAATGCAGCTCTTGCAGCTTCTGGATCATCGTAGGTCTGCTCTGAGAATTCCTTCCAGGCATCCTCTGCAGATACAAAGTCACATGTATTTACTTCTTTACGTGTCTTAATCTGTTCACCGATAAGGTTAATACCCTCATCAGAAAGCCCCTCATCAAAGAAGACTGAAATAGAAATGCTGCTCTCAATCTTGTGAATTGCACCACGGAAGTTAACAAGTACACAGTAGAACAGTCCAAATACGAACAGACAAGCAACAATTGTTCCTATAGAAGCAAGGGAGAACAGAAGGTTTCTTCTGATATTCTTAATACCTTGTCTAAAGCTGTATCCTAAAGAACTAATCTTCATCGATATAACCTCCCTTCTGAACGTCACTTACCACAACGCCCTTCTTGAGGGTTATAACTCTCTTCTTCATTACATTAACTATTTCTTTGTTATGTGTAACTACAACAACTGTTGTACCCTTTGAATTAATCTCATCCAGAAGATTCATAACATCCCATGAATGCTTAGGGTCAAGGTTTCCAGTAGGCTCGTCGGCTAAGATGATATCTGGCTTATTTACCAGAGCTCTTGCAAGAGCAACTCTCTGCTGCTCACCACCGGACAGCTGTCTTGGATATGATTTATATTTATCAGCAAGTCCAACAAGGGATAAAACCGCTGGCACACGACGCTTAATGTATCTTCCTGGTACCTCAATAACTCTCTGTGCAAATGCTACGTTCTCGTAAACTGTTCTGTCCTTTAAGAGTCTGAAGTTCTGGAAAACAACTCCAATCTTACGTCTTACCTTATGAATCCTGTTTTTTCTGATTCTTGCATAGTCGTATCCACAAACCTCTATGCGTCCTTTAGTAGGAACAAGTTCTCTGAGCAGAAGCTCAATAAACGTTGTCTTACCGGAACCAGTGGATCCAACTACGAATACGAATTCACCTTTTTCTATCTCGACGTTAACATCCTTCAGGGCCACAGTGCCTGTTGGATATTTCATCGTGACATTATCCATTTTGATTATTGCCATTGAATCGTTAACCCTTTCGTTAGTTTATGACTTCTAGTCTAATTAGAAATCAAGGCTCTCCATGTATTTCATGTATTTAACAACCATCAGAGCAATCTTGAAGGTGATAGCGTCTTCAAATACTCTAAGGTCAAGACCTGTAGATTTCTCAATCTTATCCAGACGATAAACCAATGTATTTCTGTGGATATACAGCTGACGTGATGTCTCAGAAACATTCAGGCTGTTCTCAAAGAACTTGTTGATAGTTGTAAGTGTTTCTTCATCGAACTCGTCAGGTGATTTACCATCAAAGATTTCCTTAATGAACATACGGCATAGAGGAATTGGAAGCTGATAAATAAGACGTCCTATTCCAAGATTGCTGTATGCGATTATATTCTTATCACTGTAGAATATCTTTCCTACATCCAGAGCCATCTTTGCTTCCTTGTATGAACGGGAAACTTCCTTGATCTCGTTTACGATAGTACCAAATGCTACATGTACAGAAATCATAGCCTCTGTGCTCAGCATATCTACAATGATATTTGCAGTCTTATTCAGATCCTCATAAGTATCTGAAGACTTAACTTCCTTAACAAGAATGATGTTCTTCTCATCAACAGCGGTAATAAAATCGCGAGTCTTCACTGCAAAGATATTTCTTACTGTCTCAAGTGCATTATTATCCTTCTCAGACTTTGTCTCGATAATAAATACACATCTCTTAACATCAGTATCAATATGGAGCTTCTTAGCTCTGTTATAAATATCAACCAGGAGCAGGTTATCTAAGAGCAGGTTCTTAATGAAGTTATCCTTATCGGATCTCTCCTTATAAGCAACCAGGAGGTTCTGAATCTGGAACGCAGCCATCTTACCAACCATGTAAGTACTGTCTGTATCACCCTTTGCAAGAATGATGTATTCCAGCTGCTTATCATCAGTTACCTTAAAGAACTGATAACCAAGCAGGCTCTGGCTCTCAGCCTGAGACTCTGCAAATGCAATCACCGCATCTTCGTAATCAAGAGGACCACCCTCCACAGTTTTGGCGAGGAGTCTTCCCTCCACATCCATAACTATAAGATCGACCTTTGTAATAGCCTGAATTCCCTCTAATGTTTCCTGTAAAATCTGATTTGAAATCATATCTTCACTCCTGTTCTGTCTGCAACCCCTGCATTATTCTACTAAGAAAATGTATGTGAAATGTATCAACTTCACGCACAGAGTTATTATACCAAAATTTTGCACTAGAAAAAAGAGAAAATAGTGTGAATTTAAAAAGAAAAAAAGGGAGATGTAGTATTACTACATCTCCCCTAGTAGTTCTTAATTATAGACTAATTAACGATTATCTCCTCTGATTCCTTATCGAAGATATGAATCTTTGAAAGGTCAAATGCGAACTGTACTGTATCGCCAGGTCTAGCTGTTGTACGAGCATTAACTCTAGCTGTGATATCGAACTGATCGATTGTGAAGTACAGATAAACTTCTGCACCGAGCATTTCGTAGATATTGATACGAGCATCAATAACTGACTCAGGTGAAGACTCGATGAACAGCTGCTCATCATGAATATCCTCAGGACGGATACCAAGTACAACGTCCTTATCAATGAATCCACCAGCGATAAGCTTATTAGCCTTAGCTTCTGGAACCTTGATTGAGTGTGAACCGAACATAAGAAGTACGTCAGCTCCTGACTTAACAACCTTGCAGTCGATGAAGTTCATAGGAGGCATTCCCATGAATCCAGCAACGAAGAGGTTACATGGATGATCATAAAGATTCTGAGGTGTATCAACCTGCTGGATGATACCATCCTTCATAACTACGATACGAGTACCAAGTGTCATAGCCTCTGTCTGGTCATGTGTAACGTAGATGATTGTTGTCTGAAGTCTCTGATGAAGCTTTGAGATTTCAACACGCATCTGAACACGAAGTTTAGCATCCAGGTTTGAAAGAGGCTCGTCCATAAGGAATACCTTTGGCTCACGAACGATAGCACGTCCCATAGCAACTCTCTGTCTCTGACCTCCTGAAAGAGCCTTTGGCTTACGATCAAGAAGATGCTCGATCTCAAGGATCTTAGCTGCTTCATGTACCTGCTTGTCGATCTTTTCCTTTGGAACCTTTCTCAGCTTAAGTCCGAATGCCATGTTATCATAAACTGACATATGTGGATACAGAGCGTAGTTCTGGAAAACCATCGCGATATCTCTGTCCTTAGGCTCTACGTCGTTACAAAGCTTGTCACCGATCCAGAGCTCACCAGAACTGATATCCTCAAGTCCAGCGATCATTCTAAGTGTTGTTGACTTACCACAACCTGATGGTCCAACGAAGATAACGAACTCCTTATCCTCGATGTCAAGGTTGAAGTCCTTAACAGCGTTGAATCCGTTAGGGTAAATCTTGTAGATGTTCTTTAACTGTAATCCTGCCATTTTTATATCCTCCTAAATAGCTTACGCAAATTACGTCCGTTTTCAACTTTGTACATAATACCCCTTTTTACTAGTTAAGGCTATGTTCGTGTTGCATAAAGAATTTTTGAAAGTTTTGGTAATAATGCTCATTGACGTTTCATTTTAGTATATTTTAAACAAAAAAGGCGTCATTTCGACGCCTTTTGCCAATCTGTTTTGTGTTACTTTGACTATAAATATTACAATTTTGTTAAGAAACTTAACATTTTTTATTGTCCCAGAGAGTTGTCAGCATTACCAATTATTAGAAAAGCTTGCACTCCTTCTGTGGAAATGTCACAAGAAACCTGGTCAGCTGGAAGAGTTTCCATCTTAGCATTTGGAAGTATCTGCTGAAGAGCACTTCCTGTACCCTCTTCAACTACTACTATTTTAGATGTATCAAGTATACCATTTGTGTAATTTCCCACCTGTACATTTGTATAACCCTGTACTTCCAGAGTCTCTTTCCATACTGCTGCAAGACCTGCTGTCTCAGTAGCATTAAGTACTACTATAGAAGCATCCTTTGAAAGAGCCGCTGTATCTGTGGTTTCAGCAGCCTCTGTAGTCTCTTCATCAGTTTCGAAGAGGACTGCATCTCCATCAGATGCATTTGTCAGAAGATCATCTTCCTGATCATCCTCAAATGCTGAATCGTCAGCCTTTGCCTCTGTTTCATTATTTTTCATTGATATGAGCTCTTTCACAAGGTAAGCACTCATAGCAAGAATAACAAGTCCTAATATAATAACTACAGCCTTTAAAAAGAAGGAGAAAAATATCCCCACTGCACTTTGTTTTTTCTTACGCTTAGCCAATATGCCGCCTCCTAACATAATCTGTTTACAGCATAGAAGTATAGCAAAGACATTGCCTATTTTCAAGATATTTTCCAGTACTGTTCTTATTTGTATTGTGGTATTATATACCTATATATAGGAGGTTACATATGAAGAGTATTTTGATTACAGGAGCATCTAGAGGAATCGGAAGATCTATTGCCCTGAAATGCGCCCAAAGTGGTGATTTTAACAGGATTATCATCAATTGTAGAAGCAACTTACTTCTTCTTCAGGATGCAGCCCAGAGAATAAAGGATACAAATCCTAATGTAGAATGCTTTACATCTTTAGGAGATGTAGGCGATATAGAATATGTAAAGACGTTGAAAAAGGAAATCGGCTCTGTAGATGTCATTGTCAACAATGCCGCTATTTCTTACACAGGACTCATTATCGATATGACTCCTGAGGAATGGAACACTACTATTACTACTAACCTGACCTCTGTTTATAATACTTGTCATGTTTTTCTGCCGGATATGATATCTAAAAGATCCGGTCACATCATAAATCTATCATCTGTATGGGGTAAGGTGGGTGCCTCCTGCGAGGTTGCCTACAGTGCAACAAAGGGTGCCATAAATGCATTTACCAAATCTCTTGCTAAGGAAATGGGGCCTAGCAAGGTGCAGGTTAACGCACTGGCTCTCGGAATTGTAGATACAGATATGAACAATCACCTGAATTCAGCCGAAAAATCAGAGATTGTAGATGACATCCCAATGGGAAGAATGCTCACTCCAGACGAAGTGGGCAGCGCAGTTCTGAACCTGCTCAACATGCCACCATATTTCACTGGTGAAATTGTTAAGCTGGACGGCGGTTGGATTTAATAAGGAGGTAAGGGGTTACTATGGGAGATACATATGTAGAATTTTTTTCGGATGAAGCATTAGAAAATGTAATGTGTCTGCTTCAATACAAGCCAGAACGCGTGGTCTATCTGGGCCACAAATGCACTATGCTCACTCGCAAGATCAAAAGTCTAAAGGATTTCGCCAAGCTGAAATCTCCAGATACTGAGATGGAATTTATAGAGGTTCCACGTGATGACCTGGAGGAGTGCATTAACGCGCTCGAGCAGGTTGCCTACAAGTATCCGGATGCTTACTACGAGCTTACAGGCGGCGGCGAAATGATTCTCATTGCGCTAGGCTATGTCAGCGCAACTCATTATCTAAGAACCCTTCGTATAGATCCATATACCGGTTTGGAAGTCAACATGATTCCTGGCAGCGCGCCAACCCAGCATAAAGATAATATTCGCATATCCGTTAAGGAAAATATTATTCTCCACGGTGGGCAGCTCACTCGTCAGACAGGAAGCTATGCCACATGGAACTTTACAGAGAGTTTCAAGGAAGACATCCGACAGATATGGGATATTGCCAGAAGGCTTCAGCATAAATGGAACAGATACTGTTCTGTTATCGAAGATGTAATAAAGGCGAACCCTTGCGACGAATTTGGCCGCTACTCTCTTCCAAAGTCCAATATGGGTGAGGCAGCCATTCTTTTAGCCAAACTTAATGGCGTTGGAATGCTAAAGGACTATCACACAGATAATAAAAGAATAAAGTTCCGTTTCAAAAATGATGGAGTTAAACATATTGTTACCAAAACAGGGAATATTTTGGAGCTTCATGTTTACGAAGTAGCTTCAAGAAAGCCTGAACTCTTCACCGACGAGATCATCGGCGCTATGATTGACTGGAATGGTGATAAGAATGAGGAAGAGAAGAAAGCCTTTGCTTCAGATTATCAGAAATATATGAATGCAAGCTACGATACCATCAACGAGATAGATGTCATCCTTATGAAAGCCTGCGTTCCTATATTTATATCCTGTAAAAGCGGAAAAGCCAGCAGCAACTCCCTGCACGAACTTGAGACCGTAACCCGTAGGTTCGGCGGAAAGTACGCCTGCAAGGCTCTTGCCATGGCTCTTCCTTGTGATACGACCTCCAGTGGCACATCTTTCTTTAAGCAAAGAGCTAAAGAGATGCACATCTGGGTAATCGATAATATTTACGCTATGACTGATGAGGAGCTTCTGAAGAAGCTGGAGCAGTTGCATAACTAACGTTGGCAAACTTGGTAAACTTACCAATCCACGCCAGATCTACAACACCAGTGGCACCGTTACGTTGCTTAGCAATTGTAATCTCTGCCACTCCTGGTTTTAAGGATTCTTCCTTAGTATAATAATCATCTCTATAAATGAACATAACTACGTCCGCATCCTGCTCGATGGCTCCAGACTCACGAAGATCTGCCAGCTGTGGTCTGTGGTCAGGTCTTGAATCTACCGCTCTGTTTAACTGAGAAAGGGCGATAACAGGAACATTCAGCTCCTTCGCAAGTCCCTTAAGTGCACGGGATACTTCCGCAATGAACAGCTGTCTGGACTCAACCTTTGAGCTTGAATTCATGAGCTGCAGGTAGTCTATGATTATCAGGCCGATATTCTTGGTCTGATGTAATTTTCTACATTTCGTTCTAAGTTCCGCTATAGTAATAGAAGAATTATCATCTATGAAGAGGTCTGCTCCCGCCATATTATTAGTGGTCTCGACAATCTTAATCCAGTCATCATCTGTAATCTCGCCAGTCTTAAGGCTCTTAGCCTCAACCATAGAGTCTACAGAAACAAGTCTTGTAACAAGCTGCTCAGCACTCATCTCCAATGAGAAAACAACAACCGGAACCTTCTCCTTAAATGCCACATGGTGAGCTATATTAAGGACAAATGCAGTCTTACCCATAGCAGGTCTGGCCGCAACCAGAAGAAGCTCTCCACCATGAAGACCTGTAAGCATATTATCCAAATCTGTAAATCCAGTCCTGAGACCGTTGATCTTACCTTTATTTAATGTAGCAGCCTCAATTTCTGAGATGACATTTGATAATACCTCATTAATAGAAGTAAAATCCCTGAGTCCGGATTTTTTTTGCATAAGTGCAAACATCTCGGATTCAGATTTTTCCATAATGTCATCAGCGTTTTCTCTGCCTTCGTAAGCAGATGCCATCATATTCTCAGCCAGCTTAATAAGCTTTCTTAAATAGGATTTATCCTTTACTATCTGTGCATAGTTTCTGGCGAAAGCAGCTGTTGCCTCTCCCGCAAGGATTTCACCTATGTAATTAAGATTAGCTACACTGTCAGGAGCGCCCATTTCTCTCAGTTTCTCACTAAGAACTATCTCGTCAACAGGTTTTCCTTCATTATATAGACTTACTATAGCTTCAAAAAGGATTCCGTACTGTGCGTTACTGAAATCCTCTTTGGTTAGCATTGAACTCACCTCAGAAATGGCATCCTTGTCCAAAAGCATGGAGCCTATAACACTTTTCTCAGCGTTAAGATCCTGAGGTGGTATTCTTTTTATTACATTTTCTTCTGCCATTTTATTTCCCCAAACTATTTCTGTTCCTGAACATCAAGTAGTATTTCTGCTGTAACCTGAGGATGCAGCTTAATTCCTACGTTATATCCTCCCAGAGATTTAACCTGATCTTTCATTATTATCTTCTTCTTATCCACTTCAAGTCCAAGCTGTTCCTTAATAAGAACTGCAACTTCCTTGCTGGATACTGAACCAAATGGCTTACCATTTGCTCCAACCTTCATACTGGTAACAACCTTCTTGTCCTTAAGCTCTTCTGCCAGCTTCTGAGCCGCCGCAAGATTCTCCGCCGCAACCTTCTCATCATTCTGGTTCTTGAGCTTCAGATTATTGAGGTTCTCTGGTGTAGCCTCTACTCCCAGCTTCTTAGGAAGCACGAAGTTTCTTGCATAACCCTGATTAACCTCAACTATTTCACCCTTCTTACCAAGGGATTTAACATCCTGCATTAAAATAACTTTCATCTTAAATATCTCCTGCCTCTGTCATTTCCTTGAGAACCTGCTTAAGCTCTACAAAGAAATCCTCTTTCTTCTTGTCTTTTAGCTGTGCGCCGGCCACATTTGCATGTCCGCCACCATTAAATCTCTCCATGATTATCTGAACGTTAATATCACCAATAGAACGTGCAGATACATATAAAATGCCATCATCAGCTTCAGTTACTACAAAGGAAGCGTCCACATTTTCTACACTGAGCAGTTCGTTAGCAGCCTTGGCAACTGGAACTGTAGGTGCATCATCGGAATCTGGATCCGCATCTACATATGAGATAACAAAGTGATCCAAATAAATCTCAGCATTACTGATACCCTGAGCTCTTTCCTTCATCTCAGTCATTGAACTTCTGAACATCTTACGAACACGTGTAACATCCGCTCCACTCTTTCTCAGATATGAAGCAGCCTCGAATGTTCTAACACCTGTCTTTGTCAGGAAGTTATCAGTATCAATAAGAATACCAGCATACATTGCATCTGCCTCCTGAAGCTTAAGCTTTGGAGACTTGGACATATACTGATACATTTCAGCAATCATCTCACAAGCGGATGATGCAAACGGCTCGATATATGAAAGGGTTGCGCCCTTAATAGCTTCTGTAGTCTGTCTGTGATGATCGAACACAACGACCGTTGGAACCAGGTCCAGCAACTCCTCGCACTCTGTCATGCTTGGCTTGTTTACATCGCACACAACAACTACTGTGTCTTTGTTGACCTGATTAACCGCCTCATTACTTGTAAGGAAAACACCATCATACAGATTTCCAACCTTGAAGGAACTCATAAGCGGTCTAATAGCATCTGTCACCTCATTAACAACTACGTAAGCCTTCTTGCCCATAGCTGTAACCAGACGATAAATACCTATAGCAGAGCCAAATGCATCCGCATCCGGTCTCTTGTGCGCCATGATAATAACCTTCTCCTTACTAAGAAGAAGTTCTTCGAATGCCTGAGCCTTAACTCTCGCCTTAACTCGGGTAATCTTCTCTGTTCCTGCACTCTTACCACCGTAGTAAGTAACCTGTTCACCCATCTTAACAGCTGCCTGGTCACCACCACGTCCCATAGCCATACCAATAGCGGTTCTGGCATTCTCATAAGCACTCATATAGCCGTTATTACTCTGATTGGAGTCTGAACCGATACCGATACTAAGTGTCATAGCTATCTGATTTCCTACATTTATATTCTTTACATCATCGAGAATTGAGAACTTATCATCTCTAAGAGTCTGCATGTACTTCTGCTTAAATACGAAGAAATACTTATCATTCTCAATATGTTTAACAATTGCATCTATATTTGAAAGATACATATTGATCTTTCTTTCAACAAGAGCTGTAAGGATTGAATGCTTAACATCCTCAAGGTCATCCATAACCTCATCATAATTATCGAGGTAAAGAAGACCTGCATAAAGCTTCTGATCCTGAGTCTCCTGCTCCAGACGTCTCATATCCGTCTCATCGAAAAGGTACATAGCAAGAACTATATCATCGTCCTTCTCTTCTTCCTTTTCTTCATTGAATACCTTTGAAAGATCCACACGTTTAATAGAAACTCTGTATTTTCTTTCATCATATTCGATGTTTATATCCACCGACTCAGTTCCATCCAGAAGTTCAGGAACTATTTCAGGGAAATATGTATCCACACTCTTGCGAATACGCTTACTACGCGAAATGCCTAAGATATCATGGAACATATTGTTGGACCACATTACATGACCTGAAAGATCCAGGATTGCATATGGGATTTCCATCTCATAAAGAAGTTCCTTTTGAATCTTTCCCTGCTCCAGTGAATACTCCACAAGAACAGAGTTGTAATATGGACTCAGTCTAAAGTACATGATTATAGCAATGAGTAGATATACAACCAGAAGTACTACACTGATAACGCCAATCTTTGTATCAAGACCATTAATGTAAATGGAAACTCCCAGCAGAATAAGAGCCAGGATTATTGGCAATACAATTGTAATCTGTATTCTGTTTTTTATCTTTTTCTCATTATTCATTATTTCAGAGCCTCAATTCTCTCGCAAACCTGAGCATAAGTTTCCTTATACTTGGCCAGCTTCTCCTTCTCTGCATTTACTTTTGCTTCTGGAGCCTTATTAACGAAATTAGGATTTGAGAGCATGCCCTCGCCTCTCTTAATCTCACCCTCAAGACGAGCCTTCTCTTTGCCCAGTCTCTCAAGCTCCTTATCTATATCAACCAATTCAGCAAATGGTATATAGATCACTGCATTATGAATAACCGCTGAGACAGCATCTTCCTGAATGCCTGTCTTATCAGCCTGAACATAAACCTCGCTTGCATATCCAAGTGTTCCAAAGAATGAAGAACTATCTTCAAATACCTTACGGATATCTTCCTTATCTGAAACAACATATACAGCAGCCTTCTTTGAAGGTGGAACGTTCATATCTGTACGAACTGTTCTGATAGCACGAACTGCATCCTTAATGATATCAACATTTTCAGCCTCTACCTTGAAATCTCTAGCATCCTCAGCAACTGGCCATGGCGAGATCATTATTGACTCATCATCTGTAAGAGTACAATAAATTTCCTCTGTAACGAATGGCATGTAAGGATGAAGCAGCTTAAGACCAATTGTAAGAACCTCTTTAAGAGTCCAGATAGCTGCAGCCTTAGTTGTATCATTCTCATCCCAGAGTCTTGGCTTAACCATCTCGATATACCAGTCACAGAACTCATCCCAAAGGAAGTTATGAATCTTATCTGCAGCAACACCAAGCTCGTACTTCTCCATATTATCTGTTACGTCACGAACCAGCTGGTTAGCCTTTGCAACTATCCACTTATCTGCCATTGTAAGGTCATCAAGTGTTACCTTTGCAATCTCTTCATCTGAAACGCCTGCATTATCCATGTTCATCATAATGAATCTGGAAGCGTTCCAAATCTTATTAGCGAAGTTACGGCTCGCCTCTACTCTTTCCCAGTAGAATCTCATATCGTTACCAGGTGCATTACCTGTTATAACAGTGAATCTAAGAGCATCAGCTCCGTACTTATCGATTACTTCAAGTGGGTCAATTCCGTTTCCGAGAGATTTACTCATCTTACGTCCCTGATCATCACGGATAAGTCCGTGGAACAGAACTGTATGGAAAGGAATTTCTCCTGTCTGCTCAAGTGATGAGAATACCATTCTGATAACCCAGAAGAAGATGATATCGTAACCAGTTACAAGAACATCTGTTGGGAAGAAATACTTGAAGTCCTCTGATTCTGTATCAGGCCAGCCAACTGTTGAGAATGGCCACAGCGCTGATGAGAACCATGTATCAAGTGTATCCTCGTCTCTCTTCAGGTTCTTGCTCTGGCACTTAGGACAGCATGTTGGTTCTGACATCTCAACGATAGTCTCGCCACAGTCCTGGCAGTACCATGCTGGTATTCTATGTCCCCACCACAGCTGTCTTGAAATACACCAGTCGCGGATATTATCAAGCCAGTTATAGTAAGTCTTGTTCATTCTTTCAGGCACAAGACGGATTTTGCCTTCTTCAACTGCCTTTCTGGCAGGAATAGCCATTTCACTCATCTTTACGAACCACTGAGGTTTTACAAGTGGCTCAACTGTAGTACCACATCTATCATGTGTACCAACCATATGAGTATGAGGAACTGTCTTAACCAGAAGACCCTGAGCTTCCAAGTCCTCAAGTACAGCCTTACGAGCCTCATATCTTTCCATTCCGTCATAACGAGTTCCTGGACAATTGATAGTCGCATCATCATTCATGATGTTGATTTCCTCAAGATCATGACGCTTACCAACCTCGAAGTCGTTAGGGTCGTGAGCAGGTGTAATCTTAACACATCCTGTTCCGAACTCCTTATCTACATATGAATCTGCAATAACAGGAATTTCTCTATTAACAAGTGGAAGAAGAAGAGTCTTTCCAACGATATCAGAATATCTCTCATCCTCTGGATTTACAGCAACAGCTGTATCACCAAGCAGAGTCTCTGGACGTGTAGTAGCTATCTCAACAAATCGTCCTTCCTCTCCAACTACAGGATAATTAATATGCCAAAAATGACCTTCCTGTTCCTCATGCTCAACCTCAGCATCTGAAATAGATGTCTGACAAACTGGGCACCAGTTAACTATACGTGATCCCTTATAAATCCAGCCCTTATCATAGAGCTTCTTAAATACTGTATTAACGGCTTTGTTATTGCCCTCATCCATTGTGAAACGCTCACGGTCCCAGTCAGCAGATGAACCAAGTCTCTTCAGCTGGTTAACAATACGTCCACCGTACTCCTCACGCCACTCCCATGCACGCTTAAGGAAACCTTCACGGCCAAGGTCCTCTTTATCAATCCCCTGTTCCTTAAGAGTATTGATAATTCTTACCTCTGTGGAAATAGCTGCGTGGTCAGTTCCTGGCTGCCACAGTGCATTGTATCCCTGCATTCTCTTCATACGAATGAGGATATCCTGCATAGTATTATCAAGGGCATGACCCATGTGAAGCTGACCAGTAATATTTGGAGGTGGCATCACAATAGTAAATGGCTTTTTGCTGCGATCTACTTCTGCGTGGAAGTAACCGTTATCTACCCACTTACGATAGAGCCTTCCTTCTATTTGTTCAGGGCTGTAATTCTTTTCTAGTTCCTTACTCATGTTCTATTCTTTTCCTCCAGGTTTATATAAAATAAATAATCTTTTTTAATGATTTTTAAATAGCCTGCTCTCTAAAATCATCTTTAAGCTCACTTAAAATGATATCCATACGTTTGTCATAATCTGTCATATCTTTATTCATCTTGTTATAGGCAGCTCTTTGAAGCATTGCGAAGATAGTCATCTCACGCACATCATCCTTTGAGTCTCCAATCTCAGTCATGATCTCTTCAAGGTATTCGTCAGGAAGACCCATGTAACGGATTTCATTCTTCAAAGTTGCTGTATCTTCTGTGATTGCGACGATATAGAAGTAGCTCTTGAGAGAATCAGGGTTATCATTCTTCTCATAAGCCTTCATAAAGTATTCCTTCGCATCTTCAAGGTCCATATTGTTGGCTGCTGCCACGGCTCTGTTGTGATAGATGTTTCCAAGGAATATAGGATCTGTATCCTCATTTGTCTCCTTGATGATATCATCATAGAATGTAGCCGCCTTGATGTATCTTCTATAAGCAAGATATCCATCAGCCTTAAGCTTAGCTCTCTGCATCTTATCCAGCTTACGATATTTCTGCCATGCCTCTGTGTAAGTCTTAACCTCTTCAGTAGTGTAGTAGTCACCGGCATTAAGTATCTCAATAAGAAGATCCTGAGCATAAGCCGTCTTATTCATAAGTCCCACCAGCTTGTCAGCCAGCTCTTCCATTCCAAGCTCTTCTCTTATCCAATCGAAAAGTTTCTCAGAAAGTGAAGACTTACTTATAAGTACTGTGTTGTTGTAAATGTAGAAGCAGAGCTCCTCATATGTATAAATCTCAACCTTTGTGTTGAGGAATGTAAAAGGAGTTTCTGCAGTTTTTGATGTACAAAGTATCAACTGTGCCATTAGATGATAAACTCCTTTCTATATATTTTGTTGGTTGTAGGATAAAGCTTTCCAAATCCCAGGTCGCGGACAATGACCGCTCCCTCATGAGGACTATCAAACTCCACCTCAAGACTGACCTTGGTAGTCTTATTAGGTCTCTTTGGAAGGCCATGAATTCTCACAGTCTCTCTCTTCTCTTCGCCAGTCTTATGATCATGATAAATAATAGTAATGCTATCTGTATCATCAAGGATTACATTTAGCTTGCCGTGAGTATTGTACCACTGCTTACCACCTGTGATGATAGGAACGAATGTATCTGCTTCATCATCCAGAGTAATTCCGATGTCGGAGAGTACATTTTCTTTTGTCTCTACGAAGAAGTCATCGTAGAATGCCTTGTACTCGCCACCCACTGCTCTGTAGCAGGCACCCTTTGTATAGATGTTCTGACCTACGAACACACGGCGTCCCTGACAAAGAACATTAGTAGATTTCTTCATCCACTTGTTGGAGAAACCAACACCTGTAAGAAATACGGCAGAAATGTAAGTTTTCTTTCCTTCGTATTCTGCAATCTTTGAAAAATCCAGGTCCATCTGATATGTATCATTTCCGAATTTTGAAAGAGACATCTGACTTGTATAATCCTCATGGATTACATTTATCGTCTTAGGGTCCTTGTTCTTTGAAATGTCGATTCTGTAATAATTTAGACCGTCAGCGCTGTAATCATAAAGCGCAACGCTATTATTCCAAAGCTCTGATGGCTGGTTGAAAATATAGTAAAGACCACTATCCAGGTGAGATGTAATCTCCACGCTTTCTTTATCAATTCCCAGCTCTTCGTGAAGTCCTTCCAGCAGCTGGAAAATCAAAGGATTATAATCATCAACTGAGATAACCAGCTTCTTAACTTCAGCGGCCTCATATCTGTAGAGGAAAGAATCAATGTGGAGCTTGACCATCATCTTGAAAAGCTCTTTATAATTGTATTCTTTTCCGGCTATGGTAAGAACCTCGTCGCTGCTGAGATTTTCGAAGATTCCATCTACCACTGTTCCGTTCTCGCTGAAACGAGCTTCGGAAGCCTCGCCACCAACATACCAGTGCTCAGTATCAGTACTGTAGAAAAGGATGTTCGGCATGAGGTAAGTCTCTTTGTTATTCAGCTGACTGACCGATTCCGGCTCACGTTTTATATCATTGTAGTAGGAAAGCTGTGTAAAGTCTGAACACAGGTCCATTCCGATATAGAAAATGTCTGCCATTTCTTGGCTCCCTTCTAACTAACTGATAACCTATAGTATCTTAAGTGTCTCCTCAAAGAGGTGAACAGTATTGATGTAAACATCCAGATCCTCAAGAAGTTCTTTATCTTTACGCATCTCCTGCTTAACCAGCATGGAGTTGATTCTCTCGAATCTGCTGAGGCTCTTTCCGCCGAAGGTCTTCTTCTTAAGAACCTCACTTTCAACTATCTTGGCATTTCCATTTGGATCATCCTCGATAGAATAAACAAGTCTCTCGCCGTGGAATACCACGAACTCAAGAACATAAACTCCGCTGACAACCTCGTCCATTCTGTGACGCTCGGTCTTCTGCTTTGTTCTCGTTCCGGTATCGAAGCTGTACTTAACAAATACCTGACGATGATTATCTGATTTGTAAACCAGATAAGTCTTAAGGAATATATCCTGTGGAAGTTCGATGAAGGAGGAGAAATTCTTGAAAAATGGAAGAATCTTACCTGCATCTACAAACTTCTCAACATTGTCTACAATCCACTTTCTCTGAATCTCTGTAAATCTCTCCAGCTTACTGAAGTACAGAAGAAGTGACATGATGGAAATTTCATCATCAATATTGCCCTTAACAACTTCCTGGAACAGAGCATCGAAAATGAAATTTGGAACCTGATCATCATTAACCAGATAGTTATGTGCTGAAAGTCTGGCGAAAGCTTTAACCACCAGGCCTCTGCTACGACCACCGTAGTATGTCAGGAATACATCGTAAATGTATTCGATGTAAGTATTGGAGAACATCATCTGAGCAAGAGTATTCTCTGCCAAAGGTCCTACATCACTTACTCTATCCTTAGCCAGCTTGAACAGATCAGCAAGCTCGTCAATACTACCCTTGAAGTTGGATACCAGGTATCCAAGGATATTTGCATTTACAGTACCAGTCTTGTACAGGTTGATACAGATAGACATCAGGTCTTCGTTCAGGAAACCCTCTGAATCAGTAACACCGTAGTCAGCCAGTCTGTAAAGCTCTTTAACGTCCAGCTCGTTAAATCCGTAAAGCTTAACGGCCTGGAATGCTTTATCAAACATATTCATATCAATGAGATATGTGATGATCGTTCTTGCATTTGCGTGAGTCAGATATTCAATATCGAGACGACTCAGGTACTTAATAAGAACGTCAGTATCAAGATTCTCATGATAGTATTCAATGATATTGAGGCATGCCTGCTGCTTATAATCGTAAGAAATCTCGTCACACTGCATTATCTCACGGGCCGCATTTACTTCTCTTGCATTCTTATAAGTGAACTGACCAATGCTCTCATAATTGTAAAGAAGCACACGGTAATCTCTTGGACTGTACTCTTTACATATTGGCATGTAAGCCTTCTCATCAACTATTCTCTCGAAGTGGTAAGGAATGGAACCAGCATATCTGTTTCCGTTCTTGTCCTCAAAGATAATAGATGCATTCTCTGAAAGAATTTCTACATATGCCTCGCCGTTAACCAGCGGAATCTTCTGAACTGCCTGCAGCTCTTCGTGACTAACGATAACCGCCGCAACATTCTTGTTATTGCAGACGATCTTACGACGGAAGATGATATTTATCAGTTTTCCAGCGTACATGGAGCTTACATTTTCCGGCTCCAGGAACTCGTCATAAATAACAGTCAGGTCATCATTAACCTTACCCTTGACGATCATATTCTCCATGAAGTCTTCCATGGTTGGAGCATACTCATGATAAATCTTCATATGCTCTGACTTGTTGAAGATAACATTTGCATAGAGGTATGCAAGCTCGTCTTCAGTAAGGGTATTCTTATAATTCAGATACATAAGAACTGATGTTGGGATCAGCTCGTATCTTTCTTTGTTCATGCTTCGGATGTAGCACTCATTCAGTCCGATGAACTTCAGGTTCTTCAGGACTGCCGCTTTGTAGAATCTGTGATACTTGTAGTCCAGCATATTTGCGGAAATAAGCATTGAACAGATACTGGAAAGAACCTCCTGGTTCTCATTCTCACGACGTGTGAGCTTTTCAGCCGCATCTGCTCTGATGGCAGCATCCAGCTTTTCATCCTTATCGTCCACTGGGACGTTATCTATCTTTGTGGCACCTTCCTTTACTTCGTCATCCAGACTGTCTGCGAAATCCTGTGCCTTTTCAAATTCCTCTTCATATTCTTCTTCAGACTCATCGTCTTCCAGTTCTTCCTCATCATCGAGGTCGTACTCAACAGCACCAAGCTCCGAATCAGCATACTTACCAAATTCGAAGGACATATCCTCAAGGGATTCGTCATCGTATTCATGGATAGATGTAATGCTTCTTCTCCTCAGTTTCTTGAGGGGACTGCTGTCATAGAGCTCGCTGTCATCTATACCCTTTTCTTCAAGGACTTTACGTCTCTCAGCTCTCAGCTCATATTCATTCTTGTCATAAATCTCACGAAGTACTTCGAATATCTGTCTGTCGAATTCTTTATTCTTTCCAGCCAGCTTCACGAACTCAAGAAGAACTTCGTCTGAAATGAATTTATGTCTAAGTCCCCACTTGATTGCTGTGATTTCATATTCAGTAAGCTTCTTAAGAAGCATTGGATTTGCATTAAAGAGATTACAAAGCTCGAAGTAAATGATTGGGCTGTTCTCACCCTCATCAAACATCTGAGACAATTCTCTATAAAGAGCTGACTTATCCTCGTTATATGTTGCATCAACAAACAGAAGCAGCCAGAAGTAGAACATCTTTGGCTCCTGAGTTCTGTAGTTTCTTCTGATAACGTGAGCCGTTTTCTCTGTAACTTCGTCGTCCTTCAGCATCATTGCTCTCAGGTAGTTGTAGTAGCAAAGCTGTGGCTTACCCATAGTCTCCTTGTCTACATCTGCCTCAATACGCTGGAACTCCTGCTCAACCTTACTGTACTCACCAGCAAGGATGTTCATATGCATGATACCCAGACGGTACATATCTTCTTCAGGCTCAATCTCGTTAAGAGTCTTAAATGCATCAAGGCTCTTATGTACATAATCCTCCAGACTGAGTCTGTCCATTCTGAATTCGAGATAAGACCTTGTAATCTCAGCTCTGCATCTCTTATAATCCTTGTTTCTTCTTCTCAGCTCCTGATTTGGACGAGCTGAAAGAGGCTTTGAAAGATGTATATCTATCTCTATTCTCTGATAAATATTTTCGACAATCAGCTTACCTGAGTTCTCACCCTCTGGCACATGCTCTGGAGAAATGAAAACCTTCAGGGAGCATACATTTCCATTAAAGTCTTTAGCGGAAATAGTTTTCTTTGAAGGGATAATGAACTCTGAATCACTTCGGATTTCAGAGAAGGTATAACCCCAGGTATTCTTTGTAATATCAACAGTAATGCTCTCTGTCTCAGAAGGCATTGCAATATCAATCTTTGCTCTAGGGACTGACAGAGTTACTGTTCTCTTCTTAGATACGAGAACCAGGAACTCCTCCATAGCCTGATTAACAGAACGGCTGGCAAGAAGGCTCTCATATGTATTCTTAAGAATAGTTTCTTTATTGATGAATGTTCTACGGAAGTCGTCGTTTACGAAGAGGCGTGCTGCATCATTCCAGTTCCTCTCAGCGAGAGATGCAAACTTGAAGAGGTCATCTATTCTCTCATCATGATGCTTAACACAAGGCTGAACAATATTGATGTCGTAAGGGAGTCTCCACTCACCACCGTCGGTGATGACATTTATATGACCGCGGATATTCTGACCTGCCTCAAGGCATGTGGCGTCAAAAGAATACCTCACTGTGAAGCTCTTGCTTATAAAGCTATGATCTTCAAAGCGAAGTAGATACCTGCTATCATAGACCATTCCTTTGATAGGAAAATCATTCAGACTCTCTATCAGGAACTGTCCTTCATAAATAGTACCAGCCTCTATGTTGATCCTGAATTGGTCCACTGAAATAGACACTTCAGGGCGATCAACCTTAAACTGGCCCTTTGCATATTGCTCAACTATTGCCTTCATTTTTCTCTCCGTTATTAGTTACAATATTTAACCAAAACTCCTTGCAACAATCGACTTAACTGTTGTAGAATAGATTTGTTGATATAAATAGAAACAATAAATCAATTTATTATATCAAAAAATAGTTTTTTTTTAAAGGAAAAAGTATCATGAATAACACTCCTCTGAGAATCGAGCAATACGAAACAGTCTTATTCAATGCTAATCTAAATCCAAAGGGAATTCCCGAGTCTGTAACACGCGCGATCAAGGAAAATATCCCATCAATTGTCAAGTATCCGGACATATATTACAACAAGCTTAAATCGGCTGTTTCTTCCTACGCGAAGGCTCCTCTGGAGAACATTGTCCTTGGAAATGGTTCCACCGATCTGCTTAAGCTTTTCGGTGCACTCATACTTCCTAAAAAGGCACTGCTCATCTCCCCTGGACCAAGCGAATTCGAGAGAGTTTTATCTGCATATGGCGCAGAGCTGAGCTACTACGATCTGGATGAAGAAAAAGAATTCGTACTGGATATGGATGACTTCATTAAGTCACTGACTGATGATCTGGATATGGTTATCATTGGTAACCCTAACAATCCAACATCCAAGAAGATTGAACTTTCAGATATCAGAAAGCTGACAGAGGCCTGCAAGGATCTTGGCATCTTCCTAATAGTCGATGAGATGTATATTGAATTCCTTGATAATTATCTGGACTATACAGCAGTACCACTTACTGAGGAATTTGATAACATTGCGGTTATAAGAAGCGTTTCCAAATTCTTCGCTGTTCCAGGACTCAGATTTGCCTATGCAATCATCAACAACCCTGAGCAGAAAGAGATAATTGATCTCACGACAACAAAGAATAATGTTGCTTCACTGACAGCTATTGCTATAACAGATATGTTTAGAGACGAAGCTTATATTGAAGAGTCACAATCCATAGTGCATACAGAAAGATCCCTGGTTTACCTGGCAATGTCTACCAGCAAGACCATCAAGCTCTATAAGCCAGATGCAAACTTCATGCTGGTTAAGCTGCTGAAGGATGACCTTACATCTTCTGATGTGGCTATGCATTGTAATCAGAGAGGAATCATCATCCGTAAGGGAGATGACATCCGCGGACTGTCAGATAAGTTTATCAGATTCTGCTTCATGAATCCTAAGCAGAACGACCTGATGGTTAATACAATTCTTGAGATAGTATAAACCAAAAATGAGTTATAAGGGACAATCCTTATAACTCATTTTTTATTTATGTTGTAAACAATTTTTAATATGGATTTGTGCAGCGACCTCTAATTACAACTATACAGAATCTGTGGATATATTACAAGGACTTCAGAAATGTGTTATTAGGGACGGTTCTTTTTGGATTCATTTTACCTACAAAATAGCATTTTTATCAATTATGCATTGCATAATTATTAACATGGATATATAATATATGCAATGCATAAGTAGGGGATGTATTCTTGCGTGACGATAATGATGTAATAGGGAGGGAACGAATATGAGTATGATTAATCCAAAACACAAAGACAGACTTTTTTGTTTCATATTTGGAAGGGCCGAAAACAAACAATGGTCTCTAGATCTGTATAACGCAGTAAATAACACCAACTACACTAATCTTGATGATGTACAGATTTTCACTATCGAAAATGTACTTTATATGGGAATGAAAAATGATGTTGCGCTTATAATCGATGACGTTCTCAGTGTGTATGAGCAGCAGGCAACATTTAACCCTAATATGCCTATCAGAGAACTCATTTATGTTTCAAAACTGTATAATAAATATATTAAAACCAATAGGCTTAATATATACAGCAAGAGTAAGATCAAATTGCCACTACCAAAGCTGGTTGTTTTTTATAATGGAGTCAAGGAAAAAGAGGATACCACATTAGAATTATCAGATTTATTCATTAACAGTTCTAGCGATATGGAACCGGATATTTCCGTAAAGGTAAAAATGATTAATATTAACTATGGGAAAAATATGATATTATTTAATAGATGTGTTATATTAAAAGAGTATTCATGGTTTATTGATAAGATAAGAGAATATAGCCGTATAACTGAAATAAACGACGCCGTAGACAAAGCTTTAAGAGAAATGCCTGATGATTTCATATTAAAGCCATATCTACTCAGTAATAAAGCGGAGGTAACCGATATGTGTATCACCGAATATAATGAAGAAGAAACTCTTCAAGCAATTGGCAATGAAAGTTTTGCTGAAGGTAAAGCCGAAGGTAAAGCTGAAGATATCGAACAGATTAATCAAATGGTTTCAGATGGACTTATTCCTACAGAGATTGCCCAAACCATAATCAACAAACTAAGTAACAATTAAAATATAAAATACGGAAAAAAATGAAAGATAACGCAGAATTAGTTAAAAAAATCAGGGAACGTTCCGGACTCAGCAGGAAAGACTTTTGCGAAACTTACGGCATTCCATATCAGACAATGACCGACTGGGAGCTTGGGCACAGAAATCCACCCGACTATCTTGTCAGATTTATGGCATACTATGTCGAGTACCAGAAAACTATTAACAATAAAGAGAATAATAAACACAACAAATAAAGAATGAGTTATAAGGGACAATCCTTATAACTCATTTTTTTCATTTATTTTTTAGATTTTTAATATGATGAATAATGCGCCATCGACTTGGCCATTCCAAGATACCAGTCTATAAGCATTCCACCAAGTATAGATGCAGCCACAAGTCCAACACAAAGGGAAGGTCCGAACGGAATATGTTCTTTTCCACCTTTCTTACGACGAGCAATCAAAACAATTCCAACTGCAGCTCCAACGAAGATGCCTATCAGAAAAGCTGAGAGTACTCCCTTCCAACCAAGCAGAAAACCCGCTGCAGCCATCAGTTTAATATCTCCGCCACCAAATGCACCATTCACAATCAGATTTACAAGGAACATAAATCCGCTGATGCAGATAAAACCAACGAGCCTTTGAACTATAGTTATTTCCGGAGTGGTGAATATGGATATTATACCAAGTCCAAGTATGATTGCATTTAGCACTGGAGGTATTTCCATTGTATCTAAATCAATAAGAGCAATCATTGTAAGCAAGGCAAAGAAAACAAAGTAGATAAGAACCTCTGGCGTAAGTCCAAAGAACCAGCCTACCAGTCCGCTGAGAGCCGCGCCAAGAATAGCTACGGCATACATTCTTGCGCCGTATTCCTTCTTGGTTTCTCCGAAACCTATCTTCTTCTTTTCAAGTTCCACAACCTTAGCTTCCTCAGAAGCCTGTTTTTCCTCATCAGTCATGGTACCATCAACATCCTCATCGTAGTCTTCACGGCTACGCACACCTGCGACCATACGTCTGATCAAGACGTTCAGGAATAAATATGCTACCAATCCCACTACGGCAAGAATAATTGTAATTGCTACTTTCATAATACACTCCAAAATAAGTCAGGAGATCCGGTCCCGTTGACTCAGGGCTCGACTCGGTACGAGTCGTGTCGATTCCTCTGGAATCGAGCCCAGAGATCTGTCCCCAGTGACTTATTCTATTTACGCTTTTCTACTCCTCTTCCGCGTCGTCTTCTACAATTGAGATGTGGAGTTCGTCCAGCTGACTCTGTTCTACAGTTCCAGGGGCATCCATCATGATATCCTGCGCATTCTTGTTCATTGGGAATGCGATGATCTCACGGATTGATTCTTCTCCAGCAAGGAGCATGATCATTCTATCTACACCAGGAGCAATTCCGGCATGTGGAGGTGCTCCGTAAGTAAATGCATTGTACATAGCTGGGAATTTAGCTTTAACTTCGTCCTCACCGAGGCGAACCATCTCGAATGCCTTAACCATAACTTCTGGGTCGTGGTTTCTGACAGCACCAGATGAAAGCTCAACTCCGTTACATACAAGGTCATACTGGTCAGCCATAATGCTGAGAGGATCAACCTCGCCAGCCTGCGCCTTCTCAAGAACTTCCTTTCCACCGATTGGCATTGAGAATGGATTGTGGCAGAACTCAAGAAGTCCTGACTCTTCTCCGATCTCATACATTGGGAAGTCTACTATCCAGCAGAACTCATATCTTTCTTTATCCATATGACCTTCACACTCTGCGCCGAGCATCTTAACTGCCACGCCAGAGATCTTCTGAGCGAGAGTCTTTTTGCCAGCACCAACTACTACAAGTGAATTAGGTGTAAGGTCAAGCTTCTTTGTTATTGCCTCAGCAATAGCTGGGTCAGCATTGATGAACTTGGCAATACCGCCTGCGATAGCGCCGTTTTCATCACACTTAAACCAATAAGCCTTTGCGCCTGCCTGAACTTCAATATCAGCGCAAATCTTATCTATCTGTTTTCTTGTAAGAGCACAATTTGAAACCGGAACTGCCTTGATAACATTTCCATTAAATGGCTCGAAACCGCAATTAGCAAGCTCTTCTGTCACATCCTTTACTCTCAGGTCAATACGAAGGTCTGGCTTATCTGTACCAAACTCGTCCATTGCCTCAAGATAAGGAATTCTCTTGAATGGAGCTTCTGATGCGATGTTGTACTTTCCATACTGAGCAAAGATTGGAGGAAGAACATCCTCAATAATCTCGAATACATCGTCCTTAGAGGCAAATGCCATCTCCATATCCAACTGATAGAACTCTCCTGGTGAACGGTCGCCACGTGCATCCTCATCTCTGAAGCAAGGAGCAATCTGGAAATATCTATCAAAACCTGCAGTCATAAGAAGCTGCTTGAACTGCTGTGGAGCCTGAGGCAGCGCATAGAATTTTCCAGGATGCTTTCTGGCTGGAACAAGGTAATCTCTTGCACCCTCTGGTGATGAAGCAGTAAGAATAGGTGTTGTGATCTCAAGGAATCCATGACCTATCATTGCACTTCTAAGAGCAGCTACAACGTTACATCTCATTACGATGTTGTTCTTAACCTCTGGGTTACGAAGATCCAGATAACGATACTTAAGACGGAAGGTCTCATCTGCTTCTCTTGAGTGATTGATTTCAAATGGAAGCTCAGCGTGATAACTCTTTCCAAGTACCTCAATAGACTCTGGAACTACCTCTATTTCTCCTGTAGGAATCTTGTTGTTGATACTACTTCTCTCACGAACTGTACCAGTAACCTTAAGTGTTGATTCCTTGTTAAGTGGCTTGATGATAGACATCATCTCTTCTGTCTCAACAACCACCTGTGTGATTCCATAAAAATCACGCATTACCACGAAGGCAAGACTTCCACCAACCTCGCGGACATTTTCCATCCAGCCAACGATAGTAACCTTTTCGCCGACATTTTCTTTTCTTAACTCAGCACAAGTATGTGTTCTTGACTGCATCTATTTTTCCTCCTAAAAATCTCTATCAGAGAAGAATTCAACAAACTCGGTGTAACCCTCTTCCTGCATCTTCTCTTTCTGGAATTTTTTATTTTTCTTCATAATGGATACATTTACAATAGTACCCTTATCACGTTCCTCTTTTGCAAGAGCCATGATCTTCTGCATCTTTTCTGCCGGCATATTCTTCTCGATAAGATAAGCCTTCTTGGAACCAGTTCCAGGAACTTGGAAGTTATTTTCAAGAAGCAGCATAACAATTCTTTCAAACCCGATGGAGAAGCCAACAGCTGGGGTAGCCTGGCCTGTGAACTTTCCGATCATCTCATCGTAACGTCCACCACCACCAACGGATCCGCCATATTCATCCATAGCAATCTCGAAGATTGGGCCTGTGTAGTAAGACATTCCACGAACAAGTGTTGGGTCGAAGCTTACACCAAAGTCTGCAGCCTTTGCACCTTCAACACTACTGATGATTGTTGCCAGGTTCTCAGAAACCTCGGCATCTAGATAATCACCAAGTTCTTCCTTAATTGCTTTAATATTCTCGATACTCAGCTTTGCCTTCTGGTCAGCTGGTACAGACGAATCATTTGTGTCATTTCCCGAAAGTTTCTCATAAAGACCAAGATACTTCTCAACCTTTTCTGCCGCATAGCCTTCCTTCAGGAGTTCTTCCTTTACTCCCTCAAGACCAATCTTGTCCATCTTGTCGAGGATTATAAATACTGTATCGTAATCTCTCTCAGCAAATCCGCTGTAGTTGGCCATTGCCTTAAGGATTCTTCTATCATTTATACGAATAGTAAAGTTCTTGAAATCAAGTTTTCCAAGAAGTGTTGTTGTTGCCAGTATGAGTTCAATCTCGGCAGTGATAGCAGACTCACCCAGGATATCAATATCACACTGCATGAACTGACGATAACGACCACGCTGTGGACGATCAGCACGCCATACATTTCCCATCTGCAGAGCCTTAAATGGACTAGGCAGATCATTTGCATTGTTTGAATAATATCTTGAAAGCGGAAGTGTCAGATCATAACGAAGTCCACAGTCTGTAAGTCCAGATGTATCTGGCATCAGAATGTTCTCAAACTCAGGATCATCTGAATCTGCAATCATCTTGCGAACTGAAGATGTAAGCTTATCTCCTCTCTTAAGTACTTTGAAGATCAGCTTCTCGTTTTCTCCGCCCTGGTTACTGCTCAGGTTTTCAATATGCTCAACCGCAGGAGTTTCAACTGATGTAAAACCAAATGTCTTATAAGTCTCCTTAATAAGACCGATGGCATAGTCTCTTATCTCCATCTCTCTTGGGAGTATATCCTTCATACCTGTAACAGGTTTCTTCTTCATTGCCAATTAATTTTCCTCCATACTTTATAGTAGCGATCTAGAATCTACGCCCACCGATAATCTTTCCAGCATTTCGTCTATTCTAGTAATAAACTCATCAACGTTCTTAACGTTTTCAACTCGATCAATCCTTACAATCTCGCCGTCCTCAATACTCAGCAATCTGGTAATGCCACCCGCTCCTGCAGCGAAAGTATCAAGTTTTTCTTCCATGATGAGTACATTGTAAATGCACTCATGACCTTTCTTTGCATAGCCCACATTTTCCAGATTGCCAGCTATATTTTTTTGTCTATATAAATAATATGGTTCCATGCCTGCATTCTTGGCACGCTCTGCTGCCAGAGATAACATTTGGTCCATATCTTTATTTATCTCATTCTTAAACTCACCATAGCGCTGATTCAATACCGCTGTTCTCTTTAAAGCAAGAGAATGCACTGTGAGTGATTCCGGATCCAGCTTTCTGATTTCACTGAGAGTATATTCCATATCGCTGATGGTTTCTCCCGGAAGTCCAGCAATCAGATCCATGTTTATATTATCGAAGCCCTGCTTACGCGCCTCTTTCATCGCCCACTTAACTTCAGCAGGAGAATGCGCTCTTCCGATAGTTCTAAGAGTATCCGCATTCATTGTCTGAGGGTTGATACTGATTCTTGTACAACCTCTCTTCTTCAAAACTTCAAGCTTATCCTTCTTTATGCTGTCAGGACGACCAGCCTCAACAGTATACTCTCTAAGCGAGCTTAGGTCAAAGCTTTCATTTATACATGTCATCAGTTCATCCAGCTGCTTAGCCGAAAGCGAGGTTGGTGTACCGCCTCCGATATAGATAGCAACCAGGTTCCTGTTCCTGTTAAGGAAGGAAATATACTGAAGCTCCTGCTTCAAAGTATCTATATATTCATCCACCTTGGACTCATATTCATTTATTGGATAAGCCGCAAATGAACAATAAAGGCATCTGGTTGGACAGAATGGAATTCCCACATAAAGACAGTAGTCCGTTATAGGATTTACAGTCTCGATTATCTCCCGCTCCTTTATAGCTACATCTGTGGCAAGTTTAGCCTTTTCCTCAGATGCATCATAGGTATAGTTATAATAATCAACTATTTCCGAAGCGCTCTTTCCCTTTGCCAGCGCAGCAGATGCAATCTTTGTTGGTCGCATTCCAGTCAGGCTTCCCCAAGGAAGACTACGGCCAGTATATTCGGAGAGGAGTCGATAGATAGCCAGCTTCAGCTTGTTGCGATATCTCTTTCGATCCGTGTAATCTCCATAAACATAGGCAGAATATAACACTCTGCCTTTTTCTTCCATACGTATACTTGTATTCTTTTCGTCGAAGAGCGCGGTAATCATTATATCTATCTGGGAGAACATTTCTTTATCATACTGCGCCACTTCGTCTGGCTTTGCAGTTCTTACTTTCTCACCAAGAAAGAAAGCTCCGATCATAGCTCTTAGATCAACTTCATATTCAGCATCATTTTGAACGAGTAAAATCATACATCATACCTTCTAAAAAATATTCATTACATTAGGATACAATTAGAAAAACATGTTATTACTCTTCTCCCAGCCGATAGTTGTTTCGCTGTCGTGACCTGGGAAAACTTTGGTTTCGTCAGGTAAAACAAAAAGCTTCTCTCTTATATTATCTAAAAGAGCCTTGCCGTCGCCAGTTGGAAAATCTGAACGTCCCACACTGCCATGGAATAATGTATCTCCATCAAAAACAGCTGCAAGATCTTTAAAATAATAGCACATTCCGCCGATGGTATGGCCCGGAACCTCAATACACTTAATACCGGTGCCTATAAGTTCTATCTGCTGTCCATCCATAAGTGTTTCATCCGTTTTTACAGATATAGGATTTCCTATGAATCCCATGGAAAGATTTAAGGTAGGATTCTCCAGAAGCGGAGCATCATTCTTGCCAATATAAACTTTAATATCCGGATATTCGGCACGGATCTTATCAACTGCATCTACATGATCGAAATGAGCATGAGTAAGAAGGAGGGCAACAGGAGTTGCACCTGCACTCTTAATCTCGCGGAGCAACGCTTCCACATTCTCGCTGGCATCGATCATAACAGCTTCGTTTGATTCTTCATTTATGATTGTGTAGCAATTTGTTGCTACAGGGCCGGTGGTCACACCACTGAGTTTATACATCCTGTTACCTCTAGGTTGCTAACGCCTAAATACCTTTTATAAAAATCTGATTATCCTTGGGTTCTTTCTATATCGATAATACCCTCAATACTACGTATCTTCGATATGAGTGTATTCATATCATTCTTGGATTTAACTCCAAACTGAACATTTACAGTAGATTTACCCTGTTTACTAACACGGCCTTCAATCTTCTTGATTGGAATCTCTGCTTCCATAAAGACTTTGGTGATGTCGTGGATGAGGGCATTTCGGTCCATGGCGTAAACATTGATATCTGCCACGAATTCAGCTTCCTGTCCAGCAACCTCATCAACCCACTCAGCATCTATAAGTCTTTCTCTTTCATTCTCGCTCATAACCTGCAGGTTCTCACAATCGGTTCTGTGGATGGAAATACCACGACCTCTTGTAACGAATCCCACAATCTCGTCTCCAGGTACTGGAGAACAACACTTTGAAAAACGAACTGCAACATCATGCACACCATGTACCTTGATGCTGCCCTTTGGCATTTCAAAGTGACGGCCTTTTCGATTAATCTCTTCAGTAAGATCTTCGGCAGAAACATTTCGCTCTGTAAGGCGACGATGTTCTTCCAGAAGACGGTTAACAATCTGACCTTCCTTAAGTCCGCCATGACCAATAGCAGCCATAAGTGAATCCCAATCTCCAAAGTTATATCTCTTCAGAGTTGCTGCAATGTATTCAGGCTTCATGAGGTCAGCAAGTGGAATGTTCTTGCTCTTGCAATAATTATCAACCGCATTCTTACCCTTAACTATATTCTCATCCTTCAGCTCCTGGCGGAACCACTGGTTGATCTTAGTCTTAGCCTGAGTACTCTTAACAATATTCAGCCAATCCATACTTGGTCCCTTAGAATTGGTTGAAGTAATAATCTCAACTCTGTCTCCAGAATGGAGCTTGGTCTCTATAGGAACCTGACGACCATTAATGCGGGCTCCAACCATTCTGTTACCTACTGCTGTATGAATAGCGTAAGCAAAGTCGATGGTATTTGAACCTCTTGGCAGCGTCATTACATCTCCCACCGGAGTGAATACATAAACCTGATCCTGGAACATATCCAGGTCAGTCTTAACTGCATTAATAAATTCTTTATTATCCTTTGTATCATTCTGCCAATCCAGAATCTCCTGGAGCCAGTTGAACTTCTTCTCCTCATCGGAAACGTTCTTGCTACCAGTCTCCTTATACTTCCAGTGCGCAGCGATACCGTATTCAGCAGTCCTGTGCATATCATAGGTTCTGATCTGAATTTCGAAAGGCTTACCGCCATGACCAATCAGCGTTGTATGCAGTGACTGGTACATATTTGCCTTAGGCATGGCAATGTAATCTTTAAAACGTCCAGGGATTGGCTTGTACTTCTCGTGGATAATACCAAGAGCAGCATAACAATCTCTGACAGATGCAACCTTGATTCTCAGGGCGAATACATCGTATATCTGATCCAGGGTCTTACCCTGAGTCTTCATCTTTTTATAGATAGAGAAGATGTGCTTTACACGGCCCTCTATCTCGGCCTCAATATCAGCCTCCTGAATATATCCTGTAACTTCATTTACCATATCCTGAATGAAGTCTTCTCTTTCAGAAAGTCTCTCTCCAATGGCAGCTCTAAGCTCTGCATAAACCTCAGGATAGAGGTACTGCATACAAAGGTCATCCATCTCAACCTGGATACGGGAAATACCAAGACGGTTTGCAATAGGAGCATAGATGTCCATAGTTTCTCTTGCCTTCTCAATCTGCTTTGCAGCAGTCTGATACTGAAGGGTTCTGAGGTTATGAAGTCTATCCGCCAGCTTGATGATGATAACTCGGATATCCTTTGCCATGGCAAGGAACATCTTACGAAGGTTCTCAGCCTGAATCTCAATCTTGTCCTGAGAAAGGTTCAACTGAGTCAGCTTTGTAACACCATCAACCAGTGCTGCAACCTCTTCCGAAAACTCATTTGCAATATCTTCTTTGGAATACTCTGTATCCTCAATGACATCATGAAGAAGTCCCGCGATAATTGTTTCCTTATCCATTTCCAGCTCTGCTAAGATGATTGCTACGCAGAGAGGATGAATGATATAAGGCTCGCCGGACTTTCTCTTTTGATCCTTATGAGCATCGTCCGCCATATGATATGCTTTCTCGATAAGGCTAAAATCATCAGATGGATGATATTCCTTGATCTTCTTAATAAGCATGTCATAGATAGCATCTGGCTCAGTAAAATCATCAGGAGTCGCCAAAATTTCCGATTTAGAACTATCGTTGATGATCTTCTGAATTGGACTTCTGTGCTCTATATCCTCTAAGTCTATTTCGTTGTTAGTCTCGATGTCTGACATAAACTGCCCTCTCAAACTATTTATAGTGAAACTACTTTCCGGGATATTTAACTACTGAAGCAACATCATATCCTTCAAGCTTAGCTCTTCCGTTAAGACCCTCAAGCTCAATAAGGAAAAGCATCTTTACTACTTCACCGCCAAGCTCTGTGAAAAGATCAGCGGCAGCACGTATTGTACCACCTGTTGCAATAAGGTCATCAACAAGAACAACCCTCTCGCCTGGCTTTATAGAATCCTTATGAATCTCGATAGTTGCTGTACCATACTCAAGATCATAAGTCTTTTCAACTGTTTCTCTAGGAAGCTTACCCTTCTTTCTTACTGGCACGAATCTCTTTCCTGCCTTGTAAGCAAGTGGCATACCAAAGAGGAATCCTCTGGCCTCAGCTCCTGCAATAACATCATACTCAACTCCATCCAGAAGCTTGTAAAGCTCGTCGATTGCAAGCTTAAGTCCTTCTGGGCTGTCAAGCACTCCTGTCACATCTCTGAACATTACTCCTGGTTCAGGGAAATCCGGAATAGTTATGATATAATCCTCAATAGTTTTCATTATATTAGTCCTCCTCATATTAAGCTGGTTCGTATTCCTTCATCAGGAAGTCCAGACTTATAGTTCCATTATACTCATTTATATCCAGTTCGTAAGCAATATCCAGCTTACAGCCGGTACGAATACCACTCTTCATTTTATCACATTCAGACGCTGTAAACCACCTATTTATATCAGCTTCGAATTCATCCGGACGGAAGTATTTGACCTCAAAAAACTGACCTCGGCTGTTACGAAGCTTCATCTTCATTACATTCATGTTCTTACCGAAAACTCTGTAGCCAAGAACCTCCATATCCTGCTCTGCAAAGAGAGGTCTTTCATTGTTCTTCCCAAATGGTGCAAGGGATTCTATTTCCTTTGCAAGCTTCATGGATGCATAAGACATTGGCATTGGCGCATCTATCATAAGCTTTGGAACAAGGTCCCTATATTCAAGACCGCAGTCGTCATTCAAAGCTTTTCTAAATGCCTCAAGGTCACTCTTCTTAATTGAAAGACCTGCCGCAAGTGGATGTCCTCCAAATTTTACAGTCATATCTCTATGCTCATTTATTTTTTCGAACATATTGTAGTTTTCTATCGAACGACCAGAACCCTTAAGGATTTCCGGATTAGATTCTGTATCTGTAAAGACGATGGTTGGTCTGTAATATCTTTCTTTAAGACGGCCTGCTATGATTCCGGCAACTCCTTCATGAACATTTGGAACATAAACAACCAGAACCTTATCAACTGGCTGCTCTTCGCCATCTATCTCGGTTAGCTCCAATTCCTTTGATGCCTTGTCAGCCCCTTCTTCTGTCTGCTTCTTTCTGGCATCGTTTTCATCTCGGAGTTCCTGAGCTCGTTTTTCTGCAAATTCCTGATCTTCAGTTATCAGAAGCTCCAGGGCATCCTTTGCATCTCCCAGCTTTCCAGCTGCATTTATTGAAGGACCAATTACAAAGCCAAGATGATATTCATTTATTGTTCTACCCTCAAGAGATAAAGCGCTTATCAAAGCCTTAAGACCAATATTGGTTGTTTTATTCATATCCTTAAGGCCTTCGCGGACATAAATTCTATTCTCATTTATGAGGGGCATTACATCGCAGTTAGTTGCAAGAGCAAGCATCTCCAGGTATTTTCTTCTGCCCAGCTCCTGTCCACGCTGGCGGTAGAGAGTCTGGATGAATTTATATGCTACTACTGCTCCGCAGATATCCTTGAATGGATAGTCATCACCCTCCTGGTGAGGATCTATTATTGCATCAGCCTCTGGAAGTACCGGAGGTATTTCATGGTGATCTGTGATAACAACTGTGAGCCCAAGCTCCTTCGCCCTGGCAACAGCATCTACTGCCGCTATTCCGTTATCACATGTAATAATAGTATTTACTCCATCATTATAGGCATCCTCAACTATGCGGATATTCATACCGTAACCATCACGGACACGATGAGGAATATCATAAGAAACATTGGCACCAAGTGCTTTAAGAGCATCATAAAGAATGTAGGTTGAAGTAACTCCATCCACATCATAGTCACCCACAACTCGGATGTACTCACCTTCATCAAGAGCTGCTGAAATAATATCCACCCCGAGCTCCATATCCAGCATTTTTTCAGGACTGTGAGTATTAGATAATGTACCATAGAGAAAAGACTCATAGTCTTTATCTTCTATGATACCTCGATTTCGCATTATACGAACCACCACAGGATCTACACCCAGCTTTCCCGCAAGACCATTAAAATCTGCGGCTAAGTTGAATACTCTCCAATCTTTCTTCATAATAACCTCCGCCAGTCGAATAAATAAAGCGGGGCCCGTGGCCCCGCCCTAGTCTTTATGGCTTTACCAGCCTAACTGTTATGCTTTAGCTTTTTTAGCTTTACCAGACTTCTTTGAGTCTTCTTCTTTCTTGCCACCAATCTTCTTTCTGAGCATCAGCCACAGTGGAGCTGTAATGCAGATTGAAGAATATGTACCGGCAACAACACCAACCATCAGTGTAAGTGTGAACTCTTTAAGTGAAGCAACACCCAGGATAAACAGCATCAGTATTGTAACGAATGTTGTTAAGTTGGTGTAGATGTTACGAGTGAATGTCTGTGAAATACTTGTATCAACAATCTTGTCATATCCATCTTTATCAATACTCATAACCTTCAGGTTCTCTCTGATACGGTCAAAGATGATGATTGATGAGTTAATTGAGTAACCTACGATAGTAAGCATACATGCGATGAATGTACCACCAACTGACAGATACATAAGTGTATATGCAGCAAATACGAACATTACATCGTGGATAAGTGCAAGTACCGCACTGACACCGAAACGTGCATCACTGAATCTGAATGCAATGTAGATGAGCATCAGAAGTGAAGCAATAACTACAGCGAGGATTGCATCTCTCTGTGTCTCAGAACTGATAGTACTTGAAATATTCTGAGAATCTATCTTGTCATTTGTAATACTAAACTTCTCTTTGAGGGCATCTGCTAATTCGCCACGCTTGCTCTCATCAAGAATTGATGTCTTAAATACAACCTGATTTGTACCATCAACTATCTGAATCTGAGGATTTTCAATTCCAAGTTCTGTGAATACAGGAACAACCTCCTGTTCAGCCTTCTGAAGATCATATGCCTCATTGAATGTTACTGATGTTGATGTACCACCACTGAACTCCAGTGAGAAGTTCATTGTATTTCCACGGCCTGTCATTCCCTTGTTAACGAAGAGGAATCCAATACCTGTAAGAATTACGATAATTGAAAATGCAGCTGCATACTTGAATCTCTTTGAGTAAGCAGAAATCTTTGGTTCCTTTGCTGCTCCGTAGAGACCCTTCTTTGTAGCACCAAGTGCAACTACTATATTAAGGAGAAGTCTTGTAACAACAAGTGCAGTAAACATTGATAAAACAATACCAAGGATAAGAGTTCTAGCAAATCCCTTAACTGTACCAGTACCCATTATCAAAAGTACTACACCGGCTATGATTGTTGTAACGTTACCATCGATGATGGCTGACATAGCCTTTTCAAAACCAGCCTTAACAGCTGTCTTAACTGTTTTACCAAGAGCAATCTCTTCTTTAATACGTGTGAATATGATTACATTTGCATCCACGGCCATACCAATGGACAGGATGATACCTGCGATACCTGGCAATGTAAGTGTAATGTGTAATGTATTCAGGAAGAACAGCTCAAGTACTGTATAAAGTGCAAGTGCGATTGCTGATAAGAAACCAGGAAGTCTGAATATAACCATCATGATAAGGAAGACTATACAAAGACCAATAGCACCAGCAATAAGTGATGTACGGAGGGCATCTGAACCAAGCTTTGGTCCAACTACCTGAGATGACAGCTCCTTAAGTGTAAGTGGAAGGGCACCAATCTTGATTGTACTTGCAAGATTAGATGCTTCGTCCATGTCATCCATTCCATCAATCTGAGCGCTTCCGCCATTAATCTGCTCACGAACTGTAGGGGCACTCTGTACCTCACCGTCGTAAATAATATAAATAGGCTGGCCAACATTAGCACCAGTTACATCTGAGAATTTCTGTCCACCTTCATCAGTAAACTGAAGCTGAACAATATATTCGTCTGCTCCTGTTGTCTGATCCTGAATACGTCCGCCAGATGCATTCTTTACGTCAGAACCTGTCAGTGCAGCTTCGTACTCTGTGCTGCCTGAGGCGAATTTCTGATAGTTTGTACTATCCAGGAATTCAAGCTTTCCAGGACGTCCTAATGCATCCAGGATCTCGTTTGGATCATACTTACTTGTATCAAGTGGTATCTCAACTGTGATACGCTTGTTTCCCTGTCTATAAACCTCTGCATCAGGACTATAAGTATCTACTCTTCGTTGCAGTTTATCAATTGTTGCATTGATATCCTCGTCTGATGCATTATCCTCTTGGATTTCATAAGTGACACTAACACCACCTTGAAGATCAAGTCCAAGTGGAATGTCCTTTGCGAGTCCCACCTGCTCAGCACCTAAACCATAAATTACTGCATATGTAGCACCAAATGCTATAAGCAGAAAGATGATGAGCCCGAGAATCGCATTTCTCTTCGCCTTCTTCATGTTGCCTCTCCTCTTTGTTACATAGTGTATATAATGTAGGTGTCAAAAGTTCCTTTTGACACCTTATGACATACGGATTGCTCCATTGCTAAAGCAATTCTCGCAATCCTAGAAATATTCGGAAACCGCTAATTTTCTTCGAAAATTGCTATTTCCTCATATTTCTTCGGGTCATAAAGTCAATAAGCTTTTCTTGCAAGCAAGAACGCTTTTGACTTTTGACCCTTATGTCTATATATTAATTCGCATTAATATCTTTTTTGTGGGATTTAGTATTTACCATTCCAATAACCATCTTTATTAAATGTATACTTCACACCATTTATCTTGATGGTTTCGTTCTTTGCATACCAGCCGTTTGTATCCTCATACCACCAGCCAGTTGCATTTTGCTTCCACTTACCTGTGGACTGATAAGACCAGGCACCGCCCTTTGAGAGCCAGTATCCGTTGCACCACTCGTTTTCAGCCATTTCACCTGTTGACTTGAAGTAGTACCAAACACCATTGATCTGGTGCCAGCCTGTATAAATATATCCATTGGCATTGAAATAATACCATTTATCGTCGATCTTCTGCCACTGACTGTAAGCCCACCAACCGGAAGTATCGCCATACCACCAGCCGCCTGAACCAAGCTTCCATGAACCTGTTGGCTTGTAAGTCTGCTTACCATCAGCGCTGTACCACTTACCCTTGAACCACTCGTTCTTACGTGGCTTACCAATAACCTTAACTACAGTAGATGCAGTCTTGCCGTTTGGTGTGGTAACAGTGATAGTAACATTACCTGTCTCGCAGCCATCTACAGCTGTAACAAGACCTGTTGAACTAACGCTTGCATTGACTTTATTAGATGAGCTCCAGCTAAGCTTTACACTCTGTGAAGATGCAGGTGTAACAGTTGCAGTAAGCTGAACTGTCTTGCCCTCTTCCAAAGTAAGACCCTGCTGATTGATAGATACAGCAGTGATAGAAGCTGAAAGCTTATAAACCTCAACTATCTTATTAATAGTAGTAACGTCAGCAATACCTGTCGCTGAAAGACCATACTTAGTCTGGAAACTCTTAATAGCAGATTCTGTTATAGGACCAAGTGCACCATCAACATCAAGACCAGCACCATTTACTTTGTTCAGTGCAGTCTGTATCCATTTAACAGCATCACGATTTGAAGATGTGATTGTTGATGTTGGGATAGCTAATGGAGCAGCTGGGTTATTAGCTGCTGAATTCAAGTTGTTTGTATCGTTAGTCTGTGTACTAATACCATTAAGTGGAGCATTCGTAGCATTTGAGCCACCCCACTTAGTGTAGTCGATTCGAATAATGGCTACTATAGCACTGCTGTAATCCGAAAAAGAAACCTCTTTAATAGCGGAGTTACTTGAACTTACATGAATCATTGATTTATTGTCAGTTCCTATACCAACATGCCCACCACTATTAGTGATAACTAAATCACCATTACGAACATCTGCTGGATTTGTACTAGAAAGCTTAACGCCACCAATCTTGGAATAATTATTTAGCATATCATAAGAACTTCTTACGCCTTTTGCTACAAAATCCACTCCAAGTTTTCTATAAATAGCGCAAACAAAGCCAGAACAGTCTGCATGAGCGCTAGCACCATCAATATCTAGTCCGCCTGATGTATAAACATTTGGCTTATTCGAATATTCTCTAGCCTTCGCAACTACTAAAGCTCCAGTTATCGCTGTTGCCGCCTCAACGCCATTACCCTGACTAAAATCAGCAGTAGGGTAAACACTAGCCATTACTATCAACGCAAGTATTATTGCAATTATCTTTTGAACTTTTTTCATAAATCACCTTTTATTAATTATATGATTTCTTCCATTAGTTACTTAAATAATACTTTTGCCTTCTTTTTGAATTCGTATTAAAACCGTACTGTATATTATACCGCACCTTGTCAACCCTAGACAAGAGTATTATTCAAACAATTCTTCAATTTGGGTGATTACATCGTATATCTGATGAGTATGAGCGCGTGTTATATCATTCGGCGGAACCAGATCAACAACCATTACAGTGTAAAGACCAGCATCGAACGAGGAGATAGTTCCATTAACTGAATCCTCTACTCCTATGGTTTTAGCCGGATCAACACCAAGCATTTCACACGCCTTAAGATATATATCAGGATTAGGCTTTCCTCTATCGGCAGGTATAGAATTTCCGAAGATCATCTTATCGAAATATGGCAGAAGGCCGTGAGGTCCGAGGAACTTCTCAGCCCTTTCCCTTTCCGTAGATGTTGCGAGAGCCATCTTCACACCACGCTCCTTAAGGAAATCAAAAAGCTCCTGCACTCCTGGTTTTAGCTCATAGCCATTTTCCTCGCCGTGCTTCTCAACTCCAGCACTAACGATATCCCTGTAATCCAGATAATTAATATCACTATTGAAGAATTTCTTGAAGGCGATAGCATTTGTCGCTTTTGTTCCTCCTGCAATCATACAGCAAAAATCATCTATATGATCCGTTGGAAGGCCAAAATGCTCAGCCGCCTTCTTTTCGTATATTCTATATATTTTCTCAGAGTCAAGAATGACTCCGTCCATGTCAAAAACCACAGCTTCAAACATATAAATAAACCACCTTTATATTTCATAATAATTAGATACGCAAATTAACATAGACACTTTAACGAAAATCCTAGAATAAGTCAATGGGACCTGACCCCATTGACTTATTTTATATTAGGGAGTGCAACAAAACCGCAACAGTACAAAAAAGAGGGCAAGATTTTAATCTTGCCCTCAAAAGTATTCGTTTTAACTCAACGAGTTGTTTAGTTATCGTTTCTCCTTCTTCTAAGGAATACCAGAAGTAATAACAGAAGAAGAATTGCTGCACCAGCGATAATTCCTATAAACAGAAGGTTTGTCTGTTTACCATATGAGAACTTAATCTCTACGGATGATACGTTGCCAGCCTCATCATGAGCTGTAGCATTCAGTACATAATCACCCTTTTCGTTAACAGTAATCTTTCCTTCATTATTAGCTATATTGATAGCTTTATCATTCAGTGTAACTGTATCAAGTGAATCCTCATCCAGCTCAACTGTTACAGTGATATCTGTAGATTCAAGCAGGTTGTCACCTTCCTCAACGTTCATAACGATGATATTTGGAGCCTTAGAATCAAGGACAAATGTGACCTCCTTAGATGAACTATGTCCAAGCTCATCAGTAGCTTCAACCTTAAGTACGTGTGAACCATCTTCGATATCAGATGTTCCATCATAGAGTGCACCATCGAGATAAAGCTTGATATCACAAACTGTAAGATCCTTAACCAGCTCGTCCAGATCAACATCCCACTTGAACTTATTGAGCTTTACTCCGTCGTACTTGGAAAGATCTCCAATTACAGGCTTGGTAGTATCAATTGTGAAATGAACTGTCTTTGAGCTTGAATTGCCAGCTTTATCTGTTGAAGTAACAGTTATATCGTAGATGCCATCTTCCTTGAACATCTGCTGAAGCTGTGAAATCTTAGTTCTGTTTGTTGCGAAATCGTCGAAGTCAATCTTGTGTGACTTTCCGTCGATATCAGTTCTTGTACCTGAAAGTGTAACTCTGTTTGATGTATAGAATGCTTCCTCAATAGTAATTGTAAGTTCAACATTCTTATCTGTCTTATCGTAGTTCTTAACACCTGAAAGCAGAATGCTTGGTGCATTTCCATCCTTGATGAATGTGTAGTCAGTCTGTGACTTGTTACCGCACTTATCTTCTGCAGTGAACTCCATTCTGTACTCAGCATCATCAACGAATGAATAACTCTGTGAGTAATTAGCACTAGATGGATTCATATCCAGAGTCTTCTCCAGAACTTCTCCAGAACCATCAACCTTCTTGTAAATCTTAACTGTACAGCTTGTCATATCCCAATAGAATGACTCCTGTACGTTGAATGAAACACTAGTTGAACTAGCATTTGATGAAGAACCAGGTCCGTTGATTGTAAGCTTAGGTGCTGTTCTGTCTACACGGAAGTAAACATTTCTTGTAGCACTCTTGTTACCAGCCTTATCAACTGCTACATAAGAAACCTCATAATCAGCTTCTTCTGAATAGTTCTCAGTACCTTCATCAACCTTATCTTCATAAGTCTTAGATGTACCACCTGGAGGTGTAACTTTATAAGATCTTGTAAGATCATAAGTATCCTTGTTACCCTCTGATACAGATACATTCAAGCTACCATTTGTATTCAGATATCTTGTACCACTACCCTCACTGTAAAGTGAACTGTTCAGGTATGTAGTAATAGAAGGAGCTGATCTATCAATTGTAAATCTTACTCTCTTACCAAGAACTGTATCATTTGTTTCATTTCCTGAAAGGTCCTTAGACCAGATCTGAACATCATGATATCCTTCTGAAGTAAATGTATATGTAGCCTTTCCGAAAGCACCATTCTTTGTCCATGAAGGACTTATTTCTTCACCATTATCTGTTACATAAACCCAATCAAGGTTGTAATCGAAATAGTTAAATTCAACAGTTACATCACCGTTGTAGAACTGTCCGTATCTGTAAGCCTCATGGCTTGACTGCCACTTACCAACTCCATTGATATAGTTGTTAGGATAATCCTCAACCTTTGAAGGATTTGCTGTTGTTACATAAAGGTTATGAACAGGAGCTGTGTTATCAACTGTGAATACCATAGGATCTGTTGTAGTTGAGTTACCTGCCTTATCAACAACCTCGTAAGTTACTTTATACTTACCGTCTTCGCTTATAGAATGTGGTCCAAGTCCCTTCTTAGTAGAAGTTGTCTGTCCGCCACCAGGAATATCACGAACGATAGTAGCTGTTATGGCGTTATCATCCTTGTTTGCATCTGTATAAGATACTCCAGTTGTAACTGACTTGTTATAACTATTATCCTTTGTATATTCACTACCATTTAGTAACGTTGTTACTGAAGGAGCTGTAGTATCAATCGTAAATGATACAGTCTTATCTCCCGCCGGATTACCAGATGGATCTGTAATACTCAATGTCACTGTATGTTGTCCTTGTCCAGTGATTGTTGCAGTTCCCGAACCATTGCCTGTATCCAAAGTACCATTCCAATCTATTGAAACAGTCTTTGAAGAACCACCATCTACGGTATCTGTTAAAGTGATGGTAGCATCCTTTATATTTGTATCAACTGCAGTCGCGTCTAATTTTACATTTCCGTTATAGAAACCATTATTTTTTATTGATTTTGAATCTGGTGATATAGCCAAACTTGAAGTTGGAGGTGTAGTATCCACCTTTATTCTTACAGAATCAATCTTAATATTACCAACATTATCAGATGTCTTTACTGCAATTGTATACTCGACAGTATCACCTTGGTCTAATGCAGGATTAGAACCTTCTGCTGTGAAATAATACGATAATGCTTTTCCGGTGACTATTGGTCTTTCGTGGCCAGCACTATCTTTGATTGTTGTTTCTGTTGAGCCAGATAGTATTTTACTAAGCGTATCATCAGGACTATAACTAATGATTATATCTGATGGTGCTGAGTTCAAATTAACAAGCGAAGGCTCTGTTTCTTTGTACGCCGAAGCACTAACACCAGTAATATCTAAGCCTGTTGTTGGCGGTGTTCCGTCTACGTGATAAACATTTTTATATGTAGATACATTTCCCGCCTTATCTGTTAATTCAAGCTCAACAGTTGTTTGTTTTGCAGTTGTTACAGGGTCAGTTGTGTCGTCTACTGTTTCATCATCAGACTGTTTAACATCTACCACAAAACTTCCTTCATCTAATACAGGCGTATTATCAGTTCCTGAAATAGCCTTTACAGTATCTAATCCGGAAGAAGGATCTCCGTTATCATTTGAAGTAAACCATAAAACTAAATGCCGCTTATACCAATTTACTCCATCTACCGCTACTGCAGTTGCAGCAGAAGCTGTATCATCAGTTCCATCCTTTAATGTTGGCGTTCCAAATTCAGGATCAGTAGAGTCAACTTTTATGCTTATAACCGTCGCACCTGTATCTTCTGATACATTATCAATATTAGTTGCAGTAAATGTAATATCATTTAACTGACAGCTTGCAGATCCATCATATTCTTTCAGGAATGTATAAATGTAATTATCACCCGACTCAGTTTTTGTAACTTCAGGGTTAGTAACTGGGTCAATCGGTTCAGACAGATCAAAGTCATAAGGAACATTGGTCGAACCATTACTAAATGTTAAATTAGCAGAATATAAATCTGCTCTCTTACTTACTGTGACCGTATAAGCTAGCGAAAACTTTCTAAGAGACTTATTCTTAACCGCCTCACCAGTCCATGTGAGGAATTTTCCTGTAGCTACATCATACGAACTACCACCAGAGTTAACAATATTAGGACCTGTAATGGTTATTACGTCATTACTAAAAGGTACAGTTATGGCAACCGGTGTTACATTTCCAGCATTATCATATATCCTAAAATTATATGTAGCAGATGTTGCTGTACTTGTAGGATCAGCAGGAATTACAAAGCCAGTACCAGGAACTTCTGTTTCAGTTTCTTTTTCTGTTCCAGTATCTGGATCTGTTGCTGTTGTAACTGATACTATCTTAGCAAAACCACTTCCACCCGTTTCATCGTTCCCATCAAGAATAATTTTCGCTGATGCATTATGCGATATATATTGAGTCATAGAAACTGATGTACCAATTGGCGATTCATCTGAACTTGTTATTGTTTCAATAACAGACTTTGAGGTCTCAGAAATCGTCTGTGAGAGCTGAATTGACGTAAATGTTGGTGCTGTTGGATCATAGAAAACATGTATTATTGCAGTCGCAGGATCAGAAACAAAACCATAATTATTTGTCGCTGTAATGCTAAGCTGATTATCACCTGCCGTCAAAGCCAAATCACCTGTTAATGTACCAGTTATTGGTGATGTAGTTCCGATAATATCCTGAGTTTTTCCACCTTTTGTCACTGTTGCTTTTGCAGGTGTTGCTAAACTTGTAGTAGGATCTTCAGTGACAGGAATAGATATTGCCACTTCACCATTTGAACTATCAGTTTTGTTCACATAGTATAGTATCGTTTCAGCCGGTTTTTTATTACAAACTGTAATATCATCAACTGTAATAAGGGGAAATCCAGAATCATATGTTAATATAATTTCGAATTCTTCGGATATTTCACCATCCCAAATACGCACAACTGTGTCATATCCCACTCCATCACGATCTTCAACAGAAGCTGTTGTAAGCTTAAAACTATGAGCAGTAGTGCTTTGACCAGCATTATCCAACGAACCTACATCTGTTCCAGAAATTTCTATTCCAGAATCTCCAGCATTTTCTGGTTCAGCATTTGGAATTTCAACATCTGTAGTAAAACTAACTATAATATCATAAGCCGGATTTATCTTAGTGCCTGATGTAATAGATTTTTTCCCGTTTTCAGCCACTTGTCCATTTATTGTATCAACAACTGTATCGCCATTTTTTAGCGTTGCACAAAAAGACGTACCAATAATAGTCGTATTCTTTGTTATAGGATGCGAAATAGGTGTAACTAATGCCTTATTTCCTGATTTGACATTTTTTGTTACTGTAATACTTGTTCCTTCAGCACATCCTTTCAGCGCTTCTTTTAACGCCGTAAGTGTTGTTAATCCAGTAGCAACAGATGTGCCACCAGCAGTTACATCAAATGTTTCTGTTCCATAATAGTATTCTTCGCTTCCTGAAGAAGGAGAAACAGTATGATATGGTGTGCCATCATTTTTAAAGTCAGTATCAACGACACTAATAGATTCACCATTTTTTAAATAAAAGTCACCTACGGCTCCAGGTTGAAAAGTAATAGTAGCTATTGTAGTTGGTGCAGGTCCATCTTCAACTGGAACAACAAATGTTGAGCTTTCTTCAACTGGAACAGTGTAAAAAACCTCAGCTTTAAGCACAGCAATCATTTTTCTGTCAACCGATACCTCTGTGCCTTCAGAAAGGGCTTCTGTAGATTCACCAATATACCAAGTATATTTAGTATTCTTTAATGCATATAATTCTGAACTTAAAGATCCTGGATTACATTCAGCATCCCCTTTACTTCCATCAATAAAATACCTAATACCGCCAGATGGAGTGTAAATATTAATTTGTGTTTTTTCCTCTCCCTCGTCATCTCCTATTACTTCGTTCTCATAAGCTGGGAGATCAAACTCCACATAATTTCCTTCAGTAGCATATGGGACATTTACAGTCATCGTTGCATTTGTAGGCATAGTATCGCCAATAATTGCAGAAACATAACTCGAATCTTGAGAAATCTTTTCTGCAGCCTTAACAACTCCCTTTCGATTATTTATATAGACAACCGAGAATACCATAACAACAGCCATAACGAGAGCCATGAGTCGTATTGGCAGGGGTCTTCTGATATTCTGTTGTCCTTTCATTTTATTTTTCATATTCTCTCCTCCCTATAAGCTCTCTTCTGTATGAACTACGGTCTCGCAATAGATTACTGTAATCTCTGGTCGGTCTAGGCCAACAACTTTCTTTTCTACTGAATGTTCGCCTGGCGCCATGTCGCTTCGTAGTACCGCAGTCATTTCTGGGTTATAGGTTCCATATATTTCGTCTTCTGATAAGAGTGTGGACTCTGATGTCAGCACATCGGTCTTATCAGCTTCATCTTCATAATCGTCGTCTGAGTCGTCGTCACCTGAGTATGGTTTTGCAGTTGTTCTTAGAACATCGGTTACTTCTTCATCCTCAGAGCTGCTAGCTGATGTTGATCTCAGTACGTCTGTTTCTTCATCGTCGTAGTCATCATCGATGTCTACTGAATTCGCCTCAGATGCAAGAATTACTGTTTCGTCATCATCCCCATTTGATTCTGGTTCTGCGTCATAGAGTTCATCTCCGGCGCTGAGAATATCCGTTGCCTGTTCCATCTCCAGAACCTTTGTGGTATCTTCGCTATCATCTTTATTCTTCATATCCTGATAGGTAAGAACTTCTGTGGACTCTTCTTCAAGAGCTTGCATAGCCTTTGCTTTGGATTTCTCCACCGCAGCCCTTGCATCTTCTGCAGCTTTCTTTGCAAGATTGTCGGAAGCATCACTACTTCGTTTCTGTTCGTTAAGTTTCTTGTTTGCTTCCTCAAGTTTAAACTGTTCTGTTTCTTTCTTCTTTGCTTCAGAAACCTTAACATCTCTTGCTATGATGTTGCCGCCTCGGCCTCTGCCTCTTCGGCTCTTTTCTGTTGTAGGTTTTCCGCCGGCTCGAATTTCCTCAATAGCCTTTCTCTGGGTCTTTCCGGTTACAACTCCCACGGCTTTTGGAATATCAAGCACAAAGAAAAGTATTCCTGATACTATTAAGAAGATTATGGCGAGTACCAGTCCGCCATAGAACATTACTGTATATAATCCCATAGCTTACTCACCCTCCTCTTCTGTATCTTCTTCTGTTGTTTCTTCATCCGTCTTTTCTTCCTCTTTTTCTTCCTCCTCTATGGAGCCATCTCCGAGGCCTTCCATTACGGATGATCTCTTGATCCAGTTAGGATTGCTGCCTATTCCGTCCAGCTTATTACCTTCGTTATAAACCTTCAGGATTTTCTCCTTCTGAGCCGCAGTCCACTTTCCTGGATCCTGCTGCGCACTTTCGTACGTTGTATATAAGTAATTCAAATGCTCGGAATAAACCTTAACTGCATTTGTATTTCCTTCGCCAAGTTCAGATTCAGCCTTCTCATATGTTTCAAGTGCTGAATCAGAATCACCAAGCTTACCATAGATATCTGCCATACGGCACATGTTATTGATATAAGCCTGAATGTAAGACTGAACGCTGTCAGATGCATTCGTCTCGCTTACAGTTACCTTACCCTGAATCTGATCAATAACTTCCTGATAGTAGTTAAGGGCCAGCTTGTAGTTTGTCTCACTGCCATCTGTACTTGCAAGTACATAGTAAATCTCGGCAAGATCATTGTTGTAACTATAGAAGAACTCAGCTGTATCTTCGCCTGTATAACCTTCAAGGTCCTTAAGTGCCTGGTTCATTGTTGTCTCTGCCTGTGCAGCAACACCTTCTGAATTCAGATATGTTACATATATCTTTCCTACAGTTCTATAGTTCTCAAACTTCTGTCTGTTATCATTTGTAAGTGCTGTTGAATTATATGAAGCAAATCCGTTTACCTTATCAATCAGCTCATTAACATTAACGTTTGTACTTGAAAGGATAAGAGCAATGCTTCCATAATAATCAGCCAGTTCTCCGTAATCCTCGTCCTTTGATTCAACCATACCGAAGTACTTAGCAGCAACTGCATAGTCACCAACTTCATTAAAGTATGTAAGACCCATCTTGTAGAGAACTTCGTTATTCTTATCAACCTTTCCATAGCCGTTCTTAATACGGTTAGCTACAACGCTAAGTCCATCTTCAAGAACCAGCTCGTCTGGGTTGTCGATATCGTTCTTTGCATCGATGTAAGTATCGATGTACTTTGTATACGCCTCAGCATCCTCGCCATTTAGTTCAAATGCTTCTTTGTATTTGTTCGCGGCTCCCGAATAATTACTCAGTGTTTTCATTTCGTTACCGCTCTCAATGTATGCTGAATAGTTTTCAGCGTTTATCTTGTTCATTCCGGATTTACCAACTATGGCAACGATGGCAAATACAATCGCAAGTGCAATAGTTGTTCCGAACATTGTAACTTTCTTCTTATGTTCCTGCTTGTAGTCATCATCAAGCTCTGTATAATGCTCAAGAGCATAGATAAGCTCTGAACAAGACTGATATCTCTCATTAGGATTTGGCTTGGTACATTTCAGGATGATCTGCTCAAGTCCTGTTGAGAGCATTGGATCAACCTCTCTGATTGGAACCATCTCATATGGAGGCTCCTGAGGGTTCTTTCCAGTAACCATATGATAGAGAGTTGCACCCAGGTTATAGATATCTGTACGTGCATCTGTCTTATAAATACCACGACCCTGAGCATCACCAAACTGCTCTGGTGCAGCGTATCCTCTGGTACCGAGAGCCGTTGTATCAGCATTATTCTCGATATCATATGTCTTTGCTGTACCAAAGTCGATAAGCTTAACGCCACCATCTGGCTTAAGCATTACGTTCGATGGTTTCATATCACGGTAAATAATAGGTGGATTCATTGAATGCAGATACTCAAGGGCAGATGCCAGCTCAAGTCCCCATTCAATAACCTTATCCTGAGAGAAGCGCTCAACTTCCTTCAGCTTATCTGCTAAGTTCTCACCTTCTATGAAGTCCATAACTACGCAGATAGTTCCACTATGTTTTACTATATCAATGATCCTAGGAATAACTGGATGGTCTACATCCTTAAGAATGTTAGCCTCACGCTCAAGACCCTTCAGCAGGACCTCCGCGCTCTTTGAACCATCATTCTTGATTTCCTTAACCGCCAACTGCATATTCATGCGGTTATTACGCGCCAGATAAACGATGGACATACCACCTTCACCAATTCGACGCAGGATCTCATATTTTTCGTCTAGTACGGTACCCTCTCTTAACATACACTCAAACTCCGTTATTTAGTCTTTATAGCCGCAATTGTTATATTATCTGTTTCCTTGCGGTTCTTTACCAGCTCTGTAAGATAAACACAGCCATATTTCAGTTCTTCCATATTGTCAGTGCTTGTTGGTCCAAGCTTCTCCATTATCTCCTGATCGGATATCTGATGTCTGAATCCGTCAGAACAAACAAAGTATACAGCTCCACTCTGAACTTTACCCTTTAAGAAGTCTGGTGTTACTGTAGCTGATGCTCCAACACACTGAAGCAGGACGCTTCGTCTTGGATCCACCTTCGCCTCTTCTGGAGTCATTCTTCCAGCAGCCACTTCTCTGGCTACGAAGGTCTGATCCTTGGTAAGGATTCTTACTGAATCCTTCAGTTCATATACACGGCTATCGCCTACATGAACAATGTAGAATTCATCCTTATACATCAAAATGGCCGAAACCGTAGTTCCAAGCATTATGTTATTGTCTGAGCCATAAATACCAAGAAGTCTGTTCTCGGTCTGAATGATACTATTCCAGTCATCTCTAAGTCTCAAAGCTGAGAATGAATTATCAAGTATCTGTGTTACTAACTCTTCATCAAACCAGCGACAGAAAGAAGTGATTACCTCTTTCGATGCCAACTCACCCTTTGAAAGACCTCCCATGCCATCGCAGACAATTCCGAAGGCTACCTGTCCATCAGGTGTATCAATGATTCTTATGGCTACAGAATCCTGGTTTGTACTTTTTCTTATGCCTATATCTGTGTTATAGGTTGCAGCATATTCCATAATCTATTAGTTCCCTTTCATTCAGCGTTTTCGTATTTTTTCGTTGATTTATTTCTCATGGAATACGAAGTCTTCGTCGCCGAACTTGATTTCCATATTTTCTTTGAGCTGAACTTCTCTGCCCGGCTCTAATCTGTCACCATCAACATATGTTCCGTTTGTTGAATCATTATCCTTAAGGAAGCAATCCTCATCTCTCTTGATAACAATAACGTGAACACGGCTGATAGCTGAATTGTTCTCTATTGAATAATCAGAATGTACTTTTGACTTTCCGATCTTGAATTCTTCTTTGTCAATGAATATCTTCTCACCTGTCTTCTCTCTTACGAAATGAGGCTTAGCAGGTTCTGCTGGAGCTTCTGGAGCTGGAGCCTCTGATTTCTCAGGGTCTTCCATCTTCATAAGATCGTCGATTGAGAACATATCATCTGCACTCTTCTGTGGACCCGGCTGTTGTGGTGCCTGTGGCTGAGCTGGACCCTGAGGCGCCTGTGGGCCTGGTGTTGGAACTGGTCCTGCTGTTGGTCCCTGTGGTGCCGGTCCTTGAGGAGCCTTAGGTGGCTCTGGCTGCTGCATCTGTGGCTGTTGTGGTGCCTGTGGTGCAACTGGACCTTGTGGCTTTGGAGCCTCTGGTGCAACTGGTGCCTGTGGTGCTGGGCCACCAAGTGGCTTTCCAGTCATAGGGTCAAATTTCTTTTCGAGTTCCTGTGGAGCCTTAGGTGGCTCTGGAGCATTTATTGGTTTCCCCGTCATAGGGTCAAATTTCTTTTCAGGTTCTGGTCTCTGTGGTGCCTGCTGTGGTGCAGGTGTTGGAGTTGGGCCCTGAGGTGCTGGTCCACCAAGTGGCTGACCTGTCATTGGATCAAACTTCTTCTCTGGCTCCTGTGGCTTAGGTGCCTGTGGTGCAACTGGTCCCTGTGGCTTAGGTGCTTCAGGTGCCTGTGGTGCCTGCTGTGGTACAGGTGTTGGAGTTGGTCCCTGTGGTGCTGGACCACCGATTGGCTTTCCAGTCATAGGATCAAACTTCTTCTCTGGTTCCTGTGGCTTTGGAGCCTGCTGCATCTGTGGCTGTTGTATTGGAGCCTGCTGTGGTGCAGGTGTTGGAGTTGATCCCTGTGGTGCCTGCTGCTGCATTGGCTGGCCTGTCATTGGATTGAACTGCTGCTGTCCCATCTGTGGCTGCTGCATCTGCTGTTGAGGCATTTGCTGCTGCATTGGCTGGCCTGTCATTGGGTTAAACTGCTGCTGTCCCATCTGTGGCTGCTGCATCTGCTGTTGTGGCATCTGCTGCTGCATTGGCTGGCCTGTCATAGGATTAAACTGTGGCTGTCCCATCTGCTGCATTTGTGGCTGCATTGGCTGACCTGTCTGTGGGTTGAACATCTGCTGCTGAGGAGGCATAGCGCCTGCTCTGTTTCTCATAACACCAACTCTGTCAACCTTAGCTGGACCGCCCTGTGGAACGCCTGCAAGCTGAGCATCTCCCAGATCAAGGAGCATCTCATTAACCAAAACGTTCAGTTCGTTCAAACTAAATCTATCAGAATTTATATTTGTGAGAAGTCTGGCAACATAGTTGTCCTTGTCTTCATCACGGAATTTCATACGGGATACAACTTCTCTCATGAAGTCAGGAACATCAGTTACTTCAACTGTCTGTCCTTTGATTGGCACGATAAATGTGAACAGCCTGAGTGTCTGCTCCTCGATATAGATGTAATCCATATCTTTGATGATATAAGCAACCGGAATATTGTTCTTTCCGATGTCCATACCAGCAACAAGGTTTCTGAGAATTGTCAGAACCTCTCCCTTTCCAAGCTGTCTCTTCAGAAATGTGGATAACTGCACAGAAGCAGGAATGTATGCATAGAGCATTCTTCTTCCGTCTTCTTCCCCATACTGGATAGGAGCTGCCATTTCCAACTGACCTGCTTTCATTTTTTCGAGAGCAGCATCATCCAGCTGATCGCTTGGCAGAAGCTCGTATCTCATAGCTATGTTGTTACCATTGTCTTCAAATTTGATGTTCTTCTTCTCCATTTGTAACCCCCAAAATTAATGTTTTCCTTTAAACGAGAACGAGTTCAGAGCGAAATTCACCCTGAACTGTATCTCTTTACCTTAACCTAACTTAAATGTGAAGTCCTCATCTCCGAGGCTGATAGTACTGTTATTCTTCAGTAATACTTCCTCATCAACTTCAACTTCCTTACCATCTACATAGGTATGATTTGTTGATTTATTATCCTTTATATAATAGGAATCTCCCTTATGAAGGATTATCGCATGCTGACGGCTAACTGCTCCGTTACCGCTTACATGGAAGTCAACACCTCTGCTGGCTTTACCAATCTTGAATACTGGTTTGTTTATGATGATCTTTTCATTTGTATTAACTCTTACCAGATAAGGATTGATCTTGATTGCTCCAGCAGCTCCTAAGATGGTATTATCAACAACCTTCTTAGTTTCTGCTACTTCCTCAACTGCCTCTTCTTTCTTCTCTTTTTCTTTTTTCTTTTTCTTATTCTTTTCTTCCTTAGCAGCCTCTGCCTCAGCTTCTGCTTCCGCTGCTGCCGCTTTCTCAGCTTCCTCAGCTGCTGCCGCTAACGCTTCAGCCTCTGCTTCAGCTTCCTTCTCAGCCTGTTCTGCTGCTGCCTTCAGCATTGCAGCTCTACTAACTCTTACAGGCTGTGTAATTGTAATTCCTGTTCCATCCTCATGAATTTCTTCTTCACCGGATTCTTCAGCAGCTTCTCTTGCAGCCTTCTTAGCAACCTCTCTTGCAATTGCCTCTCTCTCAGCAATCTGTTCAGGTGTAAGTTCTGGCTCAGCCTCTTCCTCAGCTTCTTCTGCAGTAGCTTCTTCTGTCGCTGCCGCCTCAACTGCTGCCGTTGCCTCTGCTGCAGCTTTTTCTGCTGCAGCCTTCTCTGCTTCTGCAGCTGCTCTCTTTTCTTCTTCTATTCTTACGGCTTCAGCTCTTTCAGCAGCTTCTTTCTCAGCCTCTGCTGCTTCAGCTGCGAGTCTTGCATCTCTTTCAGCAATTATTGCTTCAAGTGCAGCTTTCTCTCTAGCCTTTCTAATTTCTTCGTTTCTAGCTTCTTCTTCTTTGAGCTTGTCTTCCATCATCTGATGTACATCGTACTCAGCTGCTGGCTCCTGTTCTTTAGCATCTTCAAGCTCAATATCTGAATCGTCCTCGTCATCTCCGATTTCTGGAAGCTTATCATCTGCTGCATCCAGACCATCCATGATGCCTTCCTTCTTCTCCTCAGGAACAACTGATGGATCCATACTCTCAACAACTTCAGCTCCATCCTCTGTGGAGATATCTCCACTGGCATCAAAGCTTAGTCCTGAATCCTTCATAAGTGCTTCAGAAAGTCCTATCAGACCACGAAGGTTAAATCCATCTCCGTTTATATATGTAAGAAGTTTTCCTACATATGAGAGATCCTGTTCAACATCAAACTTCAGTGAAGCTATGAACTGTCTCACGAAGCTCTTGAATTCCTGTGACACCGAAGCATCGCTTTCAACTGGAACATACAGGAACTGAATATCCAGTGTGTCAGGATTTATATACATGAAATTCTTATTAAGTAAGATGTATGAAAGTGGAAGTGTATATTCTTTGATATTGATCATTCCCAAAGAAACATTTCTCAGAATCTTGAGTACATTTTCCTCCTTCATTACTGACTGAGTAAATGTATCCAGTGACATGAGTCCTGAAATGTCATAACTGAGATAATCGAAATCATCATCCTCTTCATATATTATCTTAACGATTTCCGCAGGATCGTTCTCCTCGCAATAGTCAAGAACATCTTCATCGAGTTCAATTCCCTCACCCATTGTATAAGTGAGGTACTTCTCGTCTCCAATATTTTTCTCTGTAAAATAGAAACTTCTCATAGCTCCTCCTCAAAATGTCTCGTATTTTTTAGTCCTTCTTAATCATCACCGTTCTGGTTACTCCAGATATCACTTTCTGCATTGTTATCCTGGTATACATTGCTGTCCATATCGTAATCCGCTATACCATCACCATCTCTATCGGCACCACCCATGATGATCGATTGGTGTTCCTCATAGGTTTCAGAAAACTCATGCTTTCCGGTTTCTTCATCGACCATGTAGTAATACAGATAATTTGTTTCTTCAGGATTGATAGCTGCATTGATGCAGGCAAGTCCCGGATTACAAATAGGTCCCACAGGAAGTCCTGTGTAAACATATGTATTATATGATGATCGAAGTTCAAGATCTTCTGCCGTAAGTTTCTCAACATCGTACCTTCCGTCTGTGAGTGGATACAAAACTGTCGAGTCTATCTGAAGCAGCATGTCTTTGTTAAGTCGGTTGTAAATAACAGACGAGATAAGCGGTCTGTCTTCATCCAACTTAGCTTCACGCTCAATCATTGACGCTATGGTGAGAACATCGTAGGATGTCATGTTCTTTTCTAATGCGGCCGATTTCATTTCGGCAGTGTAATAAGCTTCGAATGCATTCAGCATCATTCGCACCAGTTCAGGTGCTGTTGTGTTCTTTGTTATATCGTACGTCGCAGGGAAGAGATAACCTTCCAGCTTGTACCTTACATCTACGCCTGACGGCACATCATTCAAATACTCAAAATCATTTGCTGTTACAGATTTGACAGCGTTTACAAAATCCGTTGAAGAGCAAATGCCTTCTTCCTGGCACTTCGCCGCTATCATATCTATTGAATATCCCTCTGGGATAACAAGTTGTTTTACTATCTTGGAGTCCTCGTCCTCTTTGGACATTACCTCCATCATTTCCAGTGTGTTCATTCCTTTGTAAAGCTTGAATGTACCGCTCTGGAGTTTTCCTCTATATTCCGAACTCTGAAGTCTTTTAACGAATGCTCTTTCGAACCTGATCAAACCTTTTTGGTGGAGTATCTCCGCTATCTTCTTGGCGGATGCATCCTTAGGTATTTCTACCTCCACTTCCTCTCCTCTGCTGGAGGTCATGCTGGTCAGTTCCTCGTTGTAAGCACGCCTATAATCTCCAATGTAATCAGTGACTATTAAAAACAACAGAAAGGCGGCCGAAAGGCCGATTATTATCTTAACTGCTTTAACCATTTTGAGTATTTATCCTTCTTTAATGAAGCGGGTTTTTAGAAAGTAAGTATAGTTGCCCACTTTTACAGATATAGTCTATCATTTTTCTGTCAAAATCGCAACCGCCCTTTTTATTCCTTCTGTTATATCTACAGAGGCTTCCCAACCCAGTCCAGTGAGCCTGTCACTGTTCATTATTTCAGGTGTCTGCTTAGTGTAATCAACTACAGGTTCAGCCTCATCCTCAGGATTAGCAAATGACAGAGTGAGGTTCTTCTCTGGGAAGGCCTCAACCGCCTTTTTAGCAAAGCCGCGGATGGTCACATTTCCAATCTCAGAGGAAATGTTATAAGGCTGCATATCCTCTCCCCTCAGGAGAACTGTGAGGATTGCTCTGACTGTATCTGTTACATAGCAAAATGATCTATATGGCGCACCTGCGCTCTTAAGGAGAATGCTTTCTCCCCTGACTACGTTTGCAATAAACTGAGCCCACACTCTGTCATCATCCAGTGTGGCCGCTCCAAAGATATAGCTAGGTCTGACAATCTTAACACTCATGCCATACTGTTTAGCATAGCTGGCAGCAAGAGTTTCAGATGCACGCTTACCCATAGCATAGCAGTTTTTGTAGGAATCGATATCCACATAACCCTGAGTTTCCTCAAGAAGCTCACGGGAGCCATCGGTTACGGTGCCGTAAGTTTTGAGGGACGAAACGATAAGGGTAGTTGTCTTTTCCTCTCCACTATTTGAATCATTTTCATTCTGGCTCTTAGCAAATTCAAGAGCATTGCTGGTTCCTACCAGGTTAGCATTTATTGTTCCAACAGGGTCATTCTCAAAATGCCAAGCGGAAGCCTGGCTGGCTGCATGGATTACAAAATCCACCTTGCCACTTACATTAAATGGAGCACATACATCCTGTTCAATCAGTTCCAGATCATCTCTTTCTGCAAGAGAACCGTACTTTGCTTTGGCACGCTCCATATTTCTGACTATGCCAACCACTTTAATGTTATCACCGAATTTATCATTTCTAAGCAGAAGAGCTGCCACAAGGTAGTAAGCAATAAAGCCGTTGGCGCCTGTGATCAGAAGACGCTTATTTTTAAGCTGGCTCCAGTCTATACTGTCCTGAGCAATCTCCTCGATATCTTTATATAATTGACCTTTTACTACGCTTTGTACTTCTGTCATTGTCATTCCTTTTCTTAATCCGTCGTCTTGGCTGGCGACGAAATGTTATATATCATTTCTATCGAACTCTTCCTGAGCAAACTTCTTGAAATGCTTATAGAAGAAGCTTGCACGCAGAAAGTCCATATCCTCAGGTGTTGTAACCTTTATATTTGTACGCTCTCCTATGAAGAGGTGAACGTCATGACCCAGCTCTATAAACAGTTCACTGGAGGAAACAGGGTTTGTTATGCCGCGTTTCTCAGCCTCGGAATGAGCCCACAAGATCTTCTCCATGGTATAACCCTGGGGTGCTTGAGTTATATACATGGAGCTTCTCTTGTAGCTCTTTCCACAGGTTTCTCCATCCTCGCTATAAAGCAGGGAATCGATACTTGGTGTAACCGGAACAGCTGTTCCGTATTTCTTTGTAGCCTCGATGCAGTTCGTAATGAGTTCCTCAGAAAGCATTGGGCGCACGCCATCACAGATAAGGATAATGTCATCTGGATTCGTAGCAACCTTAGCAGTTTCAAGAACACCATTATGGATGGACTGATAACCAGTTTCTCCTCCAGGAATAACAGCACGAACCTTTTTAATATCGTACTTTGCAATAAGATCATTCAGATAATCTATCCAGTCTTCCTTGCAGGCGATAACAATATCGTCTACAGCCGGATGATTTTCAAAATGCATCATGGTTCTGATTATGATGGGTTTGCCAGCAACATTTAAAAACTGTTTTGGCATTTCCGCTTCTTTCATTCTTCTTCCGACGCCGCCGGCGAAGAGCATTGCTGTAATCATACTTTTCTCCTATAAAGAACTTCTTAATCCTGCTGACGATAATCAGCCAGGAAATCTTTCAGCTGAGTTGCTGCTTCTGTGAGGACTGAAATCTCTGGAAGGTAAACAATACGGAAGTGGTCTGGCTGTTCCCAATGGAAACCGCCACCATGTGTAAAGAGAATCTTCTTGTTTCTCAGTACATCCAGAGCGAACCTCTCGTCATCATGAATATTGAACTTCTTTACATCCATCTTAGGGAAGCAATAGAAGGCAGCCTCCGGTTTAACAACACTTATACCAGGAATATCATTAAGAAGGTTTACAATACATTCTCGCTGCTCATAAACTCTTCCGCCTGGCTCAACCAGTTTCTTTGTTTCACCCAGCATCTTAAGAGCTGGAGCTATAAGAGACTGAGCTGGTACATTTGAGCAAAGACGCATGGATGAGAGAAGCTTAATTCCCTCAATATAACCGGTGGCATTGCTCTTATCTCCGGAAATGGACATCCATCCAACTCTGTAGCCTGCGATGAGATGTGATTTGGAAAGTCCGTTATATGTTATGCAAAGGCAGTCAGGTGCAAGGCTGGCGATAGATGTATGTGTTTTACCATCCATTATCAACCTGTCGTAAATCTCATCTGCAAATATAATGAGATCGTGAGTCTCTGCAAGCTTTACTATCTGTTCAAGCAGTTCCTTTGGATAAAGGGCACCTGTTGGGTTATTAGGATTAATTACAACTATACCCTTTGTTCTTGGAGTTATCTTTCTCTCAATATCCTTTACATCCGGATACCAATTTGCTTCTTCGTCGCAGATGTAATGAACCGCTGTACCACCTGCCAATGTTACAGATGCAGTCCACAGTGGATAGTCTGGTGATGGAACAAGAATCTCATCGCCGTAATCCAGCAGACCCTGCATGGAAAGTGTTATCAGCTCACTTACACCATTTCCTGTATAAACATCGTCCACGGACACATTTGGAATGTTCTTTGTTTTATCATATTCCACAATGGCCTCGCGGGCTGTTATGATTCCTTTTGAATCTGAATAACCTTCTGTTTTTATAAGATTATTCGACATTACTTCAATCAGCTCGTCTGGAGCCTCGAACCCGAATGGTGCAGGATTACCGATATTCAGCTTAAGTATTTTCTCGCCACGCTGGCTCATTCTGTCGGCTTCGTCCATAACAGGACCACGAATATCGTAACAAACATTATTCAACTTAACCGACTTTTCAAACTTTCTCATTTAATTCGCCTCTTCTCTACAGTTCCCTTTTACTTGGGATTACATTTATTTAGAATTAGCATACCCCCATCACAAAAAGATGGAGGTATGCTAATAAAAAATCATTATTTCATCTGAAGCTTAATTTCGATGATTCTTGCAACAGATTCATTTAGTCTTTCTTCGGAAATCTCACCAGACTTAACAGCTTCAAGCACGCCGTTATATGCCAGCTCAAAATCCTCAGGCATAAGGATCATATCTGCACCTGCCTGAATAGACATTACTGCAGCTTCGTCAGATTTATACTTTGTTGAAATAGCGCCCATTTCCATGGCATCTGTAACTACTATACCGTCATATCCCATATCGTTTCTCAGAAGATCAGTTACGATCTCTTTAGAAAGGGATGCTGGTGTATCGTGGCCAGTGATGTTTGGAGCTGAGATGTGGGAAACCATTATGAACCTGGCTCCATTATCTATAGCATCCTGGAAAGGAACAAGTTCCTGCTCTTTCAACTCATCTATTGTCTTGGTTGTAAATGCAGCTCCAAGGTGTGTATCTCCTGCAGTTGCACCGTGTCCAGGGAAATGCTTGTAAGTAGCCTCGATTCCCTTGGAGTTAAGTCCTTCTGCTACTGCGATAGACATGCGTGAGCATACATCTACATCGCTACCGAAGGAACGGTATTTAACGATTGAATTTTCCTGGTTTGTCAGAACATCGGCAACCGGTGCAAAGTCAACATTGAAACCAAGCTCAGCCATGTAAGTACCAATTGTCTCGCCCACCTCACGGGCATCCTCAACTGTTCCTGTTGCTCCGATGTCGGACATGTTTCCAACATTCGTTACATCAAATCTTCCGCTTCCTGCTATTCTTGCCACAGTACCGCCTTCCTCATCAACACAGAGGAACATTGGAAGACCAACTCTATCTTTACTATACTGATTTGTATTTGCCAGCATCTCTTTTGTCTGAGTCGTGGCTTGAAGGTTGTCGCTCATATAGATGATTCCACCAACAGGAGTTTTATCTATAGCTTCCTTCGTGCCGTCGCCGGCCTGATTAACAGCTTCGATACCTGTGAGGGCATCTGGAGTAACAACAAAAAGCTGTGCTACCTTTTCTTCGTCAGTCATATCATCAAGATATTTCTGAACCTCTGGCGACACACCCGTCTCTTCGGTCGCATCCGCGTCAGTTGCGGTGGCAGCGTCGTATAGGGTATCACCCAATATAACCTCGCCGTCAGACTCGGTGGTTACTACAGTATCCTCCAACTCACGGCCGGCTGCGTTTGCACTGTTTGGCAGCGACTCACTCTTATTGACTTCATTAGACTTGCCATCGCCCAGCATTACACTTAGGAATACCATTATGAGGGCAGCTAATATAAGCACTAGATTTCTAATTTTTTTATTCACAAATGCATTCTCCGTCCATGTTGATTCACGAATTGCTCCGTTTCTACCGAAACTCTCGCAATTCTGACCAATTCGCATTCCGCCAGAATCTCTTATAAATAAAGAGATTCTGCTACATGCTCATTGATCTACGTGTCATAAGGTCAAATCACTTCTCTTGCAAGCAAGAACGTGTTTTGACTTTTGACACTTGAACCAAAATTGGTTTACAGAACATAATCAGAGTTATTTTAACATCTAATAGTATAAAAATCCACTACATTTTGTGCTATTTTCACGTTTTTTTCATATTTAAATACTAGGTGTGGAACGGATTTGTGATATTAATTTCAGATATCGAGTATTGACATTCGAGGATGGTTATATTAATATCAAGGCAGTTAAAGACTACTAACCCAACGAGGTATAAATATGAACATAGCTACTATAATTGCACTTCTCGTGGTGCTGGCGCTCTTCATTCCAGCCGCCCGATATCTATATAAATATGGAACCTGCGGAAGCTGTCCGGATCATGGTAGCTGCTCGGGACATTGCACAACGGACCCAAAGAAGGATCCACATTATAAAGAGAAATCACAGAAGATAGATGAGATAATGAAAAAGCACGGCGTATAAACCGTGCTTTTTTTAATGTTTCAGTTAGTTTTCAATTAATTTCAATCTAGTCAACATCTACTGAAGATGCAAAGTAACGAGCACCTTCTTTACGAACCTCTCTATCGCGGATAGCATAGATGTCATCGTAGTTATTGATAAGAAGATCTACGATGTAGCCGGACATGGCACCACTCTCTACATACTCAAGCAGAGTCTTTATAACCTCTTCCTTTGACATACCTGAACGGTAAGCTCTGATCTCGGCAACAGCTGAGAAGATATCAGCGATTGCAATTATACGAGCTCCCATTGGGATGTCATCCGCCTTAAGCCTAAATGGATAGCCGTATCCATTCAGCTTCTCGTGATGAAGAGAAGCCCAGCGGCTTATCTGGTCAAAGCCTGTTATATCCTTAAGAAGAAGGTGGGTGTAGTATGCATATTCCTTTACTACATTGAACTCTTCATCTGTCAGCTTATCATTTTTCTCAAGGATTGAATTCGGAACCTTGAGTTTTCCTATATCGTGAAGATAACCAGCGATCATCATCATCTTGCATTCATCTTCAGACATGCCCATGATCTCGGCAAGTCTAACGGCTGTAGCTGCCACACCCGAGGAGTGCATTGCTGTGTAATTGCTTCGGAAGTCGATGATACGTGAGATAAATCTTGAAAGATCAATAGTTTCATCCAGGGTGATGACATTTGCATCAGAAATATAATTCAGGAAAAGCTCTGGCTGATGGAGAACCTCCATCCAAACATACTCTTTATCAGAGAATCTAAGGAAGGCCTCAATTACCGAAGGGCTAACGCCATCACTCTGAAGATCCGAAATGGTATCCACAATATCTTCAACCTGGTTGAGCGCCGCATCCTTAGGGTCCAGCATATGAGCAACCCTGTCAGCGATGTCGATTATCTCAGCGAAGTCCTTGCTCTTCTCATATCCGAAAACGCTTTCATCTGCCTCAGACTCAGGATCAACAATCTTAAAAATCTCACAAACGGACTTAAGTCTAGGAATATCACCGATTATTCCAAGACCTGTTGATGCAAGATCCTTGAAATAATATCTCTCCTGATCCTCCGGTTTCTCAGGCATCATACCTATACCCACATCATAAAGCAGGCTGGCAAACATGATCTCCCTAAGATCAGATGACTCATAATCCATCTCTTTCGCTATATTGTAGGCGAGATAAGCAACTCTCTGGTGCAAGTCCTCTGTCTCAGGTCTGAGCAGATTCATTGCATTTGCGTAGCTTCTCGCTATATCACGCATGTTAGTAAACTGTTTCTCCATATGTAACCTCCCATAACATTTCGAATAAAACCCAATACGTTCACATTATAACACACATCAACCAAAAATACACAAAATAAGTCCTTGCAACAATAGTTAAAGTATGTTAACATTTGTTAAGATTTTAGGATGGGGTTTAAATAAAGTTATCTTTCTTTATAGGAGGGGCGAAAATTGGCAATGGAAATTCACCAGTCTGCAGAGGATTACCTCGAGGCTATACTCATGATAAAAGAAAAGAAGGGATACGTTCGTTCAATCGATGTAGCGAACCAGCTTAATGTTTCTAAGCCTAGCGTAAGCTATGCTACAAAGAGACTTCGCGAGAATGGTTACATTTCATTCAACGAGGACGGAATGATTTCTCTCACAGATTCTGGTATGGAAATTGCCAATAAGATATACACAAGACACAAAGTACTGACAAGTATCTTTGAGAAGCTGGGCGTTGATCCAGAGATTGCCGCAGAAGATGCATGCAAGATTGAACATGATCTCAGCCCAGAGACATTCGATGCACTTTGCAAGTATGCAGAAAAGAATGGATTGGCGTAAAGAGCTTTTTAAAAGGAGCGCTGCAAGCGCCCCTTTTTCTTTGCCTTTTTTTAAGATGCAATCCAGAATTATGCTGAAAGACCTGTATAAAGCTGATAGTATTTACCTTTTTGTTCAAGGAGCTCCTCGTGAGTTCCTTTTTCAATTACACGGCCCTGCTCAAGAACCATAATACAATCGCTGTTCTTAACTGTTGAAAGTCTGTGAGCAATAACGAAGGTTGTTCTTCCCGCCATCAGCTTGTCCATACCCTCCTGAACCTCACGTTCAGTACGAGTATCAATTGAAGATGTAGCCTCATCCAGAATAAGTGCTGGAGGATCAGCAACTGCCGCTCTCGCAATAGAAAGAAGCTGTCTCTGTCCCTGACTGAGATTTCCACCATCGCCAGTAAGCATTGTGTTATATCCATCTGGTAGCTGACGAATAAAGTGATCTGCATTTGCAAGCTTTGCAGCGGCAATACATTCTTCATCCGTCGCATCCAGTCGACCGTAACGGATATTCTCCATAACGGTTGCTGTGAACAGATGAGTATCCTGAAGAACCAGACCCAGTGATCTTCTCAAGTCACCCTTTTTTATCTTATTTACATTTATATTATCAAAACGAATCTTTCCGTCCTGAATATCATAGAAACGATTGATGAGGTTTGTGATTGTTGTTTTACCAGCACCTGTAGAACCGACAAATGCAACCTTCTGGCCAGGCTTTGCATCCAGGGAAACGTTATGAAGTACAGTCTTACCTTCCACATAACCGAAGTCAACATCATCCATAAAGATAGCGCCTTCCAGTCTCTGGTAGGTAATGCTTCCATCAGCCTGATGCTGATGTTTCCAAGCCCAGATACCTGTTCTTTCCTTAGTCTCTGTCAGCTCACCGTTTTCATCCACCTTAGCTCTGACCAGCATAACGTATCCATCATCAGCCTCTGGTTCCTCATCCAAAAGCTTGAACACTCTGTCTGCACCCGCAAGAGCCATGATGATTGCATTGAACTGCATGGATACCTGATTGATAGGCATGTTGAAACTCTTGTTGAATGTAAGGAATGAAACAAGACCACCAACTGTAAGTGGAGCAAGACCACCTAAAAGAACTGATGCCACTCCAGATTCAGGTATTGATTTAATACCAAAACCACTGAGTATAAGAATTGCACCAACAACTATACAAATAACATAACTGAGGTTACCCAGCTGAGCCATGGATGGCATAAGTATATTTGCGTACTTGTTAGCATTGTACGAACTATCGAAGAGAGCCTCATTCAGCTTATCAAACTCTTCTATGCTTTCTTCCTCATGGCAGAAGACCTTAACAACCTTCTGACCAGTTATCATTTCCTCTATGAATCCATTTTCCTTACCCAGATTCTTCTGCTGTTTCACAAAGAATTCTCCACTCTTCTTAGAGAGTCTCATTGTAAAGCTGAGCATGAAGCCAACCATGATAAATGAAACTATTGTAAGAGGCACGCTTCTGATCAGCATACAAACAATTACACCAATAACAGTAAGTCCACTCTGGAAAAGAGATGGGATACTCTGGCTGATCATCTGACGGAGAGTATCAACATCGTTTGTATATATGGACATGATATCGCCGTGTGTATGTGTATCGAAGTATTTTATTGGAAGCGACTGCATATGCTCAAACAGATTGTCCCTGACTCTGCGAAGTGTACCCTGGGATACATTAACCATTATTCTGTTATAGCTATATGTTGCAGCGATTCCAATCATGTAAAACGTAGCTGTCCTGAGGATGGCATGGATAAGTGGCACAAAATTCTGATCATTATGCTTTACCATTGGGTCAATGTAATCATCGATCAGAGTCTTCATGAACATTGTTCCTTGAAGATTCGCAAGCACACTAACAATGATGAGTATGAAAACCATAATCATCCTGAATCCATAATATTCAAATACATAGCCCATGAGGCGCTTTAATATCTTGCCTGGGTTTTCAACCGTTGGCTTCATGCCTCTTGGAGTTCTCCTACCTGGACCTGCCATTTTCTTCTCCTAACTACTTCTTAAGCAAAGGGCTTATCCCCTTACTGCTTATCAAAGTCTCCGCTTCCACCCTGCTGTGATTCGAAGACATCTTTATAAATCTCATTAGACGCCAGAAGTTCTTCGTGAGTTCCGAACCCATTAACGCGTCCGTTTTCCATAACTATAATCTTATCAGCATCCATTACACTGGATATACGCTGCGCAATTATAAGCTTTGTTGTTTCAGGAATGAACTCCCTGAACGATGCTCTAATGCGCGCATCTGTCGCGGTATCTACCGCACTTGTTGAATCATCTAAGATAAGGATCTTAGGTTTTTTAAGAAGGGCACGGGCAATACAGATTCTCTGCTTCTGTCCACCGGAAACATTAGTTCCGCCCTGTTCAATCTTAGTATTATATCCCTCTGGGAATGTAGTTATAAATTCATCAGCACAAGCAAGCTTTGCCGCCTCAATACATTCCTCCTCAGTAGCCTCCTTGTTACCCCAACGGAGATTCTCCAGGATAGTTCCCGAGAAGAGGACATTTTTCTGAAGCACAACCGCTACATTATTTCTAAGAGTTTCCATATCGTAGCTACGAACATCCTTGCCGCCTACCTTAACAGCACCGTCGGATACATCATAGAGTCGGCTGATAAGATTAACCAGGCTGGACTTAGAACTACCAGTTCCACCGATTATACCGATGGTAGCACCTGAATCGATATGAAGATTAATGTCATCCAGAACCGGATTCTCTGCTGCCTCATCATATCTGAAGGTTACATCTTCAAAATCAATGCTTCCATCAGCGATCTCGAACTCTGGATTCTCAGGATTCCTAATAGTACTTTCTTCTTCTATTACTTCAGCCACACGCTTAATGCTGGCAGATGACATTGTGATCATTACGATAACCATAGAAAGCATCATAAGACTGATAAGTATCTGCATACAATAAGCAAGAAGTGTAGAAAGATCACCAGTAGTAAGTGCACCCTCAGCACCTCCACCAAGGACAATGAGTTTCGCTCCTACCCAGCTGACCATAAGGATACAGAAGTAAATAGTAAACTGCATGATAGGCATCATGAATGCCATCAGGCTTTCTGCTTTAACAAACAGATTGTAGATCATACCGCTGGATTTCTGGAATCTCTTTATCTCGTAGTCTTCACGAACGAAGCCTTTAACAACACGAATGGCAGAAACATTTTCCTGAACGCTTTCATTCATTTCATCATACTTTGGAAATGCCTGCGTGAAGTATTTTGTAACCTTGGATATCATAAACACTGCTACGATAGAAAGGAAAACAACCGCTCCCAAATATACCAGTGAAACCCTAGGGCTTATCAGCATAGCAGCCACCATGGAAACTATAAGATTCACTGGCGCTCTTGCCATGGTACGAAGCACCATCTGGTAAGCATTCTGAATATTAGTAACATCCGTTGTAAGTCGTGTCACAAGACTTGCGGATGAAAATTTGTCGATATTTGCAAATGAAAAATCCTGGATATGTGTATACATGTGGCGGCGAAGATTCTTAGCCAGACCTGCAGATGCATGCGCACCATACTTACCACCCATGATACCTGTATACAGAGCTCCGAGAGCAAGAAGAACCATGATACCTCCATAAGTAAGTATCCTCTTCATATCGATAGTATTACCCTCAGAGATATCAATGATCATTCCCATTACTATAGGAATGATAGTTTCAAAGATAACCTCGAGTATCATAAATACCGGTGTTAAAAATGATGAAGTTTTATAATCCTTTACATCCCTCAGGATGATCTTAAAATTCTTCAAAACAAAACCTCTAAATGAAAATTGACAAGTGGTATTGTAGCACCATTTTGATTTCTTTACAATCAAATGGAGCTATTATATAATTAATGTCAGTTTTTTAAAAACTTAGACATTTTAGAAAGGACTACTATTATGATCGAATATAACGTAGGTATTATCGGCGCCGGCTGGATAGCTGGTGTTATTGCAGATATGCTTCAAAATTTAAATGGAATCTGTGCTTATGCTATTGCTTCCAGAGATGAGGAGAAAGCTAAGAAATTTGCAGAGGAGCACAAAGTAGAAAAGTATTATGGCTCATACGAAGCGCTTCTTGCAGACGAGGAAGTTGAGATGGTTTATATTGCAACAGTCAATTCAAACCACGCTGAACTTGCTAAGATGTGTATAGATGCAGGAAAGGCTGTTTTCGTTGAGAAGCCTATCTCATACAATGCTAAAACAACTGAGGATCTTCTGAAATATGCTGAAGAGAAGGGAATCTTCTGTGGCGAGGCTATGTGGCTGAGATACAACCCACTGATGAACCTCGTAGTAGATCAGTTGAAGAAGCATATAATTGGCGATGTAAGAAGCGTTACAGCAAATATAGGATACAACCTGGCAGGAAGAGAAAGACTCCTTAAGCCTGAGCTTGCAGGCGGAGCACTTCTTGATCTTGGTATCTATCCAATCACTGCAGTATTTATGATAATGGGCGGACCTCCTACAAACGTTGTAGCCGAGCCTATGATCACAACTACAGGAGTAGATGCTTACTCAACAATCTATATGAGATATCCACAGGGACGTGCTGCTCTTGTAACAAATACAATGACAACAAACCTGGATAACAAAATAATCATCTACGGAACACACGGTAGAATTGAGATTGATAACGTTAACAATCCAAAGCTTGTTACTATCTACGGTTCAGACGGAAAATCAAGAGGCGAGATGAAGCCTCAGAACGATGAGTACACAGGATATGAGTACGAATTCAAGGCCGCAAGAGAAGCAGCCATTGTTGGAAAGAAGGAAACAAAGGAATACAGCGTAGCTGATACTATCGAACTGTATCACTTCACAGATGCAATCAGATACACCTGGAATCTTCCATTCCCACTTCCTGAAGAACCAGAGAAGAAGACAAAAGAACAAAACGATTCAGATACAGCAAATGTATAAAAATTAAGCTCGGCAATCGCCGAGCTTTTCTTTGTTTTATCTATGCTATATTAATCCGAAATAAAATGTGTCCAGGCATGTTCTTCCTGCTTTGGCATTCCGTACTTTTCTTTTCCAAGCGCAATACTCTTCATAAGGAAGCTCATATTTCTTGCAAGAACACGCATTGTCTGAAGACCTTCTAAATCTTTTTCAGCCTGTCCTTTTTCTCTTCCATGTACGCTATTCCAGTACTGGCTGGAAGCAACTGGCATATTACTGATAGTAAAGTATTTATTTAACTCATCAAAGGTAGCACTCGCTCCACCTCTTCGGCATACAACAACGCTCGCACCAACCTTCATGCTCTTATCAAAATGAGTACTGTAGAAAAGTCTGTCAAGACAGGCAATAAGTGTCGCATTAGCAGACGCATAGTAAACAGGAGATGCTACCACAAGTCCATCTGCCTCTTCGAATTTAGGAGCCAGTTCATTTACCACATCATCAAATACGCATTTACCCTTCTCGCCGCAGCTTCCACAAGCAATGCATCCTCTTACATTCTTGTTTCCAATCTGCACAATCTCTGCTTCAACGCCTTCTTCCGCAAATGTTTTTGCAATTTTCTCTACTGCAATCGAAGTATTTCCACCAACTCTTGGACTTCCATTTATAATAAGTACCTTCATAAATAGCAACTCTCCTTCTATTTCAGAGTTCTTTATTTGATGAGTCTTCTCATCAGGTCGCTGGCTTTCAGCTGACCCGAAGCACTTTCTTTTCCTACTGATGTAAATGTCAGGCATGCACCCGTTTCTTTACACATATATCTGGATCTGGAACCAAGCTCACCCATAGATATAAGAGCTACAGGTTTCGCTCTCTCAACTACCATCTTCTGGTTAAGTTCCATAAGACGTCTTACATCAAAATCATTCTTTGGCATGGCCGCAAATTTTAGTATGTCGCCGCCCAGAACTTCCATCTGACGAAGCTTTTCTTCTATCTCGGAATCATGAGGAGTTTTTTCAAAATCATGGTAGGACATCACAACCGCTATTCCATGATCATGAGCTGCAGTAGTTGCTCTCGCTACGTTGTAGTTTCCAACCACAAACTCAACATCCACCATATCAACCATTCCGCTGGAGATTACATTTCGCATGATATCACCCATGCGAAGATGCGCTCTATCGTTGCGGATCATTCCGCCCTGCTCTTCACTTCTGAAGGTAAACAGAAGAATCCTGTCTTCAAAAAGCTTTCTCAGATTGCAGAGGATATTGAAAACGCTATCACTCTGAAGGATGTTTGCATAATAATCGGCGCGCCACTCTATCACTGCTGTTTTTACCTCAGGATGATCCTTGAACTTTTCGTCCAGTTCATGAATGCTTTCCCTTAAAGTTTTTGCAACAGTAAAAATCTCCTCGCCCGAAGTTCCCATTAAAGGAACACAAATACGAGGTGTGCCATCACCGAAGGTGAAATCCTTGATTGTTATTTTTTTGTCATTGCTATCAATGAACATTAACTATAACTCCTGTTATCACCACAAAAATAATTTCCATTACTGCAAAAAATATTACTATCTTAGGGATACTCCATTTCAGGTTCTTCCTCAGATGATCATGAAATGGGAACCTTATATTCTTAAAAAGATTTATCTTAACTGTTCTTAGAAGCGCCAGCTTAAGAAGTCCAAGTCCTCCATCAAATAAGAATACAAATGAAAGAAGGACGAAAGCAAATGGATGCATGGACTTCATCGCTAGAAGTGCCAGCAGGAAGCCGATTGTTCTTGAGCCCGCATCTCCCATCAAAACTGTACTAGGATTCCAGTTATATGTAAGATATGCCACAAGGACAAATGCCATCACCATGCCCATTGCTGAATAAATCTTGAGAACATCACCGAATATAAGTGAAAACGCAAACAGCTCAATAACTGAAACTGTTCCGCAGAGACCGTCAACACCATCTGTGCAGTTGGTTACATTTACCGAACCCCAGATAAGCGCTACAGCAAGTATAACATATAAAACAACCGGAATGTGGAAATGAAGCTTGAACAGAACCACATCCGTTGGATTGTGCTTTACAAAAACCACGGCCGCCGCAACAGCAATTATCAGATCTAGAATACCTTTTACAAGCTCTCCCCAAGGGCTCTTGGATGCATCATCCAAAAATCCTGTTATCATCATAACAGCCATGAGTCCAAGGTAGATATAGAACTCAGCACCTGCCGGTGTTTTAAGTGCACTAAGAGGTACGAAGAAAAGTGCAGATGCAAGCAGGAAGATGATGACCATAACCAGTCCTACTCCAGTAACCTTTCCGCTTGAGCCCTTATTTACCTCTACTCTTTTTCCATCCTTGTCGATAACATACTTACCACCATCTCTTGGAAGGAACTCAAAAGGTTTTGCAAGCAGCAGGAATGTTGCAACAAAAGCAACCACCGAAGCCAGCAAAACTATGAATTTATCATTTAATTTAATACTTAGTAAATTGTACAGCATTTTTGATTACCTTTTTTATTTGATATAACAAAGATTAATAGATCTTTGCTTCTTCCTCTCCGTTCATAACACGAAGGGCACCCTGTGCAAGAGCAAGAAGCTCATCCTCTCCAGGATAAACTGTAACAGGAGCTATAAACTCAACTCTCTCCTTAATGCCATTTGTAACAGCCTCACCATGAGCAATACCACCTGTAAGGATAATCTGATCAACCTTACCCTTAAGTACTGCAGACATAGCTCCAATATCTTTACTTACCTGATAAATGAAAGCTTCGAAAACAAGCTTTGCATCATCATCTGTAAGACTTCTCTTATAAACTTCCTGAGCATTGTTTGTTCCGAGATAAGCATTGTAACCACCGTTTCCGATAAGTTTCTTTTTAATCTCAGCCTGAGTATATTTTCCCGAGAAACACATATCTACAAGAGCAGCAGGTGGAACTGCACCAGCTCTCTCTGGAGAAAATGCGCCCTCACCTGAAAGTGCATTGAATACATCTACTATTCTTCCGTTTGTATGAGCACCGACTGAAACACCGCCACCCATATGAACAACAATAAGGTTCAGATCTTCGTAAGCCTTGCCAGTTTCCTTTGCATATCTCTTAGCAACTGCCTTCTGATTAAGTGCATGGAAAACTGAAACTCTTGGAAGCTCTGGAACACCTGAAAGTCTTGCAACTGGCTCAAGCTCATCAACAACTACAGGGTCAACAATGTAAGAAGGAACGCCAATCTCATCAGCAATCCCCTTAGCAAGAATACCACCAAGGTTAGATGCATGCTCACCGCCGACTGCATTCTTAAGGTCCTCAATAAGCTTGTCAGTTACTGTATATGTTCCACTTGGAATAGGCTTCAGAAGTCCGCCACGACCAACGATAACATTAAAGCTCTTTATATCCTCACCCTTGTCAGCAAGGAAATTCAGGATCATTTCTTTACGGAAATCTACCTGATCAACAATTTTTTCAAACTGAGCAATCTCCTCAGTTGTATGTCTCAGAGTCTCCTCTGAAATTAAATTCTCATCCTCAAATATACCCAGTTTAGTTGATGTAGAACCAGGATTTATAATTAATGACTTTATCATTACAATCTCCTCACAAATATACTAATTAATTTCAATAATAATTCTAATTAATTTCAACACAACAAAACTATGTTAATTCCGATTCAATTACTTCTTCAGAGAATCAGCAACAAGTGCTCCAAGAGCGAGGGAATTAACCTTAACCTCAAAGCTGTCTGATCTTGATGTAAGGATAACTGGTGCAGCAGTACCTGTGATCAGATTACCATTCTTACATTTTGAGAAATGAACCAGACCCTTGTAGAGTATATTTCCTGCATGGATGTCAGGGAACAGAAGAATATCTGCATCTCCCACAATCTTACGACCTGTAGCACCCTTATGCTGAGCAGCCTCAGGGCATGTTGCAAGGTCCATTGAAAGAGGACCATCAACTATACAACCTGTGATTTCGCCTCTCTCGTTCATCTTTGTAAGCTCATCTGCCTCAACAGTTTCAGGCATCTTAGGGTTAACAACCTCAACTGCAGCAAGTGGAGCAACCTTTGGATTTTCAATTCCGCAGGCATTACAAATCTCAACTGTATTCTTGATGATGCTTGCCTTATCCTCAAGAGTTGGATAAGGAACGAATGCAACGTCTGTAAGGAACAGAAGCTTATCAACACCTTCAATCTCAAACACACAAACATGGCTGAGTGGACGGCCTGTACGAAGTCCAACTTCCTTATCAAGAACTGAACGAAGGAAATCCTTTGTATCAATAAGTCCCTTCATGTACATATCAGCCTTGCCATCATGTACAAGCTTAACAGCCTCTCTTGCAGCCTCAATCTTGTCCTTAACATCTACTAACTCATAATCATCAAGGTTCATTCCAATTTCTTCAGCGATAGGCTTAATTAAATCCACATCACCAACTAAGATGGAATCTGCAATTCCTCTTTCCTTTGCAGCCTTAACCGCAAGAAGTACCTCGTCGTCCTGTGCAACCGCAACAGAAACCTTCTTCTTTTCAACCTGGGAAAGTCTCTCAAGAAGATCATCAAAACTTTTACTCATAATTTTTCTCTCCATTTATTTTTATTGGTTCTTCATTTTTAAATGAAACTATTTTTTTGAAGAACCTTTTTTATCAAGTAATTCAACTACAAACTGCAGCGCAACCGGAATAACTGCCAGAAGTACAGCAATCCCAGCTAAAGTTCTATCTGTATTACCTTTTCTGAGCGCTTTCATATAAGCACTCTTTATATCTTTTCTTTCTCTTTTCTCAGCCTTCTTAGCCGCCTTCTTCTCCTGCTTCTGAGCTTTCTTTGCATTCTTCTTCGCAAGATTTACAGCAGCCTTCGCTGTACTAACCCCATTCTTTTTCATATCTTTCTCCTTAATAAGTCACCAGATCCGGTCCCACTGACTCCAAGATCTGTCCCCAGTGACTTATTCCTCAGTTTTTTCTTCTTTCTCGGATTTATCCTCAATCTGTTTCTTGGTTGCTCGTTTAGCACGGAAGTCTTCATCAGGAAGAACTGCATTCATGATAATACCAACGATTGAACCAACTGCAAGTCCTGAAAGAGAAATTGTCATTGATCCAACAAGAATATTGATACCTCCATCAGCACTGTACTTAATACCGATTGAAAGTACAAGGATGAGAGCCGCGATGATTACATTTCGTGTTTTGCTAAAATCAACTTTATTCTCAACTATGTTACGAACACCGACTGCAGAGATCATTCCGTAAAGCACCAGAGAAATTCCTCCGATAACTGCTGTAGGAATAGCGGAAATGCATGCTGCAACCTTTGGTGAGAATGAGAATATAAGCGCAAAACCAGCAGCTATTCTGATAACTCGTGGATCGTAAACCTTTGAAAGAGAAAGCACGCCTGTGTTTTCTCCATAAGTTGTATTCGCAGGTGCACCGAAGATTGATGCAACCGTTGTAGCAATTCCGTCACCAGTAAGTGTTCTGTGAAGTCCAGGATCTTTTATAAAGTCCTTACCAACTGTTGATGAAATAGCGGAGATATCTCCAATATGTTCAACGATTGTAGCAAGCGCGATTGGAACAATTGTGATGATTGCTGAAACAAGAAGCTTTACATCACAATCAGAGAAGATTGAGAAAACCGTCTCCTGATATTTGATTGGCCAGCCGAGCCATGCAGCATCTTTGATAGCCTGAACCTTTACCGGATCAAAGAGGATAAAGTCATCATTGTTTCCGCCCATTGTAATGTTCAGGACAAATGCCACAAATGTTGAACCAAGTACACCAAGGATAATTGGAATAATCTTTATCATTCCTTTACCGTAGATGTTACATATAACGATTATGAGAATAGCAACAACTGCAATAAACCAGTTTGCTGAACAATTATCTATAGCTGATTGTGAAAGTGTGAGTCCGATAGCGATAATGATTGGACCTGTTACGATAGGTGGGAAAAACCTCATTACATTTTCTGTTCCGAAGGCTTTAAACAGACCTGCAAGAATCAGATAAAGCAATCCTGCACAGGCAACACCGAAGCATGCATATGGAAGAAGTTCTTTTTCTCCATTTGGAGCTATTGCAGCATAACCTGCAAGGAATGCAAATGAGGATCCAAGAAATGCAGGCACCTTTCCTTTGGATATCAAATGAAAGAGAAGTGTTCCTATTCCTGCAAAAAAGAGTGTAGTGGATACGCTGAGTCCCGTCAGTGCCGGTACAAGAACTGTTGCACCAAACATAGCAAACATGTGCTGTGCACCCAGTATAAATAACTGAGCTGATCCCAGCTGAGTTGCGTCATAAACAGGATAGCTGATTTCTTTTTTTACTTTCTTTTCCTTCGCCATTTTTCCATCCTTTCACATTCAAAAAAATATACTCCTGACGGGTTTTATCCCCAGATATGAGCTAAATAACTTATAAGCGCCGCAATTCCTACAAGTACGAGGAATGGAACTACACCAAGTATAGTTTCCTTCACGCCCTTCTTATGAACTCTGTCATTTCCGATGAATCTGTGAACTCCATCCTTCTCGATAAGTTCAACCTCTTCACCCTTTTCATAACAGCAGAACATAGGACTCTGCTTTGCATAGACTGTATTGCCACCCTTAGTCTTAATGGTCATCTCAATGACTGCCCTATGGGTCATCTCATCTTCAATCTTTTCCATAGACTTAATCTTACCGGTAACAACGTTCCAGTCCTTAAGTTTTTTCTTTTTTCTATGTGCACTACCTGCAGCAGCAAAAAACATCTCTATAAGAAAGACTATTACAAATGCTACCGCAATTATATTTTTTAACATTGAACTTTTCTAACGCGGCACTAATTAAACCGCTCTCCTTTTCCGCAACTCACCAAGCTATATTATACTTCATAACCATTAAAATTTGAAGAAGAAAGATGTACCTTTTTAAACAAAAAATGTGACAAAATGCAATCTGCATTCTGCCACATTATTGTTTATCTTATTAGTATGATTTACAGCTGAGGACCTGCAGCAACAAGTGCCTTACCAGCATCATTTGTCTCATACTTCTTGAAGTTCTTAACGAATCTCTCAGCAAGATCCTTAGCCTTTGCTTCCCACTCGCCAGGCTCAGCGTATGTATCACGAGGATCAAGGATTGCAGGATCAACTCCTGGAAGTGATGTAGGAACCTCGAAATCGAAGTAAGGAATCTTCTTTGTCTCAGCCTTGTTAACATCACCATTAAGGATAGCATCGATGATACCACGTGTATCCTTGATAGAAATTCTCTTTCCTGTTCCGTTCCAACCTGTGTTAACGAGGTAAGCCTTAGCTCCGCTCTTCTGCATCTTCTTTACAAGCTCCTCACCATACTTTGTTGGGTGAAGCTCAAGGAATGCCTGACCAAAGCAAGCTGAGAATGTAGGTGTTGGCTCTGTGATTCCTCTCTCTGTACCAGCAAGCTTAGCAGTAAATCCTGAAAGGAAATAGTACTGTGTCTGCTCTGGTGTAAGGATTGAAACTGGAGGAAGTACTCCGAATGCATCAGCTGAAAGGAAGATAACATTTTCAGCGTCAGGTCCTGAAGACTTTCCATTAACCTTAAGTGCAATATTCTCAATGTGATCGATTGGATAAGATACACGAGTGTTCTCTGTAACGCTCTTATCAGCGAAGTCGATCTTTCCAGCGCCGTCTACTGTTACGTTCTCAAGAAGAGCATCTCTCTTGATAGCATTGTAGATATCTGGCTCTGACTCTTTATCAAGGTTGATAACCTTAGCATAGCAACCACCCTCGAAGTTGAATACACCGTTGTCATCCCAACCGTGCTCATCATCTCCGATAAGAAGTCTCTTAGGATCAGTTGAAAGTGTTGTCTTACCTGTTCCTGAAAGACCGAAGAAGATTGCTGTATTCTTTCCATCCATATCTGTGTTAGCTGAGCAGTGCATTGCTGCAATACCCTTAAGTGGAAGATAGTAGTTCATCATTGAGAAGATACCCTTCTTCATCTCTCCACCATACCATGTATTGATGATAACCTGCTCACGGCTTGTGATGTTAAATGCAACTGCTGTCTCTGAGTTAAGGCCGAGCTCTTTGTAGTTCTCTACCTTAGCCTTTGAAGCATTGTATACTACGAAGTCTGGCTCATATGTCTCAAGCTCTTCAGCTGTTGGCTGGATGAACATGTTCTTAATGAAATGTGCAAGCTCTTCAGCTGTTGGCTGGATGAACATGTTCTTAATGAAATGTGCCTGCCAAGCAACCTCAACGATGAAACGAACTGCCATTCTTGTATCTTCGTTTGCACCACAGAAAGCATCTACTACGAAAAGCTTCTTGTTGCAAAGCTCTTTCTTAGCAAGATCCTTAAGTGTCTCCCAAACTTCCTGTGTCATAGGATGGTTATCATTTGGATAACCCTCTGTTGTCCACCATACAGTGTCCTTTGAGTTCTCATCCATAACGATGTACTTATCCTTAGGTGAACGACCTGTATAAATACCTGTCATAACGTTTACAGCACCAAGCTCTGTCTCAACACCCTTGTCATAGCCCTCAAGTGATGGATCCATCTCATATTTGTAGAGATCCTCAAATGATGGATTGTGGATGATCTCAGTTGTGCCTGTGATTCCGTACTTTGTTAAATCAACATTTGCCATCTTTAATTTCTCCTCTTCATTTTATTTTTTCAGGTTTATCCCTGTATCAGTACAAAAGATAAGGCGTTAGTGCACTTTAACACCAACGCCTTTTAGTATAATTTTTCTTAGATAATAAGTCAAGCGACAGTTGAGCTTATTTGTCTGTTTTATTTATTTTCTTCTATGTATTTGTCCACTTTCTTCTCCAGCATCTCAAACTGGCAAGGACCAGCATCAAGAATAGCCTTATGGAACTCCTTAGCCTCGAACTTGCTTCCCAGCTCTTCCTCAGCTTTATTTCTCAGTTCTTCCATCTCATAATATCCGGTTGTGTAACTGAAATAAACACCAGGATCGCCTATAGATGTAACGAAAATATCTTCGGCAACATCCTTGTTAAAGCCTTTCTCTTCAAGATAATCTTCAACATCCTCAACGGACCAACCTTCGTAGTTTATACCAACATCTATTCTGGCCTGAGCAAGGTATCCCATATCAGTATTTATCTTGTCAAGAGAAGCGAGAACCTTTGCGTTTTCTTCCTTACCAAGGAAGTCACATTCAAGGGTCGCATTGTACGCCGTATAAACAGCCCAGCCTTCAACATATCCCAGATTACTATCAAGCGTTCTTCCAGGGTTAGGATTTGTGTTTCTGAAATACCAGAACTGGAACATATGTCCCGGACAACCTTCATGTGCCAGAGTATTAAAGAGTCCATCCTGATTGATTGAATTTACCTTAATACGATTATAATCTGGATTATCAATTGGACAGATGTTGTAATAAGCAAGCGTGGTATCTTTGATCTTTGAAATGCTATCTGAAAGATAATCCACTTCATATGGAATCTTTCCATCAATCGGATAATCATCCATATAATCTTCCTGGAACATATCTATCATTTCTTCTGCAGTCATATCGTCATAGACACTGTAAAGATTATCATTTTTTTCAACATAATCTTCATAGGCATCAGGATTTGACATATAAATAGATGTCAGCTGCATAAGTAGGTCATCCATCCTGTCATCCATAACCTCTATCTCTTCGTCCATAGTTTTCGCAGAGCCAGAATAAACAGGGAACAGATATTCCTCATAATATTCCTTACCGCCCTCGAAATTACAAAGTCCGCCGTCATTTTTGCCAGTACCCTTAAGTTCCTCAAGACAGTCCTTTACATCCTGGTATGCTGGTACCACTACTTCTTCAACAGCTTCTTTGTTCTGTGCCTTGAACTCATCCTTTTCTTCATCCGAAAGGAAGTCTAGCTTATCAATGTTATCCTCGAATACTTCACATATAAATGAACCATTCTTGTCGATAACTTCATCACACTGTTCTATTACATCGTCGGCAACATCATCACTCATAAAATAGCCTTTTTCAGACTTTTCATATTCGAAATCTATAAGTTTACCAAAATAATCCCTTACCTGGTTAATCAGCGTAATGTAATCTTCAACGTCCTGCTTGTCGTCAAATCTATATTCTTCAAAAGCCGTGGGAATATTTTCCTGTGCTCCGCTCATTGGGGAGAATGGTTCGGCCAGATAAGTATAATCATAAACCCTCATGCTGATTTCAGTATCATACTTAAGGCACTCAAAAGTGAACCTTTCATCCTCGGTCAAATCTGCATCCTCGAATTCTAATAGTTCATCATAAAACTTTTCATCTTCTTTCTTGGCAGCCTCCATTGCTTCCTCATCCATAGATGCATCTCCGAGAGTAGCCTCACCCTCCATCTTCACATCAAACTTGGAAGCATCCATAATATAATCATTATAGACCATTGTGCTGGCAGTAACAGCATCCTCAAAATACTCCATAAGGAATTCCTGGAACTCAGGATTTTCCTCATCGGCATACTCAACATCTTCCTCTGAAGTATCTTCCTTCTCAGCCTCAGTCTTCTCTTCTTTATCCTTATCCTTGTCTTTATCTTCTTTTTTTTCTTTCTTCTTTCCTGTAGTTTCACCAAGAATAACCTCATGATAAAACTCACTAGGAGTACGGCATGCTGATAGCGACATAACCATAAGTACAGCTAACAGCGCCGCAATAAATCTTTTGAATTTCAGCTTAGTGTTTTTCTTCATCGTCCTTCCTTTCTTAAATACTTTTTCCCCTCTTACGATAAATAAATTTCTGCCAGTTTAACATCTTCAGGTGTGGTTACTTTGATATTCTCATAACTACCCTCAATCATTTTTGACTGAATATCCAGATAACGCTCTACCACCATCGTGTCGTCAGTAATGTCTGTGTCACCACTGGCACGAAGTCTGTTATAGGCTTCCTCGATAGTTTTTCTATCAAAGGTCTGTGGCGTTTGAATCTGGTACAGGGTTCTTCTATCAGGTGTCTCAACACCAAATTCATTTTCATCCACAATCTTAATTGTATCTTTAACTGGCATAGCCACGGTACATGCTTTGTAACGTCTGGCACCAGAAATAGAATCCAGAATCATTCGGTTTGTGATGCATGGTCTGGCAGCATCATGGATCATGATGATCTTGTTTCTTCTGTCACAGGCCTTAAGCCCCTTGCTCACAGAATTAAACCTTTCTTTTCCACCAGCCACAATGCGTTTTACCTTTTGGAATCCATACTTCTCAACAATCTCATCGCGAACATAGTCAATGTCACTTCCGCGGGTAACAAGAATAATCTCATCCACCACGCTGGCATCAAACACCTTGAGGCTGTAATAAAGAAGTGGCTTCCCATTAATTTCCATATATTGTTTTGCTGTGTCGGAATGCATCCGACTTCCCTTGCCTGCCGCAAGAACTATAGCACTTACCATTATCGTTCACCAATCTTCAAATTAGGGATAGCATTAAGATAAAGGTCAGCTCGGCGACCTGCCACAAATTCGTGGTAGCCAGCTGCCGCTATCATTGCACCATTATCTGTACAATATATCAGCTCAGGGCAGTGGAACTTAAGCCCCTTCGCCTCTGCCCTTTCTTTCATAGTTGTTCTAAGAAGTGAGTTAGCAGCAACACCACCTGCCAGAGCAACTGTTTTCATTCCATGATCAAGTGCAGCCTGAATAGTATGGTCTGCGAGTACATCTATAATCGCCTGCTGGAAGGAGGCAGCCACATCTGCTTTATTTACTTCTTCGCCCTTCATTGCCGCGCCGTTCAGATAATTCAGAACTGCAGATTTAATTCCACTGAAGGAGAAATCATATTTCGAATCCCCAACGCTTGCCCTTGGAAATGCAATCGCATTCGGATCACCTTCTCTAGCCAGCTTGTCCACCTTTGGACCACCCGGATAACCAAGACCAATGGCACGCGCCACCTTGTCAAAGGCCTCCCCCGCTGCATCATCATGGGTTCTTCCTATTATAGTATACTTTGTATAATCATCAACACGAACAATATGTGAATGTCCTCCGGATGCAACAAGGCACATATAAGGTGGTTCAATTCCGCCATCCTGGGAAGCCTGTTCCGAGGATTCTTTTTTATCCTCCAAATAATTCGCACAGATGTGTCCTTCAATATGGTTCACGCCAACCAGCGGAATGTTCTTAGCATAAGCCAGCGCCTTCGCTGTACTAACTCCAATAAGAAGCGGACCAACAAGTCCTGGTCCGTAAGTCACTGCGATTGCATCTATCTCATCCCAATCCATCTTCGCTTCTTCCAAAGCCTTCTTAATAACCTGATTGATTTTCAGAACGTGCTCACGGGAAGCAATCTCCGGAACAACTCCACCATAAAGAGTGTGGGTCGGAATCTGGGTATATATTACATTTGATATTACCTCCCTGCCATCACGAACAACTGCAACTGCAGTTTCGTCGCAGGAGGTTTCTATTCCTAATATGTTTGACATTTCTATCCTCTTAATCAATCCTCAAAGTTTAGTTCGAGTGTTCGTCTATCTTTACTTATAACAGCACGTGGGAAGATTGCTTTGATGGCATCTTCGTATTGCTGTGGTTTTATCATTGATGGAGAGTAATGCGTGAGCCACATTTCCTTTGGCTGCGCTTTTACCGCAAGCTCTGCAGCTTCCTGCATAGTCATGTGTTTCTTATCACGGGCTTTTTCTGCTGACTCCGCATCGCCATCACCATACATACCTTCGCAGATAAATAGATCTGAACCTGTTGCCACTTCAACAATCTTATCTGTTGGTCTTGTATCTGTTGTATATGTAATCTTAAGGCCCTTACGTGCAGGTCCCATTACCATATCACTTGTATATGTCTTTCCTTCAAATTCAATCTCTTCGCCATTTTGCAGCTTACTCCAGGTCTGGACAGGAAGTCCAAGACTCTTTGCTGCGTCTGCATCAAATTTACCAGCTCTATCCAATTCAAAACTGTATCCATAACAGAGCATGTTGTGATTTACTTTGAAGGCTTTTACTCGAAGTCCTATTAATTCTAATACCTGTTCGTCTTGAGTTTTATCTAATTCTATGAAGTTCACTTCAAACGGAAGTCTTGGCGCAATAACAAGTAGCGATCTTACTACATGTTCAATTCCTGCAGGGCCTACTATCGTCACAGGTTCCGTGCGGTCTGCATTTCCCATAGCAAGTAGCATTCCTGGAAGTCCACTAATATGATCCGCATGAAAATGTGTAATGCAGATTACATCTATCGGATTAAAGCTCCAGCCCTGACGGCGCACAGAAATCTGAGTAGCCTCGCCACAATCGACAAGAAGGCTACTCCCGTTGTATCTCATCATTAAGGAAGTAAGTGCACGGTATGGAAGCGGCATCATGCCACCCGTCCCAAGCAGGCATACATCTATCATCTGTATTCCTCTCAAATCATCATAATAGTAATGAACATTTTAATACATAATATTAATAAATGCAAAATGGGAGTTTCTTTTCATACCATCCTCAGGCGATTTAATAGATCCGTCACCATTCCGGGATCTTCCAAAAGCGAAATACCAAAACACTTTTTACCAGCATCCTTAATGGAAGCCCCTATATGATATGCCGTCTTCCCGTCTAGAATGATAAATCTGTCATGAAATATCTGTGTCTTCTTAACCGTCAATGTCGGATACTGTGCATTGAAATTATCCACATCTCTATTTGTAAGCGGAGCGTTTGCATATATATAAATCTTCACAGCAACATCGGCATTCTTCTTTGCCAAAATATTCAGCGTATCCACATCTACATACCCGTCAATCAAAGTAATCTCGCTGGTAGCTTTCTGAATGATAGATGTAATCAGGCTGAACGCATCATAAATTTGACCGTCAAAGAATATCTTCTGCTCCGATTCAGCATGATCCTCAATGTATCGGAACACCTTATCAAACCTCTCATCGGTGTTTTTCTGATATTCCAACTGTTTCAATTCAATATGGCTTACCTTCTCAAAGAGCAGAGCATTGTTGGCTATAAAACGACGCATTTCACGGAATGCACGCATAATGAATATGCTCTGTTGTTCAGCCACCTCACCCTTTAGAACCGTTGCCAGCATATAGATTCCCTGTTCCGTAAAAGCGAACGGTGGCTTTCTACGGCCTCCTTCTTGTCCAGAGTAAAAATTAGAATTCGGTGAAGTCACAATTTGTGATTTCACGGCTTCCACCTCTTCCTTAGTAAGCTGAAACATGAAATCATCAGGGAAACGTCCTATATTACGCTTAACCTGCTGATTCAACGCCCGAACCTCGTATCCATACAAAGCCGCCAAATCATGATCCAGCATCACTTGTTTATCTCTAATGGTATAAATCAGATTTCCGATATCGCTTACTTGAATCGTTACCGGAACAATTTCTGCCTTTTCCTTCGTACTTTTCATATAACATCCTTCCTCTGTAAAACATCATGGTAAATAATGTGTATCAACTGACTGACCGCTAAAAATAACCATTTTAACAATGTTGTAAATAACACTCTATTTCATGGTAATAACAAAGTAAACATGAAATATAAATGCTGGTATTTGTTGCTTAACTGTTTTGCACAAAAGAGATTTCTCTCCGCCATTTTTCTGGCTTTTTGAAAACAAAATGCTGGTGTTTGTTGCATTTTAGATGCATAAAACAGCGTGTTTTTAGAGTTCTCCAAAAAAGTTTGTTACTTTTGACGAAAGGATTTGTTGCTTTTCTGGAACAAAAAGGAGAGGCAATCGCCTCTCCTCGTAAATTAATTCTTATGGATTTGTACAATAACCTTTTGCATTGAAGTGATAGTTTGTTCCATCAATCCAAAGCCACTGATTAGCTGGGTACCATCCACTACTATCTGAGTACCACCAACCTGTGCTATCAAGATACCACTTGCCACCTGAATAAGATTCTACCCAGGCACCGTCTGATCCAAGCCAACATCCATCACGATATTCACTGTAATCCATGTATCCATCAGAACAGAAGTAGTACCACTTTCCATCAATCTTCTGCCACTGTGATTTTGGATACCAACCTGCGCTGTCCTCTATCCACCAGCCCTTGGAATTACATTTCCATTTCATTGTTCCCTTATATGTCTGGGAACCATCAGCATTGTACCATTTACCATCAACCCATTCATTAGAACGTTTTTTTGTTTTTTCAGACTTATTTGATGTACTATTTCCACTATCAGTATTTTGTTGAGATGGAATTAAACTATACTTTGCATTTGTTTTATAAGCAGCTACTGTATCAGATTCTGTATACCACTTACCATCATCATTATAATAACTATCTTTAAACTCCTCCGAAGTTTCATAAATAGAATACGATCTTGGTTTATTACCAGTATAACCTGCTTCTGCAATATAATTCTTTCCATCAATTTGACAGATTACATTTCTATGTGTATCTGACATCGAATTAGGTGCAGCATGTAGTCCAGCTTTAATTCCCGCCTTAGAACATAATTTCCAAATAACCTCAGAACTACTCCAACAAGATCCTGACTTTGTTATCATCATTCCAAGATAGTAATGATAAATATTATTATGATCTGTATTGTTGGCTACCCATTTCGTAAAATTCTCAAGCATTTCCATTTTGTCCGATGTATTCACGGTACATTGTCTATATACTTTACTAAGTTCGCAGTTTGCATACATCATACTATAATCTATTATATTCACCTTAAAATCCCACCGGTTTTCGCCATCAAAAACACCTATATATATTTCCTCATCACCATAAAAATTATATTTTGGATTAGTTTTTATTACGTTTCCTTCAACAATAACAATGTCTTCATTACCACTAACTACTCCAATAACTGCATCCTTTGATAGTTTCGAAAAATCAAATTCATATTTTGTTGCCGATTCTGGCAAAGTAAAAAATGATTTGTAACTACTACTGACATAATATAAATTTATTATATTTTTCGTATTATAATCGAATTCCGGACACCAATAGTGTGCATCTACATCTAGACCAGGTAACAAGACAAATAATAACGATAAAACTAGAGTTACAACATTTTTCCCTATTTTTTTTATCATAGTTATACCTCCGTTATAATCTATTAACAAACTATACCATATTGTATGCCAAATGATCAATTGAGTATAAAAAAGAGGAGAGGTTCGAAACTCTCCCCTTTTAGACAATAACACTATGGATTGGTACAATAACCTTTTGCGTTGAAGTGATAGTTTGTTCCATCAATCCAGAGCCACTGGTTAGCTGGGTACCATCCACTACTATCTGAGTACCACCAACCTGTGCTATCAAGATACCATTTTCCACCTGAATATGATTCTACCCAGGCACCATCTGATCCAATCCAGCAACCATCACGATACTCAGAGTAGTCCATGTATCCATCAGAACAGAAGTAATACCACTTACCATCTATCTTCTGCCATTGTGACTTAGGATACCAGCCAGCACTGTCCTCTATCCACCAACCTTTGGAATTACTCTTCCATTTTATGGTCCCCTTATATGTCTGAGAACCATCAGCATTATACCACTTACCATTAACCCATTCGTTTGAGTATTTCTTAGAAGTAGTTGTTTCCGACGAAGTATTACTTCCCTCATCAGAATATCCTAATTTTATATCAATATATTTAATAGTTTCTTCGCTACCACGCAATTCACTTTTGCTAATTTTGACTGAATCTCCGTAATTTACCTTCTTTCCATTTATCGTGAAATACGAAGGGCATTTCATACCTAATTCTTTACATTTATCTTCAATACCCTTTTTGCTAATTCTTATTGTGTCCCCAGTAAGAACATCTTCATTACCACCCAATATAAGTGTTATACTTCCGTTTGCAAATGTACACCAGGCCCACTCATAGTTAAAGTCAGCTGTACCCATAAAATCAGCAACTACATATAGACCTCCATCTGCATGAACAGGCGGAATTGGATTAATAATTATTCCTCCTAGAATCAGACATAATGCCAAGCATAGTGTTATTATTCTTTTTATACTTTTCGACATTTAATCACCCTCCTTTTGTTCTCTAAAAAGCTATATCGAGTTTATCATATTACCCCCCCCAGTCAAGTTTACATAACTGCGTAATAATGGTTATATTTTGAGTATTAAAGGTTGTATATTGGTTATAAATATGTTACTCTGTTATAAGAGAGGAGGGATTAGTATGACTGTACAAGAAATGATAGAAAGAAAAAAAGAATATGGTTACTCAAATAAGATGATATCCGAATTATCGGGCGTTCCTCTCGGAACAGTACAAAAGATATTCAGCGGCGAAACAGATTCGCCAAGATATCAGACCGTGCAAGCTCTTTCCAAGATATTCCCTAAGAGAACTAGTTATTCTCAAAGATTTACCGAAGAAGATATTAATATGTTCGCAGAAAAACCCACTTATATGCAGAACTCTTCTGCCAGCAGATTACCAATTAATCGCGGAGTAGCAAAAACACTTGATGATTATATGGCTCTTCCGGAAGGAGCACGTATAGAAATGATAGATGGAACTTTCTACGATATGGGCGGTCCATCAAATGTACACCAAAGAATTGCTGTAATAATATCATCACTTTTCGAGAACTATATAGATTCCAACAAAGGAAAATGCCTGACTTTTACCAGTCCATCGGATGTTCAGCTCGATTGTGATGACAAAACAGTTGTTCAACCAGATGTTTATGTGGTTTGTGACAGAGACAAAATAAACAAGGACAGAACCGTCGGTGCTCCTGATCTGATAATAGAAATACTTTCGCCAAACAACTGGCATATGGATATGATCAGGAAAAAGAACAAGTATGAAAAAGCCGGAGTAAAAGAATACTGGATTATAAATCCCGTAGAAAAAGAAATATACGTTTATAATTTTAAGAAGTCTTCAGATTTTATAACCTATACATTTAACGATGAAATACCCGTTTCAATTTGGAATGGAAAATGCAAAGTTGATTTTAAAAAAATATATAATAAGATTAGCTTTTTATACGAAGAATAAAAACAACACGGCGTCGAAACCTCGGCACCGTGTTTTACTTTAATATTTACTTATCTCAGATTTGTTTTCAACTATTATCATATAAGAACCGTTCTTCAGCTCTTTGAGAACAGAGACCATGTCGCTTTCCGAAAGGCTTACACAGCCTGCAGTATAATTGTGGTCGGTACTCTTACAATGAAGGAAAATGGCAGCGCCACGACCATAAACTGTTGGATTCACATTGAAGCCAATATTTAATGCATACTTATATTGATAATAGTCTATCAGGTGTTCGCCGCTAACCGGTGTAGCGCTCTCCACCCATGTATTATAAGTATCCTTCTCATCCGAAAGATAGGAATTCGCAGTTATATTTTTATATGTCATCTCCGTTCCAGGATTGGACGCCTTACCAAATGCATAGAGCAGCGGGAAGGATCCTTTTGGAGTTGTGAGCGAGCCCTGTTTTCTACTGGACGCTTCTATAAATCCATTCTTTCCATAATCACAGCTCATTGTTTTTCCACTCTTCCAGCTACCATCAGACTGTTTTTGCCAGAGTGTCAGTTCATGGTTAACAACCAAAACTATCTGATCTGTTTTCTTTGCAGTTGCAGAATTTTTAATCAGGTCTTCAACAGGTGTTGTATCCACCCATTTTCCAGATGCATCTATTGTATATCCATCAATGGTTGTGGACTTAGCCATGGCACCTAAACTTGTCAGGTAATACCAGTCACCACCAGACTTTACCCATTGAGAGGATGCCATGTAACCATCCGCTCCAAAATAGTACCACTCGCCATTTACCTTGAGCCAGCTGCTACGAGGATACCAGCTTCCAGACTGGAACCACCAGCCAGTGCTGTTACTTTTCCAGCTGCCATTCCATTTGGAATCGTACCAGCCAGCTGAGTTAAGCCAATAGCCGTCGATGTATTCGTTCTTGGCGTAGGTGTTATCGCCATTGTCATACCACCAGCCGCCACCAGAGTTTACCCACTTGCCTGCAGCCTGTGTATCAAGAGAAATTGACATCACCAAAAAAAGAGCAATTATTGCCACTATTAAACTTTTAATCTTCAATCTCTTCATAATTGTGTCCCCAAAATAAGTTGGAATATCAAAGCATCGTCTTCAGGTTCGTGATAGTAGTTTGGGCGAACGTAAAGCTCAGCAAATCCAAACTTTTTATAAAGTGCCACCGCTGAGATGTTATGAGCACGAACCTCCAGCGTTATAGTTTCCGCCTCTGCTCCAGATAACTCCTCAAGCATATCGTTCATAAGCTGAGTCGCTATGCCCTGTCTACGATATCTTTTATCAACAGCAATTCGAAGGAGTTCAGCCTCTCCCTGAACATCTGAATAAATGATATAGCCTACAACCCTGCCATCCTTCTTATGCATGATCAAATGGTTGTAATCATAATCAAATGTTTTCTCAAGACTTTGTTCACTCCATGCATCTGAGAAATTGTCTTCTTCTATTCTTGCTATATCCTGAAAAATCGACATGTTTCCCCTCTAATTTACATACATTTGATTCTCAAAATGATAAATCAACCATTTGAGGATTCTTTCTCACCTTTCACACGTTCTGCCTGGGATTTGCGCAAATACTCAGGCGCAAAGTCGTCCGCATTAATGTACTTGCCTTCTTTATAAAGCACCATACCATACGTTGCAATCGATGATCCCCTTTGACGATTCATATTTGCAGGAGCCATCTTGCAAGGAATCTTAATCTCATCCCAGATAACCTGACTATAGATAGGAACGCCATCCCCAAGGAACGTTACAGATAATGGTGCCTCATCAACCGCCTCATCAGCATTAGATGCATACGAATTAATAAACTCAATGAGCTCATGTATATCCATTGGTTCCTGATCTTTAATAACTTCCACATTTCCAAGAACCTTATAAAGTCCTGTATAAACCTGGTTACGGCGGGCATCAATGATTGGGCACACAAGTCCCTCTGCTCCCCACATATTAAATGCCAGTCCTTCACATGTCTTAACAGGCACAATAGGTTTATCTATAGCAAGCGCAAGTCCTTTAGCTGTAGCCGCTCCAATCCTAAGTCCCGTAAAAGAACCAGGACCTGCAGCAATTGCTATTGCATCCAGGTCTTCCATCTTAGTTTCTGAAGTTTTCATTATCTCATCAATCATAGGAAGAAGCGTTTCAGAATGCGTTTTCTTATGATTCATGGTATATTCTGCTATTACAACATCGTCCTGTACTATGGCTACAGATGCAACCATACCGGAACTGTCTATTCCTAATATCTTCATGTCATTTCCTACCCTACAGTTATAAGTCGATAATCAAAACCTTTTTCGACATTCTTCTCAATCAGAACATGCACCGCATCAGTTGGAATTATCTCTTCAATGAGTTCCGCCCACTCTATAAGCGCAACCCCTTCACCGCCAACATATTCATAGAAACCTGTTTCTTCCATCTCGTCTACATCACCAACTCTGTACACATCATAATGATACAGCGGAAGCCTTCCCTCTGTATATTCCTGAAGTATGGTGAATGTAGGACTGGACATAGGTTCTGTTATTCCAAGCCCGGCACCAAAGCCCTGAGCAAAAACTGTCTTGCCCACTCCAAGGTCTCCACTTAAACAGAAAACCTGGCCAGGCTTTGCAGCCTCGCCAAGTTTCTTTGCATATTCAAATGTATCTTCTCTACTGAAGCTTTCAAATGTTTCTGTCATTTATAAATTCTATCCTAACTGATTATTGTTTATCTCCATAGAAGCCTTCATCCATTGCCTCATTGTAAATACCATAGCATGAAAGGGTTGACTCTCCACTTATATCACCTATAACACCATAGGACCAGCTTAAAAATCCTTCGCTAAGTTCTGAGATTGGCTTTCCAGGAAGATAAAGATAGAATACATTTCCGCCCTCAATACCATATGGCTCGGCATAAACGTATCTGATTTCATCTTTAATCTCTTCTGAATCAACCTCTTGCTCTGTCTCGTAGTAATCGAGTTCCATCTTATAAGTATATTCATCTATCTTTGTAATATTCTTAAACTTACCAGTAGCATTACTTACATATACCGATCCGTTTGGATAGCCCGGACCTGTATCACCCATTTCAGAATCATGATAGCCTACAGTGAAGCTTCCATCTGAGTCAACATTAAGGCCTGTTCCCCAGCCGCCTGCACCGCTGGCGAATGTGAATGCCACGCTGCTATCGATTGGAAGTCCAGTAGCAAACAGACTATCCACATCAATATCAAGGCCTTCGCTAATTTCCGTCTTTGCCTCTTCGAAGGTCAGACAAACATCTTCCTTCTCATCAACAAGTTCATCAACCTTATCTCCTTCAGAATAAAGAAGAAAAGTTCCAATGCTATCCTGCTTTGCAGTTAAATATTCATCGAATTCTTCTTCGGAAATTTCTGTTCCGTCTTTGTAACACTTAACAACTGTCTCTGTATAATCCTCATTAGGACCAGTTGTCCTGGAATAAGTTACTGTAGGATTGTAATTGCCAGATACGTCCGTTACAAGTTCGGTATATGTTTCTTCACTGGCCTCATCCACAACTTCTTTATAAACAAACAATTCATCAGTATCTTTGATAGCTGCAACATAGAAGCTTGTACCACCAGCAACCTCTACATCAACGTCTTCAACCTGACCAAGAACCTGTTCAGCACCATCTTTAAATCCCACGATAGTATAACCAGCTGAGTATTCATTCTTAGCTTCCATGAAAATAAGCTCAGGAATTCCATCTCGATTTATATCATGATATGCAACCGGCTTTGGAGTATCTCCATCATAACCAAACTGCCAGGTATAATCATTAATTGGACCTGCATGATCAGCCAGATGATTTATGTACGCTTCCTTTGCCTTGGTAATTGTTGCCTCATCAACCTCAGGAATCTCTGCCACAGCCTCTGTGGTTTCCTCTTCTTCTGTCGCCTCTGTGTCAGGTGGTGTTAATACTTCTCCCGAAGTTACTTCTGTAGTATTTTCTGCCACTTCACCTTCATCATCATTTGACTTTTTAAGCGAAGCAATAATAAGAACTACGATCAGAAGGACTACAGCAACTGTTGCACATACAACACCGATAATTATTCCATTTCCTTTTTTCTTACCCGACACTTTGTTCTCAGTCTGTAGTGCAGCGTTATATACAGGTTTAACTGTTTGCTGATTTGCAGGTTGTCCCACAGAAATCTTATTTCCACAATAGGTACAGAACTGACTGCCGTCATCTATTTGTTTTCCACATTTTGTACAAAACATAATAATCTCCGTTTTATAATTATTTCAATTACTATGATTAAATACTCAGTACAATATCTCTGCCAGCTGGCTCGTACTGACGATACTTAATTCCTGTCATATCAAACATCTTCTTGGAAGCAATTGTGCTCTCTGTATCAGCATATTTATCAGACATATATATTATCTCTGAAATACCACTCTGAATAATAGCCTTTGCACATTCGTTACAAGGGAAAAGTGTAACATAAACTTTAGCGCCCTTCAGGTTTCCAGTTCCGCGATAGTTAAGGATTGCATTTAACTCTGCATGACATACGAAGATGTATTTGCTGTCGAGAGCTGCTCCATCTCTTCCCCATGGCATATCGTCATCATCGCATCCGCGAGGCATTCCGTTATATCCCATTGAAAGAATACGATTATCCTCACCAACTATACATGCACCAACCTGTGTGCTTGGATCCTTACTTCTTTCTGCGGACAACAGTGCTATCCCCATGAAATACTGATCCCAGTTAATATAGTCTGATCTCTTGTAACCAATTTTCTTTGCTTCCATCTTTTCTACTCCCTTTAAAAAACATTATTTACCTTCACGTTTTCAAAACTAGTTTTGAACTGTCTGATGCGCCGTTGGGCTGTTAGTTGTAAGTGGCAGGAATGTATAGCCATTTGACTGTGCCCATGGAATGAAATCTTCCATTGCATCAACAGTATAACTCTTTATATCGTGGCAAAGTACCACACTGCTGGTATGAGACTGAACGCCCTTTACCATATAATTGTAAACACCCGTACTGCAGGTTGTCTCGCCTGCATCTCCGCTAATAACATTCCAGTCGAAATAGGTGTAACCCCTTGAATTCATTGACTTAGTAAGTCTTGTCATAATTCCTGGATTGATCTTACTTACCATGTTTGAACTTCCACCAGGGAATCTAACAAGGTTTGTTCTAGAACCTGTCTGAGATGCAATCAGATTCTGTATTTTTTCGAAGTCGCTCCAGTAAGCACTTTCACTTGCATAAATCTGATTATAATTATGTGTATATGTATGAACACCGATTGAATGTCCTGCGTTGTAAGCCTTACCTATACAATATGAATAGCTTGGATAAGCACCTGTAACGAAGAATGTAGCCTTTACATTATATTTATCCAATATAGTAAGAAGTCTGTCTGTATATGGTCCGGGACCATCATCGAATGTAAGATAGATTATCTTATTTTCGTTTATCCATCTTCCACTGGCATCCAACAGGTACCACTTTCCATCCCAGATCCAGTCAACACACATTTTGCCATCTGAATCCATGTAGTACCAATAGCCACCATCATATAACCAGCCTGTATGTGATCCGCCATCTGAGTTAAGGTAATACCAATCGCGGCCACTCTTTACCCATCCGGTCTTTGGTGAGCCGTCACTATTATAGCAATACCACTTACCATTCTTTAACTGCCAGCCGTCCGAATTAACCTTTGAATCTGTCCAGGCACCTGATGAGTTCAGATAATAATCTCCAACCCATTTATCTGCAGCCATTGAGCCGTCTGAATAGAAGTAATACCAAATGCTGTCAATTTTCTGCCAGCCAGTGCACATGTATCCGCTATTATTAAAATAATACCAAATGCCATCCAGCTGTTTCCATTCAGCCTGCGCATAGGAACCATCTGATTCCTCATACCACCAGCCTGCTGCGTCGCTCTTCCATCTGCCTGCTGCATATGTATCCGTTCCAGGGATACAGAGTAAAGACAATGCAATCGCAAACGCCATTACTAAGCCAACTATCTTTCTCTTCATTTCATACCTCCACATTTTGCTTCGTCCCGTTCTAGTTGACACGTTGGAAGTAATTAATTTGTCCATATACCGGAACCATTAAAATAGTACCAGGTTCCATTTATTTTCTGCCAAGAGTTTCTGGCTTTCCATCCTGCAGAATCAGCGAAGTTCCATCCACCGCTGTAGCTCCAGGAGCCAATTCCAGAATAGGTCCAACTACCATTTGAGCTGAGCCAATATCCATCTCTCCACTCATTGGAAGCCATATAACCATCAGCATTAAAATAATACCACAATCCGTCTATCTTTTGCCACATACTTTGTGGATACCAGCCTAATGAATCTTCATACCACCAACCAGTGCTATTTACTTTCCACTTACCTTTACCCTTGTATGTAACCCGACCGTTAGAACCAATCCACTTTCCATCGCGCCATTCGTTCCTAGCCATATAGCCATCAGCACCGAAGTAATACTGAACTCCATTCACTGTGTACCATGCATTCTTAGGGTACCAGCCCGAGCTGTCCTCAACCCACATACCGCTGGCATTCGCCTTCCACTTCAAAGTCTTTGAAGTATTTGTGGTTGTCTTCTTAGATGTGCCACCTGACTTAGAACCTCCGCCACTTGGTGTTGGACTTGGTGTTGGTTTTATATCAGGTGTTGAGTCACCTGGATATTCATCAACCTCTATGGCAGTCGCTCTGAAGAACCTCTCATCCTCATCCAATATTGAAGTTCCTATTGCATAGAGCTTTCCTCTGTAGGAAGTTGCTACAGATAGGAAAACCTTATCATCCGACATTCTCTTTGAATAAGTTTCAAACTTGTCCGAACCTGTTTTTAAGATAAATGTGTCCGAAAGCAGTTTTCCACTTCCATCCTTATCTTCTTCAGATGGACCAATCAGCATAATGCCATCCGATACAGGTGTAAGAGTTCCTATTCTTGTATATGTATTTTCGGTCGAATCTCCATACTTTGTAGTCACAATATTAGGAAGCGCCGAAGACATATCTGTAACCGACCCGCCAGACACCTTCAAGAAATATAGATTCTTAGCATCGTAAATATAGATAACTCCGCCTTTCGCGGATACACTTGGATACTCTATATATTTCTTCAGATCAACCCCATCATAAGTCGCGCCAGTCTTAACGTTGTACGGTGCGCAAACATCACATCCAACAACATAAAGCTGATTAGCATTATTAATAATACTCTGTCCAACCTTTATATTGCTATTTGAAAGCGCAGTCCATTTTGATGTCGCTGGATCAAACTGATAGATTAGCATTTCGTTTGCTGAAGAATACTCTGCCACATCTCCAGTAACTTTCATCTTTTCACCCATGACTATAAGCTTCTTGTCATAGGTTGTAGCCGAAACATTACCCAGCCATGTAGGAAGCTCCGGCATTTTTGTCCACTCGCCTGAAGACATATCATAGCGCATCATCATCTTATAGGCAGGTTCCCGCTCCACCTTTGTGATTGACGGAATGTAATATAGCTTATCTAAAAGACCATGTAGAACTCCGTGAGTATCATAATCTCCCAGCGCATCAAACTCGTACAGATCACCAAGATCATTATCATACGGAAGTTCTTCTTCAAATATATTAGTACTTCTACCAAGGAGCACATGCTTGCAGGAGTATTTACTCTTCTCAGCAGTTTCTCCAACTCCAACATTAATGCACATTACTCCTCTAAAGGAATCCGAATACTTAACTCTTATCTCGCTATCAGACCAGTCAACATTAGCCAACAAACTTGAATCCTTTGCCGAATCATAAATTGTTTCCGGTTGCATACCTACCGAGTATTTATCCATCTTCAGAACGCCAATACTGTTACCAAAATACGCTCCACGAATTACAATATCTTCGCCCTCAATATAAGCATCCGATACCACAGGACTCGGACTCGCTGCAGTAGTAGCACCTAAATCTATCACTCCGCCCTCGGTTGTGCAACCAAGCGAAAGCTCATCATTCTTTCTAACCTTAGATTTTGCAAGCGTTGCAAGTTCATCTCCTGAAAGACCAGGATTCTCTGCTGCCAGTTCTGCCACCGCTCCTGCCACCATAGGACCAGCCATAGAAGTTCCACTCATGAATTCATATGGAACAAGACGACTTCCAACTCCAATCGAATCTATATATAACTTATCACTTGAAGAATATGCTCTGAAGTTAGCCGTTATCTGAAGATTACTCAGGTCGGCATTTGAAGGAATTTCCATATAATAACCTGCCCAGGAATTAGCATGATTTTGACTATCATAGTCAGACTTTATGCTTTCTGTTGATACCTCTCCCGCCTCATTTATTACACGGATATTTGTACTTATAACATAAGACGTATCCTCCGAATGATATAAAAATCCAAAATATAATTTATCTTCAGAAAGACCAGATACATTACCAAAATTAAATTTGACACTATAGCCATTAGATGCAGTATCAGGATTAACAAGTCCACTGCATAATCCCGAATAACGAGGAGAATCCTGCCCTGCAGATACTACATCATTTATAAACTCACCTTTACCATCAACATGACTTACCGCTATATCCGGCGAGACAGAGCCTTCAAAGCCTTCGTATCTCACATTATCCAACGGTGTGGCATCAGCCATATATGTAGAAGATGCCATATCAACCGTAGACAAAATGGATACTCCCGGAGCTCCAAGTGTTACAGTATTACCACCATAACTAGTGAACCAGGCTCTTTTATCCGCCTGATCAGTTGCAGCTACAGTAATAACATACGGATTATCTTCAAAGGTATTTGAGAGTTCTGTTTGATAATCATTATCCTTACCCGAATTACCTGCTGAATATACAGTCACAAGACCATACTTTTCTCCCAGATCTCTCAGTACCATATCAAGCGCATAACTATGCTGAATAAGTCCGTAAGAATTATTTGTGACTCTTATTCCAACTCCTTCTTCATTTGCCCTCTTGATAAAAGACAAACCTTTAAGAACATTAATAAGAGAAGTTCTTTCATCCTTGCCACCAATCTGGACAGAAACTATTTTTACATTAGATGCAACACCACTTATGCCCTTTCCGTCCCAGCTCGCTCCAATAATACCAGCGCAATGAGTTCCATGAGCTGCTCCAGGCCAAAGCTCCAGTTTTCCATTACTGTTTTGCCAGGTCGCATTATATCCATGAACGTCGCAGCCAAGCTTTTCCTGAAGCTCATCAGAAAATGTATAAGCCACATCTTTTACATCCGGATTAGAAAAGTCCACTGGCAGATCCAGCACTGCAACAACAACAGCATTATCATCTCCGGATTTTACCTCTCCAAAATCAGGAGCATTAATTGATGGATTATTATCTCCCTGACCAGTTACTTTAGAAGAAACATTGGAAGAGCATCCCCACTGCAGAGTTGTCATATCCGCAACTTTGTTATGATTTGATATCTTGGCAGATAAAGATGAATATGTTTTACGAAGAGTTTCCGTATTTGCACCATCCATTTTCTGAACATAGTTTGGCTCAGCAAAAACTACTCTTGGATCATTTGCAAGATCGTAGAGCATCTCTTCTGTAGTTCTTGTTTCATCAATTATTGTTTCGATACTGATATCGGAAGCAATCTCTGTTGTAATTATTTCTTCCGCCTCTTCTTCAATATCTATTTCTGGTTCATCTACCCCGTCAATATCCATTTCCGCATCACTAACAGAGCTCATCTGAACTTCTGCAGAATCTGTAGAAGTACTAATGGAGTAATCAATGCAGACAACAACCTCACCCTCTACATAGTCCGAAGCACTGAGCATAGCAGGAATATCATCATACCAATGATAGTCCGTCCCTTCTGCTTCAACACTTTTTGCAGGAGCAAGAATTCCAATTATCATCGCCATTATAAGGAGATAAGCTACATGTATATTCAATTGCATTTTTCTATTATTTTGCATAGGCTTTCCCTTAGTTTTTTTCACAAAACAGTTACACCGTAATTATACTATAAAAAGTGCATTTAAAAAACAGGGATGATTCTGATTAATTCAGAACCATCCCTGTTTTTTTGCAAGGAAGCAACTTTCGTTACTTTGTATTAGCTTCAATTCCCTCGACCTTAATAATGAATTTTGTCTTGGCTGTCATATCTCCGGAAACACCACCGAAGGACTTATAATCTCTTGCAGCACTTTTAACTTCATTAACACTGTCTATGAAGTCATTAACTCCATCTTCTGTATCATTTAATTTGTCGATAAGTAAATCTGTTGCATCTGAAAGCTCACCTGCACCATCATTCAGAGCTGAGCTGTTGGCAGTAAGTGTATCTGTTCCAGATTTCATTGTACTAACACCATTCTTCAAAGTTGCTGTTCCACTATAAAGTGTGGCTGAACCACTCTCCAGCTGATCCATGCCATCTGTAAGTGCTTCCATTCCATTAGTAAGAGATGCAGATCCATCAGCAAGTTGCTGGGTTGAAGATTTAAGTGTGTCCAGCTTCTCGGAGAATGATCCCATAGTTTCTCCAACTTTGTTTAGAGTCACCGCTGAACCTGCACCTGCATAAGCATTTGCTACATTTGTGATAGCTCCCTGGAATTCTTCACTCTGGAAGTTATCACTAAGTTGGGCTGTATATTTATTGAACTCTGCAAGATATGTTCCATATTCTGAAGCATAACCTGTTCCATAACCGTCACCATAACCAGCTTTATAAATACTTTTTACAAGAGTTTCAGCCTGAGCCTCTGCTTCGTTTTCTGCTGTCGTCTCATCATATTTACCGCTTGCCACATAAGCAGCCTTAAGACTTGCTTTTATACTTGCCTTCGCTTCTTTTAAAGCCTCAGCTGATGCAGAGTCTGAGTAGCTTGCTTTATCTGCTGCATATGCTGCTGCTGTCTGTGCTGCTGTTGCTACAGCTGAATCACCACTCTGCTTATAAGCGATAACCTGGCTTACTGTATCCGCAGTTACTGCTCCAGTTACTGCATTACTTACTGCTGTCCCTATATAAGAAGCAGTATCTCCAATGCTTTCTTCTGCTTTACTCTTTATAGCTGCCTTTGTTGCATCATCAACTGAACCTGAACTCATGGATGAAACATCAGGAAGAGAGATCTGCTGAACTGCCTCATTTAACTGAGCACATCCTTCGCTGACTGCCTGTGCTCCAGAGTAAGCTGAATCAGCTCCGTCTGCTGCTGTCTCTATACCACTCTTAAGTGAACCAGCTCCTGAATAAAGGGTTTCACTACCTGAGCTAAGTGTATTTACGCCAGATGCAACCTGGTCAACACCATTTGTATATTCTGAAATTCCGGATACAAGCGAATTCATTCCTGTCTGGTACTCGCCTGCAAGATCATCAATCTCATCTTCAACATCAGAAATATCTATATCTTCATCACTTCCGAGAGTTTCAATTGTTGCAACTGTTACTGACATTCCAAGACTGAAGTCTGTAACATCTGCTTCCATTTCAAAATAATCAGGAAGATTCAGGTCATCTATATCAAGATCGAGACTGTCCGAAAGACCTGGCATACCGTATCCAACTACAATATATCTTGAACCGTCAGAAATTAGTTTTCCGTTTTCAACTTCGACATTCTTGAACTTCTCTAAGTCCAAAGTAAGACCTGTAGCCATAACGAATGGAGTATAAACATCACCTGACTTAGCTGTATTTGTATAGTCGTATCTGATCTTAATGTGTCCACTCTTTCCAAGGAGTTCATCTGCTGAAACATCCTTGCCGTCCAGCTGGTAAGAAACCTTAACTGATACAGGTGAAGCCTCGCTGGAATGACCCTGATAGTAGATGTCATTTCCACCAGCCTGCCATTTAAGCTTTGTTCCATCCTGTTCAAAAGTTTCGTCGCCGCTTACATTTTCTATGTCAGAAAGCTTGCTGACATCTTCAATAGTATCTTTCTTATCCGTGTTCTTCAGCCACTCGCTAACTATAGTATCCTGTGCGTTTCCGTTAGCATCAGCTATTACATAAACTGTTTCTTCTTTATCTGCATCTGTCTCTGAACCAATTCCAAGTGAATCTGTCAGGACATCTGTTATTTCTTCTGAATTACTGGCGAGAGTTTCTTCTTCAGTTGTAATCTCTGCTGTTTCAGCTCCGCATCCAGTAAGGCTGGCGAGCATCATAATACTCATCGCCGTTGCTGTTTTTTGTTTTATATTCATCTTCATGATTATTCTCCTCTATACCATTTTTCTACGAATGTGTAAGTGATGATTTCTTAATTCTCCAAAACCGCTAGTTGTATAAACTATGAGTTTATCGAAAACCTTAAGTACTGCAGGAAGCAGGAGCAATACAACAAACATACTTATTATTGCGCCTCGAGCCATCAGTATACAAAGTGAACTGATAGTATCTATCTGCGAATAGAGACCAACACCAAAGGTTGCTGCAAAGAATGAAAGTGCACTGACTACAATTGAATTCATAGAGCCTTCAAGTGCAGTTGAAACTGCATCGTTCTTTGCCAGACCTCCCAAACGTGCTTCCTTGTATTTGTTTGTCATAAGGATCGCATAGTCTACTGTTGAACCAAGCTGAATGGTTCCAATTACTATGGATGCTACGAACGGTAACACGGCTCCTGTATAATGAGGAATTCCCATATTTATGAATATGGCAAATTCGATAACAGAAACCAGAAGCACTGGTAATGAAACTGATCTGAAAACAAATATTATTATTAATCCAACAAGTATGATTGAAACTGAATTTACAACCTTGAAGTCATGGTCTGTTACCTTGATAAGATCCTCTGTACAAGGAGCTTCACCTATCAGCATTCCATTCTCATCATACTTATCTATTATTTTATTTATCCTGTCGCACTGTGCATTTACTTCATCAGATGCAACCTTATATTCTGACATTACAAAGAGTAACTGGTACTCGCCATCATCCAGAATATCTACAATACTCTGAGGGAGCATTTCCTTTGGCATACCTGCTCCGCAAAGTGACTGGATGCCAAGTGTTGCCTTAACACCATCCACATCATTTATCTCGCTGATCATCTTGCGTACATCTTTATCCTTCATATTAGAATCAATGAGGATCATATGTGTGGATGCCATATTGAACTGCTTCTCAAGCTTCTCGTTAGCCTGTATACTTTCAAGATCCTTTGGAAGTGAACTATCCAGATTGTAATAAACTTTGTTGTGTGACTGTCCGTAGTATGCAGGAATTATTAAAACAACAAATGCAATCAGGAAAATATATGAATGCTTTACAATCCATTTGCTTGCCTTCGAGAAATCTGGAAGAAGTGGTCTATGTGCTGTCTTTGTAATTGCTTTATCAAAAAGCAGGATCATTGAAGGAAGAATTGTAACGCAGCAGATAACTCCGATTACAACTCCCTTTGCCATTACAATTCCCATGTCCAGACCAAGTGTGAAGCTCATAAAGCAAAGTGCAACGAAACCAGCAACTGTTGTGATAGAGCTTCCTAAAACTGAAACAAAGGTTTTATCTATTGCGACTGCCATAGCAGCTTTATTATCTGGCTCTTTTGTTTTCTCCTCGCAGTAGCTATGCCACAGGAATATGGAATAATCCATTGTGACAGCCAGCTGAAGAACCGCCGCAAGAGCCTTGGTTACATATGAAATTTCTCCCTGGATAACATTTGAACCCATATTATAAAGAATTGCGCAACCAATGCTGAGCAGGAAGAAAACAGGGATTAAAAATGAATCCATACTTAATGTAAGAACCACAAGACTGAGAGCTACCGCGATTGCCACATAAACTGGCACCTCTTTATCACTCAGGTTCTTTGTATCTATTACTACTGCAGACATGCCGCCGACAAATACCTTCTCGCCTGCTATGGCTCTGATATCTTCTACAGCCTGCAGTGTTTCATCTGCTGATAATGTAGTATCGTAGAATACCGCCATTAACTGAGCATCTCCAGAAACTACCGTATCCTTTACCTCGTCCGGCAGTACTTCAATAGGGATAACTCCCTGCGTAGCTGAAGGATAACTCAGCACTCTTTCAACATGATCTACTTCCTGGATTTCATCTGCGAGTTCACTCACATCTTTATCCTTCATACCTTCAACGACTACCATGGAAAATGCGCCCGTTCCGAAATCGTCTGCCAGGATTTCCTGACCCTTCATGGTCTCAATATCCTTAGGCAGATATGTGAGGATATCGTAGTTCGTTCTGGTGTGCAGATATCCGATAGCTGATGGTATCAGAAGTATCACAGCAATTATAAGAATTGGGATCCTAAGACCTACAATTGCTTTTCCAATCTTCATGATCATACCTCCTAATAATTCAATCTTCGGTTCCTAGGATAGTACGGTGGTCACTTTTTGTAATTAGACAAAAAAAGAATCGTGATGAACTTTTAGACACTTTTCTAAATCTGTCTAAAAACATCACGATTCAAATTCTTTGAAGTAATGTGTGAAACTCGGTTTTTCTGACTTCTTGTGGAAAGCCGCTATAAAGCTAACCGGGAATCCTGATATAAATGAATTGTATTTGGAAACACGTTTGTTGTACTCAAGACTTCCTTTCTTAAGCTCAACCCTTGCATTATTGAACTTAGCAAGATGCGTTCCAAAGTCCTCATCCTGTTCAAGCTCTGGATGTTCTTTAAGAATAGCACGAAGCTTTTCATCGCTGACATCCAGCTTTTCACAATTAAGTGATTGCATGCTTGCTGCCATTCCCAAGCCAAATGTATTCACATCCACAACTTCTATATCATTCTCTATGCTTTTGTTCTGAAGTATTTCCACCAGCTTACTCAGCTGAAATGCTCTGTCCCAGAGATTTCCGTCTATTTCAGAATTCTTATCTCTTATCTCCGCATCCATACTATTTATCTTTACAGTCAGATAAATAAAAAGATATGCGATGATGGCGATGAGCACGAGGAATATTATTCCAGCAATGTTCATTTACAACCCTCCAAATTTCATACGCCCACCTATTGTACCACAAAAACCGCCCAAATAAAACAAAAACTGTTCTATTAAAGCAAAAACTGTGCTAACATATAAATGTTCGTTAGATTTTTGTTCTACTATAATAAAGACAGAATGACTAGGGGGTCCTATGGCAGAGTCACTCATAACTAAAAGAGCAATTGCAGATAGTTTAAAAGAACTAACAAAAGAGAAACCTTTTGATAAGATTTCCGTCAAGGATATATCAGAAAAATGCGGCATAAACAGGCAGACATTTTATTATCATTTCGAAGATAAATACCTGCTTCTCAGATGGATTTATCAGACTGATCTTCTTGATAAATACATGGATGATGTAGACTTTGATAACTGGACAGAGAAGCTTGAACTTCTTCTGACAGCTATGACTGAGGATAAAACCTTCTATGTAAATACCATCACACATACCGGCACCTATATTCAGGAATATATGATAGTTCAGGCTCAGAACATTTTTGAACAAGCCATTGATTATATAGATGAAACCCTGAAGGAAATGGATGTTCAGAGAGAAAGCGCCAGCGACGAACAAAGAAATTTCATTGCCAGGTTCTTTGCTTACGGGGCCTGTGGAATGATTGTAGAGTGGGTTGTCAAAGGAATGGAGGAAAAGCCTTCATATGTTTCCGAGAATATGGATACCTTAAAAGAGATTTGCGAACAGGCACTTTACGATTTCCTGGCGGATAGACTGGATTTGTAGTTCATGCAGTCGCAGAATAGGCAAGCCTATTAAACACAAATGTTACAAAAGTGTTAAATTTTTGTTGCATTTGTGTTTTTTTTGTAATATAATGATATCCTAGTATACATAATATTATTTTTATGGTAAACTCCATTTATCGGGGGAAATTTTAGATAAGGGAGAAGGGCATTCAATGAAAAGAAACTTCAAGAAAACCATTAGCGCCCTTATGATCGGTGCACTACTGGTAACGATTTTACCAACTACATATAGTATTGATTCAGTTGTTTATGCTGATGAATTGTCTGAGGCCCAGGAAAAGAAAGAGGATGCTCAGAACAGAAAGCAGGAAGCTGAAGCAAAGCTTGAAACTCTTGAAGCTGAGAAGGATGACATTATGAAGCTGATTGAAGATCTGGATACAGAGATCTGCAGCTACGAAAGTACTATCTCAGAGCTCAATACAAAGAGCAACAACTTCAAGGCTCAGGCTACTATTGCTGAGAATAATCTTCAGATGGCATACATTGCCGAGGCTCAGCAGTATGAAAGCATGAAGGAACGTATTCAGTTTGCATACGAGAATGGAGATGCTGAATATATAGAAGCACTCTTCTCTATCAAAGAGTATTCAAGCGTAGTCAATCAGTCTGAATATGTATCTCAGGTTTCAGCATATGATCAAAAGCAGTTAAATGATCTTCTCGAAATTGAGCAGACCATTGCAGAATATAAAGAAACTATTGATTCCAACCTTGCTGAGGTTGAATCACTTCAGGCAGAAGCTGAGGGAGAGCAGGAAGCTCTTCAGGTTATGCAGGATGGAAAGCAGGCAACTCTGGAAGAATATAATATCCAGATAGCTGATACAGAATATACTATCGAAGAGCTGGCAGCTCTTGAGGCTGAACAGGATGCTTCTATAGCAGCCCTTGAAGCACAGGCAGCGGCAGCTCGTGCTGCAGCTGAGGCAGCAGCCGCAGCTGCAAAGCAGACCAAACAGGCTGAAACAGCTTCATCAACAGATGCTACACAACAGCAGACAAATACAGCAGATAACAGTAGCAGCGGTTCAAGCTCAATGCCTTCATATGGCGGCGGCGCGTTTACATGGCCTTGCCCATCATCCACTTACATAACATCTGGATTTGGAGCAAGAACATCACCTACAGAAGGCGCTACAAGTAATCATATGGGTATCGATATCGGTTGTTCATCAGGCGCTTCAATAGTAGCCGCATCTGACGGTGTTGTAATCTTTACAGGTTATTATGGAGCCGGCGGAAATGCAGTTATTGTAGATCACGGAAATGGTCTTACAACCTGCTACTTCCACTTATCTGGTTATGCAACAAGCACAGGTGCTTATGTAACAGCCGGTCAGACAATCGCTTATGCCGGAAGTACCGGAGTATCTACCGGACCACATCTTCACTTTGCAGTCCGAGTGAATGGTTCATACGTTGATCCAATGGGATACTTATAAAATCCCTCCTATAAAATACTTAAGGACGCGAACCAAATGGTTCGCGTCCTCTTTTTATCCTTTCACTGATACCGCTTACTAATAAGTAAGTCCTGAATCTCCTATACAGCCATCATCTGGATTTGATGGCGCTGGTGCTACATAAGCCTCAGTAGTCGCCTGCTTCTGAGCCTGCGTTGTGGCTTCTGTAGTTGCTTCTGTTGTCTCTTCTGTCGTCGCCTCAGTGGTGGCCTTTGTAGTAGCCTCCGTTGTGGCTTCAGTCGTCGCCTTAGTAGTAGCTTCTGTTTTCTTTTCAGTTGTTGCCTCTGTAGTAACCTCCGTAGTTTCTTCAGTCTTTGTTTCACCACAACCAGATAAGAAAAGCATACTCATCACAACTGCGGCAGCAAACATCTTTCCGTATTTTTTCATTTTTCTCACCCCAAGTAAGTTCTGTATTGAAAGTATACCACACTTAGTTCATTCTGTGGTAATCAGTATATACCCATGTGCCCGGTTCGGTATAATACTTATGATATGAATCCACTCCAGATTCCATGGTTCTATTTGGATCATAAACCCATGTTCCATCGGACTCATCTATCTCAACCCACGAATGAGCTGTAAGTCCACCTCTTGTTGAAGGAACCCAACCTGCTATCTGATGTGCATTGTAACCAAGACAAAGTGCCTGACAATAGAATGTAGCTGCCATTACATAGCAGTTACCAGTTCCATTATTGAAGCCCTGATTTGCCAGCGCTCCACTTCCCCAGGACTCAACATATTCCGTTCTTCCGGAGTATGAAAGTGAGGATGAATAATCGTAAGCAGCCCTCAGTGTTCCGCCATTTGAATCAACGATACTCTTTGCTGTGGCTGTGGCAGAATTAGCCTTACCAGTTTTTGTAATATACCATCCATCAACATATTTATCAGTAGCCATTGTTCCATCGGAATTGAAGTAGTACCAGTCTCCTCCACTAGCCTGCATCCAGCCTTTAAAAGGAGTACCATTCATATAGTAATACCAATTTCCATTCTTATTAACCCAGCCATTTGAACCTGAACTTGAACTAGAATTATTGGTATCTGACCAAACACCATCACTATTAACGTAGTAGTCACCAATCCACATATCTGTAGCCATGGAGCCATCGGCCTGCAGATAATAATATTTACTTCCCGACTGATACCATCCAAGATCTATATATCCACTTGAATTAAAGTGATACCATTTTCCTTTTATCTTCTGCCATTTACTAGCAGGGTAAGTACCATCGGCATTCTGATACCACCAGCCACCTGCGCCCCAGTACCAACCAGGAACAGTCGCAACACCATCTTTATCAATCCAGTAACCATCGATTGTGGTGTTCGCAGCCATCTCTCCACTAGAATAGAAATAATACCAATCACTGCCGAATTTCTGCCATCCGGTTATAACGTATCCTTTGTAATTAAAGTAATACCAATAACCTTTTATCTTCTTCCACTCGCTTGTTGGATAAGAACCATTAGGGTTCCTGTACCACCAACCTTCGCTATCCTGTTGCCAGCCGGAAGAAGCTGCATAAACCTCTTTTGAAGGACTAAAGGTTGTGCATAGAGAAAAAACAATAACGAATGTAGCCAGTAACAAAATAACCTTTTTCTTCAAATTATCACCTTCTTAAATGAATTTCCTTACCCCCGGAATTCTATGCAGAATATGAGAAATAGCATAAGAAAGAATAAGGATTATAAGTGTAGCGATGATAACCATGTAAAATCCATAAGAGTATGGATTAAACTTAACTCCATATATCATCACCCTTAACAAACCAACGTGAACAAGGTAGATTCCGAGAGATACTTTGTCTATAGAGATAAGTATCTTTGAGAAAGCATTTTCCTTTTCCCCATTGATTCCTGTTAGCAGGTAATACATACAGATAGCCTGGAGCACAACAATAATAGATGAGTATGAATTAATAGCCTCATACAATTTATCCATCTTGCAGATAAAGGCAAGAACTGTTAGCCCGAAGTTCAGTGCCAGTCCAGCTATACTGCCGATCCATGCCAACGCCTTATTAATACTTATAACCTTTTTGTGAATGCCATATCCAACGAAGAAGTAAAGCGAATAAACTGTATAAACACAAATATAAAATCCACAGTTTACGCCACTTAGAGAATTGATAAATGGAACTATTGATTGGAAGATAAACAGTACAACAAGAATATATTTCCAATCCTTCTCTTCTAAATGTTTGGATATAATGCGATAGATTGGCAGCATAATATATAATGCAATAAGCATATACAGATACCATAATGGTTTCCAGCCAACCCCCATATAAAAGGCTAAAAACCATATCTTGAAATCATTAACTGGAGAATCCTTTCCCCAAATAACAATTTCAATGATTCCATATATCAGACATGCCGCCACGAGACAGACAAAAATTCTAAGGATGTACTTACTGTATATCTTTTTATAGCTCATTTCCTTTTCTGGGTCCAAAAGAAGCGCTCCGGATACCATTACGAAAAATGGAACCGCCCAAAGAAGTGAGTTTCTGAGAGCCATGGAAACAATCTTCGCTGTACCCATAACCTGAAAACCTTCAGAAGCATCCTGGAACATGTGAAGGAATACTATTGCTATAGTCGCTAATGCCCTGATATACGAATAATTATTATTCCTCTTAGAACTAATGAGTCCACCCTCCTAAGCAATAAAAATACAGTCCTATTATACCACTTTTTTTATCTTTCATGTTGATTTTTAATAATCTAATGTATAACCGTCAGTATCAAATTCATAGGAAACTCCATTTATGGATTCGGTTGTATTTTCAATAAATGTTCCGTCGGCCATTCTGTAGCGCCAGCCCCTTGCATCCTTCTTCCAGCCTTCTACACAAACTCCATTTGCAACCGAAGATGGCTGAAGCTGATTTTTTATATCGTTATCCTGGAAATGCCACCACTCGCTGGTGATCATTCCAAAGCCCGCCGGCTCCATTATATTTTTCAAGATGTTTGCATTTTCATTATTGGCACTCTGAACTGAATGGTAACTGAGGTCATGCATATTTGTCTGCATCTGAAGTTCCTGACCGTCCAGAGTTTCAAGAGTCATATCAATAGCAACACCAAGGTTATGCCTTGAGCCACTGGCAGCAAGGAAAGCTCCCAGGTTATATCCAGTTCCACAAATGGCCTTCTGATATGTAATAACATTCGGATCCGAAGGAACTGCAGAACTAGTTTCCTCTGCTGGTTCTTCTTCGCCTTCTGCATCGCCTTCTGTCGCCACAACCTCTGGTTCTGGTGGAATATATTTTTCAAGTCCCACAAGGCTAATCGCTCCTGTTGGAGCACCGTTTAAATAATCTTCCACATATAATCTACTATAAGAATAATTTGGAACTATATAATTTAAGGCTTCAGCAGTAGTATCATAAATAGACCTTGTAGCACAGTATGGTCTGAATGAATCATAAATCTTTATAACATAGCCCTGATCTCTGGCTGTTTCTGCAGCAGGGACAAGTTTCTTTGCCACAGGATAAAGAAGCGGAACAAGGAAGGTTCCATCTTTCAATAAAACATCCTGATAGCCGGAAACTACAGTTCCCGAAACGTTTGGTATAGGAATATTGTGGGCAGTGTAGTACGAAGCATAACTATTTGTAATGTCATACCTGCAAAGTTCGCCCATATAGTCAGGAAGGTTGATCATACAATAATTGCTGTCGATATAGCCCTCTCCATCATCAGTTTTAACGAGAAATCTTCCATCCTTTTCTTCCAGCACACAGAGTGAAGACAAAACCGGAACTGTTCCCAACTGCTCATCTCCATCAGATGTTTTATAAAGAGTCATATCTCTAGTTGCCCACACAGTAGAATAAAGAGCAGATTCTTTTGTTTCTATCTTGACCTCTTCGCTCTCAAAAGTATCACTTCCACTCTTAGCTGTTACACGGAAAAGATAGCATTGGAATGGTTTTAGTTGGCCAAGCTCTATCTCTGTGACTTCTGACTCTAGTTCTTTATACTCTTCCCAGTTACCGCCAACATCTTCGGAAATATCTCCACTTATATATTCAATAATGTATTTATCACAGGCCACTTCATTCCAGGAAAGAGCGTACAGATTGTCGCCTTCATCTTCTGCCTTAACAACTGGCGCTTCCTCCGGCAGTTCCTCAGCTTCAGGCGTGGCTTCTGTAACCTGTTCAGTAGTTACTTCAACCGCCTCCACTGTTACAGTCTCCTCATTTTTATGAGCACTTCTGGACCAAAGAACACCAAGCACAGCAGCTATGATAACCGCTATAACACTGCATGAAATTATAATAATCTTCTTCTTACTCATAATCCCCTTTTTAATAACTTAATCCAAGATTCACAATAACTCATTAATTTACTCCTCTCACAATTCATAAGATACCAAAGCACATCCATTATAGCAATATCATTTTTAGGTGGATCCATATCTTCATCTCCTTATATATTTCCGAGCCTTTTTTGCCCTTTCATATACAAAGACACACCCAAAGCTTGTTTGGTTTTAAAAAAATAAAAAAAGTGGGTGCAGATACTATGCACCCACTTGAGCTTTATAATTCATCTTCCCATCCATCCAGGAATTCTTTAAGTTTTTTACGTTCTTTTTCAATTATACGTTTATCCTGAGAATTAAGAGCAAGTTCAAATTTACGAACCTCTGCCTCCAGCACTTCTCTATCCAGACCAAGTGCCTCTTCATAAAGACGCTCGGCACGAAGAAGAATAAGCTTGTTCTCTTCCTGCTCTCTTGGTGGAATTTTAAGGTAAGCCAGTTCCTTGAAACGAGCCTCAATCTCTTCATCAGTCATTTCTGTGTACTGACCCTTGATGATCTTTCTGAACTTCTGATCTGTTGAAATGACCTTCGCCTCAACCTCAAGGATTGAGTTGATATCATAGGTATAAGTTACATCAACTGATTCAGCACCAGCCTTATTCTTTGGCACCTCAATTTCCAGAACTCCCAGCTCCAGGTTATTGTTAGCCATACGACTCTCGCCCTGAAGAACTCTTATATTAATCTTTGTCTGGTTATCGTTTATTGTATAGAATCTATCAGTTCTACTTGCTGGGATTATAGTATTTCTTTCAATGATAGGACAGTAATGACCACTCTCTTTATATCCATCCCCAAGCTCTACAACTACATCTGTACCAAGAGTAAATGGACAAACATCTGTAAGCACAACTTCCTTGATGGATTCTTTACGTTCCTTCATTGCAGCCTGGATAGCCGCTCCAAGAGCTATAGCCTCATCAGGATTGATGCTTGTATCCGGAAATGTATGGAACATCTTGCTTACGAAGCTTCTTACGCCCATAAGCTTTGTACCACCACCGACAAGAACAATCTTATCAATATCCGTAAGCTTAAGCTTTGCATCCGTAAGAGCTCTCTTTACAGGAACTCTTATCTTCTCATAAAGTGGCTCACATGCCTTATCGTAATCCTCGTAAGAGATTTCCATCTCAATCTCTTCATCAGCAACCTTGCACTTCATTGTAGTTGAACCACTGTCTGCAAGAGCAATCTTGCTCTGTTCTGCCGCTTTATGAATGAGTGCAGCCTCGCGGTATGAAATCTCTTCTTTCTTGATATTGGAATTCTTCTTATAGAACATCTCTTCTATAACAAGAGTAAAATCCTCACCACCAAGATAGTTGTCACCAGCAACCGCTCTAACCTCAAGTATTGGAGGGAAGTAATCCAGAATAGAAACATCCAGAGTACCACCACCAAGGTCAAAGACAAGATTCTTTGCAGGTTTATCATCATTGTAAAGGCCATAGGCAATAGCCGCTGCTGTTGGCTCACTTATGATTCTTTCTACCTTAAGTCCGGCCAGTTCACCGGCTCTCTTAGTTGCCTTTCTTCTCATATCATTGAAGTAAGCAGGCACACTAATAACTGCCTCTTCAATCTCTTCACCAAGAAATGCCTCTGCATCCTCTTTAAGAGATCTAAGAACAAAGGATGAGAGCTCTTCAGCAGTAAATTCTTTACCACTCAGTTCATACTTCTTATCACTACCCATATCTCTTTTGAATACAGCCGCACTGGACTGAGGGTAGAGCCTCATTCTTTCTCTGGCAGTTTTTCCTACGTAAACATTTTCCTCTTCATCAATACTAACAACAGAAGGGGTGAGATTCTCACCCAGTCTGTTAGGTATGATCTTCGGACCTTCATCCGTATAATATGCAATTAGACTGTTGGTTGTACCTAAGTCAATTCCTACGATCATTATTAATTCTCCGTTTTAAATCTTTGATTTCCCACTAAGGCTACGAAGAGCAGTATAAATCTCAGCGTCATCAGGAGACATATCTCTGGACTTTCTGAAATTATCAATAGCATCTGGGAAATTACCCAAAAGCTCTTCAATTCTAGCCAACGTTAAAAACTTATCATAGCATACACCACAATTGCAGAAGTCACAAGGGGCACATTTATCTACTGTATCCAGTAATTCTCTTGCCTCCTTCTCCATTCCTGCATAGAAATAGATCATTGCAACGTCACTTCTACGAAGAGCTTCTGCTGATGGATAAGAAAGATAATTCTCAATGCTGCCATACTTTTTCTTGTAGCATTCAAGTGCTCTCTTCGCAATTTCATTTGCCCAGTTCTTAAGGCCATAGGCATAACATGCACCTGCGAAGAATCTATACATCTCTGCTATATCATAGAGGTCAGCTCCCTTTACATCTTCAGGGCGCTCAATATATGCTTCAGGTCCCATCTTCTTAAGAACCTTCTTTACTGGTGACAGACGTTCTGCGTCATCTACGATAGATGTCTGTGGTCCCTGTGAACCGCCTGGCATCATAAAGCGAATGCATTTTTCGAAATACTTTATAGCCAGTTTATATTGTCTTTCATTATTCAGATAAAAATCTGCAAGCTGTCTGAATACATTACTTGCTACCCTTCTCTCAACGCCAAGAGTAATCTCATCCAGCCCCTTATTCAGATATCCCTTTTCCTTAAGGAAGGTAGATAACTGTGAACTCTTTAACTGAACAGACTGATCATTACCACTAAGAATAGCTACATCTATCTGCTTGATCATATATCTTACAATCTTGGAAATATTCCACTTGTTTCCAGTCTTCTCAAGCTGAGTTGTATAATACTTTACCAACTCCTCATAGCATTTTGATGCCTGCTCAAATTTTCCAGCTTTAACACTGAGTCTTGCGGCAACATATTTATTATTTGCTGTAGGCCCGAACCTCTCAACACTCTTAGTAACGAATTCCAGAGCCTTATTATAATCTCCCAGAGCCTCATAGCATTTTGCTGAATTCATAAATGGAACAGGGGTTTCGTCCCCCTCCATTACTTCGATAGCTTTCGCAAAGCACTTCAGAGCCTCTTCATATTCTCTCCTCTTTATGAAGCAAAGTCCAAGCGCATTATGGGCATAAACATTCGTATCCTTAAATTCGATAGCCTTTCTGGCATCCTCTTCGGCCTTATCAATTTCATAGCCATCAAGGAACATAAGCGCACGCTCTATTCTGTAATAATCATCATCAATAAGCTCCAGCTGACGAGCTGCATGTTCACTGGCTTTGTTGTAATAATCCCTGTTTTCTGTATCCAGATATTTATCAAGGTACAGGCCCATAAGCTTGTTGTTTGCGGCACGGTGACCATCATCAAGCTCAAGAGTTTTCTCATATTGGCCAATGGCAAGACCAGGTCTTCCATCTCTCTTCAGATATTCGCCGTACTCGTAGAACACCTGCGGATCTTCAGGGAAGGTTTCCAGCATTTCCTTGTAAACCTCGTCCGCCTGTCTTCCAGAGAATTCTTCCAGGTCAGTCTTTATCCAAAGAAGTCTCTTATATTTTGGATCCACCTCAAGACCCTTTGCAAGATACTCAGCTGTTTCTTTAAGCTTTGTTCTTGCACCATTTTCATCTCTAAAATTTATATAGAAAGATGCCATATCAGCGTAAAGCTCCGCAACCTCTTCTATATCAGATTCTCCAGCTTCAACATTTTTAATAAGCTGAAGATAAATTGCCTCAGCTTCATCTCTCTTGTCCTGTTTTTCGAACATGTGAGCGCGTATTGCTTCCAGCATATCGCTCTTAATCTCAGCTTCCTCTGCTCTTTTAAATACGCCTTCAACATCTTCATACTGGTTATAAATCAGGAATACTCTTGCGGCATAAACATAAGCCTTTGGATACTGAGGATAGTCACGAATGATATTGTAATAATCATCGATAACAAGCTGAGCATCACGCATTTCATGCGCAGTCTCCTGTCTATGAATATAAGCAGGAACACAGTGATCAATAGTCTTTATCATTCGGTTCCAAATTTCCATCGCCTCTGGAAATCTTCTCTTTTCGTTCAGGAGTTTTCCAAAACTCTCAAGATAGAAAAGATGCTCATTCATATCCCTGGTAGTTTCCTGAGAAATATCTATTGCCTTGTTATAGTACTCCTCTGCTATCTCTATCCTGCCCATCTTTTCTTCTGTGAGCGCATACATATAATAGCAAAATGCAGTCCTGTCTATTCTTTCTTTATCTTTCTTTGAAAGCTCCTCTCCGGCTGCATCTTTAGCACGGAGTTCATCCAGCATTTCAACCCATTTTTTAATATATGGTTCCGCTTTGTCATACTGTTCTTTTGTAGCATAACTACGTCCGTAAAGATTGTTATATGCATAGAAGTTTTCTTCGTCTGGCTCTGTCTGATCCAGAACACGGAAAACATTGTCCACATCTTCAATACGGAAATATGACCAGGCAAGTTCAACCTTTTCTTTTACAGTTGCAGTTCCTGCCGCCAGTTTTTCCTCATAGCTGTCAGTAGCAGCTTTACTGATAAACTTAAGAAGCCAAACTGCCTCTGAATGCTTTTGATTCTGATCAAGAATATTTATGATAGTATCACTGGCTTTTTCAAAATCACCTTCAACAAGCTGCAGGTAACCCTTTGCCATAAGAGTCATTGCTCTTTCAGGATCCTTTTCATAAAGCTCATCAATCACACCAGGAGCCACCTCAAGAATCTTCGCCTTTTCCTCCTCAGTCACATGGTCTGAAAACTCCTTTACAATACGAAGAAGTGAGTAGATAGCTTCTGCTCTCGTATAAAGATTTTCTGGCACCAGATTATCAAATATAACAGCGCTTGCCAGCTGCTTCATTTCATCTATTCTATCTGTAAATTCAAGAGCTCTGATCTTTGCGCCAACCTCAATAGGATGCCAGATGTCAAAGGCACTGAGAAACTCCAAAGAACCACAAAGGAAGTCCACCTGTTTCTGCTTTTCCTCAGCCTTCTGTTCAGGAGTTCTGTCATCTTCTTTTTCATCCAGCTCATAGCTGAATATATTAATAATATTAGACTGAAGCAGTGAAAGAATTCTTATATATACATCATTATGAACATCATATCTCTCTTCAGCCAGCGCGCTTGTATCTCCCGTGATCTTGATTTCAGGAATAATCCCCTCACGTCTCTTGTTATAATCATCACGACTCTCAAAGAATTCATATTCAACAAAATCGCTGGTCTGGATTCTAAAGATGACATAGTTAATATAATCCTCTGGGAACTTCTCCAGAAGAACCTGTCTATCTTCTTCCACATTAAAAGTTTCACCGATCATCTTCCAAACCTCGTTTGGAAGCATAAAGTGATCCATCATGTAAGCAAGCATTGCCTCTCGGAGTACATCTGACGAATCCAGCTCTATACAAAGAGGATCAGCAAACCACTCCTCCCACAAAGTCAAATCTTTTCTAGTAAGGACATCTTTATAAATGTCGGCAAACTTATCTATATGTCTATCAATATCCGTCTTTTCAGAATCAGGTTTTTCGTGTTTCCCATCATCCAGCACGTCATCTTCCTTTGCAAAGTTCAGCGCCATTTCGAAGGCCTCACGAAGAGCCATAAATCCTTCAGCATCATCCTCAGGATTTACGGTAACAACCTTTGCTCTATATGCATTTATAATTTCATTTTCATCTTTTGTAGGTTCTATCCCCAGAACCTTCCACATCTCAACTGTGTTCATACCTCTCCTTTATATACTACTCTTAGGATGATAATCCTTTCTGGTATTTGATCATCTCATCAAATATTCGTTTACAGTTATTATGATCATCAAACTCATAGAAATCATTTGCTCTGTCGATGTATTTCTGTTTCATCTTACAGCCATTCTTCATATAGTCGATGAGCAGATCTACAAGTTCATCTCGCTTCTTCACTATCTCTCCGAAAGCCATTGTATCGTAATGGAAGGTACCCTCCTCATAATGAGCTTCCAGTTCTTCCGGATGATAGTAAACCAGCGGTTTTCTCATATAAGCAAAGTCAAACTGAATACCACTGTAGTCTGTAACCATAAGGCTGGATTCACGGAACATTTTTTCATAGCTCATGTCACCTACAGATGGGATGACATCTACGAATTCATTCTTATCAAAATCCTTGGCCTGTGGACTAACTATAGGATGCAGAACATAAGCTATACGATAACCATATTCCTTAGCTGCATCTATAAGTCGCTTGTCATTTATCAGACCATTATAAACCTTATAGTAATCAGTATCCTTAAAGAATGGATTATAGTCTCGTTCCACGCCTTCATTCTTGGATACCATCATTGCAGATTGCATTCTCCATGTAGGAGAAATCATGATCTTCTTTTTATCTTCGTTTATAAGACCGTCGTACCTTGGAACACCGGTCAGTTTCAAGGCATCGTATCCCACATAGTCATAAACTGGATGAGAAAGATTTTCTATCTCATATTTAGATGCACAGAAGTAAAGTCTTGTATTATCTCTCAGCCTCTGCTGAGCAAGTGCAATCTTCTGTACCGACAGTCCATGCTGAACGCAGACTGTATGAAAGTCCGGAATACCCCTGATATATCTTGAGTTTTCCAGATAATAATCGTTAAATGCAAACACCGTGGAATTGCTGACTATCATCATATTTGCATTCAGGAAAACAAGCCTATGCAGGAAAGAACCTCTCTTAAGAGGCGTGTAGCCTTCTTCGATGAGTCTCTTATAATCAGGAGTTTTTTCATCTACCAAATAGTACAGCTTGTCCGGATAATACTGAGCATTTTCTTTTCCAGCTTTATCCTGAATCTGTGCCGAAGCATATTTATATAAATACTCTGAAGAATCCCCTGCCTTATAAATCTTATCAAAGAACATCCATATATTTTTATTCTTGAAGTAAGGTCTTGTAACAACCCACGCTGCTCTAAGAAGGAAAAATCTGAAGCGGTGCATCTGGAAAGAAAACAGAAGCTCTGCCCCAATGCCAATTTCCTTCGCCGCCATTTTAAAGAAATTATAACGGCGGATTTTGATTGCGGTGACGATTACATTTTCATTCTCATCCTTATCTCTTATAGTTGATGCAATGTATTTTGAGAAATGCCAATATGACTGATATGGATAAACCGCAAGTCGGCTGGTATGAGACTTAAACTCACACGGAATCTGGTAGTCTTCACCATTTAAAACAACATGAACTGTAATATCACCAACCTTTTCAAGTGGCACGCTCACATGGAAAGGCAGTCTCTTATAAGCAGATCTTCCAAAGAATTTTGTGAGTCCATAACGCTCGCAAAACTGAAGCGGATACTTTTCTCCATTCATCTCGAAATAGTACTGTGCCACGTCCTTACTTACTGTATCTGGGAAGGAGCCATCTATTTCCAGAGAGCCATTTCTATAATCCATAAACTGGATGTTACATCTAAGGCGGTCCATATCGTAGAACTCAAGACCACTCTTTGAATCGTCGCCATATTTAAATCTGAGGAGCATTCTCTGGTACTGAAAATCCTTTTTATAAACAGGATAGTCGTACATACCCATTATCACATCATCTTCAATATATTGAAGAACTTCGCGAAGCTTTTCCCTGAACTGATCTACCTCTTCTGAATTTAGAACATGACGATTATTATTATTCATGTTTGCATCCAGACGGCAGGCAATATAATACATGGTATAAAACTGAACAAAGACAGGAACATTTCCCTCATAGCTTTTCAGCTTTGGAAGAAGATAATGGTCAATGTTTTCTGTATACCATGCTTTTTCGTAAATGCCCTCAAACTCACGGTAGTTTCCATCTCCAGGCTCCGACTGAAAATATTCTACATCCTGACAGATCAGATAATCATGTTCTGCCACAAGGTCAATCAGAAAGTCCGCCTCATAATTAAATGGAAATTCCGGATTTAACCTAAGGTCAGTCTTTGAAAGAACATCCATGTTGAACATAATTCCAGTTATACGATTTGGAAACTGGAAAAGTTTTTTAGGTGTAACAAGGGCAGCACTTGGATTCTTCTCCAGGATCCTGGCAAGCTTATCTGCAAACTGATTCAGCGCCGCCTCACCTTTTTGCTCATTTTTATATGTATCATCAGGTGAAATAATAAGCAAAAAGCCATCTGGACGTTTGTCCAGATAGCTATTGAATTCAGATATAAAGTTTTCTCTATCCTTTTTATAGATAATATGAACCATATCTTATATCTCTGCTATAGCCTCCATCTCAATGAGAACATCCTTAGGGAGTCTTGCAACTTCAACACAGCTTCTTGCTGGGAAGTCAGATGTAAAATACTTAGCGTAGATTTCATTTACCTTTGCAAAATCATCCATGTTCTTGATGAATACAACTGTCTTAACAACTTTATCCATTGAAGTGCCAGATGCCTCAAGAAGCGCCTTCACATTCTGAAGAGCTCTCTCTGCCTGAACTTCAATGCCGCCCTCAACAAGAGTATTGGTTTCCGGATCGATTGGAATCATACCTGATGTAAAAAGAAGATTACCAACCTTTACTGCCTGTGAATATGGTCCGATAGCTGCTGGAGCCTTATCTGTACTGATTATTTCTTTCATCTATTTTTCCTCCTAAAATGAGATTCCTATGACCTCTGAAAGTCACATCAGGCTATATTATACCATATTATTTATTTTGCTTTACGTTTTTTTATAATTAACACAACAATAATTCCAACAAATGATAAACCAAGAACAGAAAGTATTGCAACAAGAGCTATTTCGTCACCAGTTAAAGGCTTTTTAGTAACCTTTGTTTCTTTTGCAGGTACTGAACTATCAGCAGGAGGCGTGGAACCTTCTGTAGTAATTTCTTCCTGAGTCGAATCCTCTTCAGCCGGTTTCTCGTGAACATAGCAAATGCTATCCGGCTTATTACCCTTCTCATCTATCACTTCTATACAGCCAAGAGTAACTGTTGTATCATCATAAACTATGTACATTCTTACCGTATATTTACTGTCATCCAGCTTATATTCGGACATTCTTTCTGCCGAGGCCCCGGAAGCACCAGTTCTCTCAAGTGTATATTCATAAACACCAGCCTTGGTATATCTAATAGATGTCGAGCCCGTGTCACCATCTGCAGGCACCAGTATATCCATACCAAACGAGCCATTGCCCTTTACGCTAAACGTATAGGAGCCACTGCTTCCATCTGGAAGTGGTTCTGTACCATCCACTCCCTTCAGTGTATATTCACATATCACATCATCTTCACTGGCATCCGCACCAGACATTTTAAACTTCTGCGAAATCTCCAGGCGAGGAGTTTTAATTGGTGCCGCCACAGAACTAAGCCCCGTCTGAAAAGTAACAGCAAGGACGAGAATAACTGTTACGATTGCATTTAACCTATTCAGTTTTTTCATCATTCTCATCCCTCCTTTCAGACTTCTTAATTTTTCTAATCATAATTTCAGCGGTGACAATAATTACAAACAATATTAGACATATAATAAATAACGCTATATTTAACACAGCCAAAGGATTCTTTTTGCCATGTCCTTTCGCCACTCTCTTCTCTGTTACTTCGCTTTCATGACTACGAAGATATTCCTCATCTGCAGGACTAACTTTTGCCATAACAACAAGTCGACCATTTGTTGTATCTGAATCACAGGTTGAAAGCGCAACCACCTTATCCAGACTTGTCGTATCAACGCCACTAAGCATGGCGATACTATTTTCTTCTATAAATTTTATTAGCTTCTGAAAGCCCGCACTTTGCCTCTTGGCTCCAACATCATAAATAGCATCTTCATATGCATCGGTGGAAATTGAAGAAAAAATGTTCAGCCTGTAAATGCCATCAGGAGTAATAAGAGTCCCTTCATTATGAGTGCTCATATACTTCTGGGAAACATACTTATCCAGCCCACCAAACATGGCACCATTATCCATATGATGCCCGTAAATCAAACTGTATGAATCACTAAAATCTCTGGCATTTTCCGATGAAAGGAAAATAGAACCTGTCAGCTTGAAATCACCGTAAACGTCACGGCTTATATATTCCAGATCATCCTTTCCCTGAAGAACCGGATAATCAATATTAGTTCCATAAACAGTTATCCATCCCACAACATCCGGATTGATAGCTCTAAGTTCTTCGAAGGAAGGCTCGCTTCCATCTTCAACATTTGGTCTATACTGCAGAAGATCCCAGGAGCTAAACGCAGCCTTATCGCTATATAACATATCCAGCAGCACATAAAGACTAAAGATCAGGAGTATTGAAATGAGTACAACTGTGCATAAACCCACAAAACTGTCTGCAAAAGATATCAGCCTATCCAGTATCTTTTTCTCTTTTTTAGAACTCGTATCACTCATCTGCTATATGCTATTTCTCCTAAGAACCTCTATAACCAGGCCATCTATTTCATCTTTGGAAACAGTTCCAAAATATCTACTGTCCTCTCCGCCTTCGCGCATATCCACCAGAACAAAATAGCTTCCTTCTTCAACTACCAATGGATAATCTATGAAGCCTTCATATCTTGGCGTCTTATAGAAAATACCCGATTCATATACTTCATTCCCATTGATACATAGTTTTTCCTCGTCGGTAATATCAACTGAGTCGCCGCCCACAGCAACAATTCTACCAACATACTTTGTATCATTTTTATGAAATGTAATCACATCTCCCGATATTAGTTCAGTATCCATTCTATAGTAGATCAACAAATCTCCTGCCTTAAGACTAGGATTCATATCACCATTAGGAACTGTGGTAATACCTATGATCAGGAAAAATACTAACCATATAGCGACTAACAGCACGAGTATTCGAATGCATATCATCTGCACTCTTCGTATTCTTTTACTGGAAATCTTTTTTTCCTTTGTTAGTTCTTTAGATTCTTCCACGTTTCTTAAATATCCTCATCTCTTCTTCGACTGAGTAGCATGCTGACTATGAGCATTATTGCAACAAGCAAGATTGCAATATAAGGCAGATAGCGACGAACAATATCTGTAGGAGATACAGCCTGCGCGTAGTTCTTCCAAACTACATCTCCCATTTCTGTAACATCCGCTTCATTTGCAGGCACTACAGTTGCGGAAGCATCATAAGTACTCACCGCCTTATAATCTGCCATGGCTACATCGTCACCACCATTTGCAGTGGTCTCTGCAACAACCTCTTTCTTAGTACTCTCATCCCCTGGAGTGACATATCCATAAGCAGATATCTCATAGATATCAGATGTATCATTATTTTCCGAGAACTTAACACTCGCAAAAGGTGTAAGTCCCTTTATATAGTAGTATTCATTATTCTTAAGCTTAAATGTTGTCTCTGTTTCGGTACTTGCAACCGGAGTATCAGTTCCCTTGCTAACGTAATAGGTATGATTATTGCGGTTATTTCCATCCTTGTTTATTACATCTAATGTGAATGGAAATTCGTGGGTTTTATCTGCAAGATTTCCATCTGTCAGTTTGCTTATCTTTACATTGTATGTACGGTACTTATCAGTATTTATAAATCCCTCAGACTTCTTTGAATCATCTACTGTATTCGCACTGAAAAGAACGTAAGCACCAACCTTAAATCCTGTTCCTGCATCATCATTTTCAATATAAACATCCAGATATCTATCAACATCCTGAACCTTATTACCACCTGTTGCGTATCCGTCACTAACATCTTTTCTGATGATTCCCGCTTTAACAAGAGCGTCTACGCTGGTTTTATCAAATATATGATAACGATAAATTCCAGGCACAGTAAATTTACTCACATCAGTAGTAAGCGTCAGATATTTTGTTACATCCTGGTATTTTATACTTCCGGAAGTGCCTGTGGTATATGTGTCATGACTAAGGAAAGAAACCTTTCCTTCATCACTTTTTTCAGAATCTGACTTAATCAGAACTCCGCCAGCGACTCCCTTCTTAACAGTTATATCGCCAATCTTCGCACCTGAAGGTGGATCTATTGGCTCGATTTTGTACTCGTAATCAATATCCGGCTGAGCATAAGTTCCAGCCTCACTGTTCTCCATTCTGATAGTTTTCTTTATCTTTAACTCACTATCTCCAGCCGCCGGTTCTACGATTCCGCCTGTTCCAAGTTCTGCCGCAGAAGTCACTATCCCCATAGAAATTATCATAATGGTGCATATTAATAACGCTATATATTTTCGCATCATTTTCATACGCATTACTCCTTAAAATGCCGGCTTAGATTTATTTCTTTGCCAATCTACTTAGATAGATATTACCTGCTACAACTATAAATGATATAAGAATTATCAAAATCATTCCTAACTTCGAACCACTCTTTATACCTGTCTCAGTTGGGTCGTTAAGCTTATTCTTGAATGTAAGCTTAGTATCTTTATCCATTTCCACTGAAATTTTCGTATTATCAATTTCAGCTTCACTGTCCTTTTGTATCGTGGTTGTATATTCTGTACTCTCTTCCTTAATGGTTACTTTTGAATCTTGAGGAAGATTAATCACAACCTCTTCTTTATGTTTCAAAGTAAATGTTTCGCCAGATTTTATCTTGCCACTTTGCTTAACACCATTTTTGTACCATTCATAACCCTCAGAATCCGGATTTTCATCAACAGTAAAGGTAAACTCGAAGTCTTTATTTCGGTCACCCATGCTTCCAATAACTGTCTTAGTAACAGATAGAAGCGCTTTACCATTTCTAAGCTTGGTATTTGGAACACTTAATCTATAGATATAGCTATCTGCTGTTTCTACAAGCTCTCCACGACTATCCCCTGCATCCACAAGAGATGGCACACCTGTTGGCGAAAGCTTGAAAATGATATCCTTGGTCATCCTTGAATAGTTTGGTGGTGCCTGAGTTTCTGTCAGGTAGAACACAGTACCATCAGGTCCTGGTTTTATAATCCTTCCAGTATCTTCTCCACAAACTGTAGCCTCACCATTTATAGTAACAATATCTTCAAAACCACTCATTGGATAAGCATTCTTTGTATAACCACCGATTGCATTTTTCGTCTGTTTATATAAAGCAAAATGCGCTGCACCCAGCTTATTATTCGGGTCTATGCTATCAGACTTTTCGATCTTGAAATTAAATACCTTGTTATATATATCCACATATGCGGTAAGGCCATTCTGTCCAACCTTGCCAATAACCCAGCCTACATCTGCTGAATATGTTCCCCAGATTGTTGTTCCATCTTCGTTATAAATAGTAAGTTTATCTTCATTATCCACCTTAAACTTAAGCTTCTTCTGAAGACCTACATAACCCTGAGGAGCCTCAACCTGAGTAAGTGTATAAAGTTTATTTCTTTCAAAATCATATAAAACATCTACTATTCCATCAGAGTCTGAAGTAAACTTTTCCACCTCATTTCCAGAAGGATCTTGCAACTTGAAGACTCCATTTGCCAGAGGTGTATCAGTCCCCCACTTGAACAGTCGAATTGCTAGTCCTCCTTCGCGGGTATTTGTTATCACATCTGTTCTTGTGGAATTAACCTCTTCTCCCTGACTATAGGAAACGTTATAATCATAGGCTTTCTTAGTAGTACTTCCTTCAGGTATAACCTCGAGGTTTATACTATCACCACTTTCCAGTGGGATTACATTTCCATTCTCAACCTTAACTTCCTTAACCACATAACCATCAAGGTTTGTACGTTCTCTTCCACTAGGATATGGAACCAGACTGCTCCAGAAGTAATATGTAGAAGTTCTTGGTGATTCTATCTTTCTAACAGAACCATCGAGGAGCTTTCCGTCCACATAAACTGCTACATATATTGGGTCATGATAGGTTGTAATATCCAGGTCGCTCCAATTCTTCTTAGCTGTAAGTCCATAACCCTTTTTATTAACAACATCCACTATCGGATTAAAATCTTTTATTACCTTACCAACGTTATCCTCTTCGCCTATATATGTAGAATAAGAAGGCAACTCTATATGCTGTCCACCCTCATCTTTATATCCCATTTCCATCTCGTACTTGTCGAGACCATATCCCGGCTTGTCATCTTCAGTTATCTTGAACATAGCTCCAACAGGAAGTCCAGGAACCACAATAGTATGATTTGACGGAATATTCGAAATGGCACCAAAACCAGAGGTAGTGAATGTAACATCATCAACACTCACTCCCGGTTCTTTTCCATCGGCAATATCTTTTATCATCTCATCTGAGAATATAAGACCTGTATCTTCAAAATCACCAGTCGTATAATTATGTCTGCACAAAGTACCGCTAGAAGTAAGTACGTAGTACTTATACATATTGGCAAGAGGAAGATCCTTCGGCTCCATATCCACTGATGAAAGATATAGTCTATAACTAAACTCACCAGGATCATTTGTTATTTCATCGCCATTCTCATCAACAAGTTTCTTCTTAATATAAAGATTCTTGATTACACCATCTTTTACATGGTTATCGAATGAAATCGTAGGATGTTGATCGGCAGACTGGAGTTCTGATTCATAACTAATAAGATCTCCATTTATCTCTTTTCTTTCAGGCGGAACTACTTCGCCATTTATCTTTACATTATCATAAATTGTGCTATCTACTGCGCACTCAACAATCCTGTACTTAACAGTATTTTCAGGAAATGTTATTTCCGCTTTAAGTGTAGGATTAATAAAGAATACATTTTCGTATGCTTTAGTTTCATCTATGCCAGGCGGTTTATATCTATCAACAAAAGTAACTGCTTTGTTTGAATTCTGATATCGAATACCCGCATATGGATCATGGTTTGTAAGCGGATACACATGTTCCACCCCTTCCGAATCCTTAAGAGTATAGAACAGCTGGAATGGATACTCCAAAAAGCTCTTATCGAGAACATTATTATCATCTCCGGTTATTTCCTTAGAAAGCATAACACTTCCTGGGGTAACCGAAGCAAGGTTAAACTTCATATTAAGATTAGCAGCACCGGCTCCACGTTCCATATAATAAACTTTCATGGTATGCTGGCTGTAATTCTTGAAGGTATTTTTTCCATCTTCGAAGTACTGACTAAGATAATTTTTTACTTCTTCAGTTGTAGCTGACGGATTTCTGTCCTCATAATTTTTTTCAAAAACCTGTCTAAGATTTCTATCAGAAAATCCAGAAACCTTTACATCGCCAGTTTTGAAGTTAACTGATCCAGCAAGTGCAGAGTGAATACCTCCTAGGTCAATAACCAGTTCATCATCAACATAGAGCCAGAAGTCATCATCTCCAGTAAAGTTAAATACAATATCATGCCCCCATGCATCCTGTCCACTTACGGTCTGTACAAAGGAAGCCGAAAGTTCAAGGCCGTACTGATAATCCGGATTATCCTTCCCTGTATTATCCAAAACTTTATGCAATTTCTCATATTTACGAGGATCATCATCAGAAAGCAAACCAGCTTTGGAGTCTTTTAGATTAGCCAGAGCAGAATAAAGATTTTTAGGATTTTTTGACGTGTACTCATCTGCTTTGATAATATTAAATGGCAGGAACTGGCCATGTTTCAGTGTAGATTTTTCACCAGTATCTGTTGTCCCAAGTTCCTGATAAACAGTAAAATCAATCGCCCCGTCAACTGGATCTTTTAGATTTCCATCTTCGTCACATAAGGAAGCAAAGTTCTGGCAGCTATCAAACTCAAAATAGCCGCTGGTATTGTACTCATTTTCCAAGAACAAATGATTTACTTCTTTCGCGTTATCGAACAATCCTCTTAAGGATTTATTCGTCTGGGTGGCAATAGGATAACCATCAACCACATTCGTAGATAAAACATCCTTTTTTCCTTTATCAAGAGATCCTACATCACTACCCAGAACTGCATTCTGATCATTCCTCGACCCATAATTTTGCATCTTTATGGTTATTCCATAATCTTTGTTATCTAATGTAGCCACTTCATGAAGCTTATCGTTTTTGTTCATCTCCGTAAGCTTAGCGAAATAGAAAGGAAATGCATCTGTTTTAGAGCTTGGTATAAGCTTTGTTTTCTCATCATTTGGCTGATATCCAACATAAGTATAATAAGTTGTATCCCAGGCAAGTATATCGCTGTAGTACTCTCCATCACGTCTTCCCGGAAGATTTATACCTATAGTGTTATCAGATAGTATTTGATCACCAACTCTTTGAGGAGCCATATATTTCTCGGAATATGAATTAAAGAGCTCATAATAATAGTTAGGCTTTTTCGTCACTGAATCATAATATTCAGTAAAGTCCCACTCTAAAGCCATTGATCCATCTCCAAGCCATCGGATCTCTCCACCATTAGCGTAAACTGGATATAATGAGCCATCAAAATTAACCGCATAGAGATCGTACTTGAGTTCTTTCTCATTCCATATACGTGTATAAACTATATATTTTTCATCATTAACAAGATCGGAAACACTTACCTTTTCTGCAGAGTAAATATACAGATCATCCTCTTCTACGCTTGCAAAATCTATTAGATTAAGATCCGAATTGGCAGATGCGGTATCTGACATACTATAGTAGTATGTTGTTTTGCCTTCAGATTCACTAGAAAACAGCGTTACATATTTACCGTTATATTTTAGTTGAAGCTTGTCAGAGTTTACTGTAACTTCGAAGGAAACTGCTTCCGTCTCATTTTCTGTAACAGTTAAAGCATCTCCATTAACGGTGAGATATTTTGTACCACCATCTGTTGCCCCTGCGAGTTTATATTTTCCATTTCCATCTTTATAGAAGGTCCACTTGGTTACCTCGCTTCCTTCATCAACAAAGACCGTTATACCTTCCTTCACCGATGTCTGATGAGTAAACACTTCAAGAAGAGCATGAACCTGAGGATTCGCCATTAAAGCGTAGCCATTAGTTCCTCCAGTATAATTCATAAGTCCAAATGTTCTACCATCCAGATCTATACTCTGCGGAACAAGGCTTTCATCTATGGTCATCCAGGCCATTGTTTTATCATTCACATCTGCATAGCCTACAAATGCGCCTTTATCCGCCCTTACCAAATAATGCCTAAGTTTATCCCCTAAAACTGCCGATGCTCTAACCTGATTACGACTGTTTAGTTCAAGAGAGAACGGTGTGGCTTCATCTACATCAGTTGTATATGCAACAGCGGATCTTTTTGCACCGAAAGAATTTTCTCTATAGATCCTGATATAATTCCTGTTTCCGATATCATCCAGTGTGTATATATAAAACCTATTTCGTGTATCCATATATCTTTCAAAATATAGTTTAACAGCATCACCAGGTGGAGTAGCACTTTTTGCAGTTGTTTTAATACCATTTCTACCAGTATCAGTTATATTATTTACCAACTGATCAGTAAAATAGTATAGTCCATTATCTCCTGTTCCATCTTTACTTACAATGGTGCTGACATAGAACCCATTTTCTCCATCCTTTGCCAGGTTATCAAAGAACTGACTCACCCTGATATCATTAAGACTCATGATTTCATAAACACTGAATCCGTACGCATCAAAAACAAGTCTACCGTCTTCAACGCTAAACTCATTTATTTCTTCTCGTTCTCCGTCATCCTTTATATGCCAGATTTTGAGATCCATATTTTCTGTAATATTGGGATTTGTAATAGATACGCTGATAGGATGTTCTGAGTCCGGCTGATATTCTTCATTTCCATCAGAAATGGTTATATCATATGCCGCAAGAACTGAATAATTTTCCAGATCATCCTCTGCGTCTGTAGAAGTAGATACAGTTTCTATGCCGTCAGCTGGTGTAGCCAGTTCAGCATCAGAACCTGTTGCAAAATATGTATTATCTGTTGGAACCTGAATCTTTGCAGATAAATCATCATACAAGGATCCATCCACGCATTTATCGGTGACATCCACCGCATCGGCCGTTGCCCCTTCTGGCATATCGCCATCCAGAGTAACAACCTCCTCTGAATCTTCACCATTTGGATAAATATCTATGCTCTGATAGCACAGATCATCTTCCTGATTATCCTCTGTTTCTTTAGAAAAAACTGCAACAGAAGAAAACACCACCGAAAAAACTACCACAAGCGACGTTATCAAGCAAAGTATTCTTTTAGCGATACCTTTATTCATGCATGTATCCTTAGTTTTTTTAGTCCTCTAAAACTACCAAGTAGCTACATTTTTAAAGTAATATTATACAATATCGCAGTTTTTTCGTCAAACCAGGGAGATTCCTGACTCTTCTATTATAATCAGATTATTTTTGTAGAGACGGCCCACTGCTCGCTTAAATGCATTTTTGCTGATACCAAATTCCTTCTTAATGCGAGCCGCATCTGCCTTGTCATTGAAAGGAAGCTTACCGCCGTAACTCTTGATGACATCCAGCACCATCTCGGCATCCTTTTCCATCTGCTGTGGAATTTCATCTCTCATGGCAAGGTCGAGCTTACCATCCTCGCGTGCTTTAACTACACGGCAAGTCACTTCGTCACCAACGTAGAGATTTTCAAATACTTCGCTGGAATGGATGAGGCCAGAATACTTAACAGTTTTCACCTCTTCTTCTGACGTTTCCTCTTCTGTAAGAGGTTTATCATAAAGTGCCACGAATACACCGAAATCTTTCTTTACGTTGTAAACAACACCCTTAACATGGTCGCCTTTATTATAGATATCATTTGGCTTAAGGGCACCTGCTATCTTCATAGATGCAGCAAGTCTGCCACTCTTATCTATATAAAGCCTTACGAGGTAAGATTTTTCCTGCTGAACCTTAACAGTCTGCTCCTTAAATGGAAGGAAAAGATCACGACTGAGGCCCCAGTCGAGAAACGCACCTATATCGCTAACCGACTTAACCTTGAGCTTCTTAATCTCTCCCAGAGTTATAAGTGGTTCATGAGTTGTTGCTATAAGCCTGTCTTCAGAATCCCTGTACAAGAAAACCTCAACGTTATCACCAATCTCAAGCCCCTCCGGGATCTGTCTGGTTGGCAGAAGCACATCCATTGTATCTCCAAGGCCCTTACCATCAGTAAGATATGCACCAACATCCTTTATTCTATCAATTCGGAGTATATTCCACTCACCTAATTTCATATATATTTCCTTTTTTCTACATTTCATCATTTTCTCAGATTGCCACAAAGCAACTGGATAAGCCATATTCTACCACACATGCCCCTACGTGTCACACTAAAATAAGTCAGTGGGGACAGGTCTGTCCCCACTGACTTATTGTGCAATTGCATCCAGGGGTTTTATCTTTGAGGCCCATCTGGCTGGGAAGGCACCCGCTAATACAGCCACAATAACTGAAGTAACTATGGCACCGAGGATCAGCCACCACGGAGTAGTCATAATCCACGTTCCCACAGGCATCTCCATAAACTCGACAAGCCGCTTGTTAATATATATGTCTACAAGGAGTGCAAGACCCACTCCCAAAACTCCGCCAACAAGTCCCATAAGCGCTGATTCAAATAGGAACATAAAGCTTATATCATCACTGTCAGAACCAAGCATCTTGAGAAGTCCTATTTCTCTCACTCTGTCGTATACCGCTGTCATCATGGTATTAACTATTCCAATCACAGCCACTACTGCAGCTATAGCACCCAGTGCACCGAGAATGAACTGAACCATGTTGATTGTTCTGGTGACATTCTCCAGCATCTCCAGATTATTAACGACCTGATAACCCATATCTGACAGGACCTTTGATACATGTTTAACATTATCAACGCTGTCTACTCTTATTATCGCTCTATCGTAGGCCCAAATATTATAAGGCTGGCAATTCTTATCGAGAGGCTGTCCTGGAATCTTGCCATTTACAGCTTCCTTCTTTAGAAACATTTTCAGAGTATCGATATCAGTGTAAATACTGTAATCATATTCGTTATCTGTCTCACCCACGATACTGAGTTTCACATATTTTTGCGACTCATTATAGCCATATGCCCCGTCCGCCTCTGCATCAGTGGACGATGCCATCTCTTCCTCATCATTCTGGACATCATTACTTAGCGCAAAGTCCATCTTCTTGCCAGCAAGTGTGTCATCCTTTTTCACGCTCTTACTCAGCTGCTGCCATGTTTTCTCATTATAAAGAGAGGACCTGAGGCCATTTCCAATCAGAAGTTCTGGTCTGAAGCCATTACGCTCTGGCACATTTCCTTCCTTCAGGCTAAGGTAATCCATATATTCAGTTGGAACGCCTGTAATTCCCTCCCACGCAACAAAACCACCGATTTTCTCATCACCTTCCGCAGTAAGTACAGGATATACGCCTTCTACATTATCCATCTTCTCAAGTTTAGTTATAACTGAGTCGGTGATTAAACGGTCTTTTCTATGTGTACTTTGAGGGTATATTATTATCTCCTTGGTACTACCAGTCTTCTCAACATCTTCCAACATAGTTTTCTTGGCATTTAGTCCTGTTGTAAGCATTGCAACGATGGACATTACGCCGATCATAATTCCTATGATTGTGAGAACGGTTCTGAACTTACGGAGTTTAATATTCGACAGGCTGAGTTTTATTATATAACCCATAGTCGTCTTCCTTTTAATATAGATTATTGATTGATATTACTAGTCGAACTCTCTCTCAAGCTTCTTCTTTTTTAACACCCGCCTAACAACAAGAAGTATCAAAGCAAAAACAACTATTACAGCAGCAATTAGTGATTTAGTCACACCACTCATATGCTTCGAAGTATCTTCCTTTATCTTTATAACGTCAGAATAATCCTGCTCCAGAACCTCTATACTACCAAGGCCTTCCTTCACGGTATATTCATTTCCCTCAATATCCTCATAGGTGATAATGAGGTCATTATCATATTCCGTCGCATCACGCACATCGTCATGCGTCGTCGCCTTCGTGATAATATCAACAGCAGCATTCTTACCTGATTCAATATTTCCTATAAATGTTTTCGCATCTGCTATATTGTGACCTTCAACTCTAGCGGTAACCTTATAAATCTTAGCCGCCCCAGTATTATTAATAGTTGAAACGATTTCAATGTTATCTCCCAGACGAATTTCTTCCTCGGCAATATATGTATCCGAAACAAGAACCTCTGTCTTAAGACTTATTGGCACATATATTGTATCCTCTGATTTATAGCCACCGTTCCAGTCCTCATACTCTGTCTTGATCTTTATCTTGTAGGTCTTTTCCTCAAGAGTTTTAGCAGCCTCCAGACTTACAGAATATTCCTCTTCTGTTTCGCCTGCCAGCTCACTCACAAAGCCTGTTCCAACACCCTCTGCAGGTAGAAATTCTCCATTGTCAGATACAACTGAATACTTCAAATTCTGAACCTTGTTCTTGCTGGTATTCTTCAGCTTGAATGTAACTGTAAATGTATCACCAGGGAATATGTCTCCCGACGAATCACTTGCTTTTATAGAATACTCAGTTAGCATCACTCTTGGAGTCATAGCCTCAGAAATGTGAGACTGTCCCAGAGCTGTGACAAGGACCATTACGAGCGCTAGAATTGTTATTCCTATCTTTGATTTGTTTCTGATATATTTCATAATCTTGCCTTTCTTCTTTTATGATGAAGATTTATTATCCCAAAGACTTTCATCATTCTCCGGACCGAGTTAATTCCTCTGCTACATTTAGTTTCATCTGATTAAAGAATACATAGTTTGAACCGCATAGCACTACTAGGGATAGGAGCGCCGCGCCTATTATTCCTGGCCAGAATATTGTAAACGGAGAATTAATCAAAAACTTAATTAATGTACTATACAAAATCCACTGAATCAGTATTCCCAAAACTATTCCCTGGATGGTCGACACTATCCAGACTATTCCACCTTCTAGCAGAACCGCCTTGAGGAGACTCCTCTTGGTCATTCCCAGGGCTCTTAGCTGTGCGAATTCATTTCGCCTCGTTTGCAAACTACTTATGGTGACATTCATGGTATTAAGAAGACTGATTATTATAAGAATAATAATTCCTAAAAGGATATATATAACACTACTAGCCCCTTCCGTTAACTCAAGGAAACCTTCAAGATAACTCGACGTGAAAGAATTGTATGTAGGCCCTTCTTCCTCAATGCCTTCATACCAATAGTTTTCCTTCTCTCTAAGTGCATTTTGAAACTCCGTTTTTTGAAAATCTCTGCTGAATATATTTGTCACATGGAACTTCATACCAACATAGTCAGATTCAGTTCTTCCAGTCATCGAGAAAAACCTATCAAGAGGAACCACGAGAGACGGAAGCGTTGTAACCGCATTGGGATCATCCCTAATTATTCCTTCTATAACGTAGGTTTCACATTTTCCTTCTTCCACGAGTTTTTCTCTTGCGGAATTAATAATCCAGGCTTCTTTCCTTCTTGTTCCAATAATATCGGAGTAATTGTCATATGGATTCTCTAGAGGATTCCCCTCTTCGTCCTTTTCATCCTTATGATTTCTGTCCCACTCATCCCTTTTAGAATGGATCTCGTCATCGAACTCCTTAGCTCTTTTTTTCTCTTCCTGGACCAAGCTATAAAGCTCCGCCGGATCAACCACTGTTATTTCATCACCAACCTTAAGATTAGTGAAACTGAAAGACTTTGTATCAAAGAATACACTCTGG
>CACYKH010000005.1:117858-118329 GCA_902774915.1 uncultured Lachnospiraceae bacterium | reverse complement strand
CTCTGGTCCCCCTTCGACTTTTCGATCTGGCATCACACCTGTTTTCCCTGGTGTATATGTAATCTTTTCTATATTCAAACAATTATAAAATGTCGAAACTTTGGAACCATAATCCTGTTGTGTATATCCGTAGTCACTTGAAAATATATATGCTTCAAATTCTTGAGTTCCATAAGCATTATAATTAATATCTACAGGAATTGTTATGTCAGTTATTCCAGTACAATTTGCAAACGCACCGCCCCCTAACGTTTCTACACTCTCTGGTATCACTAGAGAACTATTATCTGTTGTTATTCCTTCACATCCTGCAAATGTATATTCCGGTATTTCTTCAACATCAGAATTAATTGACAAATTGGTCATACTAGAACAACCACAAAATGCATACGCTCCATAAGAAGTCACGTTTTCCAGGCTTGTTATTGTCATATCACAGTTTCCAGCAAAACTCGCTTTTCCTATCGATGT
>CACYKH010000005.1:0-117851 GCA_902774915.1 uncultured Lachnospiraceae bacterium | reverse complement strand
ACGTATATTATATGCATATGGTTGTACTTTAGTTGTTGCAAATGCATAGTCTCCTATATGCGTAACACCTTCTTCAAATACTACGTGTTTTATTTTCGGTGCATTTTTTTCTCGATTTCCTGCACCCTCTAGCGAATAACTCCAATAATAGTCCCCCTCTGGTCCCCCTTCGACTTTTCGATCCGGCATCACTCCTGTTTTTCCAGGTGTATATGTTATCATTTCTATATTTGAACAACCTGAAAATGTTGAAACTTTTCTGTAGTAATCTCCACCTAAAGGATCATTGTTTGAATATACTTCTTCTAAAGTTGCCGAATGCACCCCATCATATTTTATATCCACAGGAATAGTTATATTTGTAATACTTGTACATTCAGCAAATGTTCCTGAACCCAACTCCTCTATTCCATCTGGAATAATCAACTTTTTAATGCTTTTATTCTCTGCAAAAGCATAATCTCCAATCTTTAATATACGCACTCCACCTACTGTAGATGGAATAGTTAGTTCCTCATCATTACCATTATATTTTGTAATACAAAGTCCACCATCTATTTCAACGAATTCATAATCAGAATAATTCTCTGATGCATTAACTATTTCAGTAAAACAAAACAATAAACAAATAGTAAAGAAGATACATAATTTAGTTTTTATCGATATTTTTCTAATCATATTGTTCTTCTCCAAAACAAAAAACGCCCTAAGAGACATATCAGCCTCTACAGACGTAATAAAAAATAATGCAACTGGCTGACATTTTACAGTCCCTATAGCTTTGCGCCGCAAGGTTTCCCTTGTTTTGCTAAATATTCAATATATATACAGTATATTTCACATATTATTGCTAGTCAATCCAAAAAAACACTATAAATACTATATTTTTACATAATCATAAAATTATAAATAGAAATTATGAATAATCTTCCGTAACTAGATAGGGAGATGAGGAGACAGCGTTAAAAAAAAGGTCCGGTGGACCTTTTTTAGCTGGCTCGTGAGCAAGCTACGCTTGCGAGCCGACCAAGGCGACACATTCGTGTCGCCGCGACTTGGACTCATTGAGTCCAAGTCCTCCCGCACAAAAAAGAGAGGTAAGCACTTTGTGCATTACCTCTCTTTTTGTGTGCGGGAGATGAGACTTGAACTCACACGTCGTTGCCAACACTAGATCCTTAGTCTAGCCTGTCTGCCAATTCCAGCACTCCCGCTTATATCAGTCGCGTCACATCGACGCGACTTGCATATAGTATCACTTTATCCCATAAATGTCAACACAAAAATCAACACTTTTTAGAATAATTTTTAAACTTAAGCTATAGCTGCCTTTGCAACCTCAACAAGCTGTGTAAATCCTTCTGGATCACTGATAGCGATCTCTGAAAGCATCTTACGATTCATATCTACACCAGCTACCTTAAGACCATGCATAAGCTGGCTGTATGAAATATCATTCTGTCTAGCTGCAGCATTGATACGTGCGATCCAGAGCTTACGGAAATCTCTCTTACGCTCCTTACGTCCAGCAAATGCTGTTGCATCAGCTCTCATTACAGACTGCTTAGCTACTCTATACTGCTTACTTCTTGCTCCGCGGTATCCCTTTGCAGCCTTAAGTACTTTATTATGTCTCTTCTTGGCATTAGCGCCACCTTTAATTCTTGCCATTTTATTATCCTCCTAAACAAACTTAGTCTACAAACAAATCTTAAAGATATGGAAGAATCTTCTTCATATTCTTCTCATTTGTCTTATCAGTCATAGTTGCCTTTCTAAGACCTCTCTTACGCTTTGTAGTCTTCTTTGTAAGGATATGACTCTTGTTAGCCTTATTTCTCTTAAGCTTTCCAGTTCCTGTTACCTTGAAGCGCTTTGCAGCAGCTCTTTTTGTCTTTAACTTTGGCATTATATTTTCCTCCTATTTAATCGGGATAAATCCCTATTATTTACTTATTTGTTTTTGCAGCAAGGAACATCGACATACTTCTTCCCTCAAACTTAGGCTGCTTATCAATAGTAGATATATCAGCAAGTTTCTCTGCGAAGTCATCAAGTATTGGCTTGCTCTGATTTACATATGCCAGCTCACGTCCTCTGAATCTAAGAGTAACTTTAACTCTGTTACCCTTCTGAAGGAACTTTCTGGCTTGATTTATCTTTGTATTAAGATCATTCTCTTCAATATTTGGTGAAAGACGCACTTCTTTGATTTCCACAGTCTTCTGTTTCTTCTTTGCCTCTTTCTCCTTACGGGAAATCTCATAACGGAATTTTCCGTAATCGATAATCTTACAAACAGGTGGTTTTGCATTAGGAGAAACCCTAACCAGATCAAGGCCAGCCTCATCAGCTGCAGCTCTGGCATCCTGAATGCTCATTACACCTAACTGATTACCCTCAGCTCCGATAACTCGTACTTCTTTGTCTCGAATCTGTTCGTTAATTAAATAGTCTATTGCTTTACCCTCCATACAATAAAAAAGTGGATATTCAAGAATATCCACTTTTAATACAAAGTCATTACACACCAAAATAATATATCTGGTATGCATCAAATGTATTCGACCCGACTGCTCTTTGGCTGTCCAGGTGAGAGTGGATACTCTACTTGGTTTTCCCGTGTTTTTCACACGCTTGACTATAATACCCTAACAAAGTCTCTTTGTCAAGACATTTTCATGCCGCCCTTTGGCACTTCTTTTTTAGGTTCACCCTTCTTAGGTTCTTCCTTTTTAGGCTCTTCATTCTTAGGACCTTCCTTCTGGTCTTCACTGTGCAGTTCCTTCTGGTCCTCTTCTTTATCTTTTTGTTCTTCTTTAGCCTTCTTCTGCTTAAGGAACTTATCGTATTCTTCAGTAGCCTTCTGAAGTTTTTCTTCATACATCTGTACATCTTCGCCGGCTTCTCTTGCATCTGCCAAGTAGGCTTCAACCATGTTTGGTCTGCTAGTCTTCGATTCTTCAGCAAGTTCCTCAAGTTCTTTAACCCTATCCTGAGCCTTCTGAAGCTTCTTCTTCGTGCTATTAACCTTTCTCTTGAGTTCCTTCTCAGTCTCTACTTCTTTTAATTCTTGTTGATATCTTTCTTCGTTCTGCTTCTCTTCCTCTTTCATCTTTTCAAGTTTTTCTTTAGCTTCCCTCTTGATATCAAGAATTTCTTTATCTACTTCTTTTATTATTTGCTCAGATTCTCTAATCTGCTGTTCAAGACCTTCTTTATTATAGCTATGTCCTTCCTTATCAGCCTCCTTAATAAATTCCTTATTATGCTTAATACGAGCTTTATGGTTTCTTCTTACTTCTTCTTTAAGCCTGATTTCTTCTTTGACTCTATCTACCTTTGCTCTCTTGTTGCGATATTCCTGGTACCTCTTCATCTTGCCAATTTTAGCACTAAGAGCACGAGAAATATTCTTTTCTACAATCTTCATTATGTCCTTTTGAACCTTTTCACTTGAGACAAAGTTGATCATCATATCAAGGTTATTGATGGAACCACCATATAGCTTCTTTGCATCAGGATTATTATTAAAGTACTTGATTACATCTTCTCTTATACCTTTGTTCGCCTGAGCTGCACCGCCAGCACAGCCAAATTCGCCCATAATATATAACGAATCTAAATACTGCCTGTTTTTAGGATTTGAATATAATGCTGTAACCGCCACGTTGTACATAAGCATATAGTCAACAAATGCGAATTTTTTAGTCAGGTTATTTGTTTCGCCATTTCGAATACCATCTACGAAATCTTTCATATGCTCCGCACTGTATTCAGTTTTACTACTAATCCAGTCATAATGCTTTTCAGCATGAGCCGGATCACACTGATGAGCCGCCTTGAATGCTACATTATTCTCAAGTTCCTTAACCTCTTTATTGAAGTTCTCAGGAGTAATTTTAGATGCTATCTCCCGCTTTTCTTCCACAGTATCGGCACGAATAAACTTATCAATATACTTACTAATCACATAAACCTGAGCAGCCGTACGAAGACTTACCGCTTTATCGACAAGGCTTGGCTTAATATAATGCGCATAATCATCTGACACAACATACCTCATCATATCCATTTCTGGATTATCCTTGGTACATTTAATGAGATTATCATAGAAATGCTGTTCCATAACATCCATCTTCTGATTATCTACATGATTTTTTGTATTATCTAATAAGTCACTAACATAATCCTCACCGGCTTTTTCCTCAAAAAACTTCTTAAGTTCTTTACTTCCCATGTAATTATCAAGAGCCTCAGCCATGGTAAAGTTCTCAAGGTTTTTATTTATTATCTTAGAATTCTTAATATTTCCTACCAATATTCCACTAAAGGAGTTAAAGGTTTCTATAAGCAGGTTTCCATTATCCCTAAACTGACTCAGTAATTCATAGGACTTTGCAGCATCTACTGTAGCATCGTCCTTAAGACTTGCTTTATTGTCTTTAAGATACTTATTCACCTGGGACATCAGCTTTCTATATTTTCTCGCAAAATCCCCCAAGGTATTCTTTGAATTATTCGTTCCGACCATTGTATCCAGAACAGATTTCATAGCATTCAACACTGAAGCATAATCTTTTGGATTATCCATTCCTTCTAATTGTCTTTGGCATTCCATAGTAGAATTAATCATTTCTAAGACAACATTACTAACAGCCTTAGCATTTACAAGCATCTTCTCTTCATTATCATAGTTAGCATATTCCGCAGATTGGAGTTGTTCATTCTTTTCTTTTTCATAGCTATCAATTACTTTCTGAATGTCTTCTCCAATAACTATTTCTGGAATCTCCAGATCTTTAGCGTTCTCATTATTAATATTTATACTAATATCTACATTATCTATGTTATTGATAATATTGTCTTCTGGCTTGTTTTCTGTTTTTATCTCAGGCTTATTCTCTGAATTAAGTTCAGCACCAGATACATTATTTTCTAAGAACTCGTCAACATCAATTATATCAACTGGAGTTGATCTCACATAAGCTCCGTCACGGATTGCATTCTCCCATGACATTCTCCACTCTTCTGGAGATAAATCATTTTCACTAAGGCCAAAGCTGTCAGATTCAACCACCTTTTCTGAGCCGTCTTCACCAATCACTACATCATGCTTCAGTCTCCACTCTTTATATGCCTCAACACTAGAAAGATGTTCAGGGAAGATTTCTCCACGAACACGGTCTTTAATCATTTCGTAGTCATATTTTGCATCATCATAATTATAATCTACAAATTTAGGATGCTCAGGAAGTGCTTTACCTGGGTTATCTCTTAGGTCTACCAGCTGTTCAGCTCGGAGTCTAAGATAACTCTCTGTCACCCTATAATGGTTATATCCTTCAATAAGCTCAGATAAACGGATTGCTAACAGATCTTTAATGGCCTCTTTATCAGCTCCACTCTTAACAAGCTCCTGATACTGTCTGTCAAACTCTTTTTCTTCATTTTCCAGATCATCGGAAAGCTTATTAATTTCGTTATTAATTCTATTCTGCCACTTCTTGAATTTGATTTCTGGAGTCATCAGACGCTCATCTGCAGAATTAGGATACTTAACACCAAGCTCTTTTGATGCCTTTCCAGCAAGCTCAAGAAGAGCCTTATACTCTGGCTTTTCACTATCCTCTGGATGCTCCATAAGGTAATCATACATAGTCTCGACCATTACTCTCTTGACTATATTTGGACCTTTCTTAGCAAACTCTTTATTATCATTATATTTTTTTGTTATGTCCTCATAAAGATTCTCTGTTTTTAATGAAGATGAATAATAATCATCTTCATTTAACGCTTCAGCCTTTCCATTTTTATAAAAAACTCGAACATAACGTCTATCAAGCATATCTTCTGACAGATAGCCATCCTTTAGTCCATTAATAAATGTCTGATACTCTTTTGTAAGCATAAAGCCATCAGATAAATTAGAAAGTCTGTATACGCTTTCCAAATAATTCTGTTCGTTATCTAAATGATTTGCGACCCTTTCTGTAAGAGCAAACTTTTTGCTTTCAAGATCAATAAGCTTCTCTGGATCATCCTCAAGAAAACATATAACATCTAAAGGTCGTCCAATTGTTGTGCCAATTGAACCACCTGTGATATTCTTCATAAAGCTTGGATTCATAATCTCATCTTCTCCAGCCTTATATAAAGCATTAAAAGACTCAGCAAAGGTTTTACTTGAAGCTATCTTGCTTTCAAACCTATTCTTTGCTAATTGAGTTTGTATATGTTTTTCTACTACAATAACAGGATTATTTAAATAATCTTCAACTGAAACATTCATTCTAGCGCATGTTTCAGCAATTACATATAATCCATTTACTACACTATCAACTTGATAATCATAAGAAAACTCTGCTGGAACATCCTTTGTACGTATGGTATCCAGATTACCAGCAACTATCTCCTTACCTTTTATGCCCTTCTTTACAATTGCAAAGATATCGCGCATCTTCTCAAGCTCTGCTTCATAAAGCTCATTTGCCTCATCAATTTTTTCAATATTGCCAGATGCTACCGCCTTCTTAAGGTTTTCCTTAGCATCCAAAATCTTATGATGAGCATAAACCTTTGCGCCCTGTTCAGCTTTTGTATTACCAGTAATAAGGCCATATTCTTTCATCTTATTTATAGCCTTTACTGCAAAATCCTTAACATCATCAGAAAAATCTATTTTTCTGTCGCGTGGATCAACCTCTTTTGCCTTAGCTTGCCTTGTTATATTGTCAATCACAGAATCTACAGATTCATAACGCTGAATAAAAGGAATAACATTATCTGCTTTTTCAGCCAGATTTGCATTTACATTATCCAGCATATCCTTCGTAGCTCTGGATATATTTTTTGCTTTAAGCTTTGCAATCTTCTTCTCAGCTGGATAATCAAGAGACTTATCAGATTTAAGATTATCTATACCTCTAATATGTTGAGTCTCATCTAAAATATCATCAAACACACTAGGTGTTCTTTCTAGTTCTCCAAATACAATATTGTAAAAGGCGTCCAGCTTTTCACCTGCATTCTTTGGTGAAGACATGGAATCAAAAACATTCTTGGCATTAGTTTCGTTAGAATTAAGCTGAGACCATCCCTTTTCCTTTGCAATTTCATTATAGCCGGAAATAATATTAGCAAGCTGAACTGATGAAACTTTTCCAGCCACAATTCCAGCATATTGAAGCATTTGATATTCAAGATTGCATCTTAATCTTTCAGCCATATATAAATCTTCAAGCTGGTTACCCTGAAGGTCTTTTACATTTAATTCATTAAAATTCTTGATCGCATTCTGATACTCTTCATTTACATCCTTAAAATCTTCTTTTACTATTTTTATTTTATTAGTGATGTCATTCGAGAGTTCATCCTGAAGATCATCGTTCATAACGTCTTCAATAAACTCATCACTAAACGTTATCATGGCTTTTTGATTTTCAGTAAACGTGGTTTCAGCAAGAGTCTGCCAAGCTATACTTTTATCTAGTTTCTTGATGTTCATAACTTTTTCTGCTTCACGAGCATACTCATCACTTGAGATAAAATCATTATAATTATCAACCCAACGTTTACTTAAATGTTCAAACTTAGAGATATCTTTAATAAACTCTTCTCTTTCTTCCGTTGATAATTCTATTTCGCCCTTATCAGCCTTGTTAAGCTTATCAATAGCTATATTTCTTTTATCAATAACATTCTGGAAAGAAATTACAGCCTTCAACTCTTTTATTTCTTCAGGAGTAAGAATGGAATTGACAGCATTAGATAACTCGGCATTTGTATCTATTGCCTGCTTAACCTGATTAAGCATATATATGTGATGATATACATCATAATAGTCTTTTCTGAAATCGCTTAGTAATTTAAGACGTCCCAAAGTAGATCTAATACCCTTTACAACGGAATCAGCAAGTGGCTTTGCTTCGCCATTGTCGAGCTTACTTATCATATTCGCAGTCGCTCTTCTAGCAGCATTAATTGGAGCCGCCTGATTATTATACATAGATATTCTAGGCTTACCATTTCCCATAGCATGAATATCTGTTGTCCATTTATGAGCAGATATTTCAACTTCAATATCATGACTCATTATAGAATCGTCTATTTCTGGAGTCTTCGGAACTTCAATATAATCAGGATCAAATGCACAGAAATAAGCCAAAGCAGTAAAACTATCGTCATCAAAACTGCCTGGATTTACATCCTTCATATTACTAAGGAAATTCTGTTTATGATAAACAGCTTCCGTTCCATTTTGCTTTCCAGCCCACTCTTTAATGAACTTCTGCTTAGGACCATAAAGAGTTTTCAGATCCTCGAACACCTCTTCATAAGGATGAACAGGATTGACCTTTGCCTTTATGCTTTCAGCAGATATAACTCTGTCTTCTGGAATAAGGCCTTCTTCTGCAATCTTATGGAATTCATGTTTATAGAATTCAGTCCACTGTGACTCAGTAAATGCCTTAGTGTCAATGCTCTTATAAAGTTTGTTGAAAACACCTTTAAAGCTTTCAATACTTGTAAGATATGGAACCTGCTGCTTTATCCTGTCCATATCTTCTATATCAATGATACCCTTAATCTCGGAATCATATTTACCTGTCTGAAGATTACGTTCAAAGTCTTTTACCTTCAGTTCAAGAGCTGGATTAGTTGCTAAAGCAACAATAATAGCCTTAACAGAATTATCATCCCCTCTATTGATGAACATCTCTTCAGCCATAGGACCAACCGCCTGTCTGAGAGTCATGTTACCTACGTAGAAAAGATCAGCTATACTTCTACCAGATTTTCCATATAAATAATCCGAAACACCTTTCTTGTTAAGGAAAGGTCCAAAGATATCATCAAAAAGCTTTGCAGCCTCTTTAGTTTCCTTCGCATCAAGCTCCAGAACAGAACGAATCTTCCCTGTCTTTTTGTCTATCAAAAGATCTGTTCTGGCTTTTCTGGTTGCTGACATTCTGTTTTCAATAGAATTTCTCTTAAGATAGCTCTTGTCAGCCAGTTTTTCCTTTATATATTCAACATTTCTTGTATCAAAAAGATCACCTAATTCCTTAAGACCGTCAAAAATAGGCATACTTGTCTCTTTATCATAAGAAACATTTATATCATTATAAATAGTGCCATTAAGGAGTGGAGTAAGAAAAGCCTTCAATATTTCTGGGTCTTGACTTATTGCCCTGGTTATCTGCTTTGGTCCTGCATCCTTTTCAGTAATTACTGTTGCTATAGAAAGGCATGCAGATGATACAGACTCATCTCCTCTTTCCGAATACTTCACATCTGGATGTTCTTTATAGTAATTAAGAACTAGTTTTTTTCCTAAATAACAATTAGCGGCACGTAATATCAAAGTATTAACGATATCTGGCTGTGTTCCATCGATATAATCTCTAAGTATGGATACATAGTCAATTGATGACTGTCTAAAAATAGCAGCCAGTCCCTGAGTAGTAGATAAATACTCTTTAAATGTTACATAATCTGCAAATGCAGGATTTTCCTCTTTCGCAAGCTCTGTTATTTCATTGGCACAATTCTTCATCTCCTGCCATGAATCAAAATACATAAATCGGATGAAGCTGAGCTTTCTATATAAATCTGTCTTTTCAAAATGAGGATCGTTGTAATCAACCCCCTTATCAGCTTCATCAATAAGATCTCTTATAACCTTTTGACCTTTATAGATTTTTTCAGCTATCCACTTCTGATTTTCTGGAGTTTTATTTGACGCTCTATTAACTACCTCATCAAATATTTCTTCTTTTTCTTTAAGGAGCTTATCATTATCAGCTATTTCATCAAAAGTATATTTTCCTGTGGCTGCAAGAGCCATAACAGAAATAGAATACGCTCCCCATCTAGATATGGTATATGAACCATTACCTTTATGAATTGTTACATTTCTGTACTTTTCACCGCGAAATACACTCTTTTCCCTAAGTTCTGCATTGTATGATACTAAACTATCGTCAATTTCGATCATATCTCTTACACCAAGTGCTTCGGCATCTTTTAACATCTGATCATTATTCAGCTTCTTAGAATTAGAAATGCTTACAGAAAGAGCCTTTATAAGTTCACTAACTGCATACTTCTTTTCTGTATCAGTATTCTTTTTATCCGAATTATATTCATTAGCCTTCTTAATAACTTCTTTTACAGTCTTAACATATTTAGTAAAAGTTTTTGAACTAATTGGGTTTGCAGGATTACCAAGTGCCTTTGCCATCTTGCTAATTTCGTTCACAGAATCTTTCAAATCCGAAAACTTAGTATCGCCTGATGAGAACCAGCTAAAACTATCATAAGCATCAAAGAACTTATTGAGATCATGCATATTTTCAGCATTCTTCTTTAGTGATTCTGGACTTAGTGATTCAAGGTTATATTTACGGTACTGTGGCATTTCACCAAGACACTTATTTATGGCTGCATCCAAAGATCTATGGCATTGATCCATACTGCCATCATATTCAGACATCATTGCTTTATAAATATTTACAGCAGAATCAGGAATATTAATACCAGAAAAAGCCATCTCTCCATTTTCCATCTTGGAAAGAAGGCTGGACTTTGCATTATTAACGGCAGTTCCCATTTCATTTTTATTTTTCGCTGCCATCAAAGCCTTATATTCATCACTATTTTTTATATTCGAAATAATAAGTGATTTAAGAGTTTCAGCCCCATTTGTGTCCGCAAGAACACCATCGAGGTTATTAAGCCTGTACATGCTTCTGACTTTACGAATATCTGATAATGGTTCTGTGATCAGATTATCTGAAAGATCATCAAGTCCAAACTTCTCTAATCTCTTTTTCTTAATATTTTGAATTTCTTTTTCTTCAAAAACCTTTGACTGTTTATCAGAATTTGCAACAAATTCATTAAAAAGATAATCCAGTACCTGTTTTTCCTTCTCTTTCGGATCCTTGTTTAAGGCGTCAAAGTTATTTACAAGAAACGCAGAAATACTCGCAGCATTATTTTGTGCTTCGAGTTGTTTTCTCTTTATTTCTTCCTTTGATTTATCGATTAAGTTTTTTTGGATTTCATATTCCTTCATATTTTTTCTCCAATATTTAAAGCATATTCTGCCAAATTTATTCAAATTACAAGTATATAATAACTCTTAATGCATAACAAAAGAGCAACAAATATAAAAATTTCCAATAAAAAAGCGACAAAATGCAAAATGTATCTCGTCGCTATTTTATGTAAACCTAATATGTACCTAAAATAAACATTTCATCTGTATTTGCCTTAAGTTCTCTAAGTGTCTTGATAACATTTCTGTCAGTAAGTTTACCCTCAAAGGTAACATAGAACCAGTATTCCCACTTATGTTTTAATGATGGACGAGATTCAATACTAGTCATATTCAGCTGATTTGTATCAATAATACCCATCACATCGTAAAGTGCACCAACTTTATGCTGTGTTGTGAAGCATACACTTACGGTTATGGAATCCGACAGGAAAACTTCCTCTCTGGTGAGTATTACAAACTTAGTTGAATTATCAGCCGAAAAATTAATATTCTTATCAAGAACCTTAAGTCCATAAATCTCAGCTGCTCTCTCACTGGAGATGGCCGCCTGATTTCTAAGTCCTTCAGACTTAACTCTTTGAGCCGCCCTCGCTGTATTACTTACGCCCTCTGTCTTAAAGCCATTCTCATCTATGTACTCTTTACATTGCATAAGTCCCTGTGGATGAGAATAAACCTTGGTTATATCAGAAAGCACCGCTTCCTTCATTCCTAATAGGCAATGATTTATATCTATGGTGATCTGAGCAACTATCTTTACTCCACTGGTTCTTATAATGTCATAATTTCCTGTAACAAATCCTGCGGAACTATTTTCAATAGGAATTACACCATAGTCAGCTTTTCCTTCTGCAACTGCACGAACCACATCATCAAACTTTTTAACGTTTGTATAATTCACACCACCGCCAAAATATTTTGTTGCGGCTTCCTCTGCATATGCACCAGGTACGCCTGCATAAACAACCGTTTTACCAGCAAGATCCAGAGTTTCAATTTCCTGAAAATCCTCTGTTTCTACACGTTCAACTGCCACATAGGAAGATGCTTTTAAGTCATCCATCATCTGGACTGCATTTCTCATAAGTGTAGGGTGATATACATAAGGCGCTATCTCTATAAGCGGCTTTAAAACAAACTCTCTCTTATGCATTTCAGGATGCGGGATAGTCAGGTCCTTTGTATTAATAACCTGATCATCATATAAAAGAATATCAATATCCAGAGTTCTAGGACCCCAATGTATTAATCTTTCTCTTCCTGCTTCCTGCTCAATATCATGAATGATCTGCAGAAGTTCTTCAGCCTCAAGAGAGGTTTCTATTTCTATAACCGCATTCAGAAAGTCTGGCTGATCCACAGGTCCATAAGGCTCTGTCTCTATATAACTGGAAACCTTATTCACTGTAATGGTATCATCTTTACCCAGTTCTTCAACAGCAGTATCCAGATACTGTTTTTTATCACCAAGATTAGAACCAAGTCCAAGATAAACAATATGTCTTCTTCTTGTAAGCTCCACCGATACATCTCCAAAATCTGCATCGATTGGAGCATTTGGCTTACTCACCTTTATGGTAGCTACCTGTATAAGCTTATATTCAGAGAGAATAGCCTCAACCACGGACTCTGCTGCAGCTTCAATTGTATTATAACTGACCTCGGTAAATGTTTCTTCGATCAGCTTTGTCACATCAGCATAATTTACCGTCTTCTCAAGCTTATCTGAAACACCTGAAGTTTTAAGATCCAGACCAAGCTCAGCGCTTACTATAAAATCCTGTCCATCTCTTTTTTCTTCAGGTAGAACACCGTGATATGCATATATCTTTATATCGTCTATTCTTATCTTATCCATTGGTAATACCGCTTTCTATTACTACTCCAAAAGCATTTTAATAAACTAAGTTACTAGTCTTCTTTTCTTCATCCCAGTCACAGGCTTCCTTTGATGGGCAATTAAAGCAAAGTCTTGAGAGCTTGTCAGCTCTGTAAATAAGTCCATCTAAAGAACCTTCATCTTCAGGTGCTTTGCCATGATTTCTTATGGCATTGCAAATGTCATCTATCTCTCCATAGGAGAATCCTACTCTTTCAAGAATTGGTCTTGCTATAATAGGACCTGCCTCTCTATGACTCATTGTCTCTTCATACTTGGAACCTCTTCCAATATCATGAAGAAGAGCGGTAACATAAATAACTTCTTTCATATATTCCTTGTTCCAGAAGTTATGCTCTATATCGTCATTCATATCAATAATTGTCTGATCCTGTACCATCTCAGTATGGTGCCATTCGTTATCCAGCCAGTCGATATAACATTCAAGATAAAGTTCATATGCTATCCTTGCAACAGAGAGAATGTGTTCCATTCCGTGCTTGCAGAATTCTCTGTCAGCCTCTCCCTCTTCGATAGCATTTATTCTTTTGATAAAACTTGGATCCTCGAGAACTAAGTCAACTCTTTTCATTAATCTTTAACCTCACTATATCCACTTATTAGAATCTCATTTTATTGAAATATTTTAGCGCTGTTCCTGTGATAGAAAGCGTTCCACAGACCACTATCTTCGTCTCTGGTTCAGCATGGTCCAGCGCATAATCTACTGCCAGCTTTACATCTCCAATGCTTTCAGCCTCAACCCCTGCTTTTCTGAGACACTTAGACAGCTCCTCAGCAGGCAGTGCTCTAGGATTATGAGATGCAACCGTGTAGCATTTTTTCATAGTCGGAGAAAGAATATCAATCATTTTTTCATATTCCTTGTCCGCATACACACCCATTATATATACGATTTTTTCATTTGTAAAATACTTATCCAGACTCTCACGAAGGCGTAGCCACGCATCCTCATTATGTGCTCCGTCAACTATTACCAAAGGATTTGTATGAGCTATAGAAAAGCGTCCATCCCATCTTGTAGTAAGGAGTCCCATATAAATGAAATCTCCACAAACATCCTTGAAGTACTTAAGTACATCAATGGCTGTCATAGCATTATAAATCTGATATTCTCCGCCCATGGAGATATCATAGTCTTCGCCTCTATAGGTAAATGAAGCACTGTGGAAGCTTTCCTCATTGATGATCAGCTCATCCTTATCAGCTACAATCACCTTTACATTATGCATAGCCGAATAATCCATTATTTCATTCATAACCTCGTCGCATTGAGGATATGTTACAAGCACTGAATTATCTCTAACTATTCCAAGCTTCTCTCTTGTAATTTCTTTAAGAGAATTACCGAGAACACTCATATGGTCCATGCTGATAGAAGCAAGCACGTTAAGTACATCTGTTTCTATTACATTCGTTGCATCCAGACGTCCACCCATACCGCATTCTATGAGCATAACATCACATTTCCAATATCTGAATAACCAGAAAGCTGCAGCTGTTTCAATCTCGAAGGCAGTTGGGCTGTCAAAGCCATCTGCTATCATTGCATCTACCTCATCCTTTACAGCTGTTATTGCAAGCGCAATATCCTCAGGACTTGCCCATTCCTTGTTCTTTCTCCAACGCTCACGATAATTATAAATAGTTGGGGAGATATAACGACCAACAACCATTCCGGCTTTAACAAATGTCTCTTCAACAAATGCCATAATGCTGCCTTTACCATTTGTTCCGGCAATATGAACTGCAGGAGCAAACTTTTCCGGATTATCAAGACGTCTTAAAAGTTCCTTGATATTATCAAGCCCCATTACGCTTCCCAGCTTTTCTTTTTCAGTTATATAATCTCTTACTTCGCGGTAATCCATTGCTTTTCCTATCTACTTTATTAAACACATAAAGACGTGTCAGCCGACACGCCTTTATTATCAGTTCATTCTTTGACCTGCTACACTACTCTTCAAAATGCTGTACAGGTTCTGTATTTTCATCAATCTGACAGAGTTCATAGCCCTCACTCTGAAGTGTCTCAATAAGTTCAGGAAGCGCCTCAACAGTTGCATGCTGATCATCCAGATCATGCATCAGAACTATTGAATCCCCCTCATTTACTCTGACACTCTGCATTATATTATTATTAAGCTGCTCAGGTGTGAGATATGCATTCTCAGCATCCTTTGACAGCGCATTCCAATCATAATACTCATATCCACTATTATGCAGATATTCTATACAATCTTCAATCGGAACATTTGATACTGCGTTTGAACTCCCACCAGGGAATCTATAAAGCTTTGTATCTATTCCAGTCACACGCTTAACCCAGTCATGAACTCCCTTAACATCTCTCTTATAGGAATTCAGATCTGCATAAAGCTTGCTGTAAACATGACTCTGTGAATGAAGTCCAATAGTATGTCCTTCCTCAGCAATACGCTTCAGCTCAGCAGCATGGTCTCCATCCTCTTCCACTACGAAGAATGTAGCCTTAACATTATACTCATCTAAGATATCAAGTAGCTCATTTGTATTATCAGATGGACCATCATCAAATGTAAGATAAACCTTCTTACCATTAAGTGGTACTGCATCTGTTTCTGTAGCCTCATCAGACATGGTAAGTGGATTTACATCTGTTGTATCCTGCTCAAGTCTTTCTGCATCTGCTACAGCATCTGTTTCAGTAGTTTCCTCAGCCGGACTCTCTGCACCAAAAACTAAATTCTCGCTTTCAGATGCAACCTTTTCCAGTTCATCATCAGCCTGAGTATTTCTCTTAACAAGTGAATATGTAATTATAGTTGGAGTTACAAGTAAAACTACCACACTAACAGCAAGTATGATCTGTGGTAATGTAAGCCTCTTTAAAAATTTCATTAAAACAGCCTCTTATTTTTCGAAATATTTCCCCTGCTTATTTTTCATTGCATCGTACTGTTCATACATTCTCTGAACTGAATTCTCCAGAAGGTAATAATGCATAATGTAAGGTACAAGTAATACAAAGAACAGAACAATTAATGGCAGCAGCATTATCTCACTCTTTATAATAAAAGTAAGAATACACATAACTGTGCAGATAGCCACTAAACACATTACTATGAGATGAACAAGTCTCTCATGAGCGAAAAATGCAATCTGAGTGAGATGACTTTCAATCTCTTTATCCCAGTCTCGCTCAACTCCCTTGTTGATCTCGCTGTTCTCATCTAAAATCTCATCTATATATTTTAGATATGCCAGTATCCTTTGCTTCATCACCCATCACCTAAATACTTTATCTGAGTCCCAGAGCAATATCAGGTCGATCTGTTATTATTCCATCAACCTTAGCTCTAAAAAGCCTTCTCATTGTTCTTTCATCATTCACTGTCCAGACATAGATTGGATAACCGTAAACTCTCATTCTATTAACAAAGAAGAAATGTAAAAGTCTGCTGTTTGGGCTAACAAAATCCGCGTGACATCTTCTGAGTCTGCGCAGTGGAAACAGTTCATTATAACGTCTCTTAAAATTAGCTTTTTTGTAGCCAATAAGAAGTCCTGTCATAATATTCGGATCCAGTTCCTTAACACGATAGATTACATTGTCCTTAAAAGACTTAACCGAATAATTCTCATAACTAACAGTCTTCTTGAGAAGTCTTACAAGCCTATTTTCAAAGCCTGTTTCCTTAACCTCAATATCCATATAAATCCTGTCTTTACACAGTTCCAAAACCTCTACAAAAAGAGGCACATGAAATCCCTTCTTCTTGGCAACCGCTTCCATCTCCTCATAGGTATACCAGGAAACCGGCTGGTCCTCGAAGTTTTTATCATGATATACAACCAGGATGTTATCCTTAGTCTTACGTACATCAAATTCAACCATATCAGCACCGATCTCAATAGCCTTTTCAAAAGACTCAAGAGTATTTTCTACTTTTACAAGACCAGATGCTCCGCGATGTGCTATTATTTTTGTCATTTATTTACCTCATATACACCCAAAAAACACCTCGGGTAACCATAGTAGCATTAAAGAGGCTAGTTTTCAATATACAGAATAATGAAATTTACTCCTAAATTTTACAAAGTATTGTATAGGATGATATAATCATAATGTTTCACTAAATAATGACGAAATTTCGGTCTAGAAAGCCGATGTAATGGAGGAAAACTTTGAGCGAATACGAGAATTATTGTTATATGTGTCGCAGACCAGAATCAGAAGCCGGAAAGCTGCTTAGCTTTTCTAAAGATGTTTACATCTGCCCTGATTGTCTGCAGAAAACATTAGATCAAATTAGTAATACTCCTATTATGGATATCTCAAACATGCCAGGATTTAATAACCTGAATATGTTTACTCCAAATATGGATATTCCTAATTCACAGAAGGTAAAAAAGCGTAAACCTAAAAACGCCGGAAAGAACCCGGATGGAACTCCATCCCAGGGACCTGATGGTGCAACTGATAATGATGAAGAAGAATTCAGCCTGAAGCTGGAAGACATTCCTGCTCCTCATCAGATCAAGAAGCTTCTTGATAGAGATGTTGTTGGACAGGAATATGCTAAGAAGGTTATGTCTGTTGCTGTTTATAATCACTACAAGAGAGTTATCAGCGAGGAGAATCCTGAAAAGTATCCTGACCAGACAGATGTGGAAATTGAAAAATCCAACATGCTTATGATTGGACCAACAGGTTCTGGTAAGACTTACATGGTTAAGACTATCGCCAAGATCCTGAACGTTCCTCTTGCTATCACTGATGCCACTTCTCTTACAGAAGCAGGTTATATTGGTGACGATGTAGAAAGCGTTCTTTCTAAGCTTCTTGCCGCTGCTGATAACGATGTGGAAAGAGCCGAGCACGGAATAGTCTTTATTGATGAGATTGATAAGCTTGCAAAGAAACAGGAAACACGTTCCAGAGATGTAAGTGGTGAATCTGTTCAGCAGGGACTTCTTAAAATCCTTGAAGGATCTGAAGTTGAGGTACCTGTAGGTTCAGGAAGCAAGAATGCAATGACACCAACAACTATGATGAACACAAGTGGAATACTGTTTATATGCGGTGGTGCATTCCCTGATCTTGAAGATATAATCAAAACAAGAATTGCCGCACAGTCTTCTATCGGTTTTGGAGCAAACCTTAGAGATGAACTCGAAAATGATCCTGCTCTTCTATCCAAGGTTACAACAGAGGACCTAAGACACTTTGGAATGATACCGGAGTTTATTGGAAGACTTCCAGTTATCTTCACTCTGAACGATCTGGATAATGATATGTATATCCGCATATTAAAAGAGCCTCGCAATTCTATTATCAAACAGTATCAAAAACTTTTCAGAATGGATGAAGTTGATCTTCAGTTTGAAGATGAAGCATTCGTTGAGATTGCAAAGATTGCTGAAGAAAGAAAAACAGGAGCAAGAGCTCTTCGTTCTATCATCGAGGAGCTGTTATTAGATATCATGTATCAGGTTCCAAAGGATGAAAATATAGGAACAGTAATTATCACTGGCGACTATGTTAAAAAGAAAGGTTCTCCTATCATTAAGATGAGAGGCGCAGAATAAAAACAAAAAAATTCAAAAGCAAAAAAAGAAGCACTGTGGCGAACCACAGTGCTTTTATTTATATCTTAGTAGATTTTACTTACAGGTTTGTTGAACCTTCAACACCATCAGCTGTGAAGTAGATCATACCTGTCTCTGGCTGGAAGTATACGTTAAGTTCCTTAACTGTCTTCTTACCACTTGCAGCCTTAGCCTTAGCTACGATATCAGCTGTATCGAACTGACCGCCAGCGTACTCAACGATAACCTTCTCAACTGCCTTCTTAGCTGTTGTTGTAGCCTTCTTTGCAGGAGCCTTCTTAGCAGCTGTTGTTGTCTTCTTAGCTGGAGCAGCCTTCTTTGCAGGTGCCTTCTTAGCAGCTTCCTTCTTAGCTGGAGCAGCTTTCTTTGCAGGTGCCTTCTTAGCAGCTTCCTTCTTAGCTGGCTCTGCCTTCTTTGCAGCTGGCTTAGCAGCAGCTTTCTTTGCAGGTGCCTTCTTAGCTGGAGCAGCAGCCTTCTTTGCAGCTGGCTTAGCAGCTTCCTTCTTAGCTGGCTCTGCCTTCTTCTCTACTTTTACTTCTTCCTTCTTCTCAACTACCTTAGCAGCTTCCTTCTTAGCAGCAGCTGCCTTCTCAGCGAGATCTTTAACGCTTGTCTTCTTAACTGTCATTTTTACATTCCTCCGTTTAGAAATTTAAAATATAACTTTTACCCAAGTTGTTCAATTTATAATGTCTATTTTCCAACGAAAAGAATTTTACTATTATTGACTTTTAATTGCAACTTTTTTGAAAAATTTCTCCATATTCAACAACCAAAGTAATTAATAGAATTTTCGTTTGTATATTTTAACTACAAAAAATAATAATTTTTATTCATTATTTTTTTCTTTATTAATTTTTTCTTGAAGCTTCTTTTTATCTTCTTCTTGTTTTTGTTGTTGCTTATGGATGTTATTTATATCTTCTGTTGTTCCACCACCATCATCATCTGGAGCTCTGAATTCACCCTTCTCAACCAGTCGTAAGAATGCATCTACAACATCACTTTGAAGCTGTGTTCCTGCAACCTCTTTTATGATTGAAACAGCTTTATCAAAATTCATTCTCTTTCTGTATGGTCTGTCAGAATACATTGCATCGAATGTATCTGCTACTGCAATAATCTGTGCAACACGTGGAATCTCATCACCTTTAAGTCCCTTAGGATAACCTTTACCATCAGGTCTTTCATGATGGGCACCAGCGCCGATTGCAAGTTCAGGCATGATGCTTATATCTTTAAGAACTTTATAACCTTGAGCCGAATGCGACTTGATAATATTGAATTCCTGATCAGTAAGCTTACCTGGTTTATTAAGTACTTCAGGAGGAATACCAATCTTACCAATATCATGAAGCAAACCAATGTTATAATACTTTTCAACTGTCTCTTCATCGTATCCAAGTTCTCTGGTAAGCATAGCTGTATATTCTGCAACACGAGTTGAGTGACCGTTAGTATACTTATCCTTCATATCGATAGTCTTCGCAAATGCTTCGATCATTTCTCGGATGAATATACGGTTTTCTTCCTGCTTTTGCATAAGAGCTTTTGTTTTTCTCTTTACATAGAAAACAACAATCGCTGTAAGTAATGCAAGTGCTAAAACTGATACAAGAGCCTTGAACCAAAACTCTTCGTAGTATGCTTTTTCTTTCTCAATTCGAACTCGAAGATTATTACTTCCCTCTCCCATGTATGTCTGTATGGTCATATCAAATGTATATGTTCCACCATTCAGGTTTGTATAATCAAGAGGTTCAAGTTCTGTTCTATTTACTGTTACTGACTCAGTATCAAATCCTTCCAGCTTGTAAGTAACCTTTGGATTTGTTAATGAGTATGTGTAGATAAATGGATGGATTGTAATTCTCTTTACATCTGATGCAATAGTATAGTTACCATTCTCATCTGGATAAATAAATTTATCATCCGCCTGCACGAATGGAACAGACATTTTAAGGTTAGTAACAGATTCAAAATCTTTATCAATATCAACCTTTACAACACCAGAAACACCAGCCATATAAAGGAGTCCATTTTCACCTATATCACTATAAGAGTTTGCAGTTGCCACACAAGGAAGTCCATTATCTCGACTATAGAAAACTGCATCGATACTTCTGTTATCAAGAAGCTCTTCAACTGGAGTAACGTAAATACCATTACTACTAAGTATCCACATCTCATCATTATCATTTTCATATAAATCAAAGTTATTTGAATAAGGGAACTTTTCTATGGTAGTAATCTTCTCATCCTTCATATATGCAAGAGAGTTACTTGTTACTATCCAGTAAAGATCTCGGGTTGTATCCTTCTTTATTCGCATTATAACTTCAGAACGAAGTCCATCACCCTTACCATAATTCTTAATTATTCCATTATTAATTGTGTAGATACCATTACCATCGGAACCAATTACTATCTCACCATTATGTCCTTCACAGACAGTAAGAATTTCTGAGTTATTAATTCCATCACTCTCGTTATAAACCTCGGTAACTTTACCGTCTTCTATAACAGCAAGACCACCACTACAAGCGACCATGATTCTTCCATCAGAAAATTCATTGACCACTCTGGCCTTATTAGAAGGAAGTCCATCAGCTTGTCCGTAGGTAGTTACATCTCCATGATCATAAAGTACAAGACCAAGCTCACTATATGTTGAAATCCAAAGTCTGTCCTTTGAATCTTTTATGATGGATCTTATACGGCATTCTTCCAATAACTTGATCAGGTTTGCCTTACTCTTTATGTCTTCATAGCTAGAAGTAATATGATCAATCTGAACACTCTTTAGTTTATTAGAACCATCAATAACAACAAGGCCCGTATCTGTACCAATGAATAATCTGTCATCAAGACGACAGGTTGAATTAACAACCATCTCATCCATACCATATTTAAAATTGATATCTGTGAACTGGTTAGGAACAATCTTCATTACTCCCTGTCTTGAAGATGTAAACCAAAGATTACCTTCGTAATCAACCAGCATATGGTCAATTGAATTATTAAGAGGAATGTTTTGAAGAACAGAGAATTCTCCATTCTCAAATAAACCAATACCACTATCTGAACATACCCAGAGTGTTCCATTGAAAATTTCAATAGATGTTATATTATCCAGCGGAGAAACATCAAGGATTTCAGCATCCTTAAGTCCGTCCTGAAGAACACCATGATATATCTCAGATAACTCTGTACCAACATAAACATAGCCCTCATTTTCAGGGTCAGGATAGATGGTATTTATAGTTCCTATTCCCAGACCTTCTCCATCATAGAAAGCAGTAACCTTCTGATTTTCAAAAGTGAAAATTCCACCCGATAGTGTTTCTCCATAAATAATATTATCTTTTCCAATTCGAACTTCATTAATATATTCATTATCCAGAAGACGTCCGTCTATTGGCTTAAGTTCCATATCAGGTGTTATAAGCGCCAGACCATTTGTAGTCGCAACAACTATATTACCATCCGCATCCTGAACGATTGATCTGATAGATGATGAAGGGAGTCCATCCTCAACATCGAAGAATCTATACTTGCCATCATCCATTACGGCTACACCATTATCATTTGTACCTATCCAAAGTCTGTCATCTTTATCTACATACAAACTAACTACACTGGCGATACCTGTTGTGGAATCAATTCTTTCAAAATTGTTTCCATCGTATCTTATAAGACCACCGTAGCTTCCTATCCAGATAAATCCTTCACTTGTTTCAGCAAGCGAATTTGCTTCAGATGTAGGAAGGCCGTTTGTATTGTTATACAAAACTGAAGCATAGCCATCTCCCTTCGAAGTTGGGTCTACTGCCACATCTTCATTATCATCTCCTGAAATATTTTCCGCAAAGGAATCGCTGCCGGAAATAAATGCAAAAACAAAAATGAGCACGACAAGTAAACATATGTACCTGGCAATGCTCATACCTTTTCTAATTGTATTATTTTTAATTATCATAATCATGTATCCCCATACATTTGAATTTCAAAACAATATACTATCTATTTCAAAAAACCATACACGATTATTTTATCATAAAAGGCGGTCTGGTACTAGACCAAAAACCGCCTTCTTAAACTAATCAAGTATCATGGAAAGACCTATTCTTCCCTTCTCTTTATCGATATTAATAACTTTAACATCTACTATATCACCAACGCTTATTACCTCAAGAGGATGCTTGATGAATTTCTTATTTGTTATCTGCGAAATATGAACAAGTCCATCCTGATGAACTCCGATATCAACAAAGGCACCGAAGTCGATTACATTTCGCACAGTTCCTTTAAGAACCATTCCAACCTCAAGATCTTCCATCTCAAGAACATCACTTCTAAGGATTGGTTTTGGCATATCCTCACGAGGATCACGGCCTGGTCTGAGAAGCTCTTCAATGATATCATCCAGAGTCATTTCACCAACTCCAACTTCTTCTGCAAGCTTCTTCTTCTCGGATGCATTCTTTCTGAGGGCAGAAACCACTTCCATCTCAGCCGCTGTAATTCCAGTCTTGCCCATCTTGATTTCAAGTTTATCAAGAAGCTTCTGAGTTGCGTCATAACTCTCAGGGTGAACTGCAGTTGCATCAAGCGGATTCTTTCCTCCTACTATACGGAGGAAACCTGCACACTGTTCGAAAGCTTTTGCTCCAAGCTTAGGAACCTTGAGGAGCTGCTTTCTATCTGTGAAGCTTCCATTTTCTTCTCTATATGCCACAATATTTTTAGCAATTGGCTTTGATACACCAGATACATACTGAAGCAATGGTGCAGATGCTGTATTAAGATCAACACCAACCTTGTTAACTGCTGCTTCTACTACTCCGCCAAGAGCCTCGCCCAGCTTCTTCTGATTCATATCATGCTGATACTGACCAACACCAATTGACTTAGGATCAATCTTAACAAGCTCTGCAAGTGGATCCTGAACACGTCTAGCAATAGATGTTGCTGAACGCTGTCCTACATCAAACTCTGGGAACTCTTCTGTTGCAAGAGCACTTGCACTGTATACAGAAGCACCTGCTTCGTTTGTGATAACATAGCTTACCTTCTCAGGTATCTCATGAAGAAGCTCAACAATAATCTGCTCAGATTCACGGGATGCTGTACCGTTACCACAGGAAATAAGTGTAATATTATACTTCTTTATAAACTTCTTAAGAACTGCCTTTGCATCAGCAATCTTCTTTTCATTTGTTGGTGCTGTTGGATAGATAACTGCAGTATCAAGAACCTTTCCAGTTGGATCAACTACTGCAAGCTTACATCCTGTTCTAAATGCAGGGTCCCATCCAAGTACAGTCTGACCTGCAATTGGAGGCTGCATAAGAAGCTGTGTAAGGTTCTTACCAAATACTTCTATTGCTCCATCTTCAGCAGTCTCAGTAAGTTCATTTCTTATTTCTCTCTCGATGGCTGGAGCTATAAGACGCTCGTATGCATCTACAATAGCATTAACAATAACCTGTGATGTCCAAGGTATTTCTGTTTCACCAGGTGTTCCAACATTCAGAAGATACTCTTCTTCCTTTGGTTCTTCTTTTGCATTTTTGTTTGGTCTGTTATCTCTCTTTTTCTTGTCATCTCCAGTAAGACCTAAGAGTGCAGCCATTTCCTCAAGACCACCGATGCTGCTATTGGCATACTTATTCTTGTTATTATTTTTGTTTGATGCTTTCTTATTAGCGTCGTAGCTTATTCCGCCTACACTTGCCTTTCTTGGGAGAAGGCTTTTTTCAACCAGCTGTCTTTCAAGATAATTAACTATATCAATAACTGGAGCATCGATTTTTATAGTAAGGAATTTTTCCTTTTCACCACGATTAATTGCAAGAGTTCTATAACCTGTGATCTTGCTGAGTGGCTCCTCAAATTCATAATAGTTCTCGTATACAGATTTTGCCTCTGCATCCTTTGCATTCGAAAGAAGCTTTCCTGCCTTAAATGTCTTCTCTCTTATCCACTCTCTATAATCAGCTGTATCACTAATCTGCTCAGCAATTATATCAGCAGCTCCCTGAACAGCTTTTTCAACTGTATCAATTTCTTTTTCTTCATTAAGGAAAGGTGTTGCCTCTTCCTCAAGAGTTTTCTTAGTTGTCTGAGCAAGTATGATCTCTGCCAGTGGTTCAAGACCTGCTTCCTTGGCAATAGTTGCTCTTGTTCTTCTCTTTGGTCTGTAAGGTCTGTAGATGTCCTCTAGTTTAACCATTGTCTCACAGGCTTCGATTTCTTTCATGAGCTCAGGAGTCATCTTCTCCTGTTCTTCGATAGTAGAAATAACAGTCTGCTTCTTTTCTTCAAGGTTTCTAAGATATGTTAAACGCTCATAGAGTTTTCTGAGCTGTTCATCATTCAGAGCACCTGTCTTTTCCTTTCTATATCTTGCAATGAAAGGTACTGTACATCCCTCATCCAGAAGATCCACTGCTGCCTGTACCTGTGGTACCTTTACCTCTAACTCTTCACTAATCTTTTTAATTATGTCCATATGTTACTCCTTGTAAATCTTTTATACTTTTGCCGAAGCAAAAACACGTAGTACATTGTATCACGATTCACTGACGATTGTAATAAGCAATTCCATCATCTGGATTAAAGTAGGTTCTTATATAGCCATCCGGCGAAACAATTACGAATTCATTAGAATCCTTAAGATAATAAACATCATCCCCATCTTCCTTTTCAGTCTTATGAAGGGACTCCGGATTATTCACAACATCAGAAGCCGCTTCTTCATATTCCTCAGCATCATCAAAGCCCATATACTTACCATGCTTTTCATAATGTTCATCACGACGATTATTATTTCGGAAGGTATACTCTTCTTCTGTTATTTCTTCTGTGGTCTTTTCATCTTCCAACTCATCCTCTGTACTACTCATTACAGTTTCTGTTGTGGTTTCAGTTTTGTTTTCAGTAGTTTTCTCAGTTGAAGATTCCGTAATGTTCTCAGAAGTTGATTGTGTGGTAACAACCTCTACAGTATTATTTCCTGCAGAATTCCCCTCAGAATTTCCGCCTTCTGAATTCTTCGCTCTACTCATGAAATATGCGAAAATAAGGATCATTAAGACTACAGCTATAATTAGAATTTTTTTATCTCTTTTATTCATATAAAACCTCAAATGAGGACGGCCCTACAACAAAGCAGAACCATCCTCATAGTTATTTTTTTATAAAACATTTATATCAGAATACATCTATTCCATCAAGTTTATTTAAGTGCTGCAAATCCTCTTTCAATATCTGCAAGGATATCTTCAATATTTTCAAGACCAATAGAGAATCTGATCATACCACCTTCAATACCTGCTGCAACAAGCTGCTCATCTGTAAGCTGACGATGTGTCTCACTTGCTGGGTGAAGAACGCATGTTCTAATATCAGCAACGTGTACTTCGTTAGAAGCAAGTTTAAGCGAATCCATCCACTTCATAGCTTTCTCACGACCACCCTTGATCACGAATGAGATAACTCCACATGCTTTACCGCCAAGATACTTAACAGCAAGATCATAATTCTTGTCATCCTCAAGAGCTGGGAATGTAACTGATTCAACGTATGGACTTGCCTTAAGATACTTAGCAACCTCCATAGCATTCTGGAAATGTCTCTCCATACGAATTGGAAGAGTCTCAAGTCCAAGGTTAAGAAGGAATGCTGAATGAGCTGCTGGATAGCATCCAAAATCTCTCATCAACTGCATACGTGCTTTAAGTATGTATGCCATCTTTCCATAGTCTCTTACATAGCATGTTCCATGGTAGCTCTCATCTGGTTCAACAAGCTCAGGGAACTTGCCATTTGTCCAATCGAACTTACCGCTATCAACGATCATACCGCCACCCTGTACTGCATGACCATCCATGTACTTAGTAGTTGAATGAACAACTATATCTGCACCGAAATCGAATGGTTTACATAATACCGGTGTAGCAAATGTATTATCAACGATAAGTGGAACACCCTGCTCATGTGCAATGTTGGCAAATCTCTCAATATCGAAAACTGTAAGTGATGGATTTGCAAGTGTCTCACCAAATACACATTTTGTATTAGGCTTGAATGCAGCCTTAATTTCTTCATCAGACATTTCCTGATTTACGAAGATGCACTCAATACCAAGTTTCTTTAATGTATAAGAAAAAAGATTGATTGTTCCACCATATATCTCAGAAACAGAAACAAAACTATCTCCTGCCTGTGCGATATTCAGAATAGAAAGAAGTGATGCAGCCTGACCTGATGATGTAGCCATTGCTCCAACACCGCCCTCGAGCTGATTAATCTTCTCTTCAACAGCCATAACTGTTGGATTAGCAAATCTTGAATAAATAAGAGCCTTTGTAGGATCATCGAATACATCTGCAATATCCTGTGTTGTATCAAATCTGTAAGTTGTACTCTGTACGATTGGTAAAACTCTAGGCTCAGTATTTCCTGGTGTATAACCTGAATGCAGGCATTTTGTTTCGTCTTTCATATCGTTTCTCCTTATTAATGTTATTTATAACCTCTTATAATTTTCAGTTATTACTTTGACATATTATCATAAAAAAACTATAGGATAAATAAAAACCCACTAGCCCACTATATTTATATACTATTATCCGTTATAGTTATTGCCTATACCTCCATTAGCTTATTCATAGACATGATTTCGCTTTGAGCCATTGGAATAATGAGTATGAAAGTAAGGACATCTGAGACTGTCTGTGTAATCTGCACTCCAGTCATCCCGAAGAATATAGGAAGGATTATTATCAGAGGAATAAAGAATATTCCGTTACGAGCCGAGGCTGTAATACTCGCCTTTAGTCCACGACCTATTGATTGAAGCATCATGTTTGTCATAACTATTGGGGAAGATAAAGCAATAACAGATGCCTGACATCTGAGTGCTAGTGTACCCACCTTTATAACCTCAGGATCATCTCTGAACCATCCAACTATTTGAGGAGCAAATGTAAAACAAATAACACCAATAGCCAGAAGGAAAATAAATCCCCATCTAACACAGAAATAGTAACCCTGCTTTACTCTGTCTATAAGTCCCGCTCCATAATTAAATGAGCATACAGGCTGATAACCCTGACCAAAGCCAATCAGCGCCGCTATCATCATGAGCATTACCCTTGTAACGATAGACATACCGGCAATTCCTGCAGCACCTCCAAACTTTCCTGCATAGTGATTTAAAAGAAGTGTTGAAACTGCCGCAAGTCCCTGTCTAAGAAGGGATGGGGTTCCACCATTTATTATCTCTTTAATAAAATGCAGATTAATGTGTACATCCTTAATATGCATTTTTATATTCTCGCCTCTTCTACTTCCTATGAAAAGAACAAAGAAACTGATGAGCTGTCCTGATACAGTTGCTATCGCAGCACCTTTAACGCCCAAGCCGAAATATAATATAAGCAGAGGATCTAAGAATACATTTACTACCGCTCCACACATCAGACCTATCATGGCATACATGGCATTTCCCTGATATCTGAGCTGATTATTAATAACGAACTGGCCCATCATAAACGGAGCACCCATAAGGATAATTCTCATGTAAGAAATAGTATCGTCCATAGTGCTTGGTGTGGAACCTATCCAGCCAGCAATTCTGTATGCGAAAATATTACCAAGAGTCGCGACAATAAGTCCAAGAATGAGTGACAATGTAAATCCGGTAGATGCCATCATATTTGCTTCTTCTTTCTTATTGGCACCCAACATACGTGATAAATAATTTCCCGAACCATGACCACAGAAAAATCCAACAGCCTGAATAATCGCCATCACAGAAAAAACAAGACCTACAGCAGCTGTTGCTTCTGTAGATATCTTGCCCACGAAATATGTATCTGCCGAATTGTAAAGTGCTGTTACCATCATACTGATGATTGTTGGCACAGATAATTTAAGTATCAGCTGTGGGACCGGCATCTCCCTCAGCATTTCCTGTCTTGAAGTCATTTATCTTAACTCCCAAAATATAATAGAACTAGCTGCCGCCACATTTAACGAATCAACATTGTTCTTCATAGGTATTTTAGCAACATAGTCACTTTTTGAAATCACATCATCAGAAAGTCCTACTCCTTCATTACCAAGAATGATAGCAAGCTTTTCCTCTGACTTAAGTCTATTATCATCTATCTGAATTGAATTATCACTTAGCGCCATTGCAACTGTTTTAAACCCAAGCTTGTGCAAGGTCTGAATATAATCCAATGACTTATCCTTTTTATTCAGCTTTGTCCATGGTAGCTGGAAGACTGTTCCTACACTAACCCTTGATGCTCTTCTATACAGCGGATCACTGGAAGCCCCAGCTAAAACCACAGCGTCAATACCAAGAGCAGCCGCAGACCTGAACATTGCTCCCACATTTGTAGGATTTTCCACATCATCAAAGATTGCTATCCTTCGATAATCCTTTACCAATTCTTCTAAACCAGGCAGCTCTCTTCTCTTCATCAAAGCAAGAACACCACGTGTAATATTAACTCCGGTCATGTCTGCAATAGTTTCATAATCTGCTACATAAACTGGTATTTTTCCTACTGATCCTTCATCTCGCTTCTCTTTACCAGCTGATGCGCTATCGATAATCGACCTAAACCTCTCACACATCTCTTCTGCCAGAGAATCAATCATTACAAAAGAACGAACCTCATAACCTGCCGCTAAAGCACGTTCTATTACAACCGGACTTTCAACCACAAAAAGACCTAGCTCTGGTTCATAATAATGAAGCAGCTGAGTTTCATTTGCACTAAAATAAAGCTCCAGCTCAGCATCACGCTCATCTGTAATTCTAATAATATCAAAATCCATACAAAACCCTTTATCTATTCTTCTTCAGCAGGCTTTAATCGATTAATAACGTAATTTGTAACCGCAATAACTCTACCTATCAGGAGCATTGAGAGGATGGTTCCTATTCCCACTCCTACTATCTTTCCTGCACAGATCAGACCAATGGTACATGTGATTGCAACACAGGAAATATCAAAGATATTCTTGATGAGTCCCATTTCTTTGTTTACGCAGACTGCTATAGTGTGTACTATGCCATCCGCAGGGTTAGGAACAAAACCTGGATTAACAGTCATAACCACTCCCCAACCTGTCAGAAGTATGGCGAAAAGCAGAATGATGATTCTTCCTGGAATACTTCCCCAAAATGTACCCTCATAAACAGTCTTAAAATCAGGAAGCCATCTGTCATATATATTCATAAAGCGAGTAAATACCAAACTAAATGGTATTTGAAGAATAGATAAGAAAAACTCTCTCCACTCTCTTCTAAAACCTCTGAGTATCATCTCTACAATTACAAAACTTGAATACAGCAGAAATGTAACATTAGCAAAATTCAAATTCCAAATCTTTGAAATCGAAAATGAAATTGTAATGATTGATGATACACCTAGATTTGCTTTAGTATTTAATACTATTCCAAGCGCAAGAACTAATATACCAAGTATATATACTATTATACGTTTTATCATGTTTCTCATTTATCCTTTTTTATTAAAAATGTCACTTTCTTTATGCAAAAATAAATGATCTTTTATCCCATCACTAATTTAAAAATACTATAAATAACAAATGCTACTACCCAAGCAACTGAACATTGAAGAAGAACCATGAGAAGTGCCCATTTACGACCAAGTTCTCTTTTTACTGATGCTACTGCAGCAACACATGGTGTATAAAGCAGGCAGAATACAAGGAGTGAAATAGCGGCTGTCGAACTAATAAGTCCGGCAATGTTTCCTTCAGTCAGAATAGTAAGTGTAGATACCACACTCTCCTTAGCCATAAATCCTGTAATAAGAGCTGTCACAACTCTCCAATCACCAAATCCAAGCGGTGAAAAAACTGGTGCAATAAAACCAGCCACCTTAGCAAGCATACTATCCTGAGGATCTGCCGCTAAACCAAGATGAGGATTAAAGCTTTGAAGGAACCAGATTACTATTGTAGCTACAAAGATAATGGTAAATGCTTTCACAAGGAAATCCTTAGCTTTTTCCCACATCAGCTGTGCGACATTCTTAATTCCTGGAAGACGATAGTTTGGAAGCTCCATAACAAATGGAACTGCCTCACCTTTAAATACAATCTTCTTAGAAATAACAGCAGTTATTATTCCAACAATTATTCCAAGAAGATAAAGCATCATGATTATGAGTGCACCCTTACCCGGGAAGAAAGCAGCCACAAGAAATCCATAAATAGGATACTTGGCTGTACAGCTCATAAATGGAATCATCATGATCGTCATTTTTCTATCACGTTCTGAAGGCAGAGTTCTGCTGGACATTACTCCAGGAACTGAGCATCCAAAACCAATAAGCATAGGCACAATACTTCTTCCAGAAAGACCAAGCTTTCTGAGTGGTCTATCCATAACGAAAGCAACTCTCGCCATATATCCCGTATCTTCAAGAAGTGACAGGAAGAAGAAAAGAAGTATGATAATTGGGAGGAAACTAAGCACGCTTCCTACGCCACTAAATATACCGTCAATAATTAGCGAATGAATAACTTCATTTACATTCCAGTTAGTAAGTGCCTGGTCCAGCTTATCCGTAACAAAGCCTATTCCACTTTCAAGAAGTTCCTGCAACCATGCACCAACCAGATTAAAAGTAAGAAATGCAATCACACCCATAATAAGTATAAATGCAGGAACAGCAGTAAACTTACCTGTGAGTATTTTATCTATCTTTTCACTTCGTTCTCTTTCCTTACTTTCAGATGGTTTTACAACCGTCTCTTTAACCAGCTTATCAATAAATGAGAAACGCATATCAGCTATAGCAGCAGATCTGTCAAGTCCACGCTCCTCTTCCATCTGAACTATAATATGCTCCACCATATCCAGCTCATTTTCAGATAACTCAAGAGCATCAAATACTCTCTTATCACCTTCAATAAGTTTGTTAGCTGCAAAACGAACAGGAATATCTGCACGCTTAGCATGGTCTTCAATAAGATGCATTATACCGTGAAGACATCTGTGAACCGCTCCACCATGATCTGACTCATCACAGAAATCCTTCTTACCAGGACTCTCCTGATACTTTGCAACGTGAAGCGCGTGGCTTACAAGCTCATCTACACCTTCATTCTTTGCAGCAGAAATAGGGACAACAGGGATACCTAAGAGGGCCTCCATAGCATTGATATTAATAGAGCCTCCATTTCCTCTTACTTCATCCATCATGTTAAGTGCAAGAACCATTGGGATATCCAACTCTATAAGCTGCATTGTGAGATATAGATTTCTCTCTATGTTTGTAGCATCAACTATATTGATAATACCCTTTGGTTTTTCACCTATGATATATTGTCTTGAAACTATTTCCTCATCAGTGTAAGGAGAAAGAGAATAGATACCAGGCAGGTCAACAACCTCAGTATTAGAATGACCTTTAATCACACCACTCTTTCTATCTACAGTTACTCCAGGAAAGTTACCAACATGCTGGTTAGAACCAGTAAGCTGATTGAACAAAGTGGTTTTACCACTATTCTGATTTCCCGCCAGTGCAAATGTCAGAGTCGTACCTTCAGGAAGCTTTTTCTCAGTAGTATGGTCATGATAAATACCACCCTCACCAAGACCAGGGTGGTGTTTATGCTTTTTCTTATCTTTACTTTTATTTTCTATATTGTTTACATCTACAGACCCATCATCTACATCTGAAGCATTCTGTGTTTTAACATCTTTAACAAGTTCAACATTTATCTGGTCTGCGTCAGCAAGTCGAAGCGTCAGCTCATACCCATGAATCCTAAGCTCCATTGGGTCACCCATCGGTGCAAGCTTTATAAGTGTCACCTCTACTCCAGGGATAACACCCATATCAAGAAAATGCTGCCTGAGCGCACCTTCCCCGCCAACTTCTTTTATTACACAAGTCTCGCCAATTGCAAGTTCTCTTAGTGTCATTATTCAGTTACTCCTTTGATAATATAAAAACCTCCCTAACAGATTAACTGAAAGAGAGGTTTTTTTCTAGTATTAATTTTATTTATCAGTCTGTATCGTAGTTCTGGTATTCAATCTTTGTAATACCCTTATCGTCATAGATTGTAAGAGTAAGATAAACATCATAGTCTTCACTCTTATATGTATAACTCCAGTAGCCAAGCTCCTCAGCTCTGTAAGGGTCTTCTGTAGGCTCACCATAAGCAGCCTTTACATCATCAACTGAACTTCCCCATGTAATTCCCTTTGGAAGAATAATTTCTGGGTACTTATCTGTTTCTGCCCAGTTAATATCAATACTGTAAGCCCAAACAGCTGTTTCTTTAATATCCTTAGCTTCGCTTCCTGTATTAAGGAATCCAACCCAGAAGTTTACATCTTCATCAAGGTCATCACTCTCAAGCTCGATAGTAGATGTAACCTTGTCCTTAGGATTAAGAATGTATCCATCCTCGTATCCATAGTCAGCAAGATCAAATGTATACTTATCACTAATCAGTGAATAATCAAATGGAAGTGTATAAACTGTTCCATCCATTGCAAACTGACAATCGAAAATGTCATCTGACATATCATCAGGAGTTGTAGCTGTACCACCAGCACTGCTCTCCTCAGTTGTTTCTTCCTCTGTCTCTTCTTCAGTAGTCTCTTCTTCTGTCTTCTCGTCAGTAGCTTCTTCAGTAATCTCTTCGATTTCTTCTTCTGTAGTTTCCTCTTCTGTCACTTCCTCAGTTGTCTTCTTCTCTTCCTTCTTATCATCATCCTTTTTGCCTGTTATAGCAATAATGACAAAAACGCAAACTAATAAGAATACAAGAGCACCAACAATAATACCGATTATAAGACCAGTATTACTCTTCTTAGGTGGCTGTCCACCTGGCTGCTGTCCACCAAACTGTGGCTGCTGACCGTATGGCTGCTGTCCACCATACTGTGGCTGCTGTCCATATGGCTGACCTCCTGGCTGCTGTCCAGGCTGTCCATACTGCTGCTGACCATACTGTGGCTGACCCTGGAACTGCTGAGGCTGTCCCTGGAACTGCTGTGGCTGACCGTATGGCTGCTGTGGCTGTCCACCAAATTGCTGCTGGCCATCAAACTGCTGTGGCTGGCCCTGGAACTGCTGAGGCTGGCCGTATGGCTGTTGTGGCTGTCCACCGAATGTCTGATCAGGACTCTGTGGTCCTGGTCCCTGTGGATTAAATTCGTCACTCATGTTTTTAACCTCCATTGTTTTCATATAATTTTTATATTAAGTAAAAAATCATGAATCTATTTTAGCATCTTTTGAATTTTCTTCAATATATTGTCTACGCGGAGCTACTTCGCTTCCCATCAGAGTACTTGTAATTGAAGATGCTTCTGCACGGCTTGATATCATAACCTGTTTCAGAACACGGTACTCAGGATCCATTGTTGTTTCAAAGAGCTGATTTGCATCCATCTCACCAAGACCCTTGTAACGCTGAATAAGGAATTTATTCTTATGCTCCTTACGATACTTTTCAAGCTCATCATCTGAATAAAGATACTTAGCTTTCTTGCCCTCGCCCACTCTATAAAGAGGAGGGATTGCAATGTAGATGTGACCTCCTGTTATAAGCTCAGGATAGAACCTATAGAAGAAAGTCAGGAGCAACGTTGCAATGTGTGCACCATCTACGTCCGCATCAGTCATTATTATTATCTTATCATAGTTCAGTTTGTCAATATCAAAATCATTTCCGAAGCCAGTTCCAAAGCCACATCCGAATGCATTTATCATTGCCTGGATTTCTTTATTCTCCAAAACCTTAGCTACAGGAACCTTCTCCACATTCAGGATCTTACCACGAAGAGGAAGGATTGCCTGGTATTTACGATTACGAGCAGACTTAGCAGAGCCACCAGCGGAATCACCCTCGACTATGAAAATCTCGCACTTCTCAGATTCGTTACTTTCCTGACGAACAAGCTTTCCATTTCCCTCAAAGGAGAATTTATTCAGATTAACCTTTGTCTTATTCTTAGCTTTTTCTTTTGCAGTCTCAACAGCTCTGTCAACGATATCCTTAAGAACATCATAGTTACGGTCAAAATAAACCGTCAGCTGTTCTCTCATTATGGCATCTACAGCCTGAGTAACATCTGTATTAGAAAGACGAGTCTTAGTCTGACCTTCAAACTGAGGATCAGGATGCTTTACTGAAATAATCGCCTGCACACCCTGTCTGATGTCTGCACCAGAAAGATTGCTATCCTTCTCTTTCAGAACACCCAGCTCATTACGGGCATAATTATTAATTATCTTGGCAAAAGCAGTTTTGTAACCGGTAACATGAGTACCACCTTCTGGGTTAGTAATATTGTTTGTGAAACCGATTACATTTTCATCGCCGTCCTCTGTACAAACAAATACAATGTCTGCCTCTATTCCATTCTTTTCTCCCTTAAGAGCAACCACTGGAGAAGTCTTCGTCAGGTCCTTTGAAATATCCTCAACAAAAGCAGAAAGTCCGCCTGGCTGATGGAACACTTCAGGCGCATAACCATCCCTCTTATTTTCAAATGTAATAGTCAGCTCTGGATTAAGATAGCATGTTTCCTTAATTCTCTGACGGATGGCACTGGACTTGAACTTGACTGTTTCGAAAATAGTATCATCCGGATAAAGAGTAACCTTTGTTCCAGTCTTCTTTGCAGAAGGTGATGGTTCAAATGGAAGCAGTCCATCCACAAGCTTAGTCTTTGGCTTTCCATACTCATAACTATCATGGTAGATGTAACCGTCACGATAAACATCTACAATCAGTTTCTTAGAAAGCGCATTAACAACGGCGGAACCTACACCATGCAGACCACCACTGATCTTATAAACAGAGTCATTGAACTTACCACCTGAGTGAAGGACAGTAAATACAACTCGCTCCGCGCTCTTCTTCTCTGTAGGATGCAGGTCAACAGGAATTCCTCGTCCGTCATCCTCCACAGTTGCTGAACCATCTTCATTCAGCGAAACATATATATTTTTACAATAACCTGCCAGATGCTCATCTACTGCATTATCAATAATCTCCTGCACCAGATGGTTCAGACCGGTTCTACCTGTGCTGCCGATATACATTCCCGGTCTAAGTCTTACAGGCTCAAGACCCTTTAGGACCTTTATCGACTCGCTATCGTATGAATCATTCTTCTTTGCCATTTATCTATCCTCTTATTTAGACTTCTTATTACCCTTGCCACCACGTTTAACAGCTTTCATACTGGATAACGAAATGCCACCGAACTCGGCATCATTTCCAGCTGAAATGGCATCAACAACATAGTCGCCTCTGCGTAGGGAAATCAGCTGAACTCCACCAGCACCCTTACCTTGAACAGGTATCTCATCGGTCTTAACCTTAATGGAATAACCATTATTTGTTTCAGCAACTATATATTCATCTTCATAGCCAACATAAGCCACCTGTGACTTGATAGCCTGTGATGTTTTTCTGGATGTATCAAAGAGTGCAGCATTAGCTCTCTTTGCCTTACCTTCTGTAGTAACAAATACAAGATTGTATTCAGGAACATGTCCTCTGCACATTTCAACTAAATTCTTTACTGTGTCAGATTCCATATTTCCAGCAGGGTTCATCTCGGAAACATTCATCATTGCAACAACGTCTGCTGTATGACTCATTCCGCAGAAATCAAATATCTGAATACCCTTATCAGTAATTCTGAACTTCTTATCCTTCTTAGTCTGCTTCTTCAAAATATCAGAAACCTTGATGATGTGAACCATACCTTCATTATCAAAGATGGCAATGCGGTCATCCGACATACAATTAACATCAAACTTACGAACCACGTCCGGATTCTTTTCAAATACGGCACGAGGTGCAGACTTGATATAGAAGAAACGATCCAGAAGAACTGTCTCTTCTGTAGCAACAACCTTTTCTTTCTCAACAACTACTTCACCAAGATTTTCGATAACAGATCTACGTGGGATAGCATATTTCTTCTTAAGATCCTCTATGTCGGAAACCATCTGCTTCTTCATAGCTGCGTTTGACTTAAGAAGCTTTTCATACTTAGCAATCTTCTTCTCTGCCTCTTCCAGTTCCTTCTTCAGAACATCAACCTCGAGACCAATCAGCTTCTGAAGTCTCATGGCCAGGATTGCATCTGTCTGCTTCTCAGTGAAATGAAGCTCCTTGGCATCTGCCACTGAACCCTTATATCTGAACTTAATGTTATCTGTCTTACCATACATAAGACATTCCTTAGCTTCCTTAGTGGTAGCAGAACCACGGAGTATCTCAATGATAAGATCTATAACATCCACTGCTTCAAGAAGTCCGCTCTTAACCTCTCGCACATCCTTCTCTGCAGCAAGGAGACGATTATACTTAGATGTATAAACCTCCCACTTATATTCTGTATAAGTCTCAAGGATTCTCTTAAGACCCATAACCTCTGGCTTACGATTATAAATACAGTTCATGTTGACACTGTAATTTTCCTCAAGACCAGCCTTCTTATAGAGGATATTCAGTATCTTCTCTATCTCTTCATCAGTTGTGCCCTTCTTAACATCTATTGCAAGGCACTCACCATCCTTATCACCACGGTCTGCAATATCTACAACTGCAGGAAGCTTACCCTGACGAACCAGGTCAGCTACTGTGTTAAGGAACTTCTCTGTAGAACCGATCATTGTATAAGGTATTTCTGTAACACAGATGGATTTTCTTCCACGACCTGCATCACGAATTTCAACCTTACCACGAACTCTGACCTTACCAAGACCAGTTTCATAAATCTGAAGTAATGTTTCTTTATCTACATTTATTATTCCGCCTGTTGCAAAATCAGGACCCTTTACATATTCAAGAAGTTCTTCTGTTGTTATCTTTGGATTCTGGATATATGCAATCTCAGCATTTGCTATTTCTTCCAGGTTATGTGTTGGAATGCTTGTAGCCATACCAACCGCAATTCCTGTAGCACCAGAAGTAAGCATGTTAGGAATAAGGAAAGGAATATGTACTGGTTCCTGCTCAGTGCCATCAAAGTTTGGCATGAACTCACAATACTTAAGATCCTTTAGTCCCTCTTCTGCATACTCTGCAATACGAGCCTCTGTATAACGCATGGCAGCAGCGCCAGAACCAGATACATCACCGAAGTTTCCGTGAGGATCAACGAGTGGAATTGGCAGCTTCCAGCTTTGCGCCATATTTACAAGACATTCATATATAGAGCTGTCACCATGAGGGTGATATTTACCCATGGTATCGCCGACAATACGCGCACACTTACGGTGTGGACTGTCAGACTTTGTCAGCTCAGATAAAGAATAGATAACACGCCTTTGAACAGGCTTCAGTCCATCCTTTACATCAGGCAGGGCACGGTCAGTGATAACCGACATGGCATAGTCCACATAGTCCTGCCCCATCTCCTCTTCATAATCTATTGTTTTAATAACTTCCATAAGTTTTCTCCTTTGCATCAAAAAAGAACAGCGGAATAACCCACTGTTCTCTAATTTACCATATATTGTGTCCAAAATCAAAGGAAAGTACAACAAATTGTGTTTTTAAACCATAACCTGATTATGTAAACTAAATGCATGTTATCGCATTCGTATATTCTGCTAATCGATTGGCTTTATATATTTCCTTCATTTTCTTTTTATCAAGACCAAGTCCTTCGCCGAAGTAAGCCCATAGACCTTTCATCTTCATTACCACCTGCTTCTCTCCGGACATTTCTTCTATATAGTTTTCCTTAATCTCATTTATGAATTCTTTGAACTTTCGTTTATCAAACTCTTCTTTCTCTCCAGCTTTCAGTTCATTGGCAAGATTTGGATTCATAATAAGACCGCGACCTATCATAATAGGATTCTCTTCAGTAATGTTCACTTTCTCGGCCAAGCTTTTATAAGAATCAAGATCAACTATATCGCCATTATAAATTATCTCTGTTGCAAAGCTGTCAGGATTTTCTTCATCTCTGGCCCTGAACATATCTGCGCCCTTCTTAAATTCATCCAGATGTACCTCGCCAGTATAGAAGTCCTTTCGAAGTCTTGGATGAATTATAAGCTCATCTATCGGATATTTTATGTAAACCTTTAGAATCTCATCCCATTCCGTCAGGGAATTCTTTCCTAACCTTGTTTTGATAGATAATTTTATCTTGTCATTGATATCGTTCTCTAAAACATCTCTACCTTCAAATATCTGATATAAAAACTTATCCAGCTTTTCAGGTTCAGCAAGAAAACCAGAACCTCTTCCCTTTCCTACAACTGTACCTGATGGGCAACCGAGATTTAGATTTACTTCTCTGTAACCAATAGCCGCCAGCTGTTTTACAATGAGAAGGAAAAGCTCTGCATCATTTGTAAGGATCTGCGGGATAGTTCTCATCCCCTGATTATTTTCAGGGCAGACATCTCTCAGTTCTCTTCCCTTCAGATGACTGGCAGTGATAAAAGGGGTATAGTACCTATCTATACCCCCATAGTACTTATCAATCGCATTTCTGAAAATATATGTTGTAATCCCCTCCATTGGGGCAAGACTTATATCCATCTTTACTGCTTTCCGCATAGCATTTTAATAGCTTTGCTAATATTAACCGGATTTCCTTTATAGAGTGACATCATCTTATAAAGCTTTCCAGCAAGTATTATTAAGCCAACGCTGCATGCAATTAGTATTCCCAGACCTGCAACAGCAAGACCTGTTGAGATAACTCCTGAGCATATACCTGAAGGAAGAACCATTGCTGATGTGAATGGTACAAGGTAAAGCCATGTAATAATATTACTTGTATTAAGTCCTTTGAAGAGAACTACATAGAAGCTGATCATAAGGAATACAATGAATACTCCCTGATTACTTGCAGCCTCTTCTCTTGTACTGGAAATTGCTCCTGCTACAGCTGAGATTGCAGAATACATTATGATTCCGAATATGAGTGCAAGTATTCCAACGATTACATTTACTGGTTTAAAGAGTCCCAGCTCTGAAAAACTCTTAAGGAAAGTTACAACTGATGCGCTTACATTTGAGTACATGTTATCGAACACTTTTACACCTACGACTAATCCGCCTACAAGACCTGCAATCCAAACCAGGAGCTGCAGAATACCAGATGCCAGGATAGCAAGCATCTTACCAAATATCATAGCTTCAGGTGCAACGGATATAAGCATTGTATCCATCAACTTTGAACTCTTCTCAAGAACAATGTTCTGAAGAATACTGTTACCATACATGATGATAACCATATAGATGATGATAATAGCTGCATATGTAAGAATCATATTGAATACTGGAAGGATTTCAGAATTCTTCTGTTCATCCATCTTTTCTGAATCGGAATATAAATCCTTACCTTCCTGATAGCCTGAATTATCATAAACAGAATAATCAGTCATCTTCATCATCTCATTTAAGTTTTGCATAGATGTACCAGATGCGATCATCGCAAATACTGTTCCATTCTGTTCTACAAAATCATCATAATTCTTAACCTTATCCTCGTCCAGTTCGGATATTGTTGGAAGAATTATACGTGAGTAAATCTGATTATCCTCTTTCTTTACCTGATAAACAAAACTCTTAGTCTCGTTACGATCTGTAATAGTTTCCAGAGCCTCTTCAACTGTTTCTGCATTTGAATATTGGAGGTCAGTATAACCATCAACTCCAAGCATATTCATAATACTAAAGTCTGCATCTGGTGCCTCTGGGTCTACAACATAAACTCTTTCAGCTCCGCAGCTTTCCAGAGTATCCTTTTTATCATCAAGAGCCATACCACTTATAACAAATATAGCAACAGGGATAATAAAGAGTATGAGTGCTGTTATAATTGTTCCATATTTATAGCCCTTTGTAGAGGTCTGATTTTTAAATGTAAACTTGAAAACTTTATCGAAATTCTTAAACATTTTTCTAACCTCCTTAACCCTTTGCTGATTTAAATATTGTCTTAAGTTTCTGAGTAGTTGAATCACTGAGTAAGAGATTACGATAACTCTTTGCCGCAATAACTACTATTCCAACTATCAATGCTATCTGAATTACATATGAAATAATAAGTATTGGTGCACTTATTCTACCTGTTACATAAGTAACTGGTGCTGCGAAATATGAGAATGGTGGGATTAATGCTATCAGCTTATTTACTATATCATTATCCATTCCTCCAGCTGCAACTGCAGCAAAATAACTTATCATAGAAATTGTCATAACATTTCCAGTTGCATTCTGCATATCTTCTGTCTTGTTACATGTACTTCCAAAAAGTCCACTGATCATACCAAATGCAAGGAATGCCAGAATTACTGAAAGTACAAGTGCAACTCCGCCTACCACACCGAAGTCCTTAAATATCGAGAAATCAAATCCTCTATTTGAAAATTTGTCTTCAGAGATATTGAATACATTTCTCATCACATAACCAGATACATTCGAACCAATAACACCACATACCAGGAGCAGAACAACATAGCTCATCATTCCACAAACCTTACCAAGAAGAAGTGCCATAGGTCTTACACTTACAAGAAGACTTTCAACAAGCTTTGACTGCTTCTCTTCTGTAACTGATGTAATGATATAAGATGCTGACATTGAAACTACGATGAAAATTATCATTGAGAAGCCCAGCATGTAGAACATATACTTCTGTCCTGAAATAGCTTTAGACTCTTTGCTTAGATACTCTGTTTCAGATATAACACCATCAGTATTAACACCTGAGAATATCATCTGTGCATCTTCTGCCTTTACATCATTATCTTCAAATCTCTTTGTATCAAAATCGTCCTTAATAACCTCTGTTATGCCATCCAGGTCATCTATCTCAACATCAGAATCATCAGCTATGATTCCATTTACCTTATAACCTGTTTCACTTGCAGTTATAACAACTGCAACATCTTTCTTTTTAAGACCACTGATAATTGAATCTTCAGATGCATCTGTCGCATCTTCCACATGAATCTTATCACTTGTTATTCCCGCTTTTTTATCGTCATCTTTTCCACGGGATTCATAAAGATCTTTAACATTATCACTGCTCTGGATCACACCAAGCTGATCATAGATGTAAATGTTATCTACATCCACGTCTGCAGAATTAAAGTTCATGCTATCTTCAGCTGCTCCCTGTCCTGCACTCTGACCAAGATATTGAAGAGGTCCCATAAGTGTCATAACAAGAACGAAAATCACGAATGATAATAAGTATCCCTTATTCTTAAAAGTCTGTCTGACAGTAAATTTAAATACTTTACTGAATCCCTCCAGACTATAAATATTCTCTCTATTATTCATCTTCTACTCCTCGCCTTCACCAACTGCATTTACAAAAATCTCATGAAGTGACATTTCACTAAGATCAAACTTAACGATTGGTATACCAGCACTGATAAGACTACTGAGTAGCTTGTTGGCCTGCTCGTCGCCAGTAACCTTAAGAGTGTATTCAAATTCTTTTTCAGAAACAAGCTCAACACCTGCATCCTTTATATATGAAGAGATATCCTGTTCAACCTTCAGGCTCAGATTAACTCTACCTCTTTCCTTCTTTATCTCATTCAGGTTTCCAGATACAACTGCCTTTGATCTATGAAGGATTGTAATATCAGTACAGAACTCTTCAACAACCTCCATCTGGTGGCTGGACATGATAATGTACTTTCCAGCTGCAATCTGCTCTCTGACAACTTCTTTGAGAATGTCAGTATTAACTGGGTCAAGTCCTGAGAAAGGCTCATCCAGAACAAGAAGATCTGGCTCAGAGATCATTGCAATAAGGAACTGAATCTTCTGCTGATTACCCTTTGATAACTGGTCAGGACTCTGAAGTTTAGCCTTCTTCTTTCTTCCCTTCTTTGGAGCACTGAAATCTTCACTGATTGCATTTCCATTTTCATCATATCTTACCCTGCCTTCATACTGCTGCTTCTCCAGAAGCTCAGCTGCTTTTTCAGGATAGATGTATTCTTCTACTTTAAGGCGCTCAGCCCAATATTTAATTCGTTCGTCGACAGTCTTTCTATCAACTCCACGAAGCTCTCCAAAGTATCTGATCTGATCAACAAGTGTATACTTTGGATAAAGTCCTCTTTCCTCTGCAAGATAACCGATGTTACAGGTATCGAAGTTAAGTGGCTTTCCATCCCAGGTAACCTCGCCGCCATCCTTATCTAGCATTCCAAGTATCATTCTTATGGATGTAGTTTTACCAGCACCATTTGTTCCAAGCAGTGCGTATACACCAGGCTTTGGCATTTCAAAGCTGATATCATCAACTACAACCTTTTCTCCATATTTTTTGTAAAGATTCTTTACAACCAGTGACATTCTTCCATCCTCCTTAAGATTACAATTCAACATTCACATGTTCGATATTATAACAAACAATTTTAAACTTAGCACTTTTGTCGCAAAATGCATTTTATTTGTTGTAAAATGCTATTCGTTTCATTCATCGTCCCAGAATAATTCATCAAGAGTCTTGCCTAAAGTCTTACAAATAGAAAGACATAGCTTAATGGTTGGGTTATAATCGCCTTTTTCGATTGAATTGATTGTTTGTCTTGATACCCCCACAGCTGATGCAAGATCAGCCTGAGACATATCTTTTCCGGCTCGGGCGGCCTTAAGCTTCAGATTCTTCATCGTCATCGACCTCCTTTGCATCAAGCCTGGACTTGATTAATACTTCTAGCATGATGATCACAAAGATTATTCCCATGCATAGATTGAGAACTCCAGTCTTAAGAGAGCCATTTTCTACAAAACCTTCTCGGCAATTTGCAAATGCTATAAGCAGATTTGCGATTCCTATACAAGTAAAGACTGAAATCCATCTCTTTGGTTCAGTGTTCATTTCCAGATATGCATTATTGAATACACAGTAGGTTATATGAACCAGTATTCCAGCTAGCAGCGGCGTGAAGTAAAGCATATCACCTAAAAATACTTTAATCTCTTCTGGTAAGAAGCAAGGTATTATAGCAACTAATACTGCAGTGTAAAATGCATATGTGTAACCTTTTCCTCTTGCCATCATCTGCCTCTCATCATACTTTGGTTTCTTTCCGTCTGTATGACCCATTTTGATAATAACAGCTGTAATAATTAATACAAACGCTATACATACAATTATACCCAATATAAATCCTAAATTTGACATTGTATTACCTCCTAAACAGAATTGTTTTTTCTTGTTCTGATACAGATAATACTACTCAGATTACATCTTGTCAAGTATATTTTACATTTTGTTACTTGTTAGATGCTTTTTGTAAGGAGGAACAAAAAAAGAACCTGCCGAAGCAGGTTCTTAGATAAGATTATTTATACTTATTATACAGCGTTGTCTTCAAGTAGTGCCAAAATGTCGTATCATTAGTAGCAGTACTACTAAGGGATTTATTATCCTTGTTACATAAAACGTAATATTGAATATAAATATTTTTGGATTTCAATAAATTTGTACCTTTATTATTATCCTTTTTTATAACTGTATCATTATCTTTATTTCCTATCTTATACGTAGGATTCACAGTTGTCCACGCGCCATCATAGTAATAATAAGGCCTTGAATATGGATCTTTTTCATAGCAAGCATAGTAAACAGTATATCTATCATGATCTGAAGCACTATAACCATCCTTACTACTACCAACTGCCACCATGAATATATAAGGATCTTCATCTGTACAATTTTTTACCATCTCAGCCGCTTTAGTTGATGTTGCATCAACATCCTTGAATTTACCATAAACTTTTTCTGATTCAACACCTAAAACATTTTCATTTTTATTTGTAACACCTTTTCCATAAGCCTCTACAAAAGCACCCTGAGCTGCATCTAAACAAGCCTTTGCTCGATTAATATCTTCCTTTTCCTTTGCCTTATCAATGTATCCAAGGAGTGTAGGTACAAGGACAGCCGCAAGTATAGCAAGAATAACTAATACGACGATCAGTTCTACTAAAGTAAATCCACGATTCTTCTTCATATCCGCTCACTCCTTTCTCTAAATTCATTGAAAAAACTGCACATTCTCTCAATATCATAATATAAATTATACGATATTATGTCAATTGATTTAACATAATCTACACATAATAAGTCACTGGGGACAGATCTTGGAGTCAATGAGATCTGTCCCCAGTGACTTGTTTTATAAATTGTCGGGGTTACTCTGCGTCGACAGCTTCAACTCCCTCGCCTTTGTCGATTGGCTCGCGGCCAATAAACTTTTCAATAACGAGAAGTGTAACTACCATCAGAACTATACCTATTACAAGACAGATGGCTGCATTCTGAACAAAGCCTGCGATTATATAAGAAACGCAGGATACAGCTGCACAGGTGAGTGCATATGGCAGCTGAGTTGAAACGTGATTAATATGATTACATTCCGCACCTGCTGATGCCATGATAGTTGTATCTGATATTGGTGAACAGTGGTCACCGCAAACAGCTCCTGCAAGGCATGCAGAGATTGAAATAAGCATCATCTCTCCACTTGGGAATACACCCATAACGATAGGAATAAGAATACCAAATGTTCCCCATGATGTTCCTGTACTAAATGCAAGTCCAAGAGCTACCAGGAAGATAACTGCAGGAAGCATTGACTGAAGGCCTGCTGCAGAACCTGCAACAAGATCAGCAACATAGAACTTAGCACCAAGAAGGTTTGTCATACCTGAAAGTGTCCAGGCAAATGTAAGAATAAGGATTGGAGCAACCATAGCTTTGAATCCATCAGCTACACATTCCATAAATGCACCAAAGCTTATTACATCACGAAGCATGTAATAGAAGAATGTAAATACGATAGCGATAATGCCACCGAATACAAGTCCAACTGAAGCATCTGCATCTGCAAATGCAGTTACAAAATCAACGCCATCAAAGAAGCCGCCTGTATAAACCATTCCCATAATGCAGGCAAAGATCAGAACTGCAACTGGAAGGATAAGATCCAGCACAATACCCTTGTCGCTTATCTCATACTTCTCATCACTACCCTTTCCAGCTGAACCAGTTGTGAAAAGATCACCCTTGTATGCATTCAGCTCATGCTTCTTCATTGGACCATAGTCAAGGCGTCTGAAGATTACGATGAACATCATAACCAAAGTCAGAAGTGCATAATAGTTATAAGGAATAGTTCTTATGAATGTCTGGAATCCATTTATATCTGCATCTTCTGGTACAGAAGATGTGACTGCTGCTGCCCATGAACTGATAGGTGCGATAATGCAGACTGGAGCTGCTGTAGCATCAATGATATATGACAGCTTAGCACGGGATACCTTATGAGAATCTGTTACAGGACGCATTACGCTACCAACTGTAAGGCAGTTAAAATAGTCATCTACGAAAATGAGCATTCCGAGAACAACTGTGGCAACCTGCGCACCTATACGAGTCTTAATACGTTTTGATGCCCACACACCAAATGCTGCTGAACCACCTGCTCTATTCATAAGAGCAACAAGAATTCCCAGCATAACAAGGAATACGAGGATACCAGCATTGAATGTATCTGCTATCTTATAAAGCATTCCTCCATCTTCGTTGAAGAACATGGTATTAAGTGCCAGCTCAACATTGAAGTTGGAATAAAGAAGTGCTCCACTCACAATTCCAAGGAACAGTGATGAATAAACCTCCTTAGTAACAAGCGCAAGCGCTATTGCTATTATTGGTGGAAGAAGCGCAATTGGAGTTGAATAGAATTTACTCTCATACCCTTCTAATCCTGCCATGTCCACTGGGTTAAGCAGTGTATACACGATTAGTCCAATCACAACAAGCAGGATTGCACCAAATACAACTCTCTTTTTCATAACAAAAACTCCCTCTTTTTTATATAGTATATATTATTTTGAACCGTCAGCATATTCTTCCAGAGAATTATAATATGCTTCCAGTTTTGGTCTCGCCTTTTCATAATATGGCTGGAGGCTAATATCAAACTGTGGTCCCATACCAGACATAATTATTTCATTAACTTTATCCAGAGGCATCTGGTCTTTATAAACACGCTTACATGCCAGCGCATCATAAACATCAGCTATAGCCATAATGCGTGCCTCAAATGGAATGTCCTTTCCTTTAAGCCCCTCTGGATATCCAGTTCCATCCATCTTCTCATGATGATAATGAGCCACGTTCTCAGCTATAACCTTGAACTCTTCATCATCTGTATCCTTCAGGATTTCTCGCACAATCCTTGCACCCTCGGCAGAATGCATTTTCATCTTATCATATTCATCCTTATCGAGTTTACCCTGCTTTCTGAGGATGGCATCGTCTACGGCAATTTTTCCAAGGTCGTGCATAGGTGCTGCTTTAATTACATCCTTGCAGAACTTTTCTGTCATATGAAGATTTGGATCTTTTTTCATCTCATTAATAAGAATCTCAACGCAGACACTGGTACGCTTAATATGTCCTCCAGTAGAGTTATCGCGACTCTCAACCATCATGGCCATACTCATGACCAGGTTATTATGCATCTCCACGATATGACGAGTCTTTTCAGCCACTTCTGCTTCCAGCTCATCATTATACTTATCAATAAGAGCAATATACTTTTGGTTCTGGGTATCATCCTCAATAAAAATCTGATATCCCAGCACTTTTTTACCTTCGTATAAATAACTTATATTTATGGCATATACCTTGTCATCAGCTTCGGTCTCGCCCTTCACTCTGAAAAGGTTCTTATCATTGTCCTTAGAATTTTCAAAATTGTCTATCCAATGCCTAAGGTTTTTTCTAAGATTATCAACATATTTGATATTCTGATCCAGAGATAATTCTCTTATTTCAGGAATAATTTCTCTGGCAGTTTCGTTTGCTCCAAGGAAACAATAATTACTGTCTACAGAAATAAAACCAACTTTACCATTCTGAGCCATCGACTCGATAACATTTTCGATTACATTATAAAGAGTCATCCTTCTGATTATCATAAGATAAACAATCTGCGCAAGGATATATGTAAATGGCAGCAGATTCATTTCTGACTTGAGTAACAAATTAGCGAAGAAGCCTACAGCACAAATTATTTCCGGAATAAAAAGAAGCCTTAGGATACGATTTGATACCTGTTTCTTTTGCTTATAGGAATAAAGAATCCCAAGTAAGCTAATAAGCAGGAACAATGAAATGACCACAATATGCACCGTATGCATTGGGCCATAGCTCCTGAGAAGTATGGAATTCTTGCTATCGAATTTATATGAACGATAGAAAAGTTTGCTTTTTCCAATCAAAAGAACGCTGGAATAAACTATAAGACTTATAACAAACATAAATGTACGTAGCAATCTATCCAGCTCTATTTCACAAATATTAAATACCGCCAAGGTAATAAAATATATAAGGAATGTACCAAGATATAACAGTTTTATACCCGTCAAAGCAGAAAAGACATTGGTAGATATAACTGATAATAAAAATCCTAGATTGGCAACTGGTATAAGTAAAAAGATGATTGTAATATTCACATCAAAATACTTCTGCCAAACATAGATATATATAATTGAGAGAATTAGAGATATAACAAATAAAACCCAGTATACTGATCCTATCATTACATAACCCCTTTAAGTTTTTCTTCTGTTACTTCGTCCCCTCTAAATCTATAACGATAATACAGATCAAACAGCCCCCTCAGTTTTTCTCTGTAAGATTCATCTTCTGCAAATTTCAGATAATCATAAAGTGATCCATCATTTTTCTTTAGAAGATTTTTGTCCTCTTCCAATTCTACACTTTTTTCTATATCTTTGCATACTTTTTTAACCATTTCGGTCAGTTTCTTTTCAGGAGTAAGCAGACTGAACCAAAGTTTTCTCACTCCAACGATGGAAAGCACTAAAAGTACAGCCGCTAAAAGAATGATGCCAACATAGATAAGTATTCTCTTTATGATACCCATATCTACTATTTCTTCACCCTTCTTTTCGCCAGATAGTCTTTCGGCAAGAGATGATTTTTCAGATTTGTCGGCGGAGCCCTGTGCTTCCACCTCACTAAGCCACTCTTCAAGCTGATCTTCCACTTCTACTTCAGCAGTTTCCTCACCCTTGTATTTCTTTCCCCAGGCAAGCATTTCAGCATTTGGATTTGCCGCAGTAGGTTCAAATGTCATCCAGCCAATTCCATCTATATAAGCTTCAACCCACGCGTGAGCTGAATTATTCATAACCTGTGTTCCATCCTCTGAGTTATACATATAACCGCTGGCAAAACGAGCTGGGATTCCTGCATCTCTAAGCAGAAGAACCATTGTTGCAGCATAATGTATACAATAACCACTCTTTTTATCAAAGAGGAAATCATTTATATAATTGTCACTTCCCCTAAGATCAACAGATGTGTCATAGGTATAATTTCTAAGATATGCTTCTATCAGCTTTGCCTTTTCATAGCTTGTCTTAGCATCTGCTGTTATACTCTCCTGCAGCTTCTTAATGTCATCATTAGACATGGAAGTATCCAGATAATCCTCCAGACTGCTGCGGTAAGTCCCGTCGATAAGTCTTGTTCTTACATTATTATATTTTTCTTCACTCATCATAACGGAGAGATTAACATTGAATGTTTCCTTCACATATTCTCTGGCCTCTTCATATGAGCAAAGGTCCTCTTCTGTATAAATAACCCTGCCTTCTTCATCCAGGTTGTATTCATTATTTTCCAGAAGCTCCAGAAAATAAGGACTGCCATAATCGATAGACATATACTGAACCTTATAATCAAAGCCCTTACCCTGCTTATAGCGCATACCACTTTTAAGGCTTTCATCAATCCTCATAAGATTTTCAGGGCGGATTACATCTGACGTCCTGATATATTCAAATTTAATCTCAGCGCTTTCGATATTTGTGAAGCACGCTGCCTTCTTCTTTGTTACTTCATTTTTACGGAGTGCATTTATAAATTCAACCATCCATTCATTGTAGGTCTGGTCCATGAGTTCTTTATCCGTCATGCCTTCAGGCGTTATTGTCTTATAGGTTGAACCCTTCAGATAAACTCTTTCACTGGAGCCATTCTTCGTAAATTCCAGCTCCTGCCTGGAACCACCGGAAATCGCACCTGTGAGATAACCATCCTCGGAATAACCAGCAAAGGAATTTTCGAAATCAAACCATCCACTAAACTGGTAACCCACTTCATTCATAATGCCTTCAGCAAAAAGGACAACTCTATGATATGTATTTCTGATCAGAGTCCATCTTATAGGCTCCTCTCTCACTGGCATGAAACATATGATTGCAAATGCCAGAAGAACGATGAATCCATAGTCCACATCCTTCTTAAGAAGAATGCCAATCATGTAGATAGTTCCCACAATCAGACAAAGCACTGCAAGCTTATTATCTGTGAAACATGCAATCCAGAAAAGAATTTCGAAAATCATAAAAATCGTGAAGCCTTTTCTGTGAATCTTCTCCTGAACAAGCATAAATACAAGAAGCACTATAAACAGTCCAGAAAGGATGTTAAATATAAGAAATGATTCATGTGCGATCAAAAGAAGCACCAAAGTAAACACACCAAAAGCAGGGAGTATAAGTTTTCTTCTGCCCTGGCGCTCCAATATGATAAGCACGCCAAAAAAGAAGAATGTATAGCATCCATAATTAAATGGAGTCAGCTCATAAATTCCTCCGAAGATATATCTGATAGTGAAGAAGCCCAGGATGAATACAACCAGTATCATCGGAGCCCTCAGCAGATAATCCCTGAATATTCTGTTGTTATTCTCACTATTATTCATATTCTTACTTATTTATGTATGTTCAAGTATGCATGTTTCTTCTCTGAATATTAACATGCTGCCTTTGTTTCCACCTGCCTTGGCCAATGCTTCTTTGCCTGTTAGTTCTTCTTCGTGACCGGCGGAGTGTTTTATTCCCACACGGGACATGGTTTCAGCATAAAAGCTATGGAAGGTTTCAGGGCTGTCTATGATAAAGGATTTCACTCCCATATCGTAGTAAATTATCATAAGTGGACGGCTGCTCATACCAAAGTATTCACCAACAGATACAAGGTATTCTAGGAACCTGTCACGCCTCTTAATGTTATCCAGGGTGCCATCCATCACTTCAGTTACAAGCACCAGGCTGATCATCTCAGATTCCTGTTTTTCAGGAAGTCTGACAAACATCTCTCCCGTCCTGGCATAATTCTTCCAATGAACTCTGTTAAGGCTGTCGCCAGGATTATATTTTCGGATGTCATTTCCCAGATAGTTCTCAGGCTGCATCAGATTGAAAAGATTTCCTCTATCAGCCAGTTCACTCAGCTCTTTCACTACCTCATGTGCCACATCTGTAATTACAGGAAGAACATGCACTCTGACCGGAATCTTAACCTTCCTCTTAAATCTCATAATGCCAAAAATATCCTGCACATAAAAACCTTCTATTCCTGCATCATAACCTCCGGCGTATCGGCAGATGATCTCGGTATCGATCACAACCCTTTCTTTAGGCAGGAACCTGAAAGCTTCCTTTGTAAAATCATTTGTGAAGTAGGCAATATTATCGTCATATGTAAAAATAATTCCTGAGATTGGAATAACGGAAGAATTCTTCACAACGAACTGATACTTCTCAGCTGTATTTTTATAAAGAATCTTATTCTCTGTTTCCTGATAAATCTCAATAACGAACAGAGTAAACAGAATATAAATCGCAGAAATAGGAAGGTAAAGAATTACGGCATAAAATAAAACATAGGAAAAAGCACCGCCCTTCATGCTTACATTTATCGTTGCAAGAATAAGCAAGATAATGTAACAGATTAGCGGTATTCTTTTCCTATGTTTAAAATAGAATTCTCTAATACTTCCCACTGCTCTAATCCTAGAAATACTTTTTAGTTTGGTCTCTTAATCTTCTCAATAATATCAACTATCAGCTGACTGCCTGTATAACGATTCATCTTTGACTGAGTTGTTAGTATCATTCTATGAGGAAGAGTTTTCTTCGCCATTGAGATGACATCTTCAGGAATTACGTAGTCACGCTCTGCTACATAAGCAGCAGCCTTTGATGCTATAAGAAGATCCAGACCAGCTCTAGGGCTGAGGCCATATTCCAGATTATCATTTGAGCGAGATGCATCTACAATGCTGAGTGCATATTCTACTATCTCGTCTGTCATGGTAACCTGCTTAACCTCTTCCTTCATCTGGATAATATCCTCTGCTTTAAGAACAGGAGTAAGCGGCTTTTCAAGAGTTCCCTCAAGGAATCTTTTGGCCATATCCTTTTGCATTTCCATCTTAGGATATCCGATTGATATCTTCATAAGGAAACGATCCAGCTCTGCCTCTGGAAGCATATAAGTTCCCAGCTGTTCAACCGGATTCTGGGTTGCAAGAACCATAAATAGCTCTGGAAGCTGGAAAGTCTTTCCGTCTATTGTAACCTGATGCTCTTCCATCGCTTCAAGAAGCGCCGACTGGGTTTTAGGTGATGTACGGTTAATCTCGTCCGCAAGAACTATCTCATTATGGATAGGACCCTTCACCACATTGAACTTTGCTTCCTTCGCATCATAAATGGAAACACCTGTTATATCTGTAGGGAGAGTATCTGGAGTAAACTGAACTCTGGCGAAAGATGCATCCACCGACTGCGCCAGTGACTTAGCCAGCTTTGTCTTACCCACGCCAGGAACATCCTCTATCAGAACATGACCGCCTGCCAGGAGTGCAATAATTACACTATCTACCACAGAAGTCTTTCCAACAAACCTCTCCTCAATATTATCTCTTATTAATTTTACATTCTCTTGTTTCATATAACCATCCTTAAAACTTTCGCAACTATACTTAACATTTGTGGGAAAATAAGTCAGTGGGGACAGATCTTGGAGTCACTAGGGACAGATCTTGGAGTCAGTGGGACCCGGTCCCGTTGACTTATTTTACTAAATCATTATACACTAAATCGATAATTAATACGAACATTTATTAACGTACAAATAAAAAAGGAGCCGCCGGGCAGCGGCTCCTCCGGGCTAGTCCTTTTTAGGGGATCTGCCCATGAAGAACTTACGGATGGTATAAATCATAAATACCACCGAGGTGATCAGGAAGATAATACCTATACAGATAAGCAATGCACCATTATGGGCTGATGCGCCGCTTGTTATTATCTTAATCGCTAGGTATAGTATATATGCTGCAACGAGTCCTCGTGTTACCAGCTTTGTAAGATTATCATCAAAATTCATATCTGCATCTCCAATCTTCCCACACACAAAGTGAACATTCCTTCGAAGACATTTGCCTTCTCAGGTAAAAGTATAAAAGAGGGTTTTATTCTAAAGACTTTCCAGTCCTGATTTATCAAGACTTTCCTGTCTTATGGTTTGAAACAACGTCGAATACTACGGCTACAAGGAGAACTGCTCCCTTTACTACATACTGCCACTGATCTGGCCAACCGCAGATTGACATTCCCTGGTTGATAACACCAAGGAGAATAGCTCCGATCATGATTCCAGGAACTGTACCTGAACCACCGTATGCTGATGCTCCACCGATGAAGCAAGATGCAATCGCATCCATTTCGTATGAGTTACCCATGTTACCATCAACAGAACCGATACGTGATGCAACAAGGAGTCCTGAGAAACCTGCGAGTACACTCATAAGGAAGTATGCCCAGAAATAAACTCTTCTTGGGTCGATACCTGAAAGCTTTGTTGCCTTCTCATTTCCACCTACTGCATAGAAGTAACGACCAAATACTGTAGATGATGTTATAAATGCAAAGATGAGAACTACTATGAGGATCCAGATAAGCATTACTGGAATTCCTTTATACTGTGAAAGCTTGAATGCATAGATTACGATGAGTACATCTATTACTGCCATCTTTACGATAGAAGAAACAGCTGAAACGCCTTCATAACCCTGCTTCTTTTTTCTTGCTAGACTAATTATTGTCCAAGCCATAAGGCCAACTGCTACTACAATACCAACAATGATTGCTGACTTACAGTTACCCTTTTCATCAAGTCCGCCAATCTGAATGTAAGATGTAAACAGATTGTTGAACTGTGGATTCATAACTGAGATTGTTCTTGAATCAAGAACTACTCTCGCGAAACCTCTGAACAGGAACATGCCCGCCAGAGTACAGATAAATGGAGGAATATGTACATATCCTACCAACCATCCCTGCCAGATACCAATTACGATTGAAACTGACATTGAAACAAAAATTGCAACAAGTGGACTGTATCCACCATCCATCAGCTTTGCTGCAAGTGCTGCAGAAAGACAAAGAGTAGAACCAATTGAAAGGTCTACGTTACCACCTGTCAGAATACATAGAAGCATACCACATGCCATAACCAGAACATATGCGTTCTGAAGCAGAAGGTTAGATATATTCTGAGGTAGAATAAGTTTTCCACCGGTAAGTACGGTGAAGATAATAAATACAACAACCAGGGCAATGACCATGGTGTATTTCTTTATAAATGTATTCGCACTCATTACTTACTCCTCCTTAAGATCGTCTGTTTTATGCGAGAGGATTGCACTCATAATCTTCTCCTGAGTTGCTTCCTCTGAAGTAAATTCACCGACTACTTCGCCTTCGTTCATAACATAGATTCGGTCACACATACCCAGCAGTTCTGGAAGCTCAGATGAGATCATAACTACTGCTTTTCCTTGGGCAACCATATCATTCATTATTGAATAGATTTCATACTTGGCACCTACGTCAATACCTCTTGTAGGCTCATCAAGTATAAGTACATCAGGCTCAGCAAACATCCACTTTGACAGAAGTACCTTCTGCTGATTTCCACCAGAAAGATTTCCAACTGCCTGATCAACACTAGGAGTCTTTGTCTTCATTGCATCTACAAATTCCTGTGCGACCTTCGACTCCATAACGAAGTCGATGATACCTCTTGTCGAAATCTTTTCAAGCTTAGCCATGGTGGTGTTCTTTGCAATAGAATCAGGAAGTACCAAACCATTAGTCTTTCTATCCTCAGTAACATAGGCCAGGCCATGAGCGATAGCATCACGCTCATTCTTTAATTTAACCTCTTCACCCTTAATAAACTCCTGGCCTGAAATGTTCCTGCCGTAACTCTTTCCAAAGAGTGACATTGCAAGTTCAGTTCTACCTGCCCCCTGAAGTCCGGAGAATCCGACGATCTCTCCTTTATGAACCTTGAAGTTAACCTTCTTGTCTATACACTTTTCTGTATATACCGGATGGTAAACCGTCCAGTCCTTCGCTTCGAAAACAACTTCATCACTAACTTTATGTTCTCTTGTAGGATAACGGTCTGTCAGTTCACGACCAACCATCCCTTTGATAATCCTATCTTCATCAATATTGTGATCAGGATTATCCATAGTCTCAATGGTAGAACCATCTCTGAGAACTGTAATCCTATCAGCAACATATGAAACCTCATTAAGCTTATGAGTGATAATGATTGAAGTTAGTCCTTCTTCTTTAAATCCCAGCAGCATATCCAAAAGCATCTTCGAATCTTCCTCATTAAGGGAAGATGTAGGCTCATCAAGAATAAGAAGTTTAACGTTCTTTGAAAGAGCCTTAGCTATTTCAACAAGCTGCTGTTTACCAGTTCCTATATCTTTGATCAAAACTGAAGGACTTTCCTTAAGGCCAACTCTTTTCATCTGTTCGGCGGCCTGCATAAAGGTCTGCCCCCAGTTGATTTTTCCAATTTTATTAGCACGCTCATTACCCAGGAACATATTCTCTGCAATTGTAAGCTCAGGGATAAGCGCAAGTTCTTGATGTATAATAACTATTCCGAGTTCTTCACTATCATGAATATTATGAAATTCACATTCTTTACCATTGTATGTGATGTCTCCCGTGTACTCGCCAAATGGAATCGTACCTGAAAGAACATTCATAAGTGTTGATTTTCCAGCACCATTTTCTCCGACTAACGCATGTATTTCGCCACGTTCAACCTGCAGATTAACGTTGTCCAGCGCTTTTACACCAGGATAAAGTTTGGTAATTTCTTTCATTTCCAATATGTAATCAGACAAGTCATTACCTCCTCTCCGTTTATTCTTCATAAATTATCACGCCCGGCCCATCTCATAAGAGATGAGCCCTTTGGCGTGTATTTCATAACCTAGTCACTAATAATTAGTTTGTTGGATGTGGATATCCATCATCATCCATTGTGTAGTATCCAGTATCTACAAGCTCTGTCTGGATGTTATCCTTTGTAACTACTGTAGGAACAAGCAGGTATGAAGGAATGATTCCAGTACCATTGTCGTAAGACTCTGTATCATATGTACACTCAAAGCTCCAACCTGAGTTATCGATGAGTGTTGCATCTGGTGTCTCACCATTAAGAAGTGCGATACCAAGATCAAGTGTAGCAACTGCCTCGTTTGCAACTGCCTTGTAAACTGTCATTGTCTGCTTTCCATCTACGATGTTAGCAAGGTTAGCTTCGTCACCATCCTGACCTGTGATGATAACTGAATTGTTTCCAGCATAATCAGTTTCGATTGCCTGTGTAACACCAAGTGCTGTTGAGTCATTTGAGCAAAGAGCAACGTCAAGCTGTGTACCATCTGAGTAGTTAGATCCAAGAATGTTCTGGAATCTTGTCATAGCTGTTGCTGTATCCCAAGACTTTGTAGCAACCTGATCAAACTCTGTCTGTCCTGAAGGAACTACGAGCTTTCCATCATCGATATAAGGCTTAAGTACGTCATAAGCACCGTTGAAGAAGAATCCAGCGTTGTTATCTGCAGGATCACCAGCTGTGAACTCAATGTTGTAAGGACCTTCTGCATTGTCGAGGTCAAGCTGTTCTTTAACGAACTCACCCTGAAGCTTACCTACTGTGTAGTTATCAAATGATACATAGTAGCTAACTGCATCTGTGTTCATAATCAGACGGTCATAAGAAATTACTGGGATTCCCTCGTCCTTAGCATCTGCAAGAACCTGTGAAAGTGACTCACCATCGATTGCAGCGATTACAAGAAGATCTACATCATCAGCTATAAGAGCTTCGATATCCTTAACCTGCTGGTCAATCTTGTTGTCTGAATAAGTAAGTGATACTTCAAATCCCTTACTTGAGAACTGCTCCTCAAGATAAGAACCATCTCTGTTCCATCTCTCAAGAGACTTTGTTGGCATTGCTATACCAACCTTCTTTCCGCTACCAGTTGAATCGCTTTCTGTTTCGCTATCACTGCCAGTAGAATCATCGGCTGCTGCCTCTGTAACAGTTTCTGTTGTGCTTGCATCATCTGAATTTGTATCAGAAGCTGCGCCACAACCTGTTAACATGCTAGCTGCAAGTGCTGTTCCTAAAAGGACAGCCATTAATTTTTTCTTGAACATAATTAAAAACCTCCTTCACTTTTTGTTTTAAAATGTTCTCGTTTCCGATGAACAAAGATTATCACAAAGAAAATAGCAATAGATTGCGAGTGTCTTTCAATTTTAGGCATAAGATTTATATAAAAGACATAAAAATAGCACTATCTTGTCATAGACCAAAAATCCACAACAAGATAGTGCTACTACCTTCTAAGAATATACTATTTTAGCGGTTTTCCAGGCATTCACTAATTTGTGACATTCATGTAAACCTCTTCCTTCATATGGAATCCAGATGCAATAACTGTATCATCCATATTGTCTTTTGTTACCGCAATAGGATCCAGGAAGTAATATGGAACGTCGTAGCTTCCATCTGACATTGCATCTGTTTCAGTAGAAAGCTCATTATTATTTGCAAGTTCAATAGTACACTGTGCTGCAGCCTGTGCCAGCTTCTCAACTGGCTTATAAACTGTCATAACCTGAGTTCCTTCTACTACTCTCTGGCACGCCTCAAGATCTGCATCCTGTCCAACTATCTTAATCTTTCCAGCAAGTCTTGCCTCAGAAAGTGTTTTTATAACCTTCGTAGCTATATTATCATTACCACACATAATGGCATCTACATCATCTAATTCATTAAGATGCTCACTTAAATATGCAGCTGCATCTTCTGCTTTCCATCCTGGTGCATGGTAAGCATCTACTATCTCAATACCATTCTCGTCCATTACTCTTTTAAATCCAGTTTCCACAAGTGAAACATTATTATCTTCATTTGGTCCAGAAAGCATCATAACCTTCTTATTAGGAAGACCTGCGTCCACAAGAGACTGACCCATGAGCTGACCTACCATTTCATTATCAAAGGAAATGTAAAGATCAACATCAGCATTCTTTATAAGTCTGTCATATGCAATAACAGGAATACCTGCGCTCTTCGCCTCTGCTACCACATCACTCAGGCTGTCAGAATCAATACAAACAATAACGAGAACATCTACCCTTTTCTCTATTAGGTACTTAATCTGTTCCTTCTGAGTCTCAAGATCACCATTTGCATTTTGAAGATTAACCTCAGCCTCGCTATCCAGCTCCTTAAGTTTAGCAGCAAAGATATCTGTATCACGCTGCCACCTCTCTATAAGATAAGAGTCTATACTGAAGCCAACTACCAGATGGTCAGGCTTTTCACCTGTAACAGGATCGTCGCCCGGTTCCTTTGGTGCACTTCCACACGCCGTAACAAATAACATCATTACCGCAAGAAAACATGCAACTATTCTTTTTATATTTTTCTTAGCTACTATTTTCATATTTCTACCTTTTTGAAAAATCACTGTTTATACTCTGTAGGAGAAACACCAACAATCTTCTTAAAAATCCTGCTGAAGTAATTTGGATTAGAATAACCAACCTCAACGCAGATTTCCTTCATACTCATATCCGTAGATTCAAGGAGCTCTTTGGCCTTATCTATCCTAAGACCTGTAAGATAATCAATAAAGTTCTCTCCCGTCGCTTCTTTAAATACCTTACTGAAGTAATAAGGGCTGATATCTATCTCGCGAGAAACATCATCAAGAGAAATATCATTTTGATAATTGGAATCTATATAATCCTTAGCTCTGTCAATAACTCCATTGGAACGGTTTTCTCTACGGAACTTTACATTTCTGCAGGCTTCGGAAATCTTATCCTCAAACCACTTTCTCAGTTTATCATAGCTTTCTGTCTTATTGATTATATTCAGATAATCCTGACGGGATCTGAAATGATAAACTCCTGTTCCCTTTTCATAAGCCAGACTTTCTGCACGGAGAACAAACTCCAGAGTCTTAAGCTTAATGTCATCTGTATATCCATTATACTTAGTTATCATCCAGTCAAAGAATTGATTTCCGGCAGCAAGCGCTGTGTCAATCTCTCCTCTTTTAATTGCCTCATAGAGTGCATTTTCTTTATCTACAGGATAGTCCTCTTCATATTCAGGTCCTACAGCAAGGTCAGCTGAATGAATAACTGAACCATTAGACTGGGCAAGGCTGTCTAAAGCTTCATTATATGAAAATCTTTGATTATCCAAAGAATGAATTCCACCTATGCCGACTCTGAAAACAGCTTCCATCTGAGAGTTCAGTCTTCTTATCATATTACGCGCATTATCTATTAATTCTATACGCTCATTGTATTCCATTTCCTTCTCAGAATATGGAATAAAGATAGCAATCTTGTTCGCCATGATAGGACCGATAACACCATTAAAATAGCTCTTAACAATTTCTCTCAGGTCCCTGCTTTTATCCTGAAGTCTTACAGAGGTTCCGACGGCATTTGTCAGATAACCCTCTTCCTTTTTTTCTTCTCCGAAAACAAGAGCCATCATAAAACCATAATTATCTTCAATTTCCAGAAGTTTTTTGAAATTCTGAATATCTTCCTGATAGAACTCCTGGAACAAAAGATTATAGATCAGACCACTTTCCAGAATTGGTGTTACTGTTTCAAGCTTTTCAAGAATCTCTAATTCCTTGGCACGCTTTTCTCTGTCAACATCTACATTATCCATAGCCTTACGAATAGTGGCAATAAACTTACGCTTTTCCACAGGCTTATGGAGATAATCTATTACGCCAAGACTCATCGCTTCCTGAGCGTATCCAAATTTATCATAAGCAGAAATGATGACGAAGGTTATACCAGGATTTCTTTTCCTTATCTCGCGGATGGCATCTATACCATTAATACCTGGCATTCTGATATCCATAAGCGCAATATCAGGTCTGAATCTTTCAGCAAGTTCAATAACGCTTCTACCAGTTTTGGCTGTTTCTATAACAACATCTTCGCCAAATTCTTCTTTTATCATATAGGTGAAAGAATCTACTACAATTCCTTCATCGTCAGCTATCATAATACGATACATATTACTTCTCCATATATCTTATGGTTATTCTTCTTTATCATCAAATGGAATGGTTATTACAACCTCAGTACCCTGGTCTTTTCCCGCACTGATGATTTCTACATTATTCTTTCCGTTGAAATAAATCCTAAGTCTTTCGATAACATTCTTAAGACCCACTCCATTACCCTTCTTTGATTCTTCGGTTTCCTCATCAGCAGCCAGCACGTTATATTCACCACTTAAAATGGTATTTATAACCTCTTGTTTCATGCCCACGCCATTATCGGAAACACTGACGCAAACATTATCATCAACTCCGTAAACCGAAAGAGTAATCTTACCCTCCCACTCTACATCACGGATACCATAATTAACCGAATTCTCAACTATAGGCTGAAGTATCATTCCAGGAAGATGAACCATAAGAAGCGACTCATCTTCTATTTCCTTTGTAAAATGTATATCACCAGAGAAACGAACATTCAATATATTGATGTAGGTATCAACCAGTTCGATCTCATTCTTCAATGTAACCTCATCATTTTTAGATATGTTATATCTGAAGAATGCGGCCACATCCTGTATATAATCATAAGTTCTATCAGCCTGCTCCATCATGGCCAGCTGTGAACCAGCATTCAGAGTATTGAAAAGGAAATGCGGATTAATCTGAGCCTGCAGATATTTTAGCTGAGCATCCTTAAGGTGGGCTTCCATAAGAATTTCTTTTTCTTTAAGAAGCTGTTCCTTTTCCATACCTTCCTTAAGACGGGTTAGGTATCCAGGAATACTGCTAACCATCTGATTAAATGCTTCCGTAACAACACCAACCTCATCCTTGCCATGAACCTTAACCTGTGGAGCTGACTCAAGCTCACCAGCAGAAACTTTATCTGCCGCATAAGAAAGTTCCTTTAGAGGCTGCGTAATATTTCTTGTTACCAGGATAACCAGCGAAACACTAAATGCAACCATTATGACAAACATGATTATACTGAAGAGCTCCAGGAATGCCACAGCAGATGCCAGCGCTGTATAGCTCTCAGTGTTAGCCCTGAATCTCGAATTATTCAGACTGCTTATATAAGTTTTGATATAACTATAGATCAGTGTTGACTGATCATAATAATCTTTATATTTTTCAACATTTCTACCACGTTTTGCTTCTATGGTATCTGCCGTCAGGAACAGATAATTCTGAGACATATTGTAGATATTTCTCTCCATAAGCTTTAGCTTATTATCTGTAACCTTATATTCCATGCCTACCAGCAGTTTATTATATTCCTGCTCGGCTAAGTAATAATCATTCAGCGAGTCCGTACTTTTGGTGTTCAGATATTCAGCCATGCTGCTCTGAACCTTATCCAGAGAATCCTCCAGCTCATTAAGGGTTACATTTCCTACATAAATCTCATCCATCTGCTTTGTGAAAAGATTCAAATTGTAGTATAGGATGACATTTACTATGAGGATGAGCAGCATTATACCGCCAACCAGAAGTGACAGCTTAAACCTGATTGGCATATTTGCAAAGACTTTATTCATCTTTCTTTGCATTGCCGTCACCTCCTTCCCCATTAAACGAGTCAAGAGTTTCTTTTGTCGCCAGCTGGGTATCGATTATATAAATCTCACTAACGTATCCAGACTGTTTATATTCATTCACAGCCTCAACACTTTTTTTACCCATCTGATTTGTATCGACAACTATAGAGGATTTGATTATATCCTTCTCGATAGCCGACCTGATAGTAGGGGAAATGTAATAACCGAAAATCTCCACCTCTCCTACCTTGTTATAATCAACCACTGTCTGATATACGCAGGTGGTATTTGTTTCACTAAGGCAGATGATGACATCTGGAATATCCTTTGCATCCTCTCCCACAAAGATATCGCGTATCTCCTCCTCAGCAGCATAGTCTTTATTACTATTTACAATCTGACTATTAAGTGAAATCACATCCGACAGATTTCTTTTTTCTATAGCTTCATTTATAGCAGTAAAAATGATGGACTGGCTGTTTGAATTAAGGGACTCATCCATAAGAACAAGCACGTCACAATCACTTATACCATTTTCCTTAACATAGGTCGCAAGCTGCTCTCCGTATTCTTTTCCCAGATTATAACTGCTGACTCCAATATAGCTGACACGTTTACTATCAGTCATATCATCAGAAATAGTTACTACCGGAATACCTTCATCAGTAGCCTTCTGAATAAGCTCAACGGTTTCGTCGCTCTCATCTCCATCAAGGATAATGCCATCTACATCAGAACTTATGGCAATCCTAAGCAGGTCCTGTTTACTGAGGTCTGCATCAAGGTCTTCGCCCAGAAGTTCAATATATGCATTATTCGCCTCTGCCTCTTCCTGTGCACCAGCATAAACACTTCTCCAGAAATCAGTGTCTCTTTCATCAGTGATCATTACATAATAGTTGTCATAGGTTTTAATATCACCTGTATCCAAAAGTGACTGAGTACTTTTTATCCTCATAAAAAAGAAAACGATACTGAAAGCAACTGTAAAAATCAGCAGTGTACCGAGCACTACCGTTGCTATCAGTATCTTCTTATTTCCTTTTTTCTCTTTTTTATCCATGTCTTTCCTTAATCATCAGGACCTGGACCTGGCTTTAATCTGTAAGGGATCTATAAACAGAAACATGGTCATAAATTGCTCTCCAGGAACTGAATGCATTTCCTGTAACACAAATATACTTCTTACCATTATCTGCTTCGTAATAGCTTGCTGCGCAACAACCGGATTCATTTACAAATCCTGTCTTAGCAGCTATAACGTCACCATCCATATCCTTATCTTCTATCTTACGAAGGAACCAGTTGGATACCTCTATAGGTTTCTTATCTTCTTCAGGTACATCCTCTTCAGAGGTTCCTTCCTCTGTTGTATCACTATAAATGAATGTGGCATCTGTTGAATAGGTCCTACATGAAAGCACATCGCGAAGAAGGTCATCCTGAACAGCTACACCAAGTATAACTGCCATATCCTTCATAGTACAATGAAGATCAGGATCATAAATACCAACTACATTTGTAAAATGAGCTGTCTCAGAAAGACCAAGCTCTTCTACCTTTTTGTTCATAGCCTCAACAAAAGCTTCCTGTGAACCACAGCAATATTCTGCAAGACCAAGAGCCGCATCTGCACCTGATGGAAGAATTGTTCCATAAAGCAGGTCTCTGACTGTAACTTCACTATTAGGTGTAAAACCAACTGCGCTACAATCATTCTTTCTAACATAGTCAGTTATCTCAGCTGAAACAGTAAACTTATCTGCCAGCGTTGTTTCATCTATATAATCTCTTGCTGTAAGAACAGTAAGGATTTTTGTCATTGATGCAGGGCTTACAACCTGTTCACAACTTCTTTCAGCCACAATAGTATCTGAATCCAGATCTACAAGTATCATATAAGTACTTGTAAGCTGCTGTGTTTTAATAGGATCTCCAGGAGTACTGAAATTGATGGAACCATCCACTGAATCAAGTGTTAGTGAAACACTGTCCCAGGCGCTTCCTCCTTCACCATCCTCATCATTTGATGTATCATTTCCAGCACTGTTAGCGATGATGTCATCAAACTTATTCATATCTGCAGCCACAAGATGCATTGTACTGTCAGTCATCTGTGGATCGTAGATTTTCTTATCCGCCATCCAGCTGTCAGGGTCTATACCAGCTGCATCCCCATTAGGTACAGGTTCCTGTTCGGTTGCTGTATCTACTTCCTCATCCGAACTTACCTCGGATACATCCAGCACATCTTCCTTTCCCAGACTTTCATCCTTGTTCTGGCCCATAATACCAAAGAATATAATAATAAGCAGAATTACAAGCAGGATTGCCACTAGAACAACCATGACTCTCAAAAAACCCACAACTGCTTTTCTATCATTTGCGTTATTACTCATAATTTCTCCAATTGATAAATAGATATTCCCCAAAATCCATTTATACTTCTAACCTATCAAAAAGCCACAAAAGATTTTATCATAAAAAGAAGTAAGGGTCAAAAAGTCTTTTATTCAGCGCCATAATCATTTTGACCTATGCAAAATAATAAGGTATATTTATTTTATGAATAAGCATTATTTTAAATCTAAATTTCCATCAGGGTATTCGGCACTTCAAATACCAAAAGATATCTTTGCCGGTATAATTGTCGCCCTGGTTTCCATCCCTATTTCAATGGGATATGCACAGATAGCAGGACTGCCTATGATCTACGGACTGTATGGCTCAATCCTGCCTATTCTTGTTTTCGGAATCATTACCACTTCTTATGACTTTGTTTTCGGAGTAGATGCAGCTCCAGCCGCACTTACCGGAGCAACCATTATTTCCCTTGATATTGTAAAGGAATCTAAGGAAGCTATAAATGCAGTCCCAGTACTTACACTACTCGTTGCGCTCTGGCTGCTGCTATTCTATTTCCTTAAAGCGGGCCGCGCCGTTAAATACATTTCCGTTCCAGTTATGGGTGGTTTTATAACCGGTATTTGTCTTGAGATTATCTCCATGCAAATTCCTAAGCTTTGGGGAGGAACTCCAGGAACCGGAGAGCTTCCACATCTGATCATACACATGGTGAAGGAATTTCCATCCTTTAATGGACTTTCATTCATTCTCGGTATTTCAACCATCCTGATAATCATCCTGTTCAGAAAGCTGGTGCCAAAGCTTCCTATGTCAGTTATCATTCTGGTTATTGGAGGAATACTAAATGTAAAGCTTGGCCTTGAGGAAAAAGGCGTAAAACTTCTTCCTGCAACAGAAAGCGGTCTTCCACTTCCAAAGCTTCTGCATATTGATTTTTCCATACTTCCGAACTTAGGTTTCTCAGCTCTGACAATAGCGCTGGTCATTATGTCCGAAACCATGCTGGCTTCCAGGTCAAATGCCATCGAAGACGGTTATGATCTAAACACTGAACGTGAAGTACTGGCATACAGTCTTGCTAACTTCGTATCAGGAGTTTTCGGATGCTGCCCTGTAAATGCCAGTGTTTCAAGAACAACTATCGTAAGACAGTTCGGTGGTCGTTCCCAGATAACTAGTATTGCAGCATGCATTTCCATGGTTATTATTCTACTATTCTGTACTGACTTTATTCCGCTACTGCCAGTCCCAATACTGACAGCGATCATCATAGCCGCACTTCTATCCGCCTGCGAATTTGAATTGGCGCATAGACTTCATAAAAACAGCAAGCAGGATTTTGTGATCTTCATTTCCGCTATGATAGGCGTTTTGTTCTTCGGAACAATGTACGGCGTTATAATTGGAATGACGCTTTCATTCATTGTTGTCATCAGAGAAGCCGTATCTCCACCAAGAACTTATATAGGTGTGAGACCAGGACACGAAGGCTTCTACTCCATGAAGGCTCATGACGACGCAAGAGCAATCCAGGGTATTGTAATGTACCGCTTCGGCGGCAACCTGTTCTTTGCCAATATAGATACTTTTATAGAAGACCTGGAAGATGCAATCGATGAAAATACACGTGTTATAATCATCAATGCCAGTGGAATAAACAACGTAGATATCACTGCCGCAGACAGACTTGTGGCTTTAAGTAAAAGCCTGAAGAATCGTAATATCCGCTTCTTTATAACTGAAAATGACGGTGTGGTAAATGACGAACTGAAAAGATATGGTGCTGGTGACCTAATAGAATCTGGCGTCATTCAAAAGGAGTTCGAAGATGTATTCGATATAATTAACTTACATGCTCCTTTTACCCTCGTGGAAGACGAAAAGTAAAACCAATATTAAATTCAAATAAAAAGGCCGAAAAATGAAAATAGATATTTTATGTGTTGGAAAAATCAAAGAAAAGTTTTACCGGGATGCAATCGATGAATATAGCAAACGTCTCAGTCGCTACTGCACACTCAACGTGATAGAAGTTGCTGATGAAAAAACTCCTGATAATGCAAGTGATAATGTTACAATGCAGATACTTGCCAGGGAAGCTGACCGTATTTCCAAATACATTCCAGACAGCACAGGAATCGGAACTGATACCTATGTAATAACTCTTGAAATAAAAGGAAAAAGGCTTACCAGCGAAGAGCTGGCAAGCCATATTGAAAACCTTGGTATTGACGGGATTAGTCATATCATATTCATTATCGGAGGTTCTCTTGGTTTACATAACTCTATAACCTCTAAGGCTGATTATCATCTCAGCTTCTCAAATATGACATTTCCACATCAGCTTATGCGCGTCATTCTGTTGGAGCAGATTTACCGCTCCTACAGAATTATAAATAATGAACCTTACCATAAATAAATCTTTAGAAAGAATCCTTCTTATTCTCTTCCGTCCCAGCAGTATGTACAAAGCTGTTCTTTGTCCATTCCAGTTGCTGCTATCATATCATCCAGACGGTTAAACTTAAGAGATGTAAAGTTCAGCTTCTGTCTGATCTTTTCAAGCATCAGATGGTATCTATCTGAATCAGGATTAGCATAGTCATCAAGTATAGTTCTATCAACCTGCTCTCCCTCTTCTTCAGCAATAACTCTTCTGGCTATAAGCTCCATATCACTGTTCGATCTGGAGAAGTTTATGTACTTACATCCAAACAGAAGTGGTGGACATGCTGGTCTGATATGAACTTCCTTTGCTCCACTATCATAAAGGAACTCTGTTGTCTCACGAAGCTGTGTTCCACGAACAATTGAGTCATCAATGAGAAGAAGTTTCTTTCCATCTATCAGCTCATGTACAGGAATAAGCTTCATCTTAGCAATTAAGTTTCTCTTATTCTGATGTGTAGGCATAAATGAACGTGGCCAGGTTGGTGTGTACTTAACAAATGGTCTTGAGAAAGGAACTCCTGACTCGTTCGCATAACCCATTGCATGTGCTGTACCAGAATCAGGTACACCTGCAACTGCATCTATATCATCTTTTCCATATCCATCTCTCTTAGCAAGAGCTGCACCACAGTTATAACGCATTTCCTCAACTGAAATGCCTTCATAACGTGATGATGGATATCCATAATATACCCAAAGGAATGTACAAATACGAAGCTTCTCACCTGGCTTCTCCATAACAGTTACAGCCTCTGGTGTCATTACATCTATCTCACCAGGTCCAAGTTCCTTGAAATCCTTATATCCGAGATTCAGATATGAGAAGGACTCAAACGCTGCACAGAAGCCTTCATCTTCTTTATATCCAATTACTATAGGAGTACGACCATACTTATCTCTTGCCAGGTAAACAGCATCCTGTGTAAGTAAAAGTATCGTCATGGATCCATCTATAGAATCCTGGGCGTATTTTATACCTTCAATAAGGTTATCCTTCTGATTAATAAGCGCCGCAGTAAGTTCTGTCTTATTAACCTCTCCGGTACTCATCATCTGGAAATGTGAGCCACCGTTTTTGAATACATTTGCTATCAGTTCGTCAGAATTGTTTATCTTACCAACACAAGCTAATGCATATGTACCGTGATGTGAACGAACTAAGAGTGGCTGTGGATCATAATCGGAAATACAACCAATTCCCAGGTTACCTTCCATCTCATGAACGTCCTTACCAAACTTACTTCTGAATGGTGCATTTTCGATATTATGAATAGCTCTGTTAAAGCCGTCTCTTCCATGTACTACCATTCCTGCACGTCTGGTACCCAGATGTGAATGATAGTCTGTTCCGTAGAACAGATCGAAAACCGAATCACCTTTTAATGCTGTTGCAAAAAATCCACCCATTTTTAAACTCCTGTTTTATCTTTTTCCTTATTGCTTTAAAGCCTATTTACCAGCTTCTACTACTGCATCAGCAAGAGCTTCAATATTAGGTATATCGCTTTCCTTCATGGTACTCTTAATAGTAACTACAGGATCCAGAACCTGAACATTTTTCCAGTTCTCAGCGATTGCCTTAGCTGTTCTGGCTGCACTTGGGGCCCAAGTACCATTTTCAAGGATAAACACCTTACGATTCTGGTAGGTCTTAACAGTGAGGTGATTCAGGAAATCATGCATTGGAAGGAAAATGCCTCCGTCATAACTTGATGAACAGATAACCATTCTGTCGTATCTGAATGCATCTTCTACACACTCTGCCATATCCTCTCTACAGATATCAGATATAGCGACCTTTTCGCCTCTTGCCTCCAGCATCTCTGCAAGCTTCTTAGCTGCTTTAGCTGTATTACCATGGATAGATGCATAAGCCACGAATACACCGTGTGTCTCTGGCTCAAAGCTGCTCCATGTATTATATGTATCTATATAGTAGCTGAGCTCATCTCCTGGCATTGGAAGTACTGGTCCATGAAGTGGAAGTATTTTTTCAATATCCAGATTAGCTGCCTTCTTAAGAAGGTTCTGAACCATTGCTCCATACTTGCCAACTATACCGAAGTAGTATCTTCTAGCCTCACATGCCCATCCTTCAGGATCATCGAAGTCAAGTGCTCCGAACTTTCCAAATCCATCTGCTGAGAAGAATACCTTCTCGCTGGCTTCGTAGGTCATCATAACCTCTGGCCAATGGATCATTGGAGCCATAATGAACTGAAGAGAATGAGTTCCGAGGGAGAGGACATCTCCCTCCTTAGCTTCTATTTTTCTATCATCAAGGTCTATTCCGTCAAAGAACTGACCCATCATGACAAATGCCTTCGCTGAAGCAACAATCTTTGCATCAGGATATTCGTTGATGATCACACCAAAGCTTCCTGAATGATCTGGTTCCATATGCTGTACTACAATGTAGTCAAGCTGTCTGTCCCCAAGTGCCTCTTTTACATTTGCCATCCACTCTTCTGTCTTGGATGCATCTACTGTATCCATAAGAGCAGTCTTCTCATCTAAAATGATATATGAATTGTAAGACATTCCTTCTGGAACATCGTACTGTCCTTCAAAAAGATCAATATCATGATCATCTACACCAACGTATTTTATAGCGTCTGTAACGTTTGATACCATAACTTGTAACCTCCTCCAGTAAAGTCAAAATCGGGTGCTTTCAAAAACGAAAACACCCTTTAAATTTACTATAAACTCAATCTAATGGCAACTTTAAATTTCTTATATTTATGTAAAAAATACGGCCACTTTATTATATAAAGTTGTGCACTTTGTTAACTGATAGAAACGACCTTATAATCTTTATCTTCTATAGTTTTTGTGAATATCTCATCGGAAATATCAGCAGTAAGACTAACAATAGCTGTTCCAGCCTCATGGCTTACCTCTGCTGACTCCACTCCGTCCAGTCCTTCAAGAGCCTTCTTAACCGTTGCCTCACAATGAGGACACATCATACCTTCAATATTAATTGTCTTTTTCATGCTCGTTCCATTTCCTCCTTTATTATTTGTATTATCTTCTTGTGCATCAAGATTTAAAATCTTTCTATTTTCTTCTTCAACATTCTTTAGTAGTTTTGCAGCAGTTTCCAGCTTCTTAGAAGTGATCACACGTTCTATCTCGTCCTTGATCCTGCCATCTCTTAGGTATCCTGGAACCTTGTCCTTTTTGCCATCATATGGTTTAACGAGATTAAGCCTCAATGCATTGAGACAGACAAATACGCTGGAACAAGCCATAGCTGCTGCTCCATACATAGGCTTCAAAGCTATACCATATAATCCCATAGCTAAAGGAATGCATATGACATTATAGAAGAAAGCCCAGAATAAATTCTGATGGATATTTCTTATGGTAGCACGGCTCATTCTTATAGCTGCCACAGCATCTCTTATACTGTTCTTAACCAGAACAATGTCTGCCGCATCCACCGCAACATCAGTACCTGCACCAATTGCAAGCCCTGAATCCGCACGGGTAAGAGCAACTGCATCATTAATGCCATCTCCAACCATGGCAACCTTAAGGTTCTTCTTGTCAGTTAACATAATTTCTTGAAGTCTTTTGATTATTTCTTCCTTTTCTGCCGGCATAACACCTGCAACTACTTCATTTACGCCAACTTCGTCTGCTATAACCTTTGCGGTGGTATAATTATCACCAGTTAACATAATACTATATACACCCATAGCGGATAATTCTTCAATAGCCTGCTTGCTATCCTCTTTTATCTGATCAGCAATAGCAAATACGCCTAAAAGCTTACCGTTACAGGTAATTAGTATTGGAGTCTTCCCCTGCTCAGCAAGAGAGTCTGTAAGTTTACTTACCTCATCAGGATTTGAAAGCTTGGACTCAAAATATGTACAACTTCCAGCTTCTATAAGCTTTCCATCCACATAACCTTTAACGCCAGACCCTGCCATGGTTTCAAAGTCAGCAACCTTAATGTCTTTATCAATGTCTTCATTTTCTTCAAGATGTTTTACAACCGCTTTTGCAAGTGGATGCTTTGACATCTTTTCAATAGCATAAGCATACTTCTTTAGGTCTTTCTCATCTGCGCCATCAGCTACGATAACATCCTTTACTTCTGGCTCTCCACTTGTAATGGTTCCTGTTTTATCCAGAACAACCGCTCCCACTCTTCCAGCATTCTCCATTGCCTCAGCGGTCTTATAAAGAATACCATTCTTTGCACCCATTCCATTACCAACCATTATAGCCACAGGCGTTGCCAGTCCAAGTGCACATGGGCAACTGATTACTAAAACTGATATAGCTCGTGCGATTGCATATGTTGCAGTTTGTCCTGCTATCATCCAGCCTATGAATGTCAGAAGAGCAAGTCCCATTACTACTGGAACAAAAACAGAAGAAACTTTATCAGCAATTCTTGCAAGCGGAGCCTTCGTGGCAGCCGCATCACTTACCATCTGTATTATCTGTGAAAGTGTAGTATCCTCTCCTACACGAGTAGCTTTACATTTAAGGAAGCCATTTGTATTTATGGTACCTGCTGATACCATATCACCTTCCTGCTTATCTACTGGAACACTCTCTCCCGTGAGAGCCGCTTCATTTATTGCAGAGCTTCCTTCTATTATCTCGCCATCTACAGGAACTATATCTCCTGCACGGAGAATATAAATATCTCCCACCTTTACTTCATCTATATCAACAACTACTTCTTCCGGAGAAATATCCTCTGCATTTACTCCTCGAAGAACAGTTGCCTTCTTAGGTGAAAGCGATAATAAACTCTTTAATGCATCCGTAGTCTTACCTTTGGATTTAGCTTCAAGTAGTTTTCCTATTGTAATAAGAGTAGGAATCATAGCCGCAGATTCAAAGTACAGGTTCATGGAATACTTCATAACAGTATCCATATCGCCCTTTGATGAGGCACTAATCATAAGTATTAATTCCACTAAACTGTATCCAAAGGATGCTGTACTTCCGAGGGCAACCAATGTATCCATATTTGGAGCACCTGAGAATAAAGATCTAAACCCACTTATAAAGAACTTCTTATTAATGATCATAACTATAATAGCCAGTATCATTTCAAAAACTGTCAGAACAACATGATTCTCAAAAGCAGGTATAAGTACCGGCCAGCCAAGCATCATATGTCCCATAGAAAAATACATCAGAACAAGAAGTACAATAACTGAGCTTATAAGTCTCTTTCTAAGTATAGGAGTTTCCTTGTCCTCCAGAAGATCTTCAACACTATCTTCATCAATATTAAAAAGAGAAGCACCATATCCAGCCTTCTCTACTGCTTCAATTATATCTTTATCACTTGCAGTTCCTTCAACTCCCATAGAGTTTGTAAGGAGACTAACCGCACAGCTCTCTACTCCGTCAACACCACTTACAGCCTTCTCAACCCTGGCCTGACAAGCAGCACAGCTCATGCCCGTAACTTCAAACTTTCTCATATCAAAAACCCTTAGTTAAATTTATCTAACTCAGTATATTCCTTAAACAAAAAAGTGTCAACCGCTACCGGTCAACACTTTCCGTCTAAACCATTACATTCAATATATTTCTCAAAACTTTCATTTCGATATGTTTTTCATCACCAAGGTATTCTCCATCACCATGAAGTACCATTGGACGGTCTGCGTCAAATACAAGGTATTCAACATCCTTTAACATGAATCCCTTCTTACCTACATGCTTAGCCTTCATGAGTACCGGCAGCATAAAGAAGGTTCTCCACTTTGGAATACCGGAAACTGAGCAGATAGAAAGAAGTCCATCATCAGCCTTTGCACCAGGATTCATTGGAACTCCACCACCTTCAGCAGGGAAGTTCATTGCAGCAAGGAAAATCAAATCCTTAAAGCTGAGTGACTGTTCTCCACCCTCTTCGTTCCTGAGTTTCATCCAAACCTTTACCTTATATGTTTCCATAGAGAAAAGAGTTTGAATTGTCAGGAAGATGTAAGCAAAACGTCCAATCCTAAACTTGTTTAGAAATCCCTTAACCTTTGAATTGATCATTTTCTTACAAACTATAGCATCCAGTCCAATACCAGAACTAATACCAAAAAGTCTCTTATATCCGCTCTCTGTTGTTACTTCACCAAGATCAATAGTCATACCTCTTGTTGAAGAAAGCATCATATCAAGAGCCTCATCTGTATTCTTAGGAATACCAAGACCCCTTGCGAAGTCATTTCCTGAACCTGTAGGAATAACTCCAAATCTTATTCTTTCGAAATCTGTAATACCATTTAAAACTTCACTTATAGTTCCATCACCACCGACAACCACCAGGCGAATGTCATCATCATCCATCTCTGAAATTCTGGCCGCCAGCTCCGATGCATGCCCACCATACTTTGTTACGTAGGCTTTATACTCAATATCTTTTTGTTTTAATAGGAAATGCACTCTGTTCCATGTCTTCTTTGCATTTCCACTGCCCCCTGTATAATTTACTATGAAATAATACATTATAAAATCTCCATTACATGGTTTTTAAGTAAAGCCTCACTCTACTTATAATAGTCCAGATTATACAGTTTGCTGAGATGCATCATGTATTCTGAAATACAATCTAATGCAGTAACCAGACCTTCAGCTACAAATACATCTGGTAAACCTTCTTCATCCTTATAGAACTCTGGAAAGATATTTGTCATATCAACCAATGCAGTTGTAGATTCATTATCAACGAAATCTTTAAGAGCCGCATCAAATCTTTTTACAATTCCATAATACTCAGAATGACCAACAGCTCTGTTTCCCTTTATAATCTTGGTATAATACTTAATTCCTTCAGTATAACCACGCTTTTCAGAATAAGTTTCAATCGCCTTTTCAATGTTAAATAACTCGTTTGCCATTTCCTCATACTCCTATTATTTAATTAAAATCACAATAAATATCATACCTCATTAAGCCAATTTCGACAATAGCAAAAGTAGACAATTTCTAACATTTATCGTATAATCATACTAATTTTGTTAAGGAGGTTTTAAAGTATGTTTGACAGAGCGACTTTAAAAGAACGCGGCAAAGTTGCGTACAAGAAGAACTACTGGATGGCAGTTCTGGTAGCACTTATTCTTACTTGGGCAGCTGGAAGCGGTGGTAGTGTAAACACTAGTTCATTTAGAAACAACATTGGTAACAATTCATCAAGTACAAGTTATAATAGCTATAACTATGATGATGACGATTTTGATTTCGATTTTGATGATTTGGATGATCATGGTGATAATGCCAGTGATGAAATGCTATTTGGAATGCTCGGAGCTATTACAGGTATAGTTATTGTTGTAGCTCTTATAATCTGGGCATTCGCACTTGCATTCACTATTTTTATCAGAAATCCTATAGCAGTTGGATGTAAACGATGGTTCACCTTGAACTCGTTTGATAACCCGAGATTCAACGAGGTTGGTTTTGCTTTTAAGAAGGGCCAGTATATGAGCATTGTAAAGGTTATGTTTATGAAAGACCTTTTCATTTTCCTCTGGTCACTGCTCTTCATCATTCCTGGTATCATTAAGGCCTATGAGTACTACATGGTAGATTATATCCTCACAGAGGATCCTACTATTGATTACAAGGATGCACTTGAAATGAGTAAGAGAATGATGGATGGAAATAAGTGGGCAACGTTTGTACTTGAGCTTTCCTTCATCGGATGGATTCTTCTCAGCATTCTTACATGTGGAATTCTTTCAATCTTTATGGTTAATCCATATATGTATGCTACAGAGTCAGAGCTCTTCCTCGAGCTTAGAACTCGTTACTTTGGACCAGATAAGCCATACTTCACACCTAACTTCGCAGGTGGTTATGGAAATGCAGGCTATAACGCTGGTGGTTATCAGGCTTCATATGCTCCACAGCAGCCATATACACCACAGCAGGCTTATACTCCACAGGCTCAGGACCCATATGCGCAGACTCAGACTCCTGCTGATCCTTATGCTCAGCAGCCACAGACTCCTGCCGATCCTTACGCTCAGCAGCCACAGGATCCAAATCCATACTATGGACAGGAACCAGCTGATCCATATGGACAACAGCCAAACAATAACAACGATACACCTTATGGTATCTAACTAAAGCATAAAGTAAGAACCCGCCATGGCGGGTTCTTTTATTTTGGTTATAAGTATTTATTTTGTACCGAAAATTCTATCTCCGGCATCTCCAAGTCCTGGACAAATATAAGCATTTTCGTTCAGGCATCTATCTACATTTCCAATGTATATCTCAATATCAGGATGAGACTCAGCCAGTCTCTTAATTCCTTCAGGAGCAGCGATGATGCAAAGGAACTTAATATTCTTACCACCGCTCTTCTTTATGAAATCAACAGCAGCTACTGCTGAACCACCAGTTGCAAGCATTGGATCAAGTACTGCTATAAGTCTCTGATCAATTGGATCTGGAAGCTTACAATAATACTCATGTGGCTCATGTGTTTCAGGATCTCTGTAAAGTCCTACATGACCAACCTTTGCTGTTGGAACCAGTGCTGTAATACCATTTACCATTCCAAGTCCAGCTCTAAGGATAGGAACGATCGCAAGGTTCTTACCATCTATCATTGGTGAATTACATTTCTCTATAGGAGTCTCTACTTCAACATCCTTAAGCGGAAGGTCCTTAAATGCCTCAAATGCCTCCAGCATGGCTATCTCTTCAACCAACTTACGAAACTCATTAGTACCTGTGTTCTTGTCTCTCAGAAGTGAAATCTTGTGCTTTATAAGCGGATGTTTCATCTCTGTCACATTAGCATAATCCTTGTACATATATATCTCCTATCCGACTCTTTGGTGAGCCTAATCATTATTAAAAACTCCATAATAATTATAACTACTAAGATGCAATTATTCAACTACTCAGTAATAAGTGAGTAAGCAGAAATTTTACGTATCCTTCCAGAAATAAACCAGATGATAACGAATGAAACTATTAATCCGAATAGGACTGAAACAACTATCATCCAAGGGAACATAACCATGTTGGACCTCATAATACCTATAGCCGAAAGCAGTGCTGCAAGTATGGCATTCGACCACTTGTAACCCATCAAAGATCCTGCAAGTGCACCTATAAATATTTGTGGCAGCATAGACAGAACAAGTTCTGTTCTTAGCTGATCACTTGAAAAACCTATAGCCTTCTTTATTCCAATTTCCTGTTGTTTCTTAATTATGGTGGTTTTGACTAATAAGTTAAGGGATAGAACTATAACAAAGATACTTATTAATACCATAACACCTACCATTATTGACGCTATAGCTATTATTGATTCATCACCATTTTTCAATGTTTCAATGGCATTCCCATAACTAATCAGTTTATCACCATACATACTTTGAACATCATCAACAAGCCTTTTAGTGTTTTCTAAAGAATGATTCTTTACAAATACTCCAATTGATGTTTTTACTGGCTTGTAACCTAAATGTTCTATTCCTTCAGAAGTAATGGATAAATCCATACCGTTATTTGCACCAGATTGTTCAAATCCTGTAATCAGATATTTTCTCTCCTTTTGGCCGTAAGATACATTAACCTCATCGCCTATATCTACACCAAGAGTTTTAGCAAGACTACCACCTAATACTATTTCATTATCATACTTTGGGCATCTTCCTTCATAAACATTAATCTCTCCTATATCAGAAAAATCATCTGTTATTGTAGCCTGTACAGAATATCCTTCAACTGTAGCAGATACCGCATCCATCCACCATACTGATTCAACATATGGTAGCTCTGCTATCTCATCAATGACATTCATTTCCTCACTAAATCTAAGATCCACATCAGTACCTATAAGATTAACCATACGGTAAAGATATGATGAATTATAAACACAGTTGTATGCCAGAAATGCTGAAAACGTAGTTACTATTCCTATAGAAAGCATAACAACGATAAGTATAATGTTTTGTTTTGTATTACTAAGAACTGACTTAAGTGCCATGATCCAGGTAAGTGGACCATGTGTTGTTTCTATAGGGGCATGATTCTTTTTAAAACTATGAGTATTAATTCCAAATCTCAGGGCAACTACTGGATCAAGCTTACCTATCATTTTTGTACTACGGATTGAAACCAGTATTACCGTTCCAACTATAAGAATACATGTAATAAGAAATGAAACTAGGTCAAATGAAATCACCCACTGCACGCCGCTAAAACTTCTCATCATTTTTTCAAATGGGAAAAGAATAACATAAGATAATACAACACCAGAAATCACAGCTAAAAATGTAGTAAGTGCAAATTCGATTACCATAGAGGCTCTTATCTGTCTGGAAGTATATCCCAATGATTTTAGGGCTCCTATATTAACAATGTTCTGCTCTATGCTATTTGAAACTCTGAAGTAAATAATGATCATAGATATAACAGTTATAATAATGGCAAATGCCGCCAACATAGCAGCAATCATATTCTCCATGTATGTGAGGTCTGTTATAACAAGATCAGCACCTATAGCAAAAGCAAGTATTTCATGTTCACTGAATGATTTAGTGAGCTTACCTGTCGCATCCTGTAAATCGTAGCCAGGAACTGTCTTCATATAGAAAGTCGTCCTGGAATACTCTAGAGTATCAGTCTGCATATCATTATTTTTCTGAGCCTCAAGAAGTTTATTCTCTTCTTCAATCTTCAATTCGTTAAATAAGGAAGGTGATATATAAATCACTCCTGTCTCACTTGAGATCAGACTTTCATAAATACCTGCAACCTGAAATGTGTAATATCTGTCACCCATTTTGACATCTATACTATCACCTAAATCTGCCTTAATAAAATTAGTATTAATGTAATAAGATACATATATAGGATTATCGAACTCTTCTTCTGAAAGCTCTACAAAATGTGGAGCTTCTATTTCTCCCCATTCTCCATATGGAAGAAGAGAAAGATTAAACGAAGAAAGATCATATATATTCTTTGAGTCCTCTTCAGAACCCGCCTTCGTCATTTCAAAGCTTTCCACCACAGGATTTTGTTTCTCATATGATTCTATAAATTCAGAATTAGAAATAATTTCCTCTATCTTAGCCTTATCCTCTGGCCTAAGGGTGCTTTCCACCACAACATCTGCAAAATTATACTTGTCCTTCTTAGATTCATGAAGGCCATTATAACCATGAAAAATCGCAAGACCTGTGTGGAGCATTACCGTTGCCAGAACCATGATCAGGAAAAAAGTGATCATGTGGGATAGGTCATTCTTAAAATTTGATTTAATTAGTTTAGTTAACATAATGTATCGTCCTTACTAATGTCTTAGCTTAACGCCGCCTGCCCATACAGGCACCCAAGTGCCTGCATGGCACTGCGGCTTGCTGGTCGCTTCGCTCCGTGCTCGATTTTTTCAAAATCGAGCAATTTACCATCCCATCTCTCCTAAGAATTTTCTAAGTTTCTCGTGGCGGGCAGGGTCTTTGGTTACGTACGGACCAAGATCACATTCTCCGCAGATAGCACCATCACGAAGATAAATGATACGGTTTCCACGACGAGCTGATTTCATGTCATGAGTTACCATTACGATACTCTGACCTGAACGGTTAAACTCTGTAAGAATATCCAGTACTGCATCACTGCTGGCACTATTAAGTGCACCTGTTGGCTCATCGGCAAATACCATATCCGGAGTATTGATAAGACCTCTTACAATACCCACTCTCTGAGCCTCACCACCAGATAGCTGGTTCGGGAATTTATGCCACAGCTTCTCTTCTATTCCAACCTTACGAAGCATCTCCTTAGCATTCTTTGTCAGAGTTTTCTTATTCTGTCCTGTCAGGAGTCCTGCCGCAAGAACATTATCCAGAATACTCATGGTTCCAATAAGATGTATCTGCTGGAACACAAATCCACAATGTCTTCTTCTAAAAATAGCCAACTGATCACTGTTAAACTTTGTTATATCTTTTTCGCAAAATGTAATCTTGCCAAGATTTGCCTTATCCATTCCAGACAGAGCATACAGAAGGGTTGACTTACCTGCACCGGATGAACCCATTATTACGGTAAAGTCTCCTTCGTATATCTCAAGATCCATATTCTTGATGATATGATGCTGTACTCCACCAACTGAAAAGGATTTACACAGCTTATCTGTTTTAATAATTGCTTTCTTGTTTTCCATTATTCTTTCCTATGTAAAATTTATTCTATGAATAGTTTACTCATACTTTTGCTGTTTCTTTTTCTTGATCACATTTGCAATTATAATAATTACTACTATAACTGCAATTATAACTATGATCATAACAGGGCTAATAGATGACTCCTCAGCTTCAGCGCTGGCGGCATCTTCGCTAGCAGCCTCTTTAACCACAAGACTCAGCTCATCCTCATAAGTAGACTGATTGCCAAGTGTATCTTCATAAGTAACATTGATCTTTATAGGACTTTCTCCAACCTTGTCAGGTGTAAGGTTGATATCAACCGCTCCACTCTCACCTACTTCAACTGAACCTACGAAGTAAGATATATCCTGAATGGTATCACCGCTTAAATCTACAGTTACATTTCTCAGCTTATCAAGTCCCAGGTTATTTACCTTGAATGTAAGACTTGTCTTACCATCCACCATAACCTCTGTCTTTGAAAGTTTCTTCTCTGTAAGTGACAGACCAGATTCCTGAACAACAGGAACTGAAAGACTTGCTGTATCTTCAAATGTATTCTTATTGTTATCTTCATAAGTGTAACTAAGATTAACTGAGTAATTCTTCTGTTCAAGATCAGCCTTAGATATCATCTTAACTGTTACGTCTGTCTCCTCTTCCTTATCGATTGTCTCGATATAAATTGAATCTGAACCTGAAGATGTAACTATCTGATTCTCCTCACTTGAAAGCTTCATACTTACGTTGCGTATCTTAGTGCTGTTAGATTCATTCTTAAGATGGATAACCATCTCAAATTCTTCACCAGCCTTGACTGTGTCCCCTTTAATATCTCTGCCAGTAACCTGAAGTCTTGGAGTTGCATAGTACATTGTCTGCTTGTTTGCATCTGAACTAGTTGCATAAACATTTCCCATGCCATTTCCTGACTGATTAACTCCGCCAAGAATTGCTCCAGCTATAAAAAGTGTTGAAAGTAAAAATGTTCCGATACGTTTCATAATATTTCTCCTTTAATGAACTTTTAACTGTATATTAAAGGATGGAATATTAAGGTGCTTTATCGGAACATTAAGCTTATATTAATTTGTATTATGCATATATTAACTAATAGCAAAACCTAAGATCACAGAAAACCCACCATCAACATTCTTACAATCAATGGTTCCCCTCATATCATGCATCAGGTTCTTTGCTATATTAAGGCCGAGACCACTTCCCTCTTTTCCTTCAGAATTCTTACCACGGTAAAACTTCTCCATAATGTGAGGAAGCTCAGCCTCATCAACTCCACCACCCTTATCGGTAAAGCTGATATTAAGATAGTCCTCGGAGGTAAATGCATTCACCTCTATTTCTGTACCTGCATATTTATATGAATTATAAATAATATTCGTAATAACCTGACCTGCTCTAATGTTATCCATATAGATAATGCACTCTGGAATATCTATTTTTTTAATCTTATCTTCGAAATCAGCATCTCGAATTATGTCAACCAACGTCGTGCTTGGCATTTCAGAAGTGTTCACCTCAAGATGCTCTAATTCTTTCAATGTAGCTGAGAAAAGATTTGATACCAGATGGTCTATCTGATCTGCCTTTTGGCCAATAGCCTTTACCTTTTCATTTGTAAATTCATCACTTGCCTGTTCCGATTTCACTTCCAAAATTTCGGACATAGCTTTAATAGATGCAACCGGAGTTTTTATATCATGGGAAAGCTGGGCAACAAGTTCACGCTTACTGACATTTGCTTCATATTCCCTCTGACGTGAAATAGAAAGTTCCTCACGCATTATATCGAAGCTTTCTGTAAAAGCTCCGAATACATTTACCTTATCCATTTCAAGTGGCCTGTCAAGATCTCCAGATGAAACTGCTGTAGCAAAATCTTTCATCTTATCAAATGGCATTACAACTCTTACCCATATCCAGATGAATGTAGCGAGGATCAAGACCAGAACAAAGCCTGCAGCTACAAAATAATTCTTTAACATTTTCTGGCCTACCATATATTCAATATCATTGATGTAATTATAGATGATAAGTGTACCAACTTTTTGATCATCAACTATGATATCGCGCATTACATCTCTTTCCTTAGTTGCAGAAACTATTGAACTGGCCTGATGTTCGCCACGACGACTGTAAATCAATTCTTCATCTTCGTTCAGGATAGCATAACCAAAGCTGCATTCTGGATAAGATTTACTAGTACTGTCCCAGTTCTTCTCTATCTCAAAAAGCAGCTCGTTAACTTCTACCACATCCAGTTCCTGCACATCTATGGTCTGACGTTTCATCAGGAAAACTGGAATAATTAGAACTATTATAGATATTGTAAGTAAAATAATAAAAAAGCGTTTCATGATTATTCCTTAAACATTATTCCCATTCCCCTTACTGTCTTTAGGTAAGTTGGGCTATTAGGATTCTCTTCAAGTTTTTCCCTTAGGTGACGCATATGAACATTAAGCGTTCCCTCAGAAACAAAGCTGTCCTCCCAAACATTATCGAATATTTCATTCTTTGGAATAACTCTATTCTTATTTGTAACAAGATATACAAGGAGCTTATATTCCATTGCAGTAAGAGTTACCATCTCACCATCTTTTTTTACAAGCCCCGCATCAAAATCAATCTCAACATTACCAAAAGAAGCACTTACCTGCTCTGGTGTTTTCTTTGTTCCTTCATATCTCTTAAGCACAGCCTTAACCTTGGCATGGAGTACATTTAACGAATAAGGTTTTGTAATGTAATCATCACCACCAATATTAAGTGCAATTACCATGTCATCATCACTGGAGCGCGCACTGATAAAAAGAATCGGAACATCCATGGTTTCCCTAAAACGTTTGCATAGATCAAAACCAGACATAGTCCCTGGCTCACCTAGATTTATATCCAGAAGAATCAGCTTTGCAGAGTTTTCCTGAAAGAATTCCAAAGCATCCACTGCTGTAAAAACAGCCTTGGATGGTATATCAAACATATTGAAATATTCTGAAGTCGACTGAGCAAGTTCTTTCTCATCATCTACGATGAGCACATCATAATTCATTTATAGTACCTCTTCCTCCATGTAGTAAACACGGGCGCTATAATCAGAAAAGACTCTGGTCTTATCATTAAAACCTGTTCCTGCATAAGCCTGCGGGAGCTTAACGCCAGCATTCATTATAGCACTTCCAAACATTTTATACTCAAGTTTATCTCCATCCAGCTTATAATGCTTTGAAATAATATCCTGGGTAAGTGAGCCTGGTTTAATATGAACTGGTGAAACCAGGTTAACCAGATCACCAAATTGTTTGATATTTACTTTTATTTCTCTATTATAAAAATGATAATACTTATCTGGATCCAGTCCCGCTCCACGATAATACTGGTAAGCCATATTTGGAACCACCAGCTTCTGAATTATCATTCCTACTGCTTTTGATCTGTCAGGAGATACAACCGTCCACTCAGTAATATTATTATTCTGAGATGTCAAAACGCTTCCCGTTTCAAACATTCGTGAGGAAACATTTCCTATAAAAGTTCTTCCTCTGTAAACTTTTCCAAACTGGAAAACGCTTCGGAATTTTTTATATATCTCAATCTGCTCCTTTATCTGCTGCAGATCTTCTTTACTTGTATCACATAGATTAATCTCATATCCCAGACTTCCAAATGCAGCAACTGCAAATCTGGATTCCAGCGGAGTTACACGGAGTGTCTGATGATTTGGAACGCCAGATACATGGGAACCCCAGCAGCTCTGAGGATATCCGTAGCTGTAGCCAGTCTGAATCTCAGCCCTGACAAGAGCATCTGTATCATCACTACCCCATATCTGAGGGAAGTATCTGAGGATACCAAGATCAAACCTGTTACCTCCAGCTGCGCATCCCTCAAAAAGAATATCTGGGAACTTCTGTGTAAGCTCATTCATACAACGATAAAGACCTATCATATATCTATGAGCTGTTTCCGATTGAAGTCTCTTTTCTCCATCATCCTCATTTGCAATATAGCTTGAAAAAACATCAGTAAGTGTTCGGTTCATATCCCACTTAACATAGGAAATATTTCCCGAACCGAATACATCTGACATAGACTTTATAATATAATCCTGAACATCCTTTCTACCCAGGTCAAGCATACGCTGATTACGACCTTCGCTATGAGGTCTGTCTGGAATCTGAAGAGCCCAGTCAGGATGCTTTCTATAAAGGTTGGAATTAACACTCACCATCTCAGGTTCAACCCAGATGCCAAATTGCATTCCAAGTTTATTAATCTTATCTGCTATACCCTTAATGCCATTAGGAAGCTTCTTCTTGTTTGGAGTCCAGTCTCCAAGTGAACTGGTATCATCATTCCTCTCTCCAAACCAGCCATCATCCATAACAAAAAGTTCTATCCCGACTTCCTTGCCAGCTTTCGCCAGTTTAAGGAGCTTCTTTTCATTTATATCGAAGTAGGCAGCCTCCCAGCTGTTGAGAAGTATTGGTCTTTCATGCCTTGACCACTTTTCTCTTACTACGTGGTTTAGTACAAAATTATGTAAACCACTACTCATTCCACTAAAGCCCTTATCAGAGTAAGTCATTATAGCCTCTGGAGCTTCAAAGTCTTCTCCACTTTTTAGCAGCCAGCTAAATCCTCTTGGATTAATCCCCCACTGAATTCTTGTTTTCCCGAATTCATTTACCTCTGCTATCTCAGCGTGATTACCACTATATATGAGGTTAAAGCCATATGCATCCCCAGCTTCTTCTGTGGTAGATGGTGATGAGATCATAAAGAAAGGATTGGAATTACTGGAGGAGGTTCCAGTATAACTACTGTTAATATGCTTTCCAGCTAAAAGTGGAATATCCTTCCTGCTCATCTCCCTTGCCCAGGCGCCATTAAAGGTTGACATAATATATCCGCTATCATGCATATCCAACTGGGCAGACATGAGCTTTCTTATAGTAACTGAACTGTCACCATAATTAACCAGCTTTGAAGTTCTGGCTATTACATCTTCCTTCTCAAAAACATAATAGTCCATAAAGAGTCTGAGATTATTAAACCTATCATAGAGAACAATCTGAAGATGACTTTTATCATCAGGCATCTTGTCGCTGTCCTCAGCCTTTCCATAGGAACAAGGAAGTGTTTTAAGCTTCCACTTCCCGTTATTGATCTCGGCTGATTCAAATACAAAATCAGAGGTACGGCTTCCGTCTGCATTTTCTATAACAGCAAATGCTTCACGGTTATCACCCTTACCCTCAAAAGACGCCTCAAGACATTTATTATTTAATGTCATCTGAGGATAGTCAGCACTGTAAGCATTATTATTACCTGGAATAAATTCCTGCTGCTCTACCAGCCCGTCCAGACTGTCTACAACACGGATTTTCTTCCCGTAATAAAGATGCTCCACATGCCCTGACTCCATAATCCTGATGATATATGAAGTATTATTTGTATTTAATATGTAATAGTTTTTTCCATCTATTATCATATTTACTCTCCATTTTTATTATTCTGCTTCGTCTACTCGGGATTTGAGTTCGGAGGTGATTTCCTCCATCTTCTCGTCTGTTAGAATAAACTTTTTCTTGAAGCAGATGATTGCTATGATGAATCCGATTATCGGAACAATAGTCATAGTCATTCTAAGTCCCATCTTAGAGCTGAGGGCTACATCCTTTGCAAAATCGTAAGCTTCCTTTGCATCTTCAGAATCAGACTTAAGGTTGTTAAGCTGCAGGCATATAGAAGCAACAAGAGCTGAAATTCCAGAACCCAGCTTAACTACAAAGGTCTGCATAGAGAAAATAACAGACTCATCTCTTCTACCATTCTTCAGGTCACCATAGTCTACTGTGTTAGCAAGGAAAACAGTTGTAAGTACGTTTAAAACTCCGTTTGCCGCAAAGATAAAGAATCCTGGTACAAACAGAACAAATATATTCATAAGGTTGAAGAATGCTATAACAAAAAGCAGAACATAACCTATAACCGCACTGGCAACACATATATAGAAAACTTTGACATTACTTACAAATTTTCGAAGCAGTGGATAAAGCACCATCATGGAAAGTATCTGCACCGCTCCACCAAATGTGTTAAATAATGTATAGCTTCCCTTCCAGCCTTCGCCACCAAAATCATACTTGAAGAAGTAAATCAGAAGGTTTGAAGTAATATAGATTGACATGTTTATAATAACGATTGTTATAACAATCGTCATAGCCTGATCATTGCTGAAAAGAGCCTTAAACATCTGTCCTATGGATGGTGACTCCATATCTACAGTTGCCTTCTCCTTAATATTTACACAGCATATAGTGATAAATACTATGAAGATCACAGCTATTATAAGTGCAAACCATTTAAAACCTGCTATCTCTATTTCCTTAGCTGTAGCATCTGCACCAGCTATAGCTTTACCAATAGCAGATACAATCATAACTGTGAAGATTGTGATGAGCGCTCCACCAACACCTGCGCAGGAACGTCCAAGCGTAGAAAGGTTTTCTCTTTCCTTACCTGACTCTGTAAATGCAGGAATCATTGACCAATAAGGAATATCCATCATAGTATATGTAACGCCCCAGAGGATATATGTACAAGCTGCGTAAGCAACAAGTCCGCCTCCGTCTAATGAAGGTGGCGCTGCAAACATAAGAAACAAAATGACTGCATTTGTCACTGTACCTATCATAAGCCAAGGTCTGAACTTACCCCAACGGGTTTTTGTCTTAGCAACTATAATACCCATGATAGGATCGTTAAATGCATCAAAAACTCTTGCCGCTAAAAGGATAACACCCATAGCGATTGCGCTTACCCCTAAAACATCCTGGAAGTAATACAAAACATAACTGGCTGATAGCATGTAAACCAAGTCTTTTCCAACGGCGCCCAACCCGAAGGAAATCTTTTCTTTTAAACCTAATTTCATATCTCTTCTCCTTTAAAATGTACTCTTCACGTCCCCCAAAAAAGCTTTATTTAATTGTAAAATCTACCGTCTTAACTTCACCATTCTGTGTGGTTATTGTAAGCTTTGCATTTCCAGTCTTTCCAGTGGTCTTAACATAGGTTCCACCCATACCGCCCTGAAGGCTGACAATTGATGGTCCGATAATTTCAATCGGTCCCTCAACTGCGAAGCAAACCGGATCATTTGCAAATGGAAGTACATTTCCATTCTCATCTCTATCCTCAAGACGGATTGCTGCCACATCATAAGAAGTGTCCTCGTGCAGATCTGTATGATCTACATCCACATGAAGCTCACGTTTTGTCATAGGAGTAAGAACAACCTCCTTAACAATCTCTCCATCCTTATAAGCTTCAAACTTATAGGTTGTGGATTCGCTTCCCCAGTCACCTACATATTTATTAAAGTAAGCAACTGCATCTGTCATTGAAATTCTATATTTTACGCTGACATATCCAGCCTTAGCCATCTGCATTTTGGACATACCATAAAGTCCAACCCTTGCCACTTCATTAAGGAGTGACTTCAGGTCCTCAGCCTGCTTAGCAGACATATTTGGCTCACCCTCAACAATGGCATCGCCAATATAATCCGTTACCTTGATAGGACCATGCAGTAAATTCTGATAAGATGAATCAGCCTGTGTATACTCCTTGATAAAGCGCCCATTCTTATACATCTTCACGCTGTCAGCATTTGTCAGAATAAAGACCTCTCCACGGTTGCTGCCAGGGTGCTCACCAATATCCATACTGGAACTGATCTTCAATACCGGAGTTTTCTCCTGCTGAATGCTGTAAACAGCCGCAGCCAGCTTAGGATTTCGGAACATATCCATAACACCGTGATAGCAAATGCGATCTCCACTACCAAAATCTTTATGTGTATTGTAATCAAACATGCACCATCCAAAGGAGCCTGCAATGTCTGACTGATTTGCAACCTCATCGATTACATTTGCATGACGAAGCATGTGCTCCATCCTATGCTCTTCCCAGTCAAATGCCTTTGTAGGATACATATGTCCATTATATTCACTTACAAGATAAGGCTTGTCATTATTGGATGTAATATCCGCTTTCTTCTCAACACCCTTATTATTTCCTGTATGTGAGAAGTCATTATATGTATAAACATCCTCCAGCATGCTGCCCTTCTTGTAGCAGCGAACTCCACCAGTCTGACGGCTTGGGTCCAGCTCTCTGCAGACCTCATTAGTTCTTGTGTAGAACTCATCATCATCAACTGACTCATTTATACGAACGCCCCAGAGAATTATGGATGGATGATTTCTGTACTGTGTAACCATCTCTCTTACATTCGTTACAGCCTGATCCTTCCACTCAGCATTTCCGATATGCTGCCAGCCAGGAAACTCTGTAAATACGAGAAGACCTATCTCGTCACACTTATCAATAAAGTACTGTGACTGTGGATAATGAGAAGTACGGACTGCATTAAGTCCAAGCTCCTCCTTAAGTATCCTTGCATCATTCTCCTGCATTGAACGAGGCATAGCATAACCAACATAAGGGAAACTTTGATGACGGTTAAGACCTCTGATCTTAAGCTTACGTCCATTAAGGAAAAATCCACTGACCTTAAACTGTGCACGACGGAAACCGATTCTAATAATCTTCTCATCCAGCACTTTATCCTTTGTAGTCTTCTTCGCAGGATCAGCCTTCTTTATAAGCTCTGTCTTAATCTCATAAAGAGCAGGATTCTCAATATCCCAGAGCTCCACCTCACCAGTCATTGCTGGGAGGTCATAAATTATCTTCTCTGTCTCACCAATCTCATGGAAAATAATCTCTCTAAAATCATCTTCTCCCTTCTTACGGATTGACTGCTTAATAACAAGGCCACTACCAGCCTCGCTCAGCTCAATCTGAGAAAGAGTCTGAGAAGACTTAACCTTAAGCTTTCCCTCGTCCTCATACTTCTCAGCCAGCTTCGTTGTAACGAAAACATCCTTGATGTAATTCTTCTCTTTTACATCCAGATAAACATCTCTATAAATTCCACCATAAGTCATATAGTCGATAACAAAACCAAATGGTGGCACATTAAGTGATTCACGGCTGTCACATCTTACTGCGATTACATTGTCTTCACCAAGCTTAATGTAATCTGCAATATCAACTGTGAATGCAGTATAACCTGTATGATGCTCTGCAACCTTAGCCCCATTAATAAATACAACTGCATCATGAGCAATACCCTCAAATGTAAGAAGCAAAGACTTGCCACTCCATTTCTTAGGAGCCTTGATGATTCTCCTGTAACCGCTCACCATCTGATAATCATTTTCATCACAATAATGAAAAGGAAGTTCTTTCACCGTATGAGGAATACGAACATCCTGCATTTTTTTATCATCAAATGCAGGCTGAGTCATTTCCTCTGAAAAAACTTCCATAAACTTCCACTCATTATTTAAATACAATCTCTCCATAAGTAACCCTCCAGTTTGTTATTTTAAGATTCTTTGTTCACTTTTATTTTCGTGCCAGACGGTCTATCTGTGTAGCAACATATCCGGCCCCATAACCATTATCTATATTTACAACGGTAATACCATTTGCACAGGAATTTATCATTGTAAGAAGCGCAGACATACCTCCAAAACTTGCCCCATATCCAACGGAGGTAGGAACTGCAATAACAGGATTCGAAACGAGTCCTCCTACCACACTTGCAAGAGCACCTTCCATACCAGCAACTGCAATAACACAGCTGGCTTCACGCAGTTTCTCCTGCTGTGAGAGAATACGATGAATCCCGCTCACACCAACATCATAAATTCTTTCAACCTTAGTACCAAAATACTCTGCTGTCTGAGCTGCTTCTTCAGCCACAGGAATATCTGCGGTTCCACCAGAACATACAGCGATAAATGTATTCTTCTGCGGTTTATCATTTACATCATTCTCAGAACCACCAGAAGAATTGGTTGACATAACTTTAAGTATCCTTGACACCTTGTCGTACTGAACCTCGGGAATCTCAGCCTTGATAAGCTCATACTGTTCCTCTGAAGCTCTTGTACCAAAAACCCTTCCATCCTTTTCTAGAAGTGTTTTATATATATTAAGAAGATACTCATCAGGCTTTCCTTCACAGAAAATGACCTCAGGAAATCCTGTCCTGCTTTTTCTGTCTGTATCCAGTTTTGCGTAACCAATATTGTTACTATTTTTTACTTCTTCGTAATTCATATAAACCTCATAAACCTATTGGTTTACATAATACAATAATCATTCTATTATCATAGATCTGACAATTCCTGGCACCTCATGCTTTCTCTTTCCAGCACCAAGTCCTGTTTTTGCTATAGTAAAACTATCTGGCAGATTTTTCTTTGTCATAACAGCTGCTGCAAATGCCGCTCCCGTAGGTGTTACATACTCTCCCATTCTATTTGCAATAGAAAGAGGAACACCTGTCTGCTCTGCTATCTTTAGAACTGCTGGAACAGGGATAGGCAGAACTCCATGCTGACATCTTACTGTACCAGTTCCATCCACCAGCTTTGTGATTATTGTTTCATCTATTTCATTCTTTGAAACTATATCGTCATAGCAAACTGCCGCAGCAATAATATCCACTATCGAATCTATTGCTCCTACTTCATGGAAGTGCACTTCGTCAATACTTCTTCCGTGAACTGCAGCCTCAGCCTCGGCAACAATAGTGAAAATCTTTATTGCAAGTTCTCGTGCTGAATCTGTCATCTCTGCCGAATTAATAATTTCAACAACATCACTAAGTGATCTATGAACATGACCATGCTCATGGTGATGGTCGTGAGAATGCTCATGGTGGTGATCATGCTCATCATCGTGATGATGATGGTGATGTTCGTGACTATGTTCTTCAGCGTGTGTATGTTCGTGACTGTATTCTTCACCGTGCGTATGTCCGTAAAGATAATCCATATCATGATCATGATTATCCTCATCCAATACAACATCAAAATCACATGCCTTGATAGCAGATACATCAACAGAAGATATCTTCACATCAAAGCCACCAACCTTCTGTTTCAGACTATCCAGAACAGCTATTAATTTTTCTTTATCTGCTCCCAGGTCCAGAAGTGATGCAACTGTCATATCCCCACTGATACCTGTATTACATTCAATATATAATTTCTTTCCCATAGTTGCTTAAATACCTCTTAACAACCAAATTAAATATTTACATTCATCGAACCAGTTCTATAGCCCTTCATATCCATAGCAACATACGAAAAGCCTAGTTTACATAACTCCGAATGTATTTCTGCTCTTTTTTCAAAAAGTTTAGGAAGATCCTCTTCGGCAACTTCCACTCTGGCAAGAAAACTAACTGCCTCTCCAACTCCACTCTCGTGTATTCTCACCCTAAACTGGCGGAATCCCTGATCATATAAATACTGCTCTGCATCCTCAACCATTCTTAGCTTCTCTTCTGTAATGCTTTCGCCGTATACAAAACGAGTTGCAAGGCAGGCAAAGGACGGCATATCCCAGGTAGGAAGACCCATCTCTTTGGAAAGAGTTCTAATCTCTGACTTTGTAAGTCCTGCTTCCTTAAGTGGACTACTTATTCCAAGCTCACCCAGAGCTTTCATTCCCGGACGATAATCCTGAATATCATCCGCATTTGATCCTTCTATAAGAACGTCACATCCTAGTTCTAAAGCCTTCGCCTTCATGGTTGACATAAGATTTGTCTTGCATACGTAACATCTTTCTTTAGGATTAGAAGTAAATGCAGGATTGGACATTGCATCATATTCCAAAGCAATATGTTCAATCCCTTCTTTCTCGCAAAACTCCTTACAGAAGTCTCCTTCTCTTTTAGGAAAAAGTCCCGAATATGAACTGATTGCAATTACATTTTCCCCCAGCACATCATGTGAAACTCTTAAAAGAAATGTGGAATCCACACCTCCTGAAAATGCAACTGCAACCTTACCTAAATCACTAATATTCTGTTTTAATATTTCTAACTTATTATTTATCATTATTCAGATTGTTTCTTAAGTGACGCTCTCACTGTTCCCTTTGGATCAGTTATAAGAAGTCTGATAACCCATACAATAAGTGCAAGAGCTATAACTGCAATACCGAGAAATGCATCATTCAGCATATCCTGAGGAGCCTGATTGAAAAATTCAGCGCGAAGCTCAATATACTCAAAAACAGCATCTATCATCCACATAAGAGATGCGCCCCAGAACATAAACATAAGAATTCCCAGCTGCATTGAATCATCCTTGCGGTTGTACCATTTAACAGTTACAAAAACTGCTGCGAATATTGTTATAAGTAATGTCATTTCAAATACCCCACCATTCTAAATTTATTGTTCTGCTGCAACCTCAGCATTTGCTTTCTTCTCAAGTACACTTGTAACTACACAGATTACGCCCCATACAAGAGTAATGAATACTGCCATAGTTACACCTACAGTAGCCATCTCATGCAGCATTTCATGAGTTGCCTCTGCATCAGACATTGCAGTAAGGAATGGGAAGAATGGCTGAACTTCTCCATGCCATATATGTTCAAATAACAAAAGGAAAGAACCACCAAGAAGCATGTTACTAAGCCATCTGAGTTTTCTGCTAAATGGAACATGAAACTTCTCGCTTCCTTCCTGAGTTTTTTCATTTTTCTCCGCAACCTTCTCAACTACCTTTGTTACTACAGCCTCTGCTGCTGGAACAATAAAACACGCCATAAATATTCTCCTTTTTCCAAATCGAGCCAACAGTTGAGTTACCACTGTTGGCTCATTAATAGTTACTTCTTTGATTTAATTTTAGACTCTTTTCCGCAGTTCTGACACAGATAGACCATAACTCCCATTCTACCTGCAAGTCCTCCTGCTTGTTTAACTGGTTCGAGTCTTGTTGAACCACATTTTGGACATTTTATAAGTGCTGCCACAATACTTACCCCCGTTAGTAAAAACCATATTATTAGAAACACATATCACTGCATATATTATAACTCGGATGACATTTTGTATCAACAAAAAAAATGAGTTGGTGACATATTTTCACCAACTCATTTTACCTATTCTTTCTCTGAATAATGATGTGCCTCTTCAAGCATCATTGACTTAACTTTCATAAGTCTGACCTGAGTACTTCTCTCGTTTTCATCAAGCTTCATAGTGATGTACTTAATGCTTTCCTGAGTCTCAGGAATGATTACATGCTCAAGGGCATTAACACGTCTACGTGTCTTTTCAATCTCTGCTGCCATAAGCTGACAGGACTTTTCAACCTCCGCTAGCTTCAGCATATCTGGGAATACATCTGATAGGGAACTTACCGCTCCATCCAGATCTCCAGAAGTAAATGCAAAACCATAAGAGTAGATGTCATTTTCATCAGCTGTTCTGGTCTTGAAGTCGAATACAGGAATATCAACACTCATTACATTCTTCTTATCCTGAACAAGTGAAACCTCCTGCTTAGGAGCCATAAGCGCTGTACGAAGTGTCTGTTCAGACATTCCTGCCTTAGCAAGAACGAAGTTCTTATTAGCTGCATCAATGCCCTTCTCAACCTTCTCACGAAGTTCCATATTAACCTTTACAAGGTCCAGGAATTCGCGCATCAGCTCATCTCTTTTATCCTTAAGAAGTCTGTGTCCTTTTACGGCAGTATTCAGTTTTTTCTTGAGCCTTGTGAGCTCCATTCTTGTAGGAATGACTGTTTGTGTTGCCATATTACATCTCCACTTTAGTTCTTAGGGTAATACTGATCAAGTAATTTATCATTTATACGTTTCAGTTCTGAACGTGGTAGGATGTGTAATAACTCCCAACCAATATCAAGTGTTTCCTGAATATCTCTATCAGCCTGATAACCCTGAGATACATACTTCTTTTCAAACTCTTCTGCAAACTTAGCATACAGAAGGTCAATATCTGTAAGAGCCGCCTCACCGAGGATAACCATCAGTTCCTTAGCTTCTTTACCACGAGCATAAGCTGAGAACAGCTGGTTCATTGTAGCTGCATGGTCAGCTCTTGTCTTGCCTTCACCAATACCCTTATCTTTAAGACGAGACAGTGAAGGAAGAACATCGATAGGTGGTGTGATACCCTTTCTGTAAAGTTCACGGGAAAGGATAATCTGTCCCTCTGTGATGTATCCTGTAAGGTCAGGAATAGGATGTGTCTTATCATCCTCTGGCATAGTAAGGATTGGGATCATTGTGATAGATCCGTTCTTACCACGCTGACGACCTGCTCTCTCATACATAGTAGCAAGGTCAGTGTACATATATCCAGGATAACCTCTACGTCCTGGTACCTCTTTACGAGCTGCTGAAATCTCACGGAGTGCATCTGCATAGTTTGTAATATCTGTCATGATAACAAGTACATGCATACCTTTTTCGAATGCCAGATACTCTGCTGCAGTAAGTGCCATACGTGGTGTAGAAATACGTTCAACAGCAGGGTCATTAGCAAGGTTTATAAACAGAACTGTTCTGTCGATAGCACCGCTCTCACGGAATGACTCTTCGAAGAAGTTAGCTTCCTCGAATGTAATACCCATAGCGGCAAATACAACGGCGAAGTCCTCATCCTTACCCTTAACCTTTGCCTGACGTGCAATCTGTGCAGCCAGCTGAGCATGTGGAAGACCAGAAGCTGAGAAAATAGGAAGCTTCTGTCCACGAACCAGAGTATTAAGACCATCGATAGCAGAAACACCTGTCTCGATGAACTCTGATGGATATGCTCTTGCAGCAGGATTCATTGGAAGACCATTGATATCCATGCGGGCATCTGGAAGAATTTCCGGACCACCATCTATAGTACGTCCAAGACCGTCAAATACACGACCAAGCATGTCACCTGAAACACCAAGCTCCAGTGAACGGCCAAGGAATCTTACTTTACTACTCTCCAGGTTGATACCTGTAGCATTATCGAAAAGCTGAACTAATGCATTGCTGCCATCTATCTCAAGAACCTTACAACGACGCTTTTCGCCATTAGCAAGCTCTATCTCACCCAGCTCATCATACTTAACATCTTCTACATTCTTTACCAGCATAAGTGGGCCGGCAACTTCCTGTATAGTACGATACTCTTTAGGCATTAGTCTTCCTCCTTTCCGATAAGTCCTGACATCTCACGAACGAGAAAATCATGTATCTGATTATACTTCTCTTCTATCTGATCTTCTGGTGTGTACTTATAACGACCAATTGCTTCTCTTACTGCAAGATCAGCCATCTCGTTAATATTAGCACCTTCCTTAAGAGCTTTAACGCCCTCTTCATAGAATGCCCAAACAAGCTTCTGCATATAGAATTGTTTCTGCATTGAAGTATAAGTATCAATCTCATCAAATGAATTCTGGTGCAGGAAGTCCTCTCGAATACTACGAGCAGCTTCCATCTTAAGTCTATCCTGTGGCGAAAGTGCATCCATACCTACCATCTTAACGATTTCGTTAAGTGATGCCTCTTCCTGAAGCAGACTCATAAGTTCCTGACGAATCTTCATCCAGTCTTCATCAACATTTTTATCAAACCAGCCCTTCATCTCATCAAGGTAAAGGCTGTAGCTGTTCAGCCAGTTAATAGCTGGGAAGTGTCTCTGATATGCAAGCTGAGCATCCAGTGACCAGAACACCTTTACGATACGAAGTGTTGCCTGAGATACAGGCTCTGAAATATCACCACCAGGAGGGGAAACAGCACCGATAGCTGAAAGAGCACCCTCTCTCTCATCACTACCAAGAGTGATTACATGACCAGCTCTCTCATAGAACTGAGCCAGACGTGATGCAAGGTAAGCAGGATAACCTTCCTCACCAGGCATTTCCTCAAGACGTCCTGACATCTCACGGAGCGCCTCAGCCCAACGTGATGTAGAGTCAGCCATAAGGGCTACTGAATAACCCATATCTCTAAAGTACTCTGCAAGAGTAATACCTGTATAGATAGATGCCTCACGGGCAGCAACAGGCATATCTGATGTATTCGCAATAAGGATTGTTCTCTTCATGAGTGACTCACCTGTACGAGGATCCTTAAGTTCTGGGAACTCGTTCAGAACGTCTGTCATCTCATTTCCACGCTCTCCACAACCGATATAAACAACGATCTCGGCATCTGCCCACTTAGCAAGCTGATGCTGGATAACTGTCTTACCAGAACCGAATGGTCCAGGAACAGCAGCAACACCACCCTTAGCAATTGGGAAGAATGTATCTACTACACGCTGACCAGTGATAAGTGGCTGACGTGGTGGAAGCTTCTTTTTATAAGGACGACCCTTACGAACTGGCCATTTCTGCATCATTGTCAGTTCCTTAGGTCCATTAGCTGTCTCAACAACTGCAACTACCTCTTCTACAGTGAAGGAGCCGCTCTGAATTGACTTGATAGTTCCTTCAACACCATATGGAACCATGATCTTCTGAGTTACAACCTCAGTCTCCTCAACTGTTCCGATGATATCTCCAGCAACTACTGTATCGCCAACCTTTGCAGTCGCAACAAAATCCCATTTCTTTTCTCTATCAAGTGATGGAACCTCAACACCTCTCTCGAGAAGGTTTCCACCTGTTACTTCCATGATCTTGGTCAGAGGTCTCTGAATACCATCATAGATGGAACCCATAAGTCCAGGTCCAAGTTCTACAGAAAGAGGTACATCTGTTGACTCAACAGGCTCACCAGGTCCAAGACCAGATGTCTCCTCATAAACCTGAATAGATGCCTCATCTCCGTGCATCTCGATTATCTCACCGATAAGTCTCTCGTTACTAACACGAACAACGTCGAACATATCTGCGTCGCGCATTCCTGTAGCAATAACCAGAGGTCCGGCTACTTTCTTTATCTTACCTACTACTCCCATGGAGTGTATCTCCTTTCCTACTCACCGAAGAGTATATCACTACCTACAGCTTGTTCTACTGAACGACGAACCGCTTTAATTCCGTCGCCTGTATTTCCCTTGACGCCCGGTATCTGAATGATAGCCGGTGTCATTGATTCTTTGTATTTATCGATCACTTTAGGAACCTGCGCTGCAAGCTCTTCTGTGATATAAATGATTCCATATCCGCTGGTTGCCAGTGTACGAAGAGTTTTTGAAGCATCTTCAATGTTATCCACTGGAAATGTACTAAGACCAAGGGAAGCAAAACCATAGATACTGTCATAGTCACCTAGTACGGCGATTCTATTTTCCTCATCCATACATTTTCCTTACCCTTTCCGAGATAATATCTTCACCGAATCCATTAGCCTTTGCAGTCATAATGATACGTGCAGTTCTTATCTCATTCTGTTTAGCCAGGAAAAATGCAACTATCGGTCCACTGGACTGAATGTTTGTTTTCTGGCTCATAAGTTTGCTCATTATATGATCATCGCACCATTTCTCAAAGCTGGAGAAAGATTCCTTCAGCGCTTCAACAACTTCGCGATATCCTATTCTTTCAAAAAACTCATAAACAGCATCTTTGCTGGTAGCAGCAGCATGTGCCAGACGCTTAACATCAAATGTTCTGTTAGGTGCCAGCGCCTCTTCAATTAGTGCAAGAGGTTTCTTCGTAATCGCTGCTCTCACGGCAATTTTGATATCCGCAATAACTACCTTTGTCTCAGCATATTCTGCAAGGAACCTGTCCTTTGTAGTGGCTGCAGCCTTTTCAGTTGCATCCAGACAAGCTCTGTCAATTATGATATCAAGTCTCTGACCATCTCTTGTGGTGAGCATGAGATCCAGAGCTTCCCTTGCAATATCCTGCATATGCTCAGGCAATTTTTCAAACTGCTTTTCTTTGATGATAGTAAGCATCTGATCCTTGCCATACTTCTCATGATCATAAAATGCCATCCCGTCATCAACTGCAGTACATACCTCTTTTATGGCTGTTTTGAGATTGTGATATAATTCCTGAAGAAATAGTACATCTATTATTTCAGAATCAACACCGAGCCCCTTTAAGAGCTTCATCTGATTCTCTTCTTCAGCCGCTAGAACCGTTTCCATATCAGCATCCTGAGATCCATCACCCCAGCCCCTTTCAGTAAGAAATGTAAGCACTTCTGCTTCACTCTTCATTCCTACCATGGACTGAACATCAGCATCTGTCAGGAGAGATTTCTCTTTGGCACGAATACTAGCAACAGCGTAGATGTAATCCGCATCTCTCATATCTGTCTCCTTTTCTACTGCCAAAGTATCTCATTAACAATATCAACGAGTTCCTCTTTATTTTCCTCAAATAAAGCTTCAAAAGAAGAATTGATTTCTATATTTCCATACTTGAGAACAAATCCGCCCTCAATATCTCTTACATCCTTGGAGAGTTCAATCATGCCACCATTCTTTGTTGCGATAGCATTTACCTGTGCAGCAAAATCTTCTGGAAGTCTGCCGAGATCCTTCTCACAAAGGATCATCTCACCCTTCTCAGGCTGAACCTGTTTCTCAAGGAGTTTAAGAAGTGTCGCAAAATAATCCTCTTTAGATGCAAGCATCAGTTTAACCTGAGCCTTGCGGAGTATATCCTCAATAACACCCTGCTTAGTTTCGAGCATAATAAGCTTTTCAGCCTGCTCGCACTGTGACTGGGTTTTCTTATCTTCCTCAGCCAGCTTTCTGTTTGTTTTTTCACTAGAAGCGGCAAGGATAGCATCACACTCTTCTTTGGCTTTATTAATAGTGCGCTCTGCTTCTTTTTCTGCAGCGGAAATGATCTCAGCTGCTTCTTTTTCAGCATTCTGCTCTATCTCTTTTGTAATCTTTTCGATTCCCGCCATGTTATTCTCCCTTTATTTATTAAACATTAATATTTGAAATTGCAAGGATTGAAACAAGAAGTGCAAGGATTGCATATGTCTCAACCATTGCAGGGAAAAGCATAGCCTTACCAAACTGATCTGGCTTCTTAGCAACGATACCGATTGAAGCAACAGATGTTTTACCCTGATGATAAGCAGAAATAAGACCTACTAATGCGATTGGAAGGCAAGCAGCAAGTATACACCAACCCTGCTGAGTTGAGATGTCTGCTGGGCTTCCACCAAGAAGACCAATCTTAGAAAGTGTAATGAATGTAACAAGCAGTCCATAGATACCCTGTGTACCAGGAAGAAGCTGAAGGATAAGAACCTTCGCGAACTGAGCTGGGTCCTCGCTTACTACGCCTGCAGCAGCCTGACCACCCTTTCCTACTCCCCATGCAGAACCTATACCTGCAAGTATTGTTGCGAGTGCAGCACCTATAAGTGCTAATGTAAATCCGAATGACATAAGATTAATCCTCCTTAATTTCGATATACTTATTATTTGTTTTAAATGGACGGAAAGGTTCACCGCCCGCGTCATAGAATTTTCCAAAGAACTCGACGTACTGTAAACGATTTGTATGTACGTAAGCACCCAGAAGGTTGATTGCTATATTTAGTGTATGTCCAAGCACAAATACCAGAATGAAGATTACCACACCGAGTGGTGTGTTTCCCTGCATTGTTGCCATGGAGTTAATAACACTTGCGATAACTCCAGTAGCAAGTCCCAGAGCAAGAAGTCTTGAATAAGACAGCACATCTGATAACCAGCCTGTAACACCATATATATCATAAGCACCAAGGGCTATTCTAAGTCCCCAGTTCTTATTAGCTCTACCAGACATAAGAATGATTGTAACCATTCCTACGATTGTCATCACCTTCGCCAGAGTATTGAACCAACCTGGGAAGTTAAATGTCATCTGAGCTATTGAAGCAAAGATCTGTGTTGGAAGAAGCATGAAGATGAGTCCTGTTAGGAACAGATACCATGCTATAACATCTGAGATACAACCAACAATGTCCTTGTTCTTCAAATATTCATATCCCTTCATGCCAAGTCCGGCATAAAGATGAATGATACCAAAGAGCATACACCATATGAGAAGTCTCATTGGATTATCAAGTGGTGCAAACCATAAAGGTTTCAGCACTGCTGTGGTTTCCGGAACTCCGAAGAATGTATGTGCCACAACGTCTATGGCATCTCCGAAGAAACCACCAAACATGAATCCCCAAAATGCAGTAGAAATACCGCACCAGAAGAACAGTCGAAGCATCTTGTTTGTGCCGCTGGCCATTCTTGGGAATTTCAGCAGAACTACTGCACATCCTATTGCCATGATTATTCCGTATCCTGCATCCGAAAGCATCATTCCAAAGAAGAATACATAGAACAGAGACATAACAAATGTTGGATCAACTCTTCCATGAGTTGGAAGTCCATAAGACTCAAGTACACCCTCTGAGCTTTCAGAGAAATGATTATTCTTAAGCTTTATTGGAGCATTCTCATCATCCTGCTCTATCTCAACCACTGCATCAAACTTTTCTTCCAAAGTTTTTGCAATGCCTTCTGCCTGTTTCTTTTCAACCCAACCTTGAATGAAGAAAACATTATCAGACTGAGGAATGGTACCAAGTACTCTGTACTTTTCAGACCTTGTTCTAAAATAATCAGCCGCTATCTTAAACTTAGGAATGTACTCTACAAATGTAGCTAGCTGTTCCTCTGCATCTGCTATAGCCTTCTCTTCGATGACTATATCATTCTTCCTCTTCTCCATAGCCTTTATTGGAACTCTGTGTGACAAGAATGGAAGCTTGCTGTAACCACAGCTTCTCATATTCTCCTCAACCTGATCCGCAACTCTGTTAGTAGCTATAACGCAGACATTCGTTATCTGATTCTCGTTATAAAGTATCTCAGCAGTTACTGGAATTGGTTCCTCAAGTCCCTTGGTTGCTATTGCATATAGCTGTTCCTCTGTGAGACTCTCTGGGAATGTTCCGATAAAGATACGAGTACATTTTGTTTTCTCACTATTCAGTGGAATATCAAGTTTACTCCACGGTGACAGAGTCGCAATTTTATTCTCTTTACGAGTGATGGTAGCCTTACTCTCAAAGATCTTCTTCTCAAGTTCCAGCACATCCTTCGCTTTAGAATAATACTTCCTTCGATTCTTCTCTATCTCCTTATATTCATCTCTGGATATAAGAGTATTCTCGAGATTAATAAGAGCTTTCCTCTTCTCTGTATCATACTGACCGAGAAGCTCGATAACATGATCAAACTCATCTGCTATCTTCTGAAATCTTATTCTCTCTCCGGCTGTATCCATCTTCTCAAATGGAATGTCACCTGAATCGAGGGCGTCTATCTCCATGGCTTCAATATCCTGCAAAAACTCAAGTATACTCTTACGATGTTTCTTCGTAGAATAAATGGAGAGCTTTCGCATCTCAACAATTGCCAAGTTTATCCCGCCTTTCTAAGAATTATTATCTTTTATATAAGTTTATTAATGACTGCATCAATTGCTGCTTCTTCATTTCCAGCAGCTGTCTGTTTAAGCGCATCTGCCTTTACTCGAGCAGACTCCTTAGCCTTCTCAACAGCAACATCTCTTTCAGTTTCAGAAGCATCCATCCTAGACATTGCATCTTCCTTAGCTTTCAGCTCAGCATCTTTGATAAGCTGTTCTGATTCAACTTCGGAATTCTTCCTAATCTTATCAGCTTCTGCCTTTGCAGCCTGTACTTTTTCAGCCGCATTTTTTTCTGCAGCTTCTACTGCTTTCATAGCATCTTCAATCACTGCATTTCTCCTTTTTGTTTCTTGCTTTTATCAGGTTTTTATATATCTCTGATATCATAAAACCACACGTGCAATATTATACTAATTTTAGCGCATTAAAGCAATAAGACAATTTAAGAAATTTGTCCTATTTTTTTACCATATTCTCTTATCTGAAAGTGTAGACATGAGGCTATAACAATTTGAAAAAATCAAATCATTAAAGTATAATATCTGAGTAAATACGAATCGAAAAAACCTGACGATAAAAAAGGAAAAAGAAAATGTCAGAAGAAGAAATCAAGAATAAAATAGATGATGAAGAGGAAGAACAGGAAAAAGAGCTGACCGCAGTTGAACGTTTTATGCTTCTTTTCAACAAGCTGGGTGACCTCTTCGTTCTGAATGTATATTTTACAGTAACATGCCTTCCAATTGTAACTATAGGTGCTTCATTCACTGCCCTATATACTGTCACCAACAAAATGGTTAAAAACGAAGAAGGCGCAATAACCAAAGAATACTTTAAAGCCTGGAAAGCAAACTTGAAACAGGGAATAGCCATCTGGCTGATAGACCTGATTTATATTGCAATTATGGTTTTTGAATACGGCTATGTACTTGGTCACGATGACCAGATATCAAAGGTTCTGTTTATCCTTGTAGGAGCCGGTTTCTTTCTATTTGCACTTGCTTTCCCACTCCAGTTTCCTATACTGGCAAGATATGAGAATACAACAGGAAGAATTATCTTCAATTCTCTGGTGCTTGCATTTACCTATCCAGGAACCTGGTTTAAAATGTTTTTTATATGGGCACTTCCATTTGTGCTATACTATATAAATCTAAAAGTAAGAGTATATACATGGTATCTGTGGGGACTGATACTAACTGCAATCTTTGCATATATATGCTCAATGTTCCTGCTCGGTTTCTACGAGAAACTTGAGTCAGAACCAACAGGAGAATAGGGAAATATAAATTAAAGGGGTTTACTTATGGCTGATCTTGAAACACGAGAGGTTCCCGTAAAGTACCAACAGCCGGACGACGAATTTAACGGACGTATTGTCAGAAATAGTAAAGAGTTGGTAACTTACAATTCAACCTCGCACATCAGAATATGGTATAACAACCAATCCGAAGGCTATGCTCTTCATTCGCACGAAGCCTTTGAGGTTTGTATTTGCGTTCAGAATACTTATGAGATTCACGCAAACAACACCACTCACATCCTGCAAGAGGGAGATATTTTGATCATTCCTCCACACACTCTGCACGAGTATGTGAACGATCATTATGGAGTACGATTCATCTATCTTATTGAGATGAATCAATTCTATAATTCCCACGATTATAAAACTATAGAGCCTATGCTCTTCGATACATTCCTGTGTAACAGTCAGACATGTCCTGATATTTACGAAAAGGTTTATAAGCTTTTTATGGATATGAACTCTGTTTATTTTACAAATGCAAACTTCTGGGAATCACAGGTTTATGCAAAGATGTATCAAGTATTTACTGAAATTGCAAAGCATGCGGAGAATGCGGTAAGTACAGAGACAACTAACCTGTCTCAGTCTATCAACCGTATAAATGCACTCCTAAGGTATGTAGATATCAATTATGCTGAAGATATATCAACTGAAATGGCTGCGGAATATACTGGTTTTTCAAAGTATCATTTCCTACGACTATTTAAGTTGCAGACCGGCTATACTTTCCATGATTATCTGACGCTTAAAAGAATTCATATAGCAGAGGATCTTCTTATGACAGATACTCCAATTACGGATATCGCATTCCAGAGTGGTTTCAACACTCTTCCATCCTTCTGCCGTGCTTTCAAGAAATATACAACATATTCACCTAGTGAATATAAGAAACTGAGATCAACAACTCAGGAAAATTCAGATGGCGATGCTATTTAATCGCTAATAAAAAAACAATGTATTGAAAAAGGCTACTCGTTTATACGAGTAGCCTTTTCCTTTAACCTTCACTAACCGCGACCAAACATCGTCGCATCTTTAACTCTTAACACCGCCAAGTGCGACACCAGCGATGATATATTTCGAAAGTAATAAGTATACAATGATCAATGGTACAACTGTAAGAGTTAAGCCCATGTAAATTGAACCGTACTCTGTTTTATAAATATCTCCTCTAAGAAGAGAAACCATGATAGGCATTGTATATTTCTTGCTGTCAGTAAGCAGTACAAGTGGTGTAAACAGGTTGTTCCAACTACTAACGAAACAGAAGATAGCCTGTGTAGCTAACGCTGGTTTCATAATAGGAAGAACGATCGTATTGAATATACGGAATTCTCCTGCACCATCTATTCTAGCTGCTTGAACGATATCCATTGATAATGTAGGGTACAGATACTGTCTCATAAAGAATACTGTCGATGGAGCAGCAATTGCAGGAAGTATCAGCATTGAAAGATGGTTTGTCATTCCGATCTTGTAAACCATCTGATAGAAACCTATCATTGTACACTGTGCAGGTATCATCATGACACCAACAATGAACTTGAAGAATGCATTTCTTAACTTCCAATCATATGCTACTAACGCATAAGCAGTAAGTGATGAGAAGTAAACTGTAAGGAGGGTTACACCTACAGATATAATCATGGAATTCATAAGACCAACAAGAGGATTGAACGATTTACCAGTCAGAATTTGAAAATTCTTTACCATATGTACTGACGGTATCAGAGATAAAGCATGCTGCTGTATCTCAGGTGTTGATCTGGTTGAGTTCACTATCATTACCCAGAAAGGTAATATACTTAAGAGACTTAAGAATACACAGACAATATGAATACCTGTCTTCTCTCCTGCGTAACTCTTTGGTCTGTTTTTAACTGGGACGTCAGCATATGACATCGATTTTGGAGTACTTGCCATTACGCTACACCTCCCTTTCTAGCCGCTTTTTTTGCTGCTTTCTGTTGTTTTTTAATTTTCTTGAAATCAGTTCCGTATCCATCAGCGTCCTTTTCTCTAAGTAAGAAGAACAGGATTGATGAGAAGAACATGATGATTACAAACATGATCATACTTGCAGCAGCTGCTCTGTTATACAGATAACTTCCACTGAATGCCTGATTGTAAATGTAAACACTTGTTGTAAGTGTTGCATTATCAGGTCCACCAAGTAAGAATAACTTAGGTATATCAAACATGTTAAGACCACCGATAAGTGATGTTACGAGTGTGAACAACATGATAGTCTTGATGTTTGGAAGAGTTATCTGGAAAAATACCTGACTACGACTTGCGCCATCAACTTCGGCTGCATCGAATATTTCAGGGTTAATACCTAATACTCCAGAAATGAGTATCAGCATTGTATATCCATACCACATCCAGAACTGAATGAATGCAACTATTCCTCTTGCTACGCCCTTATTGATCAGGAAGTTGTTGGCCTTTTCCAGAATACCAACACTTACTAAAATATCATTTACTGGGCTTGTAGGATAATCAAAGAATGCCTTGAAAAGAATAGCTATAGTTGCCGCTGTAATAATGTTCGGCATATAGATTAAAACTTTATATATTCCTTGCCCCTTTATCTTCCATCTTCTATCCGTGAACCAAGCTGTAAGCAAAAGTGCTAATCCCAGCTGTGGAATAAAGTTACATATCCAGATAAAAAACGTATTTCCAAGAGCTGTTTTAAAAGATCCACTTGTTAAAACTTGCTGGAAATTTTCAAAAGGATTATCCAAAATATGCACTTCTGGAGTGACAACGCCCTTCAGATTTGTGAAACCAATGAAGGCCGTATATAAAACAGGATATAGTTGAAATATAAGGAAGGCAATTACGAAAGGAAGACTGAAAATATAACCATATTTGGCATATCTTACCTCGCCGGTTTTCTTCTTTTTCATATTGACCTCCAAATTAATAGAATCATAACTAATCTTTTTATTATTATGGGACGATGAACCCTGGGGTTCATCATCCCATATACTTTAATCTAATTTACTGTTGTAAACTATTGATTACTCAACCTCTACTGCAAGGTTATCAGCTACCTGCTGCTTGAAGTCAGCGATTGCTGTATCACGATCCTTCTCGCCGTTTGAATACTGACGAACCTGATCTCTCCAATACTGGTTGATTGTCTCATCGTACTGTGTAAGGTTCTTACCATTTGCATAGCTATTAGCCTCACCAAATACTTCGAACATATTCTGGCCACCGAGGAAATCAAGTGTACCATCTGACATATTCATAACTGTCTCAGATGCAACAACGTCCTTTGTTCCGCCATCACCATTCATAGTTCCGTTAGCCCACATATACTGAAGACCATCTTCTGTACAATTAAGTGTGATCCAATCGATAATCTGTCCAACAGCTTCCTTCTTCTCAGAATCCTTGTTAGCCAGTACCCATGTTCCACCCCAGAAGAATCCAACTGGAGGAGCACAAACTGCCCAGTCACCATATGTGCCTTCGCCTACTTTTGTACCACCACAGTTATCACCGAGTGTGTAGTTGATCAGCCAAGCTGGTCCGAAGAAACCAAAGATCTGCTTGTCACCTGTTCCGCTCATATCAGCGAACCAAGCATCCTGCCAATCCTGTGTATCATTATGATAATCATTGTCTTTAAGCTTCTTAGAAATGTCGAGGAACTCTTCTCTCTTAGGATCGATGTTGAGCTTTCCGTCAACTATCCAACCCTGATCTGAGCTGTTCTCAACTGCGTGCCAGATATCTCCATCACCAGAAACGATACCATAACCCTTACCCTTAAGAGTTTCAGCTGCATCCCAGAACTTATCCCAGTTCTGTGTACCTGCACCGATGATATCAGCGATCTCTGCTGGATCATCTGTTCCAAAAGCATCCTTAGCAATTGAACGTCTGTAAATGAACGCACCACCTGTTGCCTGGTAACCAAGACCTACAACCTTACCATCTGGATTTGTTCCGATATCAACTGTATACTGAGCAATCTTTGCCTCGTCGATCTCGTTCTGTGTATCGATACCAAGATCATCATATGGGCAAGCGTATGAAGACATATCGCCCTGTGTATACTTAAGAACGAAAGCTGCCTCTGCACAGTACATATCAGGAGCATCAGCGCCACCAGCTGCAAGAGCCTGGTCAAGTGCTGGCTGATAAGCACCTTCTGTTGTAGCGATAATTGTTGTATTGATGTCATACTTGAAATCTGGATGAGTTTCCTTGAACTTATCGATCATGTTAGGAACCTCGTCTGTGAATGACCATACATTAATAACTTCGCCGTCACCACCTGATGCGGAATCATCACTGCTGCTATCGCTGCCAGAAGCATCTGCTGCCTCTGTTGTAGCTGAATCATCTGCAGCTTCTGTAGAGCCTGAATCGCTCTTTCCACATCCAGTAACCATTGATGCTACCATACAAGCACTAAGTGCTACAGCAGCAACACGTTTCATTTTTCTCATGTTTGAAATCCTCCTTAATACTTTGAAAAAAACGTCCTCACTATGTGCACACATTGGACACGAGGGACCCTCGTATCCACTGACTGAAACCATTATAGTAAATGTTGTACAAAATTACTTATCATAAATTGCGATAATTTTAACATTTGTTGCTTTTTAAGGTAAATATGTACAAAAAAACAGTTGCAAGACCTAAATCTAGCAACTGTTTTTACAATTTATATAATCTCACCCTATTTTATTGAAAACTTGTAAATACTCTCCGAATGATAATGTTCATTCGCATCAAATATTGGACAATCAATATCTCCCTCAGGAATAAAGTTCATAGCATTTGGTATATACTGAGGCTCAAGACAAAGTCCTGATCTGTTGTGATAATCAAAATTGCCCTTACCCTTCTGCTCACCTATAAAGTTACCTGAGTAGAACTGAGTTCCTGTCTGATCTGAGAAGAGGTCCATGCATATTCCGCTTTCTTCTGAATAAACAGTAGCAAAATGTCTGATGTTACCTGTTCCACCTTTTATCACATAGTTATGATCATAACCACCTACATATTCAAGCTGAATATCTGATTTATTGATATCCTGTCCAACCTTCTTTGGTTTTCTGAAATCGAAAACTGTTCCGGCAACAGGCTCTTTATCCTCAGTAGGTATAGCCTTTGAATCAATAACTGTATTGTAGTAATCAGCATCAATAGTAATTGTATGATCTTCAATACTTCCCTTATAATGACCATCAAGATTAAAATACATATGGCTTGTCAGATTTATAATAGTTTTCTTTTCTGGAACCGCATCATATGCAATCTTAAATTCATTATCATCTGAAATACTATATGTGACAGTTATTGTTAAATCTCCTGGAAGCTTCTGCTCCATATCATCTGATTTGCAGATGAATGAAACTGAAGAATCGCTTAATGCCAAAACTGTCCACATTTTCTTATCTATTCCGTTTAATCCACTATGAAGATTGTTCTCATTATCATTCTGATCCATCTGGTATTTAACGCCATCTATTGTAACCTGTCCCCCACAGATTCTGTTAGCGTTTCTACCAATGATAGTTCCGAAAAATGTTGTGCCCTCTTCATAAGACTGAACATCGTCATAACCCAGCTGAATATCTCTTAGACTTCCATGTCTGTCAGGAATAAGAAGCTTTACAACTGTTGCTCCATAATCAATTATGGTAGCTGACATTCCAGTTTTGTTCGTAATAGTATAAGAAGTTACTACATCACCCTGTTTAGTTCTTCCAAACACCTCTTTCATTCTTTTAACCTCCTACTTTTAACCCCACTCTATTGATACAGTCCCTTAACTGTAGGATAGAGTTTCTTGAACTGGTTGTACTTTTCCTCGTACTTAGCTACCAGCTCAGCGTCTGGCTCAACAGTCTCAACAACCTTAACCAGACTCTTAGCAGCTGAGATGACATCTGTATATCTGCCACATCCAACTGCCGCAAGGATTGCGCCACCAAGCGCAGGTCCTTCATCATTTTCCTGAATCTCAAGACGAATGTTCATAACATTAGAGATTATCTTTCTCCAAAGTGGGCTCTTTGCACCACCGCCGCAGATGTTAGAAACTTCAATCTTGATTCCAAGACTTCTTGCAACTTCAAGGGAATCTCTAAGTCCAAATGCAACACCCTCAAGTACTGCCTGAACCATGTCCTCTCTTGTTGTATCCATGCTCATTCCCAGGAATCCAGCTCTTACAAGTGGATCATTATGAGGTGATCTTTCACCCATTAGATATGGAAGGAAGAATACATTGTTCTCTCCTAACTTATCTATGCCTGCCTGGTTACCAGCATAGTCTTTATCTCTCAGAATCTCATCCATCCACCACTTATTACATGATGCTGCAGAAAGCATACATCCCATTAAGTGGAAGCCACCATCTGCATGAGCAAATGAGTGAAGTGAATTTTTGTCATCAACTGAGAATTTATCATTTGAAATGAAGAGTGTTCCAGATGTACCAAGTGACAGATTGCATCCCCCTGCACCAACTGTTCCTGTTCCGACAGCTGCTGCTGCATTGTCTCCTGCACCTGCAACAACCTTGAGTGTTCCTGTTATTCCTAACTCAGAAGCAACTTCAGGCTTAATCTCTCCAACTACGTCATAGCTTTCATGAAGCTCTGGCATCTCAACATGTGAAATACCACAAATCTCAAGCATCTCCTGAGACCACTTCTTATTTTTAACATCCATAAGGAGCATACCAGATGCATCTGAATAATCAGAAACATAAGCACCTGTAAGCTTATAAACGATATAATCCTTTGGAAGCATTACTTTCTTAATCTTAGCAAAGTTATCTGGCTCATTATTCTTAACCCAGAGAACCTTTGGTGCAGTAAATCCTGCAAATGCAATATTTCCTGTATACTCAGAAAGCTTATCTTTTCCAATAACATTGTTAAGATAATCTGTCTCTTCTGTTGTACGTCCATCATTCCAGAGAATTGCAGGTCTGATAACATTATCTGCTTCGTCAAGAATTACAAGACCGTGCATCTGTCCGCCAACGCCAATTCCATCTACAACCTTATCTGTTCCATCAAGAAGCTTTCCAATTCCTTCAAGTGTTCCCTTGTACCAGTCTTCTGGATTCTGCTCAGACCATCCACTCTTTGGGAAGCTGATAGGATATTCAACTGAAACTGTACGAAGGATTTTTCCATCATTATCCATAGAAAGAAGTTTAACTGCCGATGTACCTAAATCAATACCTATAAACATTTTATAACCTCCTACAAAAACACGAGTTTTACTCTTGTCACACGACTGAAAAACATTCAGCAATGTGACAAGAGGGCAGGCTCACTACTCCTGCCCTCGTCCCCTTTAATAAAACATATACACTATCTATTTATATTTATCGCTCTAAGCGAAAGGGTTCTCTGATTTATATCTAACTCCTGCTGGATGGTTGTAATCAATCTCATCAAACCTTACTCCGAGGAACTTGAATACATCATAGAGAAGCTTTCCATTGTGATGGAATGTGATAGCTGCATGATGTGGATAGTTCTTCTGAACGAGTACGTGACGATAGAAACGTCCCATCTCAGGAATAGCAAAGATACCGATAGCACCGAAAGATCTTGTTCTTACTGGAAGGATTTCTCCCTCTGCAACGTAAGCACGAAGCTTTCCATCAGATGTACTCTGAAGTCTGAAGATTGTAGCTTCACCAGGAATAAGATCTCCTTCAAGTGTTCCGTTAGTAACTTCTTCTGGAAGTGTACGAGCCATGATCTTCTGGTTCTTCATCTCGCAGAATGCAAGCTTGTCAGTAGCTGTATTTCCACAATGGAAGCCCATGAATGTATCTGTAAGCTTGTAATCATAGCTGAACTTGCCCTTGATTTCTTCATTGTACATATCCTTAGGAACTGTATTGTTGATATCAAGAAGTGTAACTGTATCTTCACTTACAAGCTCACCAATGTACTCTGAAAGAGCTCCGTAAATATCAACCTCACAAGAAACAGGAATTCCATCCTTAGCAAGACGGCTGTTTACGTAGCAAGGAACACACTTGAACTGTGTCTGGAATGCAGGCCAGCACTTACCAGCGACGATAACATTGCTTCTACTTCCCTTATGAGCCTCAATCCAATCACGAAGTGTAAGCTCATACTGAGCAAGTCTTGAAAGGATTTCAGGTTTCTTATTTCCAGCGCCAAGTTCATTAGCCATATCCTCAACAACTGAAGGAATTCTCTCATCACCTTCATGCTTGTTGAATGCTTCGAAAAGATCAAGCTCTGAGTTCTCTTCAATCTCAACACCGAGATTATAGAGCTGCTTGATTGGAGCATTACATGCAAGGAAGTCCTGAGGTCTTGGACCAAAGCTTATGATCTTAAGATCACTAAGTGCAATTCTTACTCTTGCAACAGATTTGAAATCGTTGATCATGTCTGCACACTCATCAGCGTCAGCTTAAGGTTGTAGCTTGCATTAAGCATACCACAGTAAGCATCTCCTCTGTCATCAAGAAGGCTGTCACCAGACTCCTCTGCTGCAGCGATAACTGCTGCTGGTCCTTCGAATTCCTTAACAAGAAGGATTTCACTTGACTCTGGACCAAAGTTTCCAAGATATACTACAAGTGCATTAACGCCTGCTGCCTGAACGTCAGCAAGAGCTTTTCTCATATCAACTTCGTTTTCTACTGTTACCTTGCTTTCATAAATATCACCATACTTAGCTTTATATGAAGCAACTACAGCCTCTCTTCTTCTCTCAGAAAGACTCATTGGAAAACAATCTCTACTAACTGCTACAATACCTAATTTTACTTCAGGTAAATTTTTCATGATTTGTAACCTCCCAATATATTATTACATATTATTTTTAATCTGCTCGTAGATACCTTCAGCATCCAGCTTATATTTATGAAGCAGTTCAACTGCCGGGCCAGACTCGCCAAATGTATCTCTAACGCCGATTCTGTAAAGTGGAGCTGGATTTTCTTCAGCAAGTACTTCTGCTACCGCACTTCCCAGACCACCAATGATTGAATGCTCTTCAACTGTGAAAAGCTTCTTAGTTTCTTTTGCAGCCTTAACTACAATATCTTTATCGATTGGCTTGATAGTATGAATGTTGATCACTCTTACACTAATACCATCTGCCTCAAGGCTTTCAGCTGCCTTGAGTGACTCACCAACTTCAAGTCCTGTAGCGAGGATTGTAATATCAGTTCCGTCCTTAAGAAGAACTCCCTTACCAACCTCAAACTTGTAATCAGCATTGTCATTTATTACAGGAACTGCAAGACGACCGAACCTCATATAAACTGGTCCATCAATCTCATATGCAGCCTTAACTGCAGCCTTAGCTTCAATATCATCTGAAGGATTGATGATTGTCATTCCAGGAATAGTTCTCATAAGAGCTATATCCTCATTACACTGATGTGAAGCACCATCTTCACCAACAGATATACCGGCATGTGTTGCACCAATCTTTACATTAAGATGTGGGTATCCAACTGAGTTTCTAACCTGCTCGAAAGCACGTCCAGCAGCAAACATTGCAAATGTACTTGCAAATGGAACCTTGCCACATGTTGAAAGTCCGGCAGCAATGCCGATCATATTTGACTCTGCGATACCACAATCAATATGTCTCTCAGGGAAAGCTTTCTTGAAAGTTGCTGTCTTAGTTGCTGCTGCAAGATCTGCATCAAGAACTACTACATTATCCTTTTCTTTTCCAAGCTCTACGAGAGCATTTCCATAACTATCTCTTGTTGCGATTTTTACTACATCTGACATTATGCATTCACCTCCAAATCTTTAAGAGCTGTTTCAAACTCCTCATCGTTTGGAGCCTTGCCATGCCATCCGCACTGATTCTCCATAAATGAAACGCCTTTACCTTTAACTGTTTTAGCAATTATAGCGGTAGGCTTTCCTGTTGTCGCCTTTGCCTTAGCAAATGCATCTTCGATAGCATCGAAGTCATGACCATCTATACTGATTACGTTGAAACCAAAAGCTTCAAACTTCTCTGGGATTGGATAAGGTGAGCATACCTCATCAATAGAACCATCAATCTGAAGATTATTGTTATCAACGATAACAGTAAGATTGTCTAATTTTTTGAAGCCAGCAAACATTGCTGCTTCCCAGATCTGACCTTCTTCAATTTCACCATCGCCACACATAGCAAACACTCTGTAGTCTTTGCCATCGAGCTTTGCTGCAAGTGCCATACCTACAGCTGCTGAAAGGCCCTGCCCCAGGGAACCGGATGACATGTCCACGCCCGGAATGTGCTTCATATCCGGATGTCCCTGTAAGTAAGAACCTGTATGACGGAGGGTTGTCAAATCAGAGGTTGGAAAATAACCTCTGTGTGAAAGAGTTGAATAAAGCGCTGGAGCAATATGCCCTTTGGACAGAACGAATCTGTCTCTATTCGGATCCTTTGGATTCGCAGGATCAATATTCATCTCTTTGAAATATAAATAGGTCATGATATCTGCAGCTGAAAGTGATCCACCTGGATGTCCAGACTTTGCACTATGAACAGCTGTTACGATACCCTTCCTTATTTCTCTTGCCTGAGTTTCTAGTTCGAGTTTCGTTTCTTGGTTCATTTTCTTCATTCCTTTTCTAATAATGTGACAAAAAATGTCCAGTCACATTTTATCACATTTTTTACTCACCGAATACCTTAATATAATCCTGCTGGAACTTTACAATACCCTGATCTGTAAGAGGATGCTTTGTCATCTGCTCAATTACAGCATAAGGAACTGTTGCAATATCAGCACCTGCAAGTGCACACTCTGTTACATGAACAGTATTTCTGATACTTGCAGCGATTATCTCTGTCTCTATACCATAGTTCTCGAAGATCTGAACTATATCTTCAATAAGATTAATTCCTGGCATATTGATATCATCAAGTCTTCCAAGGAATGGTGATACATAAGTAGCTCCTGCTCTTGCAGCAAGAAGTGCCTGATTAGCTGAGAAAATAAGAGTAACATTTGTCTTAATTCCTTCAGCTGAAAGAACCTTAACAGCCTTAAGACCTTCAACAGTCATAGGAATCTTTACTATCATGTTTGGATGAATAGCAGCAATCTCGCGACCTTCTGCAATCATTCCTTCAGCGTCCACTGTAGTAGCCTTAACCTCGCCACTGATAGGACCATCTACGATAGATGTGATTTCCTTGATGACTTCATTGAAATCTCTTCCTTCTTTAGCAATGAGTGATGGGTTTGTAGTAACACCACAGATAACGCCCATGTCATTAGCTTTTCTTATGTCGTCAACATTTGCAGTATCAATAAAGAACTTCATTATTATTTATCCTCCACTTTCATATATTTGTCCCTTTATGACAAATACATTATATTATTTTTTTCAAAAATTGATTTACAATATTTTAGGAACTATTTTCGATATTTTACTAAATTGTGATCTCACCCTCTAAACACTTCTTTCCAGTAAGTGCTGTACTTCTTTCATCAGGCTGCTGACCACCAACAAATAACTTGTAAGTACCCTTAAGTTTTACTCTGCTGCCGTCTTCAAGGACAGTGTCAAATGTCCTCTCATCGAAGCTGAATTCAACCTCTTTGGATTCTCCAGGTGCAAGGCTTACTCTCTCAAAACCTGCAAGACTGTACTTAGGCTGATTAGCAGGATCAAGCTGTGAAACATCACCATTAAGACCGTTTGACTTCTTGTCCTCTGGCATCTTATCTATATATAGTTCTGCAACTTCATCAGCTTTTACACTTCCTGTATTTGTAACAGTAACTGTTGCTCCATTCTCATCCAGTTTCAAATCACTATATTCGAAACTGCTGTATGAAAGACCATATCCAAATGGATAAAGAGGTGTATCCTCATAATATCTATATGTTCTACCCTTCATGCTGTAATCTTCCATAGGTGGCTGTGTGCCATCCTTATAGAATGTTACAGGAAGCTTTCCACTAGGAACTGCATCACCGAAGATTATATCTGCAACTGCCTGACCACCAGCCTGACCACTGTACCAGCTCTGAAGGATTGCATTGCATTTTTCATCTTCATATGAAAGGTCCATAGCACTACCTGTATTGCAAACAAGAATTACTGGCTTACCAGTTGAAACAACTCTTTCCACCAGTCTTCTCTGTGGCTCAAGAAGGAAGAGAGATGTTTTATCTCCGCCTGCGAATGCATTTCCTGTATCTCCCTGCTCTCCTTCGATTGTTGAATCAAGACCAACATAGAGAATAACTACATCTGCAGCCTTTGCTACCATCTCAGCCTCGCTGAGTCTGTCATCATCAAATGCAAGATTCTGAACCTTATCAGCAAAGAGATGTGAGCCTTCTGAGTAGAGAACTCTTGTTCCAGGATTTACAGCATTTCTGATTCCTTCAATGTTTGTCACATATCTGGAAGATGTTCCATTGTAGTTTCCTTCAAGGACTACAATTGAATTAGCTGTAGGGCCAATAACTGCTACACTCTTAATATCATCTTTATTAAGAGGAAGTATTCCATCATTCTTAAGAAGAACTGTTGAATTAACGCTTGCCTGATAAGAAAGCTCTGCTGACTCATCTGTATCGATGGCATCCAGACCAATCTCGTCATACTCACAATCATCAGCAAACATACCAAGCGCTGCTCTGATCGTATAAGCACTGATGGCTGCATTTCTAATTTCTTCTTCTGTAACCATTCCCTTTTCGTAAGCTTCCATCATGCTTCTGTAAGCAAATCCTGCATTTACATCGCATGTAGCTTTAAGGGCCATAGCACATGTTTCAAAAACATCTTTAGTTACATGATGATTTTCATGGAAGTCCATAAGTGCTAAGAAATCGGAAACGAAATAGCCATCGAACTCCCAATCTTTACGAAGTGTCTTAACAACAAGTTCCTGACTTGCGCAAGCCGCCTCGCCGTTTACTCTGTTATAAGCACCCATAACACCAGATACATCTGCATCCTTTACAGCTGCATAGAAAGCAGGAAGATATGTCTCTTCCAAATCCTTCTTTGAAGCCTTAGCATCAAAGCCATGACGCAGTGCCTCAGGTCCTGAATGCACAGCAAAATGCTTGGCACAAGCTGAAACCTTAAGGTATTTTCCACTTCCCTGAAGTCCTCTGATAAATGCAACTCCGAGTCTTGCTGTAAGGTAAGGATCTTCACCGTAAGTTTCCTGTCCTCTACCCCATCTGGCATCACGGAAAAGATTTACATTTGGGGACCACATTGTAATACCCTTGTATAAGTCTCTATCGCCAAGCTTCTTAGATTCATTATATTTGGCTCTTGCCTCAGTTGCGATAACATCGCCTATCTTCTCAAGCATATCCTTGTCAAACATTGCTGCGAGAGCAATAGCTTGTGGGAATACAGTAGCAGTACCTGCTCTTGCAAGTCCATGAAGACCCTCGTTCCACCAGTTATATGCTGGAATACCAAGTCTATCAATAGCTGGACTATCATACTTGATCTGAGAAGCAGCTTCCTCTAATGTCATAGAATCAACTAGTTTCTTTGCTGTATCCTTGAACTCTTTATTCATTACTGTTTCTCCATTCAAATTCTATATAAATACTTTAACCTTCACAATCTATCGCATTAACCTACTCGTTAATAGTAACATAGGCATTTTGTAAATACTTTTCAAATGTTGCGGTATATTTTACATATGTTGCGATTTTGTAAAATGCATTCTCAACCGAAGAAATAAAAAATCCCGTGGCTTTCACCACGGGATAAGTAGATTCTATTTTACATATCATGGAAGCAGATATTGCCGCGTCCACCTTCTTTTGCTCTGTACAGAGCCTCATCAGCACCCTTAAATACAGTATTGATATCTCTGCCAACCTCACCAAATGCAACACCGGCACTGAATGAAAGTGGTGGAAGGCCATCTTCGTCATCTTTCATCTTCTCATTCATAATTTCATATTTCTTACGAATCAGCTCTGTAAGTTCGTAATCAGAATGAACCATTATTACTGCAAACTCATCCCCACCAATTCTGCAAACATAATCTGCATTACGGAAGCTGTTAAAAATAATATCTGCAGCTTTAGCCAGAACCTTGTCACCAATATCATGGCCATAGGTATCATTTACATTCTTAAAATTATCAAGGTCAATAATGATAAGAGTTGAGGTTTCCATATCAACATTCTTTATAAGGAAATCATAACCTCTTCTATTATAAAGGCCTGTTAATTTATCATGAGTTGCTTCGTATGTAAGCTTTTCCCTGCTTTGCTGATGATTATTAAACATCAGATTATAAGTCTTCGCAAGGAACCTTACCTCGTAAGCTCCTTCAATAGGGATATCTCTCTCATCACGGATAAGGAAGATAGCATTTATAATTGGCGCAATTATGAGTCTTGATGTCATAATTACAATTCCGAGCATAATAGCAATTAGAACAACAGTAAGTGTATGTTCAACGAATACCTGATGACTCATTTGTTCAGATGCAACATTCTGCTCTTCCTTAAGCTCATTTTTGAGTTCATCAATACAGCTATCCATATTGGACATTATCTGGTCCTTCTTTTTGGAATATGCATCATTAAAAAGAAGCTGGATAGCATATGCTTTCATTTCATCGGTAGAAAGCTTTAGATCACCTTCTGTAATTGTTACATTCTGTATTTCCTCAGGATACTCTGTCACATCATATCCATACGCCTCAACAATAAGACGTGCTGCATAGTATTCCGTATCCATCAGTTCATTAGAACCCTCAGTTGCATTTCTGATGTTATTGATAGCATCTCTATTTTCCTGATGCTTTTCCATAGTACCAAGAGCTTTTTCTCTTCTCTTTGTAACAAAAGCTTCAGTAAAATAATTATCCAGATACTCTCTGTCACCAGTAATAACAAATCTACGCATCTGTTCTGTAAGATAATCAGATGCAACACGAACATCTTCTGCACTCTCCTCAAGTACAATCTGAGTCTGAGTTACTTTGTGAGTTCGTTTATATATCGTAGACGTCTCATGCATTTCATAAAACAAAATTGCAGATATAATGATTGCAATAGCAAACATGGCAATATTAAGATGTCTGAGAGATATTCCACGTTCTCTTAAATAAACCAACTTCTTAAACATTTTCCCTCTCCATAAAATGTTTTTATTGTTATTTAAAACCAAACTTCATTATAGCACAAAAAAGTTTATGAATACAAAGCTTTATTAAAGGTCCATTGCTATACTATAAACTGCTGGATTAAGCGCTTTTATATAATCCATATGTTCATTCATAAGATCAATATCTTTCTCATATGTCTTAGGAAAATATTTCATAAGATTAAGATAACCCCAGGCTGAATTCTCATCAGGATAAACTGTAGCCTTCTCAAAATATTCCTTAGCAAGAGAAGGATCAATATACCCCTTAAGAGCAGCTGTGCCATTAGAACCCTTTATCTCACCTGTAATATAAAATAAACCTAAACGATTAGCTGCATATGACTCGTATCTATCTGCTGCAATCTTAAGATAGCAAATGTAATCTATTATGCACTTGTCAATTTGATTCTTAAGATCATTATCAACATGCATACTTTCTAGCTTTTCTTCATCCCCCTTCTTTACAGCTTTGGCAAAATCTGACATCTGATTATATAGATCAACAATCTTATCAGCTTCTCTGGCTGCAAGGCTATTACATGCAAAAACATATCCAGACTGAGCAGCAGCTACAAAGAATGTATCTGAAGCCTTAGCGCACTGTTCCTGAGTCTCACAATCTTCTATCTTTTCCTTTATCTCTGGGATAACAAGATTAGCTATCTTCTTCTGTATAACTGGTTGTACTTCGGCAAACAATTTTTCATCTTCAGATACCTCTTTAAGAATACGACCTACAAGATTGATTGCACCGGCAACGCTTTCATATTCCAGAGTTGAAACTGCAAGTTCAAGTGCCATGGATAATCTTTCTGAAAGAGTCATGTTTTCGATAACATCTATCTTTTCAACATATTTTAAATAAGATTCTCTTTTATAATTAACAAGGATATATCCGATGTTCCAAAATGCTAATGGATAAGCTCTGTCAGAAAACTTCCACTCACCATCTTCAATAGTAATTCCTGCAGATTTGAGATAAAGATTGAATGCATCTCTGTAAGGATGCTTTCTAAGTATCTTCTTGTAGTAAACAAGATCCGCATAAAGCTTGGTGGCAACCACATTGCCCTCATCACTCATACAAATAATTTCTCTCTCCGAAGACTTAGCAGAAACACCATACTCCTCAAGTATGTTCTCACTATAATCCTTCAGGTCGTTCTTGTAAGAACCATCACATCTAAAATCTTTCATAATTTTTTCTCCATATATATATTATTTAAAAACAATCGTAAAAAAACAAAAAAAGTCCTAAAACATTATATAGTTTTAGGACTTTAATTTCAATACAGGGGATGAGGGATTCGAACCCCCATCAACGGTTTTGGAGACCGCTATACTAGCCCTTATACGAATCCCCTATTTTAAAAAACTCGATCTATGCAGATCGAGTATTTAGTACATATATTGTACTTTCAAAACTTCATACAGATATTGCTCGATTTCTAATCGAGCACCCGAACATCACAAAACGTACCTACTTAAAATCAGGAAAAGCTCACGACCTATTAGTACACCTCAGCTAAACATGTTGCCATGCTTACACCCAGTGCCTATCAACCTCGTAGTCTTCGAGGGGTCTTAAGAG
>CACYKH010000004.1 GCA_902774915.1 uncultured Lachnospiraceae bacterium | reverse complement strand
CATACCACCACGAACTGTAAGGATACCCTGAGCACTCTTCATACCTGTGATATCTTCTGGAGATGTCTCAAGTCTTACAAGTACAACCTTCTCTCCTCTAGCAGCCCACTCTACAGCATCATCAGCTGTAAATACAACCTTACCACAAGCAGCTCCTGGAGAAGCTCCAAGACCCTTTCCAAGTGGAGTTGCAGCCTTAAGTGCAGCAGCGTCGAACTGTGGGTGAAGAAGTGTATCAAGGTTACGAGGATCGATCATAGCAACAGCCTCTTCTGGAGTCTTATGTCCCTCATCAACGAGGTCACAAGCGATCTTCAGAGCAGCTGGAGCTGTTCTCTTACCATTTCTACACTGAAGCATGTAAAGCTTCTTATTCTCAACTGTGAATTCCATATCCTGCATATCATGGTAGTGATTCTCAAGAGTATCACAAACCTTAAGGAACTCAGCGTAAGCATCTGGGAACTCCTTCTCCATCTGAGCGATTGGCATAGGTGTACGAACACCAGCAACAACGTCCTCGCCCTGAGCGTTGATAAGGAACTCACCCATAAGCTTATTCTCACCAGTAGCTGGGTCACGAGTAAATGCAACACCAGTACCAGAATCATTATTAAGGTTACCAAATACCATAGGCATAACGTTTACAGCTGTACCCCATGAATAAGGGATATCGTTATCACGACGATATACGTTAGCACGTGGGTTATCCCATGATCTAAATACTGCTTCGATAGCAAGCTTTAACTGCTCAACAGGATCTGAAGGGAAATCTGAACCTAACTGATTCTTGTACTCAGCCTTGAACTGCTCAGCAAGTGTCTTAAGATCAGCAGCTGTAAGGTCAACGTCGAACTTAACGCCCTTCTCTTCTTTCATCTTGTCGATAAGCTGCTCGAAATACTTCTTACCAACTTCCATAACTACATCAGAGAACATCTGGATGAATCTTCTATAAGAATCATATACGAATCTCTCAAATGCAGGATCTGGGTTACCAGCTATCATAGCTGCAACAACCTCATCGTTAAGACCAAGGTTAAGGATTGTGTCCATCATACCAGGCATAGAAGCTCTAGCACCTGAACGTACAGAAACGAGAAGTGGATTTGTAAGATCACCGAACTTCTTGCCGTTGATCTCTTCCATCTTAGCAACGCCTTCCATAACCTGAGTCATGATCTCATCATTAATCTTACGACCATCCTCATAATACTGTGTACAAGCATCTGTTGTGATTGTGAATCCCTGTGGAACAGGAAGACCAATGCTTGTCATCTCGGCAAGGTTAGCACCCTTACCACCAAGTGTGTTACGCATGGACATGTCGCCTTCGCTAAACATGTAAACCCATTTGTTAGCCATGTGTCTAATACCTCCTAAAATAAGTATAAAATTTTACTCGGAAACTACGAAAATATGAGGATTTGAACCCAAACTTCTCCTAGAGTCCGTGACTGCATAGAATTATAACACATTCTCAAGTATAAATGAACATGTTTTTTTAACAAATTTCTGACAAAAAATAAGTCAATGAGATCGGATCTCATTGACTTATTTTGTGAATTCTGTGTGAATATTATGCATTTTTGTCCATGTTATCTTTTATAGCCTTTAGTTCTTTCTCAAGATCTTCAGATTTCTTTGACTCTTCCTCAGCCATCTTCTTGTACTTCTCTGCTTCAGCACGGGCCTGTTTTTCGTCAATATCGTTACTTGCGAACAGTACGCTTGCAACAATTCCGCCACCACCAAAGATCATTACCAGCATGAGCAGCCAGTCAAACATTGTCATTCTGTCTACCCAGAAAGATGTATTCAAAATGATCGCAGCCAAGATGATAAGTACAGTGAATGCTGTAAATATCTTGGATGGAAGTGAGCCGTTGCTGCCGAACATCCATATCACTCCGATTATGAATGGTACAAATACCAGACCTGATGGAACACTGAAGAAACCAAAGCTCATTACGCCCCAGCCAAAGCCAGAACCAACATGAACACGGTTGAAAAGCAGGAATAAACCTACAACCATAAGTGCCAGACCAGCTAAGAATCTGATCAAACTATTTTTTTCTCCCATAATAAACCCCTCTCAAATACAAAACTACAGAAACCTTCATAAAGCATTACTAATTCTCATTATATAAAATCATAATTAGAATGCAAGCTTCTCCTCAAAGTAAGCCTTGAGATCCTCGATCTTAATTCTCTCCTGCTCCATTGAGTCACGGTCACGAACTGTAACAGCGCCGTCCTCTTCAGAGTCGAAGTCGTATGTAATACAGAATGGAGTACCAATCTCGTCCTGACGACGATATCTCTTACCGATAGCTCCTCTGTCATCATATTCACAGTTCCAATACTTGCTAAGCTCAGCGTAAACCTTCTCAGCACCCTCATTTAACTTCTTTGAAAGTGGGAATACACCGATTTTAACAGGTGCAATAGCAGGATGGAAACGAAGTACTGTACGAACATCGTTCTTCTCAGCATCCAGAACTTCCTCGTCATAAGCCTCGCAAAGGAATGCAAGTGTAACACGGTCAGCACCAAGTGATGGCTCAACAACGTATGGAATGTATTTTTCATTTAATTCATCATCGAAGTATTCCATAGGCTCGCCAGATGTATTCTGATGCTGTGTTAAGTCGTAATCTGTACGAGATGCAATACCCCAGAGCTCGCCCCAATCTGTGAATGGGAATGCATATTCAATATCTGTTGTATGATCTGAGTAGAATGAAAGCTCTTCCTGATCATGGTCACGAAGTCTAAGATTCTCTTCCTTAATACCAAGTGAAAGAAGCCACTCGAAGCAGAACTTTCTCCAGTATTCAAACCACTCTGTCTGAGTACCAGGCTTGCAGAAGAACTCAAGCTCCATCTGCTCGAACTCACGTGTTCTGAATGTAAAGTTACCAGGTGTGATCTCATTTCTGAATGACTTACCAACCTGACCTATACCAAATGGAACCTTCTTACGAGAAGTTCTCTGAACATTCTTAAAGTTTACGAAAATACCCTGTGCTGTCTCAGGTCTGAGATAAACTGTATTCTTTGCATCTTCTGTTACACCCTGGAATGTCTTGAACATAAGGTTGAACTGACGGATTCCAGTAAAGTTATGCTTTCCACAAGATGGACAAGGAATGTTGTGTTCTTCGATAAACTTCTCCATCTCCTCGTTTGACCATCCGTCTACAGAAGATGTAAGCTCAATTCCGTTCTCAGCGGCAAATGCCTCGATAACCTGATCAGCTCTGAATCTCTCATGACATTCTTTACAATCCATAAGAGGATCTGAAAAGCTTCCAAGATGTCCTGAAGCAATCCATGTCTGAGGGTTCATAAGGATAGCTGTATCTACACCAACGTTGTATGGGCACTCCTGGATGAACTTCTTCCACCATGCCTTCTTAACGTTATTCTTAAGCTCAACTCCGAGATTACCATAGTCCCATGTATTTGCGAGACCTCCGTAAATCTCTGAACCTGGATATACAAAACCTCTTGCTTTTGCAAGTGATATAATCTTTTCCATAGTCTTTTCCATAATCTTTTCTCCTCTATTTAGAATTCATCGTCCTGCTAAGAACGCATTTTTAGTGATTTTAGTAATTGAATTTATAAACGATAACAGACTTACCATTCTCTGTAGCCTTTGCTGTAGACTCATCTACAAGCTCTGCATACTTGTTGAAGAACAGTATCTTTCCGTCCTTGATGTTATAGTTCATTGGCTCATCAGTTACAACCATCATGAAGCTGTCGCCATTAATCTCATCAGAATTGATGACATCAAATGTACTCGCATCTGTAAATGTAGCAACTGTTGGAAGGTCAGCATCTGACTCAGAAGCAACCTCTTCCTCAAGGCTCTCAAGATCGTCGATGTCATAACCAGCTTCTGCAAGCTCTTCCTCATTAATCTCATCAGCTTCAACAGTTACGATAGCATCACTCGCACTTGCAGCCTCAGCTTTAACAATCTCATCAGCTGGGTCTGGCTTATACATTGAAATTTCAAGGCTCATGCCATTGAAAGCATTGAATGCATCTATATCACTGAACTGAATTGCTGTTCTAACCAAACCATTTTCTTCTATATATTCTTTGAAGGAAACCTTGTCCACGCCTTCCTGAGCATTGAATGTATCTATCTCGGACTTGATGTATGCTTCAAGGTTTGATGTGTCAACTTCTGTGCCACTGAAATCCTCGCATGAGATTTCAAGAAGTGTTCCATCAGAGTTGAACTGAAGAGTATTCTCTGTAATATCTCCGATGTAAGAAACCTTCTCAACTTCTACATCCTCTTCCTTCTTTTTACCACAGCCTGCCAGGGAAAACAGCATTATTACAATCATAAAAATACTGATTAATGCAGTTTTCTTACGACTTAAAACTTTCTTCATTATTTTTCCTCACTTTTTGTAATTTACACAAACTAGTATTCTACACCAGCGGCTTAAGAATATCAAGTGATTTGAAATGACGGTCGCACTGGGTTTTTAAATATTTATCCGTTATCTTCTCAAGCTCGAGCCTTATCTTGTCGCCCACATCGAAACTGTAGAGTTCAGATATCTCTCGACTGAGTATGTAATTGATGATATTCACCGTGTCAGGAGAAAGGACCTTGCCGTATTTTAGATTATCCAGATCCTCTGCTCTCTTACCTGTGTAAGCCATGACAATTGCATCTAAAGAAGCAAGACCTTCAATATCTAGGAGCTTAATCTCAAATGCCGACTTTATCAGACTGATGGACGGTGCTTCATTCAGGATTGCCTTGAATGTAACATAAAGAAGATTCAGCTCGTCGAGGGCGCTCATTCCCTCACGGGTAAAATAACCCGCCAGCTCACAGGCATAAGAAGCATAGGCCATCTTCTCCAGATCATAAGAAAGCTCGAGAAATGTGTCCTTGATGCTGGCGCTCACCAGTGAATATGCATTCTGCCCGCTAGGGCGAACAGTAAACTCTCCCATCACAAACTTCTGACTTGCAGCTGTGAGCGCAGAATTCTTCCGACGCGCGCCATTAGCAAAAACGGTAATCCTTCCGAGCTTTGATGTAAGGATTACCAGTCTTTTGTCATACTCTTTAATTAACGATGTATCTAAAACAATACCTTGAACGACTATATTATCGTGCATAATTATCTCCAATAAGTCAGCAACTTAATATTATGTAAACCACAAGCTATTTGTTCTTTTTATAGCCATATTCTGACATGTAGGAAGTTTTGTCGCGCCAGCCAGGACGAACCTTTACCCAAAGCTTCAGGTTCACCTTCATCTGAAGCATATCCTCAATGCTGTGACGGGACTGGGTTCCAATACGCTTCAGCATGGCCCCCTTCTTTCCTATGATAATACCCTTATGACTTTCTTTCTCACAAACGATAGTTGCCTCAATATCAACAAGGCTTCCATCCTCGCGGGTTTTCATCTTATCTACTACTACCGCGATTCCATGAGGGATTTCCTTATCAAGATTACGAAGGCATTTCTCTCTGATAAATTCAGCTGCAATATCACGCTCAGTCTCATCTGTAACTGTATCCTCATCGAAGTACATAGGTCCTTCAGGTAGGATCTCAAAAATGCGAGTTTTAAGCTTTTCAATATTATAACCAGTTGTAGCTGAAACACCAATGATATTAGAGAAATAAACTCCCTCCTCTTCAATCATATATCTTCTGTATGTCTCGAAGACCTTTGCAAGAGTCTCGCTGCCTGGCTTTCCATCTGTTACTATGTCAGTTATGAGTGCATCTTTATCATCAATAACATTAACCTTGAAATCGATAGCATTTAATATCTCATCAAGCTTCTGCTCTTCAGCAATAGCGGTATCAATCTTGTTTACTACCAGCATAACTGGGATGTCAGCCTCATAAGCCTTCTTTATATACTGAGCAATCACCTTCTCGCCAGCACCAATAAAAGTGCTTGGCTCCACCACCCACATAACAATATCGGCAGTCTTAATGGTATCCACAGCAGAATCCAGCATAAATTCGCCCAGCTTTGTCTCGGCGCGGTTAATTCCAGGAGTATCAAGGAAGACAATCTGTCCCCTGTCCTCTGTATATACCGTCTGGATTCTCTTACGAGTGGTCTGAGCTCGCTTGCTGACAGCAGCAATCTTCATCCCGATTATATGATTCATTATTGTAGATTTACCGACATTCGGACGACCCAAAATCGCCACAAATCCCGACCTAAACTTACTCTCTTCCATACTCTCACTTCCTAATAAGTCAATCAGACCCGGTCCCACTGACTTATTTTTATAACAATATATATTTACACAAGATTTTCAATCGACTCAAATAGTTCGGAGGATTCGGCTATCTTCTCCTCACCACCTACTGTACATCTCAGACTACTGTCTGAAAGCAGTTTGATGAATGGTGCAAGGTTTCGGATAGTCTCCTGGTTCGAAGCAAGAACCTGACGACGCTGCTCGCGCCTCTCTTCATCAGTTACACCAGTAATGTACTGTGCAAATGAAAGCGCACCAAGACCTGAAGGTGAAGGTGGCATTTCAGAAGCTGACATGGTACCTATTATGTACTTCGTCATGTCTCTGTCGGAACAGTCGAAGTTCTTCACATATTCATAAGCCTTCTCGTAAACATCGTAGGTCTCTTTGAGATTTGGATCTCTATAGGAAACGAAGAATTCATGTCCGAACAGACTGAAATCGCACATGCATCCATAAGCTCCGCCTTTAACACGCACATTGATCCACAGATAGTCATAGCTCATGATGGTCTTAAGAACCTGCAGCGCTCCATTAAACTTAAGTCCTGTAGAAGCATAGTCCGCAGCAACGCATGCATATTGTACTTTGGAGGATGTCTTAAATCCTTCGCTTGTAGCCTTAAGAGGCACAACCATCTTCTCGTCTGAAATCTTCTCATCACTCAGCTGACTGATAAGACTCTTCAGCGGCTCAGCAAGAAGCTTCTCATCTCGCTCCGAAGTATAGGAAATGATGAGATTATCACTTCTGAACATCTTCTTATAAAGACGGCTCAAATCCTCAGCCAGTTCATCATACATCTCATCGAAATTCTTATCCAGCTTATCGATAAATCTGTAGTAGTCAATTCCTTCCAGCCCTTCAATGATCTTCGCGGACTTCTTGAAGTACGAAAGCGCTCTTCCCTTCGCGGTTGAATGGCCACCCTCAACGAGGCTGATCTTGCCGCTGGACTTAATCTCAGAAATCACCTCTTTCACTCTCTTCTTATCAGTAATATGCGATCTCAGGATAATCTCTTCCACAAGCCCCATTCCGGCATCCACATTTCTGTCAAATGTCTTCACCTTGCAGCAGACATATGGCATACACTCCTTATCCAGCAGGTCAAAACTGCCAATGTCAAATGCAATCCCACCGGTAGACAGATTTATCTTCTTTGCCAGATCGTTGTATGAATAATTATCTGTATCAACGTATTTCAGAAGCTCAACAATAAGCTGCATCTTTCCTAAATCTTCAAAAGACAAATCGCTGATATCGAAATACATTGAAATGTATGTAATACCGTTAGTGAAGATATCATGTGCAATAAGCTTTACATCTTCCACCTTTGTTTCTCTGTTAAACAGCTTTCTTGGTTCAGGATCAATATCCTTAATATCAAGAAGCGGAATAGTCGCAAGCTCCTCAGGAGTTGAAGGCTCTGTCTGATAATCCTTCAGATGCTGAGTATCCTTAATGAGCGCATCTATCTCTTCCTCACTAAGACCCGCCTTAAACTGAGCCAGCTCTTCTTTAAGAGCCTTATCCTTATCTGTATTAAGCCCAACTACAGGCTCAGCTGTAATTAGCGACTTATGATTATTATTTATAATGTAATCTTTAATGAGCCCTTCGAACAGACCTTTATCAATTCCCTCACGAAGCTTCTGGTAAACCTCAAGTCCAAACAGAGTATCCTGTGCCAGGTCGTCATCATATAGCCAGCCCTGGAAATCCGTAAGTCCAATCATGAGACCCTTAGGATATCTTCCAAAGTTGCTCTCTCTATATCTGAACTCGAAAAGGTTAAGGGCAGCCTCAAGCGCTTCCTTATCAAGTCCTTCCTCTACATATTTAGCAAGCTCAGATTCAATAAGATCACGGAACTTTTCAGCATCCTCAACCTTTGCCTCACGCGCCACAATACTGAACAGTGGCTGAAGCATTGTATTATCAAGCATAGATTCAACATCCGAACAAAGTCCGGCATCGATAATCGTCTTCTTAAGAGGCGCCCCCGGTGAATCCACCAGAATATACTGAATGATATTCATAGCAGTTACAAGGTACTTGTCAGTACACTTACCCGTTACCACGTTGTAGCTGACAATAGATTCACTATCCTCAGCTTCGTCCTGGGTAATTGAATAACCAGTCTTTGCAACTATTGGTGCGTCAAATGCATTCTGAAGCTTAATTTCTGATGGCACATAAAGATAGTCGTAATCCTTAAGATAACTCTCGTCGATAAACTTAAGCTGATCTACTGCATCGAGATCACCATATAAATAGATATAGCTGTTTGATGGATGGTAATAATTCTTATGATAGTCCAGATACTCTTCTCTTGTAAGACTTGGGATGATATCCGGATCTCCACCGGAATCAACGCCATAAGCAGTATCAGGATACATCTTCTGATTGATCACATTGGAAAGGACTGCATCTGGAGATGAATAAACACCACGCATCTCATTATAAACAACACCATTTATAATGACATCGCTGTCCCTGTCGGCCAGCTCATAATGCCATCCTTCCTGCTTAAAGATTTCCTCACGGGAATAAATATTAGGATTGAAAACTGCATCCAGATAAACATCCATAAGATTACGGAAGTCCTTGTCATTACAGCTTGCTATAGGATATACGGTTTTATCACTGTATGTCATAGCATTAAGAAATGTATTGAGAGATCCCTTTGCAAGTTCAACAAAAGGATCCTTTGCAGGATATTTCTTTGATCCACATAGAACTGTATGCTCTACAATATGTTGAATACCCTTAGAGTTGGTCGGAGGTGTTCTGAAACCAATAGCAAAAACCTTATTCTCGTCATCATTAAGCACAACTGACACACGTGCTTTAGTCTTCTTATGACTGAGAACAAGGCCTACTCCATTTTCTTCAGGAGTCTCCTGGCACTTAATAACTTCGTAAGTGCCAAGAGCTTCCAATTCATTTTTTAATTGTTCAAGCGTTCTATCATTTCTATCTTTAAAAACAGTCAAAATTATAATCTCCTTAAACCAGATAATTAGTTTACTAAAACACAAAGACTATTATAACAAATTTTGACCCAAATGATAGAATTTATTTCTTTGATCCCAGGTTACTCTTTGGAGGGACAACACCACCTTGACGTCTGGCATTTTCAGCGTCTATCGCATTCTGTCTGGCAAGTCTTGCTTCAATCTCCCTATCGTGCTTTTCTTTCCTTGCATAATAAACAGCATTTTCCTGATCACGAATTTCCTTCGTAATCTGACTGTCATCAAAAGTCTCTTTCAGCAGTTGCACTGGACTTCGGAATCCTAAATGAGCATTATCCTGATCAAATCCATTATCTGGATTAACATTTCTAAGGCTATTCTTAAACGGACCACTCTTTAATAATGTATTAAAGTATTGTCTGCATGTTATTTTTTTATCTGTATCTGCATCATTAGGAATATATTCATTTATCCTAAGTATCTGTGCAGTACGACAATATGCAACATCTCTTACAAGATCATCTTCTCTTCCTCTATAATTTCCTTTTAGAAGTCTGTTTGCCGCAAGAGCTGCCTCGCCCATAAAAATACCTTCGTCACAATCATTTACAAGTTCATCGGCTTTATATTCAAGAGCTAAAGCTCCGATAGAATACTTATTAGTAGCATATGTCACATAAGGTTTATGCTTCATCGTGTACTCAGTTGCATTTTTAACTGCACTCACAAGATCCTCTCCAGTATAACCTTTTTCTTCAAAGACCTTACACCACTTTTCTTGTATAATGGCAGCGTAGCAATTCTTTATGGCTTCTTTTCTGGAAGAATTAATTGAAAGCCCAAACATTAGATACTTGCTAAGGGCATTAACCGCATTTTTAGCGCTATTTATATATTTTTTTCTAATATCTGACGCCCCAACAAGCTCCTTATCATAATTCTTAAGCTTCTCATTTGTTTTAATTATAATCTCAGAAACACGAGGCTTGTAGTTTAATTCTTCGTAAAAAGTATCCGCGCCAGGCAATCCGTAAAATCCAAGAAAAGCGTGGCTTTTTCTTTCAATTTCAATGGAAATATCGCTAAGCAAAGTTCCATCTATCACCTGATCTTTAATTGGTGATAATTCTTCCAATTCATAATCACTAACCATATCAGAAGCCGGCCCCGTAATATCTGCGAATGTTAAAACAGTTTTGGCATTTGCATTATTCTTTAATGACCACTGAGAAAAAGGAATAGGTTTCTTTTTATTTTCTTTATTCCAATCTTTAAAAACCTGACGGGTTACATTCATAGTAGTAACAGACTTGATCAGATTAACAGACATTTCTCTACCCCCTTTTCCTTCCAGGAAATTAACTGCCTTTGCATAATGTGGCATAGTAGTATAATTTCCGCTTGCTGGATTTAGGGTTCTAAGAAAATCTTCTGAAAAAAGATCATATGAATAAAATTCCTCCGGACGCATACCAGTTTCCTGTCTGTGTATTTCAATTACTTCTTCACTACAATGTTTAAATTCCTGCCATCCATCATACTGAAGCCCACCGATTGCAGTCATTATTGCAAATTCTTTCGTGCAATCGAAATATTCATCATCAAAATTTATCTGGTTAGCTAGCTCATCACATTTTTCAGTTAATTTCTTACTTCCATAATAAAGATAACGAGCCAGTTCCTTGTTTGCTTCTTTGGCATCATTAGGATCATTCTCTTTATTTCCAACTCTTACCATGAGCTCGAAGATTTCTTTGATTTTTTGCTCTTTTTCATTCTTTAATTGGTCTGTATCCATTAGCTGTTCAATTGTATACTTATCACGATTCTCAACCTGTTCCAGAGCCATGGCAAGTATAGCAATAGTAGAAACTGCTGTTCTTGAAATTGAATAATTAGTTTTATCGGCAGTAAGTCTCATCTGCTTGAATACATCTTTTCCGTATGTTTCAGTAAGAATACCAACTGCTTGACCACCAACCAAACTTCTATATTTATTATAATACTGCATACGCTGGTCATACATCGCCTTGGCGTGTTCTTGTTCTACTTTGACAACGTTCCTCTGCACTGCAGCAACTTCATTAAAATCATGTAATCTATTAATAGTATTAATCTTGTACTCAGGATTTGTTGACAGCTTCTCTATATCTTTTGCAACATTTCCAAGTTTCAGTTCTGCCAAAACGAATTCTGCACCATACACCGAACAATCTTCTTTAAAGACTTCCTTAAGAAGATTTCTATAGACTTTTGCCGTTGCTGTATCAACTGCCGTCGCATTCGTAACATCCTCGATCATCTGATCTGGATCCTTTACAGTATAGTCTGCTTTTATATTACCTTTATAATTCCGCCTCATGAAGTCAATTATATTTCTGATTGCATGAGCCTTAGCTTCAGTAGCATCAGCATTTTCTTTAGCAGATTTAGTATATTCTTCAATCTTTTCATCAGTAATATCGAGACTATGTCCAACATTATTACTTATAAGATTAATCTCTTTATCCAGCTCTTCTATAGATGCTGTCATAGGAGTCGACGATGATGCACCAAAAGAATATGTAAGCTCAGTTGATTTCATCATATTATCATATGTCATGATCATATTAGGGAGAGTCGCCCTGAGATATTTTGACACTTCAAGTCGTCCTGTTCCCTTACCCTTTCTTGGTCCGAACAGGATACCCTTTCTCTCTTTATAATAAATTGCGGCATTCGCCTGGAGCTCTTCCAATGCATTTCTTATTTCTATAGGTGAAGCTTTTTTGTCATCAAGAAGCTCAATTACTTTCTGCAGGGACTGAGCCATATATTGATACAGATCAGTACCACCCGTAAGAAATCTTTCTTCTTTCTCAGCATCACGCTCACCATCAACACGAGGAAGCAATCTGATAAGTCTCTGCTTAAGAGGCTTAAGCGTTGAAAGAAATGACTTATTTACCTCCTTATACTCTGAAGAAAGCTTTGCAATCTTTTCAACTTCCTCTTCAGTAGCATAGAATCCAAGCATTCCAGCCTGAACAAGTCTTCCATTTTCATCTATATTATAATTCTTTATCTCGACTTTATTTCTGCTATCATAATATGCCTTAAGGACCTCCATCTGGATAAGCCTCTCTCTATCGGCTGGATCCTTTACATCTGCATAAAGTGGACCATAAGCCTCTTTCGCAGACATGCCATCAATAGTGATGACATCCATTATGTCGATTTTATTACTCTTAAGAAAAGCTCTGATTTCCGGAGTAAAAAGCGCATTAAACTTGTAATCAATAAAAGCTCTTATATTTCTATAATAATCACGATGCACATCATTAAGAATATCCATCATCTCTTCTACTGATTTTACTTTATTCATATTTTTAACGAGCTTTTCGTTAAGTTGACGATCAGAAGTATGCAGACCATTATATCGCCTGAAAAGCTCCATATTATTACGCATAACAACAGTAAATGCATTCTTTTTGGTAGACTCATTTACTTCAAAGGTTTTTTCAATTTTCTGGAGATGCTCTACATCTGGATCTAATGCAAGATAATCAGCTGTATCTTCAGTTTTAAATGCAGTCTTTAACTGAGACGTTACATATTGCTTATCAGACATAATGTTTAAGAAAGCATCTGACTTACTAACACTCTCTGCTGCTTCGCCAAGAGTCTTACCCCTGACAAGTTCCATTCTCTTTCCTGCAAGAAAACGATTTGCAGCAATAGAAAGCAAAGCTTTATGAGCGTATTTTTTCTTAGATAATGTTGGTACCACAAACCATCCATCATCCAACGAATGGGTCAGGAAACCAATATGCTCTAAGAAACCTGGAGCTTCCATAACATCATATTTTTCTTCTACAGATATAAGCTCCTTTGCGTCCTCTTTAAACATTTTATCCGCAAGTGTAGATGCATTCTTTGAAATAGTTCTAAGAGCATAAAGCTCTTCTGCATTTCGCTGAATTTCATACGGATCATTATAATCAATATCCGGTATTACATAATCTTTAAGCTTTGATGCTGCATCTTTAAAGATTTTTCCCCAAACCTTGACCGCGTTATATTCATTTTTATAAGAATTATCTGCACAGAAATCCAGGTACTCATTCTTAAGTTCTGGATCTTCACATATTTTACGAAGATTCTTTAAATCAAGACCTGGTTTCGTTGCTAAAACATATAAATAATAATGAGCAAGTCTTGCTGAATTAGGTACGTCCTCAAGGCCCATCAAACGATAAGCCTCTTCCTGTTTCTTATTCGGAATAATAGAGGAAGCAAGCTTTGCAGAACTGGTTTTAACATTTTCCATTAAATTCAGTTTAAAACGAGAATTAAACTGCAGGATTTCCTTTTTCTTGAAATTTTCTTTTGAATCAGCATATTCAAGAGTAAAGAAATTATCCATCCAGCTATAATCTGGTTCCGCCTGTGCTCTAGATACTTTTCCAGCATTAGGATCCTTATTTAGATCATTTTTATTAATATCTTTATCTAATTCCTCTACAACATTTAGGCTTAGAAGCTTTTTATCTTTTGGTCTTTCTTTCTTAGCTTTTTCCCAGGCGTCAACTCTTTTAGGTAAAATGGCACTCTTTATTTCAATATTAGTCAGAATATGACCAACCTCATCTACATTATATGGAGGTTCCTCAAACTTAGGAATTCCATCACTTAATGTATTAAAGAACTCATTACCATTCGTTAATCCAAAAGATTTTCCAGACGCTACATAATCTCCAAACTTTTTGAAAAGCATTTGATTATTTTTACCATGTGCTTTTTTAAGGAATTTTTTACTAAATTTCTCAGCCCACTGTTCATCTAGATAGTAATCATTTTCTTTCTTTTCAAGTTTTTTTCCTAAAGAATAACCTGAAGCTTTTTCAAAAGCCTTGCTCTGAGCTTCTTTTGCTTCTTTCTCATACTTATTAAATAAGTTAGTTGCAATTTTATTGTTTATAAATCTAAGGTCTCTTTCATCGTAAAGCTTTCCAACCTTAATTGATTCATTTTGATCTATTGCATAGTAAGAATTAAAAACAGCTCTATTTTCATCATCAAGCTCCATTAAGGAAACAGCCTCACCGTATGTAGTCTCTTCAGTAACCTTGTTAAATTCCTTTATTTTATCATGTACTAATGGAATTGTTTTTCTATAAACTTCATCAAACTGTTTCAAAAGCATCTTTGCTGGGCTATGAAATTCATCATAAGTATAGAGAGCTAGCGCCTTATTATCTCTAAAATCCTCTCCATCAAGCATATTTGAAAGATTTTGAATTTCCTTTCCTGCCTCACAGGTAAGTCTGGCTCTAATCTCAGCCATTTTATTCAGATAATTCTTAATATCTTCAATGCTGTTTAGCTTTATATTCTTAATAAAATCATCAATTTCGCTATCTAATAAATCTTCTTCTTTTTCATCTAATTTATTTATTTCATAATCATTATCATCATCATCTACAAGCTCCTCATACATAACCTTTTTAGACCGATGAATAAGAGTAAACATCAATCTGTCTTCAAGCTTTTTATTTTTCTTATATGTATCTTCTATCTTATTACTATCATCTAAAACTATTTCATCGAGCTCGTAATTTGTATACTTCTGGGCCTTATCCTTTGCATCATCACTAAGAATCTTTGATTCTTCTTTCGAAAGATACTCATCAAACCTAACAGGAATCTCCATCATGTCTTTAAACTTTGATTTGAGGTCAGCATCATAAAGACTGAGAATAAAAAACCTGGCCACTTCGTCAGCCTGCATTTTCTTCCCATCCTCTGTCTTTGCCTTCTTTTCATCAAATGCCTTCTTGAAATTAAACTTATCGCCCTCTAAATAATCGGCAATCGGAGCCTTTGCATTATCGAGTGCTGTTTTACATGTATTGACGCTGTTTAATCTTGAATTAAGCATTGCCTCTTCTTGAGGAGTATGCTCTTTCTTTTGGTCATACTGCTCTTTAAAATTATCATAATAAGAAACAGCTTCTGCATACTCATATTCCGCCTCTTTATATGCATAATAAAGATCAATCTTATCGCCAATAACTGCTAGGACAATTGCCTTTTTAATCTGCTCCTCTGTTTCAAGACCAAGCTTCTTAAAAAGATTCTGTGTCTGATGACTTTGCAAATTAAAATAATCTGAAATTTTAATACTATTCACTGTGTTAAAATGTGGCATAGTTTTTTCCTCTCTGCGAAATTAAAAACAACTTTTGCTTATATACTAAAAGTATATGGTAAAAGCTCCGAAAGCTTGAACACTCTATAATCATCTTGTGATTTTGCTACAATCACGTCTATATCCTGTGATTCAGGAAGGAACTCTGCAAGAACCTGGCGGCATGCACCACAAGGAAATGCATACTCCCCGCCTGTTTTTTCTCCTTCTATAGCAGTTTCGTCCTCTTCGAAAAGAGGTGCACCGACTATAGCTATAGCATCGATATGTCTCTGTCCTTCGCTGACTGCCTTAAAAATAGCTACTCTTTCAGCACAGACAGTAAGACCGTAAGATGCATTCTCGATATTGCATCCGGTATAAATATTACCGGATGGAACAACGAGAGCTGCTCCTACGAGAAATTTTGAATATGGAGCATAAGCCATTTTTCTGGCTTTTATCGCTTCATCTATTAATAATCTTCTTACTTCATCTTTCATAATTGTGGGCCCTCTGGCTGTGGTTTCTTAACAATATCATTTCTACTTGTAGTAAGCATCTGATTAAGGACTTCATCCTCTACATCAATTTTGTTATTTTCATGGTCGAAATCTGAAGTTCTTGCTGAAGAATTTACAAAATTAGCTTTTCTATCAGCATGCAAATTGGTCTGATCAAGAGCCAGATCATCACCTGCATCATACGTACCACTTACATAATGAACAGGAATATCCGGATCAAACTTATGAAGCCTTCTCATATGTGCCTGAGTGTCATAAGAACCGGAATGCATTTTAGCCTCCGTTGCAGAAAATGCTCCAAGCGCATGGCCGAGAGTTGCAGCTAAAAATCCACCAACATATGGAATACTCTTAAATGCTTCATAAATCTGAGCATGTCCAGCTTTCCACATAGACTTAATTGAACTTTGGAGTACAACGCCACCAAGCTTCTTAGGATTACGACCTTCTTTGAGCGCTATTTTCTGCTGCTCCTGGGCAAAATCCGCTGCTACCTTTGATGCAACTGCTCCTCCAAGAGAATATCCATGAAGAATAATGTTTTCAGGCTTTACATGCAATTCATCAGTAACATATTTAAGCATTTCTTTTCCATCTTTATATATGGACTCTTCGCTAAGTGGAGTTCCTTTATGACCACCTCTTTTATTAAGAGTCTCACTTTTTCCGAATCCACGATAATTCATTGTAACTACAGGGATACCCTGCTTTTTGTACTCCAGGACTGCATTTTTACTGTATTCCTCTGCAGTTGATCCTGATCCAGAGAAGAATAAAACCACCTTTCCAGATGGGTTAGGCTCATCGGGAGTAAAATACGCTCCATTAAGTCTACCATCTGGTGTCCTATAATTAATTTCCGTGTGTTTGCATTCTTTGGTAAAACTATGAAGCTTCTTTTCATCATGTCTTTCATCATAGTTTCCTAGCCCAAATTTATTTGTGATCCATGTGAAATATCTTCTACCTCGACCTGTGCTAATGGATTTATTAGCGTCCTTATTTAGCTTGGATTTATTAAGAGTCTTTCTCTTAGCCTCTGCGATTTCCTGAAGCTCACGTCTTGCCGCTTTCCTTTTCGCTCCACCGAAATCTTTTCTAAACTTATCCCAGCCAGATAGAGATGCAACAGTACGTAGATCGTGCATATATGTTTTTCTGGCTGTATCAGTCTGAGGAAGCGATTCCTTTAATTCCTTTCTTATCTGAGGATTCTTCATCATAAGATTACGGATCTGCTGACCAACTTTACTATCTGTATTAACCTTCTCTCCCCTGAGTTCTTTATTTATATATTCCTCATAAGCATCAAAATCATATGCACTATAATCTCCAGATATTAATTTCATTTTATTAATTTCTTCTATAATCTGTCTAACTGTTTTAGGCATAACACTCACCTCTTTAAATAATCAAATTCTATTATATAGCGTTATAATACTGATCAAAATCAATTCCGAAAGGATAAGTTCCGAGATAAATCTCGGAAGATTTCTTTACTGGTATATAAGTTTCAATAATCTCATCTACTTTTGCACTAAGACTGGCTAGTCCTAATACTGTATCATCATCATACTTCTTTCTAAGAAGCTTGATACTCTTATTTAAAAGTGCTGGGAAATTCGATGCTTCAGAGCTAAGGTTATATGCCCATGAAAGGGAAAGTCCATAGTCTTTTTCTTCCATAAGACAAACACCTTTGATCTTACCATCTTCCAAAACAACTGTACTCTCTGGCAGATAATTTGCAGCACCAAATGGAATATCAACTGCCGCACCTGGAATTGCTGAATTGTTGACTGCTTCTGAGAATCTTGCCAGCTCCCTCTCAGGAACATCAGTAATTGGCATTACCTCTCCGACAGGTCCAATAACTGGGAATTTAGGGAAATCTCCAAGTGTTGTTTCAAAGCCCTTATGACCTTCTTCAAAAATCACAAAAAACTCACAAGCATCAAGGAACCCCTTCATGGATTCATGCTCCTGAGTAAATATTATAGAAACTCCGCCCAACTCATCGATTTGTTCACAGTTTTCTATCAAGAAGTTAAGCATTGCTTTTCCAGCACCCCTTCTTCGGTAGTCCTCATCAACGAAAAGCCAGTCGATCATGACTTCAAGCTCCTCAACGTGTGCCATGAGAATACCCGTTGCTTTTAGGGGATCTTCTTCTGCGTAGCCAATGATTATCTCGTCTGCCTCAATCTGGTCTAGAAGTTCGTCTGGGTAAAGATGTGCGAACTTTGTGAGATCTAGTGGGGTTAATAATGTTAATGCCATAATACTCTCCTCGATTATTATAATATTGTATAAATTTCTTTTTTTGTAATTACATGGCTATTATAACACCTAAAGGGCAACAAAAGGGCAACAAAAAAAGCCCACCGGCGGTGGCCGGTGGGCGTGGCTTTTCTAGTACATGCCTCCCATACCAGCTGGAGCTGCTGGCATTGCAGGAGTATCTTCTTTGATGTCGGCTACAACAGACTCTGTTGTAAGGAGTGTTGAAGCGATTGATGTTGCATTCTGAAGAGCAGAACGTGTAACCTTTACAGGATCAATGATACCTGCGGATACCATATCAACAAACTCTTCTTTGTATGCGTCAAATCCAGTCTTATCATCTGACTCTTTTACTTTATTTACAATAACAGCGCCTTCAAGACCTGCATTCTCAACGATGTGATAAAGTGGAGCTTCCATAGCCTTAGCTATTATCTTAGCACCTGTCTTCTCATCACCTTCAAGTGTATCAGCAAGAGCATCAACCTCTTTGATAGCATGTGCATAAGCTGCACCACCACCAGAGATGATTCCTTCTTCAACTGCTGCACGTGTAGCATTGAGGGCATCTTCAAGTCTGAGCTTAGCTTCTTTCATCTCTGTCTCTGTAGCAGCACCAACTCTTACTACAGCTACACCACCTGCAAGCTTAGCAAGTCTTTCCTGAAGCTTTTCTCTATCGAAATCTGACTTAGTATCTGTGATCTGAGTCTTGATGAGGTTAATTCTCTCCTCAAGAGCTGCCTTGTCGCCAAGACCATCAACGATTGTTGTATTCTCTTTAGTAACCTTAACACTCTTAGCCTTACCAAGCTGATCAACTGTTGTATCCTTAAGCTCGTATCCAAGGTCTGAAGAAATAACTGTACCACCTGTAAGGATTGCGATATCCTGAAGCATATCTTTACGTCTGTCACCATATCCAGGAGCCTTAACAGCTACAACATTGAATGTACCACGAAGCTTGTTAACGATGAGTGTTGTAAGAGCCTCGCCCTCAACATCCTCAGCGATTATAAGCATTGAAGCACCAGTCTTAACAATCTCCTCAAGGATTGGGAGAATATCCTGGATGTTAGAAATCTTCTTATCTGTAATAAGGATATATGGATTCTCAAGCTCAGCTACCATCTTCTCCATATCTGTTGACATGTAAGCTGAAACATATCCTCTGTCGAACTCCATACCTTCTACAAGGTCAAGCTCTGTCTTCATTGTCTTAGACTCTTCAACTGTGATAACGCCGTCCTTTGAAACCTTGTCCATAGCATCTGCTACAAGCTCACCAACTTCTTCATCACCAGCTGAGATAGCTGCAACCTTAGCAATCTGATCTTTTCCGTTTACAGGCTGGCTCATTCCGATAATAGCCTCAACTGCCTTCTCAGATGCCTTCTTCATTCCCTTACGGAGAACGATTGGATTAGCACCTGCTGCAAGGTTCTTCATTCCTTCGTTGATCATTGCCTGTGCAAGAACTGTAGCTGTTGTAGTACCATCACCTGCTACATCATTTGTCTTTGTAGCAACTTCCTTAACTACTGCAGCACCCATGTTCTCGAATGCATCTTCAAGCTCAATCTCTTTAGCGATTGTAACACCATCGTTTGTGATGAGTGGTGAACCGTAAGATTTTGCAAGAACTACGTTACGTCCCTTAGGACCAAGTGTTACTCTGACTGTATCAGCCAGCTGATTTACTCCTGATTCAAGTGCCTTTCTAGCCTCAGCACCGTACTTTATCTCTTTTGCCATTTTATATTCACCTCGATTTTTTATTCTACAACTGCAAGAATGCTATCCTGAGAAACGATTGTAAACTCTTCCTCGCCCATCTTTACTGATGAACCTGCATACTGCTGGAAGATTACCTTCTGTCCAACTTCAACATTCATTGGGATAAGATTCCCATTATCATCTACCTTTCCAGGTCCTACTGCTACAACCTCAGAATACTGTGGCTTTTCTTGAGCATTTCCTGTAAGGATGATACCTGAAGATGTTTTCTCTTCTTTTTCAGCTGCCTTAAGAACAACTCTGTCACCTAATGGTTTGATATTCATTTTACATTCCTCCTATCTATTATTCGAACTACTGAACCATGTCAGTTTTAGATTTAGCACTCATTTACTTAGAGTGCTAACACAAGTTATATAATACAACATTTTATATAAAAATCAACCCCTTTTTTTCTTTATTTTAAAAGGGGTTGATTATTCTACTTAGCACCAATCTTATGTTTTAAACCATACATAAAAAGGTATTGCTGTGCATATCCCGCTACATCTCCAAATTTATCCATTGCGAAGGCTTCTATCTCTGACTTTGGAGTATCTATACCAAAGTAAAGATGCTCGCAGATGCGTTTCATCCAGACATCAACTGGGAATACATCTGTTCTTCCAAGTCCAAACAGGAGTGCACAGTTTGCAACCTTCTCTCCGACACCATGAATGGTCATGAGAAGCTGTCTTGAATCCTTGGTATCCAGACGAAGAAGCTCATCTTCTGTGATCTCACCGCTGTAGATCTTTTCGGTAGCATCTATTATATATGGGGCTCTAAAGCCGCATTTGGATGCTCTAATCTCTTCTTCAGTAGCATTGTGAAGCTGCTCTACTGTTGGGAAGAATGCATCGAATTCAGAACTGAAACGGTTTATCATTGTAACATCGAACTTTGTTCCGATTTCAGATGAAAGGTTTGCAACAACCTGCTTTATCTGAGGTATCTGCTTATTCTGTGAAATGATAAATGAAATTAGTGTTTCAAAGAAATCCTGATTCAATATGCGGATTCCATTATGTTCTGTGATAATTTCTTCCAGTCGAGGGTCAGCCTCAAGGATTTTTGCTTTTATGCTGGAATAATCCCGGTCCAGATCGAAGTATTCTCTCCAGATAGTCTGATATTCCCAATCCTCTGTGTTCTCGAATATAAGGCGAACCCCTGCAGTATCTGGTTCTTCTTTAATATGAAGAACTCTGTCGCGAAATACTATGTCGTATTCATATTCGCCAGGATTCAGTCCTGTGTCAGTGCGCTGAAAATGAAAACACTGGCCACATTCGAGGACATCGTATAAATGGAAGTCTTTTACGTTTTCAAGTACAAAGTTTTTATTCATGTAAATTTTAATCCTAGTTTATTGACAGGAACAAGTCAGATGGGACCAGATTTCCTGACTTATTCTATTTACATTTTCATTAGCTATAATTAATTGATTTATTTAGTTCTGAGCAGGTTTATAAGAACTCTTTAATCCGACTACTCGATTGAAGACTATATGGTCTGGTGTAGTATCTTTCGTATCTACACAGAAGTAACCGTTTCTAATAAATTGTACATGGTCGCCAGGCTGCAGGTCAGCAGATGCCTTCTCCAGTTTAGCGTGCTCAAGTATTTCAAGTGAATTAGGGTTAAAGTTGAGGGTTCCATCCTCATTCAGCTTGCCTTTCTCTTCATCAATAAGATTCTCGTAAAGACGAACCTCAGCATCAAGGCAGTCAGCCGCATTAACCCAATGAATAGTTCCTTTCACCTTACGTCCTTCGAATCCGCTTCCGGATCTTGTTTCTGGATCGTAAGTTCCGTGAATTACAGTAACATTTCCATCTGCATCCTTCTCGCATCCAGTACACTTAACAAAGTAAGCACCTTTAAGTCTTACCTCATTTCCTGGGAAGAGACGGAAGAATTTGCGTGGTGGCTCTTCATAGAAGTCATCTGCCTCAACATATAATTCTCTTGAAAATGTTATCTTACGGGAGCCAGCATTTTCGTCATCGATATTGTTCTCAATTTCGAACTCTTCTGTCTGACCCTCTGGATAATTATCTATAATAAGCTTAATAGGTCTGAGAACACCCATATATCTAGGTGCTACAGGCTTAAGGTCTTCTCTTATGCAGTACTCAAGCATTGCATAGTCGCATGAGCTCTGTGACTTGGAAACACCTGCAAGCTCCATAAATGTCTTAAGAGATGAAGGTGTAAATCCACGACGACGAAGAGCTGCAAGAGAAACAAGTCTTGGGTCATCCCAGCCATCTACCACTCCATCTTCAACGAGCTTCTTTATATAACGCTTACCTGTAACCACGTTTGTGAGGTAAAGCTTTGAGAATTCGATCTGCTGTGGTGGCTGAGGGTATTCAAGCTCCTCAACAACCCAGTTATAAAGAGGTCTGTGATCCTCGAACTCAAGTGTACAGATTGAATGTGTAACGCCTTCGATAGCATCTTCTATTGGATGAGCAAAGTCATACATTGGGTAGATGCACCATTTATCACCAGTATTATGATGTGTCATTCTGGCTATACGGTAGATAATAGGATCACGCATATTGATATTAGGTGATGCCATATCAATCTTTGCACGAAGAACCTTTGCGCCATCCTCGAACTTTCCATCCTTCATATCTGTGAAAAGCTGAAGGTTTTCTTCGATGGAACGATCTCTATATGGGCTGTTCTTTCCAGGCTCTGTAAGAGTTCCGCGGTACTCACGAATCTCCTCAGGAGAAAGGTCATCTACATAAGCCTTTCCCTTGTTTATAAGCTTAATAGCAGCCTCATACATCTGATCAAAATAGTTTGATGCATAGAGTATCTCGCCTCTAAAGTCAGCACCAAGCCACTCAACATCCTTTACTATTGAATCTACGAATTCCTCTTTTTCCTTTGTAGGATTAGTATCATCGAATCTCAAGTTAAACTGTCCGCCATATTCCTGAGCAAGTCCATAGTTAAGAAGTATAGACTTAGCGTGTCCTATGTGGAGATAACCATTTGGCTCTGGTGGGAATCTTGTTACGATCTTAGTAACCTTTCCCTCTGCGAGATCCTTATCGATGATATTCTCGATAAAATTCTTAGATACATTCTCTTCTGACATTAATCTTCCTCCTCATCATCTTCTGAAGGAAGTGCTACCTTCTGTGGTTTCTCGTCCTTCTTAGATTGATTCTTTTTCTTGTTTTTCTTTCTATTCTTTTTCTTACTCTTCTTTGCAAATTCAACTGTATCGCCAGTTACTTCAGACTTTTCTTCCTTTTCCTCTGGCTCGTCAGATTTATCTGTATCTTCAGCACTATCAGAACCTTCTACTTCTTCAGCATCTTCAGGTTCTTCAACCTTCTTTACAGGTTCTTCATCCTCATCATCATCCAGATTGATAAATGCCTTCTTCTCCAGTTCTCTATCGAACTGAGCTGGGTCAATCAGATTCTCCTGTGGCTCAGGCTCATGATAAACATGCTCGCCCTCTGGAGCTTCATCTGCTGCAACAACATCGAATGCAGAATCCATTCCATAAGGTCTTTCCTTCATAGCCTGCTCAATCTTTGATGGAGCATCGTCCTCTACCGGAGGAACATTAATACCTGCATTATTATCAGCTGCTTCTTCTATAAGAATCTCACCTGTATCTTCGTTTACAGCGTAAGTATTATTCTTACCAGTCTTTCTGTTAGGATCTTTTTCTTCGGCTTTCTCCTCAGCCTCAGCCTTATCCTTAGCATCCTTCTTAGCTCTGTTAACTACATCTTCTTCTTCGTAGTCTTCATCATCCTCGTCGCCATAGAGCTGGTTCTGAAGAATACCATTTTTAATAACAAGAACGATAACTACAACGCACATAACAACAAAGAGAATGATCATCATAATAAGAAGATTCTTAAGAGTATCTCTTGAAAGAAGACCTTCTTCCTCTTCAGTATCGCTCTTCTTCTCTGTTGGAATAAGAGGTGTAGCGTAGCTCTTCTCCTCAGTTGTAGTCTCTTCGTAAGCTTCCGTTTCTGTTGCAGTATTAGCGACAGATGCATCTATGATAGATTTAACAGCCTCATATCTTGTAAGGTTGCCTTCATTTGTATCGTAGTAATAAAGACCTGCACCACCAGTTGAATTAAGAGCATAAACAAGGTAAAGACCGCTGTCTGAACCATCGCTGTATGCTGTAACCTGACAACCATCAAGTGTAAGGTTTGTCTCTTCAAATCTGTCTTCTATTTCAACATCTTCCGGTTTATTTAAGATTACGTACTTAACGCCTTCAAGGCTGTACTCGATGTAAGGAGAAAATTCCTTTGTCTCCTCATCGTATACGAACCACTTCTGCTCCCAGTCTGCATTTTGCAGACATACAACCTTTATCTTCTGATTAGGTGCCTGATATGCATAGATGTCCTTTCCGTTGATTGTTACATAGGAAAGCTCATATCCCTCAGGATGAGCTGGAAGGCTATGATCATCAACTAATGTGTAGTAATCATTTCCGATCTTGATTGTACTTTCCTCGGACTTTACTTCGCCGATGGTCACATTTCCACCTGCATGAACCACAGAAAGCTGGCTTCCATTTGCATCATACAGCTTGTAGCCGCTTGTCTGGATTTTGCCAGTTCCTTCTGCAGTTGCAGTGAATGTGTAGGAAACAGTGTTTGTTCCTTTTCCGGCAATTTCAATTATTCCTGTATTATCATCGTTATACTTAAGGATGTCTGTAGGATACTCAAGGAAGATGTCATACTCTCCAAGGTTCTCGCCACTAATAGTTATTGTTGCCGTTAACGAATCCCCTACTCCTACTTCTGTTGGCCAGATGGCAAGAGTAATCGAAACATCCTCGGCATAAACATCCATCGTTTTCAGTCCGACTACTGCGGAGAAAACAATCAGGAATGAAAGAATTATTGATATTATTCTTTTACTATTTTTCATAGTAATCTCCTTTATTATCCGTCCTTGCGGATGACAGCGTTAATAAAAGAAGCCCCAACAGTTATCTGTCAGGGCTTAGCTAAGCTAATAACGGGAATCGAACCCGTGACCTCAACATTACCGATGTTGCGCTCTACCGACTGAGCTATATTAGCAAATATACAGCCCCACCATATTACTTGATATTTATAGCAGGTGTCAAGTTTCTTTTAAGTTTTTAAAGCTCTTATTTTTCGTCTCGGAGCTTGTTGTGTATTCTTGTAAGAGCATTATCAACAGACTTCTCGGTTTTACCAAGTTCGTCTGCAATTTCTCTTCTGGAAAGACCTCTCAGATAGAGTTCAACAACCTTCTTCTCCATAGCACTGAGCTTCATCTCCAGCTCTTCATACATCTGGCTTATGCGCTCATTTTTAATAAAGAGAGATTCAGGATTGTTTGCGCCTCTGTCGCTGAGCTTCTCCTGTCCGTCATTATCCAGAGAATCCTCGTAATCATTATTAAAGATTACAGAGATATATGTATTCAGCGGCGAATGCTTCATTCTGTTAGCTCTTGTAATTGCAGCTTTCAGACGATTTCTAATGCAGCTATATGCAAATGTCTTGAAGGATGCATCTGACTCAAGTGAATAATCACGGATGGCCATAAAAAGACCTATCATTCCTTCCTGTGTCAGGTCCTCAAGCTCAGCTCCAATAAGGAAAAGTGTTCTTGTTTCGCTTATAACCATTGGAGTGTACTTGACTAAAAGGAACTCCTCAGCATCCTTGTCTCCAAGGCGGGATAACTTAATTAAATCATCATCCTGCAGCATTTCGTATTTAGTCATTGTGGTAACTCCTCTGTCGAACTATCTCATAAGCAAGAATTCCTGTAGCAACTGATGCATTGAGTGATTCGATATCACCACGCATTGGTATAGAAACTATATAATCGCATTTCTCTTTAACAAGTCTGGAAACACCAGAGCCTTCATTGCCGATAACAAGTCCAATTGCACCTGTAAGATTGCATTTATACATCTCATCTCCGCCCATATCAGCGCAGGCAAACCAAAGTCCGCGACCCTTAAGCTCATCAATGGTCTTTGAAATATTGGTTACTTTGACTACTGGTGTGAAGTTAATAGCACCTGCTGAAGCACGAACAACTGTAGCTGTAAGGCCAGATGCATGATGCTTGGAAATAACAACACCGTGTGCGCCGCAGATATTTGCTGTTCTGATGATTGCACCCAGGTTATGAGGATCCTCAATTCCGTCCAGAACTATTACAAATGGTGGCTCACCCTTTTTCTTAGCAAGTTCAAAAATATCATCTATTTCTGCATACTCGTAAGATGTAGTCTGTGCGATAACGCCCTGGTGATGTCCTGTTTCAGACATTCCATCCAGCTTCTGCTTCTTTACAAAGGATATAGCGGTTCCTGTACCCTTCAGCTTTCCAAGAATCTGTGTTATAGAACCATCGCGAAGTCCATCCTGTACATAGAGCTTGTCGATGGTACGGCCAGCACGAATCGCCTCGAGGATTGCATTTCGACCTTCAATACGGTCATTATTTACTTTCTTCTTCTCTACTGGCTCCTCGTTCTGCTTCTTATTCTCATTATGAAGTTCAGTCATATTGTTGCCAAAAATTTCGTATGACATTTTTCTTTCCCTCTTTTGGGTGGATCATTAATCCACTCCGTGAAACCTAATTGATGATTGTACTAACTCATCCAGTCTGGCATTCTGACCAGACAGATATAAATATCCAAGGACTGCCTCGAATCCAGTTGCCTTCAGATAGTCCTGAAGTGAGGCATTCTTTGCCTTGGTATGTGGCGATGAATTTCTCGCTCTTTTATAAACAGCCTGTTCCTCTTCTGTCAGGTTATCCATAAAACTTTCAATGAACGCTGACTGGGCTTTCGCCGAAACTATGGACGTAACCTTTTTATGATATTTCTCCGGCTGCATATTCGACTTTAATACAAAGGACTTCTTGACCAGAAGATCGTAAATGCTATCTCCTATATAAGCAAGAGCCAGCGGCGAATACTTCGAAGAAACCTCATGAGGACTCAGAGCTTGCTCATCTAATAATACTACGCTTTCTTCCACTTAACTCCCTCTCTGGTATCTTCAAGGATAATACCCATATCAAGCAGCTTTGCTCTGATCTCATCAGCCTTTGCGAAGTTCTTCTCCTTCTTAGCTGCTGTTCTTTCAGCTATAAGAGCTTCAATCTCAGCCACTTCATCATCAGCTACCTCAACAGCTTTACGCTCTATATGGATTCCCAGAACCTTGTCGCAAAGCTCAAAGAGAATCTTATAAAGGCAGTCAGCAAAGTTAGATGAAGACTTCTCGCTGGTATTTGCATTTGTGAAACGAACCAATTCAAAGATAATCGAAATGGCATCTGCAGTATTAAGATCGTCGTCCATTGCAGCATCGAATCTTTCGATGAACTTTGGCATCTCCTCTTCAAGAATCTGCTGCTCATCATCCATGATGAAACGTCCGTTCTTCTTATCAGCTATCTCCTTCAGCTTTTCGGCACCATTCAGAATTCTATCAAGACCCTTAGAAGCATCCTCTATAAGATCTGGTGAGAAGTTAAGAGGTGTTCTATACTGAGCTGACAGCATAAAGAATCTGATAACCTGTGGATCATACTGCTGGCAGATGTCACGAACAGTAAAGAAGTTTCCAAGAGATTTTGACATCTTATCGCCGTTTATTCTAAGGAATGCATTGTGCATCCAGTAATTTGCAAACTCACAGCCATTTGCAGCTTCACTCTGTGCTATCTCATTTTCATGATGTGGGAAAATAAGGTCCTCACCACCAGCGTGGATATCAAGAGTTTCGCCAACATATTTCTTTGACATGCATGAGCATTCAAGATGCCATCCCGGACGGCCCTCGCCCCAAGGTGACTTCCAGTATGGCTCACCTTCCTTCTTTGGCTTCCAAAGTACAAAGTCGAGAGCATCTTCCTTTTCATCTTCGCCTGTAACCTTAAGGGCATGAGACTCTGCTCTGTGTCCAGACTCAAGGTCATCTATGTTCTTGTGGGACAGTTTTCCGTAAGGTGCAAAGCTTCTTACCTTGAAGTAAACTGTTCCATTTTTCTCATATGCATGGTCCTTATCAATAAGATCCTGAACCATCTGGATCATCTCAGGGATTTCCTGTGTAGCCTGAGGATGAACTGTAGCTGGACGCACATTAAGTGCTTCCATATCCTTCTTACATTCTGCTATATACTTTTCAGATACTTCACTTGCTGGGATTCCTTCCTCAATAGAACGGTTGATAATCTTATCATCAACGTCTGTGAAGTTAGTTACATAATTAACCTCGTAACCCTTGTGCTCCAGATATCTTCTAAGAGTATCGAAAACAATCATTGGGCGAGCATTTCCTATGTGGATGAAATCGTAAACAGTAGGACCACAAACATAAATTCCTACCTTTCCTTCCTGTATAGGTTTGAACTCTTCCTTCTGTCTAGTTTTAGTGTTGTAAATCTTCATCATTTTTCCTCTGTTTCTATTATTAATAAACCTAGTAAACTAAAGATATATTATAACAATCTGAGCTTATCTATTCAACACAAAAATAGCTGATTTTTTGTATTAAAAAACAGCCCTTTGACCAATAAATCAAAGGGCTGAAGTTTTCACCTACTAAATAACTATAAACTTTTTTAATTAAGCATGTTTAACATATTTGAGGTTTATTATGCTCGCTATCACTATCGCTATAAGACACGCCGCAACTATTTCCACCGTGAAAAGAATGAAATATGGTAAATACCCTGGTCCAAAATTTCCAGATATACTTGTTTCATAGAGAATACTGTTATTCTCATAAGAAACCAGGTAATAGCCTTTATTTGTATAAGGAGAATCATATTTGCTTACAGAGAATACTTCTTCTCTAAGCGGCCCCTTACTATTACTTTCAAAATATCCCTCACCATTTTGATAATTATCATCAAGCACAGGCTTCATAAGTTCAGATATTCTGTCCATAGTCTCTTTATCAGGAGCACTGTAAAAAACAAAGAAATCGTTGCCGTGATCAAGCCCACCTCTTGCAAAGGTTTCTTCTACCTCATAATAAGTATAGCCATCAGCTTCCATCTCTTCTTTAGTCTTATCCAGCTGATAAAGATATTCTGGGCCTGTTCCTGTTGCAACATTTGAATAATCAACTTCTTCCGGGACGAATTCATCTCCCTTAAGATAAGCTCCTTTAGCATGGAACACTATATCTCCAATACCATTTTTCATTCTTTTGTCTAAGGCATTCATTCTTTTAGTGAGTTCATCATTCTGGAAGGTATAATACAGTTCTCCTACTGTGTCACCATTCTTTTCTGTTCTGACAAGAATAAGGGAATTATCCACCATGGCGCTCTCACCATTCTCATCAAGAAGAATTCTTTTATCATAAAGAGCTTTGGATTTACTAACCAAAGAATAGACTTCGCCAGAATTAAGCCCTGACATAAAACGTGTATAAAAACATCTTGCCTGTTTCTCAGCATCTACGAACTTACCATCTGAGAGACTGAGAGCCGCTTCTCTCTTTGCCTTTTCGACATCTGAAAGCCCTTCACCATCGGAAGCGTAAATCTTATCAGCCTTTTCCATCATGGTAACCGTTATCTTGTCATGCAATCCCCGGTAGTACTCTGCTATATTATTTTTTATAATATTCGCCTCAACAAAAATTACCGCCAGCGAAATAATTATCGCTATCAAGATAGCAATTCCAATATTCCTAAATATTTTACCAATCATAATATTTTTTCTTCCTTCACTAATATACTTAGTATTATTTCTTCAGCCTCATGATAAACCTCAAGATTCTTATAAAGCTTGGTCAGAAGCACATCCAAACCAAACTCCTCTGACCTCAGATGATAATCACCATACCCGCCTGTTATCTCGCCAATCTTATGATCTCCTACATAAACATGGCAAGGTACTATAGGACCATGGCCATAATCACTGAGTGATCCATTTCGGGAATGACATGCTGGGCAGAAGAACATCAGATTTGCTGCCGAAATAGGAACGGTATATTTTTTTCCACATTTTGTACAAACCATATCATGTGTTGCCATTAGACACCCCCAATATATTCCCTAACGCATTAATCACATACAAAACTGCAGCAACCCCTATTAAATAACTGTGTAGCCTTCATTTGATAACACATCCAATGCCTTCTCGAAATTCTCTTCTTTCACAAGTATATAGTCTGTGTTATAGGTTGATACAGCAAAGATACCAATATTGTTATCCGCAAGAATTCCAGATATTTTGGACAGAATACCGATCAGCGAAAAATCAAGCACTCCCTGAATGCGAAATCCTCTCCAGCCATCATCACGTTCTACTGTATTTTCTGGAGTATCCTCTGTCTTGCACACAAGAGAAATCTCTTCGTCAGTCTTTCCAACGAAATAGAAATCCTTGTCCATATCTATATCATTTGCTGAATTTACTTTGCATACTGTCAATTCATGCTCTAGCCTTTTCAATTCCATTTAGCCACTCCCCTATGCACGTTTATTCTGAGCCATAACGCCCGCAAGCGGATGAGGAACATATGGCTCTTCCAGATATTTAATTTCTTCTTCAGAAAGCTCTAAATCTACAGCCTTCACAGCACCTTCAATATGGTGAAGCTTGGTTGCTCCTACTACCGGAGATGTCACCTTTGAAAGAAGCCATGCCAGAGATACTTCTGTCATAGTTACGCCATGTTTCTCAGCAATCTCTGCCACACGACTTATTACCACATTATCCTGCTCAGCTGTAGAGTCGTATTTAAACTTGGCGAATTTATCTTCTGTAGCACGCTTTGTCTCTCCTTCACCTGGCTTTCTTGAAAGTCTTCCACTAGCAAGTGCACTGTAAGGAGTAAGCGCAATATTCTCTTCCTCGCAATATGGAACCATCTCGCGTTCTTCCTCACGGAAGATCAGATTATAATGTCCCTGAATTGAAACAAACTTAGCAAAGCCTTCTTTTTCTGCCAGAGCATTAGCCTTTGCAATCTGCCATGCGAAACAGTTTGAAATGCCTATATATCTTGCTTTACCAGCTTTTACTATGTTATTTAATCCATCCATGATGTCATAGATATCTGTATTCCAGTCCCACATGTGATAAATATATAGATCCACATAGTCCATTCCAAGATTTTGAAGACTTGTATTTATCATATTTTCAATATGCTGCTGACCAGTGATTCCATTTTCAATCTCCTCAGCTGTTCTTGGAAGAAATTTCGTTGCAACCACCACATCATCTCTCTTTGCAAAATCCTTAAGAGCACGACCAACATACTGCTCACTGGTTCCACTCTGGTAAGCAATTGCTGTGTCATAGAAATTAACTCCGAGATCGAGACCTTTCTTGATTATTTCTCTTGAATGCTCTTCGTCTAGTGTCCAGCTATGTTGTCCCTTCGTCGCATCACCAAATCCCATACATCCCATGCATATGCGGGATACATTCAAATCAGAATTACCTAACTTTGTATATTTCATATTTTTCACACCCCAATAGTTTTTAAAACCACCAAAACAATAATAACAAAACGGCGATGAAAAATCTATTTAGATTCATCATCGCCTTTTAATCCTAATATATATCAATATAACTTTCACTCTTCAAAAAGTGGTGTTGAGAAATATCTCTCAGCAGTATCCGGAAGAACAGTTACTACAGTCTTTCCAGGGCCAAGTTTTTTAGCAAGCTTAATAGCAGCTGCCACATTTGTACCACTGGAAATACCACACATCAGTCCTTCTTCTCTAGCAAGACGCTGAGCCGTGTTTATGGCCTCCTCATCAGTAACAATGTAGATGTCATCATATATAGACTGATTGAGAATATCTGGAACTATTCCGTCACCGATACCCATCTGAAGATGTGTACCAATGTTTCCACCTGCAAGAATAGCCGCATTCTCTGGTTCTACAGCCCAAATCTCAATATCAGGATATTGAGCCTTAAGAACTTCACCTATACCAGTTATGGTTCCACCTGTTCCAATTCCTGAGCAGAATCCATCTATAGGACACGCAACCTGTTCCATAATCTCAAGTGCTGTATGGTTCTTGTGAGCTTTTGGATTGTTTGGATTTTCAAATTGCTGAGGAACGAATACATTTGGATCCTCCTTCTGCATACGAAGTGCAGTCTGAAGACATTCGTCAATGCAGGCTCCAATATCACCATCATCATGGATCAGTATAACCTCGGCTCCGTAATGCTTTACAATCTTACGGCGCTCCTCACTTACTGAATCAGGCATAATGATTATTGTCTTGTATCCTCGAACGGCGCCAACAAGAGCAAGACCAATACCCTGGTTACCACTTGTAGGTTCAACTATAATGGTATCCTTTGTGATAAGTCCCTGCTTTTCAGCGACAAGCACCATGTTAAGTGCTGTTCTTGTTTTAATTGAACCACCAATATTAACGCCTTCAAACTTTACGAAAATATCAGCTCCATCAGGTTCAGCCATTCTATTCAGTTTGATCATTGGTGTGTGGCCAACGGCCTCTAACACGTTATTATAAATCATACATTTCTCCTATATTAACTTAGCAAGTATTTCATTGCTTCGAGTTACAAATCTTGTAAGCTCATCTGCTGTAAGTGGTTTGTTAGCAAGAACTGCTAAGTCATAAAGCTGGCAACAGATAGTTGGAGTGATCTCGCCTTCTGGATTATCAAGAACATATTTAACCAGCTTATTATTTGAGTTAAGAACAAGTGTTTCGGTATTCTGGCCGAAGTTCATGCCCATGCCACCCATTCCAGCGTCGGCATACATCTTCATCATCTCTGCCATACGGCGATCAGCCTCAGACTGTGTGAGCATTGATGAAACATTTTCATCCTTAAGGGATTCAACCTTAATCTTAATCTCTTCTACACCAAGAGCTTTCTTGAATATATCTGTGAGCGACTCAGTAAATTTCTTCTCATCTTCTTCAGAAAGAGCTTCGCCCTTGAAGTTAGCGCTTACATCTGAATCGATACGAGCAAATTTAACCTTGTCATCTCTTGCTTCCATCATTGTGATATAAGGATTATCGATATTGTGTGTAAGATAAATGGCATCTATCTTCTCATCCTTAAACATCTGAATGTACTGCGCCTGTGTTTCAGCATCAGATACATAGAATACCTGATTCTCATGAGAATCCTTTGCAGCATCAAGATACTCAGGAAGTGTGATGTATTTCTCTTCAAGGTTCTTGAAGATCATATAGTCCTTCATCTTCTCATCAAACTTGTTGTCTCTCAGACATCCAAACTTTATAAATGGACTCAGGTCATCCCACAGCTCCTCATATCTATCCTTGTGGTTCTTATACATACCGATAAGCTTATCAGCAACCTTCTTAGTAATGTAATCTGAAATCTTAGCAACAAAGCCATCATTCTGAAGCGCTGAACGAGATACATTAAGTGGAAGGTCTGGGCAGTCAATAACACCCTTGAGCACCAGCAGGAACTCTGGAATAACTTCCTTAATGTTATCTGCAACGAACACCTGATTATTATAAAGCTTTACAGTACCTTCAAGCTTATCCATGTTAGGATTAATTCTTGGGAAGTACAGTATACCCTTTAAGTTAAATGGATAATCCATGTTGAGATGTATCCAGAACAAAGGCTCCTTGAAATCAAGGAATACATGCTGATAGAAGTCAATATAATCCTCATCCTTACAATCTGCAGGAGTTTTTGTCCAAAGTGGATGAATATCATTGAGTGGCTTTGGCTCATCATCCTTCTTCTCTTCTGTCTTAACCTCTTCAGGTGCATCGCCAACCAACTCATCCTCTTCAGCCTTAGCCTCAGCAACAACCTCATCTTTAGCCTGCTCCTTAGCCTTATCTTCATTAATGTAATAAATCTCAATAGGCATGAATGAGCAATACTTATTTATAACTTCTTTAACTCTGAACTCATTAGCAAATTCAAGCGAATCATCAGCAAGATAAAGAGTTATAGTTGTACCTCTCTCCAGCTTATTACCTTCGCTCATCTCATATGTAAGTCCACCATCGCTCTCCCAGTGAACAGCTTCGGCACCATCTTTATATGAAAGTGTATCAATAGTAACCTTATCAGCAACCATGAATGCTGAATAGAAACCAAGCCCAAAGTGACCAATTATCTGCTCACTCTGATCCTTATCCTTATATTTCTCAAGGAAATCAGCAGCACCAGAAAATGCAATCTGATTGATATACTTTTCAACCTCTTCGGCTGTCATACCAATACCATTATCTGTAAATGTAAGTGTCTTCTCATTTGGGCTGGATGTTACTGTTACTTTATACTCTATTCCATCCTCTACTGTAGCCTCTCCCATAGAGTCAAGTCTCTTAATCTTTGTAATGGCATCTACGCCATTTGAAATAAGCTCACGGATAAAGATATCATGATCGGAATATAACCACTTCTTTATAATAGGAAATATGTTTTCACTATCGATTGATAAATTACCCTTTTGTACTGCCATAATAAATAACGCCTCTTTTCTTAGTTATAATTATATTATGATGTTAGGCTTATCGAACCCAACATATGCTAGTTTATAGCTAAAATAGGTAAATGTCAATAAAAAATTAGCACTCTAAACCTTAGAGTGCTAATTGCTATTTTTATATATTTTACCTTACACAAAAGGATATCCCAGGCCCGACGGCCTGGGATTGAGTGAAAGGATGGTTTTTAAGTATTAATAAATAATCTTAAACTATAATTATAGTATCATATAAATTGTAATAAATCAACAAATAAATTAGGTAAAATTGCACAAAGTTTCCATTTTGAAAACCGTCAAAAATCGAGTTTTAGGGGTAAATCTGAACAATTTCTTGAATTTATTGATTTATGTAAACCGATAATATGCTATAATCACTCGCTCCCGTCAGGGAATAACTTATATTATTTACGCCTTCATAATTAAATATGAACTGCAATGTATCATCATTTACTGTAAGCCCGTTCAGAGCCACTTCTATATCCTGAGCACCCTGGGCCTGGATTTCATTTCCAATATAATTCTCAAGAGTTGTTGTATCCGATATATATGCACCCTTCATATAATAATAATTAGCCTGCATGCTATCGCACTTTTCAAATTCTTTCTTATCCCAGGTATGTGTATCATCCATGATGTCATCTTTAATATTGAAGTATTCATGGAGTATCATGGACTTACCGCCCACCGGATCATCCCATGTGGTATCAAGGTTATACCAGGTTCCATCTACATTAACCTGATTCCATGCATGGCGCTCAGTCTCGCTATTCTCCGCATAGATATCGCAAGCTTCGCCTGTAACTATCTTGCACTCTACTCCACAACACATAAGGAGAAGATTTGTGGCAGCCGCATATCCAGAGCAGACAGCTCTCTTATTAACAAGGCAGCCGTAGGCATTGAACTCGCTATCATCATGCTTCAGACTAAAACCGTATTCACAGTTTTCTACTATATAGTCATGAACTGCCAGCTCCTTATCATAATCGGACATAGCAGAACTTATCTTATCATCTAAAAACTTCCTGCATACATCTTCAAGCTCACGAGCCCTGTATTTATCTTCCGGTATACTCTTATGCTCCACAATAGACTCATAGGCATACATCGCATCTGACTTTGCAAAGTCAAAGGTTACACTCTTATAGTTCTTATAATTGTATGTATATGTGGTAATCGTCTTGATCTCACCCTTCATAGAATCCACAACGTAGTAGACCTTTGTCAGATCGTCCTTGGAAACATCATTAGAAACATAAAGCTCAATCTCGCCATCTTTTCCGCTGGCAATCTCCTGATTAATCCTTTCGGCTATATCTTCAATATTGTCATAAATCTGATCTTCCGGCTGACCCGTTAACTTCCCAACGCCCTTGGCTAAAAAGCCTTTCAGACCTGGCACCGTAGCAAATATCAGAACAAGTACCAGTAAAACGATAAGTGTAATAAGAAACGAAGTTAGAAATCTGTTAAATGTATTCTTCATAAATCACCCCATGTTTTTCCTCCTTAATAATATAACAAATCCTTGATACATTTACTACTATGTATTAAACTAAATAGGTATGTTAATCAAAGGAAAACAAACGATTAACTGCATAATAGAAAAAGAAAGAGGTAAAACTATGGCACAACTCTGGGGCGGTCGTTTTACAAAAGAGACCGATCAATTAGTATATAACTTCAACGCTTCTATTTCCTTTGATCAGAAGTTCTATCAGCAGGACATCAAGGGAAGCATAGCTCATGCTACTATGCTGGGAGAAGCCGGAATAATTACAAAAGAAGAATCCGAAAAGATTGTTGAAGGACTTAAAGGTATTCTTTCTGATGTTGAAGAAGGAAAGCTGGAGATATCATCTAAATACGAAGATATCCATAGCTTTGTTGAGGCAACACTTATAGACCGTATTGGTGATACAGGTAAGAAGCTGCACACAGGCCGCAGCCGTAATGACCAGGTTGCCCTTGATATGAGACTTTATACAAGAGATGAGGTTACTGCCCTTCAGGGACTTCTGAAAGAGCTGATGACTACTCTTCATAACATAATGAAGGATAATCTGGATACATATATGCCAGGTTTCACTCATCTTCAGAAGGCACAGCCTGTTACTTTCGCTCATCATGTTGGCGCTTATATGGAAATGTTCAAGAGAGACTATGACAGACTTTCAGATATCTACGACAGAATGAACTACTGTCCTCTCGGAGCTGGTGCTCTTGCAGGAACAACCTATCCACTTGATAGAAAAATGACAGCTGACCTGCTTGGTTTCTATGGACCTACTCTTAACAGTATGGATTCTGTTTCAGATAGAGATTATGTTATCGAGCTGCTTTCAGCACTTTCCACTATCTGTGTACATCTTTCAAGATTCTCGGAAGAGATTATCATCTGGAATTCAAATGAATATCAGTTTATCGAGTTAGATGATTCATATAGCACAGGAAGCTCTATCATGCCACAGAAGAAGAACCCTGATATAGCTGAACTTGTAAGAGGTAAGACTGGACGAGTTTACGGCGCTCTCATCTCAATCCTTACAACAATGAAGGGAATTCCACTTGCATATAATAAGGATATGCAGGAGGATAAAGAGCTTACATTCGATGCTATTGATACAGTAAAGGGATGCATCGCCCTATTCAATGGAATGATAAGCACAATGAAGCTCAACAAAGAGAATATGAAAGTCAGCGCAATGAAGGGCTTTACAAATGCTACAGATGCTGCCGATTACTTAGTTAAGAATGGGGTTCCATTCAGAGATGCTCACGGAATCATCGGACAGCTGGTACTCTACTGCATCGACAATAATAAAGCTATCGAAGAGCTGAGCATTGAAGAGCTCCAGAAGATCAGCCCAGTATTTAAAGAAGACATTTATGATGCCATTAGTCTTAAGACTTGTGTAGAAAAGAGAAATACAATCGGTGCTCCAGGTCCAGAAGCTATGAAGCAGGTTATCGAAATCAACGAGGAATTCCTAAAGAATATCTAACAAAAATTAAACAATAAATATAAGAAAGAGAACCGTCAGATAAATCTGACGGTTCTCTTTTTCTCACCCTTCGATAAGATAACCTCTCTCACCCTATTTGAAATAATTATCTTATATTAAAGAATTATTTAACCCAATATTTAAATTCTTCATCACCCATTCGGATGTTATCATCATTAGATAACATTATCTCAACTCCTGGCTGAAGAAGCTGTCCATTAATAAATGTATGGTTTGTAGAAGCATTGTCTCTTACATAGCATTCTCCATTACTGATACGGAAAATAGCATGCTTTCTACTTACCTTCTTATTATCAATAATCTGATAATCACAATTTACAGACTTTCCAACCATGAACTCCTTATGAAGTATAGGAATAAGTTCATTTGTCTTAATACGAACAAGATAAGGAACTGGATTGCTGTATGTTTCAGATGTAGTCTGAACTACAGGCTCTTCTACCATCTTGTCGCCTTCATCCTCAAGGATTGTCTTCTGCTCCATTGAAAGGATGTATTGATAGAACTCTTCAAGGTTGAACATAAGCTTGCTGTCCAGATATTTAAGAATCTGATCAACGCACTCAACTGATGCCATATTAGCGAAACGAACTTTACTGATAAACTCTTGAATAAATTCAGTAACATTACAATCAGCAAACTTCTTATTAACTGGCATGTAAAGAAGCTGTATATCAAGTGTTGAAAGCTCGATATACATATAATGTATATTCAGAAGCAGCTTATTAAGTGGCATGTTGTTCTCATTAAAGTAAATAAGCTGATTCAGAATGTTTGATAATATTGATAAAAATTCACCTTTATATAATTGCTTACGAAGGAACTGTTCTAATGGCAATGTAGCTGGAACCTTGAACTGGAGTGCCCTAACTCCATCAATAGCTACACAAGTACATTTTGTCCTATTTCCTACAAATTCGTAGTTGTACATTGTCATCTCGAACTGATCAATAGGAACATCTTCCTCGAGCTTGAAATTAAGTGTGAATTCGTCGTAACTCTGATTATTTAAATCTTCCACACTAATAACCCTCCATATATTTCATACACTTTTATACTATCAAATATATGTAAAAAATTCAATTACATTTATCAGTTTGAAATCAAAATTAATCTACAAACTCAACTCCAGAAAGAAGTTCTTTCTTAACATCATAAAGACGTGGTGAAAGGTCAAGATAATGAATATGTGGGTTATAGAAACGTTGCTCTTCTTCCCATATCTCATTAGCAAGCTGATTCTTTACAAATGTCTGTATCTCCTTAAGTGAAGGCTTTTCATAAACAAGTTCGCCATCCTTGAAGATTGTAACCTGAAGTGGCTTTGCCTCAACATTTCTGAACTTCATATTCTTCCATGGCTTCTGAGGATCTATGAAAGCATAAGAATCGCTGAAATCTGGCTCTTCATCTTCTAACATAAGAAGGTCTGCTATTGCATAACCAGTCTTCTTACTGTAAATCCTGTAAACCTTCTTCTTACCAGGATTTGTAATCTTTTCAATGTTCTCAGAAATCTTGATCTTAGGAGTATATGTATCTCCATCCTTAACAGCAACCAGCTTGTAAACTCCACCAAACACTGGGTCTGACTTAGATGTGATCATTCTCTCACCAACTCCATAGGAATTGATCTTAGCTCCCTGCTTATTAAGGGAATCGATTAAGTACTCATCTACGCTGTTAGAAACAACAACCTGACAATCTGTAAGGCCTTCCTCGTCAAGCTGTCTTCTGATTTTCTTTGAGAAGTAAGCCAAGTCACCGCTGTCTATACGAACACCCTTAAGGCGCTTGCCCATTGGCTCAAGAACTTCATGAGCTACCTTGATAGCATTTGGAAGTCCACTCTCAAGAATGTCATATGTATCTATAAGAAGAACGCTGTTATCCGGATAAATCTCAGCATAGTTCTTAAATGCCTCATACTCTGATGGGAAGAATTCAATCCAGCTGTGAGCCATTGTTCCAACAGCTGTAACACCAAACTGCTGATCAGCCATAACTGTAGCTGTTGTATTAACTCCACCGATAAAGCATGCTCTTGTTCCCCAAACGGCAGCATCTGGTCCCTGAGCTCTTCTAGCTCCGAATTCCATAACAACTGCATCTCCTGCTGCTCTTGCTATTCTATTAGCCTTTGTAGCAATGAGAGACTGGAAGTTAATGCAAATGAGAAGCATTGTCTCGACAAGCTGAGCCTCGATAATAGGAGCTGTTACTGTTACTATTGGAATATTTGGATAAACAATGGTTCCTTCTGGTACAGCTTCAATTGTTCCTGTGAACTTAAAGTTCTTAAGATAATCAAGAAATCCCTCATCGAACATATTACGTCCACGGAGATATTCAATGTCATCATCAGTGAACTTAAGTCCCTGTACATAGTCTATAAGCATTTCAAGACCAGCACTGATAACAAAACCGCCCTCATCAGGATTAGTTCTGTAGAACATATCGAATACAGCAACCTTATCCTTATTACCTGTAACGAAGTAACCATTTGCCATGGTCAATTCGTAGTAATCCATTAACATAGTTAAATTACGCATACCTTTTCTCCTTCTTTACACACTAACCATTCTAAAATGTTAGTTATTTGCATTTCTATTCTCACGCTTACGAAGACGTGAATCAAGTATTTTCTTACGGATACGGAGGTTCTCTGGTGTAATTTCCAGAAGCTCGTCATTCTCAAGGAAATCAAGTGACTGCTCAAGAGAAAGCTGCTTTGGTGGAACAAGTTTAAGAGCTTCGTCAGCACCTGATGAACGTGTATTTGTAAGATGCTTTGTCTTGCAGACATTTACCTCTATATCTTCCTGACGTCCTGTCTCACCAACAACCATACCAGCATAAACATCAACACCGGCTCCGATGAAAAGTGTTCCTCTTTCCTGAGCATTAAAGAGACCATAAGTAACTGATGTACCAGCCTCAAATGCTATAAGGCTTCCGTTTGAACGGTAGCTGAGTTCACCCTTGAAGTAATCATATCCATCGAAAATAGTATTGATAACACCGTTTCCCTTTGTAGCTGTAAGGAACTCGCCTCGGAATCCTATAAGTCCACGGGATGGTATTCTGAACTCAAGTCTTGTAGTACCTGTACTAACCTGAGCCATTCCGTTCAGCTCACCTTTTCTCATGCTGAGCATATTTATAACTGTACCTGAGAATTCTTCAGGCACATCTACAATCGCAATTTCATATGGTTCCTGTTTCTTGCCAAGCTCATCAGTTCTATAGATAACCTCAGCCTTACTTACAGCAAACTCATATCCTTCTCTTCTCATGTTCTCAATAAGAACTGAGAGATGAAGCTCTCCACGTCCTGAAACCTTGAAGCAGTCTGTGGATTCTGTATCTTCTACTCTGAGAGAAACATCTGTATTAAGCTCTCTGTAAAGTCTGTCTCTAAGCTGCCTGCTTGTAACGAACTTACCTTCTTTACCAGCAAGTGGTGAATCGTTTACAAGGAAGTTCATAGAAATAGTTGGCTCAGTAATCTTCTGGAATGGAATGCTTTCTGGAGCGTCCAGAGAACAAATTGTATCTCCGATTTTCAGGTCTGCAATACCAGAAACAGCTACTATAGAACCAACTGTAGCTTCATCTACATCAACCTTTGAAAGGCCATCATATTCATAAAGCTTAGAAATCTTGACCTTTTCTTTTCTATCAGGCTCATGATGATTTACAATCAGCGCTTCCTGATTAACCTTGATTGTACCATTATCAACCTTACCTACACCAATTCTACCTGTGTACTCATTGTAATCAATTGTACTGATAAGAATCTGTGTTCCTTTTTCTGGATCTCCTTCTGGAGCAGGGATAGAATTAACAATAGTCTCGAAAAGTGGCTGCATATCCTTACCTGGTTCAGTAGCACTGTAGGATGCAACGCCCTCTCTGGCTGATGCATATACGAATGGACAGTCAAGCTGTTCCTCGTTAGCATCCAGATCAAGGAGAAGCTCAAGAACTTCTTCTTCTACAGCTTCAGGTCTGGCATCTGGTCTATCAATCTTATTTACACAGACAATAACTGCAAGATTAAGAGCAAGTGCCTTCTGAAGAACGAACCTTGTCTGAGGCATTGGGCCTTCGAATGCATCTACAACCAGAATAACACCATTTACCATCTTAAGAACACGTTCTACTTCTCCTCCGAAGTCAGCATGTCCTGGGGTGTCGATGATATTGATCTTGATTCCATTGTATGATACAGCAGTGTTCTTAGAAAGGATTGTAATTCCTCTCTCACGCTCTATATCATTTGAATCCATGACTCTTTCAGCAACTTCCTGGTTTTCTCTGAAAACACCACTCTGTTTCAAAAGGCCATCGACCAATGTTGTTTTACCGTGGTCAACGTGGGCTATAATAGCCACATTTCTAATGTCTTCTCTTATCATAATTTTCTCCATTTAAATAGTGTATATTTAGTAAAGCCTTCCATATCGCTTAATTATCGACCTGGAAAGTTCATGTTTATTTTTATCTATCTGTGCTACACAGAATTTATCATCGACTTGTGGAGGATCCTTCACATCATCCGGAAGTATCATCAACGTATTGTTATCGACAAATAGGGTGTTTTGCCGCTCGTCGTTGATAAGAATTGTGGAGAATTCAGTAAAGTTTTCTCCTTTGACTGTAATACTATTATTATAAGCATTATAATTCACGGACTTAATGGAAATGTCTTCCAGACCAAGTCTCATATAGGTTCTCTTATATGGTTCTACATATTTGTACAAATAGTTATCACCATATAGCATATCGTACTGTGCAAGAAGTGACTTATTATGATACTCCTCATTATCACTTTGAGGATCATCATTGTAGTACTTAGTATGAATATCCTGCATAACTCCGGAATCTATACCGATAGCCTTCATCATGTAGTCTGAAACTTCATATGCATAAAGATCTTTATCTTCAAGACCAAGATCAAAATTACTTACGATAACATATTCTGTCTGTGACTCAGTTCCGCTATTAAACTGTCCCTCTTTAAATGTAAGACTAGGAATATGATCACCATACATAAGAAGTACATAATCCTCACCGCGGGCATCCAGCTTTGCTTTAAGATCAGCTATCATCTCATCCATTTCATAACATTGATTTACAAAATATCCAAATTGATAACCGAGCTCTTCGCTCTCTTCTTCAGTCTCACCATCAACTGTGACATGAACATGTTCATCGCATTTAAGCTCTGTCTTTGGATAACGTCCATGACCCTGTACTGAAATAGTAAGTACAAAGTCCGGTTCCTCATCATAATCAAGAGCTGCAATTATTTCATCTGGGAGACAATTATCTTTTGCCCATCCAGTCTGTGTTCTCTCAAAATGCTGCATATATTCCAGTGATGTGAATGTCTGGAAACCAAGACTTGCATAGGACTCATCTCTAGAATAGAACTTCGCTTTATTATTATGGATGGCATGTGTTCCATATCCATTTCTAAGGAATACCTGTGCCATACTCTCACAAGGTGTAGTTGTAAGTATTGTCTTATATGGATACTCTCCGGCACCAAAGACTTTACTGTTCATTCCTGTAAGTATTTCAAACTCACTGTTTGCTGTACCTGCTCCAATAGCTGGAACTGTAAGGAATCCACTAGGATACTCTTCCTCATATTTCTTGAAATTAGGAATTGATTCTCTATCTGTATGAACTCCGTCAACTCTTCCAATATCAATAAAGGATTCAAGCTGAAGTACGATAACATTTGGATGCTGTGCCTTGTTATTCTTATATTTATAAGTTCTATGAGGTGTAACAACATCTTCAATGTCTTTAGCAAGAGCATCTACATTTGCCTGACTATAGTCATCTGGTTTTGTAATACCCTGGTCGATAACGCTATTAGAAAAGCAATAAACAAATCCATAGCTCTTATATGCCGTACCAAGATTTGTAAACTGATCAGAAATGATCTTTGTTTCCAAAGCAAGGAATGTCATTATATAAACAACTACGAAAGAAACAAGAACAACTATGGATCCCTGAACATAGTTAACTTTGCCTTTAAGTTTAGGAATCTTAAGGAATGCAAGGACTATAATTACTATGAACAGAATAACTCCAAGAACTATGGCTATTCTCTGCCAGAGGTTGAAGTAAATGTTAAACATACTTATAACATCTGAAAACATAATGAAGTCAATAGCTGAGAATGGAGTAATTCTATATCCCAAGAGAACGAAATTAATGAATCCCACTGCAAACCACAGAAGGAAAACAAGTCCCATAGCAAATCCACGTCTCTTGAACAACAGTCCAATAGACAAAGTAAAATATAGAATTAGTACGTTATATAAAAATACAATTGGATTGTGGAAAATAAATACGAATGGACTAAGAAGGGATCTTCTTCCTAGCATTTCAAGAAGAACCGCCTCAAAAATGGCTACACAAAGAATTATAAGCAGCCATTTCCATATAGACAGTTCATATGATTTTCTTATGACTTTTCCAGTTTTAGCTTTTATTTTAAGTAATTTTTCTTTCATGAAATCATCCTTAAAATACTAAAAGACCTGCTCGCATGCAGGCCAAATAATCATCGTTCTATTTGCATGAGGTATTATATATCAAAAATAATGTGAATTCAACAAGTATAATAACCAAAAATAAAGGGATTTTAAGCAAAATATTCCCCGAAATACATAGTATTCCGGGGAATAATCTTATCATATTATTATATAATAACTAATTTTACCTCATATAAAAGCAAAATAGAAATACTCTTTTTCTTCATTTCTTCAACTCCTCCCAACAAGTAATATTTTACTTTAAATTCATATAGCATTCAACCAAATGTAAAAAGAACGATTCAATATAAAAATATATGATAAAGTATTGCGATTGTATTACATTTGCATTAAAATGTATTTATATTATATTGGAGGTAATGCTATGGCAAGTACAATACAAGTAAGAGTCGATGATGAATTAAAAACAAAGTCTGATATCCTTTTCAAGGAATTAGGAACAGATACCACTACAGCTATTCGTATATTTTTAACACAGGCAATAGCACATAATGGTTTCCCTTTTGAAATAAAAAGAAGTACGAATAGTATATATAAACCATTATCAGAATCCGAAATGCTCGAAAGAATAGAAGCATCTAAAGAACTGTCGGATAAAGGTTTTTATAGAGATGCAGATGTTGTAATCGCAGATATGAGGGCAAAATATGGTTTATAAAGTTGTTATATCAGTAAATGCGGAATTGGATTTGGAGAAGCATCTTCAATACCTGATATATGATAAGAGAAATGATCAAGCAGCCAAAAACGTACTTATTGATTTTGAAGAAACTAAAGAAAATTTATCACGTGTAGCGGGAAGCCTTAAATTATGTGATAATCCAAAATTAAAAAAACTTGGATATAAAAGGATTAACTACTTGCATCATAATTACTTTATGTTATTTCGAGTAGTTGAAGATAAAGCAATAGTTGATAATATCTTTCATTTTCTTGAAGATTATGAAGATAAAATCAAATAGGAATCGTAAGTCAAAAGGAGCTATACCAAATGGTATAGCTCCATGTTTTTTATTTGAACAAGCCAGTTATAGCATCCACTGTATTTGTAACTGCATTATCATCTCCCAGAGATTTTCCTGCATTCTGGATTTCCTGAAGCTGAGTTGGTGTAAGCCTCTTATCTACGTTATAGCTTCCAACCAATGCCTGAATAGTTGACTGGAGATATCTCACATCCTTCTCTTCCATTGAACCAGGAAATTTAATCTGGATATCCATAAACTCTTTGTTATATGGAATCTTTAGAACCCATGAATCCGTCTTTCCTTCACTGTTCTTATTTTCTTTAACCTGAATCATATTGTAGTACTTCTTCTTACTCTCTTCGAATGTACCACTTCCAGCTGTCATACCAGCCAGGAACTGATCAGCCTTCTCATACGGAAACACACGATCCATCTTAAATACAAAATGATTTGGATAATACTTTGTTTCAGGAGTTTCTAAAACAAATTCACCAGTCTGGAAATTGTCATATATAGTCCACATTTTTCCAAATACCGCTCTACTAGTCTTACGGTAATTAAACTGAACCTCCTGAAAATGCGCCTCGCTCTGCTTACATTCATCAAGGAACGCCTCAATCTGATCCTTTGTCATATAAGCCATATGAACAAAAGCATTGCCGCCCTTCTGGCAGTCCTGACACATAAACTCACCGCTCTTAATCTTAAAGCGACTGAGCATACCTACCTTGTTTCCACAAAAACAACATTCTTCTTTACTAAATAACCCCATACTTGCCCCCTATATTATTTATGCAGCCAGCTTTTCTTTATTAAGCAAGCCAAAATGATCTGCTTCTTCTATAATCTCAGCTTCTATGGTAATAACTTTAGATGCTGTCATTATAAAGTCAAAGAGAAGTACTAATGTCGCAGCTATAGCAAGTGCTTCTTTAGGAATACCAAACTGATTCATGATAATTCCTATAACAATCAAAGTTCCTCCAGATACAGGCGGAACTGCCGGCATCATAAGATAAACAACCGCCCATACACTTATAAACCATACTATATTTACATTAATTTGATAATACTCAGCAAAATAGAACAAAGTAATAATAAAGCCACTACTAAATGTTCCAACATTAAACATATTTTTAAGAGGAAGCGCAAATACTGTATAACTTGAATCAATTCCAAACTTTCTTTCTGAAACATCAAGCGTCACACCGTATGCAGCAACCGAAGAAGCTGTTGTAAGTCCAACAAGGAAAGCCGGGAATATCTTTTTAAAATATAAAGCAGGGCTAATCTTATACTTAAGACTTGATTTTATAAGAACTGCTATAGCAACCACTACATTAATTACAAGACAAATCAGGACAGGCTTCCATACCTTTACAAAGACACCAAATCCATTTACCCAGAATAATTCTGTAAGTGCCGCAAAAATATAAATTGGAAGCAGTCTACAAATTAATTCGATTATATTAAGGAAAAGGGAACTTCCCTGAATGGTAAGATCAACCAGTCCCTGAACCTTACTTCCGGAAAGAATTAAAACTATTCCAACTAAGACAGCAATAAATGCCACCTGAAGCATATTTCCTTCTAGAAATGGAGTAATCGGATTTGTCGGAACGATATCCATTAAAAGATCATATATTTCTTTCATTCCTCCAGAGCCACTACTCTTTCCATATTTAAATGCAAAAAATGGAATAGCAAGAAGTGTTGAAATGATTGATTGAATACAGCCATGCTTTTCTGTATTAAAAATCATGAACTTACCTCTTTTGCTCAGGTTGGAAACACTTCCCATACCACAAATACCAGATATGATTGAAAAGAAAATCATTAATCCGGCAAATGTACCCAGTAAATTCATAAATGATTCTGTTATCGTTGATAAGATATAATTTAAAATAAATTGACTCACTTTTGCCGGAACAATAGGTTTTATAATTCCAGCAATAATAGATAAGATAACCGAAAGAATAAGGACATTTTCGTCCTTCATCTTATTTCTTGGAATTTCGAATGTTATTTCATTCGAATTATCTTTGTATCTCCAAATTGGGTTCATACCCATGTTGGATATCAGGTTATGAGTAAGACCTGTATCTTCTTCCTTGGTAGGGTTAAACTTCTCACCCTCGTATATCAGTTTAAAACGGTATACACCCAGCCTTTTATAAAGCTTAACAGTAATATCCTTTTTCTCACCAAAATGTTCAGATAGATCAAGAAGCATAGATTCCATCATGAAAACAGAACGAATTCGGTTTTTGCTTGGAACCTTATAGTCTTTCATCCAGGAATCAACAAACTCTGTAATTTCAGCAATTCCCAATCTATTCAATTTATACTCTAGAGTCTTCTTTTTTTCCAATTTAATTCTCCAAAACTAATAAATTACATTCCCATCTGGGGCATTTTCGTTGAAATCACATTCTTTTCAGGTGATTTCATTTCCACTTCATCATTAAGAGATTTGACACTGTTTTTCTTCTCTCCGACAAGAAGTTCAACGGATTTATCTTTATCAGGAATAAACCTGCTCCTCTTCTCCAAATCCCTACTTATTTCAAGGCCTAATCCCTCAAAACTCTTAGAATAATCTAATCTTGTTTTTCCATCATCAGACCTTGGCCCGATTATTATATCATGACTTGATCTATAAACTCTAGAAGTCTTTATCAATCTATTCAAAAATGTATTGAATTCATTAATAGTGATTTTCTCATTAAGCTTCTCGCCATCCTTAAGAGTATTAAGCATGGCATTATATTCTTTACTACCACTCTTATTCTTTCTGGTCTTACTAAGAAGAACTATATACTTCTCGCAGATAGATGCAACATTCTTAATATGCTTTCTTATTTCTTTAACATTATTAAGACGTTTCTCTTCTTTATTCAGTTTCCTCTCTTTGTAGCCTTCCTTGTTAGCCAGTCGTTCTTTATGCGCACTTATCTTTTTATCCAGTTCTGTACCATCATTACTAAGTCCTGGATTAAGCAGCTTATTGATATAATTCTTATCTCTCATTGTATGTGACAAAACATCACTTACAAGGTTCATTCTATAAGCACTGTCGCCCTTTGCAGGAATAGCTGTCTTCTTCATATAGGTTCTACAAGCATCTATGAGTTCCTGTTCTTTACTCATTATCTCATGATTACCTTTGCCTATTCTGCGACTTCTATTAAGTGCATTTATAGCATTCTTGATCGGATTCAACCTGGAATTATCAGATGCAAGAATCCTCTGCATATTTATATCGTTATCTTCCATTGCCATCTGGCGTTCCTCAGCATCAGTAAAGCTAAGCTTAAGATCATTATCCAGGAACCAGTTTCTAACCATTTCATGAATATTGTCTACACGGCCTTCCTGCTTAGACTTTCCATCGTAAACAGAATCTATAAGCTTCCCAATCTGACTATAACTGGTTACACGAATCAGATTAAACCTGTCATCTGCTATATAAACACCCTCTGGCATCTGGTTTATTCCACTTCCACGGAAGAATTCTCCCGTCTCAGCATCATAAAATCCAGACTTATGTACCTTTCCATCTTTCTCCTGAAGAACCTGAGACATATCCATCTGACCAAGATCCATATTATGGCCAGTTGTTCCGATAATGAGTCTCTTCGCTCCCCTGACATTCTGAAGAGGGAAAACCATATCATAATGTTCCTGAGCCATAGAGCAAAAAACAGTCATCTCAAGATTAGGGATATTTCTCAGATCATTTTTACTATGAAAAAGCTTAGTAAATATACCTGGAACAGGATCTCTAAGTACCAGATCAAATTTAACATTATCTATATAATGAGCCTTATCCGGATTATTATCAGCATAGGCCTTCAGCCACTTGTACATCAGCTTAATGCTTTCTCCAGCAGCTACAGCTCCACGGCTATGTCCAGTTACATTTATATGTACATCATGTGGAACCTCTCCATTATCCCACTTCTTAAATATCTTTTCGAGAAAATCAACGGCGAATTCCTTGCCATATTTTCTGGTATTTTCAATACTGTATTCACCAACATTAAGAAGACCTGGTTTGAACCAAAGATCAGGTGTTGGACCAGCTATTGTGTATCTGGTCTTCTCCATTGTTTTTCCATCTTCAGCTTCAACCGAAGTGGTTTTGGACCTAAGGTGTTTGAATTTACCTCCACCTTTTTTATCCACCAATTTACCAAATTCAACCTCGAGCGATGCCTTTGTATTTCTTGTTCCATCAGTAAAGGTTTTACCATGCTGACCATGGTACTCTCTTCTTACTTCCTTATATCCGGATCCAGCAAAGTCTATTTCTAGAACTTCCTCACCTTTTTTTAGATATCTGTTTCCCATGGAATGATAAATAACTACGGTTCTTTCTTCTTCAGAACCCTTTTTCATTTCATCTATTTCGTCATATATATCGTCACCATATACTTCTTTAATGGCATCACGATTACTCTTTGTTATATTTCGGGCTAATTGACCTTCATTAGCGTTAAATGATTCAAGAATTTTATCAGACTCATCAGAAATAACGTAATCATTTTTAAATCTAATTTCTTCTTTGCGTTTTGCATCATCTAAATTATGACGCATAGCCATTGCACCCAGGGCTTTAAACTCTGGAATAGGTTTACCTTTTTTCGTCTGTTTATTAGGAATATATTCTACTTTAGCATTACCCCTTAGCTCTAAATCCTCCGGATAGTCAGCAAAAGAGACGTTTGTCACAAAACAATAATTAATATCTTCTGAAAGAGTACCAATTATTTTAGTGTCACTAAATGTATTTATATATTGAGAAACCTTGTTAATTAATTCTGTTCTGGTTTTAGAATCATTAATCTTTGTTTTTTCAAGAAAATCGATTAATTTATCACCATCCTCGCGTGAATCACCAAGATTAACGCTATGTATAGTATCATAAAGATGAGCAAGCATAGGAAGGTCTGTAGGTGTCCAGCCATTTTGATTCATCTTAACAAGAAACTCACAAGTAAAAAGCTCAGCATAGTCAACAGCTTCATTGGAATTAATTGAACTTATCCTGGCTTTTAAAGTCTGGTCGATCATAAGCTTAACACCCTTAACATATTCAATATTAAGGCTGCCATTATCACGATTTTCACCATATTCTTTTGTAAGCGAATTTAGTATTCTTCGTACATTACCATTAATTGGCATAACTTCACCTACTTATCTCATTATTTAACAAAATAATTATAGCACTTAAAAAGCAACAAAACCGCAACAAAAAACGAACACTTTCGATCCCCTGTCTATCTCAAGTTGAAAGCTTTCAGCGCTACAAAAAAATCCCTCTATCTAACGATAGAGGGATTTTTTTGTAGCGCGAGACGGGGATCGAACCCGCGACCCCCTCCTTGGCAAGGAGGTGCTCCACCACTGAGCCACTCGCGCATTTCTTACGGCTTTCCGCCGCAACAAAAGGTATGTTATCACATATCAAACTTTAAGTCAATATCTTTTGCATATTTTCTGAATCATTTAATGCATTCATTGCGTCGAAGCGGCCAAGTTTGTACATTCTCTTCATTTTTTCGAGATTTTTTTCTGTACGACTAACGTTAATTACTCTGCTTGGTCTTATAACAAGAATGTTTCCCTTTAACTCCTGCTCTCTAACGTATCTAAGCTCTTCGTTATACATCTTATGTCTATCTTCGCATGCTTTAACATATCCAGGATAGTTCTTATACTTAGCTTTAAGAAGTGGAAATGTTTTATCTGGCTTTTTCACATAGCCTGCCGGTCTGGTCAAAATAACGATATTCTTTTCAAAACCAGCCCCCTGCATAAACTTAAGAGGAATACTGTCAGCTGTACCTCCATCCAGATAGAGCTTACCATCTACTTCAACATTCTCTGAAACCAAAGGAAGTGATGCAGATGCTCTAACAGCATCCATCTGCTCTCTCAGATCGTAAAGCCTTATATATTCAGCCTTTCCAGTATCAAGACTGGTAACAGTTGAATAAACCTCCATATCTTTAGCTCTCTGGGCAAATGTATCAAAATCGAACTTGCTTAGTTTGTAAGGAATCTCATCATAGCAGAATTCAGTCTCGCATACATTTCCTGTCTTAAAGAGAGATGTCCAGCTCATGAAACGCTTATCTTCTCTATATTTCAGGAAATATCTGATGTTTCTTCCTAACTGATTAGATACATAAGAAACACCATGAATTATTCCTGCAGATACACCAACTAATCCGTCGGCTTTAACACCGCGGAGTAATAATTCATCCAGAACACCAGAGGCATAAATACCTCTCATTCCGCCACCTTCTACAACAAGTCCTAATTTATCAGCCATTTTTACAACCTTTCACTCTAAAACCACTACTTCTTTTTAGAAAAGAATGTTCCTTCTGTTTCTGAGGAGTGATGCTCCTGAAACAATATTGATAATACCAAGTGTAATGCCAATAACAATAAGAAGTACTCCTACTGTGATATTAGCTCCACCTGCATTTTTTAATACCTTATATACCTTTTCCATTTTGAACCTCCCTTATTTAACACCGTACTGCTCATAATATGCATCTATACGACCCTTTAATTCATCATCGATAATGCCCTTTTCAACAAGATATCCAACAACCTCATCCATTGAAACGATTGCTGCCGTATCAAAGCCGTAGAGATCTTTAATCTCATCAAGAGCACCCTTATCGCCCTTACCACGCTCGCATCTGTTAAGAGATACCATAAGTCCAACTATGGTCACATCTCCCTGTGCTTTAACGATAGGGATTGTCTCCTCCATGGATTTTCCAGATGTTGTAACATCCTCAATAACCACTATTCTGTCGCCATCCTTGATAGGACTTCCCAAAAGAATTCCAGCATCGCCATGATCCTTTGCTTCTTTACGGTTAGAACAGTATCTTATTTCTTTTCCATAGAGCTTACTATATGCAATGGTAGTCGCAACTCCGATCGGAATACCCTTATAAGCCGGTCCGAACAGAACATCAAAATCGTCTCCATATGTATTATGAATAGCCTGAGCATAGTACTCACCAAGCTTCATCAGCTGAGTACCTGTAACATAGAGTCCGGCATTCATGAAAAATGGAGACTTACGACCACTCTTGAGTGTAAAATCACCAAATCTTAGGACATTGCAGTCCAGCATAAAATCTACAAATTCCTTCTTGTATCCTTCCACGTAAGATGTCCTCCTAAGAAAAATATATGGTACGCTCCTTCCCAGAAACGTACCATAGAATTTTACCATATTAACAGAGATTTTTCTATAATAGATTGCTCTTAAAGCTCTTTTATCTTATCAAGAATCTTATCTGCCACCTCAAGCTTTGACATAAGAGGAAGTTCCACCATATCGTCTTTAGTGATCATTGTCACGATATTGGTATCCACTTTATATCCTGCCCCTTCAGTCTTAAGGCTGTTAGCACATATCATATCAGCATTCTTTGAATCCAGCTTTTTACGTGAATTCTCTATCAGATTCTCGGTTTCCATCGAGAAACCGATGATCTTCTGCCCTGACTTCTTATTCTCACCAAGTGACTTGAGAATGTCCTTAGTTCTCTTAAGAGAAAGGTTCATGCCTTCAGAATCGCTTTGTTTCTTAATCTTATTATCAGCAACGGTTTCAGGAGTAAAGTCTGCAACAGCAGCCGACATAATGATAACATCTGAAGATTCAGCCTCAGAAACCATGGCATTATACATATCCTCAGCAGATGTAACATCTACTCTCTTAACTCCTGCAGGAGTATCCAGGTTGGTAGGTCCTGAAACAAGAGTCACATCAGCACCTCTCATAGCAGCTATTCTGGCCAGAGCATAGCCCATCTTCCCTGAAGAATGGTTTGTAATAAAACGAACTGGATCTATAGCTTCTTCAGTAGGTCCTGCATCAACAAGCACCTTCTTACCCTCGTAATCCTTTTCCTTTGCTGCAGCTAAAACAACATGTTCTACAAGAGCCTCTGGTGTAGGGAGCTTACCCTTTCCATCATATCCGCAAGCAAGATGCCCCTCGGCCGGCTCAACGATGGTATAACCAAACCTCTTGAGTTTAGCTATATTATCCTGAACAATAGGATTTTCCAGCATGTATACATTCATTGATGGGGCCACGAGAATTGGGCAACGAGCCGGTAAAACAACTGTAGAAACCATATCATCGGCTATACCATTAGCTATTTTCCCAATTATATCCGCTGTAGCTGGTGCAATAAGAATGCAATCTGCATTTGTTCCCAGTGAAATATGAGGCACATTTACGTAGTCATCTGGATTCTCATCAAAGACATCTACATATACCTTATTCTTAGTTAATACGCTAAATGTTTCAGCGGTTATGAACTTAGTTGCATTTTCAGTCATTACAACATGTACATCTGCATGCTGTTTAACCAGCATACTAGCCACATCTGCCATCTTATAGGCAGCTATTCCGCCTGTAACACCCAGGAGTATATTTTTACCTTTTAACATAGCATTTCCCCTTAAATATCAAAGAGCTGTCCGTGTTTCTCGTATCTTGTCACTCTATCGATCTGGTTATTCTCATCAACAAATACAACCTTTGGAGGATTATCAGCAAACTCCTCAGGTGTCATCTGAGCATAACTCATAATGATAACCTTATCTCCTTCACTCACGAGTCTTGCAGCAGCACCATTCAGACAAATGATACCTGAGCCAGCCTCTCCTGCTATAACATATGTCTCCAGACGATTGCCATTATCTACGTCGGCAACCTGAACCTTCTCATACTCAATAAGACCGCAAGCATCCATAAGCTTTTCGTCAATTGTAATACTTCCTACATAGTCAAGAGCCGCCTGAGTTACTACCGCTCTATGAATTTTTGATTTAAGATATGTTCCTAACATTTTTTACTCTCATACTTTCTTTTTATTTATACAGTCGTCATGAAGTTATCGATAAGACGAACTTTATTATTGATCTTAACTGCGATAGCCACAAGAACATCGCCTTTAATCGTATCAATATCTTCCATTGTCAGATTATTAACTACATTTACATACTCTACATCAGCCATAGGCTCTGTTTCAAGTAATTCTAGCATTTTTGCTCTGACTACAGAAGCATCTCTTTCTCCTGCCTCAACAAGAGACTGGCCTAACTTAATGGATTTACTGAGAATAAGGGCCGCTTTACGCTCTTCATCATTCATATAAGTATTTCTTGAGCTCATAGCCAGACCGTCCTCTTCTCTAACAATAGGACAACCAACTATTTCAAGTGGCATATTGAGGTCTGCTACCATTCTCTTGATAATTGCCAGCTGCTGAGCATCCTTCTGTCCGAAGTACGCTCTATCTGGACAAACTATATTGAAAAGTTTGGTACATACTGTACAAACGCCGCTGAAATGAACAGGTCTTGAAAGGCCGCAGAGATAATTCTTAAGGCCGTTCATATCAACAAAGGTTACGAAGCCATCTCTATACATCTCTGATGGATCCGGATTAAAGATCAGGTCTGCGCCTGTTTCGTCGCAGAGGGCTGTATCCCTCTCTAAATCTCTTGGATATGCCTCTAAATCTTCATTAGGTCCGAACTGAGTTGGATTAACGAACACGCTGACAACTGTCTTGTCATTCTGTTCCACTGATTTCTTAATTAAAGACTGATGTCCTGCATGAAGAAATCCCATAGTAGGAACCAAGCCAACCGTGAGGCCTTCCTTTCTCCAACCTTTAACTGCTTCACGTACTTCTTTAACTGTATGTACTACTTTAACTGCCATCTATTTTTCCTCCATCTAATATGAATATGTTCACTGCCTCGCTTATCTGCCAGAAAACTTTTCGAGACATCGCTCGCCGGCTTCCTTTCTTCGAAAAGAAGCTTCGGCTTTCTAAGCTCTCACTTCGCCTTTCAGGCTCGTGAATCGCTAAGAACCGAGACCCGCGACGGTCTCGAAAATGTTTTTGGCAGATTGCGAGGCTATCCACGTTTTCAATATAAATTGATTGCTTCAGCAATCTATTTGGTTGCTTCGGCAAGGACTTCTGGGTCGATTGCGTAGGTATGTTCAGGGGCTGGGTAAGTTCCTGCTTTTACTTCGGCATCGTAATCTTTAAAGCCCTGCATCATCATTTCGCCTACATTAGCGAAGTTCTTAACAAACTTTGGTCTGTAGTCACTGAACATTGCAAGCATATCTGCGTATACGAGAATCTGTCCATCAGTTCCTGCGCCTGCTCCGATTCCGATGGTTGGAATAGAGATTTCTTTGCTTACGAATTCTGCAAGATCTGCAGGTACGCATTCAAGTGTGACTGCAAATGCTCCAGCTTCTTCAAGAAGCTTAGCATCACGGACGAGCTTCTTTGCTGAGGCAATGTCACGTCCCTGTGCCTTATAACCGCCCATTGTATTGATGGACTGAGGTGTGAGTCCAATGTGGCCCATAACAGGGATGCTAGCTTTTACTATAGCCTCAACCTGTGGGATAATCTCTTCGCCGCCCTCAAGTTTTATGGCACCGGCTCTTCCTTCTTTCATAAGTCGTCCGGCGTTAACAACTGCATCGTATACTGATGCCTGGTATGACATAAATGGCATATCTATAACAACGAGTGCATTTTCAGCTCCTCTTGCAACTGCTGCACCATGATGGATCATGTCCTCCATAGTTACTGATACTGTATCAGGATAACCCAGCATAACGTTTCCAAGAGAATCTCCAACGAGGATACCATTAATTCCAGCTTTATCAACAAGCTTAGCTGTTGAGTAATCATAAGCTGTGAGCATTGATATCTTCTCACCCTTCTGCTTCATTTCCTTAAATGTAACGCTTGTGTTTTTCATAAGTCCACCCTCCTTATTTTTCGCTTAGTGAAGCGCTCTCAAGAAGCAGCGCCATTTCGCTATAATCATTATCTGCATTTTTTATCTTTGCAATCTCCAGTGCATGCTTTGAAGCCTCTATATATAAGGTCTTCATCTCCTCTGGGATTGTATTTAAATGAGAACGTACCGTAACCACATCATTTCTGTCGATTGGTCCTGTGAGCTGGTTAACAAGTCCCTTGTCTGCTATACCCATGGCATTATCCCTGAACAGACCTATAAGCATCTCATTTGATGTTTCGAAGTCAAATCCACAGGATTTCATCATTTCTATAGCTGCACCGTAGATGCCACATACAAGGTTGCTGGCCATAACGCATGATGCATGGTATTTGGACTTATCTTCGGTTTTTAGCGTACCGGTTTTAATTCCAGCATGACTAAAAATACCTACTAACTCTGATAAGTACTTCTCATGTCCCTCTATAGTTATAAATGCATTGGAAAAATTTTTATATGACGCATATTTATCTGAAATAGCGTATATAGGATGGATGGAATACCCAAAAATAGGAATAGGTGATTCATCAAAGACTTGCGATGAAACCGAGCCACTGGTGTGGCACACTATCTTTCCTTCAATCTCAGGATAGTTCTTGATCTCGTCAAAAACCTTTGAGATTACTGAATCGCTTACTGTAAGTATAATCGCATCACTTGTTTTAATAAGTTCCCTGGCATCTTCATAATATACGGTATCGGTAAATGCTGCAGCGTCCTTCGCATGCTCGCTTGTGCGGCTGTAGTAGCCACTCACTTCATAATCATGTAGCTTTAGGAATTTTCCCATTGTGTAGCCCACACGACCTGCACCTATGAATCCAATCCTCATACTATCACCCCCTCACTATTTAGTGTAAAGGTGATGCCGATTTTTACATAAAGCATTGTGATACTTTTAGGTATAGTTTCGAAAAAGTCGAATACCATCCTTTTTCCGTTGTGAGTATATTAAAAATCATAATATTTGTAAAGTAAATTTTGTGTGAACGGAGCCACACAAAACTTACTTTATTTAGCTCTTCAGGCTGATATATGTCATCAGAAGATCGTTGATTTCAATCATATCGCCCTTCTGAATAGCTGCATTCAGAACATTAATGAATTCATCATCATCATTTCCGTATTCTTTCTTGCAGATTTCGAACATGATGTCATTAATTGTAGCTTTATCCTCGTTATATGTAGCCTTCTTCATCTTCTTGAGAAGATTTATGTCGATGATCTCTGGACCAGCACTTACCTGAGGCTCTTCGTCTTCATCGTCCTCATATTCGTCGTCATCCTCGTACTCGTCATCATCTTCATCTTCATATTCATCATCGTCTTCGTATTCGTCGTCATCCTCATACTCGTCATCGTCTTCATATTCGTTGTCATCGTATTCGGATTCTTCCGTTGCTGGCTCCTGGCTCTGCTCTTCCTCTGGCTTTTCTTCTGGAGCATCTTCCTCAAGACGCAGCTCCATAGCAGTCTTATTAGCCTTAGACTGATGTTTCTTAGCGTATTCTTCGTCGCTTACACCCTTCTGAGCTTCGACGAACTTCATATAATTCTCTATGGACTCATTAATTACATTTATACAGTCATAAATTAGCTCGATATTGTTATTAACATAGGCTTTATTTCCAATGTTGATGGCATTTTCTATTCTAAATGCTATCTCAGCGGCTTCTACCGCTCCAATATTCTGACATCCTGTACGAACGTTATGAATCTTATTTCTAAAGCCTCTATAGTCTGTATCCAGCTTTTCCTTCAGCTCTTCTACCGAATCCTTGTTCTGGTTATAGAATGTACTGAGGATTCTATTATAAACATCAATATTACCTCCAATACGTTCAATAACGCTGATAACGTCGAAGAGGTCTTCCATTTTCTTAAGACCTTCACTGTATCTGGATTCTCTAATATACTGAGTCACATCACTGGTTCTGTATTTTATCTTGCTGTTATCCACGAATCTATTAAGCAGACTGGCAAGGACTGTTATATCAAATGGTTTAAGAATAACATCTGAAAAGCCCTCATCAATGATTTCCTGCTTATTCTTACCAATAACATCTTCTGACATAGCAATAACAGGGAGGTTTGTATAATATTCATCACAAAGATCCCTTATCTCTCTAAGTGCATCTATACCATTCATTACTGGCATAGCTACATCCATAAATACCATATCGTATTTATTTGTCATGACCATATCGATGGCGCTTACACCACTTGCGGCTGTATCGCACTTGATTTCCATGGACTTAATTACATCTTCTGCTACGTTTCTGCTTAGCTCCACGTCATCAACCAGAAGGATATGCAGGTCTGGAGCCCACATCTTCTCTGCCTCTTCTCTGGATACACGCTCGATAGTATTATCGTTCATAGGTATCATATCCGCAGTTGTTTCAGGCTTCTTCTGGTCTACTGTGAATGTAAACGTAGTTCCTGCTCCATATGTACTCTCTACTATAAGCTCTCCACCAAGTACATCTGCGAACTTCTTGGCGATTGAAAGGCTTACGCCCATTCCTTCGCTGGAGCCTGTCTTCTTAGACTCCTCTGTATATGTAATCTCAAAAAGATGTTCTAGCTTATCTTCTGGTATACCTATACCTGTATCAGATACACTGAATACAAGTCTTGTATCGCCCTTGTCATCTCCCTGCTGAACCTCGTAGTTATCTACAGAAAGTGTAATAGAACCTTCCTTAGTGTATTTAACCGAGTCATCAAGGATTATATCCAGGACGTTCTTAATCTTATCGAAATCTCCTATCAGGATATCAGGTATATTTTCACCCAGATCCACAAGGAACTTAATAGGCATATCCGCCAGCTTATTAAGCATGTTGTCTGATATATCACAAATAAGAGTTGTTACTGAATAAGGCTCACTGACCGCTTCTTCCGCTCCAGATTCAAGTCTTGCAAGAAGAATGGTCTCGTCTACTCTGTCTATAACGTCATATCCCTTATTAACAATCTCTTTCAGATTCTTCTGGGTTTCTTCATTCTCAGTTCCATCCTTAAGCATGTTGGTAGCAAATGAGATCATGGCATTTATAGGCAGCTTTATCTCGTTACTCATATTAGCCAGGTAGTCTGTTTTAGCACTACTATTCTTAATCACATCTTCATGCTTCTTATTCAGTTCATCCAGCTCTTTCTTCTTTCTATTGAACTGTCTATAGATTCTTATGATAAGAGCAAGGATAAGAAGTATATTTAATATTACAAATGCCAAAATGGCTATACGCACTGCCTTCTTCTCAAGAAGGCCCTCTTCCTTATTGATGGTAAAGGATATAGGCTTTTCACACTGCACACCGTCTCCGTTTACAGCATTGGCCTCGAATACATAAGTACCACCGTCAAGGTTTGTATATACAGCTTCGAAGTTCTCATTACTTGAGAGGACTTCTGCTTCCTTATCAAATCCAACCAGCTGATACTCTACCTGTATATTCTCTCTATTGAAGTAACTAAGTACCGCAAATGAGATTTCAAGACGCTGAGTATCTGATGGGATGTTTAATTCTCCACCCATCTGGTCATAATAATATGTTTCACCATCCACCTTGATCTCAGAGATTGTGATCTTAGGCGGAACCTCATTTGTCTCTATATCCTTAATATTGAATTTCATTACACCTGAACCGGTGCAAAGGTAAATATCGGAATTATAGATACAGCTATTAGAATTATTGGAAATACCACTTTCCAGTCCGTCACCTACTGAATAATATCTTTCAGAAATAGGGGTTGTGGAAAGCAGATTATCTTCTGTTGAATAAATGAGACCCTTCGAACCAACAATAAACAGCGTACCGTCCTTAAGGATCAGACTGTAAATATTATTGGAAAAGTCAATATTACTGATGGATCTGAATGTACCGTCATAATATGAAAGTCCATTATTAGTACCTATCCAAAGTCCATCTGTTCCCTCAGTAATGCAGGAAACAACGTTTGAATTAAGGCCATCCTCATCAGTGTAATTCTTAATGTTATCATTCTCTATTACATAAAGACCACCACCGTCGGAGCCTGCATAAAGCTTTTCTTCAGAATCCTCATAAAGTGTGATGATATTTGAATAGTCCAGACCATTATCATAATTATAGTTTTTAAATACACGCCCATTGAAATTGATAATGCTTATTCCGTCCTCAGTACCAATGGCAATCTTTCCATCATTTGTCTCATACAGGCAATTCACCATGTTACTGAGAAGTCCAGTAGCCTTGTTATAAGCTGTTATTCCTCCATCCGGCTGATACTTAACAACACCGTACTTTCTGTATGTACCAAACCAGATGTTTCCTTCTCTATCCTGGATGATATCACGGACAGATACTCCAGCCATATATTCCGTAAGCTCGTTATTTACAAGATTTTTCTCTGAATCAAGTATAAATAGACCTTCGTCAGTTCCGATATATGTAGAACCATCAAAGATTTCTACACAGTTTGTAAGTGTATCAGGGATTCCATAAACCTTATTAAGATTTGAGAATTTGCTCTTTGACAGGTAGTAAAGTCCTTCTTTACTAGATGCAAACCAGAAGTTGCCTTCGTAGTCGATGATCATATCAGAAATATAGCTATCTACACTTGTTTTAGTAAGTGTTTTAAAGCTGCCATGATCATCAAAATAACCTACACCGTTATCAGTACAAAGGTAAGTTTTATTGTTATAGCAATAGATACTATTAATACCATCTTTTGTTGACTCCCAGACTGTAACATGGTCAAAGTCTGTAATATGAAGTACTGAGCTATTGATGGTACCAATATAAATGACTCCAGATGTATCACTGGAAATAGATGAAAGCTCTTCCTCAGTATATTCTGAGGAGCTTTTTTCTGTAACAATACCACTTTCATCAATGCTGAAAATTGTATTGCCATTGTAAATACCCCAGATCTTAGACTGGGCAACTGTTATTCCTTTAACATTATGCTTTGCAAGCGTTTCATTTCTCACAAGAATATCGTGGTCGCTGGCTTTATCAACTGTATAAACGCCATATGCAGTCGCAATGTAAATAGTTCCATCAGGAGCTTCGCACACGTCATTAATACATTTAACACCGCTATAGTATTCATCTGAGAAATGATAAATATCGTTTCCGGATATTCTGAAGAGACCGTAGTTATTTGTAGCAACCCACAATCTTCCCTGAGTATCCTGGAATAAAGAGTTTATGTAATAAACATCAGCCTTATCAGTGTTCCAGAGATTAAAGAGTCGGAATTCATTACCGTTATATCTGTAAAGTCCGCCATCTGTTCCAATCCACATATATCCGGATTTCGTCTGATAGATGCAATTGACCTCGGAACTTCCAAGACCATTATCCTGATTATAGAGAGTTTCCTGATAATCAGAAGGGATGTCTTCTGCATTTACATTATGTACGCCAAAAAGACATGCAGCGCATGTCATTAAGGCACATAAAAGTATGAATTTAAGCTTCTGTGAGAAATGCTTCATATCCCTTTTCCGTTTCAAATATATCTGCTTTGCTTGTTACTTCCCAAGGAGCATGCATATTGAGTACTGCTACTCCGCAGTCCACAACTTCCATACCATAGAGGGAAAGTATGTATGCGATGGTTCCACCACCACCAAGATCTACCTTACCCAGCTCAGCTGTCTGGTAGAATACTTTATTATTCTCAAGGATTCCTCTGATCTTGCCAATATATTCTGCATTGGCATCATTAGAACCAGATTTTCCTCTTGAACCTGTAAATTTATTGAATACCATACCTTTTCCAAGGAAGGCTGCATTCTTTGCCTCAAAACAATTTGCATAAAGTGGATCGTAGCCTGCGCTTACATCTGAGGAAAGCATGCAGGAATTCTTAAGGCATCTTCTAAGTGAAAGATTGCTGTTGTATCCAGCAAGCTCAAAAATCTCAGCCACACTGTTCTCAAAGAATTTGGACTGCATTCCTGTAGCACCAACTGAACCTATCTCCTCTTTATCTACAAGAAGTGTACAAGCTGTCTTTTCTGGCTTCTTTACATTCAGCATAGCTATAAGTGATGTATAAGCACAAACCTTATCATCCTGTCCATATGCAAGAATCATGGACTTATCAAGACCCATGTCTCTTGGCTTACCTGCTGGTACGATCTCCAGCTCTGCAGACATAAAGTCTTCTTCTTCCATGTCATATTTCTTTTTAAGTATTTCAAGAACCTGCTTCTTTACAAGCTCTTTTTCTTTCTTCTTGTCATCCTTGCTGACCTTGATTGGTCTTGAAGCAATAAGAAGGTCAAGGTTCTCGCCTTCAACAGCCACATTTGCCTTCTTCACCATCTGCTCCTGTGCAAGGTGAATAAGAATATCAGTTACACAGAATACTGGATCATCTTCATCCTCACCGATGACTACATCTACCTTTGTTCCATCTGTTTTAACCACAACACCATGGATTGCAAGTGGAAGTGTTACCCACTGATACTTTTTAATACCGCCATAATAGTGAGTATCAAGGTAAGCAAGGTCATTCTTCTCATATAAAGGATTCTGCTTTACATCAAGTCTTGGTGAATCAAGATGTGCTCCAAGTATGTTCATTCCTTCTTCAAGTGATTTCTTTCCGATATTGAAGAGAGCTACAGTCTTGCCCATGCATACTGCATAAACCTTATCTCCTGCCTTAAGCTTTTTCTTCTTTTCAATAACTGATTCAAGAGAAACATAACCAGCCTCCTCAGCCTTTTTAACCATGTAGGCTGTACCTTCTCTCTCAGTCTTACCCTTAAAGAGATAATCCTTATATCCCTCACAGAGCTCATTTAATTTCTTCTCATCATTCTTGGAATATGCTTTCCAGGCATTTTTTCTTTCCATTTTTCAGTCCCCTTTTAGTTATATGATTTAAGTATTTCTGAAATTATGTCAACCGCTTTGTCACAGTCTTCTTTTGTAACAGTAAGTGGTGGAACAAGTCTGATGACATTTGGCTGAACCACTGACATAAGAAGCTTTTTGTCGAATGCATCATGCTTAACATCAGCTGCAATATCCTTTTCAAATACACAGCCAACCATAAGACCCATACCTCTTACGCCAATAACTCCATTCAGCATGCTCAGCTTATCCATAAAGTACTCGCCTACAACACGGGCATTTTCATAGAGCTTCTTATCCATAATTTCTGTAATAGCTGCATAGGAAGCTGCGCAGCATACAGGATTACCACCGAAGGTTGTACCGTGGGTTCCAGCACCAAGTACGCTCATTGCATCGTTTGTAGCACACATAGCAGCTATTGGCATTCCGCCACCCATAGCCTTTGCCATGGATACTGCATCCGGCTTAATGCCATAGTTCATATAAGCCATCACATTTCCTGTTCTTCCCCATCCTGTCTGAACTTCGTCCAGAAGAAGAAGGATTCCCTTTTCATCACAAAGTGCGCGGAGACCTGTTAAGAATTCCTGTGTTGCAGGATAAACACCACCCTCGCCCTGTACTGGCTCAACCATTACAGCTACAACATCATCAGTTACAGCTTCTCTAAATGAATTCAGGTTATTAAACTCTGCATACTTAAATCCATCTACAAGTGGTTCAAATCCCTTATGGATAGCACTTCCAGGCTGTCCAGTAGCGGAAAGTGTTGCAAGAGTTCTACCATGGAAAGAATTAAGAGCAGTTACTATCTTGTACTTCTTTCCTCCAAATCTATCATTACCATATTTTCGAGCCAGCTTGATCATTACTTCATTGGCCTCAGCACCTGAGTTCTGGAACTGAACCTTGTCCATTCCTGTGCACTCACTGATAAGCTTTGCCAGCATTATCTGAGGTACTGTATAAAAGTAGTTGGATGCATGGATCATTGTATCAGCCTGCTCTTTGATAGCATTTATAACAGCCTCGTTACATCCACCAACTGAATTAACTGCAATGCCACCGAGAAAATCCAGATACTTCTCTCCATTCTCGTCAATAAGGTACTGATCCTTACCTGAATCTGCTATGAAATCGTACCTTTTAAAGGTCTCATTCATATATTTTTCAGCCATTTCGATCAGTTCTTCTTTTGATAGATTAAAATCCTTTGAAATCATAATATTATCCTCTTTTAAATATTCATTAAAATACAAACCATAATTTTACCATAAACAGCAAAAAAAGTCGATATTTCAAGCTAACCTAAAATACCGACTTTTTATATATATTAAGTATTTATCTAACCAGAACAAAATTCTCTTATTTGGCAAACTGACTATTATAAAGTTCGTAGTAAAAACCCCTTAAATTCAGTAGTTCCTGATGGGAACCCTTTTCTATAACAGCACCATCCTTCATAACAAGAATAATATCAGATTCTTTTATAGTAGAAAGTCTATGGGCAACAACAAAGCTTGTTCTTCCCTTCATCATCTTATCAAATGCCCTCTGTATTCTCTGCTCTGTTCTTGTATCTATTGAGGATGTAGCCTCATCGAGAATAAGCATTGGTGGAAGTCTCAGCATTACCCTGGTAATACAAAGCAGCTGCTTCTGTCCTGCAGACAGGTTTCCACCATCCTCCGAAAGCACTGTATCATAACCATCCGGCAGTCTTCTGATAAACCTGTCGGCATGTGATACTCTTGCAGCCTCTTTTATTTCTTCGTCAGTAGCATCCGGATAACCATAGGCTATATTTTCCCTGATTGTTCCAGATTTTAACCAGGTTTCCTGAAGTACCATACCAAAGTTAGTTCTCACACTGCTTCTGGTTATCTCAGAAATATCCTGATTATCTATATAGATATTTCCCTTATTAACATCATAGAACCTCATAAGAAGGTTGATAAGAGTACTCTTTCCACTTCCTGTAGGTCCAACAATAGCAACCTTCTGTCCATTCTTTACCGAAAGACTAAGGTCTTCTATCAGCTTACGATCCTTAGTATATGAGAAGGATACATCTTCAAGACTTACCTCCCCGTCTATATCAATAAGATCGTCATATTCAGCGTCAGATGGCTCAGTTTCCTCTTCAAGAAGTTCAAATACTCTGGCAGCACTGGCAAGAGCCGATGTAAGCTCTGTCATAACACCGGATATCTCATTAAATGGTTTAGCATACTGTGTAGCATAGCTAAGGAAGCAGGTAAGCTGACCAACTGTAAGTCCACCTGAAAGAACAATAAACGCTCCCACGATTGCCACACCTGCATAAACCAGGTTATTTATAAGTCTTGTTGAAGGATTTGTAAGGGATGAAAAGAATGTAGCTTTAAATTCGGCATCCGTCAGTTCTTCATTAATATCTTCAAATCTCTTCTGTGCTCTCTCCTCATAGGAAAATGCCTGCACCACCTTTTCATTTCCAACCATCTCGTTTACAAGACCTGTCATCTCAGCTCTTTTCTCAGACTGTCTGGTAAACATCTTATAGGTTTTTCTGGTAATGAATCCTGCCACAAGAAGTGACAGAGGTGTCAGCACTATTACCACCAGAGCAACCGGAACACTGGTCTTTAACATAAAGCAGATAGTTCCGACTATAGTAATCACTCCAGTAAATAGCTGTGAAAAGCCCATAAGAAGACCATCTGAAAGCTGATCTACATCACTAAGGGTTCTTGATACAGTATCACCATATTCGTGACTATCAATATAAGCTATAGGCAGTTTATTAATATGCTCATAAATCTTCTCTCTAAAATCCCTGACAACTCTGTATACGATTGCATTGTTTATCATGCTCATTATCCATTGGAATAAAATGGATATAACAATAACTATGACAAAGGTTGTAAGCAGTCGGGTTACTTCAGGAATATTAACCTTACCCTTCTCTACTATGCAGTCAATGGCCTTTCCTGAAATAATAGGCGCATAAAGCTGCATAACAACTGTAACAACAGATGCTATAAGAGAAAGTATCATAAATGGAATGTAAGGCTTCAGGAATCTGAGGAGTTTCTGGATTACATTTTTCTTCATGCGCTCACACCTCCTGACTCCTTAAACTGTGTATGATATATCTCACGGTATATCTCACAGTTCCTGTAGAGGTCTTCATGCCTGCCCATTCCTACAGCCTTGCCGTCATCCATAACGATGATCAGGTCTGCATGCTTAATGGAAGATGCCCTCTGGGAAACTATTATGTTTATTCTATTATTAGAAGCCTTTGAAAGTGAGGTCCTGAGCTTTGCCTCTGTTGCATAGTCAAGAGCCGAGGAGCTGTCATCCAGAATAAGGATTTCCGGACGTCTTACCAGCGCCCTTGCGATGCAGAGCCTCTGCCTCTGTCCACCTGAAAGGTTCTTTCCATCCTGAAGAATCTCGTAATTAAGTCCTTCCTTATGACTATATACAAATTCCATGGACTGAGAAATATCCAGAGCCCAGTCCATTGCTCTTCTATCTGCTTTAGGATCTGATATTCTGAGATTGTCAGCCACAGTACCTCTGAAGAGAACGGACTTTTGAGGAACTATTCCCACCTTCTCACGAAGCACTTCCTTTGGATATTCATTTATATCAATACCATTTATCTTAATGCTTCCTTCCGAAGTATCGTAGAAACGAGGTATCAGATTGACAAGTGTGGATTTACCAGAGCCTGTACCTCCAATAATACCTATAGTCTGACCGGCATGAGCCTTAAAGCTTATATCTTCTATGGCATGCTCTTTTGCATCTCCATAGCTCATTGAAACATGGTCAAATTCAATGGAATACTGAGCATACTTCTTATCTATAGTCTCTCCGAACTCCTGTTCACTACGGATATCCATAATGTCATTGATTCTTCTGGCACTTGCCATAGCCTTTGTAAGTGTGATTATCAGATTAGCTAATTTGACCAGCTCCACCAGTATCTGGGACATATAGTTAACAAGCGCGACAATCTGTCCCTGAGTAAGCTCGCCTGCATCTACCTTAAGCGCACCAACATAAATAAGAGATGCAATCCCAAGGTTGATAATGAGATAAGTAACAGGGTTCATAAGAGCTGAAATCCTGCCCACCAGAAGCTGGGAACTCATCAAATCATCTGTTGCATCTGAAAACTGTCTTTCTTCTATTTTCTGTCTGTTAAAGGCCCTGATAACACGCACTCCAACCATACTCTCTCTGGTAAGAAGAGTTACCTTATCCAGTTTGCCCTGAAGCTTTTTGTAAAGTGGAATAGATACAAATGTGATAGTGAATACCACTACTATAAGAACAGGCATTACAACAAGAAATGCTGACGAAGCTGAAGCATCTACCGTAAATGCCATTATTACTGCACCAAATACAATAAATGGTGAGCGTAGGAAAAGTCGGAGGAACATATTAACTCCGGTAACCACAAAATTTACGTCACTTGTCATTCTTGTGATGAGTGTGGCTGTTCCTGCCTTATCTATTTCATTATATGATAAAGAATTGATGTGTCTGAACAGGTCATTCCTAAGGGATTTACCAAAACCTATGGCCGCTCTTGCTGCAAAGTACTGGGCGGTAATAGATGAGACATATCCAACTATTGTCAGAAGCAAAAGAATAAGACCTGAAAACCATACATATGAACGGTTCTCCTGTCCTATTCCTATATCGATAAGCTTTATCATTACAAGGGGAACCAGAAGCTCGAAAATCGCTTCGAGCATCTTAAAGAAAGGAGCAAGTGCTGCCCTCACTTTGTATTTCCCTAAATATTTCAGTAACTTAGTCATTACAATTTCCTTTTATTTCTCGTAAGTATAAACATCAAGTATTTTGAAATTATCTGTTTCAACTATCAGCTGATATAAACAAGCCAGAGTATTATTATCTTTTATCGGAGCCTTAAGAACAATATGCATCTTATAAACATCGTTCTCCACTCTCTTAGACTCAATATCATTTACGCTGATTCCGTAATTACTGATAATACTGAGAACATTTGCCAGACTGCCCGCTCCATCGTCGCAGACAAATGTGACCTTAATCCTGTTTGCATCATTCATTGCTTCCAGGTTCTTGATAAAGGAATGAGTTTCAACAAATTCAAATGTAGCCTTTGGATCTGCAGAGCATTTAATCTCATATTGATGCTTTCTACCCAGACTTATTGTCTTTCTCACGAATATCTTATATTCGTTTTTTATGGACTCATCTACATCCGCTGATCTTTCATCCAGGATCTCCTGCTCTCTTTCAGGATTATAGATAGCCGCTCCACTCTGCATTTTATCTTCTATAATGCGTTCTGAAATCTCCATACGCTTTTTAAAGAGCTCTTTTAGTCCATTATCAACTTCATCTATTTCTTTTCTAATTTCTCCAAGTCCCATTCTTATCACCTTTCTTACCAAGGAACCTTGAAGGCGAAACCTGTCTGTCACCTATTTCTCTTGGTACATAAATATATAAATTATTACTGCTTCTGGTTATACCAACATAAAACAGTCTTCTTTCTTCTTCAATCTCATCAGGAGATTTAGATTTCTTATGAGGAATACTTCCTTCCACCGCGTCCAGTATATGGACCTCGCTAAATTCAAGTCCCTTTGCACTATGCAGTGTCATAAGCTGAATGCCATCTACTTCCTCCTCTTTTTCTTCCTTTGGTTTTCTGCTGGTTTCCAGCATTTCAAACATCTGAAGGAAGGTATCCGAGTCACTTATCATAGACTGGAATTCATCTAACATATCTGAAATCTCATCATAATCTATATTTCTATCCTCCGCAAGCTTCTTTAAGTATCCATCGTAGTCTACAGCTCTCCTGATATAGTTAACTGCAGCAAATGGACTAAGCTTTGAGATAGTCTTTATTTCTGAGATCATACGTTTAATGTTATCACGAAGATAGTCTTTACCCTTCGCAGCTTTTAGCAAATCCTCTAATTCAACCACTTCACTGGTAAGCATATCTCGGCTTATATACCTGACCGGCTTATTCATTATATCAAGAAATACCTTCCTGCTGTGGTCTCCCATGGCGTATCTGATATAACTGAGGATCGGTCTTACATAGATATGATTTGTTATATCTGGGATTGCATCTCTCACATTAAAAGGAACATTGTAAGAGCTAAGCTTATACATAAGCCTTCTAGGACCCAGATTAGTCCTGTAAATAATAGCTATATCCGAAGGAGGAACCCCCTTCTTAAATGCTTTCTGAAGACGGCTCAGTATCAGATTGTATTCATCTGTCTGAGTCCTCATGTCATCAATCGTAACCTGTCCCTTTGAGCTTACAACAGACTTAAGAGACTTTCCATATCTCTTTTTATTATCTGCAATAATAGATGAGGAAAGCTCAACTATCTCCTTAGGACATCTAAAGTTATTTGAAAGCTGTAAGGTAGATGCATTACGGAATTCCTTGGTGAACTTATGCATAATATCAGGTCTGGCTCCCCTGAAACCGTAAATTGACTGATCATCATCACCAACCACGTAAATATTATCTCTTGGATGAGCCAGCATCTTAAGTATCTCATACTGGATCATATTTGTATCCTGATACTCATCTACCATAATAAAAGGATAAAGTTCTCTTATCCTTTCCAAAATGTCTGGTCTGTCCTTAAGCAGCTTATAGCATTCTGTGACCATGTCATCAAAATCTATAAGTCCGTTTCTTTCTTTATATTCCTTATAAAGCCTGTAAGTAGTGACAAAATCATTTCCGGACATATCTCTGCTGTAATAATTTTCTATATCGATCATATTACAGGAAATAATCCCCAGCTGATTCATAACGCTGACCAGAGTCTCTTCATTATCATAGGTTTCAGGACCAAGCTTTCTGAGTATGGTCCTAAGAACATCCCTCTTCTTTTGCTCATCAAGAACACCCAGGTTTAGCTTATCACCATAGGCTGTTCTTATGATCCAGTAGAAAAATGAATGGAAGGTTCCAAAGCGCACACTTGTACTGGTAAGACCACTCAGCTCCAGGAATCTTTCCTTCATGGAAACTGCTGCAGCCTTAGTAAATGTTATCACCAGTATATTCTCTGGTCTTACATCATATTCATATATCAGGTTATTAACTCTGTTAACTATAACCGTGGTCTTTCCGGAGCCTGGTGTACCTATCACCATCAGCGGACCCTCATACCACTCTATAGCTTTAATCTGTTCCTCTGTAAATCCCATAACCTCACTACTTAAGGAAATAGCGCGATATTAATCGCGCTATCTACCACAACATTTCTTATATTTCTTACCGCTTCCACATGGACAAGGGTCATTTCTACCAACCTTTGGTGCCTTTACAACTGTATGAGAAGTCTTCTCCTTCTTATAAAGGGCATCTCTTGTCTCTTTATCGAAGATTGCATCCCACTCAGGAAGTGTATAAAGCCACTCAGCATTGCAGCCTACCATGTTCATGTACAGCTTCTCTGTATCGATGTCGATAGTAACTTCAGAATCTTCTGTTATATCATCAAGATTATTAGATTCTTTTAAGCTGTCATCAATACCATCCAGGAAACCAACCATTATCTCAATGTTTGTTTCGTATTTCTCAGCAAGTTCTTTAACTGTTCCCTTAACAACCTTTGTAGGCTCTTTAAGGAGCTGCTCGTAAATACCCTTCTCTATTCCGAAGTAGTTGAGCCAGAACTGCTTTCCTTCAGGTGTTCTATCATCCAGACCATAAGCATGGTCTCTCCAATCTTTTAATAATCCCATAATAAATTCCTTTCGCTTTAATATAGAAATACAACCTTTGCGATTATATCAAAATCTAATCTAAGTGTCAAAAAATATGCACCATATTTTATTCATATCTGAGAGCCTCAATAGGACTGAGATTTGCAGCCTTTATAGAAGGCAGAAGTCCGAATATAATTCCTATTACCATTGAGAAAACAACTGATACTGCTATAGCCGGAACACTGATGGCAACCGGCACCTCAGCCAGCCTTGAAATAAAGTAGGCAAGGCCTATTCCCGCAGCAACACCCAGTAGACCACCAATACTTGTAAGAACAGCTGCCTCTGTGAGGAATTGACTCAGTATCGCGCTCTTTCTGGCACCTATGGCTTTCTTAAGTCCAATCTCTCTTGTTCTCTCAGTAACAGAAACCAGCATGATATTCATAACGCCTATACCACCTACAAGAAGCGAAATGCTTGCTATCCAGATAAGCTGTTTACTTGTGGAATTCTTCAGCTTCTGAAGTTCTCTGGCCTTCTTCATTATATCTTCACTGGTATATTTTACTGAGCCCTCTTCTCCTGAAGAAGAAATGTATTCATTCAGGTAGTCCTGTGTCTTCTTTCCGGCATCTGCCATATCCTCAGTAGATGTGGCCTTTATGATAACCTGATAAGGCTGGTCAAAGCTGTTTATTACAGTCCAGGATGTATCCGGAATAATAACAACTCCTGAATTAGCCTCTCCATAGTAGGTATACCAGTCATTAACGTTATTGATGATTGGTTCAACAGTCTCAGCCTTTTCTACTATTCCAACAACAACAAATGGCTTACCACTAATCTCTATGGTCTTATCTATACAGTCCTCACCATCAAAAAGGGAATAAGCCGTATCACTGTCAAGGACGGTCACGTTTCTATGTCTCTCAAAATCCGCATCAGCAAAGAGTCTTCCTCTTATAAGATCATAACCCATAAGATTGATGAAGCTGTTATCTCCGCCGTAGAGGTAACAACCAGTCATCTCGTTTCCAAGCCTGGTTATATCTTCATACATCTGCCTCTTATGATAAATAGCAGCATCCTGAACAGTCTTAATGGCTTTGATATTCTCCAGCATGTTGTCATTTATGATAGGGACCTCTGAAAGATCCACATCATAATCAGAGGTGACCTCCATGCCGTTCTGAGTGATATTTACATTTACCACGTTATCCCCAGCACCAACAAGACTATCCTTGATCTCGTCATTTGTTCCTTTAATTGTAGATACGATGGCTATAATCGAGGCAATTCCAATGATAATACCAAGCATGGTCAGGAAAGACCTGAGCTTGTGACTGAAAATACCCTGAAATGATAGCCTGATGTTCTCTATCATAACTACTCCTAATATAAATCATCATTTTCCTTATGAACTGTAACCTTACCTTCTACAGCTTCTTTCTCATAAGGAAATGCTATATAGTCTTCACTTGTAATACCGCTCTTAACTACTATCTGAGCGCCGTAATAAATTTTTCCTGTCTCTATATATTGTTTCTTAAGACGGCCATCTACTTCCTTCATAACAAAGTAACCGCCATTATCCTTCTTTGTCAGGTAAAGAGGAAGCATAATATCATCTCCGCCACCACCTTCAAAGTCCTCAGCAGAACCATTGATGGTAACTTCTACATAAGCCTCATCTACCATATCTTCCACATCGCTGAGAGAAATCTTAACCGGATATGTAGACTGAACACATGGATAAGAGGTAGTTCCATTTGGAGAGGTACCAATACTTACAACCTTTCCCATATACATTTCACCTGTATCATAGCAATAGACCGTAGCCTCATCACCAATATTTACGCTGTCTATATCCATCTCACCAACAGAAACTGTTGTGGAATATGTTCCTTCGCTGCTGACAACTATAACAGGGAAGCCGGAAGCAATGTTCTCATCGGACATATCTACCTTTACAACCACTCCATCAGCCTCAGCAACAACAGAACCCTTACTTATCTTTCTCTCCTGCTTTCTGATAGAAAGATTCTGATTATCTATACTATTCTGAATACTGTTTATCTCGTCATTCTTTTTCTTGATGGCAAGCTCCAGTTCTTCCTTTGTATAAGTTTCTTCAGCATCTCCATCTGTAGCATCGTCTGTTATATCATCTGTAGCAGCATCATTTTCAGAAGCTTCATCTGCAGGCTCCTCGGCTGCAGGACCTTCCTGTTTTTCAACAGGTGTTGTGTTTTGAAGCTTTGTAAGAGCCTTCTTAGCTATTGTCATATTGGTATTATATACAGCAAGCTGAGAATACATACTGTCCAGCTGAAGGCTGTCCTTATAAGTATCATATGTAAGGAGTACATCTCCCGCCTCAACAGCATCACCCTCAGATGCCAGAACCTCTTTAAGAGTCTTTGTATTATCCAGAACTACGGACTGGTCTCCATTACTTGAAACAGAACCACTGTAGCTCTCTGCCGTATCCATCATTCCATAGCCTGTATAATAAGAAACAGAATATACTCCAATAGGATTGGAATTCCTCTTATGCTTTCTAAACATCTTTATTGCAATAGTTCCACCAACCAAAACCACCAGGAGAATTATTGCGATGATCAGGAGTTTACGTTTCATAGAACAATGCCCTCCTTGATCTCTCCATCAAAAATGCTGATCACTCTCTCAGCTCTTTCAGCAATTTCTCTGGCATGAGTGATCATTATGATGGTACTTCCTTCTTTGTGAAGGTTTTCAAATATTTCCATTACCTGAACTCCGGACTTTGAATCCAGAGCACCTGTTGGCTCGTCAGCCAGAAGAAGACGCGGTTTATTTACTATAGCTCTGGCTATAGCCACTCTCTGCTTCTGTCCACCTGAAAGCTGAATGGCTTTAAAGTTCATTCTCTCTTCCAGACCAACCTTAATAAGCGCCTCTTCACAAAGAGCCCTCCTGTCCTTTCTAGGAACCTTTGCATACTGGAGCGGCAGCTCAACATTCTGAAGCGCAGTCTGTCTAGGCATCAGGTTGAAATTCTGAAATACAAATCCAATATCCTTATTTCTCATGTCTGACATCTTACGGTCATTCATTTTGGATATATCTTCATCTCCAAAGAAATAAGAACCTTCTGTTGGTTTATCCAGAATACCTATTATATTCATAAGGGTGGATTTTCCTGATCCGGATGGACCCATTATGGCCACATACTCCCCATCATCAACCTGGAAGTTGATATTCTTAAGAGCAGGAACTTCTATATCACCCTGTACATATGTTTTTGTAATGTTTTCTAAGCGTAGAAGCATTCTTTCTCCCTACTGAGGTCCTTCGTCTGATATTACTGTTCCACTTCCATCTGGGTTGTCGTCTGCTGGCGAAAGGTCTGAGGATGGTCCATCCCCTGAGTCACCGCCGTCTGAAGATCCACCAGGTCCATCTGGAGAAATGATTATATCTCCGTCGGAACCTTCTGTATCATCACTAGATTCCCCTCCAGGACCTGTACTATCCGTACCTTCATTATCAGGATTGGTACTTTCCATTCCTTCTTCAGCGCCTTCTGAAGAATCTGGTCCTTCTTCGTTCTGTTTCTGAACGTCCTCATAGCTTGTGGTACATTCATTTCCTTCTACCACATCATCATTAGGAAATGCTATATAGTCCTCAGCCTTAAGGCCGTCAACTATCTGGAATACATCCAGATTTTCATCGTAATCACCAACTGTAACTTTGGTCTTTACTATCTTATTATCCTCGCCCTGCTTCCATACAAAGTATTCATCATTCTCCTGGATCAGGTAATATGATGGCAGGAAGATACCTGACTTAACATCAGTCTGACCCATATCCAGCTCTATATAAAGATGCTGTCCAAGGATCATATCATCAGTATTTTCAGGCTTTACATAGAAACTATAAGAGGAGGCCATGGTTCCGCCGCCACCCATCATTCCGTAGCCGCCGTCAGTATTATTGGATTCTGGCTCCAGGTCTACCTTGGAAACAGTACCCTTCCAATAAATGGATTCATCCACACGGGATCTGATAAGTACAGGTGTTCCGGACTGGAAAAGTCTGATACTTGATTCATCAGCTGTTCCCTTTATTCTGTATTCACCCTCTGCAATAATGGTGATATATGCATTCGAGTCCTCTGTAGAACCTTCATTCATGTCAAAGCTTGTGCTCTCACCCGCGCTCTCATTTATCTTCTTTATAATGCCGGACATAGGAGCTGTAACTGTAGCCTCATCGATGGCATTTTGCTGCTTTGTAATCTCAAGATCCTTTACTGTCAGATTGTATTCCTGCTCCTTGATGGATGTATTAATACTATTTATCTGACTGGTATAGCTCAAAATGTCATCTTCATTAGTTGCATTATCTCTCTGAGTTTTGTAATCAGTAAGGGATGTATTGTAGCTGGCTATGGTATTAACGATACCGGTCCTGTCCAGATTCATCTGCTCAAGATCCAGTTCCATATCCGTTGTATCATAACTAAAGAGTTCGTCGCCTTCTTTAACAACGTCCCCTTCTTTTACGTACACTTCTTTTACAGTTTTATTAGCGTCCTTATTAATGGACTTTGTCTCCTGGGACTCAACCACACCCATGTATCTGCTTTCAACACCTACACTCTTTGTAGATATTATTCCAACAGACTCAACATAAGTGAGTTTTCCATTTCCTGTAGCCTTGTTTCTGCCTCTAAAAAAGAATACAAAGACCAACGCTGCTATTATCAGCAGGACGACTATGATTATTGGTATTATTACCTTTTTCTTCATTATCTATTCCTCATTCTTACTGAATACTTTATTTAGCCATAGGATTATATAAATGATTATCGGATATATAATGATAACAAATAACATAGCTAATATATACTGACTCTGAATTATTACTAAATATATAAATATTCCTAAGAGGACTGCATAGATTGCAAGGAGCAAAATAGCCAGCACTCTGGAAAGCTTACTTCTCTTCACTCTGTTCACCCTTTATCTTATCAAACCATTTCTTTATATCTACTTCGTAGCCATTATCTCCTGGCTCATAGAACTTAATATCCTTTATTGCGTCAGGAAGATATTGCTGATCCACATAATGCATTGGATAGTCATGAGCATATTTGTAACCAACATGTCCCAGCTCAGCCGAGCCTGCATAATGTGCATCCTTTAAGTATGGTGGAACCTCTGCATTGCCATATTTCTTAACAGCATCATTTGCGCTGAAGATGGCATTTACTACGGAATTACTCTTTGGAGCGGTAGCTACATAGATTGCCGCATGAGCCAGTATAATCTGAGCCTCTGGGATTCCTACTCTCTCTGCCGCAAGTGCACAGGAAACTGCCACCTGAATAGCCTGTGGATCTGCATTTCCCACATCCTCGCAGGCGCATATCATAATTCTTCTAGCTATGAAGGTAACGCTCTCGCCACCATAAAGCATCTTTGCGAGATAATAAACTGCAGCATCCGGATCAGAACCACGCATGGATTTTATAAAGGCAGAAATTATATCATAATGATTATCTCCATCCTTATCATATCTGATGGCTCTACGCTGAATGCATTCTTCTGCAACCTCCAGCGTTATCTCAATCTTACCGCTTTCCTCATTACGCTCTGTAGAAAGAATACCAAGTTCAATGGCATTGAGCGCTTTTCTGGCATCTCCTTCTGCAACATCTGAAAGAAAGTCTGCAGCTTCATCAGTGATGGTAGCATTGAAGCTTCCCATTCCACTTTCGTTATCATATACAGCCCTCATTACCAGTTCACGGATGTTCTGGGCGCTAAGTGGTTTTAGTTCGAAAACATTTGATCTGGATACAAGAGCGCTGTTTACTTCAAAATAAGGATTTTCTGTAGTCGCTCCAATCAGGATAACTGTTCCATCCTCAACATGAGGAAGAAGGAAATCCTGCTGGGACTTGTTGAATCTATGAATCTCATCGATAAACAGAATGGTCTTCTTGCCGTAAGCACCTCTGTTCTGCTTCGCCTTTTCGACCACTGCTTCCATATCCTTCTTGCCGGAGGTGGAAGCATTTAACTCCTCAAAAAAAGCACTGGTAGTATTTGCTATTACCATTGCCAGAGTAGTTTTTCCGGTTCCGGGCGGGCCATAAAATATTACAGAGCTAAGCTTGTCAGCTTTTATAGCTCTGTAAAGAAGTTTGCCCGGGCCAAGGATATGCTCCTGGCCAACGAACCCATCTAAAGTTTTTGGTCTTATACGACTTGCAAGAGGAGCCTCTTTACGCTGCTCCTCCTGTCTCATGTAATCAAAAAGATCCATCTTTCCTGCCTACGCCTCGATTAAGCCCAGTTTCTTGATTATTGCATCAAATTTAATGATGTCTATAGGCTTACAAACATAATCATCATAATCGCTACTTGCATATGTAGCATCAAAGTCCTCATCAAGTGCAGATATCATAACTACCTTACATCTTGATATACGAGGGATTCCAAGCTTTCTCTCAGCATCTCTAATAGACTGAAGAGCCTTGTATCCATCAATCTTTGGCATCATAATGTCAAGACATACCAGATCGAACTCCTTGCCCTCTGATACAGACTTAACAAATTCATCTACCGCCTCAATTCCGTCAGTAGCAAGAACTACCTCGCCATATCTGGATAAAAGCTTAGATAAGAACTTTCCACTAGCTATATCATCTTCTGCAACTAAAACCCTCATTACTCATACCTCTCTATACCTTATTATTACACAAACTTTCAATCCATTTGCTATATTGGATATCAATCTCATCCTTAAATGATCTACTCATAACCATAACTCTTCGGTTAAGCGAACAGATTATAAACATCCCCAGCAGATTGTCAGCCAGCATCTCTCCTTTGACGTCGGCCTTGATTTCACCATTACTTATGGCATTATCAAAAATCTTTGCCAGGTTTTCTCTTCTCTCAAGAAAACCCTGCTGAACTATTTCTCTGGTATTTGTATTATGCAGCAGCTCCTCATATTGAAGCATGATAGCTGATAATGAGAAATAGTTATTATAGTAGGTTCCATAATTATCTACGTACATTTTTATCTTTTCCAGATTAGTAATATTCCTGGATTCCAATGTACTGAAGATACCTTTATCAAACCTGAAATAAAGATTCACAACCTCTACAAGAATCTCATCTGTATTGGTGAAGCATTTATAGATCATCATCTCGCTCAGGTTGGTTCTTCTGGAGATATTATTTATGTTCAATGACGCTAGTCCGGCGTCACTTATAATGTCAATAGATGAGGATATAATCCTATCTCTAGCCGATATAAAATCTTCTATAAATGACACCCCCTCTCATCTTTTTCACATACATAACCATTGTATTTCTAATCCCTTTCTTTGTCAACCTTAAGAGGCATCAATAAGCCCCAAAATAGATAGAAAAAGAGCAGGGGTAAATCCCCTGCTCGTTAAGGTTATGTTCTATAAAAATATTACTTTACAACAGTAACATTTGTAGCCTGTGAACCCTTGTCTCCTTCTGAAAGATCAAACTCTACAGTCTGTCCATCAGCAAGTGTTTTGAAGCCTTCCATGTTGAGACCTGAGTAATGTACAAATACATCTTCCCCATTCTCATCAGTGATAAAGCCATAGCCTTTCTTTTCATTGAACCACTTTACAGTACCTCTAGCCATTACAATACCTCCATAAATTACTTAATTTTAAGGTTAACTTATGTTGGTGGGATAGTCAATTTACAAAAGACAGATTATGTAAAGAACCATCGTAATAAAACACTGTATGTGATAAAATTTGCGACTCATCCAGAATAACCTCATTCACTTCTTCTATCGCATTATAGTAATTGATCACATCATATGGAAGTTCTGTATCTGTGACCACAATCAGCTGATCAATATTAGCAGGTAAGATATAGTAGCTGTCATCTAATATCTCGTATAGTTTTTCAAATATACCTGGATACAGTAAAACATTAGCACCATACTCAAGTGACATATTAGTCAGACAATAGATATTCTGCGCTGCGAACATATCATCCGAAGATGGAACGCTTTCAGCATCCATCGCATCAATAAAATCTGCAATCCTGAAAAGCCTGAAGCTTTCCTCCTTTATGCAGGATACAAGACTATCTGCGAAGAATTCCTGTTCGTCTAATCCTATTGTTTCAAGATCCTCATAGGTTACATCTGAGTATCTTCTCTCGAAACAAGCCCCTTCTCTAACCTTTTTAACCACTGCCACCATGTCATAGAAACGTTTATGAGGTACAGAGTCTAGTTTGTCTTTATAATATTCATAATTATAAAGAACTGGCATGTATTGAATTGTATTATATTTTTTAACCTTTTCATTTTCCATATCTTTCTCCTTTCGAAGAAACCGATATGTAATGTATAAGGTTAAGCGAATGCTTTTTTATTCTATCAAAGAGTCTTTAAGAACTCAACTACTCTTTCCATCTCTGCATCTGTTCCAATGGTTATTCTTAGATAATTATCAATCCCCGGGGAATTAAAGTATCTAAAATAGATGCCATTTTCTTTAGCAGCCTCAAAAACCTCCTTAGCTGAAATGCCAGCTGGAGAAGCAAATACAAAGTTGGCTGATGAAGGAAGTACAATGTAGCCCATCTCCTTTATCTGAGAAACAAACCACTCTCTTGTATTCTTTATCTTTGCTAGTACTGATCTAAAATAATCCTCATCTGCTATAACCGCACTACCCAGCTTTATGGATGGATAATTCATGGTATAGGAATTATATGAATACTTAACATCATTCAGATATTTGATTATTTCTTTATTTGAGATAGCATATCCTATTCTAAGACCTGCCATACTTCTGGACTTTGAATATGTTCTGACAACAATAAGATTATCAAATTCATCCACCAGGTCAAGAACAGAAGCTCCGTCCTCAGCAAAATCAATATATGCTTCGTCTACAATGACAATGCTATCTTTATTAGCTTCAAGAAGTATACGTATCTCAGCCTTATCCAGATAGATTGCTGTAGGTGCATTTGGATTTGCTATTACTATTCCACCATTGTCTTGTTTGTAATCATTTATATCAATAGTAAAATCTGGCTTCAGGTCAATAGTCTTAAATGGTATCCTCAGCATCTCAGCCCATACTGGATAAAATGAGTAAGTAATATTTGGGAAAAGGATTGGCTTATCCGAATTAAAGAAGGTCATAAAACACATACCCAGAACATCGTCAGAGCCTACTCCCACAAATACCTGTGACTCATCCACTTTATGATAGTCAGCCAGAGCCTTTACCAGCTCCTCAGCTTTTGGATCAGGATATTTACGAAGTATATCCATTTCCAGACTTTCAGCCATCTTCTTTACTTCTGGAGATACACCATAAGGATTCTCGTTTGTATTGAGCTTGATAACACTTTCATCCTTTGGCTGTTCACCAGGTGTATAAGGTTCTACCTTTCTTATTTTGTCTTCCCAGGCACGTGCCATTATCTTTTCCTCCAAACTACTTCAGGAGTTCTACTAACTCACTAAATTTCATACCATTAGATGCTTTAAGTGTAATTACATCTCCTGGCTTCAGCAGGCCTCTAATATATTCAGCGGCCTGTTTTTTATCTTCAAAATGTTTCTTATTTATAGCGGCTTCTGTAACGCCGTCATAGATATTCTTACTGTAATTACCAATTGTTATGAGCTCGTCAATTACGAAGCTTCCATCCTCGGACTTAAGATTATTGATGTACTGACCAACTTCCTTGTGGAATGCATTTGTATTTGGTCCCAGCTCAAACATATCACCAAGAACTGCTATCCTGCTGCCAGCAACATTCATATCTCTCAGGACATTTACTGCAGCTTTCATGGAATCTGGGCTTGCATTGTATGAGTCATCAATAATTGTATAGCCACCATCACAGCTGATGACCTTCTGCCTTAGACCAACAAAGCTTTCAAAGGCTTTAGCAGCCTTCATCAGGTCCAGTCCCATATAGTCACAAACAGCCATTGCTGCCAGTGAATTAAGCACATTATGCTTTCCAAGAACACTTAGATTAACCATTATACGGTCATTTCCGTGTACATATGTATAAGTGTTATATCCATTTTCAAAATAAATATTTTCCGCTCTATAATCTGCCTCAGGGTTTGTTCCGTAGAAGAATGTCTTCACCTTCATCTTGCCCTTCATAGCGAAAAGCAACGGATCATCAGCATTCAGGAACACTACTCCGTTATCCTTCATCTTTGAACAGATATTCAGCTTCTCAGTACGAATACCCTCTCTTGAACCAAGGAATTCAATATGTGCATCTCCGATTATAGTTACAACTGCTATATCAGGCTTAACTATAGAGGCAAGCTTATCCATTCCACCTGGTTCGCTTATACCCATTTCAATAACCGCAGCTTCAGTTGGCTTATCGCATATTCCGGATACGGTAACTGGAACACCAATCTGGGAATTCATATTACCTGATGTAGAGAAGGTTTCTACATTACTTGCTACTGCAGCAGTTATCATTTCTCTTGTTGTAGTCTTTCCTACACTTCCTGTTACTCCGATAACCGGCTTATCATATTTACTTCTTATTGCTGTACCAATTCTCTGAAGTGCAGCAACTGTATTATCAACTTTAATATATGCCACATTTTCTGGAAGAGCATCCACGTCACTCTTGGCCTTGATCATATCCAGGTCTTCTTCTACAAGGATTGACTTTGTAATAGCTGCCACCTGTGGAACGAATTTGTGACCATCCACGTTCTCTCCAGGAATAGCTATAAAAAGGGAACCCTCCTTAACCTGTCTGGAATCTGTAGCTATATCTGTTACAGGAGTTTCAAGAAGCTGACTTCTGAAGTCAGGATCTATATCTCCCTCCATATGTCCTCTTGTAAATTCAAGTATATCTCTGATGGTTATATTCTTCATTTAAACTTGTCTTCCTTAATGATAATTTTTGTTTTTTACTTATCTGGAATAAACAACTGACTGAGCTATCTCGTCTGCCTTCTTAGAATCAATGAGATTCTCAATTAATTTAAGCGCAAAGTCTGCAGCTGTTCCAAGACCACGGCTTGTAATGATCTTGCCATCCTGTACTACAGGATAATCCGCACCTGGCCACATTGCACCAGTAAGACTGGCTTCAAGACCAGGATAGCATGTTGCCTTCTTTCCATTAAGAAGTCCCATTGCGCCAAATACTGTTGGAGCGGCACATATAGCAGCTATGAATTTATCAGAATCATAATAATTCTGAACCATGGCTCTAACCTCATCACTTTCCTTGAGGTAGTTTGTTCCAGGCATTCCACCAGGAAGAACAACCATATCGGCATCATCTCCAGCTTCCTTTAGAGTTATATCAGCCTTAACTCCAATGCCTCTTGCTCCGGTAATATCAAGTGAATCTGTAATAGAAACCATCTTGATATCTATTCCAGCTCTTCTCATAAGGTCTACAACCATAAGACCTTCTATCTCTTCAAATCCATTTGCCAAAAGTATATATACCTTACTCATTTTTCTTCTCCTCTATTTAATGAGATTAGCGTAGATGTCATCCACCCAGTCCACATCTACATCTTCTATCTTGCCTTCGTCAACAAGCTTTGCAATATCAGGTGATATTGGAATTCTTGCAGTATGTTCAATGTTGTTCTTTGCTGCAACATCTACAACTGTGCTTGCTCCAAATATCTCATGTTCTTTGCCACAATCCGGACACTTGAAATAAGACATATTCTCCACAAGACCAAGCACTGGTATATTCATAACAGTAGCCATCTTAAGAGCCTTACTTACTATCATCTCAACAAGCTCCTGTGGTGATGTTACAACGATAATTCCATCCACTGGAAGTGACTGGAAAACTGTAAGTGGAACATCTCCTGTTCCAGGTGGCATATCAACAAACATAACATCTACATCGCCCCATGCCACGTCTGTCCAGAACTGCTGAACAGCTCCAGCAATAACGGGGCCTCTCCAAATAACCGGATCCTCTTCATTATCTACAAGAAGATTAATGGACATAAGCTTAATGCCATCTCTTGTATTTACAGGAACAATTCCTATATCAGAACCATAAGCCTTCTGATGTACTCCGAAGGATTTTGGTATGGATGGACCTGTTATATCCGCATCCAGTACTGCCGTCTTAAGTCCCATCTTATTAGCCTTTACCGCAAGAAGTGATGTGATAAGTGATTTACCTACTCCACCCTTGCCACTGATAATACCTATAACCTTCTTCACATTTGAATACTCGTTTTGAACTTTTCTGAGGCCTTCTGGCATTGATCTTTCAAACGCCTTATCCATTGCCTCCTGTTGTTCTTTTGTCAACTCTTCGCTCATGGTTTACTCCCTTGATTTTAGTATACTGAGACTAATCTCAGCTCTTGTAACACGTAGGACTTATTGTATCACATACCTCTAAAAAAAACCACATAACAATCAACTTTTTGATGGAAGAAGAAGGCTCTATAAGATATAATGATTATTAGGTTTTTATGTTACATATCAGGAGGGGTTAAAGTGAATAATAATAAGACAGTCTACGTTATCGGCCACAAGAATCCAGATACAGATTCTATAGCCGCTGCGATTGCATATGCCAATCTAAAAAATTTAACAGGACACCATAATTACGTTGCCGCCAGATGCGGAAATGTAAGCAGCGAAACTCAGTATGTTCTGGACAGGTTTGGTCTTAAAGCTCCTAAATTCGTGGGAGATGTAAGAACACAGGTTCGCGATATGGATATGCGTAATATTCCAGGAGTTTCTGAAGAGATTTCACTTAAGGATGCCTGGAAGATAATGAAGGATAATAAAGTTGTTACCCTCTGTATTACTGAAGGTAAATATTTAAAGGGACTTATCACAACTGGCGATATCATGGAATCCTACATGGGTTCATATGATTCAAAAACTCTTTCCGAAGCAAAGACCAGCTACACTAATATAGTTGATACGCTGGATGGTACACTTATAGTTGGTAATATAAGTGATTCTCAGATTGAAGGAAAGGTTCTTATCGGCGCCGGAACCCCTGATATATTAGAAGAATATATTAAGCCACATGATATGGTTATCCTCGGAGATAGATACGAGTCACAACTCTGCGCTATCGAAATGGGTGCCGATTGTCTGATCGTCTGTGCAGGAAGTACTGTAACAAGGACTATCCAGAATCTTGCAGAGGAAAAGGGATGCAAGATCATCACTACTCCACACGATTCATTTACTGTTGCCAGACTGATTTATCAAAGTATGCCAATCAGACACTTTATGAAGTGTTCTGATCTTTTGACATTCAAAATGGATGACTATATTGAAGACGTTCAGCCTATTATGGCATCTACAAGACACCGCTACTTCCCTGTAGTTGATTCTGCTGGTAAATACAAAGGTATGGTCAGCCGAAGAAACTTCCTGGGCGTAACCAAGAAGCAACTTATACTTGTGGATCACAATGAAAAATCACAGGCAGTTAACGGTATGGAAACAGCAGATATACTCGAGATAATCGATCACCACAGACTGGGCACTGTTTCTACAAGCCGTCCTGTTTATTTCAGAAACCAGCCACTTGGTTCAACCTGTACAATCCTTTATCTTATGTATCTGGAAGCTGGCGTGGACATTCCACCTCAGATGGCAGGCCTAATGCTTTCTGCTATCATTTCTGATACTCTCCTATACAGGTCTCCAACCTGTACTGATATGGACAGACAGGCAGGAACTGTTCTTGCTACTATCGCACAGGTAGATGAGGAAGAGCTTGCCAAGAATATGTTTACTGCTGGAAGTGATCTTAAAGATAAAACTCCTAAGGAGATTCTCCATCAGGACTTCAAGAAGTTTACTGTTGGCGATACCACTGTTGGAATTGGACAGATAAGCTCAATGAATTCCAACGAGCTGGCTCATATTAAGCAGGCTGTAACTCCTATCCTTGAAGAGACCGCTAATGCAGAAGGTATAGATGTTTTGATGTTTATGCTAACTAACATTCTTGATGAAGCTTCAGAGGTTCTCTTCTGCGGACAGAAATCTGAAATAGCGCTTGAAACAGGATTTAATGTAACCTCCAGAGACCATATGAGCGTTACTCTTCCTGGAGTTGTATCCCGTAAAAAGCAGATGCTTCCAACAATCATAAATACACTTAATCAATAAGGACAAGCCATGGAAATCGAAAAGAAATATTTACTTAGTTCATTACCAGAAAATCTGGATTCATATCCACATAGTACTATCTCGCAGGGTTATCTCTGTACAGACCCTGTTCTTCGCATTAGGCAATATGGAGAAAAATATATTCTGACTATCAAGTCCAGCGGGCTTATGGAAAGAATTGAAGTAGAAAAGCCTCTTTCAAAAGAGGAATATGAAGAAATGTCTGTTATGGTAAAAGGAAACCTTATTACTAAGGAGCGCTATCTTCTACCTCTTTCAGATTATCCGGAGCTTAAGGTTGAGCTGGATATTTTCGGAGGCAAATTTGAGGGGCTTATTGTTGCCGAAGTGGAGTTTCCGGACATAGAAAAAGCCAGGAGCTTTGTAGCTCCTGACTATTTTTCTCGTGAAGTAACGGATGATCCCAGATATCAGAACTCTTCTCTTAGTTCCATGGATTCCTCCGAAATAGAGGAATTACTTAGAATCTCTATCTGAAAATCCACCCATTATCTCGTCTATATCTGGCATATGTGGTCCCATAGCTTTATGAATGATAACAACTGTTATCACAATTCCTATAGCTGAAGCTATGAGTGGTGATACCAGGTTACCCAGAGCCATATTCATATTTACTAAGATTATTCCCAAAGTCTGTGCATAAAAACACATATGGAAAGAATCCAGAAACGTCATAGGCAGCTTACTTACACTGGTCAGACTCTTGAATATGAATGCATAAAAGAGAGCTGCCAGCAGGTACTTTCCTGCCGCAAGTGCTGTACTAAACATGAAGATAAAGAAGATCATTATATAAAAGAATGGTCTCATCTTTACCAGAGTCGTATTATTCATGCCATCCATCAAAACAAGTGAATTAGGATAAGAATAAACCTCCTGATATGAGCCGTCATCTTTAATATCAGTAATGGTTACCATCTTGATATTCTTTGCTCCGATGGCAATATAAATGCCCTCTCTTTCAAAGTTTCCGAAAACAAACTCATTTACTTTCGTATCCATTATTATATTTACGTTTGAAAGCTTCATCTCAAAGGCTTTATCAGCCGTAAGCGTTCCATCAGTATATTCAAAAGCTGGAACCTTATTCATAAAGAGGTTCTTAAAGCCTCCAAATGAAGTTATTTTTGAAGCTGTAGGAACAGCAAATATCATAAGAGATACCAGAAAAGACATGAAGATAACATATCCTATAAATCTGGAAGAACTCTTAACACTGACAAGCGCCAGCTCCTTAGCTCTTATAAGGGATACCATGAAGATATCCATAATCCCTGCCTTCTGTGTGCGGGGTGTTTCTTTTGTATAATCCATCTTAAAGCTCCTGCATAAGATTTATCATCTCAATTGCACCGAGAGCACAGTCATAACCCTTGTTTCCAGCCTTTGTTCCTGCACGAACTACTGCCTGCTCAATAGTATCTGTTGTAAGAATACCGAACATAACAGGAAGCTCTGCCTCAAGGCTTACCTGAGCTATTCCCTTGCTAACCTCTGCGCATACATAGTCATAGTGGCTTGTTTCACCGCGGATAACAGTACCAAGACAGATTACTGCATCATACTTTCCTGACTTAGCAACCTTCTTTGCAATAACAGGTATTTCAAATGCACCTGGTACCCATACAGTATCAATGTTATCCTCTGCAACGTCATGTCTTACAAGACCATCAATTGCTCCTGATACAAGCTTTGATACGATAAACTCATTAAATCTTGCTGCAATTATACAGATCTTTGTATCCTTCTTTGCAACTACATTTCCTTCATACTTCATTTTAAAATCCTCCTTATTATATAACAGAAAAATATTATTTCGCAAATTCTATACATCATTAAGTATATGACCCATCTTCTCTTTCTTTGTCTTCAGATAGAAAAGATCATAGGCTGATGGCTCTATTTCAATTGGAACTCTTTCAACAATGTTGAGATTATAGCCCTTAAGACCATAAACCTTATCAGGGTTGTTTGTAAGAAGTCTGATGTTTCTTACTCCAAGTTCTACAAGTATCTGAGTACCAATCGTATAGTCTCTGGCATCAGCAGGGAAGCCAAGTTCCACATTTGCTTCAACTGTATCTCTACCCTGATCCTGAAGGGCGTAAGCTCTGATCTTATTTATAAGACCAATGCCTCTTCCTTCCTGTCGCATATAGAGAAGTACTCCTCTGCCTTCTTCAGATATCTTCTTCATAGCTGCATCCAGCTGCTGTCCACAGTCGCATTTAGCTGATCCAAAGGCATCTCCTGTAAGACATTCTGAATGAACACGAACCAGAAGTGGATCTTCTGTAGCAACATCTCCCATAGTCAGGGCAACATGATGCTCTCCATTCAGTTTATTTATAAATCCGTGGATTATAAATTCACCATATCTTGTTGGAAGCTTGGCTTTAGTAACCTCTTCAACAAATACTTCGTGTTCTTTACGATATTGTACAAGAAGCTCTATAGTCGAAATTTTAAGATCATGTTCTTTTGAGAAAGCCACAAGATCATCAAGTCTTGCCATAGTTCCATCATCATTCATGATCTCACAGCATAGACCCACTGGCTTACATCCTGCCAGTCTACAAAGGTCCACTGTAGCTTCAGTATGACCAGGACGCTCAATTACTCCGCCCTTTTTTGCCTGAAGTGGGAACATATGTCCCGGACGTCTAAAGTCATCCTTTGTAGATGAATCATCCGCAAATTTTCTTGCTGTAAGTCCTCTTTCTACAGCTGAAATACCTGTAGTCGTATCCACATGGTCAATGGAAACTGAAAATGCAGTAGTATGATTATCAGTATTCACTATACACATCTGAGGAAGGTTGTACTTATCACTGTAGGAGGCATCCATTGGCATGCATATAAGTCCTCTGGCATACTTTGCCATCAGATTAACATTCTCTGTTGTAGCATGTTCAGCAGCGAATATGATATCTCCCTCGTTTTCCCTGTCCTCATTATCAAGGATAACTACCGGTTTTCCGGCTTTAATATCTTCCAGTATTTCTTCAATCGAATTAAATTCCATTTGCATTCCTTTCTTAGATAAAACCATTTGTCATTAGTGTATCCAGTGTTAACTGAGAATCCTTCTTCTCCGATTCCGCCGGAGTACTAAGAAGCCTCTCAACATATTTTCCAATCACATCATTCTCAAGGTTCACTGTATCTCCTGGCTTCTTATCCAGCAGCGTGGTTTCCGACGCTGTATGAGGGATAACGGAAACCTTGAAGGACGCATCTCCCAGGCCCGCAACTGTAAGGCTTATTCCGTCAATCGCTATGGAACCTTTCATAATGATAAGACGCAGGATTGATGCAGGAGCTGCTATTTCAACCCACATAGCATTTCCTTCAGGCTTAATACTTTTTACGGTACCAGTTCCATCAATATGTCCCGAAACAATATGTCCTCCAAATCTGCCAGTAGGCGAAAGAGCTCTTTCCAAATTCACCTTACTGCCAGGCTTTAACTGGCCTAAAGAAGATTTTCTCAAGGTCTCAGCCATAACATCCGCTGTGAATTCATTTCCCTTAATGGTCCTGGCTGTAAGACATACACCATTTACCGCTATGCTGTCCCCCAGCTTAACATCGTCCATTATCTTAGAAGAAATGGTCAGGGCAAATGCATCACCGGACTTGCTAACAGAACGCACTGTTCCGATATCTTCAATGATTCCTGTAAACATTTGGTCACCTCTTTAAATATCTTGCAAATATATCTCCATCTATATTTTCTAAATCTGTTAATTCAAAGGTTTTAGCAAGATTAATATCCTCTATTCCTTTCCCGGATACAGGAGTAAGTGCATCTCTTCCACCAAATACCTTAGGCGCTATAAATGCCCTCACCTCATCTACATATCCGCCATTTATCATGCTCCAGGCAAGAGTTCCACCCCCCTCAAGGAGAATGGAATCTATATGCATCTTTCCAAGCTGCGACATAAGCTTATTAAGATCAATCTTTCCAGATTCATCAGCAGTTATAAGTAGTGTTCCTACTCCATGATCCTTGAGCTCTCTTATCTTCTGCCTGTTCTGTTTCTCATGTTCTGCAAGGGAAGCAACATAGGTCTTAACTTCGCCTGCTTCCTGAACCAGCTTACTTTCCATAGGAATACGAAGCTGAGAGTCACAGATTATTCTGATTGGATCTCTTCCGCCATCCATGTGGCATCTGAGGCTTGGATCATCAGCCAGCACAGTTTCAATTCCAACCATTATACCCATCAGTTCGTTTCTATAAGTTTGTACTTTTTCTCTGGACTTCTCATTTGAAATCCACTGGCTCTCACCTTTAGCAGTACATATTTTTCCATCCATAGTCATCGCATATTTATATACAACATATGGAGTATTCTCTGTTATATAGTGGAAAAATACAGGATTCAGCGCATCGCACTCATCCTTCATACAATTAGTAACAACTTCCACCTCAGCCATTCTAAGCTGCCAAATTCCATTTCCTGCCACAAGAGGATTAGGATCATTGGAGCCTACATAAACTCTTTTTATACCAGCATCTAGTATAGCTTCAGTACATGGTGGCTGCTTGCCTGTATGTGAGCATGGTTCAAGGGTCACATACATATCTGCACTATATACATTATTTCCACGTTTCATAGCATCGGCAAGCGCCTGTCTCTCAGCGTGAAGTCCGCCATACTCCTCATGGTATCCTTCACCAAGTATCTCATCATCCTTTACGATAACGCATCCTACAAGGGGATTAGGATTTACCTTACCTATGCCTCTCTTAGCAAGAGCTATTGCCCTTTCCATATAAATCTTGTTATAAGCCATTTCAAGTCTCCTTTCGTTGTCACGTCCGGCCACTTCACCGGGCAAATAGTAACGCCCCGAGCGAAAGCTCAGGGCGATAAATACTTTTACAAAACCTCTTCCATCCAGACTATACTGTCGGCTCCTGAATTTAACAGGATCAGCCATAACGGCTCGCGGGCTATACCGCCGGTAGGGAATCACACCCTGCCCTGAGATTATTATTTATATAATTTATTTATCAGATGAATCCATACCGATTGAAAGGAATCCACCTTCGTTTGCATGAAGCATAGCAGCAAGTCCAATGTTTCTTCTGCTTCCATCTTCTGATACATAAATCTCACCAGTCTCAACAAGTGATTTAGCTATCTGAATAACCTCATCCTTGAACTGGATCATCTGTCTACGATCCTTAGAGCTCAGCTTGAACAGATACTGGTTCTTAGAACTGATAAGAAGGATACTGAAGGAATGGATGTTATCCTTTGACTCTCTCATACCAGAACCAATCATTCTTGAATTAGCGATGATGATTTCAGCGCTGTCATCAGGAAGATACTCGGAAAGTATCAGCTTGTAGATCTTAAGGTAATCATCTTCAGAATCAACCTTGATAGGAAGCTCTGCAACTGCAAATTCGATAACTGAATCGGCAATCTTGATAGTACCACCGTCATCCTCAATTGTAGCAACACTTGAACGTGGTACAAGAAGTCTGAAGAACTTATTCTCGATAACCTTCTGATCACTCTTTGGCTCGATGATAACAAGATCAGGATAAGTCTTCTCCAGCTTATTCATACAAATGATAGCTGAATCATCTCCACCCTCTGCTGTTGACATGAGAACCTGATAGAGCTCTGTAATCTGAGGTGTACGATATTTAACCTTTTCTACAATCTTATCAACTGCTGGCTCGTAAGCCATAGCAGCATTCTGCATATAGAGATTGATAACTTCTTCTTCGGAAACGCCCTTCTCTTCCTTGTACTGAATAACCTTGAAGAGGTTAACCTTATCGAAGTCTTCAAACTTATTATCAAATGCTTTCTCGAAGTACTTAAGAGATTTCTTCTCACCAGAGAAGTTAGGCTGAAGTTCCTGTCTCTCATAAATCTTACCAAGCTCATAAGCAGCCTGTGTACTTCCAAGTCCAAGAGCCTCAAGGAATGCTTTCTCTATCTCGTAATCATTTGCGATAAAGAATACCTGACTCTGCTTCATAAGAGCAACCTTAAGGGCTGTAGCACCTGAGCCAGCCTGTACTGCTCTTTCCCATTTCTCAATAGCACTCTGGAGGTTCTCACCATGAAGCTCTTTAATATCATTGATATAAGCATCTGCTTCTGAGATACCATTTGCCTGTGCCATCTGGAAATATTTAAGTGCCTTTTCTCCATCTCTTCCTGATGAAAGAAGTCCGTAATAGTAGAATCTTCCAAGGTAGAATGGAACTCTCTTATGTCCAAGTCTCTCAGCATCTTCATACCACTTAAGAGCCTTTGTATAATCTTTTCTTTCCTGGTCAAAAATATTACCAATCAGGAATGCAAGATCAGGATCCTTTGTAGCTTCAAAGAGCTGCTGAGCATAACTAATAGTCTTATCAACATCACGGTAAGGTGAATCCTTATCGAAGTAAAGATCAATCAGCAGATAACTTGCCTTGATAGAACCAAGCTTCAGAGCCTGCTTAGCATTTGTCATGGCTCCTTCATAGTCCTCAAGGTAGTAGCAGTATACAGCCTCGCTGTAGTACTGATTATCTTTACGGTTAAGACTCTGATCACTTACACGTGTAGGATTAACGAATGCAAAGGAGTTAGCTGTTTCGAAGATAATCTCTTCGTACTGCTCTATGATTTCCATGGTAGCACATACGAATCTCATACATGCAAGACGACGTCCCTGATAGAATGCAAATGTAACAATACCTTTGTTCATTTCCTTATGATAGAAGGTTGTACAAATACCATCTGCATACTCAGTGATGTAGGATTTAAGCTGAAGCTCTTCATCAAAAGCATCGTTACAATATCTCAGATAATTCTCAAGAGTTTTCTTGGACTCTCTTGGGATACTGTCATAGCTTACATACATCTCAAAGTCTTTATAAGTAAGATTTGGAGCATAGTACTCCTCGTCTGTTTCTTCGTTGATTGTTTTTACCCAGTCCTTAGGCAGCTTGTGGATATATCCATCAACCTGATTGTGAACATAGGTGTACTGATACTGGAGCGAAGCAGGGTCTATAATCTTGTATCTAGGCTCCTTACCCTTCTCCTTACGTTTCTCGGAAATCTCAGTATAGAGCTTATCCTTCTCTTCGAACTCAAGAGAATCTGTATGCTGGCTTGCATACTCAACTCTGTCGTATGCCTTCATGGCATTCTCATCACCAAGATCAGATAATTGCTTATACCATGCCATAGCTCTGTCGAGATCGATAGGAACTATGAATTCACTCTTGTTTCCGTATTCATCTATGCGGCAAAGTCCATTTTCATAAATAGATCCCAGATTCATATAAGCAGACTTAACACCTGAATTAGCTGCTTTTTCAAAAAGGCCGATAGCCTTAGAGAAGTTCTGAGCTTCCAGGTACATCTTAGCTGCCTTATATGTCATATCTGCATCATTTGAGAGGTTTGTATACTTCTCAAGATATGTAGCTGCTTTATTGAGATCCTTATCTGTTTTGGAATTACTATATTCACCAGTTTCGAAAAATTCACTAAGAACCTTGAGGGCATCTAAACCAAGCTGTTTATAGGCAGAATCGTTAATACCTATATCAGCTATTCCTTCCAGGATATCTATAGCATCCATACCATTAGCATTCTCGAAAAGGCTCATAGCCTTGTCATATTGAAGCTCAACAGTACTTTTATTGGATTTCTTCCCGCCTCCAAATGGCGCAAGGGAAGTAAATTTTTCTTTCAGGTCACTGAAAAAACCCATTAGTAATTCCTCCGTAAAAAATGCAAATTCACAACTAGTTCATTATAACATACTAACTGCTTACTATCAATTATTTATCTGAAGGATTCATGTAGTCAATGATGGCCTCAATAGCCTCATTTTCATCAGTTCCTTCAGCCTCAACCTCTATCTCCTCATTGTTACAGAGACCAAGACTCATCATTCCCATGATGCTCTTTGCATTTATCTTCTTATTGCCCGAAATAAGGAAGATCTTGCTTTCAAACTGACTAGCTGTCTGAACAATCTCAGCTACAGGTCTAGCTTCATCAAACTGTGGAATGTTGACTGTGAATTTTTTGTTTGCCATAATTTTTTCTCCTTGAATATTACTGTATTACTTTTCATCTCTTAACTTATCTGCAATATCACTGAGTTTTCTGAGTCTGTGACTGACTCCGGACTTGCCCAGGGGTGGGTTTATCGCTTCGCCTAATTCCTTAAGCGATAAATAGGGGTATTCAAGTCTCATTACTGCGATATCACGAAGTCCCTCTGGCAGATAATCCATTCCAACTGTGGAAACGATATACTGAATATCATCTATCTGTTTCGCAGAGGATCTGGCAACCTTGGCCATGTTTGCGGTATCGCAATTAACCTCTCGGTTTATGCTGTTTTTTATTTCTTTAAGGATTCGGATGTTCTCAAAGTTCATAAGACTTGAAGCAGCACCCATAAATCCCAGCATATCAGCTATAGTATCACCATTCTTGGTATATACAACAAAGCGATCTCTATGCTCCACAAGCCCGGCTTTCATATCCATAACACTCAAGATATTTATGAGCCTGTCAGCTTCTTTTTGACTAAGAGTTGCAATCTCCATCTGATAAGACTTTTCAGGATCTCCCACGGAGCCACCTGCCAGAAATGCACCTCTGAAATAAGCCTTCTTACAGCAGCCTCTCTGAGTGATAATGCCATCTACCGATAGCCTGTTATGATATCTCCTGAGTTTCAGCTTCTGGAATAACTCTTCTGTATCGCCTGTTATAATAACCTTCCTGTGATGTTTCTTCTCATTCTTGCAGAGAACCGTATCATCAGGAATTTTAGTGATCATTCTTATGAGCCTCTGGACCATGGCTTCAGATTCATCGCTATCAACTCTTATAGCCAGAACTTCCGAATCTTCATACTCTTCCATTCGTCCATTTATGGAGATGTACCCAGCCAGCTGAGCTATCCTACAATGGATGGCTCTGTCTGATATACTCACCAGCTCATTTCTAAGTTCGGTGTTAAATGACATTACATCTCACCCTTAACATATGAATCATTAATTATATCTCTGTGGAATACTCTGAAGGAATAAGGCAGTCCCTGCATCCTGTCATAGAGTTCATTTGCCACAGTTACGGAACGGTGTCTTCCGCCGGTGCAGCCTATTGCTATAACCAGCTGATGACGTTCTTCCTTTTCTGTATTTTCCTTGATCAGAAATGACATCATTTCCTCAAGCATCTTAAGGAACTTGCCACTTTCCTTGGCCTTCATAACGTAATCCTTTACTTCCTGGTCATTACCTGTCTTACGTCTCAGGTCCTCTTCATAGTATGGATTCGGCATAAACCTTACGTCGAATACATAGTCGGCATCCTGAGGGATACCAAATTTATATCCAAATGACATGATAGTTACTATCATGTTGCTATAGTTCACATCATTAGAGAAAATCTTAAGAACTTCTCTTTTCAGCTCTCTTGTAAGAAGTCCGGTAGTATCTATGGTGTAATCTGCCATCTTGCTGAGGAAATCTATCCTTCTTCTTTCCTCATCAATACCGTCATTCAGATTACCACCCTGAGCCAGAGGATGTTCACGTCTGGTCTCTCTATATCTCTTAACAAGAGCCTTGTTAGATGCATCCAGATAAAGAATCTCGAAGTTGAATTTTATCTCCCTCATACCGTTAAGTATGTCGGACAGCTCGCCCAGAGCTTCTCCACTACGGATGTCAACTCCAACTGCTACCTTGTCATTATTAAAATTACTGTCGCTTGTAAGCTGGACCAGCTTGGTTATCAGCGGAACAGGAAGATTATCTACACAGAAATAACCCGAATCCTCCAATGCCTTAAGAACAGTTGTTTTTCCAGCCCCACTCATTCCGGTAACAATAACAAAACGCACCTTTATTTCTCCTTATTAACTGAAATCGCCTATGAGTTTTACCTCAGGCTCCAACATTACCCCAAACTTTTCATTTACCACTTCCTGCACATGAAGTATAAGTTCATATACATCCGTTGCAGTAGCATTTTCATAATTAATAACAAATCCACAGTGCTTTGGACTTACCATGGCTCCACCAACTCTGTAACCAGCGAGTCCACTATCCATAATAAGCTTACCTGCAAAATATCCTTCAGGTCTCTTAAATGTTGATCCGGCACTTGGATACTCCAGAGGTTGTTTATCTCTTCTTCTGGAATTAAAATCATTCATCTTGGCAACTATCTCATCTTTATCACCCTTCGCAAGTGAGAATACCACTGAGACGATTATCATATCCTCCTGCATAGCTCTGCTATGTCTGTAGCCGAAATCCATCTCATCGCCACTAAGTGTTATGAGCTCGCCATCCTTTATAACGTCTACACTCTTAACGATATTTTTAATCTCTCCGCCATAGGCTCCAGCATTCATGTAAATAGCTCCGCCTATAGAACCTGGTATACCAGAAGCAAACTCAGCTCCTTCCAGATCATTCTCCATAGCCGCTTTTGCAACCTTGGAAAGAAGCGCTCCAGCCTCAGCTGTGATAGTTTCGCCTTCAACAGTTATTTTGTCGAAGCCGTTTCCGATCACTATCACAGGAGGCTCAAGACCTTTATCTGAAACAAGCAAATTGCTGCCATTTCCTATTATTATCGGCTTTTCATCGCCACATATATCAAGAACTTCTTTCAGGCCATCTACAGAATATACTTTATAAAGCCTCTTAGCAGTTCCACCAACCTTGAAGGTAGTATATTCAGCCATGGACTGGTTCTCTAATAATTCATAATCCATATCTATGTTCAGTCCTACTTTTAGCATAGTTTGAGCAATAAAATAAAACTCTACAATGTACAAGTTTACATTATAGAGTCTTATTTTTCAATTCGTAAAAATTGTTAAATTTTTCTTTGTTTATAAGGTTTTACTGTTAATTTTGTACCAAGTAAACAGTTTCCCGCCATGGCAGCTCTACAGTACTGAAGCAGCTCCACCGTACATACCTGCATCATTTCCAAGAGTAGCCAGACAGAACTCTGTATTTCTGCATGCGTGGAATGCATATTCCTGATAATATTTCTTAACAGTATTAAGAAGAATGTCACCAGCTTTTGAAACTCCACCACCGATTACAAATGCCTCTGGGTCTACTACACAAGCAACGCTTGCAAGTGCATAACCAAGTCTCTTTCCATGCTCTTCCATAAGTTCAAGAGCAAGATTGTCACCACTCTTTGCTGCATCGAATATCTCTTTTGCAGAAACATACTTAGCCTCTCTAAGTACTGATGGCTTATCAGATGCCTGAAGAGCTCTGTTTGCAAGTCTTACAATTCCTGTTGCAGAAGCATACTGCTCAAGACATCCCTTCTTACCACAGTTACATACATCCTGTTCTTCTGGATCTATAGGCATATGACCTATTTCTCCACCAGCTCCATTAACACCGGAGAGCATTTTTCCGTTGATGATGATACCACCACCAACACCTGTACCAAGTGTGATCATTACTATGTTCTGATATGACTTTCCGCCACCCTGCCAATATTCGCCAAGAGCAGCCATATTTGCATCATTACCAACCTTTACTGGAAGACCAACCAGTTCACTGAGTTCATCAGCCGCATTGAATACTCCCCATCCAAGGTTAACGCATTTAACAACTGTTCCATCTTCCTTCACTGGCCCTGGAACTCCCATTCCAACACCCTTAACATCTTCCTTTGAAATACCTTTTTCAGTCAGCTTTGCATTAACTGAATCAGTTATATCCTGAAGTATATAAGCTCCACCGTCATCCTTTCTGGTGGTTATTTCCCATTTATCAAGAAGCTCACCTTCTATTGAGAAAAGTCCTATCTTTACTGTAGTGCCTCCAATATCAACACCAAATACATAATTAGCCAATTGTAAGTCCTCCCGTTTATTTATTAAGTAAGCATCTTAATTATTATTGATGCCTTTAGTTACTCTGTTATACATTTCCTGAGCCGCATTGTAACCCATCTTCTTCTGTCTGTGGTTAACGGCTGCGGATTCAACGATGATAGCAAGGTTTCTACCCGGTCTGATTGGGATAGAATGTGAAACAACCTTGGTACCAAGAAGCTCAACATGATTATCAGAAAGTCCAAGTCTGTCATAATTAGCATCCTTGTCCCACTCTTCAAGCTTAATAACAAGGTCAACCTGCTGTGAAAGCTTAACACACTCTACACCGAACATGGTCTTAACATCTATGATACCAATACCTCTCAGTTCAATGAAGTGTCTCGTTATCTCTGGCGACTGGCCAATAAGCTGTTCATCACTGATTTTTTTAATCTCAACAACGTCATCAGCAACAAGTCTGTGACCACGCTTTATCAGTTCAAGAGCAGCCTCACTCTTACCAATACCGCTGTCTCCCATGATAAGTACACCTTCACCGAAAACATCTACCAGAACCGCATGTATTGAAATACGTGGTGCAAGTTCCTCATGAAGATATCTAACTGTCTCATGAATGAAGCCAGATGTTGTGGCGCTACTTGTAAGTACCGGAATTCCATGTTTAATGCCTGCTTCTATAATAAAATCGTAAGGTTCTATATCTCTACAGAAAACAAGACATGGTATGCCATAACCAAAGAGCCTGTCAAATATCTCAATATTTTCTTCTCTGGTATGCATATCCGCAATATATGCATGCTCCACATTTCCACATATCTGAATACGGGTATTATCAAAATGCTGGAAGAATCCATCCAACTGAAGCGCCGGCCTGTTAATATCCGGGTCTGTGATAAGAATTTTGTCCGTGTCAATATCCGGAGTATTATTCTTAAGATTCATCTTCTCGATGAACTGAGTAAGCGTAATGCTGTATTCCTCTTGCATAACTCCCCTCCTACGTAAAAACTGCATACTATTATACATTATACAGGCTTATTTTTCACTACTAAAATTAGAGCTTAACGTGTATAATCTTATATTATGGAAATATTTGATATCGAAGAAGAATTAACAAAACTCCCACATAAACCAGGGGTTTATATAATGCATGATGAGAACGAGGCTATACTCTATGTTGGAAAAGCTATAGACCTCCATAATAGAGTGCGCCAATACTTCAGATCCGGTCATGGTCATAACAATTCTCCAAAGATACTCCGAATGGTTTCACAGATATCATATTTCGAATATATCATCACCGCCTCTGAAATGGAGGCTCTGGTTCTTGAATGTAATCTCATAAAAGAACATAGACCTAAATACAACACATTGATGACTGATGATAAAGGCTACCCTTTTATCAAGGTAACTGTGGACGAAAAGTTTCCACGTATAATGATGAGTCACAGGATGTCCCGTGACAAATCCCTGTATTTCGGTCCTTTCACAGATAGAAAAGCTGTGCATGATACCATAGCACTTGTCAAAAAGCTTTTTTCCATAAGAAATTGTAATAGAGACCTGAATTATGGTCCATACAACGAAAGACCTTGTCTTTATCATCAGATAGGACAATGTGACTCTCCTTGTTCTGGAAATATATCCGCTGAAGATTATCAGAAAAAGATTGAGAATGTCGTAAGCTTCCTGAATGGAAATACAAAGGATATTTCCAATGAGCTAAAGGCAAAGATGCAAAACTATTCTGAGAATATGGAATTCGAAAAGGCTGCTGAGATCAGAGACTTACTGACGAGTATTGAGAAAATCTCCGAAAAACAGAGAGCTGAAAATACCAGCTCCGAAGATAGAGATATTATCGCTCTTGCAAGAAATGAAAAAGATACTGTTATTTCTATATTCTTTGTAAGAGATGGTACTCTCCTTGGACGAGAGAACCACCATATGTCCACAGATAGTTCAGATACTGATTCCGAGATAATCACTGAATTTATTAAGCAATACTATATGGGCACTCCTTTTATACCTAAGGAGATTCTCACCGTTACCGCTATAAATGAGGAAAATCTTATAACTGATTTTCTAACAGAACGTAAGGGACAGAAGGTTCATATAACTGTTCCTCAAAAGGGTGAGAAAAAAGGTCTCATCAAACTGGCCGAGGATAATGCTAACCTTGTTCTTCAGCAGGATATCGAAAGGATTAAACGACTTGAAAAGCGCACCACCGGTGCATGTCAGGAAATCGCAGATATTGTCGGGCTTGAAAGTGTTTCCCGACTCGAAGCCTTCGATATATCAAATATATCCGGTTATCACAGTGTTGCCTCAATGGTTGTTTTCGAGAATGGAAAGCCCAAAAGGAATGCATATAGAAAATTCCGACTTCGTACTGTAGAGGGACCTGACGATTATGCTTCCATGAAGGAAGTCCTCTCCCGCCGTTATACCGACGAAAAGATTGGAACTTTTCCAGATGTTATCATGATGGATGGTGGTAAGGGACAGGTTCATGTCGCCGAAATGATAGTCGATAGTCTGGGACTCGACATTCCTGTCTGCGGAATGGTTAAGGATGACAATCACCGCACTCGTGGTTTATACTACAAAGATGAAGAGGTTGAATTTCCACCTGGAAGTGAGGCAATCCATATGATTACTGCCCTTCAGGATGAAACTCACCGTTTCGCCATTAATTATCATAAACAGCTGAGAAGTGAGGGACAAACTCATTCCATTCTGGATGATATTCCTGGTATTGGAGCTTCTAGGAAAAAAGTTCTTCTACTTCACTTCAAGGATGTAGATAACATTAAGAAAGCAAGTCTTGAGGAACTTGCAGGTATTGAAGGCATGACTCAGAAAGCCGCCGAGGCTGTGTACAATTTCTTTAATTAAGGAGACTTTCAAATGGCTAAATTTTTGTTCCCAAGTGAATACTATAACTCTACATATAGCATAGACTTTGAGAAATACTATAGAATGGGTTATCGTGGTCTTATTTTTGATATAGATAATACTCTCGTTCCGCACAATGCCATGCATGATGACAGATCCAGAGAGCTATTCAAAAGACTTAAAAACATAGGCTATAAAATATGCTTTGTTTCAAATAACAAGGAACCGAGAGTTAAAGAATTTAATAAAGAGGTGGGTGGCGATTACATCTTTAAAGCTGGCAAACCTAAATCTGCCGGATTCAAAAAAGCCATGATCAAAATGGGAACTAATACAGAAAATACCCTTTTTGTGGGCGACCAATTATTTACTGATATCTGGGGAGCAAACAATGCGCATCTCCACTCTATCCTGGTAAAACAGATTGACAAAAAGGAAGAAATACAAATTGTTCTAAAAAGAATTATAGAAAAGCCGATTATCTGGCTTTACCTTATGCATCACAAGATTAAAGAATAATAAAAGTGGATTGGAATTTTCCAATCCACTTTTTCTCACCCTATTTTCGCGAACATCCTTTACAGGATATCTGCTCTAAGTTTCTTAAGAACCTGGAATGTCTTTGTTCTAAGCTCTTCTGCCTCGAACAGTGAAAGCATTGTGTCCATATCGAACTTAGCCTTCATAAGAGAATCAATCCAATCATTTACATAGTCCTTAACATACTCTACATTTTCTTCTGACTTATCCTTAAGGATAGCCTGAATGTTATTGATATTATCAACTACGGAAGGAGTAGCAGTTGTGTTTGAGCCTGATGGAGTTTGTGAACCCTCATCTGAAAGCTCGATAACCTTACCAGTCTTTGTAATGATAACCTTCTTGTTAGGTGTAGATTCAGGCTTAACGCTTGTTCCACCGCCCTTCTTATCAAGAAGTTTCTCTGTAGCCTTAACAAGACATACAACTGAATATGTTGCTTCCTGAGGTGTCTGCTCAGACTGACCCTTTGTATTATGCTGATTCCAGAGCCACTCAGACTTAAGAAGCATCTCTTCAATCTTAGAATCATCAAGAAGCTGTTTAAGATCATTATCCATTGAAGGAGAACTTGAGCTTCGTCCGAAAAGACCACCGCCCTGCTTCTGATTATGATCACTTCCGCCCTTTCTGTATCTTGCAGGAACTACAATCTCATCATATGTCTTAACGAGATATTTCTCTGCAGTCTTTGGATCGTACTCGCTATTGATAATAGCAATTCTACCACCATTAAGACCATTAACGATCATATCCTCAGCAGCCATAAATACGAGAGTCTTCTGACGATCATCGATCATCTGCTTAATCTCATAATTTGTCTTTGACTTCTCAAGGATAGCATTCTTACGAACCTTAAATGCCTTAATCTTCTCTTTAATACTGAAGAACATCTTCAGAAGTGAAGGATTAGCATTTACGTAATCATTGATCCATGTAATCTCAACATACTGATGCTCAATCTTATTTGAGAGCTCATATACATTGTAACCATCGAATACAACATTAAGTGTTGTATAAAGCTTTTCAAGAATCTCATACTTCTCTTCCCAAGGACGTCCTGTAACTTCTGAGTTAACAAGCTCCTTGATACCGCACTCATAGAATACCAGGTTGTATTCATATAGTCCTTCGAAGATATTTGTCTTACCTGTAAGCTGAGCACCTGCTCCGAGAACCTGAAGGTTCTTCTTCATATCAGGCTCATTCTCAATGTAGAGATAAACCTTCTTAACAAATGCTGAAACTTCACTGATAAGAGTATCTATTCTCTTGTTATAAAGCTCCTGCTTAGAAATAGCTGTAAGAACATTTCTACTAAGAACGCTTGTATCCTGAGTAGTATTGATGTTTCTGATGAGCTCTTTGAAGCTCTCATATACAGCCATATTATCGATAGGAATGTACTCTGCATTAAGTCCATAGAACTCAAATGCCTTGTTGTAATCCTTGTTAGCGATAAATGTATTGAAGAGACCTATTGAAAGCTGAGTCTTGTAATCATTTCCAACGTGTGGATCTTCAACAACATAATCATAAAGAACTTCAAGGTTGCTAAGATATGCATCTGAATTAGCAAGGGATGTAGGAAGACCCATATCCATTACTACGTTGATCAGATCAAGATATCCAAGAAGACCCTTATCAAAGTTCTTAGGTCTGTCATCATCCTCAAGTATCTGATAGCTTACATTGATAAGAAGTGGTGCTATACGCTCACCAATGAGTCTCATAGCCTCTCCGAACTTCTCACTCTGATATAAGTAAATCAGCCAGATACTGTAACGATAGATACCTGTTGTATTAATTGGTGCATCGATATCTGATGGATCAATGTCACCATATACAAACTTGAAAAGTGGCTCAATCCACTCATCAATCTCGTATCTTCCTTTTGCCTTAATATTCTCGTCAACGAACTCGCCCAATTCATACAGCTTTGTACACTGAGCCTTAACATCATCATCAACGCTCATGTTCTTAAGGTCAAAGTTACTATCCTTCAGATAATCGATAACTAAAGCATAGAAACCATCTTCAACCTGCTCGTTCAAGAAACGAATAAGTAACCCCTTATTGTTAGAAGCTGCAATGGATAGAACATTATTATCACTGCCCGTTATGTTAGCTGGTAATGCCATACTCCCATCCTCCTCTTTTTATTCTAGCACCTTACATTTTACTTGAATTGTAAAATATAGTCAACGTCATTTTGTCAATTTTTTACCAAAATATTTGTTAGTTTTGCACAAGACCAGCCATCTCCAGAATAGCCATTGCGTTCCTTGTGGTGCACCTTCCATCTCTGATCTTGTAATCAAACTTGAGCTCTCCATTTTCGTAATGTTCCTCAAAGTGATAATTGTCTTCACTGAGGTCACAAAGCTCAAAGTCATGAGTCGAAACCATAACGAGGGCATTTCCATTGGACAGCTTGCTAAGCGCTTCCTTTGCACCTACTATTCTATCCGCCGAATTGGTACCCTTGAATATTTCATCAATCAGGCAGATGGCTGGAACTTCATTTCCAGATGCAACATATTCAGCCATGTCCTTAATCCTGAGAATCTCTGCATAGAATGTAGAAATTCCGCCTGCCACATCATCCATAATTCTCATAGATGTAAATATCTTCATATATGGAACGCTGAACTCATCTGCACAAACTCCTGCTCCAATGTAGGACAGAACCATGTTGACAGCAACGGTTCTGAGGAATGTGGTCTTACCAGACATGTTGGAACCAGTGATGATCGTAAGCTTTCCATCTATCTTTGCATCGTTGGCTATTACTGTATCAACACTAAGGAGTGGATGATAAACATTCTTCATTTCAAGAGTCATATCATCTCTTATCTCAGCCTTAGTTGTGTTTCTTACCATTGAAAGAACTGCAAGAGAACCAAGCTCCTCTATATCAGAAACTATGTCTATACAATCCTCAAATACGTTCTTGTTTTTCTTGCTCCAATTAGAAGCTGCAAGGGCTATATAATAATCCCAGCCAAGGAAACCAGCCAGAACTATATGAATAAGCGGATTAAAGGAAATATTATTAACTGCTGCTATCCTGCCCATGGATTTGATTGAGCTAAGAAGCCCATCCTTGCTGGCAGTCTTCTCGTATACATCCTTTAGAAGCTCAGACTCAAATTCATTTTCACTTATAAGAGTCAGCATTCTGTGATAATCATTTGCCGCAATACCATATTTATAGACTGGGGCAATAAGATAATCCTGAATAGTCTTAGGAGCGAATGTAATAATCACACCTAGTATGAATGTTGTTAAAATCCTCATTGGACTCATATCTCCAACCAGAACCATAACAATTGTAACTATATTCATAGCAGGAACAAGGAGCATAAGTGGATACATCCATATTGGGAAGGTTTCAGTCTTAGGTTTCTCAGTAGCCTCCTCTGTTTCTTCTCCTCTCCGTTCCATTTCTTTTTCACGCTTCTCGAGTATTCTTTCCGAGGAAGCCTCGAAGTTCATAAGGAACTGAGTTTTATTTGTAAGTTCGGTTACAGCCTCATATCTTTTATCAACATTTTTTATATCTGGATTCTTTAGAGAAATGGTATCTGCAAGCTTCTTTCTTCCAAGAGAAGTATGTGCTATAGATATCATCTGGAAAAGAGAATTTCTTCCAAGGAGATCAAGATCATGAGACAGATTGTCCTTAGGTCCAAGAAATTCACTACCGTCATCCTTGAAATTTTTCCACTCACCTGAGTATCTCATCAGATAACGATTAAGCACCTGAGACTTGGCACGGATGCTCTGAATCTCTTCATTTAGATTGCCGTGAATCTTAACAAGAACAATAAATATCACAGCAAATAGAATTCCCAGGCCAATCAGGAGAAAGCTATGCTTTCCAAAGCCTGCAAAGATAAGAACAACAGCTACCAGAAAGACCAAAAGTCTAAAACCTGCTATACGCGAAAAACGTTTATCCAGGCCCAAAAGCTCCTGTTCTACCTCATTTTTTTCTTTTAAAATATTGTCATTCATTAGACATAAACCTCACATCGCTGATTTAGTAAGATTAACACATTTTCCATTGATTTTTCAAGCTTATTCAATTACAATAACATGTAGTGTTTCGATGCTAATAATTCGAACAGAAAGAGGGGTAAAAATAATGGCAAGAAGAGGTTTATTTGGAGGATTACTTACTGTAACAGCTGCCGCTGCTGCTGTAGCCGGAGTTGCTTATCTCTTTAAAGATGAAATCCGAGGAACAGAAACATATAAGAATCTGAATGAGAAATATGATGTTGATAAAAAGATCAAGGATTATTCAGAAAAAGCCAAGGATACAGCTTATGATCTTAAGGATAAGGCAAAGGTTGCTGCAAAGGATATTAAGGCTAAGGCTGAGGAATGGAAAGCTTCTCAGGAAGATGACATCTTTGAAGATGACGAAATAATCATCGATGGCGACTTCTCAGATGATAGAGATTATGTTTCTATTAAGGATGCTGCCGAAGACGTTAAGGATGCTGTAGAAGACAAAGTTGAAGATGTTAAAGATGCTGTAGAGGACAAGGTTGAAGAAGTAAAAGACGCAGTTGAGGATGCTACAGACAAATAAGCAAAACAAAACCGGTGCTTCGGCACCGGTTATTTTTTTACTCATTTTTCTGAATATCTATATGGGAAACATAAGCTTCAATAACATAATGTTCTGTAGCGTAAACATGTCCCTCCTGCTCTTCTATATCTTCCATCTCTTTATTAAGTATCTTGATAAGCTTTTTCTTAGACTTCTTAATACCTATTCTGTTAATACCAAATATCAATTCAGGTCGTATAAGAGCTATTATCATATAAAGGACAGTCACGATTATTAATCCAGGAACTGCTTTCTTCGCAATATTCAGTATAAGTATCCTTCTGTAAGGGAATTTCAGTTCATTAATCATAATAGTCTGAACTGAACCAGAGAAAACATCAGAGCCCTTTCCTACTGTTTCTGCATAGGACTGTTCAATGTATTTACTCTTGGTAACATCCTCTTCCAGCTTACCATATATTGTTACTGAGCCAGTCTTCTTCAGTTGTTCATATGTCTTATCCTTCAGGATAAAGATTCTTATGGTTTCACCTTCAAAAAGATAATAATAGCTTCCCAGCTTTTCCCCTTCTGACTCCTCGTCAAATCCTGCGGGCATAAGCTCCTGCTGGCATTCATAGGAAACATTCTTCGCTCCCCCACTGTACATAACACCCAGTCCGTTTAACGAGGTAATGTTATGACAGGAATAATCTTCCAGCAGACTAAGCTGGTAAACCATCATCAGAAGTGCACCTTCTATAATGAAGATGGGAACCAGCATAGCTATTAGATTTCTTCTGAGTAGTTTGGAAAACATAGACTATTCACCACTACTTTGCAACTATATTGATAATCTTACCAGGTACATAAATCTCTTTAATCACTGTCTTGCCATCAAGACGATTTCCAAGAGCCTCCTTAGCAGCAGCAAGGATATCATCTTTAGATGCATCTGCAGGCACATTGATAGTAAGCTTTGTCTTTCCAGAAACCTGAACAGGAAGTGTTATCTCGTCTGTTACAAGATGCTTCTCATCAAATGAAGGCCAGCTCTCATTAAATACTGTTTCAGTTCCACCAAGAGCCTCCCAAAGCTCCTCACCAATATGTGGAGCAAATGGAGCAATAAGTCTTACAGCAGTCTTAAGTGTTTCCTTGTCAACGCCTGTAGTCTTTGTAAGATCAACAAACTTATTATTGTATTCCATGAATGCAGAAATAACTGTATTCAGGTTAAAGCTCTCAAGTCTTTCTGTAACAGCCTTAGTAAGACCATTTCTAAGACGAAGAAGCTCTTTTGTTTCAGGAGCATCCTTCTCTAAGTTGTCCATAACCATTGTGTAGAATCTCTTGATGAATCTGTAAATACCATCTATTCCGGCATCATCCCAGATAGCGTCTGCTTCTGGTGGTCCAACAAAGAGCTCATACAGACGAAGTGTATCACAACCATAATCACGAACAATGTCATCAGGAGAAACAATGTTACCAAGAGATTTACTCATCTTAGTTGGCTTACCTGTTTCTCTGTCACGTCCGCAGATCATTCCCTGGTTGAAAAGCTTCTTGAATGGCTCGTCGAAGCTTACTACTCCGATGTCATAAAGGAACTTAGTCCAGAATCTTGAGTAAAGCAGGTGAAGAACCGCATGCTCTACTCCACCAATATACATATCTACTGGAAGGTACTTATCAGCCTTCTCTTTAGAGATAAGTTCATTTTCATTATTTACATCTACATATCTAAGGAAATACCATGATGAACCAGCCCACTGAGGCATAGTATTGGTCTCTCTCTTAGCTGGACCACCACACTGAGGACATGTGCAATTAACCCAATCTTCAATTGCAGCAAGTGGTGATTCACCTGTTCCAGTTGGCTCATACTTCTCAACCTCAGGCAGTCTGAGTGGAAGTTCCTCTTCTGGTACAGCTACGCAGCCACACTTCTCACAGTGTACAATTGGAATTGGCTCACCCCAGTATCTCTGACGTGAGAATACCCAGTCACGAAGCTTGTAGTTAGTTGTAGCTTTACCATAGCCCTTCTCTTCGATAATCTTTGGAGCCTCTTTCTTAAGTACAGCAGACTCCATACCATTCCAGTCACCAGAATTAACCATGATACCAGAAGCAGCTGTATAAGCCTCTGTCATTTCATTTCCATCCTGAACATCGTCCAGTGTTGGAGCGATAACCTGGATAATTGGAAGATCAAACTTCTTAGCAAACTCAAAGTCTCTATCATCATGGGCAGGAACGCACATGATAGCTCCTGTACCATAATCAGCAAGTACATAATCTGAAAGCCAGATAGGTGTCTTAGCACCATTTAATGGATTTATTGCATAGCAGCCTGTAAATACACCAGTCTTCTCCTTATCAGCCATACGGTCGATTGAAGATTTAAGAGATGTCTGATAAATGTAATCTTTAACAGCAGCCTCTGTTTCTGGAGTATAAAGCTTTGAAGCAAGCTCTGACTCTGGAGCAAGTACCATAAATGTAGCTCCGTAAAGTGTGTCAGGTCTTGTTGTATATACTGTAATAACCTCGTCTCTTCCATCAACTGGGAAGTTAACCTCTGCACCCTGAGATTTACCAATCCACTCAGACTGCATCTTCTTAACCTTCTCAGGCCAGTCAAGCTTGTCCAGATCAGCAAGAAGTCTGTCAGCATAAGCTGTGATTTTCAGCATCCACTGACGAAGGTTCTTCTTTGTAACATCAGCGCCGCAACGCTCACATTTACCATCTTTAACCTCTTCGTTTGCAAGACCTGTCTTACATGAAGGACACCAGTTGATAGGCATCTCCTTCTCATAAGCAAGCCCCTTCTTGAACATCTGTACGAAAATCCACTGAGTCCACTTAAAATAATCTGGATCAGTTGTATTGATTTCCATGTCCCAGTCATATATTGCAGCAATCTGCTTGATCTGCTTCTTGATATTGGCTACATTCTTAGCAGTTGAAATTGCAGGATGCACACCATTCTTAATAGCATAGTTCTCTGCAGGAAGTCCAAATGCATCCCATCCCATTGGGTGAATAACATACTTTCCATTCATCATCTGATAACGGCTCCAAACATCAGAGATAACATATCCTCTCCAATGTCCTACATGAAGTCCATTTCCAGATGGATAAGGGAACATATCCAGGCAGTAATACTTTGGCTTATTACCATCGTTTACATTTACCGGCTTCTCCTCCCATTTCTTTGTCCATTTTGCTTCGATTAGCTTATGATCGAATCTAGCCATTTATTTTTCCTCCGTATCGCTAGTATCTTTATTATGAGAAACCTTATTGATAAGGTCTTTTGAATGCTGTAATCTTTCGAGATTTTTAAGTCTCTTCTTTCTGTCTCTCTCTGACTCGAACCTTACTTTTGGCCCTCTGATAGGTTCTCCATTTTCATCAAATCCCCTTAGGGCAACGAAATAATCGGTATCGTTTTCAAGTCCCTTCTTGTTAAGAGAATCCCTGAGATGTCTTGTAAGTATAGCGTAAATGCAGGCAAATGTAGGCACACCCAGAACCATTCCTATAGGTCCAAACAAGTTGCCTCCCACAAGGATTGCGAAGAGAACCCAGAAGCTGGATAGTCCAGTTGAATCACTAAGAATAAGCGGACCGATAACATTTCCATCTATCTGCTGAAGTATCAATATGAAAATGATAAATACAATACACATCTTTGGAGACTCAACAAACACAAGGATTGCTGAAGGTATAGCTCCAATAAATGGTCCGAAGAAAGGAATAATATTTGTTACTCCAACGATAACGCTTATAAGTATTGCATATGGCATCTGCACTATTGCACAGAAGGCATAGCATATAAATCCAACAATTATAGAATCCAGAATCTTTCCACCTATAAATCCACTGAAAACTCCATCAGCGTATTCAAGGCTTGCAAGAACCTTATTTCCCATTTCCATATCGAAGATTGCGTAAATAATCTTCTTAAACTGTGCAGAGAATTTATCCTTGCTGAGAAGAATATATACCGCTGCAATAATACCAATAACAAAATTCAGGATAAGCTTCAGACCACCAACTATTCCATCTCTTATGGCAGTTACTATACTGTCCATGTTTGGAAGCAGGTTTTCTGCAAGCACCGTTTTAATGGTTCCTTCCAGATCATCCATATAGTTATTGACTACATTAATGATATCAGGATTATCCTTTATAAGTTTATTGACGAAATTATCTATATTCGTGGCATATCTATCTATGTTTGTATAAAGACTATTAATACTTTCATACAACGATGGCAGAAGAACCCAGAAAAATGCAGTGAGTACAGCCAGGAAGAATAACAAAGCTACTACTACTGCCAGGGTATTTGCCGTACTTGATATTTTCTTTTTATTTCCTTCAGGTCTTATCTTTGTAAGGAGCGTTCTAAAGGAAACTCTGAATCTATTAACAATAGGATTAAGAAGAAATGCTATAACAAATCCGAAAATGATCGGAGTCATAGCAGAAAGGATTTTGCCAATAGTACTAAAGACGCCAGATAGCTTTCCTATAAGGAGATAGAAAAGCACTATAATGCAGCCGGCACCAGCAAGTGTCAGCATTTTTCGAACATCTATAAGTTCCAGTCTTCTTTTCTTTTTCTCATTGTCCAAAGACTTTTCCTCCTACGCTTTAACCTGTCACCATCACCAAATAAATATAATACCATAAATCCTATTAAACTTCATTATTTTGTTTTAATTTCAAGAGCAACTTTTCTCTTAAGCAAATGAAGTCTGCCATAGGCTTTGCTTCTGCCTGTTATCTCGCAGAAACGCATAAAATCTTTGCAGTATATTTTGTATCTCTTTAGTGCTGCATTTCTATCACTATTCTGTCTGCCTGAAAAGCTTTGAACTAGTCTTGCATTCACTACAAGCATTGTGCAAAGATCATGTTTGCTGAGATTATACATAAGCGTGTAATCTATCATATCCAGGAAAAGGCTTTCATCAAATCCGCCAATCTTCTCCAATGCATCGAGCCTTACAGCCATACCACTGCTTATGCAGCATACATCCTTATAGACTCCAGGCTTTTTAATACAATTCTTTTCGTTATAAATAAATGTAAAGCCATTAACAGGAGACATTGGTTTTCCGCCACTCTCGATAATTCCTGTGATGACATTTATCCCATCAATATCTCTGTTAGGATCCTTATGAGCCTTGTAGATTTCTCTCATATAGTCATAGCTGATATCTGTATCATCATCTAGGAGCATAAGAAAATCAGACTTAGGATCTTTACTGTCATGAAGGGCATACTCCAGAGCTTTATTATAAGCTTTGGACAGACCAATATTCCCACCGGAATTAATATAAGCAATTCCGTGAGTCGAAACGAAATTAGCCAGGTTCTCATCGCTATGACTCGCAAAGCCTCTTTCTGAGTTATCGATAATAACTATCTTCGCATTCGCCTTACTCTTCTCTTCAAGAAGCTGATTAGCAGAATATCTGGCAACAATATCTTCTAATTTTTTGTTATACATAACTATTGCAACATATAACATCATTCTACCTCTTAATAAGCTTTTATCTTTGTCCAGAGATCTGAATAGAACGCTCTCGTCTCTGTATCCTGATACCTGAACACCTCATTATTCTTAGCACCAAAATTCGGTATATATGCATTTATCCCTTTAAACTCTTCCTGTTTCATATCTTCACGAACCTGAGCAACAGGAGTCGTATATCCAACAAATATGGAATTGTCATAAACCACATCGTACTCAAGCATGTAGTCCATAAAGGCTTCAGCCAGATCAGTATCGGTACAATCTTTAGTCATTACCATGCAGTCGCACCATTCATTTGTACCCTCTTCTGGCTCTATGAAACCTAGATCTTCATTTTCGGCCATTATGTAGGCTCCATCACCTGAATAAACAACTGCTATAGCCTTATTGCCCGCAATCATATTATCCATCACATCATCGCCTGCATATACTATGTCCATATTTTCCTTCTGATCAATGAGCCACTGATATGCTTCCTGGATTTCCTGCTTGTCAGTTGTATTCATTGAATAACCTAAAGCTTTAAGAGCAACCATAAAGCTGTCTCGCTCGGAATCATACATGTAGATATCACCCTTGTACTTAGGATTTCTAAGAAGCTCCCATCCATCATTCAAATCTTCAGGATCTACCTTGTTCTTATCATAAAGAATTCCAACTGTACCAACAAAATAAGGAACTGAGTATTTATTTGTAGGGTCGAATACATATCCCATGTTCGCAGGGTCTATGTCATCTTTGTGAGTAATATTATCCCAGTTAACCGGTTGAAGCTCTTTTTCCTTTATGAGCCTTTCAATCATGTAATCACTGATGATCAAAATGTCATACTCCGAACCACTCATAAGCTTTGTATACATGGACTCGTTGGAATCGAAGGTTTCGTATACAATTTTACAGTCATACTTCTCCTCAAAGTTTTCTATCAGCTGAGGATCCATATACTCTCCTGAATTAAAGACTCTAAGAGTTCTTCCTCTTCCCTTTAATCCGGCAAATGTAGCAAATCCAACTATGACCACAAGACCAACAAGAAGAATTCTCTTCATAGCATTCTTGAAGTGATTAGGGATAACTCTGGACATGATTATAAGCAGCGCTATCACGAGAATAACTATGGTGGAAAGCGCATTAATTGTAGGATTTGTACGCTTGGTCATATTATATACCGTAATGGATATATTCTCTACACCATTACCTGTAACAAAGTATGAAATTACAAAATCATCAAAGCTCATTGTAAACGCAAGCAGAATACCAGCGTAAATGCCATCTCTGAGCATTGGAATTATAACCTTGATTAGCGCCTCAAATGGAGTAGCTCCAAGGTCCATGGCTGCATCTGCAATACTAGGGTCAAGTTGTCTGACCTTAGGATAAACAGAAGTGATAACAAAAGGTGTACAAAAAGCTATATGCGAAACAAGCATAGTCATATAACCCTTAGTTATCATGGCTGATGAAAACAGGATCATAAGACTGATAGCTGTTACGATATCTGGATTAAGGATAGGGATATTATTTATATTAAGCACAACATCCCTTATTATTTTTCTACTCTTCGAAAGGCCTATTGCTGTAATAGTTCCAAGAACTGTGGAAGCAAAGGTTGCAAACAATGCTATCGTGAGGGATACATATACCGCTCTCATGATAGAGCCATCTGAAATAAGCCTTGAATACCATCTAAGAGATACACCGCTCATGCTTGTAAGACTCTTCGATGAATTGAAGGAAAATACCATCATAACGACTATTGGAAGATAGAAGAAAATGAAGAGGCACACGATATAGATTATATATGCCAGTCTTCTTTTTTTATTATCACGCATCACGGTCCTCCTTTTCTTCCTTGTCGAACTTCTTCATAAGTGTGAGTCCCACAAGAATAATCAGAGTAAGGATGATAGAAATAGCCGAACCAAAGTTCCAGTTACCTACAGAGATAAACTGATTTTCGATAAGGTTTCCGATCAGCATGTATTGTCCTCCGCCCAATAGCTTTGGAATTACGAAGGTTGAAATAGACAGGAGAAATGTCATGGTAACGCCATTTATAACTCCTGGAATTGACATCTTAAGAATAACTCTCGTGAAGGTCTGGAAGCTGTTTGCCCCAAGATCATGAGAAGCTTCTATGAGAGATGGATCAATTTTTCTAATGGATGTATGGATAGGAATAACCATAAACGGAAGAATGTCACTGATAAGACCTATCACAACCGCAAAGTCTGTGTACATGAAGCTGCCTGCATTCAGACCAAAAAGCTTAAGGAAGCTGTTGATCACACCATTATCTGAAAGCAGACTAATCCAGGCATATGTACGAAGAAGTGTATTTATCCACATTGGAATAGTCACAAGAAGAATAAGGATATCCTGTGTGGAATCCTTAAATCTGGTTATGAAATACGCGAGAATATAGCCCAAGATCAGGCAGATTAATACAGAAATAAAGCCCAAAACAAAGGACTTCTTTAATACATCAAGATAGACTGGTTCACCAATCTTTTTAAAATTTTCGAGAGTAAATCTTATATTTACCAGACCATTACCACCTGTTGTGAATGCATACAGGATGATCATAAACAAAGGTACGAGAATAACAAGTACGGACCAGACGATATATGGACGGATAAGCTTTGTGTAATGTTTCATTTGAGTTCCTTTCTGTCTCTTCTTACGAATTACTTCTTAGGTATTCGGAAAGTACGTGCTTCGCACTCTACTGCCTCCTTCGGAGGCACTTTCCTCATACCTTCGAAGTAGCATCTACGATGCTACGAAAACAAAATTATTAATTCCTTGGCTTGCGAGCAAGCACGGAATTATAATTTTGTTTTCTAATTCGTAAGGCTACCATTCCATTGGATACATGACATGAATCTCATCCGGTCCGAAGGTCAGTCCTACCTTCAGGCCTGGTTCGTAATAATCAGTTGTATGAATAAGGTAATCGCGGTGCTCAGTCTCTACTACTATCTCATGGTGAACTCCCTTAAAGATAATAGATTTAACAACACCTTTAACCTTTGCCTCTTTAGGCTTTACTATATCAATATCTTCAGGTCTAATTACAACCTCAACATCCTCATTATCTTTAAAGCCTTTGTCTACACACTCAAAATCTTCTCCATCGAAGGAAACAAGAAGATCCTTTTTCATTACAGCCTCGATAATATTTGACTCACCAATAAAGCTGGCAACAAATCTGTTCTCAGGCTCGTTATAAATATCTTCAGGAGTTCCAATCTGCTGAATGATACCTTCATTCATAACTACTACAGTATCAGACATAGAAAGAGCTTCTTCCTGATCATGTGTTACAAACACGAAAGTAATGCCCACTTCTTTCTGAATCTTCTTAAGCTCAGTCTGCATACCTTTACGTAGTTTTGCATCAAGAGCGCCCAGAGGCTCATCAAGAAGAAGAACCTTTGGCTCATTTACAAGAGCTCTGGCAATTGCAACTCTCTGCTGCTGTCCACCAGAAAGACTGGACACATCTCTCTTAGCATATCCTTCAAGTCCCATAAGCTCCAGCATGCTGGAAACCTTATGGTCGATAATGGAATCGTCCATCTTCTTTATCTTAAGGCCAAAAGCTACATTATCATAAACATTCAGAAACGGAAAAAGAGCATACTTCTGAAAGATAGTATTAACCTCTCTCTTGTATGCTGGTATTTTTGTAAGATCAAGGCCATCAAAAAGGACTTCTCCACTTGAGGGCTCTTCAAATCCTGCAAGAATCCTAAGGGTTGTTGTCTTTCCACAGCCAGAAGGTCCAAGTAAGGTGAGAAACTCATTTTCATAGATATTCAAATCTATTCCTCTAAGCACCTGCTGATCTTCAAAATTCTTTGTAAGGCCTTTAATTTCTATAAGAGCCTTCTTCTTTTCTGTCTCGCTCATATGTTTCTCCATAAATCTAAAAAAATATCAAGGAAAATATTAACAAAATATGCGATATTTCGCAATAAAAAAGAGCCTTTCGGCTCTTTTTATTTGTATTCTTTCGAAGGTTTTGGATAAACTCTATACAATGGGGTAACACTACCATCTTTATATCCCGTCCAAACTTCAGCCTGTCCCGTATCATCTCGTCTATAAAGGAGCCAAAGTTCTGGCGTCACTTTCTTCCCCTTCTTTTTACCAACTTTGGCAAGCAAAGGTTTATTATACTTAATGGACATATTTAAATCAGTGGCACCATCATAATTTCTATTGGTTTTATCAGCTCCATTTTGAGCAACCTCTTGTGATAATGCCCATAAGAATTCATTAGTATAATCCCTTTGTTCCTTTCCACCACTTGTATTGTCGAGGGTACTTTTAAACAATGAATTTTCCCATACTCCATAGTTTCCATCAAATCTTACACCTCGACACCAAGCAACCGGGCGAATAAAATATTCATCGGAATTACATGTTTTATCTCTGCAACCACTATTATTTCCCATTGAAACAGGGTATCCATCATTATTTGCCTTAATACGAGCTGGATAATCAGTTCCATAAAAATCTACACAAACTGACCATCCTAGATAAGCATTATCTTCACTAGTTGTCATAGCAAGATCAGCTGCATCAACGATAGTCTGTGCAACCTCTACATCACGTGCCTTACGCGCCTTCTCAATATACCTGATAACTGCAGGTGTGATGGCCGCAGAAAGAATGGCCATAATAGCTATAACTATTATCAGCTCTACAAGCGAAAAACCCTTTTTGTTGTTAATAATATTACGCATACTTCTCTCCAATCGTTTATAAAATAATTCTATCAAATAACAACTTTATAAACAACTTTATTTTGTAGAGCGAAATGCTTTATTTATACTCTTTGCAGCACTCAGGATATAAACGATATGCTGGCTGATCTCCGGATTTAGAAATCCAAACCTCAAAACGAACAGGTTGATTAGAAGAATCAAGTTTTCTAGCTATCATAAATCCTTCAGGAACACCATTGCCAGAGTCTTTTTTATACTTTGGAGTAGAAAACAGCTTGTCGCTATTTGATTCCTTTCCTAAAGTTTTTCTTACCAGACTCATAAAATGAAGCATTGCATCATCATTGGCGATAAATGTATCCTCATCTTTTGCAACCGCGATTATTTCCAGCTTATATGGATCTTCACCAGAAATACCAGTTACGTTGTCAATGGTATTGGTACCTACAAAATCAGCATTCTGCTGAACGCCGTTTTCGGTACCTTCATAAGAATAAGCTTCTGCATATGCATATTCCACAGCATGATTAATAACACTAGCTGTTTCAACATCGGAAGCTCTCCTTGACTTATTAATATATCTAATAAGTGCAGGAGCTATTGCTGCTGCAAGAATAGCCATAATAGCAATTACTATTATCAGCTCTACAAGTGAAAAACCCCTGTTTCTCCTGGATTTGTATGGGCTGACAGGAAAATCATTATATTCTTTTGTCATAATGGAACCCTCACAAATAGTGTATCTATCGTGCATCATAATAGACTGCGATATTTGAAAATGAAACAAAAAAACTACCATTTGACGCACACTATAATAACTATTGTTATAATATGCCAAACAGTAGTAAACATTGCAACTGGCTACCTGATACTTAAGCTCTCACCCTTAGAGATACCAGGCCCTATAGCTTTGCGTCACAAGATCACTCCTGCTTTGCCCATATATGGCGTATTTTACCACTTTTTTTATAAAAAAGCAATAATTATGCCGTTTATATTTGTTGAAAACACACAAAAAACACAAATAAGAGAGAAAAAAATAAAAGATCATCACTAAAATGATGATCTTTTAAATGGTTTTGCGGATAACAGGAGTTAAACCATCACATAAATAAACAAAGGCTTTGCGGAGCGAGTGTCACATAAGGTGTCACACTAGGAGCTTATATCTCGCCAGGAATGAAAAGAGCGCCCTTCCAGGCGCCCTTCTTATTATCCAATCTTTATCAAGATATCGTTCATAGCATTGACTTTTGTTTCTGTCATAACGTGGGTATAAAGGTTAAGTGTGATTGATATGTCTTTGTGTCCAAGTATCTCAGATAATACTTTATAATCTTGAGGTCTCTGCTCAATGAATCTTGTTGCAAAAGTATCTCTGAAAGCATGGCTTGTAAAATACTCAATTTCTGCATCCTTGCAGATTCTTTTTATTTCCCTGTTCAAAGTGTACTCTCTTAGAAGACCTTCTTCAGTAGACTTGAAAATCGTTCCGCTCCATTGAAGACCAAATAGCTGCCTGTTTAGTTCTTCCTGGCTCTTGATAATATTCAAGACGTCTTGAGTCAATGGAATATCTCTTGAACCACTTTCCGTCTTCGTGTCTTCGCTTATATAATAGGCTCCAAGTTCATCCCTTGAAACTGTTCTTCTAACATGAATGAAACCTTCCTTCGTGTCTATGTCCGTGAGATATAGAGCACTTATTTCTCCAATCCTCATTCCTGTTTTAATCATTAGTTTGAAAACATTAGTATAAAAGCTATTCCTATCCTTTGCCGCCTGGAAAAAGCGCATTGTCTCTTCAACAGTTAAGGCTCTGTGCTTCGTGTCCGTTGCCGGCTTCTTGCTTCTCTTGAGCTTCTTCAAAGCTCTGCAAGGATTCTTTTCGAGAGTATCATCAAGAACGGCACTCTGGAAAACATGATTCAAATGAGCGAAGCATATATTCAGATTCTCAGGCGTTTTCCCATCGTTGAGAAGCATCTGTCTTGCTCGTTCAATATTGGCTCTTGTAATATCTTTTAGCCTCAGATCTCCGAATCTCTTTCCAGGAGCGAGGATCACATTTGATATATTTTGATATTGGCTTATCTGTGCTCTTATAGTGCTTTCCTTGATCTCATTCCTTCGGATATCCGTGAAGGTTTTATAATAATCATCAATTCGAGGATTGAAAATGTCTTCTTGTATATTCTTAGCCTTCTCGGCTTCCTCAGCTTTTCTCTTTAAATACTTTTCTAAAAGTTCATCTTCGGTCTTAGCTCGCACAAAGTGTCTTTTTCCGTTCGAGTCAGTAAAAGACTTTCTCAGATAACCTTTTTCATCCCTTTTTTGTTTTTTAGCCATATTGTCCACCTCATTCCTTGTTACCTGCCAGAGTTCTTCTTTCTCTTCTTTGCCTCTTCACGCTTTGCAGCCTTCCAGCCAACAACAACTCCGAATCTGATTCCTAGATCCAATGTTTCAAAATCATCACTTGTAAATCCGAACGGCTTTCGGTCTCTCAGAGTCTCCATAAGTTCTTTATACTCCGCAGCCGTTAGATTGAATCTGTCTTTGTTGTCCTTCGTAGTAGATAGCTTCTCAAATTCATTAAGTGTCTTTTCAATATTTCTTTTCATGTTGTTATCCTCGCTTTCTTTTCTGTTTGTTTCTTTATTGTTACATTTATTGTGCCCACTATAAATATAAATCACATTTATCCTTTTTTCAAGAATTTTATTTATAGTGTACACAATCACAATATATGTTATAATTCTATTATCGTATTAGTGAGGTTTGAAAAATGTCATACAAAGAGAATAAAAGGAAATATATTAAGCAATACAAGAAGGATAATATAAAGCGAATTCCTCTTGAGGTTACAAAAGAGAAGTACGAAGAAATAAAGGATCATGCTTCCAGCCACAATGAATCTGTTAATGGATTCATAAAAAGAGCTATTGATAACACCATCAAAGAGGATATAGAAAATGATTTACAAGAATGAATTCCGAGAAGTTAAATTTGATCCAATGACAATCGAGGATCTGAAGCAGATAATCGAAATGAAGAAGACTCTTGAGCGATTAGAAGAAGAATTTGTGAATATTGATTATGAGAAGGTTTCTTCCGTTCGATTTGACGGAGCCGGAACAAAATCGAAGAATCACGATCAACTTGAGAAGGCTGCTCTTTCCATCATTGAGAAGAAAGAAGCGATTCATTATCAATGTTGTGAATTAGCATGCAAGTATATTGAAAGCAGATTCAATGCATTGAGAATCATCACGCTAATTAGGAACGAGAAACAAATGCAAGTTCTATTATATAAATATTTAGATTGTCTCTCGATAAGTGAGATACTAGATAAAATGAATTCCTCAGATAGATCCAGCTATCACAAACTACTCAACAGAGCACACAAGAGCTTTTTGGATATTCAGACCGAGTGCACAACTTAAACTTGTTGTGCTTCGGTCTTTTTCTTTGAATAATATAGTTTTCTTCGCTTGCTTATCTTGTCTTTATTCTTAGAATAATAGTTGTTGTAATAGTCCGGATTGTCTTTCTTCCACTTCATCCTCTTGAGTCTAGTTGATGCATCTTTACAAACTAGGCTACAATAAATCTTTCTGGAATGACTTGTCGAAAAAGTCCTCCCACATATAACACACTTCCTTGTCATTCTGTTTCTCCCTTCTTATGAAAACAATTTTCTGAAACCTTCATTCGAAGGATAAGCTGATTCTACCCACTTTGAGAATTGATCTTCAGTTGTCTCTCTTTGTGGCGGAGTCAGCTCTTCCTCAAGTTTCTCCTGTCTCTCTTTCTTGAAAGCAGCAATAGCAAGCGCTCTTGATCTGTTTTCTTCTTCGTTTTCTCCATCCAGCAATTCAACAGGGACTCCGGTCTCTTTGCTTATTCTTCTTTTTATCTCTTCGAGTTCTGAATATCTCTGCATTTATTTTTCTCCTTTATCGTTCTGAGCGTTCTTTGAAGATTCTTTTTGGTTCTGAGAGTCCGAGTCTTCATTCTTATTGCTCATAATCTTAACGAGCTCCATCAAAAAGTCTTTCTCTGTTATAGGGCGAGTGTTCCATGCTTTGATTGCATCCAAACATGACTCTGTTTCCCAATTTCTTATTTTAGGATCTTTTTCCTCAGGAAAAGACTTCGAAGAAGCCCCACAAATTGAGCACTTCACAAACACATAATAGCTTTCCCAACTATGACTATAAGAAGAAGTCAGGACACCTTCTCCGCAACAAAAAGGACACTTCTTCGATATCTGTAAATAATTACTCATTTTTTGATCCTCTCTTGATTCCATAATAATCTTTCATATCTGCCAGGAAGGCGGTCTCTGATTTGTGGGTTCTTATTACATAGCCTTTGCATCTTCGACACAAACGACCATGAAAAATATATTCTCCACACAATTCACAAGTTAAATTATTCTTTTTAAACTTATTTTTTTTCACCAATCAATCCTCATTTTCTTTTGTGGGTTTCTCTTTGAAGTTTTGCATCCCCAAAGTGCAAGGCTGCAAGCCTCAATTGGCGCGCTTGATTGTCCACCAAATCCCCAGCCGCCGCTTATGTTTCGCTTCGTGGACGTGATAGCGCTTTCCCTTAGTTCTTCTTGTTTACTGTACCAAGTTAGCGTTCCTTCGTTTAGTTCATTCAAGAGCATATTGGCAGCCGTGATAACATTCTGAGCACTAGGCTTGATTATGCTATCTTTGAACAACCAAACAGGCTTTATCTTTTCAATGAGTATATCCGAGCCGTTGCGCCCATCTATAACAACACAAGAAGCCTTCTTGTATCTTTCTTTCAACCATTCAGCAAGCCAGGTCAATCCGTTTCCCATTGGTTCAACCGCAATAAGTGTTATGCGAGCTTTGCCTTCGTTATCTATGACGGCGCCAGCTAGTACAACCTCAGAGCCATCCGGAGTGAATTTCACTCCATAAGCCGTCTTTCCTTCCGGTTTCTCCTCATCACTCATGCAGCTATCCCACAAAGCTGGATCAATAGCCATGACTTGTTGAATCCCAGCTTTCTTTTGCCAAAATCCCAAGCGCTCCCTCGCAAAGTCTGCTGGACTTAGTGACTCGAATTCTGTTTGAGTGAAGTCAACGTTGATCCTTCCGCTATACATTGCCGGATTGCACTCGTACCAGATCCGCTTGTCAGATAAATCTATATCCTCGACCTTCTCAGCTTCAACGCTCCATTCATGCCAACTGTTTCGAGTCTGTTCTCCTCTAGAGCTTGAGGCTATACAGGAAGAACGGAAGCGTTCAAACACTTCTCCATTGCAGCCAACGTAAGGCGGAGTGCCTGTATAAATTATAAGTCTATGCCCGGTACTACTACTACTCAAGATACTTGTTAAGCTCGCAGCCATTTCTTCTTGAAGTTCTTGAGCTTCATCCAGGATCAAGACGCTGATATCATCAAAACCTCTTGCACTTTGTCTACTCCTAGCAATAAATTCAATGCTTGCTCCATTGGTTAGCCTGATGCTTTCCGTCCCTGTCCCATAAAGTATCTTTGAGACTTTGGATGCATATTCCGGATTCGTGTGCTTGTCAAACATTCTGCACAATCGTTCAAAGCATTTTCTCGCCGTCTTCATTTGATGCGCCGTGAAGACAATTCTTTCTCCGTTAATTAGCAATGAATAAAGAATGACGGCTTCAACAATAACATTCTTTCCGTTCTGTCTACTGCATGAGATTCCAGCCGCCGTTGTGACGTAGTTGCCATTCTGATCCGTTCCTAAAATGCTATCCACAACTAATTGTTGCCAATCATCCAGGACAATCCCAGCGCCTTCCATCAAGAGCCTGGCGCCTTCGCCGTCCGTGTCATGTCTCAATGGTTCGATTTTTATTCGTGGTTCTCCGTTCATCATTTCGCCTTCTTTATCCTTGTTACTTGTTCTAAAATGCTAATACCTTCATTTGCCTCTTCTTGAAGTTCCTTCGGAAGATATGAAGTATATTTTTCCAATCCGACCATATACGCTCGCCATAAGTTAATATACGCCTTGAAGATTGGATTCTCTCTGATTCCACTTTGTCCGCCGCCGTTGTTATATTCACATACAACACTAGCTTGTTGCATTTCCTTCCTGGTTTCATCCAGCTTGATCCTTTGCCATGCCATGTTATCAATTACAGGAGCCAGCACGTCCCTTTGTTGTTGTGGTATGTCTGCCTTGTCTAGTAGATCTAGAAGGCGTTTATGTTCCGATATAACCTTTTTATTGTCCATATATGCATATATATCCTTTCTGAAAGTTATCCACCCTTATAAACGAAAACTTCACGCTAAAATAATTAGCAAGACGGTGCGGTACGCAAAAATCAATGCTTGGGGGTACCCCTGCCAGAGTGCTTGAAGGCTATTTTATAAATATTAATTTTTTATTTTCCATCACGAAGGGAGCCTTCATCCTCGTTGTCGTTCCTCGTCTCGCTCGTCACTCTTCAGAGCGTAAAGCCTGGCGCCTTAGGTGGTTAATCCATCCAGCTCCATCAAGTCGCTGCTCTTTGTTCTTCAATCAGCTTTCATTTATAAGCATATTGTTTCAAGAGTAGTGCAGCTTCATCCAGCTTTGAGAAGTCTCTTGATCCATTCTCTGATATATTCAGATATCTTTTGCCCTGATCGTTTAGCCTCTACCAATCCCCATCCAGTTCAATCCGTTTGTGGCGTGGTACTTCAACTCTGATATCTTTTATCGTGAAGTTTACCTTTGCGCCTTTCTTTTGATTGCAGATATAGTGTGCAGCTTGTAGATTGCTAAAGTCATCCGCAGCAGCAGCCGGACTACTATATCCAGCTTCTTGCCATTTACTAACAGGGACTATCTCATCAATAACAAAACTCAAAGGGTGCTTGCTATCACTCGGCTCATCATAGTGTATCTCTCCAAGTCTGCCTTTACATATTCCGCAAGTTGCCCCCATTGCTTTGAATCTTTCTCGGTACTTCTTGCGCCTTCCTGTTTTCCAGCGTGGATTTATAGCCATAGTCTCAGCCTCTTATTCTTCGTTCGAGAAGTCCGGAAGTTCGTTGTCAATTGTCATTCCCACAAAGCTGAGATAGCCATCACTTATGCCGCCGTTTCTTTCTGCATGAAATACTCCAACCTTTTCGAAGTTGCTTTCCAGGTTATCAAGACCTCTTGTAATTGGATCAAGAATACTTTCTTGAGCATAGAAGACTTTTCTTTCTTCTCCTAGATCCTTAATCGCATTATATGCAGCATAGTTGTTGCCATATCTCTCCAGCGCATCCTCAAGATCATATTCCGTGAGATCCTTCTTTGTTCTGAGGTATGAGATATAATTCATTGCATCTGTCGAAGGTGCATCCGTCTTCATTGTCTTAATCTCTGATCTAGCTTGCTTGATTGCCTCGAGTCCTTCAGATCTAATCTTGCTTGCCTTCTCTGCAAAGCTCGCCTTGTAATCATCATAATACAAGCCAAGATTCTCCGGAGCTCTGTCTCCAGGTTTCAACTCTGTTAGTCTCTTTTTGTATGCCAGGTCACAACCTGTCTTGTATGCCTGAGCATATTGAGAATATAAATCCTTTAATGTTCCCTTTAATTTGTTTGTGTTCATAATGTATTTTCTCCTTTACTTTATAATTCTGAATAAAACAAAATAGGCGCTAGACCGGACGAGGACTTCCAATCTATTGCGCCTATTTCGCTGACAACTCCCAACAAGTCAGAAGGGAGCTTTATGTATTGAGCATCACGACAACAAACACGGCTTCGTTCACATCAAGCCTCAAAAAAAACGTAATGCTCAATATTATTTTATCAAACTGATTTGTTATAATAAACCCTTTGTTATAAGTTATATGTATTGTGTGTAAAATTAACCATTGATTTGAAATATAGCCCCTATTGAAAACTTTGGTTTCATTTTACACATTTGCACATATCTAGAAGAATCATCACTCAAAAGGGAGTGACTTGCCTTCGTTAGCTGGAATAAAATAACCATCCGGATCACTTATTGGCTTGTAGTGAGGAACCACGTTTCGAAGCGTTCGACCGTTCACGGTCCCGGATTCTGCCATCAAGTTCCTGGATCGTAATTCCGCATAGAAGTTGCCCTTGTTCTCCAATCCATATCCATTAGCAGCGCACCAATCTTGAAACATGGAATATACTTCGGAAGCCGCCATTGTATGATACCTGGAATACTCCAAACATTCATCCATAAAATTCCCTATCTTGTCCGAAGTCTTTCTGTAATTATCAGTTGCCTTCTTGACACTCTCCGGAGCCGCAGCGCCTTCCTGGTTATACTTGCGAAGACCTTCAATGCACCAATTGAGAATCCCGCTCAAAGTAGATTCTTCTCGAAGCTCATCCTTCAAAGATTTGTTTTGCTCATCCTCAGAGAAGTGACGATCAAAAGATATAACATTTATTCGACCGGATGAAAACAAAGTGTCGTCTGTTACCAATGGCAAGAAGTTAGTATTTATGAATAACTTGAAACGCGGTGTGAATTGAAACTCGTTTTCGTGAAGATATCTCGCCGTTATCGAATCCCTTCCAAGCATAGTCTTTAATAATCCAACATCAAACAACATTCTCTTTGGTGGTTCCGCAGCGTTTACAAATCTGCAACCATCCAGCCTGGCTATATCGCTTGAAGCTCTTCCAGAGTCGTTGTTGCGTTTAATTGCAAGGGACTCAGGTCTCATGTTCATTGCATAGCCTTTGGATTCTCCTAGCATATAAGATATTGTTTCGACCAAAGTCGACTTGCCATTCCTTGTAGTTTGTCCAAAGAGTATATAACAAGTTTCTTCTTTTGTGTCGCCTGTCATGGAATAGCCAAGAATCTTTTGAAGATAATCAATTTTGCTTTTATCCTTCAGCATGACCTCTTCAAGAAACTTGATCCATTTTTCTCCGCTCGCTGATTCATCATAACTAACATTGCAAATCTTAGATAGAAGCATATCCGGTTCATGTTTCATCAAGATAAAGTTCTTCAAATCATAAACGCCGTTCTGAAGATTAAGAAGAAAGTCATCCTTATCCAGCATTTCGGAAGATATAAAATACCTGTCTTTTGCATCCTCGAGCATTGTCTTCCTGTTCCTGTATTGTCCCAACCTCGAGACGTGCTTCAGATACCCTTCACGGATGCTTTCATCCTTGATCTCCAAAGAGTAGACCATGATAGCATCAAAAAACTTCTTCGAGTATTTCTGAGCAATCATTCCGCCTTTGTCAATCTTCCAGATCTTGCCATCATAACAAAACCATTCTTTTGCGGTCACATTCCATCTAACAAAATTCTTGCATACTTCAGCGAAAAGAGCGCCGTCGCCTTTATCATTCCATTTGAATTGATTGTTAGACTCCGGATGCAGCAAGCGAAACTTCTCAAGGATATCCGTGTCCACTATATCATTGATAGTGTTCTCTTGAGTCTCCCAGCGCTGCAATGTCGGAAAGACTTCTTGCTCAAGTTCTTCCTGGCTTAAAGGTGGATTGCATTGCTCATTATTCATACTAATAATTGCGCCCTTGATAGCAGAGTTATCAATTCCGCTAAACTTTAACTTTGAAACAATCGACACAAGAGCATTAACCCTTCCGCCCTCTTGAATCTTCTCAGGATCATGAACGATATTATAAATAGCCTTCGCTGGTTTCTTGTCGGTCTCGTCGAAAGTCTTCAATGCAGCTTCTCTTGTCTCAGCATTTAGATCTGATCTCTCAAGAAGATCCTTGAAGGAAGTCTTCTTCAGAGCTTCCTCGATTTGCTCTTGCTTGTATCGTAGATCCGGCTGGAAGGATATCACTTCAACCATGACCGGATCTTTCTTGCAATGATAGAAGCCAGGAAGGCGCATCACTCGAGACTCATCCTTTATGTTTGGATCTGATCCGAAAACCTCAATAAACTTATTCTGTACATTTCTAAAGTTGTTGATATCTCCATCCTCAAGCAACCAATATGCATGAAGCGACTTCCTCGTCTTAACTACAATTGAAGGTCTCAGCTCGAAAGCATTGATAATGGCAAGTTGAACCTCAAGAGAATAATCATCCATCTCCATAAATTGTGCCTGGCACTTTCCGGAAGCTATAACTTCTTTGTTGTTCCTTCCGCCGCCATTTACTGAAAATGATATGCACATATCAAGTTCATTCTGTTTCTTGAGTTCATGGAATATACTTTTATAATTCCATAGCTCAACCTTATAAGGAATTGCAGAGCGCTTCTTCTTGTCATCAATTGCCCTGAGAAATACAACCTCATTATCATTGAGATAGAAGGCTCTTAGAAAATCTTTCTGCTCAACCTTTACAGGCGCCAGCGTTATCTTGCCTTTACTATACATTTATTCTTTCCCACCTTTTTCCATTGCTTCAGCCATCTTCTTGAATTCCTCGCTCTTGAAATAGAGCTCCGAGTTCTTCTTCATAGCCTCAGCACTCTTCCTAGTCTCTCTAGCCATTTTATAAAGGCGGCTGATAGTTCGCTTTAGATCCTCCTCGCATCCTGGAAGATAATATCCTTTAGAGGAAGCGCAGATTGGCTCCCCTTCAAGCCTTGCCCTTTTTATTATTTCTCTTGTTGTTCTTGTCTCTGTTCCCAGCACTCTTGATAATACTTCGTTAGAAGTTGCGTTAGCTTCTCCGCATCTCAAATATTCTTTAATCATTTTCTTTGCTCCCTTCATTCTTGTTGCAATCGCATCCAGGAGCAACCTCGTCAATGCCACTTCCGGAAATGCCATCAATGTATTCTTCAATTTTCTTTTTGTTGTAATATCTTCGATTGCTGATTATCACAACAGAGCCAGCAGCTTCAGCAAGTTTTCTGAAATTTATCCGTCCCATATTGTTGAGCCATTCCCTTGCTTCAGCTTCCTTTATCAATAAAGAATCTTTCATTCTTTACTCCTTCCTTTGTTTTGGGTTTGCAAACCAATTTGAACAATGTTACAATTGCATTATATAGCTAGTTTCTCGCTATATAACATCAATATTAGAATAAACGTCGCTATATCAAATTATTAAGAGCGATATTGTCGCTATATAAGAGGAGAATGAAGAAAAATGCCAAAAATCAAAGCGAAAATAAATGAAAAAGCCATCAATAATATAAGAATCATCATGGCAGAAGAAGGATTGAATCAGATATCCTTTGCAAAAAAATGTTTTCAGGGAAAAGATTGGATTAGTAAAAGACTTAGAGGAGAAACAGGAATAAGCGAAGAAGACGCCAGGACAATTATTGAAGCCTTTCCTGGATATAGGATAGAATGGCTCTTAGGTTCCGGAGAATATCCTCAAATTAAGACAGTAGAGGAGTATGAGGAAATAAAAGACAATGAATTCTTGATTGCGCTCCAAGAAAGATCTGATCTTGCAAAGACTCGCAAGGATTGTATAAAGTATATTATTCGCTCTTTAGGATACAAGTATCATGTTCCTTTTGCTATGACAGATAGACAAAAAGAAATTGTAAATTTCCCCAACTTCGACTCCGCAGCTATGAGCGAAGAGGCGAGCGAGCTACTAACAAATTATATGGATGCTGGATATATGTTCGAAAAGGATAACAGATCAATCCATCTGAACGGAAACGACTTTGAAAAGTTCATAGAAAAGATTTGTGATTATATCGACTTTGAGTTATCTCATAGCTGATTCATTTCTAGGAATAAACCAAAGAGAATATAATATAATTCTATATATGGTCTATAAGCCGTTAGGAGCCTTACAGTTCATGTTTAATGTAACAATCAATAAATATATCATTGAAATAAAAAATGGCTGCCTAGAAGTCGCTAGAGCTGCCATAACTATTCTATAATATCAATCATACTTTAAAGGCGTGTTCTTGATCCTATCGACCGCCTCTTTATCCACTATTATTTTTCGGGAGTCACTTCGGAAGACAATCTCGAATAGATCATTCTCCGCCTTGTTAATCCTCATCACATTGTTTACGTTAATGACGATCTCTTCTCCGGTATCTTGTCTTATAACTTTAATGAATATTACCATGAACATTCCCCTACCTTGAAACCTCAAAAAATGATAGTGTCACTCGAGTGTCACACTAGGTGTCACACGAGTATCACATTTTTATCCATTATTTAACAAATCAAAAAGACACTAAACAACACTAAAATATACTTAATCATATCTTTTGATGGTTCAAAAAGCTAGTAAAATAGCCATTTACGAAGAAAAGCAAAAGACCGCCCACAACAAGAGACGGTCTCAAACAAAACAAAGTGCGGATAACAGGAGTTGAACCTGCACGGGATTCCCCACTAGAACCTAAATCTAGCGCGTCTGCCAATTCCGCCATATCCGCTTATATCGTTTTTGATAAAAAAAACTGAAAACCAATAAATAGTTTTCAGAGATGTGAGCCACGGGGGAATCGAACCCCCGACAACTTGATTAAAAGTCAAGTGCTCTACCAACTGAGCTAGTGGCTCAAAATATGCTTCGCAAAATGTGATCAACGGAACAGTTTAACGCTGTGTTCCTTACTGCGTATTAGCAGCTACTTTAGGTGCATAGATGCTTCGCATCTATTTTTCCATCTTTTCAAAAATGTGATCAACGGAACAGTTTAACGCTGTGTCCCTTACTGCGTATTACTTCGTAATACTACGTAAGTAACAGCAGCTACTCGATAAAACCACTTCGTGGTTTTATCAGCACTTCATTTTGCTTTGCAAAATAAAGTGGTGTACTGGGCTAGTTGGATTCGAACCAACGAATGCAGGAGTCAAAGTCCTGTGCCTTACCGCTTGGCTATAGCCCAAGGATTACTCATGTCATTCAGTTGTAATAACTAGCATCCACACAAAAGGGTGGGTAGAGGGACTTGAACCCTCGGCCTCCAGAGCCACAATCTGGCGCGCTAGCCAACTGCGCCATACCCACCACGTTACAAGATTGCTTTGCAATCTTGGAGTTAGCAGTTTCAAAGAAACTGCGTAGTAAGCTGCAGGTTGTGCTTGCACATCCGTGCAAGTGCAAGCAGGCAGCGTACACTTAAGAATATTGCTCGATTTAAAAAAAATCTTACAAAAAACGTGCCCGAAGGGATTCGAACCCCCGACCCACGGCTTAGAAGGCCGTTGCTCTATCCAGCTGAGCTACGGACACATTTGGTGACTGTAAAGACAGTCTAAAAGCGGGTGATGGGAATCGAACCCACATATCCAGCTTGGAAGGCTGGTGTTCTACCACTGAACTACACCCGCGTGTTTAGCGACTTACAGCTAATAAATAATATATAATTTTTTTCATTCTGTCAAGAGAAACTCTTCTACAGAAGTCGGGGTGACAGGATTCGAACCTGCGACCTCCTGATCCCAAATCAGGCGCTCTAGCCAAGCTGAGCCACACCCCGATATAAATCGGAAGTTTATTCCGTTTTAAAGTAGCGGGAGGGGGACTTGAACCCTCGACACTACGGGTATGAACCGTATGCTCTAGCCAGCTGAGCTATCCCGCCATATTGCTTGATCTTCGATCAAGCGCCTGATAAAATTGCTTTGGCAATTTTATCGAGTAGCTCTTGCAACGGTTGAAGTATCACTTAGTGATACTGAAAGCGGTGCAGAGCATTACGCTACTAGGTAACCTAGCATGGGGCCTACAGGGCTCGAACCTGTGACCCTCTGCTTGTAAGGCAGATGCTCTCCCAGCTGAGCTAAGACCCCTCACTGGTGCTTTTCTTGAACAGCACTTGTACTATTATAGTGAGGCACCACCACTTTGTCAAGCGGTTTTTGTATAAAAATTTACCTATTTTTAATATAAGTTTTTTCAGTAAAAATACATCGCAAGAGTCCGGCTCTTTTAGAGCCAGACCCTTACTTTTTTCTTATCAGTTTTGCGCTTCAACTAGTGGGAAAGATATATCAACCTTAAACAGATCTCCATCAATAGTTATATCAAATGAACCATTCTGAAGTTCCGTAAGATTCTTCGCAATTGAGAGTCCAAGTCCTGATCCTTCTGTATATCTTGACTTATCTCCTCTTACAAATCTCTCTGTAAGTTCTTCAGCGGAAATATTAAGCATTTCCTTACTTACATTCTTTACGCTAAATACCACTCTTCCTGGGCTAGTTTGTCCTTCATTAGCACCAACAACATTTAAGTCCATATAAACTCTGGTATTTGGTTGTGCGTATTTAGAAACATTATTTAGTATGTTATCAATTATTCTGAACACTCTTCTACCATCTGCATTGATGATGGCATTTTCAACCTTAAAGCCCTTTACAACTTCTAGTGATAGGGATTCAAACTTCTCTTCGTACTCACCCAGCCCCTGATTGATAAGCTCTACAAGGTTCAGGTTCATACACTCAAGTTCTATATTACCAGTACTGGTCTTAGAAGCCTCTATAAGATCTAGTATAAGTTGTTTAAGTCGCTGAGACTTCTGATCCAGTACATCTATATATTCAGACGCCTTCTCATTATCAATTTGTTCCTTCTTAAGCAAGTCGACATAGTTGATTATTGATGTAAGAGGTGTCTTAATATCATGACTTACATTTGTTATAAGTTCCGCCTTTGTTCTTTCATCTCTGATAGATGAATCAATGGCCTTTGAAAGTCCATCACCAAGGTTATTTAAGCTCTTGCCCATTTCACGTGCATTAAAAGACAGATCATCTACATTTATCTTTGTATCTAAATCTCCTGCCTCTATGCCTTTACTGGTCTTAAGCAGTTTATCAATATCTGTCATATATCTAAATGTAATCACCGCCATTGCTATATCCAGAGCTAATAAAACAAGTGCTGCTATAAATGAACCTGCGCTATGTATAGCCAGGAAAATCAGAAGCAAAATGCTAACTAGCATAAATCCTATAAATATAGCAAATAATCTCTTCTTGCCTTCAATCCTGTCTCTGTTTTTCATATAAGTTTTATAAATAAACTTAATTAATAATACTATGATGAAACCTTCAAGGAATTTCTTTACCTTTATTCTTCTAATAACATTCATAAGTACAGCTGCTGTAGAAAGGTAAGCCACAAGTACAAGGAATAAGAATCCAAGCGCCACACCTACTCTGTCATTTTTAAGCATCAACCAGAAAGCATCTACATGGAAAAATGCAAATACAATCATTACTAATGCACTTATTACTCCACTATAGAGCATGCCCCAGATAATATAAGGCATTCTATCTATAAGATATAACTTAGCTGGTTCACCTATGATAAGTAAAACAACACAGGTAAGTAGTACCAAAATACTAAGTACTGACAGCCATATTGGCAGGTAAGCATCTCTACATAGATCATAAAAAGTTTTGTCAAAAAGCCCCGCACCATTACTATCGGACATATTTATGCCTAGAACAAAACTATTATCACTTTCGCTGGTAAGATTTGAAAGCTCTTTACTACTTATATAATCGTAAGAAACCTTCTCACCCTTGCCATTCTTATACCACTGTTCAAGAGTTTTTGTTTTAGCATCATAGCATACAAATATGTTGGAGTTTGCCCTGTATAGATCACACAGTTCAGCAAATGTTACATTATAACCTTTTGCATCAGTTCTTTTTACATCTTCCAGGCCTTCTTCATCACATATCCAGGCATGGCTTACAGTTTCACCATCCAGACTATAAGCTGTATTATAGCCATATGAATAATAGCCATTCACATCTGTACCCTTTGACATTTTTGCTCTGTCATTAATATCAAGAGTTGAATAAACAACCTCTATATCACTTCTATAAATATAAGAAGATAATATAAAACTTTCTAACTCGGATACATCCTTAAAATCTTCAATATCCTTTGAATAAGGGAAATAAACGTATTCATTCTTTAACGAATCACCAGGGAGTAAAGTAGTTCCCAGATTCTCAAAATAAATTGAATTTGATGAAACATTGTAGCAGAATAGTTTACCATCTATAAACTTAAAATAATCTCCATCAACTATTCCCTCATAGTTTTCCAGACCATAAGCTTGATCAAGCATTTCATACTGCTTTTTCTCTTCAGATTCATCATCTACAAATTCCCCAGAATAAAGCATATCATCATGCCTTACCGAACTATATTTATAAGTATTATTTTTTATTATTTCAAAATAATTTTTCCAGGAGAGTCTGATAAACTTATTATCTTTTGGTGCTGTTATATCAGGATATGCATTATATACAGAACCTTCACCAGCACTTTCATCGTTATAAGCGCTCAGCTGCTTATATACATCCTTATCAGCAAACATTTCTTTTATAGTTGTACTCTGAGCTATATCATCTTCCGAGCCAGTTTCTTCAACTATCTTGTCATAATCATATAATGTAATCTCTGTATCTAAAATATCGAGATTATAGATTACATTTTCCTTTTGGGCCTTATTCTGTAATATCTCCAGTTCGCCCTCTATATTAGATGTAATAATTGCCGACTGCTCGTATGCTTTATCCATTGAAAAGCCCGGAAAAGCTGCAAACTTTATGGACTCAACCGCTATAGTTGCCACAACAATAGCCGAACATATAAATCCTAAAACATAAAGAGCAAGCCTTATCCATTTATTCTTAATAACCTTCATATAATCAACCTCTCTCAACCTTATAACCCTGGCCCCATACAACTTTTAGATATCTAGGCTCCTTAGGGTTAATTTCGATTTTTTCTCTGATATGCCTGATATGTACTGCGATGATATTATCAGAGCCGACTGCATCTTCATCCCACACAGCTTCGTAGATCTGACTTGTATTAAACACTCTTCCACTATTTTCAGTGAGATATAACAAAATGTTATATTCGATCGGAGTAAGCTTAACCTCATCACCATCTACTGTAACCGTCTTGGCACTGTCATTAATTACCAGTCCTCCATTCACGATAATTTTATCATCATCACTGGCCATCACTGTAATCGCACCAAGCTCTGTGTAACGACGGATCTGTGATTTCACCCTTGCCACAAGTTCAAGTGGGTTAAAAGGTTTAGTCACATAATCATCTGCTCCAATATCAAGTCCCAGAATCTTATCAGCATCCTCAGACTTTGCGGAAAGAAAGATAACAGGTACCTGGCTGATTTCTCTGATTTTTCGTGTTGCCATGATTCCATCCATATTTGGCATCATTATATCTATGATCACCAGATGGATATCTTTATTTTTCAGCTTATCCAGAGCCTCAAAGCCGTCATATGCTTTCACAACTCCGTAACCTGCTGTTTCCAGGTAAATGCTGATTGCTTCCACAATATCCTTATCATCGTCACAAACAAGTACGTTATACATTTCTCCCTCCACTCTGTTCTGCAATTAGCAGAACCAATAAAACGTTTTATGGTTTAGATTGTAGATTATAGTTCTTAAAAAGAAACTATCTAATTATTAAGATTTTTTTAAGACATTAAAAATACTTTATAAATCCCATAAAAAGAGGGACTATGCATAAAACATAATCCCTCCAGATATTTAATATATTATTTGACCTGAATTATGCCTCTGATGGGACAACATCATCTGTGAAATCTGTATCATCATCAAAGAAATCATCATCAAAGTCATCATCAAACTCATCAAAATCATCAAGATAATCAGGTGTAAGATACTTATAAACTGCAACTGCGACACCTGCTATAAGTGTTATAACACCAACAATTATACATACAGCGATTATCGCATTCTTTGCTGTCTCAACTGCATCTTCCTTAACTACTACATCGTTTCTCATATGAAGAAACCCCCTTTCAGTTAATATAAACCTTATTGAATGTAATATTCATAATATGCATGAATTATATCACACTTTATGTACTATGAAAAGTGAAAGTTTAATCCCAAAAAGCTACTGAACAACAACCTCTCCGTTACTTATAACATCCTGGAACAGGCTTTCAACAAGCTCCTGGGCATGCTCATCTGCAGCCTTTACAAGTGCATCTGTATCAGCATTTTCAAGCGCATCATTCTCCGCATTCTTTACGGCATCTACACCATCCTGCTTATCATCCCAATTAAAGATTGCAAAGCTCTCATCATGGAATTCAATAGAATCCGGATCAACATAGACCGACTGAACCTCTGCATCTGGCATTTCAATGATAACCCTGTCACCACTTTCATAAACCTTTATATCTTCAACATTTACTCCCGCCTCTATCTCAGCAGTATATGTCATAGAATAGGTCTTCTTATCTATAAATGGGATATCCCCTTCCTCATAGTGGATATAGCCGCTATAAATCGTCTTTTCCGTTGTTAGCTCACTGGCCTCTTCCAGTCTTTCAGAAACCTGATAGGATGTTATCCTTTCTTCCTTTTCATTCCTGTTTAACCAGGCTTTATGAATGAAAATGCCTCCAACAATAGCAGCAACTATAATTATAAGCAGCAATACTATTGCGATTATAGCCTTATAAAAGGTGCCAAAAAAAGATGGTTTTCTTTTTCTATATTTTCTGTCTTCTCTTTCCTCTCTATCCGACATAATACACCTCTAAACTTTCTTAAGCTTTGCCAGTGTAGCAAACATCTTCTTTTCTCCTACACTGTCAAATACAACAGTTATCTCATAATCATCGGCAGTTTTGTTCATCTCAGTAACTGTACCCTTACCAAACTTAATGTGTCTTACCTTGTCGCCAACAGTATAATTAATAGAATCTACTGTAGTTGGCGCTACCGCAGGTCTCTTGAAGGACCTTGGTGGTGGTGCAACATATCTTGGCTCTGGTGCAGTAAATGCAGGTTCCTTCTTTATTGTATTAGCCTTTATACCCGTCCTGGTCATATAATCCTTCGGAATCTCAGCAATAAATCTGGATTCTGCCGGATACTCTCTTGAACCACGAACCATTCTGGTTGTTGCCGAACTGAGATAAAGCTCTTCCTCTGCTCTTGTAATACCAACATAACAGAGTCTTCTCTCTTCTTCAACTGCATCTGGATCATCAGAGTCCATAGCCATTCCGCTTGGGAATAGCCTTTCCTCCATACCTGTAATGAATACAACAGGGAACTCTAATCCCTTTGCGCTGTGGAGAGTCATAAGCGTAACCTTGTTATCACTATCATCTCTATTATCGTCTGTATCTGCGACAAGAGAAATATCTTCCATAAGACCCATGAGGGAAGGTTCATCCGTCTCCTCTACATAGCCTGCAATCTTATTTCCCATTTCTTCCAGGTTTTCCAGACGTCCCAACGCTTCGTCCGTTCTTTCCAGTTCAAGTTCTTTTCTATAACCTGTTTTATCCAGAATTTCCTCATATAAAGCCTCAAGATCGCCAGACTCAACATTTGGCTTAAAAGACTCCATAAGAGAAATGAATTCACTTACCTTTTCTCCTGATCTTCCAAGCTGAGCTTTCAAATCTTCTTTTAAACAAAAGTCATACATTGAAAATCCGGCATCCAGACTGAGCTGCCTGATCTTCGCGACAGTGGCCTGTCCTATTCCACGCTTAGGAACATTTATTATACGACTAAATGAAATCTCATCTGCATCATTATTAAGAAGCTTCAGATAAGCCAGTATATCCCTTACTTCTTTTCTGTTATAGAATCCTGTGCCGCCTACTAATTTATAAGGAATGTTGGCATATACCAGTTTCTCCTCTAAGGCACGGGACTGAGCATTTGTTCTATAAAGAATAGCAAAGTCAGAATATGGTCTGCCCTCTATATTCTTTTCAAGTATGGTATTTACCGCTCCATGAGCTTCCTCGTATTCAGTCTCATAAACAGTATAACTAATCTTTTTTCCATCTTCCTTATCGGTCCAGAGGCTCTTATCCTTTCTGCCCTCATTATTAGCAATAACAGCATTGGCAGCATTAAGGATATTTGCAGTAGAACGATAATTCTGTTCCAGCTTAACCACCTTGGCATCTTTATATTCATCCTCGAAATTAAGGATGTTATAGATGTTAGCGCCACGGAATTTATAGATGGACTGATCATCATCACCTACAACACAGAGATTACGCCATTTAGCAGCTAGCATTCTCACCAGTTCAAACTGCGAATCATTTGTATCCTGGTACTCATCTACCATGATATATTTGAATCTCGTCTGATAAAACTCCAGAACTTCCTTATCCTTTTCAAAAAGCTCCAGTGTCTTAAAAATGAGATCATCAAAATCCAGAGCATTGTTAAGCATCATTCTATTCTGATACTCACGGTATACTCTGGTCATCTGAATTGCACGATAATCGGATCCGGCTTCAAGATCCATATCTTCAGGAGTCTTGTAGCCTTCCTTAGCATTTGAAATGAAACTAATGCATGCCTTTGGCGCATACATCTTCGGATCCATGTTAAGAGTTTTAAGAACCTCTTTAATAACAGCCTTCTGATCATCTGTATCATAAATAGCGAAGTTATTATTTCCACCAATCCTGGAATAGAAACGTCTAAGGATCTTTACGCACATAGAGTGAAATGTACTCACCCAAACGCCTTCGCCACTCACGTCAATACGCTGTTCAACACGTTCCTTCATCTCATTTGCAGCTTTATTTGTAAATGTTATGGCAAGGATATTATAAGGATCAACCCCCATCTCCTCTATGAGATAGGCAATCCTATGAACAAGTACCCTTGTCTTACCGCTTCCTGCTCCTGCAAGTATAAGAAGAGGCCCCTCGGTGTGCGAGCAGGCCTCCCATTGTTTTTCATTAAGTCCTAGCATTACTCAAGTCCTTTTATTTATTGTTCTGATGTCTGTCCAAGCTGTGCTTTAAGTGCTGCAAGCTCATCCTGTACTGCTGAATCTGGTGTAGCATCATACTTAGCTGATAAGCTGTCAACTTCACTTGAAGCAGTTGTCGCATTCAGCTCAGCCTCAGCCTGTGCCATATCAAGCATAGCATCAGCCTTATCTTCAATTCTCTGGAATGCAGCAAAGCTTGATGAAGAATCAATCTTCGATGTAACCTTATTGATATCCTGCTGAGCCTTGGCAAGTCTAACCTTAGCCTTGATGGCATCACGTCTTGACTCAAGCTCTGAAATATCATTAACAAGCTTATCATGCATCTGGCGCATCTTCATTGCATTTGCAGCTGAAACATCATAAACCTGCTGAAGTGTAGCCTGCTTAGCAACAAGCTTTGACTTCTCTGTAAGAAATCTTGTAGCATCAGCATCATTACCAGCTAAAACAGCCTTCTCTGCATATGCCTGCATTCTTGCAATTTCCTGAGTGCACTCGTCTAAGTTTCTCTTAGCCTTTGCCTCATCAGCCATAACACTGGCTGTCTCATTCTTAACCTTTGCGAGGTCTTCGTTAAGATTTCTGAGTGTCTGGTCTACCATCTTCTCAGGATCTTCTGCTTTATCCAGAAGAGCATTAATATTAGATGACATGATATCTTTAAATCTTGATAAAATACCCACTTTTAAATCCTCCCTAATTTGTCTTTTAAACTACATCCGTAATTATACCTTATTGTGTAATCACATTCAATTTTTTTTGCAAATTATAATGTCATTATGGATAGGCTCTTTTAGATCACTTTTTATAGTTATAGCCTTCTCCATCATCTTTTTTGCTGATTTTAGTTTATATTTATCATCGGCATAAATAAGAGCTATTACATCACCTTCACTTACCTCATCAGAAACGGTCTTTTTAAATACAATGCCCGCTCCCATATCAATCTCATCTTCCTTGGTGATCCTTCCAGCGCCAAGCGCCTGAGAGGCCCTTCCGACTTCATGAGCTGTAATACCACATATGGTTCCTGACTTCTTTGCTTTTATTTCAACACATCCTGAACTGACGAAGGATTCTCCGAGTTCTTCCAGAGTATATGGAATACTGTTGATGAAGGACACATCTCCACCCTGATTAGTCACGAACTCTTTGAACTTCTTATAAGCCTTACCAGAATCTATGGATTTAAGGATAAGCTTTTCTATCTTCTCATCCGTCATCTCAGGAACACCCTCACTCTGTTCCAGATAAAGCTTATACATTTCACTGCACAGGGTAATTACAAGAGTCTTAAGTCTTGGATTCTGAACAGTACCCCTAAGGAACTGAACAGCCTCCACAACCTCCAGGATATTACCCACCGTATAACCAAGAGGTTCATTCATATCCGAAACAACAGCCTTGCATTTTCTTTTAGCAAGCTTTCCAACCTCTATCATAATACCTGCAAGTTCTTCGGCATCTTCTCTTGTCTCCATGAAAGCACCACTTCCGCATTTTACATCCAGAACTATTCCGTCTGTAAACAGCGCCAGCTTCTTGCTCATGATACTGGAAACAATCAAAGGAATACTCTGAACTGTACCTGTAACATCTCTTAAGGCATAGAGATATTTATCTGCAGGCGCAAAGCTTTTAGTCTGAGCTCCGTCTACAAATCCCACTTTAGTAAGAGCTTCGATAAACTGTTCTTCACTTACATTCGAAGAAAAACCAGGGATAGCTTCCAGTTTATCTATTGTACCTCCCGTAATTCCAAGCCCTCTTCCACTCATCTTCGCAACTGGAACCCCAAGGCTTGCCATTATAGGTCCAATAATAAGTGTTGTCTTATCTCCAACTCCGCCTGTTGAATGCTTATCAAGGACTACGCCAGGAACACTTGTAAGGTCTAGGGTATATCCACTATAAGTCATGGCCATGGTAAGATCTTTGATTTCTCTATAGTTCATTCCGTTTATACATATAGCCATAAGAAGGGCTGATTGCTGATAATCCGGAATAGACTGGTTAGTAACGCCCTCGACAAAAAAATAAATTTCTTCCTTTGTCAGTTCTTTCTTATTCTTCTTCTTTTCAATTATTTCTATTATGTCCATTTTATTCATAGGCTTTATTTAACTCCTCAGTACCTGGAAGTACAAATTTACCTTCGACAATAATATCTGTTTCTGTTCCGTCATGACCAACTGCATACAGTCTTCCCAGCTCATTATATGGAATAGTAATATCCGTATGGCAATTAAAGTAAGCCTTTTCAGGTTCTGTATCCCTGAGAAGAGAGAAATCGTTCTCACGGCTGATAATTTCTTTTCCATCAGGATTAAAGACTGCATGGTCCTCCGCATGACTGTAGCAGGTATCTCCCACAGCAAAATGCGGTCCTGTCTTTTCCACAATAAGTATTGGAAGCTTATCAAGTATATTATATTTATGAGCCACGGTATATGCATATGTATTTGTTCCTATAGCAAACTCACCTATAGGCAGGAATTCATGATTAAAGAGTATATTTTCCTTAATATATCTTTTTCCGGATTCTTCATCATCAAAATTCTTACAGCTGTAACCCTTAACCACTCCATCCTCAAATACAAGCTCAATATCCTTGAAATTATATCCATTCAAATAAGAGCTGCTGACATTTAGTACTCCATGAGTGCCCTTAAGAACTGGAGATGTAAACACCTCTCCCAGCGGAATATTAACGTCCGCTGTACAGTTTTCAAATTGAGTTTCCTTTTCAGGATTCACAAGCTCTCTCATCTTAACTGTCATGTCAGTGCGGTTGCCATTCATTCCAACAACCCTTACAACATCAGCCTGATCCAGTACATCTATAATACTCTGCTGGATTTTCTTATATTTCTCATTATCAAGAGAATTAATGATTATGGTCTCATCAAAAATCTTTTCAAAGTCTTCACCAATATCAGGCATAGGAAATGCAATTATAGTGAAGCTATAAGAATCTCCCGGCAGGTATTTATTAGATATCGCTCCCAGCTTGGAATAAAGCTTTGTAACAAGCTCCTGCTGTTTATCGTTATAGCCTTCAACACTCTCCTTGGCCACTGGTGAAAACAGTTCTTCTCCAAATGTCTCTATTACAGCCGGACCAGCAAATCCCGTCATATATTCAGCAAGTTCTTTAGATACCGCCTCGGCAGCTTCGATTCTCTTATTAACAAATTTACCATCAAGGAAGATGCGATCATCATTTCTGTGATCATATTCAAATTGTTTATTTGGAGAAGTTGATTCATACCCCTGCTTCACCACCTGTCGTCTGATTGAACGGTTTATTGCGCATCTGCAAACTATTACCTTAAGGCCCATGTCCTCAAAATTCTTAGCCGCCTGTCTGACAAGTCTTTCCTGACCAATGTGGTATCTTATCCAAACACTGTTCTTTCCCTCAAAGGAAATGCCCATGGTATCAAAGCCACGTCTAAAGCCATCTGTATAAACTGCAGCAAGAGATTCTATCTTTTCATCAGAAAGAGAATTCATATATTCCGCCAGCCTGATCTCCGAATCAGAAATATATTCTCCATACTTATAAAGATAATCTGTGTTACCCAGATCCCCATTCTTAATAATGTCAAATGCCACCCCACGCTCTGGTATGTAGCAATCCTCCATCCTGTCTCGCATAACATCTTCTATATAGTCAGAAACATAATACTGAATTGTTTCCTCAATATTAGTCAGTTTAATCTCATCCCCACTTTCAAAGAGATAATAGATCATAAGGAACAGTTCAAGAAGGCAGACTATCTGCTGCTTTTTGTCATCAAAAATCAGTCCGGGAAGCCCCTGCAATTCAGCAGAAATGTAGGAAAATACACTTCCCATCACTCCCATCTTTTCTTCAGCATAATCAGGATTACTGAATGAAGATGCGTAATTCTCTGGAAGTATATCCTCATACATCTTCTTATTATTAACAGCATCTGTATAAGCAGATATATTCTCATAAACATCCAGCATATAGCTTATATATTTAGATTTAGAAATAAAAAAACCCAGATAATCACAGGCGTCATTTGCAGTGACACCTGATAATTCCTCTGGTATTTCTTTTATCCTTGCCTTAGCAAGAAGCAATCTTTCGTCTAATAATTTTTCGTCCATCAACAAACTCCGATTTAGTTTACATAATTCAAGCAACCTACTATATCAGATATAGAACCACAAGTAATGCTATATCTATGATAGAGATGATCACAGACCATCTCTTACTCAGGATTCCTCCATCAGAATCTCTGTATGAAAGAAATCCAAAAATAACTCCGGTAATAGCCATTATTCCAGCAGCCAAAAGCAGAGCTCCCATTTCAAAAGGAACTTCTCCCTTAAGCACAATGCCCATTACAACCACAAATATAATACAGATGAGTCCGGTAACACCAAAAATAAGTGATGTTACCGCGTCTCGTGAAATTACTTCATCTGAAAATTGATAACCTTTTTTCTTCTTTAATGCCATTTCTTTTCCTAAAGATTATTTTACACAGCCACGTATCTCATCCAGTGATTCAATACCCTGACTCTTCATAAACTCTTCTATTCCGTCTACTATTTTACTTGTAACAGTTGGATCATTAAAATTGCTTGTACCAACAGAAACTGCTGTTGCTCCAGCCATTATAAATTCTATCGCATCCTCAGCGGTCATTATTCCACCCATACCTATAATAGGCACATCAACCGCATTAGCAACCTGATGAACCATTCTTATAGCTACTGGTTTAACTGCAGGACCAGACATTCCACCTGTCTTATTCGCAAGAGCAAAAGCTCTTCTATAGATATCTATCTTCATTCCAGTGATGGTATTGATAAGTGAAAGCGCATCTGCTCCACCATCAACCGCCGCTCTTGCCATTTCAGTAATATCAGTTACATTAGGACTGAGCTTCATTATGATAGGCTGTTTAGCCTTGCTCTTAACAGCTTTAGTTATGTTATTCAGAGATGATGGATCTGTGCCAAATGCAATCCCACCCTCTTTTACGTTAGGACAGGATACATTAATCTCTAACAGATCAACATTATCGCAATCCGCCAGTCTCTCAACACATTCCTCATATTCCTTAACTGAGTGACCACATACATTTACAATAACCTTTGTATCCACTTTCTCGAGGAATGCAAGGTCTCTTTCAATAAATGTATCCACACCTGGATTCTGAAGACCGATAGCATTTAACATACCACCATAAACCTCAGCAACTCTAGGAGTAGGATTTCCCTCCCATGGAGTTATTGCAACTCCCTTAGTTGTAACTGCTCCCAGCTTTTCCAGATCAACAAACTGGCTATACTCCATACCTGAGCCAAATGTTCCAGAGGCAACAGTAACTGGATTTTTCATTGTAACTCCACAAATCTTTACAGATGTATCCATTACAGCTCCACCTCCTCTGCATTAAACACAGGTCCGTCCACGCATATTCTCTTATTATTAACCTTTGAATGATCATCTACGTCTACAGATTTGCAAACACATGCAAGACATGCACCGATACCACAAGCCATTCTCTCTTCCAGAGAAATGAATGCAGGCACATCCTTTTCATAAGCATAAGCTTTGATTGCCTTAAGCATAGGCTTAGGACCACATGCATAGATTGCATCTCCTGTAACCACATTCTCTTTAGCCGCATCAATGACTGTACCCTTGGTTCCAACGCTTCCAGAATCACTGGAAATATAAACAGTAGCAATCTTCTTGAATTCATTTAATAGAAATGTATTATCTCTATATCCTAGGATTACAGATATATCATTCTTTGACAGTCCCTTAGCGCTGAACTCCTTAGCAAGCTCAAGCATAGGTGGGATTCCAATTCCTCCACCCATGAGAATAGGATGAGAACTGTTTAGCTCGTATCCATTTCCAATAGGACCAACTACTTTAAGACTGTCGCCCTTTTTATAGCCACTGAACTCTGTAGTTCCGGCACCAACAGTTCTATAAACAAGTCTGATAGTACCAGCCTTCTTATCTACCTCACAGATACTGATAGGTCTTGGAAGAAGCCTTGCACTGTCCTTTGAATATACAGAAACAAACTGTCCACTATGAGCCACCTCACTTATAGCTGGGCAGCGAAGGATCATACTGAAAATGTCATCTACCAGATGCTCCTGTTTAGTTATATCAGCGTACATTTCAACCATTTTAGTTAGCTCCTAATGCGTTTACTCTTATATCTTCTATCATATCGATAGTTGCAGCCCTTGCTGCTTCCTTGTAGTCCATACCAGCATACTTTTCATTTTTGTAAGCTGCAATGATTCCTCTTGATGAATTTACGATTGCTCCGAGACCATCTTCGTTGAAGAATCCCTTAAGATCCTTACCACTTCCGCCCTGTGCTCCGTAACCTGGCACAAGGATATAAGTCTTAGGCATAAGCTTTCTGAGACGAACACCCATTTCTGGATATGTGGCACCAACAACCGCACCTACATTACTGTAATCGCCATCCATAGACTCAGCGCCCCATTCATTTACCTTTTCAGCAACCACTTCATAAATAGGAGTTCCATCTGTTTCCTTATCCTGAAGCTCTCCTGAAGAAGGATTAGAGGTTTTTACGAGTACAAAAATGCCTCTATCATCAGAGTTGCAAACATCAACAAATGGCTTAACACCATCGGAACCAAGATAAGGATTAACTGTAACAATATCCTCATCAAAAGGCTTTATGCTCTTATCTCCAATCTTAACAGTTCCAATATGTCCAACGGCATATGCCGTTGAAGTTGAACCAATATCGCCTCTTTTGATATCTCCTATAACAACAAGTCCTTTGCTGTGGGCATACTCTACAGTCTTTTTATATGCAACAAGTCCAGGAATTCCAAACTGTTCATACATTGCTATCTGTGGCTTAACCGCTGGGATGAGATCACTAACGCTGTCCATAAGGCCAACATTATATTCATATATGGCTTCTCCAATTGCCTCGAGAGTCTCTCCCTTTTCAGCATACCACTTGTTAAGGATTTCTTCCGGAACAAATGAAAGCTGTGGATCAAGACCAACCACGATAGGTGCATTTTTCTTTTTGATTTCGTTTATAAGTTTAGATATCATATCTATTCCTTTCCTTGTTTAGAAACTACTAAACTATACTATTTTAGTGGGGCATCTGTCAGCAGAGCCACTTTGTAATTGTATCAGATATGGAAATATTTCTCAAGCTTATGACGGCAGGATCTGGACACCTTAATTGCTTCTTTTTGCCCTTTTAGATGGACACCACTCTCATCCACCATTCCAATGTATGACGGATTAATAACATCCCTTCTATTGAGAGGAATAAAGTATCTCATTTCTTCATGACCGAGAATCTTTCTTGCAGGTCTTGCATCTAAAAGTTTCACATAATCTGAAAATACAAACTTATAAGTTTTAGATGTTTTCTCGATTCTTATCAGATTCTTTAGATTCACAAATAAAGTTACTTTTCTGTCAGAACTGGAGCTAAAGATATTGAAGGCATCAATATCCAAAAGAACTAATCTCAAGACTTTAAGCATCTCTATCATATTATTTGTATCATATGATAATTCTCGTTTCATAAACAAACCCCCTCTCCCCATAAAAAAAGCATTATTTGGTTACCAACAAAAAAGACAGGGAATTACCCTGTCTTTTTGTTATTCCGCACTCTCTCCACCACCATCATCAGCCGGTGCCTCACCGCCAACAGGTGTGAAATATGCGTAAATTGTATGTTCTGAATTAACAGCTGTAAATGTGTACTCAGAAACCGCACCCACACTTACATCATCAACCGTTACATCTCTGATGGCATAGCCCTCACTTGGAGTGATGTAGAATGTAACATCACTTTCTGGAGATGCCACAACAGAATCAGAAATTGTTCCGCCTGTATCTGCCCACGAAGTTATCTTAAGTCCTCCCTCAACCTCAGGATGAAGTGGACATTTAGATGTGAATATAGATTTATCATATTCGAAATCTGCGCCGATAATCTCACCATCACCATCATCATTATAAGTGATAGTATATTCAACCGTATCAGGACAAGTATTTGTTGCCTGCATATGGGACTCGGTACAAATAACAATCTTGTTCATGTGACCCTTACATATCTTTGTAGGTATATGGTCTTTGTCACATAGGTCAGTACATGTTGGACAACTGTCTATAGGTTTAAGACCTGTTATCTTACATACCGTAGCTTCTACAAGACCATCTGGCTTATCCCAGTCTTTTTCAGGATCCTGGTTTTCCATTATGGCAATCTTATCCATAATATCACGCCACATAACCTTATGGTTATTTGTATTAACTGTAACGTTTGAATCGTATCCAAACCACACAGAAGCTGTATAATAAGGAGTCATTCCACAGAACCAGAGGTCATAAGACTGTGATGTTGTACCTGTCTTACCCGCACACTTAATACCACTTGTCAGGTTTGCTCTGGTACCTGTACCAGATGTAACAACATCCTTCATGGCATCAATAAGCTGATAAGCTGTTGTAGCTTTACACATCTCATGCTGTCTTTCAACAGGTTCTCTGTTATCTATAACCAGATTACCATCATGATCATAAACCCTGTCATAATAAACAGGTTCTGTATATTTACCCATGTTAGCAATACCAGCATAAGCAGCTGTTATCTCAAGGTTTGTAATACCATATGTAAGACCACCAAGAGCTGTTGCCTGCTGGATATCCGAATAAACATCTCCATCAGCACCAATCTCTTTATCAACGATGGTTGTAAAGCCTTCCTTCATCAGATAATCATAAGCAACTTCAGGTGTAACTGCTGTGATAGTCTGAACAGCGATGATATTCATAGAATCCCTGATTGCATCACGAAGCGAACTAGGGCCTCTGTATCCACCGTACCAGTTCTTAACAGGTGTTCCATTTTCGAAAGAATAAGCCTTATCATCAAAACATGAAGCAAGACTTCCTTCAGTATCGATATATGGAAGGAATGCCGCAAGAACCTTAAATGTAGAACCCGGCTGACGTTTAGCATTTGTAGCTCGGTCAAAACCAAGGTTTTCTGTCTTTTCTCCTCTACCACCACCGATAGCTTTTACAAAACCAGTCTTCTGATCTATAACAACAAATGAAGCCTGAGGCTGAACTGCAGTCTTGAACTCTTCGTTCAGGAATGTCGCACCCGTCTCATCCAGCATAGCCTCTTTATAGGTATCTGCCGCTGCTCTTGCATCCTCTTCGGAAGGATAAATGTTATTATATTTAGAATTCTCTGTCTGCTGTCTATAGTAAGTAAGCAGAGTATTTGTATCATAGTTATAAGTTGTTATTCCGTCATTTCCAAGAAGTGTCAGCTTGTAGTTAAGAGCAACTGATGTACTGTCTGGATAATATGACGAATCATTGATAACTGTATCAACTATAGTCTGGATATTATAATCCTGAACTGAGTAAACACTGTATCCACCTGTATAAATCTCATCATAAGCTTCCTGTTCTGTCATATCGTACATTTCCTGGAAGTCTTTGTTGAGCTTACGCATCAGGTCATCAGTATAGTATGAGTTATACTCAAAATTCTCATCGTTAGTCTGCTTGATCTTCTGAATACGCTCATAAACATCATCATTTAATGCCTCTTCGTATTCATCTTCTGTTATGTATTCAAATTTAAGCATCTTATCAAGTACAAACTTACGACGCTTATTATTCTCTTCTGGGAATACAACAGGGTCATATCCATAAGGGTTCTTTGTAATAGCTGCGATAACAGACATTTCTGCTATAGTCAGGTCGCCACAAGATTTATCAAAGTATCTGTTAGCAGCCGCCTCAACACCATTACAACCCTGTCCAAGATAGATTGTATTCAGATATGCTTCAACAATCTGCTCTTTTGTATATCTCTTTTCAAGATCCATAGCAAGATACTGTTCCTGAACCTTACGTTCAACCTTCTGTATCTTGGTGGTCTCGTTCATACCAACATCAAATACCTGGTTCTTAATGAGCTGCTGAGTAATAGTAGATGCACCCTCGTTGAAGTTACGAGCCATAACGTCCTTAACCAGCGCTCTGAAGATACCTCTCATATCAATACCATTATGACTCCAGAATCTTTCATCCTCGATAGCTACAAAGGCATTGACCAGCTGATCTGGTATATCATCATAATAAACATATACACGGTTAGAATTAACTGTTGAAAGTGTGTTACGTTCCTTGTTGTTCTGGTCATAGATTATAGTCTTAAATCCCTTAGGTTTAATACTGATGGTTGAGATATCCGGAGAATCATCCAGCATTCCCTTCATCATACCAAAACCAGCACCTGCCATAATAAGAACAAGTAACACAAAGATGACAAGTACTACCTTGAAAATCTCTATAAAGAATCTTCTTTCAAACCTTCTGGTTCTTGAAAGAAGCTTATCTTGTTTTTTCTTAACGCTTTCTTTACTGAAATTCAATCTTAAAGCCTCCGCGAAATACTTTTAAAAACCAACCTTCATTATATCACTTTTTTATCTTTTCTGAAACAGTTTCTTTGCCACCCCTATAAACTGCTTATTATCCTTAGTCTGTGAGAAAAGCTTAAGAAGATCCTCAGTCACATCCTCCGCCTTCAGGCTATGGAACCTTCTATGAATAAGATCACAAACTTCTCTCTCCTCTTCAGAAAGAAGCAGGTTATCTTTTCTTGTTCCAGACTTGGAAATGTCAATCGCTGGGAATACTCTCTTCTCCTGAAGATTTCTATCAAGAACAAGCTCCATATTACCAGTACCCTTGAATTCCTCGAAAACTACATCATCCATACGGCTTCCAGTCTCTATAAGTGCTGTAGCAAGGATTGTAAGAGAACCACCTTCTCTCATATTTCTGGCAGCACCAAAGAATTTCTTAGGCATATGAAGAGCTGCGGGATCAAGACCACCTGAAAGAGTTCTACCACTTGGTGGAACTGTAAGGTTATAAGCACGGGAAAGTCTTGTAATGGAATCTATAAGAATTACAACATCATTTCCACTCTCGACCAGTCTCTTAGCTCTTTCTATAACCATCTCTGAAACTCTCTTATGATGTTCAGGGAGCTCATCAAATGTAGAATAAATAACCTCGGCATTTGGTCCTTCTATGGACTCTTTAATATCTGTAACCTCCTCCGGTCTTTCGTCTATAAGAAGGACAAGAAGATTCATTTCAGGATTTGCAACACTGATTCTCTTGGCAATCTGCTTAAGAAGTGTTGTCTTACCAGCCTTTGGTGGAGAAACTATCATTCCACGCTGTCCCTTACCAATAGGGCTAAACAGATCAACAATACGAAGTGAAACAGGCGCACCTTCATAATCCAGATGAATTCTCTCATCTGGGAAGATTGGAGTCATATCCTCAAATTTCATTCTCTTTGTAATCTCTGCTGGAGAATAGCCATTAACTGATTCTATATAGAGAAGTGCACTGAATTTTTCATTTGCACTGTTCTTCTTGCGGATAGGACCTCTTACAATATCTCCAGTACGGAGTCTAAACTTACGGATCTGTGAAGGAGAAACATAGATATCTCTTTCACCAGGCATGTAATTATCACTCCTGATAAATCCATAGCCCTCAGCGAGAACCTCAAGAATGCCTTCAGCAACCTCGTTGCCTTCGAAGCCCTTGCCTTCTGTTTCTTCCTCTTCCTCTATAAACTCTTCTTCATGAACCGAAACCTCTTCAGGCTCCTGAATTTCTTCTTTTATCTCTTCTTCATTCTTTGCAGCCGGTTTCTTCGCCTTCTTCTCTTCAGAAGCTGCCGCTTGCTGCTTCTCAGCATTCATCTTGTCTATTCCTGTCAGGATATCAACAAGCTCTGCCTTCTTTACGTTTCCAAGATTGCGAAGACCTCTTTCCTCAGCAATTTTCTTTAATTCACTAACCTTCAGTTTATTATAATCCATACATTCTCCTTCCCTTTATCAGCATGAATCACTATAGTAAAATAACTTGCAAATCATATATAAGTGGCGTATCCTATTATTCACAACACTATTAACATCTTTATGGGGTTAACAAATGGAAAATCAAAATCTAATGCTATATAAACTTATAATTTTATATATGTTAGACCGAATAGATGAGTATACGCTTACTAACGCACAGATAACCAGTTTTATACTGGATAGAGGATATACCAATCTTTTTAATATTCACGAATCACTCAGCGAATTGATTGATAAGAATTTTATTTCTGTTACGACTATCAGAAGTACTCAGCACTACCAGATAACAAATCAGGGTGAGGAAGCACTTCTCTACTTCGAAAACAGAATATCTAACAACATTAAACAAGAAATCAGAGATTATTTCAAGAAGGAAAAAATAAATCTTAAGAACGAATCCGAAATCTTCGCTGATTTCATATTCAATGAACATAACGAATATACAGTTAAATGCGCCATCCGCGAACGTCGTGAAACTCTGCTGGACATCCGTATAAATGTACCAACCAAGGATATGGCTCGTTCAATCTGCGACAACTGGCGCGCAAAGAGTACTGATGTTTATCAATATCTCGTAAATGAATTATGGGATAAAGACTAAACTAATAACTCATTAAGAATCATAAGAAGTTCATCTCGTCCCGCTTTCGTCTCTGACGAATAAGGGACGATTTTTACGTCCTTTTCTGCCCCAAGGGTTTCCCTGACAATCTTCAGGTTCTTATCCTTCTGACTACGTTTAATCTTATCCAGCTTTGTTGCAACAATGATAGGCTTAAGTCCGTTTGCTACTATCCACTCATACATCATAACATCATCCTTAGTTGGTGCATGTCTGATATCAACAAGCAAAACAACAGCTCTAAGCACATCACGTGTACTCAGATACTTTTCTATCATCTTGCCCCACTTAGCTCTTTCCTGAAGTGAAGCTTTTGCATATCCATAACCTGGAAGATCTACGAGATAGAACATCTCATTTATGATATAGAAGTTAATCGTAACTGTCTTGCCCGGACTTGATGAAGTCCTGGCAAGGTTCTTACGATTTAACAAAGAATTTATAAGAGACGATTTGCCAACATTTGACCTTCCGGCAAATGCTATTTCTGGCAACTCTTCGGCAGGAAGCTTAGATGTTGGTCCACAAACCGTTCTAAGCTCTGATGATTTAATCTTCATAAAGGTATACTACTCCGTCTTAGGGTCAGCGCCCTCTGTTATAGTTTCCTTAGTAATAGTTACTTTCTTAATATCTTCGTTAGATGGAATCTCATACATAACATCCATCATAGCAGTTTCAAGAATAGACCTGAGTCCTCTTGCTCCGGTTGCTCTCTCCATAGCTTCCTTAGCTACCTCAACGAGTGCATCCTGCTCGAAATCAAGTTCAACATTATCAAACTCGAACATCTTCTTATACTGCTTAACGATTGATGACTTTGGCTCTGTAAGTATGCTTATCAGTGCCTGCTCATCAAGCTGGTCAAGTGTTACAACTACAGGAACACGACCAACAAACTCTGGGATGATACCAAACTTAACCAAATCCTGTGGCTGAACCTTTCTGAGAAGCTCGCTATCCACAATAGATCTTTCTGTCTGGATATCAGCGTTGAAACCAATTGACTTCTTACCAACACGGCTCTCGATAACCTTATCAAGTCCATCAAATGCACCACCACAGATAAAGAGGATATTTGATGTATCTATCTCTATAAATTCCTGCTGTGGATGCTTACGACCACCCTGAGGTGGAACTGAAGCAACGGTTCCTTCAACTATCTTAAGAAGTGCCTGCTGAACACCCTCACCAGATACATCTCTGGTAATAGAAACGTTCTCTGACTTCTTGGATATCTTATCAATCTCGTCGATGTAAATAATACCTTTTTCAGCTCTGTCTATATCATAGTCAGCAGCCTGAATAAGCTTAAGCAGAATATTTTCTACATCCTCACCTACATAACCAGCCTCAGTAAGGGTTGTTGCATCTGCTATAGCAAATGGTACATTTAACATCTTCGCAAGAGTCTGGGCCATATAAGTTTTACCTGAACCTGTAGGACCTATCATCAGAATGTTACTCTTCTGAAGTTCTACGTCGAAGTCTCTTCCAGCCACTACTCTTTTATAGTGATTATAAACTGCAACAGAAAGTGCTTTCTTAGCTACTTCCTGTCCGATTACATAATCATCAAGGAAAGCCTTGATTTCTTTTGGCTTAGGCAGATTAAGCTCTCCGCCTTCTTTTTCCATATTTTTAAGTTCGTCATCGATGATATCTGAACAAATGCCCACACACTCATCGCAAATGTAAGCTCCAGGACCGGCAATAAGCTTTCTCACCTGATCCTGAGTCTTATTACAAAACGAACATCTAAGTATCTCGTCATTACGACTAGCCATTATCTTCTCCTAATGTTACTTACGATTTTCAACTACACTATCAATGAGACCATACTCACGTGCCTCATCAGCTGTCATCCAGTTATTTCTCTCACAGTCAGCATAAACTGTATCATAGTCTTTTCCAGCATTCTCAGCCATGATCTTGATAAGGTTTTCTTTAATGCGAAGCATATGCTTAACATCAATCTCCATATCAGTTGCCTGACCCTGAGTTCCACCAAGTGGCTGATGAATCATAATCTCAGCATTTGGAAGAGCAAATCTCTTACCCTTTGCACCACCTGAAAGAAGGAATGCTCCCATAGATGCAGCCATTCCTACACATATAGTAGAAACATCACACTTAATGTAATTCATTGTGTCATAAATAGCCATACCAGCAGTTACTGAACCACCTGGGCTGTTTATATAAAGGTTAATATCCTTATTTGAGTCCTCTGACTCAAGGAAAAGAAGCTGAGCTACAACCAGACTTGCTGTTACATCATTAACCTCATCTCCAAGGAAGATGATTCTTTCCTTTAAAAGTCTGGAATATATATCATAAGCTCTTTCGCCTCTGTTAGTTGTCTCTATGACTGTAGGTACTAATGCCATTCTTATAACCTCCCTAAAAGATTATTATTTCTCCTTAGCCTGATCAGCAATATACTCAACTGCCTTCTGCATTCTTATATCAGCCTTAAGTCCTTCAATCTGCTCGTCGCCCATGAATTCCTTAATCTTCTCGATTTCCATCTGATACTGCTTAGCCATCTTCTCCATCTCAGCCTGAACATCCTCATCTGAAACTTCGAATCCCTGAGCATCAGCTACTGCCTCGATAACAAGGCTTCTCTTAATCTGCTTCTCAGCCTCAGGTCTAACCTGATCTCTCATATCATCTCTTGTCTGACCTGTCATATTCAGATACTGCTCAAGGTTCATACCCTGATACATAAGCTGCTGGCCAAAGTTATCAACCATCTTCTCCTGCTGATAAGCGATCATTGGTTCAGGAAGTTCTACTGTAGACATCTCTACAAGCTTATCAATAGCTTTCTCTTCCTTCTCATGCTTAGCAGCGTTAGCCTTACGCTCTTCAACCTGCTTCTTAACATCAGCCTTAAACTCATCAACTGTTTCAAAATCAGTTGTATCTGAAACATATTCATCATCAAGCTCTGGAATAACTGTTTCCTTAAGAGCTACAAGATCACACTTAAATACCGCATCCTTACCAGCAAGGTCCTCTGCCTGATACTTCTCTGGGAATGTAACATTAACATCGAAGCTGTCACCAACATTGTGACCAACAATCTGATCCTCGAAACCAGGAATGAATGAACCTGAACCAAGTACAAGTGGATAGTTCTCACCCTTTCCACCTTCGAAAGCAACTCCATCAACAAATCCTTCGAAGTTGATTGTTGCTTCATCCTCAAGCTTAGCAGCTCTGTCTGTAACTTCATTCTTAGTTGAGTTAGCCTTAAGCTTATTCTTAATCTCGTTCTCAACATCTTCATCTGTTACTTCAGCGTCAACCTTCTCGATTTCGATCTTCTTAAGATCTCCAAGCTCTACAGGTGGCTTTGTAGCAACCTTAGCCTTGTAGATGAAATCCTTACCCTTCTCAATCTGGCTAACAGAGATGTCAGGATTTGAAACGATATCAAGATCACAATCCTTAATCTCCTCGAAGTATGTCTTATTAATAAGGTCATTTGCAGCATCCTCATAGAATACAGCAACACCATATGTCTTCTCTATAAATGCCATTGGAACGTGACCCTTACGGAATCCATCGAACTGGAACTTATTCTTTGATCTGTTGTAGACATCTACACATGCCTTCTTAAAATCCTCTGCTGGAACTGTAATTGTAAGCTCCGCCATGTTTCCTTCAAGCTTTTCGTAAGTTAAACTCATCTTTATTTCCTCCTTATGACCTACAGGTCTATTAATCATTTTTTTAATTATTATCTATGTTTTACATATAATAAAACACGGTCAGCGTCTCATATGGGCGCTAACCGTGAAATTATATCATAGTCTATATTTTTAGTCTAGTACAAAAAAGCTGTTTTATGAATCAAAGAACTGTCTTCCATCCTCTGTAACCAGTCTCTCGCTCTTTGGATATTCAAAGGTTTCAGGCTTGTCTTTGTTTTCTTTAAGATAGTCAGCGAAGCGAGCTGCATAATACTTTGCAAATGGAAGGTTATGCATGAGGCAGTTACCACAATTCTCTGGTGCTGTTCCAGGAACCTCCTCAGCATCCTTTACTGAATCAAAAGCTGCTATTAAAAGATCGCATATATCCTTTGATGGACGGCGCCCCTTTAGGATTAAGTAGAATCCTGTAAGGCAGCCCATTGGTCCCCAGTAAATAACATAGTCCTTCCACTCATCGTTGTTACGAAGGTATGTTGCTATTAAATGCTCAAGTGAGTGCATAGCTGCCACATCTATTGCTGGTTCAATATTTGGATGAGTAACTCTTACATCATAAGTTGTTACTATCTCTCCTCCCACAAGATCTTCCCTGCTTGTAAAAATTCCAGGAACTATCTTTGTATGATCAACTGAAAAACTAGGTATTAAATCCATAATTAAAACTTCCTTTCATAAAACTTTCTGGATTATAACATTTTCATCATTTCTGTTACAAGCTTAACAGAATTTTCGATTGCTTTTTTCTGGAATGTAGGATAATCCATCTCTGCACTATCATCTGCCTTATCAGAAATTGAACGAATGATAAGATAAGGAATCTGATTCAGCCATGCTGTATGAGCTATAGCAGCTCCTTCCATCTCAGTACACATTCCGCTAAAGCTCGCAATCATCTTATCCTTCATATCCTTCTCAGAAACAAAGATATCTCCGGAAACTACTCTTCCTTCGAAAACCTTTACATCTGGACAAACCTTTTCGCAAGCAGTCTTCGCAACACCGCGAAGCTTTTCATCTGCCACGTAAATGCTTTCTTCCTGATCAGGGATTATGCCTCTCTCATAACCAAGTCCTTTAACATTCATGTCATGCTCCAGGGCATCCGTTGAAAGAACAATATCTCCAATATCAATATCGGCATCAAGACTTCCAGCGATACCTGTATTGATAATTGCTCTTACATTAAATATGGCTGCAAGTGCTTCTGCTGCTACAGCTGCATTAACCTTGCCGATTCCACTTCTTACAAGAACTACTTCATGACCTGAAAGAGTTCCTGTCCAGAATTCCATTCCGGCATGTTTTTCAACTTTAGGCTGACTCTCTTCTCCAAGACCACTCATTACGGCCTTAAGATCGTCCACCTCTTTATCCATTGCTCCAATAATTCCTATCATATAAAAAATCCTTTCATTCAAGTTTAATTCCCCAAATCTTTCCAGCACGGGTTCCAACTACAAGATAATTTTCGTATACCGCTGGGGACGCCTCTATGGTTCCATCTGATATAGCCAGATGACTATTCTCTTCTCCTGTCAGTCCGTTCAGACAGTAAAGTCTTCCATCACTGGCTCCGTAAATAACCTCACCGCTGCCATCATCATTATAAACACATACTGGTGATGACCATGTATATGGAATGGTATTCTCCCATGCTTTAGAACCATCTGCTTTCTTAAGGGCAACTATGTTACCACTTCCGGTACCCTGTGTCATTGCAACAGTTACGTAAATGAGATCATCAAATGAATTCTTTCCAACTGCTATTGTTGACTGAACTCCACCAGAAACGCCTTCCATGGAACTGCATTCATAATCAGTGTGCCATATTATTTCGCCAGTCTCTGCATCTACCTTCCAAATAGGTACTGTAGCTGTAGAACCACTTCTCCATCCCAGATGGAAGGATGTACTTACATAGATATAAAGCTTTCCATCCTCAACAGAAAGAACTGGTGTGGAGTTAGAATCATCAAGAATATCCTGAACCCAAACAGTCTCAAGGGTATTCAGATTAAGGCAGAACAGATTAGCACCATTATCAGCTATAAACATATAATTCTTATAAATAGCTGCACTGGTTTCCATTCCTGGCCAGAAAGCACCATTAGATGTCCTCTTACTGCTATATCTCCATTTAACCACCTTATCAAATGACATACTCAGCTTTCCAGCTGCTTCGTCATACTGAGTTCCAAGGTGTATCATATACAGAATTCCATTTTCACCCGGATAGATAAGTGTATCCGTTTCAGGATCTACCAACGCTGAAGAATCAAAATAACTAAGGGTTCCTCTAAGAGAAAATGGATCATTATTTCCAAATGTATACATTACAGAACAGTCAAGAAGGTTTATAACAAATACTCTTGCTGTTTCTGAATCATTATCGTATCCCGCTCCAACATACATTACAGGATAACCTCTTGGATCAAGAGCCCCTGCACCCTTAAAGGTAAATCCGAGCCACAATGGTTCACGAGTCTTCTCGCCTGTTTTCATGTCCAGGAAGTAGATGTAACCATCCATGCATGCATAGATTACTTCCACAAGAGAATCGTCTTCCTTAGCCCAGTCATACATATTCATATGAGCTTTAGCTTCTCTGGACCAATGTCTCATAAGAGGCTGACCAGTCCAGCCACTGCCGCTCCAGGTTGCATCTTCAAATGTAAGGGAACCTGTAACTATGCTCCACTGAGATGTAAGCGAACCCCATTCATAATTAGCTGTACCATAGCAAGGATTATCTCTGAAGTTGTTTCCGCGGAAGGTAAATACACCTTCCTGGTCTGTATACTTAGAACCCTCTTCAAAGGAAATATCCCCCAGACTTTTAGAAGTATAATCCGCTTTTGAAGAAAGAACAGTATCATCTACAGCCACTTCAGTTGATACAAGGAAATTAGAAGGCTCTGTTGAAGCTACTGCATGAGGCTCAAAACTAATGCCATCATCAGAAGCCGCATCTGTCGATGTTGCATCTTCTGTCTTCTTTGATGTGTCCTCTTCATCTCCTGCTATCTCTTTTACATCTTCGGAACCAAGATTAGAAAGCTTACCCCAGATACCTGAATCAGCCACAGCTTCATCCTCTACTTCGTCATCAGAGGTAAAGAGCGCTTTCAGTTCAGATTTCATTTCGGCTTTTATATCTATATCCGGTTTCACTCCTCGAATAGTAAGATAAAGCGCACCAATAATAAGTAATTCAATTATTATAATTTTTAATGTCAGTTTCAAAATACTATACCCACATTCGTATTTTAAAATCTAGTAATCTATATTCTGTCTTTTATATAAATATGTACTTCAGAATAAACAGCACTGCCAGTACATACATTATCGGATTGATCTTCTTAGCATTTCCACAACGCATATTTATAAGTACGTATGAAATAACACCAAGTGAAATACCCTCTGAAATACTATAGAACAGAGGCATTGAGAAAATAGTAATATATGCAGGAATAGCTGTTGCATAATTACTCTCATCCATCTTAAGATCTGAAATACCAGTAAACATCAGGAATCCAACAATGATAAGTGCTGGAGCTGTTGCGAATGATGGTATTGATGTGAAGATAGGTGCAAGGAATGTAGAAAGTAAAAACAGGATTGCTGTTGTAAGAGCTGTAAGTCCTGTTCTACCACCAACACCCACACCTGATGCAGACTCAACGAATGTTGTAGTTGTTGATGTACCAAGTACAGCACCTGCTGTTGTTGCAATAGCATCTGAAAGAAGTGCTGGCTTGATAGCTGGAAGCTTTCCTTCTTCATCAAGCATATCAGCCTTTGAAGAAACACCAATAAGTGTTCCGATAGTATCGAACAGATCAACGAACAGGAATGCAAAAACTACAACTATAAAATTAAGAATTCCTACACTCTTAAAATCAACATTGAAACACTGTCCAACAGTTTCTCCAAGCTTAGAGAAATCTGTCATATGGAATGAAGGAATAAGATCATAAAATCCTGCTTCTGGATTTGGAACATAAAGCTTAAAGAACTGAGCATCCATTCCTAAAATCCATGTAATAAGAATACCTATAAGGATTGATCCAGGAACCTTCTTTATATAAAGAACAGCTGTTATTGTAACACCCATTGCAGCAAGAAGTGCTGTTATACCATGTGTAGAAAAATTCTCTTTGAAGTTAACCATTTCTACAAGTGTAGCTCCACCTACAACGAGCTTCGCATTCTGAAGTCCGATAAAGCAGATGAAAAGACCAATTCCGACTGAAACAGCTTTCTTAAGTTCAAGTGGAATACAATTGAAAATTGCTTCTCTTACAGGAGTAACTGAAAGGAGAATAAAGATTACACCTTCAACAAAAACTGCAAGAAGGGCAACCTGCCATGTATAACCCATACCGAGAACAACCGTATAAGCGAAATAAGCATTAAGACCCATTCCGGCTGAAAGTGCAAAAGGCATATTAGCAAGAAATGCCATAAGTGCTGTACCAATAAATGATGCAATACATGTTGCAAGAAGAACTGCTGTTGGGTCCATTCCTGTTTCTGAAAGAATACTTGGATTAACCGCGAGGATATAAGCCATAGTTACAAAAGTTGTAAGACCAGCTAGTATCTCCTTTCTTACAGTCGTTCCGTTTTCTTTGAGTTTAAATAGCTTTTCCATTTTTTCACTCCTTTATTTATAAAACTCAATTTATTAGGTTCTCATCATACTCAGCTATGTATGGAAGATTTCTATAATACTCTCCATAATCAAGTCCATAGCCGATAACAAAATAATCCGGAATAGTGAACAAAGTATAATCAGCTGTTATATCAGCCACTCTTCTATCTGGCTTATCAAGAAGAGTAACTATCTTAAGTGACAGAGGATCTCTTTGTTTTAATATATCTACAACTGCAGAAAGAGTTCTTCCTGTATCCAGAATATCTTCTACTATAAGAACATGATAATTACTGATATCCTGTGCCAGGTCGTAAACAATCTGAACATTTCCAGATGAATCAGTACTATCAAAATAACTCTTAGCTGCCATAAATCCTATCTCGCACGGAATAGACATTTCCTTCGTAAGATCGGACAAAAAAACAAACGCACCCTTTAATATGCTGACAAGGAGCAGAGGTTTTCCTTCATATTCTTTACTCAGAAACTCTGCATACTCAGAAACCTTCTTCTGAATCTCCTCTTCAGATATAATGATGCGTTTAATACCATCTTCAAATACATTTTTATCTGTAAGTACCAATGGAATATATCCTCCCCTAAGTAGTTTTAAAACCAGAAAAAAGATATTCCCATTATAGCAAATATCCCCTTCATAAAAAAGGACTTATTCATATAAAACATTAAAATCTACAGCAGTGCTTATTCCATCTATTTTTCCAGTGGAGCTGTGCTGCCACATATAGTATTCTCCAGAATATGTAGTCTGAGAAGTATAGTTAGCAAGCCATACCTTATGATTACTACTGTTAGTCCATGTATTCTCCAGGAAGTTCTTACTACTATAAAGGCAGGCCTCATAACCTTCCTTCTCAACCTCTTCGCAGAAAACCTCAAAGCAATTATTTATATCATATAAATTCATTCCATATTTCTGGAAGCCATAAAAATCTTCCCAGTCATAGGCTATAGGAAAATCAAGACTTTCTCCACCCAGAAGATTCATAAGATAATCCACACTGTCTCTCACTTCATCCATGGAGCTTTCCTCAGCATGCCAGTAAATACCAACCTTAAGGCCGGCCGACTTGGCATTCTTTATATTTTCCTTGAAGCAGGAATCCTCATATCTTTTTCCATCATCCAGTCCGCCAATTCTGATAATAACAAAATCACATCCAGCGGATTTCACTTTTTCAAAATCAATTGTTTTCTGCCATCTGGAAACATCTATTCCAAGTGTAGTACCTTCTTTTTTATAATTGGATTGAAAGGATTCAAAGGTTTCTGAGCCTTCACTGCTTGAAGGTTCAGAATCACTAGATGCACTTTCCGTTACTATAACGGTCATATTATTAGTTTTTGTATGACCTGCATCATCCTTAAGCGTAAGCTTTACAGGGTAAGATCCTGTAGTAGATGAATCTACTTCACCAGAAACCTCCAGTTCCACATCTCTATCATAGTCATCGGCATAACCCACATATTCTTCTGCATCAAAGGTCTTTCCTTTTGCTATAGAAACAGATGATGGGCAAATAAGGAAAAACGGATCTTTTTCATCCACCATATCCTTATCTTCTACTATTGCTGCAGCTGTGACTGTAACAGGCTGCTGTACCGTATCTGTAGAGCTTGCTGTGTCCTGAGTTGTATCTTCTATTAGTTCAGGTTCAGCCGCAATATACTCTGTTGTTGCTTCAGTAGTAGCTTCAGTGGATGGTGCATCCGTTGGTGTTACAAAATATGTTTTTTCACCATTAGAAAAAGCCTCATCATCATCCTTTCGGTTGAATAATGAGACTATTATCATTATCGCTGCTCCGAGGACTATAACTCCTCCGAACACAAGTATTATCTTTTTTACTAAATCACTAATTCTCATTGTTACTAAAGTGTGTGAGCTTCCTATAGAATCTTGTAAGAAGTGTCATGAAGAACTGGAGCAGACCAGCTATTACGTAGAAAGCATGTGGGAAGTCATATTCCATAAGGTCCATTACAAAACCGTATACAACTATAGTAAAGAATGTTGCCACCATTATTCTTCTTGCTTCTTTAATACCGGCAGTATCAGGTTTCTTTGTATAGAGCTTAAATACATAAAATACTATACTGCAGAATAATGCATAGAAAGGTGTAACCATTACAACAATATTCATATAAATAAGTGATGCAAATTCATCATTCAGCTCACTTATAAGCATAAGCGCTGTTACATAGGAAGCAATTATGAAAATATAATCCACAACAAGAAGAACGATGTTATAAACATCCAGCTGTTTCTTCTTTTTCTTACCCTCTTCTTCAACAACCTCAGTCGAAGTCTCTTTTATCTCTTCGTTTTTGATAGTATTTTCTTCGCTCATTATTACACTTCCTTTACAAAAAATGCTTGCTCAAATACACTAAGATTTTACTATAATTTTAAGTGGCATGTCAACCTACGAAACCGTAAAAAGCTTATGTAAACTGGCCATATTTTTTTTGAAAATATCCTATTTTTATGAGGAAAAATTCTCTCTGTTGTGGTATAGTATATCCAACTGGGCAAAATTTCAAAAAGTGATTTCCCGGGGACTATTATTGGAGGACAAAACTATGTCACAAAGAACAGATATTCACAAAGTTCTGATCATAGGCTCAGGCCCAATCATCATTGGCCAGGCTTGTGAATTTGACTACTCAGGTACACAGGCGTGTAAAGCTCTGAGAAGTCTGGGTTATGAAATAGTACTGGTTAACTCAAACCCTGCTACTATCATGACTGACCCTGAGATGGCAGATGTAACTTACATTGAGCCACTCAACGTTAAACGTCTGGAGGCGATCATCGCTAAGGAACGCCCTGATGCTCTTCTACCAAACCTTGGTGGACAGTCAGGTCTTAACCTTTGTGCAGAGCTTGCAGATGCAGGAGTACTTGATAAGTACGATGTAAAGGTTATCGGTGTACAGGTAGATGCAATTGAGCGAGGCGAAGATAGAATTGAGTTCAAGAAGACTATGAACTCTCTCGGTGTAGAGGTTGCTCGTTCAGAGGTTGCTTATTCAGTAGATGAGGCCCTCAACATTGCAAGCGAACTTGGTTACCCTGTAGTACTTAGACCAGCTTACACCATGGGTGGTGCCGGCGGTGGTCTGGTATATAATAAAGAAGAACTTGCAACAGTATGTGCTCGTGGTCTTAAAGCTTCTCTCGTAGGACAGGTTCTTGTTGAAGAATGTGTTAGTGGATGGGAAGAGCTTGAGCTCGAGGTTGTACGTGATAAAGAAGGAAACATGATAACAGTATGCTTCATAGAGAACATTGATCCTATGGGCGTACATACAGGTGATAGTTTCTGCTCTGCCCCAATGCTTACAATCTCTCAGGAGGTTCAGGACAGACTTCAGGAGCAGGCTTACAAAATCGTAGATGCTATACAGGTTATCGGTGGAACAAACGTTCAGTTTGCACATGATCCAGTAAGTGACCGTATAGTCGTAATTGAGATCAATCCTAGAACATCTCGTTCTTCAGCACTTGCTTCAAAAGCAACTGGATTCCCAATAGCTCTCGTATCAGCTATGCTGGCATCTGGTCTTACTCTTTCAGAAATCCCATGTGGAAAATATGGAACACTTGATAAATATGTACCAGGTGGTGACTATGTAGTTATCAAGTTTGCTCGTTGGGCATTTGAGAAGTTCAAGGGCGTTGAAGATAAGCTTGGAACACAGATGCGTGCCGTTGGTGAAGTAATGTCCATCGGTAAGAATTATAAGGAAGCTTTCCAGAAGGCTATCCGTTCTCTTGAAAAAGGCCGCTACGGTCTTGGACATGTTAAGAACTTCAACGATATGACAAAGGAGCAGCTGCTTCAGGCACTCATCACTCCTTCAAGCGAAAGACATTTCCAGATGTACGAAGCAATCCGCAAGGGTGCTACAGTAGATGAGATACACGAGATCACAAAGGTTAAGAAGTATTTCATCGAGCAGATGAAGGAACTTGTTGATGAAGAAGAAGCTCTTGTAAGTGAGTTCTCAGGTAAGGTTCCTACAGATGAAGCTCTTACACAGGCTAAGAAGGATGGATTCTCAGATAAGTATCTCAGCGAGATCCTTGATGTTGCTGAAGATGATATCCGCGAAGCTCGCGAAGCTATCGGTGTAGTTGAGGCATGGCAGGGTGTTCACGTAAGTGGTACTCAGGACAGTGCTTACTACTACTCTACATATTGTGACGTAGATAAAGATGTGGTTAGTACAGACAAGCCAAAGATCATGATTCTTGGTGGTGGTCCTAACCGTATAGGTCAGGGTATTGAGTTTGACTACTGCTGTGTACATGCAGCTAAGTCTCTTAAGAAGCTTGGTTTCGAAACAATCATTGTTAACTGTAACCCTGAGACAGTTTCAACAGACTATGATACATCTGATAAGCTCTACTTCGAGCCACTTACTCTTGAAGATGTACTCTCAATCTATAAAAAAGAAAAGCCAGTTGGAGTTATCGCTCAGTTCGGTGGTCAGACACCACTTAACCTTGCAAGCGACCTTCAGAAGAACGGTGTTAAGATCCTTGGTACTTCTCCAGAGGTTATTGACCTTGCCGAAGACAGAGATCAGTTCCGTGCAATGATGGACAAGCTTGGTATCCCAATGCCAGAAGCTGGTATGGCTACAACAGTTGAGGAAGCAACAAAGATTGCTAACGAAATTGGTTATCCTGTAATGGTTCGTCCTTCATACGTTCTTGGTGGACGTGGAATGGAAGTTGTTTACGACGATGACAGCATGGCTAATTACATGGCTGCTGCCGTTGGTGTTACTCCAGACAGACCAATACTTATTGATAGATTCTTACATCACGCTATGGAGTGTGAGGCAGATGCCATTTCAGACGGTACACATGCTTATGTTCCAGCTGTTATGGAGCACATTGAGCTTGCCGGAGTTCACTCTGGTGACTCAGCTTGTATTATTCCTTCAAAGCATATCTCAGAAAAGAACCTTGCTACTATAAAAGAATATACACGCAAGATTGCAGAGGAAATGCATGTAGTTGGACTTATGAATATGCAATATGCTATCGAAGACGATGTAGTATATGTTCTTGAGGCTAACCCACGTGCTTCACGTACTGTTCCACTTGTATCAAAGGTTTGCGGTATCCGTATGGTACCACTTGCTACTGATATTATTACAAGTGAGCTTACAGGTCGTAAGTCTCCTGTTGCTGATCTTAAGGAAAGAGAAATTCCATATTACGGAGTTAAGGAAGCAGTATTCCCATTCAACATGTTCCCAGAGGTAGATCCAATCCTCGGACCTGAAATGAGATCCACAGGTGAGGTTCTGGGTATGTCACAGTCAGCCGGTGGTGCTTACTTCAAAGCACAGGAAGCTGCAAAGGCTGAGCTTCCTATGGAAGGAACAGTTCTTATATCTCTTAATAAGAGTGAAAGACCTGAAGCTCCAGAAGTTGCAAGAATACTTCATGATAACGGATTCAAGATCCTTGCTACAGGAAACACATATGAAACTATAGTTGCTGCTGGTATTCCAGCTGAGAAGGTTAATAAGCTTTACGAAGGAAGACCAAATATCCTCGATCATATTTCAAACGGAGATATTCAGCTTATAATCAACTCTCCTGCTGGTAAGGAATCAGTTCATGATGATACTTACATCCGTAAGTCAGCTATCAAGTATAAGATTCCATATATCACTACTATTGCTGCTGGACATGCAGCTGCAGAAGGTATTGACCACATGAAGAAGCGTCATCTTGGAAACATCCATTCACTTCAGGAGTGGCATACATCTATAGTTGAGAAATAACAAAAGACATAGTTTTAATAATAAAAATATCCCGACCAGTTTCCTGGTCGGGATTTTCTATTTACTCTAATCGACTATTTAGTTATTAGAAATAGATGGTGTCCAGTACTCACTATTATAGATATCTGTTAAAAGATATGTAATCTTTGATTTTGAACCAACATCCTCATAACTATATGTAAGATCATCACCATAGATTACTGTATCACCAAGCATGTAGCTATCCTGATAATTTCCATCATAGTCATAATAGTCACAAATGAAATCTATCTTAGCACCAGCTTCAAGCTCTGTAACACCCTTAGCTGTTGTCATATCTGCTGTATCATCTATTCCGATCTCGCTCATATCATCTGTATAATCATATCTTGCTCCTGCGATATATCCATTTGGATGAGCATCATCAAATACAATTATAAGATTACATCTTACATTATCTACATAAGCAGGAACGCGTCCTGTAACGATGGTCTCGCCGTCCTCAGTCTCTGTTGTATCCTCATAATAGAAAGCAACCGGCTGATTATCGATTGAAAACCATGTATTATCAGTCTCACCTATCAGATCTCCATCCTCTGTGAAATAATACAGATTATCAAGACCCATATCTACATAGCCTTCACCATCATCTACGAACATATTAACTTCGAGACTCTGAATAAGCTGCCAATCCTCTTTTTCCATCTTGAGAACATGAGTTCCATCATTTCTCTCTGTCCAGATAAGCTTTCCAGGATCAAACTGATTCTTAGCTACATAGTCTGCTGCAGCATCTGCATCATATACCGTGCTATCATTCATGAATGAAGCATCTTTACTGTCCATGCCAGGAACGCTCTTTCCACCACCGAGGAATGCATTCAGAAGTGTACCGATAGCATCTCCACCTGATGTAGTTCCGCTTCCACTAGACATACCGAGTATAGAACCAAGGGCTGAGCCCTGTCCACCTGCAGCAACCTGACCAGTTGTTTCAAGTCCGGCAAATGCCTGCATACATTTATTATATTCATTATCAACACCAATATCGTTATTAATAGCTGAAACAGTATTCACTTTAGATGCCTTCTTATAAGGGAAGTACATTGAAACACCATAAGCATTTGTCATGGTATTAGATGTTCTGTTGTACTTAACTGCACTAAGGATTGCATCTGAAAGCGCCTTAGATTCATCAGTGCCGATTGAATTTGCAAAGTTTACAAGATCGATCTGGTCAATCTTTGAAGATGTTGCAAACTCTCTTGTACCTGCTCTTGCATCAGAAACTGTCTTAAAGCTATCACTCTTAATAAGATTTGTTGTAGATGTTGAGAAAGCCTTCAGCTTAGAAGGTACTGTCTCAGAGAACTCTGAAAGATCAATAACTGAAAGTGTAGTCTTCTGTCCGCCACACTTACGATTACACTCATCTACAAAGCCATCAACGATTGCCTGTCCGAGCTCAAGAGTTGGGATAGATGTATTCTCGCCGATAGCATTTACCCACTTTGTATGGTACCATCCAATACCTGGCTCGGTTTCCTCTGAAGCGATCAGATAATCTGCATAATTGCTGCACATCTGAGCTGTCTCATATGTAGCCATAAGACATGCATCAAAGCCAATCCAGTCAAACTTCTGTCCTGAAGATTTAAGCGCCTGATTTATCTCAGAAAGATCCATAGAACCGGCATTCTTATGCTTCTCATCATAACCATAACCAGTTATTGATCCGCCGCCGTGATCCCAGAAAATAAGAGCCTGTCTGTTTGCAGGGAAATTATCTGTACAATAATCAATAAATTCTACAAGAGTATTAGGATCTGTCATAGCCTTGTCGCCCATATCGGCCTCAAGGAGTTCCATCTTACCACTCTTAACTCTGAAAATCTGGTTTTTACTACTGCTAATACCAGATGTCTTCCAACCGTTACATCCACCTGTATAAACAATAAGATTTAAGTTATCAGGTATTGTTGCAGCAGCCATCTCACCCAGGTCATTAGAAGCCATTCCTGAACGTGACTCAAGATCAGTACCGCACATAAAGATCATTATAGTAACAGTATCCTTACCATCACCAAGAATCTTTGTATACTTCTCTCTTGCACTAGGTGAAACCTCTTTATTCAGCTTACCTGTGTTGTTAAGACCATTCTGCCAACCTGTAGTTGTAGAACCACCGGAAAAACCTCCGAATAAGCTACCAACATCACCAAACGAACTTGAAGAAGAACCACTACCAACATTACTTGTACTTGTAGTTACGCTGTTTGTTGTACCACCTAAGTTATTGGTATTACCAGTATTTCCACCCGAACCACTACCTCTCATAAGCATAAATACTATGATTATAATAAGGATGAGTGTACCTGAGCCACCACCTACTTTAGCAGCTCTTCCACCAGAGGAACTAGCTTTACGTCCAGCATAAGCATCCTGTCTTCCAACAGGGCCTGTGCCTAAACCTTCACCACGACGATGAACGCCCTTGGAATTCCCTGTCGTAGTTTTCTGTCTGTTACTACTTCTTGGATCCATACTATTACTCTCCAATCTGTGTTTTTTTACTCCATAATTATAAACGATAAAACTAGCAACCGCAACTAAGAGAGCGTCTGGCTTTTGGGCAAAGAAAAATCAGGGGCGATGCCCCTGATTTAAATCTTTACTCTTCTACAGCTTTCTTATTATTAATTGCTTCAGTAAGAAGTGGAACTATCTTATTAAGATCACCAACTACACCGTAATCAGCTACATCAAAGATAGGTGCTGTCTCATCCTTGTTGATTGCAATGATCATATCTGACTCTTCCATTCCAGCTGTATGCTGAATAGCTCCAGAAATACCGATTGCAAAATATACTTTAGGACGAACTGTTTTACCTGTCTGACCAACCTGAAGATCCTTTGGCTTCCAGCCATTATCTACAACGGCACGGGAACAAGCAACCTCTCCACCAAGTGCCTTAGCAAGATCCTCAAGGATAGCAAAGTTCTCTGCAGAACCTACTCCTCTACCACCAGCAACAAGTATATCAGCCTTCTGGATATCAACTGCATGATTAACAGCCTTAACTATATCAAGAATCTCAACATAGCAATTATTAGGTGTGAATCCAGGATTGAACTCCTCAATCTTAGCTGTTCTTCCTACAACCTTTGGTGAACGCTTCATAACACCAGGTCTTACAGTTGCCATCTGTGGACGGAACTCTGGACAAGCGATTGTAGCTATTGTATTACCACCAAATGCAGGTCTTGTCATCAGTAACTGATTGTGCTTCTGCTCTTTTCCAGGAATAGGATTAAGAGGGAAATCACCAATCTCAAGTGATGTACAGTCAGCTGTAAGTCCTGTATGAACACGTGCACAAACACGTGGACCAAGATCACGACCAATTGCTGTAGCACCGATGAGGAATACATCTGGCTTATATTTATTAATTACTTCTGAAAGTGCATGTGCATATGGTTCTGTTCTATAATCCTTAAGTTCAGGATCATCTATAAGAATAACATTATCAGCACCATGCTCTTCAAGGTGATAAACCTTATCTTTTATTTCTGAGCCGAGAAGAACTGCTGTTACTTCAGTATCCAGGTCCTTTGCAAGCTCCATAGCCTTTCCCAGAAGCTCATATACTATCTCGTCGATATGATTATCTACCTGCTGGGCAAAGACATATACTCCTTTATATTCTTCTAAAGACATATCTTAAGTCCTCCTATTATACTTAATTAATTAGATTACAAAGTTTTCTGCAAGTTTGTTAAAGATGTAGTCTGCTGATTCATTTGCTGTATCAAGTACAACCTTCTCACCAGCACCCTTAGCAACCTTATCTGATGCTTTTGCAATCTGTGTAGGAGAACCTTTAAGTCCTACATTACCGTCTTCCAATGTGTCAAGGTCATCTCTGTTCCAAACAGTTATCTCCTGTTCGAATGCATCGAAGATTCCTCCTGGTGTCATATAACGTGGCTCATTTAACTCTGAAAGAGCTGTTATAAGACAAGGAAGCTGAGCCTTTAAGATATGATGTCTGTCATCATACTGTCTCTTAACTACAACTGAATCTCCCTCAACCTTTATCTCTTCTGCATATGAAATTACAGGAATTCCTAAATGCTCTGATATCTGAGGTCCAACCTGAGCTGTATCTCCATCAATAGCCTGACGTCCTGTAATTATAAGATCATAATCAAGCTTTCTAATAGCAGCAGCTATAGTCTGTGATGTAGCCCATGTATCAGCTCCACCAAGTCTTGGGTCTGTTACAAGAACACCCTTGTCAGCGCCCATAGCTATTGCTTCTCTAAGAACATCTTCTGCCTTTGGCATACCCATTGTTACAACTGTAACCTCTGCACCCTGCTCATCCTTGATTCGAAGTGCAGCCTCAAGACCTGCCTTATCATCTGGGTTCATTATAGATAACATTGCATTTCTATCGAGAGTACCATCTGGCTTAAACTTTACTCCACCTTTTGTATCAGGTACCTGTTTTACACAAACAACTATTTTCACGCCTGTACCCTCCTTACGCCAACAGATTTCCTGAGATAACCATGCGCTGAACCTCGCTGGTTCCCTCATATATTTCAGTAATCTTAGCATCGCGCATCATACGCTCTACTTCATACTCTTTAATGTAACCATAACCACCATGAAGCTGAACTGCCTTAGTAGTAACTTCCATAGCAACCTCAGCTGCATAAATCTTAGCCATAGCAGCCTCAACGCTGTAAGAAACCTTTGCACCATCAGCAAATTCCTGTTTCTTCATAGCAGCCTTATAAACCAGCATCTTTGCAGCCTCAACCTTAGTAGCCATGTTAGCAAGCTGGAACTGTGTATTCTGGAATGCAGAAATGGAACGACCAAACTGCTTTCTTTCTTTAGTATAAACAACTGTTCTCTCAAGAGCACCCTCAGCAATACCAAGAGCCTGAGCAGCAATACCAATACGTCCACCATCAAGTGTATGCATGGCAATACCGAAGCCCTTACCCTGAGCACCAAGAAGTGCATCCTTTGGAATACGAGCATCCTCAAAAATAAGCTCATATGTAGAGGAACCACAGATTCCCATCTTGTTTTCTTTAGTACCAAATGAGAAACCAGGAGTACCCTTCTCTACTATAAATGCAGATATCTCCTTCATCTTACGACCGCGCTTCTCAACAATACCTGTAACAGCGATTACGATGTAAACATCAGCAACCTTACCATTTGTGATAAAGCACTTAGAACCATTAAGTACCCACTCATCTCCATCGAGTACAGCCTTTGTCTGCTGCATCTGAGCATCTGTACCAGCACCTGGCTCTGTAAGAGCAAATGCACCAAGCTTCTTACCTGTAGCAAGATCAGCTACGTACTTATCCTTCTGCTCCTGTGTACCATATGTAAGGATTGGATCGATACAAAGTGATGTATGTGCTGAAAGAATAACTGAAGTAGTTGCACAAACCTTTGCCATTTCTTCAACAGCCATGATGTATGTAAGTACATCACATCCCTGTCCACCATATTCCTTTGGTACTGGAATTCCTAAGAATCCAGCCTTAGCCATCTTCTCCACTGTCTCACTTGGAAATCTATGCTCTTCGTCGATTTCCATAGCAAGTGGCTTAACTTCTGCTTCAGCAAACTCTTTGAAGAGATTTCTGGCCATTTCATGCTTTTTATCAAGTGTGAAATCCATGATTTATCCTCCGATAAAATTTATATCTTGTTTTATATTTTTCTTACAGGGCATCAACTGGAGTCTTTGTACGGTCTTCATTATACTTATAGAATCCCATACCGCTCTTAACACCAAGGTTACCGCCACGTACCATCTTACGAAGAAGTGGACATGCACGATACTTGCTGTCGCCTGTTTCTGCATAAAGAACATCCATGATTGCAAGACAAATATCAAGTCCTACGAAATCACCAAGCTCAAGTGGTCCCATTGGGTGATTAGCACCAAGCTTCATAGCAGCATCAATACCAGCGATATCTGAAACGCCTTCCATCTTAATGAAAGCAGCTTCGTTGATCATTGGAATGAGAATTCTGTTTACTACGAAACCAGCAGCCTCATTAACCTGAACTGGAGTCTTTCCAATAGCCTCAGCTATCTCAACTATTTTCTTAACTGTATCTTCTGGAGTATTAACACCTGCGATAACCTCAACAAGCTTCATTCTGTCTGCTGGGTTAAAGAAATGCATTCCTACCATAGGTCTTGTAAGACCATTTCCAATCTCTGTGATTGAAAGTGATGAAGTATTTGAAGCGAAAATGCATTCTGGCTTGCAAATCTTATCAAGCTCAGCAAATGTAGTCTTCTTAACTTCCATATTCTCGAATGCAGCTTCTACGATAAGATCGCAATCTGCACAGATGTCTTCCTTAAGACCTGGAGTAATCTTAGCAAGGATGCCGTCAACCTGCTCCTGTGTCATCTTCTCTTTAGCAACAAGTCTAGCATAGCCCTTAGCTATCTTATCCTTACCGCCTTCAGCCCACTCTGCCTTGATATCGCAAAGTGCAACTTCATATCCATCAACCTGAGCAAATGCTTTAGCAATGCCCTGTCCCATTGTTCCTGCGCCAATTACGCCAACCTTCATATCAATTCTCCTTCTTTTTTTTGATTTAAGATTCTTCGTATCTAAATTATTTATTCTGGAAAGGTACAACCTTCAGCTTCTTTTCTTTGTCCTTCTCAAGGAAGTTAGCCATTGCAGCCTTCTGATCCTCTGTTTCAAAACAGTCGCCGAATAGTTTCTCTTCTATAACAATAGCATCATCCATTGTAGCATCAAGACCATCATTTATAGCCTTCTTGCAATTTCTAACAGCTATAGGTGCATTTGCAGAAATTATGCCAGCCACCTTCTTAGCCTGCTCAAGAAGCTCTTCCTGTGGGAATACATCATTTACAAGTCCGATAGCCTTAGCCTGCTCAGCCTTGATATTGCGAGCTGTGTAGATAAGCTGCTTAGCAATTCCTACACCAACTATACGAGCAAGTCTCTGAGTTCCACCAAAACCTGGTGTAATTCCAAGACCAACCTCTGGCTGACCAAAGATAGCATTATCAGAACAGAATCTGAAATCACAGCTCATTGCTATCTCACATCCACCACCTAAAGCAAAACCATTTACTGCAGCAATTACAGGGATAGGGAATGTCTCTATCATTCTAAAGATGTCATTTCCCTTTTTACCGAAGGCCTCACCTTCAGCTTTTGTAAGTGTTGACATTTCTCCAATATCAGCTCCAGCAACAAATGATTTCTCACCTGCTCCTGTAAGCACAAGTGCACGAGTTGTATCTAAATCAACTGAGTTAAATACTTCCTCAAGGTCATTTAATACCTGTGAATTAAGAGCATTGAGTGCCTGTGGGCGGTTGATTGTTATAACACCAACAAAGCCGTCCTGCTCATATGTTACGAATTCTGCCATTTTTATTCTCTCCTATCTGGGCTGCTAACTTAACCGCAGCCTGCTTATACTTGCTTATCGCTCAACGATTGTAGCGCAACCCATTCCACCACCGATGCAAAGTGTTGCAAGACCCTTCTTGAGGTCCATATCTTCCATCTCATGAAGAAGTGTTACAAGGATACGACATCCTGAAGCACCAACTGGATGACCAAGTGCGATAGCACCACCACGTGGGTTAAGCTGCTTCTCAACATCAATTCCGAGGTCCTTACCTACTGCAACTGACTGTGCAGCGAATGCCTCATTAGCCTCGATAACATCAAAGTCTTCAATCTTGTATCCAGCCTTAGCCATAACCTTCTTTGTAGCTGCAACAGGTCCAACACCCATGATTTCTGGAGCAACACCTGCAAGTGCACCTGCTACAAATGTAGCCATTGGCTTAACACCAAGCTCCTGAGCCTTCTCTTCAGACATAACAACGATAGCTGCTGCACCATCATTGATACCTGATGCATTACCAGCTGTAACATATCCATCTGGATTGATTGCTCTCATTCTTGAAAGACCCTCAGCTGTGATACCCGCACGAGGATTCTCGTCTGTATCAAATACAACTGTCTCTTTCTTCTTCTTAATCTCTACAGGAACGATTTCTCTCTTGAAAGCGCCCTCTGCCATAGCCTTTTCACATTTCTGCTGTGAATTTGCAGCAAACTCATCAAGCTCTTCTCTTGTAAGTCCCCACTGCTCTGCAACATTATCAGCTGTCTTGATCATGTGATAATCATTGAATGCATCCCAAAGTGCATCCTTAACCATTGTATCAACAAGTGCTCCCTGGCTGTTTGATGGCCATGTCATTCTATAACCATAACGACCATTTGGAAGTGCGAATGGAGCCATTGACATATTCTCCATACCACCTGCTACTACTATGTCTGCATCTCCTGCCTGGATCATCTGAGCTGCCATATTTACAGCATTAAGACCTGATCCACATACAACGTTGATTGTAACAGCTGGAGTTTCAACAGGAAGTCCTGCTTTAATTGATGCCTGACGTGCAACATTCTGGCCCTGACCAGCCTGGATTACGCAGCCCATGTATACATGGTCAACCTGATCTGCAGGAACTCCTGCACGATTAAGAGCTTCCTTGATTACGATTGAACCAAGATCAACTACAGGGGTTGTACTGAGTGATCCACCCATTGTTCCGATTGCTGTACGGCAAGCGCCAGCGAGTACGACTTTCTTTGACATAGATAATTCCTCCATAAAAATATATTGATTTAATAGTTACATAAATTAATTGTTACTTATTATAAAAGTTATCTCGAATCAGACGAGAAACACGCACTTTTACACATTAAAGTGTTAAACTAGGCAAAGACCTACGCGCGCTTTTTAATAATATCATAAACACAATAAATATTGCAACAAATAACATCTTGACCTAATGTTAATATTTTCAAGGGATTTTTAGATAAAATAGACAAAATACACAAAAATCATTCCATACTCAGAATTTTACGTGCTTTAGCAAGCTGCTCTTCTGTAGGAGGAAGGATTTCCGGAATAGGATATTGGATATCTAAAGATTCATATTTAGGTAGTCCAAGTCTATGATAAGGAAGCACTTCTACCTTAGTTACTGTATTTAGAGATTGTATAAACTCTGCAAGTTCATATAGATATTTATCATCATCTTCTTTAGGACTTGTTTCATTGGAAAGATTACCAATAGTAATTCCAGGAACAAGGACATGTCGAATCCACATATCTTTTCCCTTATCGGAAAGATACCTGGCCATATCCAGGATGTTTTTATTTGAAAAACCAGTTAACTGTTTATGTTTTTCTTCATTTATATGTTTGATATCTAATATGAAAAGATCTGTATATTCACAAAGTGTATTAAACTTTTCTAAGAATTGTTCTTCGTAAGTAAATGGATTTCCAGATGTATCCAGACAGGTATTAACACCTTCCTGCTTCGCCAGACGGAAAAGCTCTGTTACAAAATCTATCTGAAGCAAGGCTTCGCCTCCACTAACAGTGATACCGCCACCATTCTTCCAGTAGGTTTTATATCTTAAAGCTTGCTTTAGAACTTCTTCAGCAGTACGCTCTTCTACCTTTATACCATGTGACTCTAGAAAAGCTTTATTCTTCTCATTCGGAAGTGTGAACCAGGTCTCTGGATTATGGCAATATTTGCAACGCATATTACAGCCCTGGAGAAAGACTATAAATCTAAGTCCAGGGCCATCAACTGCACCAAAGCTTTCGATTGAATGAATATATCCTAATGTTTTATCCATTTAATTAACCATTTACTATATATTTAATAAGAAAGAATTATAAACTCTCATGGAATGTTCTATTTATAACATCCAATTGTTGCTCTCTTGTAAGACTTATGAACTTAACTGCATAACCAGATACACGGATAGTAAAGTTAGCATATTCTGGTTTTTCAGGATGCTCCATTATATCTTCAAGAGTTTCACGGCTGAATACATTTACATTCAGGTGATGTGCCCCCTGATCAAAGTAACCATCCATTGCATTTACGAGATTCTGAACTCTCTCCTCTTCTGTATTACCAAGAGCTGAAGGGTTCATGGACTGTGTATTTGATATTCCGTCAAGAGCCCATACATAAGGAATCTTAGCAACAGAGTTAAGAGATGCAAGAAGACCTGAAGTTTCCGCTCCGTAGCTTGGGTTTGCTCCAGGAGCAAGTGGTGTCCAAGCCTTACGTCCATCAGGAAGACTTCCTGTAAACTTTCCGTATACTACATTAGAAGTAATTGTAAGGATTGATGTTGTTGGCTCAGAGTTACGATATGTATGTCTCTTCTTGATATCAGCAAGGAAAGTCTTGAGAAGCCATACACCTATATTATCGGCTCTATCATCATCATTACCATACTTAGGGAAGTCTCCCTCTGTCTGATAATCAACGGCAAAGCCTTCCTCATCACGAATAACCTTAACCTTTGCATACTTGATAGCGGAAAGTGAATCAATAACATGTGAGAAACCTGCTATACCAGTTGCAAATGTACGACGCACGTTAGTATCTATAAGGGCCATTTCTGCTGCCTCATAATAGTATTTGTCGTGCATATAATGGATAAGATTAAGTGTATTTACATAGAGTCCTGCCAACCAATCCAGCATAAACTCGAATCTTTCTATAACTTCATCATAATCAAGATATTCAGATGTAATAGGTCTAGCCGCAGGTCCAACCTGAACTCTGGACTTCGCATCAACACCACCATTGATGGCGAATAAGAGACATTTAGCAAGGTTAGCTCTGGCTCCGAAGAACTGAATCTCCTTACCAGTCTGAGTTGCTGATACACAGCAGCAGATAGAATAATCATCTCCCCATACAGGCTTCATAACATCATCATTCTCATACTGTATAGAACTTGTATCTACGGATATCTTAGCAGCGTACTTCTTGAAGCTTTCTGGAAGCTGTGATGAATAAAGTACTGTAAGATTTGGTTCTGGTGAAGGTCCCATATTTTCAAGTGTATGAAGGAATCTATAGCAGTTCTTTGTAACAAGAGGTCTTCCATCCATACCGATTCCGCCAACCTCAAGCGTAGCCCAGACAGGGTCACCTGAAAACAGTTCATTATAAGACTGAATACGAGCAAACTTAACCATACGAAGCTTAAGAACAAGATGATCAATAAGTTCCTGAGCCTGCTGTTCAGTAATGATACCTTTCTTCAGATCTCTTTCTATATATATATCAAGGAATGTAGA
>CACYKH010000003.1 GCA_902774915.1 uncultured Lachnospiraceae bacterium | reverse complement strand
GGTATAGTGGGACTTCCTAATGTTGGAAAATCTACATTATTTAATTCACTTACAAAGGCAGGAGCGCTTGCTGCAAATTATCCATTTGCGACAATAGATCCAAACGTAGGTATAGTAGCAGTTCCAGATGAACGTCTGGATGTGCTTACAAAGATGTATGATTCAGATAAGACAACTCCTGCAATTATAGAGTTCGTTGATATTGCCGGACTTGTAAAGGGTGCTTCAAAAGGTGAGGGACTTGGAAACCAGTTCCTTGCAAATATCCGTGAGTGCGACGCTATAGTTCATGTTGTCAGATGCTTTGATGATTCGGATGTAGTCCATGTAGATGGTTCTGTAGATCCAATCAGAGATATTGAGACTATCAACATTGAGCTTATCTTTTCTGATATGGAAGTTCTTGAAAGAAGAATATCCAAAACAGTTAAGCTTGCTCGTAATGATAAGCAGGCTGCTAAGGAACTTGATTTCCAGAATAGGATAAAGGCTCATCTCGAAGCTGGTAATCCAGTAAGAACTTTCGAGATAGATGAAAATGATGATGACGAAAACAGCTGGATAAAGGAATATGCACTCCTTACAGAGAAGAAGGTTATTTATGCTGCAAACGTAGGCGAGGATGATATGGCTGATGACGGCGCATCCAATGACTATGTAAAGAAGGTTCGTGATTATGCAGCTGAAACTGGTGCTTCAGTATTCGCTGTATGTGCACAGATGGAAGCTGAGATTTCAGAACTTGATGATGATGAGAGAAAGATGTTCCTTGAAGATTTAGGACTTAAAGAGTCTGGTCTTGATAAGCTTATCAAGGCAAGCTATTCACTTCTTGGACTTATCAGTTATCTTACTGCTGGAAAGCAGGAGTCCAGAGCATGGACTATTAAAGAGGGAACAAAGGCTCCTCAGGCCGCTGGTAAAATCCACTCTGATTTTGAGAGAGGATTTATCAAGGCAGAGGTTATTGCTTATGACGATCTTATCCGTGAGGGTAGCATGACAGCTGCTAAAGAAAAGGGTCTGGTTCGTCAGGAAGGAAAAGAATACGTTATGAAGGATGGCGACGTAGTTCTTTTCAAATTTAATGTTTAGAGGTTTTTATGGACGGAATATATTTTCCTGGATTACACATATTCTTTGAAAAGGTTATTTCCTATATAAGAATATTCAAATTTGATATTACAATTTATGCAATCGTAATTACCCTTGGTTTTGTTCTGGCTCTGTTTGTGGCTATGAAGGAAGCTAAGAGGACAGGACAGAATGATGAGGACTATCTGGATTTCTTCCTTGTACTTATCATCCCTGCTATAGTCGGTGCCCGTCTTTACTACATTCTCTTTAATCTTGGTAGATTTATAGAGCCTGGTAAAAGTTTTGGCGCGACTATCCTTGATATGATAAATGTACGTAATGGTGGACTTGCTGTATATGGCGGACTTATAGCCGGTGTAACAGCAGGAGCTATCTTTGCGAAGAAGAAAAAACTCTACTTCCCACTCTTCGGTGATACTATCACAATGGGTGTTCTGGTAGGCCAGATACTTGGAAGATGGGGTAACTTCTTCAATAGAGAAGCCTTCGGTGCATTTACTGATGGACCACTTAGAATGGCCATACCTGTGGAATACTATTCAGATAGATTTCTGAGCCATTTGACAAGCGAAGGTATTATCACTTCTGAGATGTGGGCGAATCTTGAAACAGTAAAGGGCGTTCCTTGTTTCACGGTTCATCCTACTTTTCTATATGAAGGACTTTGGAATACAGCACTTCTTATTGGTCTCTTCCTATATAGAAAGCATAAGAAGTTCGATGGCGAAATGTCTATGATCTATATAGCTGGATATGGACTTGGAAGATTCTGGGTTGAAGCCCTTCGTACAGATTCGCTTATGATAGGACCACTTAAGGTAAGTCAGGTGGTTGCGATTCTATGTGTTATCGTTGCGGTTGGAGTTATCATCAAGAATCGTCTGGATATCAAACGTGGTAAGGAGCCTAAGATCAACTACGTTCCTGCCAAGGAAGATGATGAGGATGAAGAAGTAGATGAAGATTCTGAAGTAGACGAAATAGATACTGAAACATCAGAAGACGAAGAAATCGAAAAAGAAATTGATGAAATAGAAGAAAAAGATAAAAAAGTGGATGAAAGTGGGGAAGAGGACTAAAATACCATATTTAGTGCCTCGGTCAAACTGACAACCATATATATTGTTATTATGAGCAAAAGCTCCTACGATGGGAAATCGTGGGAGCTTATTTTTTGGCTAAAAATAAAGGTTTTTTGTGAAAAAAAATGTTGCAATTTGGGGAGAGGTGGGGTAAGATGGAGAGGAATGTGGGGGAAAGTGTTGAGTTTTTCCATATCCTACCCACAAAGTGGGGAAACTCAACCGAACCCGCACAATCGAAATTACCAAGACTAAGAAAGGAGGAAAAACGAAAGTGGCACTTAGTATGTTTGGTGAATTTTTTCATAACGTAGATACTAAGGGCAGACTTAGTATTCCTGCAAAATTCAGAGATAGTCTTGGTTCAACGATAGTAATTGCTACAGACCCAGATAAGTGTTTGAGAATTTATTCAGTAGAAGAATGGGATAAGTTCATGAATAACTTAAGAGAACAGGTTGATACAAGTTCTGTTGAAGGAAGAAATCTTATGAGATTCTTCGCAGCTAACGCTTCAATGTGTGACCTGGATTCTCAGGGAAGAATAATAGTTTCACAGAACCTTAGAAAGTATGCCGGTATAACAAAGGAAGTTGTTGTTATAGGAAATGGAGAAAGAGCTGAGGTTTGGGATAAGCAGAAGTACGAAGCTACATTTGCTGATATCACTGAAGACGGTGATGCTATTACGGATCTAATTGCTAAGTATGGACTTCAGGTTTAATCCTCTTTAAGGAGACATGTTTTGGAGTTTAAACATATACCTATCATGTTAAATGAAGTTCTTGAAGGTCTGGATATAAAACCTGATGGAACATATGTAGACGGAACCCTTGGTGGAGCAGGGCATTCTTCGGAAATAGTAAAGAGACTTTCTGATAAAGGACGTCTTATAGGTATAGATCAGGATATGGATGCCATCAAGGCTTCAAGTGAAAGATTAAAAGAATATAAAAACGTAAAGATCATCCATAGTAATTACGTGAATATGAAAAACGTACTTATGGATGAAGGAATAGATGGGGTTGATGGAATACTCCTGGATCTGGGAGTTTCATCGTACCAGTTTGATAACAAAGAACGAGGCTTCTCATATAGAGAGGATGCTCCTCTGGATATGAGGATGGATAGAGAGGTGCCATATACGGCACAGGATATTGTAAATGATTATTCACAGGACGAGCTGAGAAGAATCATTTCAGACTACGGAGAAGAAAAGTTTGCTGGAAGAATAGCAGCGAACATAGTTAATAAGCGAGAAACCAAAAGAATAGAGACGACATTTGAGTTAAACGACATAATAAAGGACGCTATTCCGGCTGCCGCTCGAAGAAAGGGCGGCAACCCATGCAAAAAAACCTATCAGGCACTCAGGATTGAACTCAATAAAGAGTTAATGGTCTTAGAAGATAGCCTGGAGGATATGATAGAAATGTTAAAACCGAATGGAAGGCTATGCATCATAACATTCCATTCCTTGGAAGATCGAATAGTAAAAAGTGCTTTTCGAACTGCTGAAAATCCATGTATATGTCCTCCGGAGTTTCCGGTATGTACATGCGGCAGAGTTTCAAAGGGGAAGGTAATAACAAGAAAACCAATTGTTGCAAATGATGAAGAACTTGAGATTAATCCTAGAAGCAGCAGTGCAAAGCTTAGGGTGTTCGAGAAAAAATAAAACCATATAAGGGGAAGATATATGGCAACTAGAGTGAGAGATTTATATATTGAAGAGGGCGGAGCAGTCAGAAGATTGCAGCCAGCACCAAGTCCTGAAAGAAGACCAAGTGCTCGCCCAAGAAGAAAAGGAAAAACATATACAAAGGCAGCCAAGAAAGCTGAACAGTCAAAGGGCTTTGATCTGAGATACACATTAGTCCTGGCAACAATGCTTATTATGGTAATTGTTTCTTGTGTAATCATGCTGGCAGTACAGGGAAGTGTGGAGAGTAAAGAAAGAAAAATAGAATCCATACAACAGCAGATACAGGATGTGCAAGCTGATAACGCTGCTTATGAGAATAAGTTGGAAAGTATGTACTCGCTGGATGATATATATACTATAGCCACAAATGAGCTAGGTATGGTATACTCTGAGAATGGTGCTATCATATATTATGAAGACGCTCAGGGTGATTACGTAAAACAATATGACGATGTACCAAAGACCACTAATTAGTGGTCTTTTGGACTTTAATTAGAATAAACAGCGGGACGTATATTATGGAGCAGAAGAGAAAAAAGAGGAAAAGAAAAGTATTTATCAAGAGGATGCGTAAGCGTCTTCAGGTTTTGCTTATCGTTTTTACTCTTTTTTTTGTTGTCATTGTAGGTAAAATTATATATTTCAATATTGTCAGAGGTGACGATTATAACGAGAAGATACTTAGTCAGAAGGGCTACGAGAGTGTAACCGTACCTTATAAGAGGGGAGATATTTACGATTGTAATGGTTCCCTTCTTGCTACAAGTACAATGGTTTACAATGTCATCATCGAGCCAAAGAATATCCTTGAATTTGATTCAAAGAAGAAGGCTACAAGTAAAGCTCTTAAGAAGTACTTCAATGTTTCTGATGAGGAGATGGCTAAATATCTTGCAAAGTCTGATTCTCAATATGAGGTTATCAGAAAGAAGCTTACTTACGACGAGGTTAAGGATTATCAGTCCGACAGAAGAGCTGGTAAGCTGAACAATGTGGTTGGAGTAAGACTTGAAGAGGAATATAAGAGATATTATCCAAATAACGAGCTGGGATGTCATATTCTTGGATTCGTAGTAAGCGGTAATGAAGGTATAGGTGGTATTGAAGGTAGTTATAATTCTTACCTGAATGGTCAGAATGGACGTACTTATTCATACCTTGGAGAAGATTATAACCTTACAAGGCAGGTTGAACAGCCAACTAATGGCGATAGCCTTGTGACTACTATCGATAGTGAGGCTCAGCGTATTGTTCAGATTAAATGCGATGAGTTCATGAAGGATATGGGAGCTAAGAATATTTCGGTTCTTGTTATGGATCCTAAGGATTGCGAGATTCTTGCTCTTTATAACTCACATCAATATAATCCAAACAATGCTTATTCTATGGATTCAACAAAGTACCAGTTTGAAGAAGATGGTGAGCTGACAGACGGAGAATTTGAGGCGGTAGTAGACGGACTCAGTGATGAAGAAAAGGTTGAACATCTGAATAACGTTTGGCGTAATTTCGTTATCAGTGATTCCTTTGAGCCAGGTTCTACTTTCAAGCCTTTTACAGTATCAGGTGCCATTGAGGATGGTGTAATAACAGGTGATGAACAGTTCTATTGCGATGGCATTCAGCATGTAGCTGATTATGATATTAAGTGTCACAATGTTAATGGTCATGGAATGCTTACAGTGCCACAGGCTCTTGAGTATTCATGTAATGACTGCCTTATGCAGATAGCTGCACTTGAGGGTTCAACAACATTTGATAAGTATCAGGTGCTTTATGGATTTGGTCAGAAAACAAATATTGATATTTCAGGTGAGGCAAGTGATCAGGACCTTTATACAATGGTTTATCATCAGGATACACTTAACCCTGTTGAGCTTGCTACATCTTCATTCGGACAGGGTGTTACTGTTACAATGATGCAGCTTGGTACAGCATTCTGTTCAGTTGTAAATGGTGGTTATTATTATCAGCCACATGTAGTTAAGAAGGTTCTTGATGCAGATGGAAACCTGGTTAAGAACTATGATAAGATCCTTGTTAGAAGAACTATTTCTGAGGAAACTTCAGATGAGATGAAGCAGATCCTTAAAGAGGTTGTTGAGGAAGGTACTGGTAAGAAGGCTATCGTAGAAGGATACGAGATAGGTGGAAAAACAGGTACTGCAGAGAAGCTTCCTAGAGGAAATGGAAAATACATTCTTTCGTTTATAGGTTTTGCTCCTGTTAGTGATCCGCAGGTTGTTATCTACTGTGTAGTAGATGAACCAGGAGCAGATGATCAGGCAAGTTCAGCGGCCGGAACTCTTCTCTTTAATAAGATTGCAGAAGAGCTTCTGCCTTATATGAATATACATAGAACTGGAACAGCTACACCTTCAGATGCTACAGGTACAGACGAAGTAGCAACTCCAGTATTTGAAGGAAATGTACCAGATATAAGTGTTGCGGGTTCAACACCAGAAGAAAATGCAACAACAGAAGCGCCAACAGAGGCTACTACGGAAGCGGCTACAGAAGAAGGCGCACAGGCGAATGAGCCTGGTGAATAAAGGGAGGCAAACATGCAGGGAAAAAAAGTAATAGTGGCAGGAGCAGGAAAAAGTGGTATAGCTTCTTCAGGACTGCTTATCAGAAACAATGCAAATGTTATTCTTTATGATGGCAACGAAAAGCTGGATAGAGAAGAGCTTTTAAAGAATTTCGAAACACCAAACTTTGATGTAAAGCTTGGGGAATTAACTGATGATCTTCTTGAGGGTGCTGATCTATTTGTTATCAGTCCTGGTATTCCTGTAGATGCACCTTTTGTTAATAAAGTAAGAGATAAGGGTATTCCAATCTGGGGCGAGATAGAGCTTGCTTATTATTTCAATAAGGGAGTCATAGCTGCAATAACCGGAACTAATGGAAAGACAACTACAACAACCCTTGTAGGTGAGATATTTAAAAATTATACAGATGATTATCTGGTGGTTGGAAATATTGGACTTCCATTTACAAGATTTGCAGATTCAACCACGGAAAGTACAGTGATAGCGGCTGAGATAAGCTCTTTCCAGCTCGAGACAATTCATGAGTTCAGACCTCATGTTTCTGCTATTCTCAACCTTACACCAGATCATCTGAACAGACACTATACATTTGATAATTACGTAAATGCAAAGTTCAGGATAACAGAGAATCAAACAGAGTCAGACTTTGTAATTCTCAACTATGATGATCCTGAGCTGAAAGCAAGAGAAGGTGCCATTACGGGAGTAAAGAAGATTTACTTCAGTCATGAGATAGAACCGGAAGAGGGTGCATTTACCAGAGATGGAAAGATTTATATTAATGAAGCTGGCGAAGAGGAGGAAATTCTGGATATAGATAAGATTCAGATTCTTGGTCAGCATAATCTCGAAAACGTACTTGCGGCAGTAACTATTGCTTACTATATGAAGGTTCCTGTAAGTATTATAAGAGATACTGTTTATGCATTTAAGGGTGTTGAGCACCGTATAGAATATGTTAGAGAAGTTAACGAAGTAAAATATTATAATGACTCAAAGGGTACAAACCCAGATGCAGCTATTAAAGCTGTACAAGCTATGAAGACTCCTACAATTCTTATTGGTGGAGGCTATGACAAAGAGTCAGATTATGATGAATGGATTGAAAGCTTTGGTGGTAAGATCCAGATGCTGGTTCTTATTGGAGAGACAGCAGATAAAATTGAAGCATGCTGCAAAAAGCATGGATTTAACCAGGTTTTCAGAGCTGAAGATCTGAAGGGTGCAGTAGAGTATGCATATGAGCATGCGAAGCCGGGTTACAGTGTGCTTCTTTCGCCTGCATGTGCAAGCTGGGATATGTTTAAGAGTTATGAAGAACGTGGTACTTTATTTAAAGTATATGTAAATGGACTTGAGGAGAAGTAAATGCAAAGAGGTCTTATAGGAAAAATTAGATCCTGGATAGTGAAGGGTACTTATTTTGATTACCCTTCTCTTTTCTATATCATTTTTCTGACGCTTCTTGGATTTGTAATGGTATATAGTTCAAGTTCATTTATCTCAAATAGAACCTATGGAAATACAACACATTTCCTTAATCACCAGTTTATGTTTGCTTCCTTGGGATTTATTGGAATGTTCTTTGTATCGCATATAAAATACCAGAAACTTAAATATCTTACATTTGTTGCTATAGGTATTGAGTTTGTACTGGTTGTTATCGTTCTTTTCATCGGTGTAGCCGTTAACGGTTCCGCCAGATGGCTGGGGGTTGGTGGTATGTCATTCCAGCCTTCAGAGATTGCTAAGCTGGTTATTATTCTTTATATGGCATATGCCTGCAATGACAGACAGGAAATGCTTTATACATTTAAAGATACAGTTAAACTGTTTATTCCGGTAGGAATACTTGTTATTCCTATTGCGGTTGAAAACCTGAGTACAGCTGTTATATGTGCATCTATAGCCGTTGGTGTTTGGTTCGTTGCCACACCTAGAGTACAGTACCTTGTTCCAATCGGAATAGCTGGTGCGGCTGCTATAGCAATGTTCATCTTTGGTAGAGGATACCGAAGTGACCGTATTACAGCGTGGCTTAATCCAGAGGCTTCTGAAAAGGGTTATCAGACACTTCAGAGTCTATATGCCATCGGCTCTGGTGGACTTTTCGGTAGAGGACTTGGACAGAGTCTTCAGAAGATGGGTAGTATCCCAGAGGCCCAGAATGATATGATATTCTCGGTTATCTGCGAGGAACTGGGAATAGTTGGAGCTGTAGGAATTATACTGGTTTTCATCTTCATGCTCTGGAGATTCAAGTTTATTGCTGAGGGAGCTCCTGATAGATATGGTTCTCTCATTGTTGTTGGTATTATCGTGCACGTTGCATCCCAGGTGGTTATCAACATGTGCGTTGTTACAAATATATTTCCTAATACAGGTGTTACGTTACCATTTATTAGTTACGGAGGAACGTCCATATTTTTCCTTATGGTTGAGATGGGACTGCTCCTGGCCGTATCGAGACAGATTGAACCTGCAGGAAGCAGGCGGGAGAAGGTAAAGCGTGAGACGTAAAGTTCATATTGTCCCCATTGTGTTTCTGGTCATCCTGCTCATAGGACTTCTATACTGCAGTACTTATACACTTAAGACAGTAGAAGTGGTTGGGTGCAACCTTTCCAATGAGAAGGCAGTCGAGAAGGCTGTTAAGAAGGAAGCCCTTATGGGGAACACAATACTTCTATATTTGAATAATGAATTCGGTAAGAAAGATGAGATTCCTTTCGTATCCAAGCTGGATATTGACTTTGTAGATAAACACAAGGTAAAGGTTGAGGTTTATGAAAAGTCGGTGGCAGGATGCATTGAATATATGGAAAGCTATGTTTTCTTTGATAAGGACGGCATAGTAATGGAAACATCGAAGGAGAGACATGAAGGAGTTCCATATATAAAGGGACTATCCATTAAGAGCTGGCAGCTGGGAGAAAAGCTTCCTATTGAGAATAAGAAGAAGTTCGATATGATCCTGACTATCACACAGCTTCTGGATAAGTATGATCTGGATATACAGGGAATTGAATTCACTGCTGATGGCGAGATCATCCTCAGAAAGGATAATATTGAAATAGAGCTGGGTGATGGTTCGAACCTAGCGGTTCAGCTTATGAATCTAGGTAATATCCTTGACTCTGAAGAACTGGAAGGAAAGACTGGAGTTCTGTACATGAAGGATTACAGTCAGGATAATCCAATAGCCAGTTTCAAGGTTAAATAAAAATCATAATAAATATGATAAAAAATTTTAATTTACATAATATTTATCTTGCTATTTCTTGAAAAATTAAGTACAATACAAGATAAGTGTGACTAGACTTTAAAAGTATTATAAATTAAGGAGGAAAGAACCTTGCTTGAGATAAAGTCAAATGATGAGAAAAATCCTGCAAGAATACTGGTTATCGGTGTTGGTGGTGCAGGAAATAATGCTGTAAACAGAATGATTGACGAAAATGTTGAGGGTGTAGAACTTATAGCAATTAATACAGATAAGCAGGCACTTTCACTTAGTAGAGCTACTACTAAGATTCAGATCGGTGAGAAGCTCACTAAGGGACTTGGCGCAGGAGCTAAGCCTGAGATCGGTGCAAGCGCTGTAGAAGAGAACAGAGAAGAGATAAATGACATCATCAAGGATGCTGATATGGTATTCGTAACATGCGGTATGGGTGGTGGAACAGGTACAGGTGCTGCTCCTATAGTTGCAGAGATTGCAAGAAACCTTGGTATTCTTACAGTTGGTGTTGTAACAAAGCCATTCTCATTCGAAGGAAAGCCTCGTATGGCTAACGCTGTTAACGGTGTTGCAAAGCTTCGTGAGAATGTAGATACACTTATTGTTATTCCTAACGATAAATTACTTCAGATTTGTGATAAGAGAACAAGTATTCCTGATGCTTTAAAGAAGGCTGATGAAGTTCTTCAGCAGGGTGTTCAGGGTGTTACTGATCTTATTAATAAGCCAGGTCTCATTAACCTTGACTTCGCTGATATCCAGACAGTAATGCGTGATAAGGGTATTGCTCATATCGGTATTGGTCATGGTAGTGGAGATAACAAAGCCGTTGATGCTATCAAGGCTGCTATGGATTCACCACTTCTTGAGACAACAGTTAATGGTGCTACAGATATCATCGTTAACTTCTCTGGAAATGTTGGTATCGTTGAAGCTTACGATGCTATCACATATCTTTCAGAAGTTGCTGGAGAAGAGGCAAATATCATCTTCGGTACAGTTGATAACGATGTTGCAGGCGAGGATGTAAGTATTACAATCATCGCAACAGGACTTGAGGATGCTGAGAAGGGCGCGGTTGTAATGCCATCAGCTAAGGCTGCTCCAAAGGCTCCAACATTTGGTGATGTTCTTAAGACACCTTCAATGACAAGTACAGCTAAGAAGGCTACACCAGTTCCACTTAATCTTGGTGGTCCAATAATGGATAAGCCTGAGACAACTGATACAGCGCTGGAAGGTAATAAGGATGTGATCAACACAAACGCTAATCAGAACCTTAAAATTCCTGATTTCCTTAAAAGAGGATAAAAGAAATTAGTTTGAGTTTAATTAAGCCGGCAACTAGCTGTTGTCGGCTTTTTAATCGACTGAGGAGAAAAGATGGTAAGTGTTATAATGCCCAGCCATAATAGCGGCAGCACACTGGAAACTGCAGTCAGATCTGTTTTGAATCAGACCTATGATAATCTGGAGTTGATAATAGTAGATAATGGAAGTATTATTTCTCCAGAACTAAGTGATGATATACTTAGTGATGGAAGAGTAAGACTTATAGAATATGCCGAGATTCTTGGGGCTGCTGAGGCTCGAAATATAGGAGTTTCAGAAGCTAAAGGGGATTTGATAGCATATCTCGATTCGGATGATTATTGGGCTCCTGACAAGCTTGAAAAGCAGATAAAGGTCATGAACCGTTTCAGGAGAAATGCAAAAGCTCCTGCTATTGTTTTCTCGGGAAGAGAGATAATAGATGAAGAGGGAAATGACACTGGTCATTACATTGGCTGTGAAAAAGTGGTAGACTACAAATTGCTGCTTAAATCCAATCAGATAAATTGCTCCTCGGTTATGCTAAAAAAAGATTACGCATTAAAATATCCTTTTCCAGATGGAGATTTTCATGAGGACTATGCTGTTTGGCTAAGTATCCTCAGAGAAGGCGGATATGCAGCAGGAATTAACAGACCGCTTCTTTTTTATAGAAGCAGTCATTCAAGTAAATCTGGAAATAAAGCAAAATCTGCTATAATGACATATAAAGTATATAGATATATAGGGCTGGGTGTTCCAGCCAGTATTTTGCAAATGTTCTCTTATACGATCAGAGGTTTTAAGAAGCATTATTTTCACTAAGAGGTAGAACATATGGAACAAAAGGGTAGAGCAGAGATACTGCTTGAAGGATTAAAAACCAGAGTTAAGGATGCACCTTCTGCGGCACTTCATTCTGAGAAGGCAGTGCTGGATAGAGAAGAGCTCCTGAATCTTATTGATAAAGTTTCTGAGGTGGTTAAGAATGAACTTAATGCCTACAGAGAGGTTAATGATAAGAGGGCAAGAATCCTTAAGGAAGCTAAGGACGAAGCTGAGGAAATCCTTTATCAGGCAGAAAGAACTGCAAGCCGTATTCGTGTAACGAAGAGAAAAGATAATGAGCCGCCTGCATTTAGATCGGCTGATCTGAGTCAGGAAGAAAAAGACAGTCTCAGGACTGCATCTGACATTTATGCTGCGTCTCTTATTTATACAGATGAGATGCTTACTGAGGTTGATCACCTGGTGGCAGATTCCTATGAAAAGATTGAACAGGAATATTCTCGTATGAGAAGTACCCTCAGACAGAAGATTGAGGATATTGCAGAGAATAAGGCTGAGCTTATGAGTAACCTGAATGGACTTAAAGCCAGCGACAGATATGCTCAGATTCTAGAGCTTAGCGAGCTTCTTTCTGTAGAGCTTTACAATGAGAGAAAGAAAGCTATGGCCAAGGAAAGAGAAGAAAGAAATCAGATGCGTCTTATTCTTAGTGAGGATCAGGAAGCAGAGATTAAGCAGGATAATGCTCGTCCACCTATCAGTCCTGACAGAACAGCTGTTAAGATTGATGAGGGTGAAAAAGAAGGACTTGAAATAGAAGTAATGGACAGAACAAACGAGGTTGTAAAAAAAGATGATGAAGCTTGAGTCATACGTAAGAGTAGTTAATTATTATGAAACTGATCAGATGCAGGTAGTGCATCATTCTAACTATGCCAGATATCTGGAGGAGGCAAGGCTTCATTTGATGGACCAGGTTGGACTCTCCTATGATAAACTGGAAGAGATGGGGATAATCATACCAGTTTTAGAGCTTCATGATTATTACACAAAGTCAATAACATATGGAGATGTAATCGAAATCAAACCGACTATCATTAAACTCAGCCCGGTCAGATTTACACTTAAGTATCAGATACTTAGATCAGGAACTGACGAAGTTCTTCATACAGCTCAGACATCACATGCGTTTGTTGATACAGAATTTAAACCTATGAATCTTAAGAAGACATTTCCTGAGGTTTATGGTATTTTTGAAGAATTAGTAGAAAAAGAAGATGTAGCCTAGCCCTCAGCAAGGCTACATCTTTTATTTACAAAAATTGGCATATAGAATATAATGTCAAGGTGGTAATTTTATAAAAACAAATCAGGAGGAAAAATGATGGATTACAAAAAATCAGGAGTAGATATTGAGGCAGGTTACAAGTCAGTTGAACTGATGAAGGAACATGTTAAGAAAACAATGAGACCTGAGGTTTTGGGCGGCTTAGGAGGCTTTGCAGGAGCATTCGATCTTAGCAAGATTAAGGAGATGGAAGAGCCTGTTCTTCTGTCAGGAACAGATGGATGCGGAACAAAGGTTAAGCTTGCATTTGTAATGGATAAGCACGATACAATCGGTATTGATGCAGTTGCAATGTGCGTAAATGATATAGCCTGCTCAGGTGGTGAGCCACTTTTCTTCCTGGATTATATAGCTTGTGGAAAGAACTTCCCTGAGAAGATAGCAACTATCGTAAGTGGTGTTGCAGAAGGATGCCGTCAGTCTGAGGCTGCACTTGTTGGTGGTGAGACAGCAGAGCATCCAGGACTTATGCCAGAAAATGACTATGATCTTGCTGGATTTGCAGTAGGAGTTGTAGATAAGAAGGATCTTATTACTGGTGAAAACATTAAGCCTGGTGATATGCTTATCGGTATTGCTTCAAGTGGAGTTCATAGTAATGGATTCTCACTTGTAAGAAGCGTTTTCGAGATGACTGAGGAATCTCTTAATACATATTATGATGAGCTTGGTAAGACTCTTGGTGAGGCACTTATTGAGCCTACAAGAATCTATGTTAAGGGACTTAAGGCAGTTAAGAATGCCGGAGTTACAATAAAGGGATGTAGCCATATTACAGGTGGTGGATTCTATGAGAATATTCCACGTATGCTTCCTGATGGAGTTAAGGCTGTAATTAATAAGAACGCATATGAAGTTCCTGCTATCTTTAAGCTCCTTGCTGATAAGGGTGATATAGCAGAGCAGATGATGTATAACACATTTAATATGGGTATTGGAATGGTGCTGGCAATTGATCCAGCTGATAAGGACAAGGTTATCAGCGCTCTTGAAAGTACAGGCGATAAGGCATGTGTACTTGGTGAAGTAGTCAGCGGAGAAAAGGGAGTTGAATTAGTATGAGAGTATTAGTACTTGTATCCGGAGGCGGAACAAACCTCCAGGCTATCATTGATGCCGTAGGAAACGGAACTATAACAAATACAGAAATAGTTGGTGTTATCAGCAATAATCACGATGTTTATTCGCTTACAAGAGCTGAAAATGCCGGCATTAAGAATGAGGTTATATCCCCTAAGGATTATCCGGATAGATCCTCATTTAACAGAGCATTTGCTGAGAAGCTGGATGAATATAAGCCAGATCTTATTGTGCTGGCTGGATTCCTGGTTGTTATTCCACAAATAGTAATTGATAAGTATGAAGGTAAGATCATTAACATACATCCTTCACTTATTCCTTCTTTCTGTGGAACAGGCTACTATGGTCTTAAGGTTCATAAGGCTGCTCTTGAAAGAGGTGTTAAGGTTTCCGGTGCTACAGTGCACTTTGTTGATGCTGGAACAGATACAGGTCCTATAATTCTTCAGAAGGCTGTTTATGTACAGGATGGTGATACTCCTGAAACCCTTCAGAAGAGAATAATGGAAGAAGCTGAGTGGAAGATACTTCCTCAGGCTATCAATATGATTGCCAATGGAGAGGTAGTTTATAATAAGCCGGTAGATATGAGAAACTAAATTCCTGAGAATAGTAAATTAAGAATAACAAGGAGATTGAATAGATGAAAGTAATGATAGTTGGTGGCGGTGGCCGTGAGCATGCAATTGCATGGGCTGTTGCTAAGAGTCCAAAATGTGACAAGCTTTATGCTGCACCTGGAAACGCAGGAATAGCTGAACTTGCAGAGTGTGTGAATATATCAGTTATGGATGCAGATTCACTGGTAGCATTTGCAAAGGAAAAGGAAATTGATTTTGTAATAGTTGCACCAGATGATCCACTTGCTGCAGGAGTCGCAGATGCATTCCTTGACGAAGGCATTAAGACATTTGGACCTAGAAAGAATGCTGCTATCATTGAGGCTTCAAAGGCTTTCTCAAAAGACCTTATGAAAAAGTACAACATTCCTTCAGCTGCTTATGAGACATTTGAATCAGCTGACGAGGCTCTTGCTTATCTTGAGACTCAGGAAGCTCCTTATGTTCTTAAGGCAGACGGACTTGCTCTTGGTAAGGGTGTACTTATCTGCAATACTCTTGAAGAGGCAAAAGCTGGAATTCAGGAGATCATGGTTGATAAGAAGTTCGGCGAAGCTGGAAATAAGGTTGTTATAGAAGAGTTTATGACAGGCCGCGAGGTTTCTGTTCTTTGCTTCTCAGATGGAAAGACTATCCTTCCAATGACATCTGCTCAGGATCATAAGAGAGCAGGAGATGGAGATACAGGTCTTAATACAGGTGGTATGGGTACATTTTCACCTAGTCCATTCTATACAGATGAGATAGCTAAGTTCTGTGAGGAGAATGTTTATCAGAGAACTATTGATGCTATGGCTGCAGAAGGCCGCGAGTTTAAGGGTGTTCTTTTCTGCGGACTTATGCTTACAGAAAAGGGACCTAGAGTTCTGGAGTTCAATGCCCGTTTTGGTGACCCAGAGGCTCAGGTTGTTATACCAAGACTTAAGAATGATCTTCTTGATGTAATGATTGCATGTGCTGATGGTACACTTGATCAGGTTGATCTGCAGTTTGAAGATAATGCAGCTGTTTGCGTTATGCTTGCATCTGATGGATATCCTGTTTCTTATGAGAAAGGATATGAAATCAGAGGTCTTGAGAACTTTAAGGATAAAGATGGATACTATGTATTCCATTCAGGAACAAAGTTTGATGATGCTGGAAAGGTTGTTACAAACGGAGGAAGAGTTATCGGTGTAACTGCTCTCGGTGAAAACCTTGTACAGGCAAGAGCTAATGCTTATAAAGCTACAGAGCTTCTCGATTTTGATAATAAGTATATGAGACACGATATAGGTAAAGCGATTGATGAACAGTAGTTTAGAGTTTTCTAAAACCGCCAGTGACGTGCTGGATGCAGCAAAGAGCCTGGCGGAAAGAATGAATAATGATTATATAGATGTCAGACACATTGTAATTTCTATTTACACAATGCACAGAGGTCTGGCCTATAGAGTTATGCTCAAAAATGATATTCGAGGGGGAGAAATCCACAGATTAGTGGAAAGTCTCGCCCTCGAGTCTAATGCTGTGGGACATGAAGGTTCTACAGGCGAATATACAGATAGAACTATAATGGTTCTTGAAAATGCTGCCGAGGATGCAAAGCGCCTTGGTGCAAATGAGATTGGTACAGAGCACATCTTCATAAGTATAGTAAGGGATAGAAACCCTTATATTGTAAGTCTTTTTAAGGGTAAGAACCTTAATCAGTATTCGATTTGTCAGGAAATGCTTCTTGCTACAGGCCTTACTACTGAGGATAGTAAGAAGTATGTGAAGGAACATATCTACGCTCCTGGTCAGGAGAAAAAAGTCACAAAGAAAACTAAGTCGATGTTGGAACAGTTCTCCAGAGATATGACTGAAGAGGCTGTAGATATGAAACTCGATCCTGTGGTTGGTCGTCATGACGAGATTGTGAGAGTTATGCAGATTCTTGGAAGAAGAACTAAGAACAATGCATGCCTCGTTGGAGAGCCGGGCGTTGGTAAGACAGCTATCGTTGAGGGACTTGCCCAGATGATAGTACGTGGTGATGTTCCTGAGAATCTTAAGAATAAGAAAATTCTGAATCTTGATCTTGCAGCTATGCTGGCAGGAACCAAATATAGAGGTGAATTTGAAGAGAGACTGAAGAAGGCTTTGGTTGAACTGAAGGAGGATCCAGATATCATCCTCTTTATAGATGAGCTTCATACCCTTGTTGGAGCAGGTGGGGCTGAAGGCTCCCACGATGCAGCTAACATCTTCAAACCAGCTCTTTCCAGAGGAGAGATTCATGTTATCGGAGCAACAACTCTGAATGAATACAGAAAATATATTGAGAAGGATGCAGCGCTCGAAAGGCGTTTTCAACCTATAACAGTTGAAGAACCAACTGCTGAGGAAACTGTAGAAATCCTTAAGGGGCTTGCTCCAAGATATGAAGAGTATCATGGAGTTAATATAGAGGACGAGGCTATTCAGGCTGCAGTTACTCTTTCTGTCAGATATATAAATGACCGTTTTCTACCAGATAAGGCTATTGACCTTATGGATGAGGCTTGTGCAAGAGTTAAGCTGGGAAGTATACCTAATGACTTTGCATATTCCAAGAAGGGCGGTTCCATTGAGGAAAAACTGAATGAAGAGATTGAACTTAATCTTCAGCTGGGTAATATAGCTAAGGCTTCCCGCCGTAGAAAGAAGCTTAAAGAAATTGAGGAGAAGGAAGATGACATCTTCGAAACTCCAAATATTACTGAAGATGATATAGCTGAAGTTGTTTCTGTATGGACAAAGATTCCTGCAACAAAGCTTAGTGAAAGTGAGCAGAATAAGCTTCTTGCTTTAGAGGACAAGCTTCATGAAAGAATAATTGGTCAGGATGAGGCTGTTTCCATAGTAGCTAAGGCTATTAAGAGAAGCAGAGCCGGACTTAGATCACCGGAAAGACCAATTGGCGCATTTCTCTTCCTTGGTCCTACAGGTGTTGGAAAGACTGAGCTTTCAAAGGCACTTGCCGAGGAACTCTTTGGAGATGAGAAGAGTCTTATAAGAGTTGATATGTCCGAATATATGGAGAAACATACGGTTTCAAAGATTACTGGTTCTCCTCCTGGATATGTTGGCTATGATGAAGGCGGACAGCTTTCTGAAAAGGTAAGAAGAAATCCTTACAGTGTGGTACTTTTTGATGAGGTTGAAAAGGCTCATCCAGATGTATTCAACATTTTGCTTCAGGTTCTGGATGAAGGACATATTACAGATGCTCAGGGAAGAAAAGTTAACTTTAAAAATACAATTATCATAATGACATCTAACCTTGGTGCTGAGAAGATAATCGATCCAAAGACTATCGGATTTGGTCAGCAGCCTGATGCTGAAAAGACGCACGAAGAAATGAAGAATATGATAATGGATGAAGTGAAGACTTTATTCAAGCCGGAATTCATTAACCGTCTGGATGATATAGTTGTATTCAGAACTCTGGAAGAAAAACAGATTCAGGAGATAGCTGGTCTGATGCTTGCTGAACTGAAGAAGAGAGTTAGAGAAACATCTGATATCAAACTGACCTACGGTGCCAGACTTAAGAAATATATTTTTGATAAGGGCTATGATAAGAAGTATGGCGCCCGTCCACTTAGACGTGCAGTCCAGACATACGTCGAAGATGTGATGGCTGAAAAGATGCTGGGTGGAGAAATTAAGGCTGGAGACAAAGTGAGTATCACAGTGGTTAATAATCAGCTAGAATTTAAAACAAGTCACTAGGGACAGATCTTGGAGTCAACGGGACCGGGTCTCATTGACTTATTGACTTATATTGACTTATTAAGGAAAAATTAAGAATTCTCATGTGGTAATCGTGGTGGATATTTGATATTATTTAAGTGTGATATGCGTCACATTTATTGTTATTTATTTAGGAGGTATGAAATGGCAGTTATAGACGAACTCATTCGTGAGGAGGATAACGGATCTATAAGCTTTGGTAATTATGAATTACCAGAAAAGACTAAAAAGGATGGTTTTGAATATAACGGAGATAGCTATAAGATAAAAACATTCAATGAGATAACAAAGCTTGAAAAGAACGGAATGTTCGTTTATGAGTCAGTGCCAGGAACTACAGTTCATGAGTTCAGAGCAAATGATTCAAAGGTAATGTTCAGTGTAGAGGGCGAAAGTGATGCTCAGTTAACACTTGAGCTTGAGCCTGAAACTGAATACAAGGTTCACGTAGATGATGTTTATGTTGGTAAGATGAAGACTAATCTGGGCGGTAAGCTCAGCATCAGCGCAGAACTCGAAGAGAATGATAAGGTTGATGTAGTAATAGAAAAGAACTAACATAACGAAAATGTCATTCAGAGCGGAGCGAAGGATCTATGTTTATAGATGATTCTTCCTCCGCTTTAGTATTTGGAGGTTATTTTGGCAAAGGATAAACAGATTTTCTATTGTAAAGAATGTGGAAATGAATACGGTAAGTGGATGGGTCAGTGTCCATCCTGTAAGGCCTGGAATTCCTTTGTAGAAGAGAAGGTTACAAAGACAAGGGCTAATAAAACTGTTTCAGTTGCGGATAGACCCAGAGCAACCAGTATTAAGAATGTTTCTTCATCAGAGGAAACAAGGATCAGTACACATATTTCAGAGCTGGACAGAGTGTTGGGTGGCGGTATTGTCAAAGGTTCTCTTGTTCTGGTAGGCGGTGATCCGGGTATTGGAAAATCAACTCTTCTTTTGGAAATGTGCCGTAATCTGGTAAAGGATGATACGAAGGTTCTTTATGTTTCTGGAGAGGAATCTACGTCTCAGATTAAGTCCCGAGCAGTTCGACTTGGGATAGATGAAGGTAGCGTTATGGAAGAGAGGCTTATGCTTCTTAGTGATAACGATATGGATAACATTGAAGGTCAGATTGAAAATCTTTCTGCAGAAGTTGTTGTTATAGATTCGATACAGACCATCGAAGCATCTAATGTTGAAACGGCACCTGGAACTATCTCACAGGTTAGAGAGGTGACAGCAAGACTTCTTCAGCTTGCTAAACAAAAGGGTTCAGCTGTCTTTATAGTTGGTCATGTTACAAAAGAGGGTACTGTGGCTGGTCCTAGAACCCTTGAACATATGGTAGACTGTGTTCTTTATTTTGAAGGCGATGACAGTGGCGGATTCCGACTTTTGAGAGCCAACAAAAACAGATTTGGTTCTACTAATGAAATTGGAGTTTTCAATATGACGGACAGTGGGCTTGAGGAGGTAATCAATCCTTCAGAGTTCTTCCTAAATGGTAGACCGGAAAATTCATCTGGCTCCGCTGTTGTGTGCGTGGTTGAAGGTACAAGGGCAATGCTGGTTGAAATCCAGGCTCTTTGTACAGATTCCAATTTTAGTATGCCTAGAAGAACGTCAGTAGGACTTGATTATAACAGAGTCAGCCTGCTTACAGCTGTTCTTGAAAAACGTGGTGGTATCAGTATGTCAGGATGTGACTGTTATGTAAATGTGGCTGGCGGTCTTAAGATAAATGATCCATCAACGGATCTTGGAGTTGTGTGTGCAATTGCATCTTCCTTTAGAGATAGGGCGATTGACAGCAAGACTGTTATCATTGGTGAAATAGGACTGGCCGGAGAAATCCGTGGAGTTCGTAATATATCTCAACGAATTAAGGAAGCAGCAAAGCTTGGTTATACAAAGGCTATTGTTCCTAAATCAAATGCTAAGTCTGATATTGAAAATCTTGGTGTTGAAATTCAATATGCAGCAAATATTGGAGAGGCTTTACATATAATTTAGTTCTTAAGGACTCCTTAATAACTTTGGGTGTATGTTAAAGAAAAAAGTAGAAGGGCTTAGCAAAGATGGAGAGACTGAAAGTATTAAATAGGAATCAGATAAAGTACATACTGATAATAGCCATGGTGATAGACCATATTGCCTGGAGATTTACCTCTCTTGATAGTGTTCTGGGACAGGTTATGCATTTTGTGGGAAGGCTTACCGGACCAGGTATGGCAATTCTTTTAGCTGAAGGTTATCAATATACAAAGAATAAGAAGAACTATGCACTCCGGCTTTTTATTTTTTCAATTATTTCCTGGCCTGCATTTACCTTATATGAATATGGTAAATGGCCAACAGCTGCTTTTAGTGTAATTTCGGCATTGTTTCTTTCTTTTATTGCCATCTGGATGTGGGATGAATCTAATCTTCCAAAAGCAGTAAAGATAGTGCTTCTGGTTATTATATGTATAATTGCTATGCCTTGTGATTGGAATGCGATTTGCGTGCTGTGGGTATTTTTCTTCTACATTTACAGGGATGACAAGAAGAAACAGTGGATATCCTATTTTATAATTTGTGCAATTTGGGTTGGCGCTGTTATAATGGTCAACTGGAAGCAGATTTTTCAATTAGGAGTTGTTTTGGTTCCAATACTTCTACTTGTGTTTTATAACGGTGAGAGTGGCAAAAAGAGTGCATTTAATAAATGGTTTTTCTATGTATTTTATCCACTTCATTTGTTTATATTGTTCCTTATAGCATGGCACTTTGGATGCTATAAATAATCGAATAAGAATGTAGCGCTATTCATATTTTTTTGGTATCATATGGATAGCGCTTTTTTTGGAGGAAAATTAAATGGGAATGAATGTTGCATGTTTAGATCTTGAAGGAGTTCTTGTTCCAGAAATCTGGATTGCTTTCGCAGAGGAGAGTGGTATTCCAGAGCTTAAGAGAACTACCAGAGATGAACCTGATTACGACAAGCTTATGAATTGGAGACTTGGAATTCTTGAGGAGCATGGTCTTGGTCTTAAAGAGATTCAGGAGACAATTTCCAAGATTGATCCACTTCCTGGAGCAAAGGAATTTCTTGATCAGTTAAGAGATGTAACTCAGGTTATTATAATCAGCGATACATTTGAACAATTTGCAAAACCACTTATGGAGAAGCTGGGAATGCCAACTATCTTCTGTAACACACTTGAAGTGGCAGAGGATGGAAAGATTACAGGCTTTAGAATGAGATGTGAGAAATCAAAGCTTACAACAGTAAAGGCACTTCAGTCTTGTGGTTTTGATACAATAGCAACTGGAGATAGCTTTAATGACCTGGCAATGATTCAGGCCAGTAAGGCAGGATTCTTGTTCAGATCTACTGAGCAGATTAAGAAGGACTATCCAGATCTGCCAGCTTATGAGGAATATTCAGATCTTTTAGCTGCATTTAAGGCGGCATTATAAATACAGCAAAAGTATGGGGAGGGTTACCATGAGAAAAAGAATATTATGCATGACGCTTATCAGCGCTATGATTCTTTCAGGACTTACTGCATGTGGGTCTAAAGATACAGGAAATACTGGTGCGGATACAACCGAGACAGAAACAGCATCGGCAGAAGATGCTGCGGAATCGGTAGATACCAGTGCTACTGATGTTTCAGAAGATGAGATTGAAATTCCTGATGGATATCATCTTGTTTGGCATGATGAGTTCAATGGAACAGAGTTGAACGAGGATGACTGGAACAGGGAAGAACATAAGGCAGGATGGGTTAACAACGAGCTTCAGGAATACATTCCAAGTGATGAATATGCATTCGTAAAGGATGGAGAGCTTGTTATTCAGCCTGTAAAAACTGAGGATGAAAATGGAAACGTTTCATATGCATCTGGCCGTGTAAACACACAGAATAAGCATGATGTTAAATACGGAAGATTTGAAGCACGTATTAAGTTCCCAGAAGGTAAGGGATTCCTTCCTGCATTCTGGATGATGCCACAGGACGAGGACAACTATGGACAGTGGCCTAAGTGTGGTGAGATAGATATTGCTGAGGTACTTGGTGACAGCACAACAATGAACTATGGTACTGTTCATTATGGAGAGCCTCATAAGCAGAATCAGGGTACATATACTCTTTCTGAAGGAAGCTTCTCTGAGGATTATCATGTATTCGCCGTTGATTATGAGCCAGGTATCATTAAGTGGTATGTAGATGGCGAACAGTATTATGAGACAAGTGACTGGTTTTCAAAGTGGCCTGGTGCAAAGGAAAAGCCTTACCCAGCACCATTTGATCAGCCATTCCATGTTATCCTGAACGTTGCCGTTGGTGGTGACTGGCCAGGAGATCCAGATGAGACCACTGTATTTGATGATAGAGCTGCTATGAAGGTTGACTATGTTCGTATTTATCAGAAGGAAAGCTATGATGAGAATGTAGAAAAGCCTGAGGTTGTACTGGAACTTAGAGAGCCTGATGAAACAGGTAACTATGTATATAATGTGGACTTTGCTGAGGCCGAAGATTTAACGGATGATACAAATTGGAAGTTCCTCCAGCTGAATGGTGGAAAGGGTGCTGCTGAAATAAAAGATAATGAGATTATCATCACCACAGAGGAAGCAGGCTCAGAGGAGTATTCTATCCAGCTTGTACAACCTGAAATGCCTATGGTTCAGGGAAGCAAATATAAATTTACTTTCGAGGCATATGCTGAGGAAGATAGAACAATGAAGACTGCTATTACAGCTCCTGATGAGAACTGGATCAGATATCTTGATGATACAGAGGTGGAGCTTACAGGTGATTGGCAGACCTTTGAATTCGATATTGATATGAAGGATGAGACCGACGATAATGGTCGTGTTGAGTTCAATATGGGTAAGACAGATAGTACTGCAACTATCCATATAAGAAATGTAAGACTTGAAGTAGTTGAGTAACAGGAGAATTAATATGAAAAAACTTGAGGGCTACATGCATGGCGTGAATCTTGGAGGCTGGCTGTCTCAGTGTGATCACACCAAAGAGCGTTATGATAATTTTATAAAAGAAGAAGATATAGAAGTAATCAAGAATTGGGGACTGGACCATATAAGAGTTCCTATTGATTATGATCTTGTAGAAGATAACGAGGGCAACTATAAAGAGGATGGCTTTGCTTATCTTGACAAGGTTTTGGATTGGGCTGAGAAGTATGGCCTCAATATGATCCTTGATCTTCACAAAACATTTGGTTTTAGTTTTGATGATGGAGAAGCAGAAACAGGATTCTTTGAGAATGCATCTTATCAGGAAAGATTCTATAAGCTTTGGGAAGAGTTCGCAAAGAGATATGGAAAGTATTCTGATAGACTTTGCTTTGAGATTCTGAATGAAGTAACAGAAAAGGAATATTGTGATATCTGGAATGAGATATCTACGAAGTGTATTAAGCGTATCAGAGCTATTGCTCCTGATATTAAGATCCTTCTTGGCGGATACTATAATAATAGTATTGAGGCACTTAAAGATCTTGCGCTTCCTGTTGATGAAAATATAGTTTATAACTTCCATTGTTATGAACCACTGGTATTTACTCATCAGGGTGGATACTGGGTAGCAGGAATGGATACAAATTTCAGAATGCCATTCGATGTAACTTATGGAAAATACAATGAATACACTGAACAGAATCTGGCAAGATATGCAGCTGATTTCTCAGATTTCGATCCAGATAAGGTGATGGGCGTTGAATATTTTGAGAATCTCGTAAGTGAAGCTGTAAGAGTTGCTGAGGAAAGAAATGTAGCTCTTTATTGTGGAGAGTATGGTGTTATCAATCTTGCAACTGCTGAAGATACAATGAAATGGTATAAGATGATCTGCTCTGTTTTTGAGAAACATGGTATTGGTAGAGCCGCATGGAGTTATAAGGAGATGGACTTTGGTCTGGTTGACGATCATATGAAGAGTGTGATCGATGAACTGGTCAAGATACTGTAAATATGGAAACTAAAGATATCAGAAAAAAATATTCATGGCTTGGTTTTAGTTATTTTATATTTGTTCTTATGTATGAGGCGGCATCAGTAGCTTTATCTCTTATTCTTTCTGATTATAAAGATTCTCTAAGAGAGAATAGCTGGGCAGTTTATGCATTAGGTCTTTTACCAATATGGGCGATAGGTTTTCCTATCTGCATTTTATTCCTTACCAGGATTCAAAGTGAGAAGCCTGAGGTTCATGATATAAGGCCTAAATATATGGCACAGTTTTATTTTATAACTGTATGCTTTATGTTTTCGACAAATATAATGGGTACAATAGTTATTTCTATTCTTCAGGGTATTACGGGGCTTACTATTGAGAACTCCACCATAGATCTGATAAACAAACAGGAGCTTCTTCCATCAATTTTATTTGCTGTTATAGTGGGTCCTATTTGTGAAGAGCTGGCATTTAGAAAGTTTATTATTGATAAGGTTGGGCAATATAACAAGAGATATGCAATTTATCTTTCAGCAATAATGTTTGGACTGTTCCATACAAACCTTCATCAGTTCTTCTATACTACGGTAATTGGAATTGTATTTGGATATATCTATACTATTTCAGGAAAGATAAGATATTCAATTATTCTTCATATGCTGGTCAATCTCTTTAGTGGAATTGTACCTATGGCTATAATGAAGCATATTGATTTGTCTGTATTAGATAGCATTTCATCCGGAAATCTGAATGATCCGGCTACACTTGATAAGGCGATGGAAATCTATTCTAATCCTGCATTCATTTTGCTTCTGGTATATTTCTTGGTTGAGATTGCATTTGCCATTATTGGCTTAGTCTTCTTTATCCTTAATGTAAAGAGGATGAAGGTTAATGATAGTCAGTCACCACTTCCAGTAAAGGGCGCTGGTAAAATTGTATTCGTGAACGTGGGTGTTATCTTATTTACAATACTTATAATAGGTCTTACTATTGTGGAAATAATAGCCCTGCAATAATTTGGAGTTCTTAAGGACTCCTTAATATCTTAAATGTTATAAAGGTACTGTAAGCAGATGGCATACAGTACCTTTTCTTATTCAGTAATGATAGAATAAAAGAGTACTTGCCTAAGAATTAAATGTTGAGGTAGAAAAATGAAAGAAATAATCTTATCAGCAAAAAATGTGCAGAAATCATTTGCAAACAATGGAGAAATAACATCTGTTCTTACTAATGTTAACCTGGATATATACAAGGATGACTTCACAGTTATCATGGGTTCTTCAGGTTCTGGTAAGTCAACACTTCTTTATGCGCTTTCTGGAATGGACAAAGCGACTGCAGGACAGGTTCTCTTTACAAGCAAGAAGAGAGAGGGTGGAAAAGAGATAGACATCACTCAGACTAAGGAAAGACAGATGTCTAAGCTTAGAAGCGAAGACTTTGGATTCGTCTTCCAACAGATGCATCTGGTAAGCAACCTGACTCTTCTTGAAAATGTGGCAGTTACTGGTTATCTGGACAAGAATAGAAGTTCGGCAGATACAAAGAAAAAGGCTGAGGAACTTCTGGATAGAATGAGCCTAAGTGATGTTAAGAATCATCTTCCTTCCAGAGTATCTGGAGGTGAGCAGCAAAGATGCGCCATTGCAAGAGCGGTTATAAATGATCCTACAATTCTTTTTGCTGATGAGCCAACAGGAGCGCTTAATAAAAAGAATACTAAAGCGGTTCTGGACCTTCTGACTGACATAAATAATGAAGGTCAAAGTATAGTGATGGTTACTCATGATATAAAGTCTGCTATCAGAGGTAACAGACTTCTCTACCTCGAGGATGGAAACATTGTTGGCGAACTCGAGCTTACCAGATATGGTGAGAAGAATAGTGATGGAGAGCTGCTTCAGAGCAACAAATCTCGCGAGGCGCAGGTTAATGCATGGCTTGAGTCCCTTGACTGGTAAGGAGGAAGGAAATGGAAACAATTTCACTTGTTAAGGCAAGTATTAGAAATAGAAAAGGTACCATGCTGAGTTTCATGCTTCTTACTATGTTCATCGTAGTCAGCGTAATAACTATGATCGGTGTCAGAAAGAATTATGAGACAGCAATGGAAGAGGCCTTTAAGATAGAAGATAAAGGCGTAATACTCGCATATTTTGATAATAATAAATATTCCGATGAACTTGAAAAGAAGGTAGAAGCAGAGGATACAGTAGATCATGTAGAGTCTTACGATGCTCTGGTTGGAAGGAATGCTACTGTAGGAAAAGAAGAGGAAGGTAATGGCTATTTTGTAACTAAGATGCTGGATACATTACCTATTATGAATAGCGATTGTTCTGATCTTATTATGCCGGGCACAAATGAACATGCTTCGCTTGGTCTTAAGAAGGGGGAAATCTATTTACCATACGGAATACATGGAACCCTGGGTGCTGAGGTAGGAGGAAAGATATCTATAGACTTCATGGATGAAACCAAGGAGTTTACTGTTAAAGGTTTCGTACAGGATGCATATATGGGTTCGTCCATTATGGGATGGAAAACAGTATTTTTAAGTGAAGAGGATTTTAATGAAATATATTCTGTCGTAAAGGAAAAGTCAGATGAACTTCAGGATAATAGTAATTCCTTTTACGGAAAAGTCGCCTATGTATTCCCGAACGAAAAAGCGGATGAGTCATCAAATATTTTTCTTAGAGAATTGAATCTGGCTACCAAGTTTGATGATTTATCAATCGCGTCACTATCAAAAGAGACTTCTGAACACTATACAGGAATTTTTATAAATATAATCTTAGCTGTAATAACTGGATTTGCAGTGCTCCTTCTGGCTATATTCCTGATCGTAGCTGGTCATAATATTAGCACTGAGATGGAAATAGATTATGTAAACCTCGGTATACTTAAGAGCCAAGGCTTCACGAATAAGAAAATCCGCACAATCTATGTGATTCAGTATCTGTTTGTTGAGCTGGTAGGAGTTATACTAGGAGTCATCATTTCTATTCCACTGGAAAGAGTAATGAGCTCAGTATTCTTTGAACTGACATCAATCGTTCCAGCTAAGCAGGTGCCTGTGCTTGAAGCAGCAGTGTTCATGCTTGCCCTGTTTATTGTAACAGTTATCTTTGTTTGGTTCTTTACTCGAAAAGTATCGAAGACTTCCCCTGTTAAAGCCATAACAAAGGGTAGAGATGATTTCTATTTCGATAGCATTTTAAATTCACCTATTTATAAGAAGGGGCAGGGCTTCTGGCTCGGACTTCGCCAGATCACTTCTGCACCAAAACGTTATATAAGTATCGTAGTGGTAACATCACTTCTTATTTTCACTATCATAACTGTAGAGCTTATGGGTGGTTTCATTCAATCTAGAGAAGCTCTTGAATCTATGGGTGAGCCATTCTATGAGATTGAATATGCATTCAATGTGAATGAACCTAAATATTCAACAGAGGATATTGAAGAGATCGTTGAGAAGTATTCTAATATCAAAAGTAAACAGTACTGGTCACATATTTATATGTCCATAGAGGGCGAAAATGTAAGCTGCATAGTTAAAGCATTCCCAGACCAGCTGTCTACTGTCTATAAGGGCAGAGATATCAAGTATGATAATGAGATAGTTATCACTGAGCAGATAAGTGATCTTTTGAAGATAAATGTAGGCGATACAGTTTCTATCGGTCGTGATGAACTGTCCGAAGACTATGTTGTAGTAGGCATTTTCCAGACTATGAATGATACAGGAAAATGCATTTCTATGTCTCTTGAAGGGCTTGACAGACTGAAGAAGGATAAAACCAAGAAATACAAATACAATCAGTTAAGTATGCACGGTATAATCCTGGAAGATTCAAGTAATGGCAAGAAGATTGAGGAGGAAGTTAAAGAGAAATATGGCGATGAAGTAGAAATTAAATTCAGCGACTTTGAGAAAGATAAGGCGATGTTCGTAAACAATTTCTATACCGCAGCAGATGGTTCGAGAATTCTTATTTATACACTGTCCTTTATCTTCGCAATAGTTACTGTCCTCATGGTATGCAACAAAGCGTTTATTCAGGAACGTACAGATCTGGGTATCTATAGAGCTATCGGATTCTCTGTTGGAAGTATCCGTAGACAATTTGCAACCAGATTCACAATACTGTGTCTCATCAGTTCAGTCTTCGGCATTATAATAGCCAGACTCTTCTCTGAGAAGATGATGTCCTCAGTATTTACTATGTTCGGAATACCTCACGTAGTCCTGGACTTCGATTTCTGGTTCTTCATGAAGCCTATCCTTGTATTCTTGGTAGTTTACTTTGTATTTGGATATATTGCCTCTCGCAAGGTTAAAAAGGTCAGCGCCAGAGAACTTATAACTGAATAGGAAAAATGTTATGGCCGAGTAGGTCTGACACAACTTTTTTCTCGACATCGCTTCCGCTCTCTGCGAGAATGGTCCACCGGACCATTCTCCTCCTAGCGGACGCCGGCTTCCTTTCTTCGAAAAGAAGCTTCGGCTTGCTAAGCTCTCACGTCGCCTTTCAGGCTCGTGAATCGCTAAGCACCGAGACCCGCGACGGTCTCGAAAAGAGTTTGTCAGACCTGCTCGGCATCTACGTTTTTCTATGATATAATAAGTCACTGGAGGGACAGATGAGGAAGATTCTTATAATTGATGATGATAGGGCGCTCTCGGATATTACAAGGGAGATGCTTGAGACATATGAATACGAGGTTGAGCAGGCTTTTAGCGTGGATGAAGCTTACGAGGTTCTGACAGATGGAAAGTTCGATCTGATACTTTTGGATATCAATCTGCCGGATGGCGAAGGCTTTGAGGTTTGTCAGGAGCTGCGCAAGGTCTCTACCGTGCCTGTTATTTTTGCCAGTGCAAGAACCAGTGTGGATGACAGAGTGGCAGGCTTTGAGATGGGCGGCGATGATTATCTTCCTAAGCCTTATTCTATGAAGGAACTGCTGGTGCGTGTAAATGCACTCATAAGAAGAACCTATGGCTTTGAGGAAGAGGAGACCGTAACATTCGGTGATGTGGAGGTTAATCTTACATCCCGTACAGTTACAAAGTCTGGCAAAGTGGTAAATCTTTCTCTAAAAGAATTTGACCTTTTGGCTTATCTGTGTAAACATATGGATACTGCTGTTGAAAAGGATAAGCTCATTTCGGAGGTGTGGGGCGCGTTCAGCGAGGTGGATGCATCAACCCTGACAGTACATATCAGATGGCTCCGCGAAAAGCTGGAGGATGATCCTTCAAAACCACAGCATATCAAAACAGTATTTAAAGTTGGATATATTTTGAATAAGTGATTGGATGAAGATGAAGAAAAAAATAGTTTATATATCTTTAATATATATTTTGATTCTGGCTGCATTTGCATTTGCAATAATGATGGTCCTTTTCTCAAGCAATAAGGAAGTAGAGCAGCTTCGAAATGACAGAGTGGTTGCGGAAAATGAACTCCAGCAGCTTATTCTTTTCGGCGATACTGATGGAGCGCTTGATGCAGTCGATAATATCAGTTCCAAGGATGAGGAGATTACATATGCAATCATCCAGAAGGAAGTACTGTGTGTATGGGCTATGATGCTCTTTTGTATCATAATGATCCTTTCCCTACTTGTTTTTATCTACGTCCGTATTCTTAAGCCGTTCGATGAATTAAAGGAATATGCCACCGAGATATCCAAAGGTAATTTGGATGTATCTCTTAAGATGGGTAAGGGCAATTATTTTGGTGATTTTACCTGGGCGTTCGATAATATGCGTAAGGAGATAATCAAATCCCGTACTGCAGAGAAAAATGCAATCGAGAACAATAAGACTGTCATAGCAACTCTTTCTCATGATATAAAAACTCCTATGGCTTCAATAAGAGCATATGCTGAAGCTTTTGAAGCTAATATGGATTCAACTCCGGAGAAGAGGCAAAAGTACCTGACAGTTCTTATGGAGAAATGTGATGAGGTTTCCCAGCTGACAAATGATCTTTTCATCCATTCTATTTCAGAAATGAATAAGCTTGACGTAAATAAGGAGAGCTTTGATATAATCGAGTTCATTGATAAGGATGTAAGAGGACTCTTTGTAAGTGAAGATGAAGTGGATATTATCCTTCCTGAATCAGATGAAGATAGAAAAGCCATTCTGGTAAATGCGGATAGGAAGAGACTGCTTCAGATAATAGAGAACTTAAAGAGTAACTCCGAGAAGTATGCAAAAACCAAGGTTGAGATCAGTTTGGAAAACACTGATGGAATTAAACTTCATTTCAGAGATTTTGGTCCTGGAATACCAGATGAGGAGATGCCATTTATTACTGGAAAGTTCTACAGAGGAAAGAATGTTGGTGACGAAAATGGCTCAGGACTTGGACTTTATATTGTGAACGAACTGGTAGGAAGAATGGATGGAAGTCTGAAGCTTTATAACAGGGATCCGGGCCTTGAAGTAATAATATATTTAAAGGAAACAGATGAATGATACTGGCTTGTCAAAATGTGGCTAAGAGCTTTGCGGATACGCAGGTTCTGAAGAATGTTAATTTTCATATTGAGAAAAATGATAAGTGTGGAATAGTCGGCATAAATGGTGCCGGCAAGACCACACTTCTTCGCGTTATATTGGGAGAATATGAGGCTGACAGTGGTAATGTGGTAATGGCCCGTGATGTGAGGCTGGGTTACCTCTCTCAGAATCAGGATACTGAACTGGATAATACCATCTATTCAGCCATGCAGGAAGCAAAGAAATATATTCTCGAAATGGAAAAAAGAATCCGTGAGCTTGAGAAGGAGATGGAGGGTAAGAATGAGCAGGAGCTTGCTCCAATCCTTGAAGCATATAATCGACTTTCCACACAGTACGATAGAGAAAATGGTTACGCATATGAAAGTGAGATTACGGGAGTTATTGCGGGTCTTGGATTTACTAAAGAGGATTATGATAGACCAATAGCAAGTCTTTCTGGAGGACAGAAGATGAGAGTGGCATTAGGCCGCCTGCTTCTCAGTCATCCTGATATAGTAATCCTTGATGAGCCAACAAACCATCTGGATATGGAGTCCACAAAATGGCTGGAAGGATATCTTTCTTCTTATCCCGGAGCTGTTATTGTTGTAAGCCATGACAGATATTTTATAGATAAGATAACTAATAAGATCATTGAAATAGATCAGGGTGTTTCCCAGGTTTATAACGGAAGCTATTCTTATTACAGAGAAGAGAAGGCGAAACGCAGACAGGCCGAAATGAATGCTTATATAAAGCAGCAGGCTGAGATTGCTCATGAAGAGGCTGTTATAACAAAGCTTAAGCAGTTCAATCGTGAGAAGTCTATTAAGAGGGCTGAGAGTCGTGAGAAAAAGCTGGATAAGATTGACAGACTTGATAAACCAACGGAAGTTCAAACTGATATGAGACTTAAACTGGAACCTGTATGTGAATCAGGCGAAGATGTACTCATGGTTGAAGGCCTTGCAAAAGCTTATGGTGATAACCAGCTGTTTGAAAATCTTGATATAGATATTAAGCGCGGAGAGCATGTGGCACTGATCGGAGGTAATGGAACAGGAAAAACCACAATCCTCAAAATTCTTGCACGCAAGCTTTCCAAAGATGTTGGTAATGTGGCACTTGGTGCAAAGGTAAGAGTTGGATATTTTGATCAGGAGCACCATGATCTGGATACGGGCAAGACCATATTTGACGAGATGTCTGATTCCTTCCCGGATATGAATAATACAAGAATAAGAAACGTCCTGGCCGCATTTCTCTTTACAGGAGAAGATGTATTCAAGACCATCGGCGATCTATCCGGAGGTGAAAGGGGTAGGCTTTCTCTTGCAAAGCTTATGCTTTCACCAGCCAATTTCCTGATCCTTGATGAGCCTACCAACCATCTGGACATTCCTTCAAAGGAAATCCTGGAGGATGCTCTTAAGGATTATACAGGAACCGTGCTATATGTTAGTCACGATAGATACTTTATAAACAAGACAGCTACGAGGATTCTTGAACTACGTGAAAAGGTTCTGACAAACTACAAAGGAAACTATGATTATTTTGAAGAGAAGAGAGATGAACTCTTTAATCTTCAGCATAGCGATGTGGCAGTCGAGAATACTGAAACAGAATCTGATGGTAAAACGAAGTCTGCTGGCCGTTTGGAATACGAAGAGAAGAAAGCCTCTTATGCCGAACAGCGTAAACGCGAAAATGCCATCAAGCGTGTTGAAAAAGCTATAGAACAGACTGAAGCTGAGCTTTCAGAAATCGATACTCAGATTAATGATCCGGCAAATGGAACAAATGTTGAGCTCCTGCTTGAACTATCAGAAAAGAAGGAAGTTGCGGAGATAAAACTGGAAGAGCTCTATACTGAGTGGGACGAATTACAGGGATAATTAAGTGACATACAAAGATATTCTTTGTATGTCGCTTTTTTATAAATAAAGTTAGAAATTTATATATCAATAATGGATAGAAGTTTGTTATAATGATGTTCGGAGTTTTTAAAAGAAAAGGAGTTACGTATGGGTTTTTCAAAAGATTTTATTTGGGGCGCAGCTACAGCAGCTTATCAGGTTGAGGGCGCATATAACGAGGATGGAAAAGGCCTTAATATCTGGGATGTTACCTCATCCATACCTGGCAAGGTTAAGCATTCTGAAAACGGTAATGTGGCATGCGACCATTATCACAGATATAAAGAAGATATACAGCTTTTTAAACAACTGGGAATTAAATACTATAGATTCTCCATAAGCTGGTCAAGAGTCATTCCTGATGGCGATGGAGAGGTAAATCCAAAGGGTCTCGAATTCTACAGTAACCTTGTAGATGAGCTTCTTGCAAACGGTATTACTCCGCTCATCACATTGTTCCATTGGGATCTGCCTTATGAACTTTATCTTAAGGGCGCTTATGCAAATCCTGACTTCCCAAATTGGTTTGAGAAGTATACAAAGGTTGTGATAGATGCACTATCAGACAGAGTTCATTACTGGATTACATTTAATGAGCCTCAATGCTTTATTGGAAATGGATTCTGGATCGGTGGACATGCACCATTCCTGCAGTGTGATAATAAGACTGTACTCAGAATGGTTCATAATTATCTTCTGGCTCATGGAAAAGCAGTTAAATACATAAGAGAGAATGCGAAGAGTGAAGCAAAGATAGGAATTGCACCTATAGCTCCAGCCCGCATTCCAAAGTCAAACAATCCAGATGATATTGAGATTGCAAGAAGAGATACTTTCTCGATGAATGATATGTTCTTCTCGCTCGCTATTTATTCAGATCCTATTGTTCTTGGTAAGTATCCGGAAGATGCTTACGAAGTATTCGGAGATGATATGGTTGTGCCTGCTCCTGGGGATATGGAGCTTATTTCACAGCCAATAGATTTCTATGGCATGAATATTTATTACAGTGCTGCAGATGATGTTGATTCAGGATACCGCGACAATGAGTATACAGGTATTCCTCGAAATGCATTAAACTGGGTTATTGATCCAAGGGTAATGTATTGGTCACCTAAATTCATTTATGAGAGATATCATTTGCCACTTCTTCTTACAGAGAATGGAATGGCAGTTAATGATACTGTATCTCTTGATGGTAAGGTTCACGATCCACAGCGAATTGACTTTATGCATAGATATCTTAAAGAGTTTAAACGTGCCGGTGAAGACGGAGTTGAACTTATGGGTTATCTCTATTGGTCAGCAATGGATAACTTTGAGTGGGCTCATGGATACGATATGCGATTTGGTCTTATCCACGTTGATTACCGTGATCAGACTAGAATTATCAAGGATTCAGGTCATTGGTTCAGAGAAGTGATAGAGTGCAATGGAGAAAACATCTAGTATTTTAAGATGAATTCATAACGGAATAAATAAAAGTACAAGATTTGGGGTAATGGTTGCAACATTACCCCTTTTTTGATACCATATGTAGTAACCAGCGCCATAGTCAGAAAGTTTTTTGCTTGCAAAACAAACTTTCTGACTTTATGGCGCGCAGAAACATGAGCATGAAGCGATTTGCAAAGCAAATCGTGAGAATGCGAATGTTTCTAGGATTGCGAAATATGCGCAGCATAGTAGCAATCCGTAGTTACTACATAAGAACAAATGTGAGGTAGAAGTTATGAAATGTCCATTTTGTGGAGATGAAGAAACCAGAGTTATCGATTCCAGACCAGCAGACGACAATACTGCTATAAGACGTCGTCGTCAGTGTGATGTTTGTGGAAAGCGATTCACAACATTTGAAAAGGTTGAGGCTACACCTCTTATGGTTATCAAGAAAGATAAATCAAGAGAGCCTTACGATAGAGAAAAGATAGTTCAGGGTCTTATTCGAAGCTGTCACAAGCGTCCAGTTCCAATGGAGAGGATTGAGGCTTGTGTTAACGAGATCGAATCCGAAATCTATAACCTTGAAACAAGAGAAGTTGATAGCAATGCAATCGGCGAGATTGTTATGGATAAGATTAAAGATCTTGATGGCGTTGCATACGTTCGCTTTGCATCCGTATATAGAGAGTTCAAGGATGTGAATACATTCATGGACGAGCTGAAGAAGATACTTAAATAAGTTATCAGATGTGTCCCCACTGACTTGTTTGGAGAAGCTATGGATAGTGGAATAAGAATTACAGAAACCGGAACATCCGAAGTTATAATTAAAAAATCAAGATTCCTGGGGATAGCGGCAAATGTTGACTCGGAGGAAGAGGCAAGAGAGCTATTAAATGCTATCCGAAAGGAACATTACTCAGCACGTCATGTTTGCTATGCCTACAGTATAGGCGATAACAATCCTGCACTTAAGTTTTCAGATGATGGAGAACCTGGCGGAACTGCTGGCAGACCAATACTTGATGTAGTTACAAACTCAGGTGTCAGTAATATAATTATTATAGTTGTCAGATATTTTGGTGGCGTTCTTCTGGGAACGGGTGGTCTGGTGAGAGCTTATACTGAGTCTGCTCAGGAGGCAGTAAAAGCGGCAGAGAAGACCACAGTATGGGTTACTGAGACATTTGATATTACCCTGGATTATGGCGATTTTGAAAGAGTAAAAAGTCTGATTAAAAAAATAGAAGGCGCATCGCTGGAAGTGGCATATACTGATAAAGTTGTAATAAGTGCTACAGTTCCAGAAAAAGAATGCGACAGATTAAAGCGAGAAATAATAGAAGTTACTGCAGGAAGAGCGGCTATTTAGTGTAAAGGTTGTTACGCTAAATAACCGCTCTTTTTTAGTACTTATATTGAATAGTTTTATCTTCCATTAATCTTGTTCAGTTTAGAAGATTTGTATTCTTTCCAGTTGTGGTTCTCGATAGCTTCTCTGATTTCTTCCATCATAGTATTGTAGAAATACAGATTATGGATAACACAGAAGCGGAGACCAAGCATCTCGTCACGTTTGAGGAGATGACGTATGTAAGCGCGGGTGTAGCGTTTACATACTGGGCAGTCGCAGGTTTCGTCGATTGGAGTATCATCCAGTTCGTACTGCTGATTTTTAAGATTCATTTTGCCATGGTTGGTATATACCTGACCATGGCGTCCGTTTCTTGATGGATAAACACAGTCAAAGAAATCAACACCGCGATCTACGGCTTCAAGTATATTCTCTGGAGTTCCAACACCCATAAGATAAGTTGGCTTTTCAAGTGGAAGATGTGGAACAGTCACATCCAGAATGTGATACATTTCTTCGTGGGATTCACCAACTGCCAGACCTCCGATAGAGTAGCCTGGAAGGTCAAGCTCGGAAATTCGTTTAGCGTTATCAATTCGGATATCATCTATTACGCCACCCTGGTTGATTCCGAAAAGCATTTGTTCTTTATTGATGGTTGAATCCATAGCATTGAGCTCGTCCATACGTTTTTTACAGCGGAGGAGCCATCTTTCTGTTCTTGCTACGGAATTCTCAATATATTTTCGATCTGCCTTTGCTGGAGGGCATTCGTCAAATGCCATAGCGATAGTAGAGGCAAGTGCTGACTGGATGTTCATGCTTTCTTCTGGTCCCATAAAGATCTTTCGACCATCAATATGTGAACTGAAGGTTACACCTTCTTCCTTGATGTTGCGAAGCTTCGCAAGGGAGAAGACCTGAAATCCACCTGAATCAGTAAGAATAGGCCGGCTCCAAGTTGTAAACTTATGGAGCCCGCCCATTTTATACACTATCTCTTCTCCGGGGCGGACGTGCATATGATATGTATTGCACAGCATAACCTCGGTTTTTATTTGTTCAAGATCAGCAGCTGAAACGGCCCCTTTGATAGCTGCTGCAGTAGCAACATTCATAAACATTGGGGTTCTGATTACGCCGTGGGGCGTTTCAAAATCTGCTCTTTTTGCATTACCATCTCTAGTAATAAGTTTATACATAAATCATACCAAGCTACTTAGCAGATAATGTGACGTTAAGTGTCATTTTCTCGTAATTTCCAGTTTCATCTGCTCTGTAGACTACCATTTCTACATTGTCTCCGTCATCGCACTTCTTTATAAGGGATTCAAGAGCATCATTAGTATAAACTTCCTGTCCATCAAATTCAACAATTATATCCCCAGCGTGGAGATCTGCATTTTCTGCAGGTGAACCAGATTCGATTTCTTTTACATATATACCCATAGGGAATCCATAAACCTGAGCGTACTGTCTGTCAATGGCTGCTCCTGTTACGCCAAGGTAAGGTTCTGCTTTCTGAACTCCCGAAATAACATCATTAATGATTGACATAGCTTCGTTTATTGGAATTGAGAATCCCATTCCTTCAACGGTACTATCAACATATTTAACAGAGTTTATTCCAATTACTTCTCCCTTTGAATTGATGAGAGCGCCACCACTATTACCAGGATTGATTGCTGCATCTGTCTGGATAAATGTACCGTCACTGCCTTCAACAGTTCTGTTTAAAGCACTGATGTAACCAACTGTTACAGACTGACCGTAACCGAGGGCATTTCCTATTGCGATTGCAGGCTCACCAACTTGAAGAGCAGTAGAATCGCCAATACTTGCAACGGTAACGGCATCCTTTGTTGAGTCCTTCATATCTGACTTAGGAACTGTTACAACAGCAACGTCTTCATCCTCGTCATAGCCTTTAACTTCTGCATTAACAACTTCGCCATCGTTGAAGCCAACCTTTATTTCGTCGGAATCTTTAATAACGTGATAGTTGGTTGCAACATAGAGTACATCGTCATCCTGACCGATTATTATTCCTGAACCAGCGCCAGATGTAGGCTGCTCATATGTCTGGAAGAAGTACTGATACTGAGTTGTTCCAGTTGTTGTGATAGAAACAATAGATGGCTGAGTTTTCTCAACTATATCAGCAACATCGTAATCTAGGGTAGTTGTTGCTGCAGAGCTGGAAACCTGCTGTACATCTATATCCTGGGAATCATCTGAGGTATCATCTTTGTCATCCTCATTTTCCTCGGTCTCAACCTTTGCGCTAGTCTGTTGTTGTTCTTCTTTAAGATTCTCAAGTTCTTCTCTAAGCTCTTCGTAGTCTTTATCGGAGTATTCTTTTTCTACATCATTCCTGTTGCGTAGTTTTGCGCCTCCAAGACCAACTCCAAGAAACACAATGCCTGCTACAAGTCCAAAGACAAGAGCAAGAATCACCGTCCTTCCAAGCTTCTTTCCGAAGCTATCTTTCTTTTCCTTTTTTACAGGTCTCTGCTCTGGTGGCGTCTGAGGTCTCATCTGCTGCTGAGGTTGAGTACCTGTGTTCATTCCACTATTTTCATCTGGTTTCATAGGATCATGATATTCTAACATTATTACACTTCCTTTCATCCAAATTCATCACTTGGTTAGAATTATATATTTCCTGCAATAATATTTCCTTCATCCAATTGTAAAAAATATGTCAAAAAATCGTCAAAATGGGTTTTGATATTTTGCCAGCAGAGATTTTGTGCTATACTCACTGAGGAATTGATAAGATTGGAGACAGATATGTTTCGTATTTGGGGAAAGATTATAAAGGAAAATCATCTTATTAAAGATAAGGTTATAGAGCTTCCAGGCAAGGAGATGTCACGAACACAGAAGGTTTACAAGTCACTTGAAATGTTATGCGATGAGTTTGACCTGGCTGTGCCAGTCTGGCTGGATGCTAATAATAATGAATTTATCAAGCATGCCAAGACAAGGTTTAGAGATGTAAACTTTATGGAAGAAATTGATTTTGATTATCTTGAGTTAAATGTGATAGAAGAGGATCACATCTGGGAATAATAATCATTCAATTATTGCAATATCTTGCTTTTTAAGATATTATAGAGAAGATTTTTTTGATTAATAGAGGCAATACTTTGCTTCAAAAGATAAGGAGAGAAATATTATGGATAACATGTTAATGATTCTGAATGCATCAGGCGGAAAGACCTCTGTAGGTTTTATTGTAGCTTACATTATTTTCCTTGTTGCTATCGTATACTTCCTGTTTGTAAGACCAAGCAAGAAGCAGCAGAGCGCACAGGAAGAGATGATGAAAGGTCTTCATCCTGGTGATACTATAATGACAACTAGTGGTTTCTACGGAACAGTTATTGCTATCGACGATGATACAGTAATCGTTGAGTTCGGTAATAACAAGAACTGCCGTATCCCTATGCACAAGAAAGCTATTGCAGAAGTTGAGAGTGCTTCAGCTACTCATGAAAAAGAAGAGACAGTTGAAGAGGAAAAGGAAGAGAAGACTACAAAGGCTGGGAAGAAGAAAAATGATTAAAAAAATATCAGCTATTATGATAGCGATGCTTGTTCTTGCATCACTGTCAGGCTGTGGGAAGGAAGAGGAAGATCCATATTCCTCACCTTCATTCTCTGATGGAAAAGTAGAAAATGGTACAGAGGGCGATGCAACAGAAACAGATGCGAGTCTGACTGATGCGCTTATGATTGCCAGCTATACTGATGCTACACTGGGCGACGCATCTTCAACTGATGCCGTTCCAGCATCACTGACCGACGCCCTTCCAATGGGCATTTACGAAGGAAATACATATTACAATGGACTGGCTGAATTCAAGATCAAGGTCGATGGTGATACATGGCGTTTCTATGATGCAGTTGAAGTGGCATCTGCTACAGGTGCAACTGAAGACTATGTAAACAATTTGTGGTATGGATACAAATCCCCTTATGATGAAGATACAACCTATGCGGCTATCGTATCTGAAAAGGAATCTGGTTCAACCATTATTGTTTCGTATATAAATCCATCAAAATATAACATGCCGGATTATTCTGCCAAGGAATATCTGACAATGGCATCTGAAAAATATGAGGATGTTAAAGTTAGGACAGTAACATTCCTTGGGGCTAAGTATGAATGTCTGGACGTTCCGGCTGAGCAGACAAATGTGGGTCGTAGAACTCAGTTTGCTAGAAAGGTAGATGGAATGATCGTACTGATTACATTTACCATGAATGAAGATACTGCAATAGAAGATGCAGTAAGCCTTCTTTCACCACTTTATTATTAAAGAATAACCGGGGCTTTGCGGCTCCGGTTTTATGTTTTAAGGATAGAAGATGAAAAATAATAACTTACGTGGAATACTTCATATCGTGCTGGCGGCATTTTCGTTTTCGCTTATGACGCTGTTTCTGAAACTGGCTGGAGATCTGCCTACAATGGAAAAGGCATTCTTCAGGAATTTTGTTGCGCTGATTTTTGCAATCATAGTGATAGCAAGAAGTGAAGATAAGTTCAGCATAAATAAGAAGAGTCTGCCTAGTCTTTTGTTCAGATGCTTGTTTGGAACAACTGGAGTTATTGCTAATTTCTGGGCTATCGACAGACTTGGACTTGCAGATTCAAATATGCTGAATAAGATGTCTCCATTCTTCGCAATCATCATGTCAGTTTTTATTCTGAAGGAAAAGCCAAATATCATAGAATGGCTTCTCGTGTTGATGGCATTTGTCGGTGTTGTATTTATTGTTAAGCCAGGTATGGGCCTTGCGAGTATTCCTGCTCTGGTAGGACTCTTTGGAGGGTTCTGCGCAGGTACTGCCTATACGTTCCTTAGGAAAGCTACAGGCCAGGGAGAGAGAGGAATAATAATCGTTATGTGCTTCTCGCTGTTTTCCTGTCTGGTAACTTTGCCGTTTTTGATTTTCAGATTTGAACCAATGTCAATCAAGCAGCTTATTTTTATGCTTTTTGCTGGATGCGGCGCTATGGGTGGACAGGTTAATATTACAGCAGCATATTCCTATGCACCTGCAAAAGAGATATCTGTTTATGATTATGCACAGGTTTTATTTGCTGCACTTTGGGGCGTTTGGATTTTCGAAGAAATTCCAGATATACTAAGTGTCATCGGATATGTTATAATAATTGGTGCTGGTGTCATCAGATGGCGCTATACATTAAGAAACAAGGATCAAGACCAGAAAGATGAAGAACAAGAACAAACTAATGCGTGACATGCTGATAGGCATGGTTGGGGCAGCCATTTGTATGGTGGCTTGCTGGCTCAGCGGTGCTTACGGCAAGGGTAACGTAAGAAATGGATATATACAGAGCAACTGGCCTAAGATGTCTTATATGCGCTTTGAGATATCGCTTATTGTTTCGGCTGTAGGTATTGCAATGAATTATGTAGGTCTGCAGGCATACATTAAGCTCTTCAGATATCTTAAGAGAAAAAGGGGCGCATACAACAGACAGATGGGTACTCTTTTTGAAATAGGTGCAGTTTCCTATACTATTTCATATTTATTTATCCAGTCTGGATACATTATGATGGCTCTGGTTTATAAGCTCCTTTTCGGAACTAATCTGATGGGTGCGGATATCATTTCAACAACGGAAGGAATGTTCTTCTATATAGCTATTCCGCTGTTTGCATATCTGATCATATCCCTTGGTGGAATGTCAGTTGCTTATATGCATTTTGTGTGGAACGGTAAGATGAGAGTTTCAAAAGCAAGACTCCTCTTTAATCCTTTAGTGTTCTTTGGTCTTGGAGAATTATTAAAATTAACTAAGCTTTATTACCTTGTGGATTTTGCTGCTGCAGCAATTCCATTTGGTGTACTTGTAATGATGGCAGGCGGACTTTCATCTATTGCAAAGCAGCCTGCACCTAAAACAAACGAATAGGAACTAGAATATGAGATTTGTATCTTGGAATGTAAATGGAATAAGAGCCTGTGTTAAGAAGGGATTTGATGAATCCTTTGCTCAGCTGGATGCAGATATTTTTGCACTTCAGGAAAGTAAAATGCAAAAGGATCAGCTGATCGTTAATACACCGGGTTATCATCAATATTGGAACTATGCGATCAAGAAGGGTTATTCGGGAACTGCCATATTCACGAAGAAAGAACCTCTTGATGTAAAACTGGGAATGGGAATAGAGGAGCATGACCAGGAAGGTCGTCTTATATCTCTTGATATGGGTGAGTATTATTTCATTACAGTTTATGTTCCTAATTCACAGAATGAACTGAAACGTCTGGACTACAGAATGAAGTGGGAAGACGATTTCAGAAGCTTCACAGGAGAACTGGCAAAGAAGAAACCTGTTATAGTTTGTGGGGATCTGAATGTTGCTCATAAGGATATCGATCTTAAGAATCCATCTTCCAATCATCAGAATCCTGGATTCACAGATGAGGAACGAGAGAAGTTCCAGAACCTGCTGGACAGCGGATTTGTAGACAGCTTCAGATATAAGTATCCTGATCTGGAAGAAGCTTACTCCTGGTGGTCATACAGATTTAATTCAAGAGAGAGAAATGCAGGGTGGCGTATAGATTATTTCCTTGTGTCAGAAGAGGCTAAGGATAAAATTGTGGATGCAAAGATCCATACCGAAATCTATGGCTCTGACCATTGTCCTGTTGAGCTGGAGATTGATCTATAAATTAAAATCAGCTTGATTTATAAATTGGATAATATTATAATACGTCCAACACGTAGTTTTGAAAACTACGTGCTGGATTTTCTTATGTCTAAATTGTTGCTGATTTGAAATAAAAAAAGGAAAAAGAATGAGCGAAACAAATACAAAAAAAGAATATAAGCTAAGCCCAGTTCCTGGTATAGCTGGAAAGTTTATTTCCACTTATGAGGATAGCAAGGGACTGCTGAAAGCTATAGATATACATGATGATGATAAGTTCAATTTTGCTTATGATGTAGTAGATGCATTGGCAGAAAAATGTCCTAACAAAACTGCCATGCTCCATGTCTCAAAAGAGGGTAAGGAAAGAAGAGTTACCTTCAGAGACATGATGAAGTACTCCAACATGACTGCAAACTATCTTCATTATCTTGGAATAAAAAAAGGCGACAGAGTTCTTCTGATACTTAAGAGACATTATCAGTTCTGGTTCACTCTTGTGGCACTTCATAAAATTGGAGCTATTGCAGTTCCATGTTCATTCCTTCTTACAAAGAAGGACTTTGAATACAGACTTACAGCCGGTAGCATTAATGCAGTTATTTGTACAGCAGATGGAGATGTGGCTGACGAGGTTGTAAAGGCTACAAAGAATTACAATGGCCTTAAGGCTAAGATAATCGTAAATGGCGCGAAAGAGGGATGGTCAAACTATAATAGAGATATCAGATTCTTTTCACCAGATTTTAAAAAGCCATCGAATGTGGCTTGCGGTGATGATCCAGCACTTATGTTCTTTACATCTGGAACAACCTCTTATCCTAAGATGGCACTGCATACGCATAAGTATCCACTTGGCCATTATGTGACAGCAAGATATTGGCATCAGGTAGATCCGGACGGAATGCATTTTACTATAAGTGATACTGGATGGGGAAAAGCTCTCTGGGGCAAGATTTATGGACAGTGGCTCTGTGAAGCGCCTATCTTCACATATGATTATGATGAATTCTTCGCCAAGGAAATTCTTTCCATGATGGAGAAATATAGGATGACATCTTTCTGTGCACCACCTACAGTATTCAGAATGCTGGTGCATGTTGATATGAGAAAGTTTGATCTTTCAAGTCTTAAGAATGTCAGCACAGCTGGTGAGGCTCTTAACCCTGAGGTTTATGAGAAGTTCTACAAGGCTACAGGTCTTAAGATCATGGAAGGCTTTGGTCAGACTGAGACAACACTTACGGTTGCAAACCTGAAGGGCATGGAACCTAGACCTGGTTCAATGGGCAAGGTTAGTCCGCTGTATGATGTTAAGATTCTTGTGGAAGGCGGAAGAGAAGCTGGTGTAAATGAGACCGGTGAAATCTGCGTAGACATTCATGAGTCTAAGCCATGCGGACTTTACAAGGGTTATTATCTGGATAAAGAGAAGACAGATGCAGTTATGCATGATGGCTTTTATCATACAGGAGATACAGCTTACAAGGATAAGGATGGTTATCTCTGGTATGTAGGTAGAGCTGATGATGTTATTAAATCAGCAGGTTACAGAGTTGGACCTTTTGAGATTGAGAATGAGATAATGAAACTGCCTTATGTTCTGGAGTGTGCAGTAACAAGTGTGCCGGACAGAGTCAGAGGTCAGGCTATTAAAGCATCAATCGTGCTGACAAAAGGTTATACAGCTACAGATAAACTTAGAAAAGATACTATGAAATATCTTAAGAGTAATCTGGCATCATATAAGAGACCTAAGTATATTGATTTTGTTAGCGAACTTCCAAAGACATCCAGTGGTAAGGTCAGAAGAGCCGAAATCAAGAAGAAGGATTGGGAAGATAAATAATATGATTTTTGAGGGCAGGAGACAGAAGTCTCCTGTCTTTTTTTATTGAGTTGATTTTTAGGTTGACATTATCTCAATAAAGGATATAATGGAAAAGGTTAAAAAATTTTAAATAAAATTATTTAACAAAAAAATTAAAAGTAAATGTAAAAAAAAGGAGATTAAAGAAATGTTTGATGAGATCAAAACAGTAATCGCAGAGACACTTAGTGTAGATGAGGACAAGATCACTCTTGAGGCTTCTCTTACAGATGATCTTGGTGCAGATTCTCTTGATGCAGTAGAGCTTGGTATGGCAATCGAGGATGCAATCGGTGTAGCAATCGCTGATGAGGATCTTCCTAATATCAAGACAGTTCAGGATCTTGTTGACTACGTTGAGTCACATAAATAAGTAACACGATAACTCGTTCGGAGGCATGATGAAATGAAACTTTTTGGTAAGCATAGTCAGAACACTGACAGTTTAAAAGCTGCCAAGGATGAGATCGAATTAGTCGAATCTGTAAACGAGGAATTAGATGATGATACAACATCGGAGCAGGTATTTACCTGCTCCGATTGTGGTGTTATGGTTCCTCTTGCTGATGTAAAAAAGAATCTTTATGTTTGTCCAAAGTGTGGCAAGCATTCTAAAATCTCTGCTAGAAGGCGTATTGCAGGACTAGCAGATCCCGGTACATTTAGAAAATTCAGAAATGAAATTCCATTCAATAATCCACTAGATTATCCGGAATATGAGGAGAAGATAACAGGGCTCAAGAACAAGACAGGACTCGATGAAGGAGTGTTGTCCGGTGTTTGCGAGATTAAAGGATATAAAGCAGTTGTTGCGGTTATGGCCAGTGAGTTCCTGATGGGAAGCATGGGTATAGCTGTTGGGGAAATGATCACAAAGACTTTTGAAGCAGCTGAGAAGATGGAACTGCCTGTAATCATATTTACAGCCAGTGGTGGTGCCAGAATGCAGGAGGGAATTCTCTCACTTATGCAGATGGCTAAGACTTCAGCAGCAGTTCAAAGATTTAGTGATAACGGCGGGCTTTACGTTTCAGTACTTACACATCCAACTACGGGTGGTGTAAGTGCCAGCTTTGCTACGCTCGCTGATATAACTATAGCAGAGCCTGGAGCTCTTATAGGATTTGCTGGACCTCGTGTTATTGAACAGACAATAGGTCAAAAGCTTCCAGAAGGCTTCCAGAGAGCTGAGTATCTGGAGGAACATGGATTTGTAGATGGCATTGTAAACAGACTTGATATGAGAGACAGCCTTGCACAGATTCTTAAACTCCATGAGAAAAGGAGGAAGTCATGGCAACGATAAGAGAAATAGATAACAAGCTTACAGCCCTTGAAGAGCAGATTGGTTCTATCAAGGATAGCATGGATCACATTGAGCTTCTCAGTGATCTTCATGCAGAATATGATAAGACTGCATCTCTTGCTGCGGACCTTACTCCACATGACAGAGTTTACCTTGCAAGACATGCAAAAAGACCTAAGGTTGATGATTATATAGATGCACTCTTCGAGGATCTGTTTATTCAGAGAGGTGATGTTCTGAATAAAGAGGACAAGAGTATTTATGGTGGTATCGCAACCTTCCATGGTGTGCCAGTAACAGTACTTGGACATCGCAAGGGTCGTGATCTTAAAGAAAATATGGAATTTAACTTCGGAATGCCAGAGCCTGAAGGATATCGTAAGGCACTTCGTATGATGAAGCAGGCAGAGAAGTTTGGACGTCCAATTATTACATTTATCGATACACCTGGTGCTTATCCAGGACTTGATGCTGAGGCTCATGGACAGAGCCAGGCAATCTCTCATAACCTTGCTGAGATGAGTGCACTTCGTGTGCCAGTAATAGCAATCGTTACAGGAGAGGGAAGTAGTGGTGGTGCCCTTGCTATAGGTGTTGCCAATACGGTGTACATGCTTGAAAATGCAGTCTATTCTGTGCTTTCTCCAGAGGGATTTGCATCTATCCTTTGGAAGGATTCTTCAAAGGCGGATGAAGCATGCAAGCTTATGAAGCTTACAGCTCAGGATCTTTATGAGTTCAAGGTTATAGACGGAATAATCAAAGAGCCACTTTGCGGAGCACATCACAATCCTAGCGTTGTTTATCGTGATATTGATGAGATGCTGGTCCGCGAGCTACGTAAGTTCAAGGGAAAGAGCGGTTCAGAGATAGCACGTGAGCGTTACGAAAAATTCCGTAACATAGACAGCGCAGTACTTGGTTAATAAATGTCATCCTTCGTTTGATGAAGGATTTTATAAGAGGAAATGAAAATGATCAACGAATTACTTGGAACAAAATATCCAATAATACAGGGTGGTATGGCAAACATCGCCCTTGGTAAATTTGCAGCAGCAGTTTCAAATGCCGGCGGACTTGGTCTTATAGGTTCTGGTGGATACGATGCAGCAAGAATTGAGCAGGAGATTTATGATGCACGTCAGGCAACAGATAAGCCTTTCGGTGTTAACCTTATGCTTCTTAATCCTGATGTAGATAACATTGCCGACCTTCTTGTTAAAGAGAAGATTAAGATAATCACAACAGGTGCAGGAACTCCTGGAAAGTACATGGAAAAATGGAAAGAGATGGGAGCTATCGTAATCCCAGTTGTAGCAAGTAGTGCACTTGCTCGTCGAGTAGAAAAGCAGGGCGCTGATGCAGTTATAGCTGAGGGTGGCGAAAGCGGTGGCCATGTTGGAGATATGACAACTATGGCGCTGGTTCCACAGATAGTTGACTGCGTAGATATTCCTGTAATCGCTGCAGGCGGTATAGCAGATGGAAGACAGTTTGCTGCTGTAATGTGTCTTGGCGCTGCTGGTGTTCAGATAGGAACATGCCTTCTTGTCAGTGAGGAATGTCCAATACATGATAACTACAAGCAGGAGCTTATCAAGGCTAAGGATAATAGTACTACAGTTACAGGTCGTAGTCTTAATGCACCTGTTCGTATAATTAAGAATCAGATGGCAAGAGAGTATCTGAAGCTTGAAGCACAGGCTGCTTCTCGTGAGGAGCTTGAGCAGATTACACTTGGTGGACTTCGCAGAGCAGTAACAGATGGTGATATGAAGAATGGTTCTGTTATGGCTGGTCAGGTTTGTGGGCAGCTGAAGGAGGTTCGCCCAGTAGCTGACATCCTTGCTGATATATACAACGACGGAATGAAGATTTTGGGAAAGTAAGTCACTAGGGACAGATCTTGGAGTCAATGGGGTCAGGTCCCGTTGACTTATTTAGGAGGAATGAGATGAAAATTGGTTTTATTTATGCTGGACAGGGTTCTCAGAAGGTGGGCATGGGCCTCGACCTCTATGAGAAATATCCTGAGTTTAAAGAGACATTTGATAATGTAACAGGTGTTGATTTTGATCTTAAGAAGGTTTGCTTCGAGGGACCAGCAGAAACACTTAATGAAACAAAATATACACAGCCTTGTATGGTTGCATTTGCAGTTGGTATGACAAAGGTTCTGAAGAGCCTTGGTGTTGAGCCAGTATGTGCCGCAGGACTTTCTCTTGGAGAGTACAGTGCACTTTATGAGGCAGGAGTATTTACAGAAGAGCAGGTTATCCCTCTTGTACAGTTTAGAGGAAATGCAATGCAGACTGCTGTTCAGGGAAGAGACTGCAAGATGATAGCTGTTCTTGGACTTGATAAGGAAACTGTATTTGCAGGATGTGAAAAGGTTAAGGCGGAGCTTGAGGCAGCTGGAAAGTCAGATCTCATTGCAGAGCCAGCAAACTTCAACTGTCCTGGACAGATTACAGTATCTGGTGATGCTGAAGCAGTAGATATGGCAGCGGAAGTTCTTAAAGAGATGGGCGCAAAGAGATGCCTTCCAGTTAAGGTAAGCGGACCGTTCCATACATCACTTATGAAGCCAGCTGGAGATGCACTCGCAGAGAGATTCCAGAGCGAAAACTTTGGAGATATGAACATCCCAGTAATCTTCAACTGCATCGGAAGAGAGAAGACAGCTGATGAAACAATTCCAGCACTTCTTGAAAAGCAGGTACAGAAGTCAGTTTACTTTGATGATTCTATCAAGGCTATGGCTGATATGGGAGTTGAAGCATTCGTAGAAATTGGCCCAGGAAAAACACTCTCAAAATTTGTGCAGAAGACAACACCAGACATTCCAGTATATGGTGTAGAAACAGTTGAGGATATTAATAAATTACTTGAAGTGATTGGTTAACTTATTAAGGAGGAAGATATGAGTAAGAGATTAGAAGGCAAGACTGCTATTGTAACAGGTGGTGCTCGTGGTATTGGTAGAGCTATCAGTGTTAAGCTTGCATCTGAGGGTGCAAATGTTGTTATCTGTGATCTTGTTATCAATGAGGCTGCTGAGGAAACAATTAAGCTTATTGAGGAGCAGGGCGTTAAGGCTGCTGCATTCCCAGCAAATGTAACTGTTGCTGAGGATTGTGAGAACCTTTTCAAGCAGGCAACTGAGCAGTTTGGTCAGGTAGATATCCTTGTTAATAATGCAGGTGTTACAAGAGACAATCTTATCATGAGAATGAAGGAAGAGGATTTTGATCTTGTAATATCAACTAACCTTAAGGGCACATATAACATGATGAAGGCTGCAACACGTCCAATGATGAAGGCTCGTTATGGACGTATCGTAAACATCAGTAGTGTTGTTGGTATTTATGGAAATGCAGGCCAGGTTAATTATTCTGCAAGTAAGGCCGGAGTTATTGGTATGACAAAGTCACTTGCTAAGGAGCTTGGAAGCCGTGGTATTACAGTAAATGCAGTCGCGCCTGGATTTATTGAAACAGATATGACTAAGGTTCTTTCAGATGACCTTAAGGCAGAAATGGTTAAGAATATTGCACTTGGAAGACCAGGACAGCCAGAGGATGTTGCAAAGGTTGTTGCATTCCTTGCATCAGATGAGGCTGAGTACGTAACAGGTCAGGTTATTGAATGCTCAGGAGGGATGAGCTGCTAAAAGCCACGATTGCTCTGCAATCGTGGAGGAGCGAAGCGACCAGCAAGCCACGGTGCCGGAAAGGCACTTGTGTGCCTTTGCGGGCAGGTGGCGTTAAGCTAAATATAGGAGGAAAAAATGAGACGAGTAGTAATTACAGGTATAGGAACAATTAACCCAGTTGGTCATAATCTTGAGGAAGCCTGGGAGAACATTAAGAAGGGCGTTTGCGGTATCGACTTCACAAAGCAGATTGATACAACAGACTTCAAGGTAAAGGTATCCGGAGAGGTTAAGGATTATGATCCAGCAAACTTCCTTGATAAGAAGGAAGCTCGTAAGATGGACCGTTATACACAGTTCGGTATGATAGCTGCAAGAGAGGCTATCAAGGACAGTGGACTTGATATTGAGAAGGAAGATGCATTCAGATGTGGAACAATCGTTTCTTCAGGTATCGGCGGACTCATCACTATTACAGATCAGACAATGCGTGGTGTTGAGAAGGGTTATGAAAGAATTTCTCCATTCTTCATTCCTATGTCAATTTCAAATATGTGTGCCGGAGAAATCGCTATTGAGACAGGTTTCAAGGGCGTTTGTGAATCAATAGTAACAGCATGTGCCAGCGGTAACAATTCAATCGGTGAAGCATTCCACAAGATTCGTGATGGATATCAGGATGTAATGCTTACAGGTGGAGCAGAAGGCTGCATCTGCAAGATGGGAGTTGGCGGATTTACAGTAATGCAGGCTCTTAGTACATCACAGGATCCAAACCGTGCTTCAATCCCATTCGACGCTGAAAGAGGCGGATTTGTTATGGGTGAGGGTGCTGGTATTCTTATCCTTGAGGAGCTTGAGCATGCAAAGGCACGTGGTGCAAAGATTTACGGTGAAGTATTAGGTTACGGCGCAAGCTGTGATGCTTATCATATTACAGCTCCAGATCCAACAGGAGCAGGTGCTGCTGGATGTATGGAAATGGCAATCGCTGATGCTGGCATTTCAAAAGAAGAGGTTGGTTATATCAATGCTCATGGTACATCAACACATCTTAATGATGCTGGTGAGACAAAGGCTATCAAGACTGTATTTGGTGACCATGCATACAAGCTTATGGTCAGCTCAACAAAGTCAATGACAGGACACCTTATGGGTGCTGCTGCAGCTATAGAGGCCATCTTCACAACAATGGCACTCAAGGACGGATTCGTTCCTGCAACTATTAACTACAAGACTCCAGATCCAGAATGTGATCTTGATATCGTACCAAACGAAGGTCGTGAGGCAGATATTAAGTATGCTCTTTCAAATTCACTTGGATTCGGTGGTCACAACGCAGCTGTACTTTTCGCTAAGTATGAGGGGTAATAAAAATGGAACTTAATTCAAATCAGATTAGAGAAATAATACCACATAGATATCCAATGCAGCTGGTGGACAAGATTACAGATTTTGAGCCAGGCCAGTGGGCAGAAGGAATTAAATGCGTCTCTGTAAATGAGTCATTCTTCCAGGGACATTTCCCAGAAGAGCATGTTATGCCAGGCGTACTTATTGTAGAGGCTCTTGCACAGTGTGGAGCAGTAGCAATTCTTTCTTCAGAAGAGTTCAAGGGAAAGATTGCATTTTTCGGCGGTATAAAAAATGCCCGTTTCCGTAAGCAGGTTAAGCCAGGGGATGTTCTTGAACTAAGATGCGAGATTACTGAGAGAAGAGGACCTCTTGGTTTTGGTAAGGGTGTTGCCAAAGTTGATGGTAAGGTTGCTTGTCAGGCAGAGATTTCATTTGCGATTGGTGATAAGCAGTAAAGAGGTAAGTGGTATGAATACCGGTTTAGAAGAATTAAAGAATATAACTCCTGAGGAGAGATTGGAAAGAAATCCGCTCTCAGCTCTCTATGCCAAGTTCAGAGTTCATTATTACAGAGAGGTTTTCCGCAGGATCAGCTCAAGAGAGCTTTCTCTGACGACTACTGAGGTTTATTGCGTGGAGATAATTCACAGCCTTGGAACGCCTACAATTCAGGAGTTTGCAAACTATATTGGGATATCATCTCCAAATGCGACCTATAAGGTTAATTCTCTTATTAAAAAAGGCTATCTGAAAAAGGTACAGTCTGATAAGGATAAGAGAGAATTCTATTTAGATGTGACCGAGAAGTTCTACCGTTATTACAACATCAATGAAAAGTACCTGGAGATCGTTGAAGGTCGTCTTAAGAGTGAACTTTCAGATGAAGAGTACAAGATGTTTAATAACACCCTGAAGAAGATATATAATGAGATGATGATAGAAGACAATTTGGAATAGTCCTAAAATAAAAGTTAAAGCCTCTGCACTATAGTGCAGAGGCTTATTTTTTTAACATTTTAAGGGATTTATCAGTTGTAAAATAAGCAGATTTTATAGTATAATTAAATATGTTTTACTGTAAAAAGATAAAAGGACGAATTCCTATGAATTCGTCCTCCTACCATTAGTGAAGGTTAAAAGTATTTATATGATTTAAGAAGATAAAATCTTCTTAAACAGGGGGCTTATTTATTTTATACGCCAATTATATGCTTATTAACTTTTTATGTCTACAAAAAACAAGCGAATTATATAAAAATTCTGATTTAAAATAAGAGATTTACTATGTTTATTTGAAAAGTAAGTAAGGGGGTATTTCATGCCAGATATTAAAAGACAGGTAACAGAGGTGCTATTTTCAGAAAGAGAAAGTGAGATAAAGCATCCAGGTTTTGATGATGAGATGGCTCTCTATAATCTTATCTCGGATGGAAAAATTGATCAGGTTAGAGAAAGATGGGCCAGAGCTCCAAAATCAAATGCAACTGAGAGAGGAATTCTATCAGAGGATCCTGTACGTAATATGATGTACCATATGGTTACAATGACAGCCATTGTTACAAGGTTTTGTATTGCTAAGGGAATGCCTGAGGATCTTGCTTATAAGTTAAGCGATGTTTATATAAAAGGTGCGGATGAGCTAAACAGTGTGGAGGACATTCAGGAGCTTCAGCTTAGTATGGTTAAAAACTTCGCTGAATATATGATGAAAAAGAGAAACGAAGGTGCTACTTCAAAACAGATAAGAGAGTGCCTGACTTATATTCGTAAAAACATTCACAGCAACATAACTGTTTCTGAACTTGCTGAGGTTGTTGATCTGAACGAAACATATCTTTCAAAGCTATTCAAAAAAGAAATGCATTGTACAGTTAGTGAGTTTATCAGAGATGAGAAGATAGCAGAAGCCTGCTGGTTGCTCAGATATACAGATAAGACCAGTATTGAAATTGCTACAGATCTTTCATTCTCATCCCACAGTTATTTTATCAGCGTATTTAAAAAGGTTAAGGGAGTAACTCCTAAAGAGTATAGGAATTATACTGAGGCTGATATGCTGCATAAGGTAGATATAATCTAATTGGACAGGATGGCATAAATGAAATTTAGAGGAATCGACAAGAAGTCAGAGGGTAAGTTTATCACAAGATATGATATACAGTATGAGACAGAGGATGGACAGCCAAAGACCTATGAAATGATAAGTCGTAATAAAGATATAGAAACTTATGAAGAGCTGCATGGTAATAAGCCAGATGCTGTAGTTCTGATAATGACAAGTGAGGACGGAGAAAGGATTCTTATTAATAAAGAATTCCGAATGGCCTGCGGTTATTGGGTCTACAATTTCCCGGCTGGACTTATAGATCCAGGAGAGGATGCAGAGACTGCAGCTGCTCGTGAGCTTAGAGAAGAAACAGGTCTGGAACTGGTTTCTATAGAGGATATAATTGGCCTGAGCTACAGTGCTGTTGGCTTTTCGAACGAGATGAATGTCTGCGTAGTCGGAACCTGCAAGGGTGACATACAAATGAGCGATTCTCAATTTGAAGAGATTGAGGCTGCGTGGTATACTAAGAGCGAAGTGCGCGAGCTTCTGAAAACCGTGCGTTTTGCCGCAAGAACACAGGCTTATTTATATATGTGGTCCAAGGAATAAGGGCTGCATAGGTGAAAGGAAATAGTATGGGTATATTAGGAAGATTTAAAGACATAATGGCATCTAACATCCATTCTGTTTTTAATAAAGATGAGAAACATCCTGAGCTGGCTATAGAGAAATATCTGAATCAGTTAAGGTCCGATCTGGGACAGGTTAATTCTGAATCCGAGGCTCTTAGAATGGAATATCAGAGAGCTAAAAGAGCAGTAGATGAAAACCTGGATGAACAGGAAAAACTGGATAGATATATAATTAAGTCCAAGCAAGCAGGTAATGCTGCAAATGCCAGAATCTATGAAGGCAAGCTTGAGCGCGTGAAGGGTGATGGTGAGGTACTTCAGCAAAAACTGGATAAGACTAAATTTGATATGGACAGCCTTTCTCAAATGAATGATAAGCTGGGGGCTGATATATCAGCTCTTGAAGCAAAGCTCAGTGAGATCAAAACAAATGGTGCAGGCATAAACTATACAGATCCAATGTATAGCAAGATAAATGAAAAAGCAGATTATGCTATTGATAAGGCAAATGCTTTGGCAGAGCTGAGTCAGTCTGGTCCAATGCAGGACTATAGTGATGTTGAACGTCTTGCAGATAAATACGATGGAAATGATACTAATTCAGGTGATGGGATGATTGATATCTCCGGACCTGATGATGAATAAGAACAATCAATGGAGGTAAGCATGGGTATACTATCTAATCAATTTGCAAATGTAGTTGAGTGGGAAGAATTTGATGAGAATATGATCTTCTGGAAATGGACTAATAGGGAGATTAAGAAGGGTTCACGTCTTATAATCCGTCCAGGTCAGGATGCCATTTTCCTTAGTCAGGGAAAGATTGAAGGTGTCTTCAAGGATGAGGGTGATTATGATATTGAGTCACAGATCATTCCATTCCTTTCAACACTTAAGGGTTTCAAGTTTGGATTTAATTCAGGAATGAGAGCTGAGGTTCTCTTCGTAAATACTAAAGAGTTCATTATTAAATGGGGAACAAAGGGACCTATAATGCTTCCTTCAGATAAGCTTCCTGGTGGTTTACCTGTAAGAGCTAATGGTACTGCTAATATTGTAGTTTCTGATTATGCAACACTTATTGATAAGGTTGCTGGTATTAAGCAGTCATACACAGTAGAAGATGTTAAGCTCCGTATAATCACAAACCTTGATCAGCTTCTTATGAAGTGGATATCAAAAGAAGGTAAGGATATGTTTAACCTTCAGGCAAGTGCTTATGATATCTCCAATGGTATTAAAGAAGATCTTGATATGGAGACAAGCAAGGACGGTATTTCCGTAACAGGCTTCAGTATCAACAGCTTCAATTATCCAGAGGAAGTTCAGAAGAAGATTAATCAGGCTGCAGCTAATTCAATGGTTGGCGACCTTAATTCTTATACACAGATCAGTATGGTAGATGCGGCTGCATCTGGAAATAATGGTGCAGGCTCAACAATGGGTAACATGGCTGAGATGATGATGGGTGCTACTATGGCAAGCCAGATGATGAATAATATGAACCAGAGTGGTGCTTTTGGTGGACAGCAGGCAGCACCTCAGCAGGCAGCTCCACAGCAGGCAGCACCAGCAGGTGAGGCAACTGGTACAGCTCCTAAGTTCTGTCCAGAGTGTGGAACACCTACAAATGGTGCAAAGTTCTGCCCAGAGTGTGGAAACAAGCTTATCTAGTATTAAATCAAATAGATATTTAGCGGCTCCGTTGAGAGCCGCTATTTTTTTGTGGAAGATTTAGCAGGAAGGTGTTGACATTAATCCGAGAGGGTGTTATAACATATTCAAATGGATTAGCACTCACCACATGAGAGTGCTAACAAGTCTAAAAATCGAAAGGAGTGAGATTATGAATGCGGATAAGTTAACAAGAAAATCCATTGAGGCAGTGGAGGAATGCCAGAGACTTGCAATGGAATATAATAATCAGGAAGTTTCCTCCGAACATCTTCTTTACAGTCTTCTTACAATAGATGACAGCCTTATAAAGAAGCTGCTGGATAAACAGGGCATTGCAACATCAGCCTTTATTGATGAAACCCTGGAGATGATCAAGAATAAACCCCATGTTTCTGGATCATCTGAGGACATCTATATGGGTCAGGAGATGAGTCGTGTTCTACTGACAGCTGAGACAGAAGCTAAAAAGATGGGAGATGAATACATTTCCGTTGAGCATCTTTTTATAGCTCTTATGGATAAGGGCTCTGCTGATGTAAAGAATCTGCTTAAGAAGTTTGGTATTAAGAAGAATGATTTTATGAAGACTCTTGCTGAGGTAAGAGGAAGCAAGAAGGTTGAGTCCGATAATCCTGAGGATACCTATGATGCACTGGAGAAGTTTGGTTATAACCTGGTGCAGAGAGCTCGTGAGCAGAAGCTGGATCCAGTCATCGGTCGTGATGCGGAGATAAGAAACATTGTTCGAATTCTTTCTCGTAAGACAAAGAACAATCCTGTTCTTATCGGTGACCCTGGTGTTGGTAAAACTGCAGCTATCGAGGGCCTGGCTCAGAGAATAGTTAAGGGCGATGTACCTGATTCTCTTATTGATAAGGAAATCTTTGCTCTTGATATGGGTTCACTTATTGCAGGTGCCAAGTATCGTGGTGAGTTTGAGGAAAGACTTAAAACTGTTCTTGATGAGGTTAAAAAGTCGGATGGACAGATCATCCTCTTTATTGATGAGCTTCATACAATCGTTGGCGCCGGAAAAACAGATGGTTCTCTGGATGCTGGAAATATGCTAAAGCCAATGCTTGCCAGAGGAGAGCTCCATTGTATAGGTGCTACAACAGTTGATGAATATCGTAAATACATTGAGAAGGATAAGGCACTTGAGAGAAGGTTCCAGCCGGTGCTTGTAAACGAACCTACCGTTGAAGATACCATTTCCATTCTTAGAGGTATTAAGAACAGATACGAGGTATTCCACGGAGTTAAGATAAGTGATAATGCGCTTGTCGCTGCGGCCACACTTTCTAACAGATATATCACGGACCGTTTCCTGCCGGATAAGGCTATCGACCTTGTGGATGAGGCCTGCGCCATGATAAAGACTGAGCTTAATTCCATGCCTGCTGAGGTGGACGAGATTGAGCGTAAGATTATGCAGCTGGAGATTGAAGTTACAGCTCTTAAGAATGAAGATGACAGGCTTTCTCAGGAAAGACTGGCCAGCATAGAGGTTGAACTGGCTGAGCTTAAGGATAAAGCCAATAGCATGAAAGCTACCTGGGAGAATGAGAAGGCTGAGGTTGAGCGTGTCAGAACTCTCAGAGAAGAGATTGAAAATGCAAAGGATGACCTTGAGATTGCTCAGAGAAAGGGTAATTATGATAAGGCTGCAGAGCTGCAATATGGTAAGATCCCTGAACTGGAGAAAGAACTTGAGACTCTTGAGAATTCCTCAGTTGTAAAGGAAAGACAGCTTCTTCACGAGAATGTTACAGATGAAGAAATAGCAAAGATCATTTCCAAGTGGACTGGTATTCCTGTATCAAAGCTTTCTGAATCAGAGAGAAATAAAACTCTTCATCTTGCAGATGAGCTTCATAAGAGAGTAGTTGGTCAGGATACGGCTGTTTCACTGGTAAGTGAGGCTATCATAAGATCAAAGGCAGGAATTAAGGATCCTACAAAACCTATTGGTTCCTTCCTTTTCCTTGGACCTACAGGTGTTGGTAAAACTGAGCTTGCAAAAACACTTGCTGAAGCCCTGTTTGATAATGAGGCAAATATCATCCGTATTGATATGAGTGAATATATGGAGAAGCATAGTGTTTCCAGACTTATTGGAGCGCCTCCTGGATATGTTGGATATGATGAGGGCGGTCAGCTTACAGATGCTGTAAGAAGAAGTCCTTATTCGGTAGTTCTTTTCGATGAGGTTGAGAAGGCACATCCGGATGTATTCAATATAATGCTTCAGATTCTGGATGACGGACGTATTACTGATTCCAAGGGAAATGTAGTCGATTTTAAGAATACTATCCTTATAATGACATCTAATATCGGTTCTGAATTCCTGCTGGAAGGAATAGATGATGACGGTAACATTAAAGAGGATGCTGAGAAGCAGGTTACAGAAATGCTTAGAATGCATTTCCGTCCAGAGTTCCTGAACAGACTTGATGAGATTATTATGTTCAAGCCGCTTACTAAGGAAAATATTTCTGGAATAGTTGATCTGCTTATGAAGGATCTGAATTCACGTGTGGCAGAGAAGGAGATAAGCATAAGCCTTACAGATGCTGCAAGAGACTTCGTTATCGACAGAGGTTATGACCCGGTTTATGGTGCAAGACCACTTAAGAGATTCCTTCAGAAGAATGTTGAAACACTTGTTGCCAGAGCTATACTTAGCAACACGCTTGCGGTTGGCGATAATGTACTAATTGATGTGGATGGTGGAAGCCTGATTTGCCGCAAAGACTGATTGACACCCTCCTCAATAAAATTGTAAAATAAGTTATGAGAATTGCTTCAGCAATGGAGCAATTTGTATATCATGTATACATATCAGAGGAGGTAGTTAAATATGGATAAATATGCTTGCCCATGTGGCTATGTTTATGACCCAGAGGTTGGAGATCCAGATAGCGGTATCGCTCCTGGAACAGCATTCGAGGATATCCCAGATGATTGGGTATGCCCAGTTTGTGGTCTTAGTAAAGACATGTTTGAAAAGGTTTCATAATTTACCTTGTTCGTGAACTTTCACGAAAAATGAAATTTAATATTGACATGAACAAAACATAAGAGTATAATCCGTTCTTGAGTTGCGAGAAAAATATTTTTCGTGAACAAGAACGGATTTTTCTTTTGTGAAACATTTAACGTATTTCTAGAGAGGCGAGTAAATATGAAACTATCTATAATCGATAAGGATATTCTACTTACACTATCTCAGTTCGGTTATACAAATCAACGTACACTTATGGACCAGTCGGGTTATTCCATAGGTTCAGTAAACAAATCCATAAATATATTAATACAGGAAAAAATGCTAGATGATTCTATGGCACTTACAAAAAAGGCGAAGGATTTCATCAAAGCCTCAAGTCCAAAGAATGCAATCATTCTTGCGGCAGGCTACGGCATGAGAATGGTTCCTATCAATACAGAGACACCAAAGGGTATGCTTACTGTTGATGGTGTTCCACTTGTTGAGAGAACAATTGAGCATCTTCATGAAGTTGGCATTAAGGACATCACAATGGTTGTTGGTTTCATGATGGAAGCTTATGACTATTTGGTTGATAAATATGATGTGAAGATGATCTACAACAATGATTACGCTACAAAGAATAATCTTCACTCACTGGCACTTGCTGCTGGAAAGATTAATAACACATACATTGTTCCTTGTGACATCTGGAGTGAGGAAAATCCATTTGCAAAATCTGAAGCTTATTCCTGGTACATGGTAAGCGACATCCTGGATGAGGACAGCTGGATAAGAGTAAACCGTAAAGCTGAGCTTGTTCGCGTTATAGATGAGAGCAAGAGAGATGATAGCGACAAGATTGGTAACAGAATGATCGGTATTTCCTACGTATGTGGAGAGGATGCCGAGGCTCTTAGTGAAAAGCTTGTAGAGATGGATAAGAATCCTCTTTATGACGAAAGATTCTGGGAGGATGCAGCTTTTAAGAAGGACAGAATGTTCCTGAGTGCAAAGGTTGTTCCTCATAATAAAACTACTGAGGTAAATACATACGAACAGCTTAGAGAACTTGATTCTGAAAGCAGAAACCTTGAGAACGATACCATAAGTGTTGCGGCAGAGGTTCTGGGAGTTGATAAGTCAGAGATAAAGAATATCACAGTTCTTAAAAAGGGTATGACAAACCGTTCATTCCTTTTCAGCTGTAAGAATGAAAAATATATAATGAGAATTCCTGGCGAGGGTACAAGTCAGCTGATTGATAGAGATATGGAAGCTGATGTATACAGCGCTATTGAAGGAAAAGGTGTTTGCGACGATAACATTTATCTTAATCCTAAGAATGGATACAAGATAACTCGTTTCATCAACAATTCAAGAAACTGCGATCCAACAGATCAAAGGGACCTTGAAATGTGTATGAAGAAGCTGAGAGGCTTCCATGATATGAAGCTCAGCGTTAAGCATACATTTGATATCTTTGCTCATATTGAGTATTACGAATCACTCTGGAACGGAGCTGCTTCAGTTTATCGCGATTATGAAGAGACAAAGAAAAATGTTCTTTCCCTGCGTGATTACATTGATGGACAGAAGATTGAAATGACACTTACTCATATCGATGCTGTTCCAGATAACTTTATGATAATCGAGAAGGATGGAGAAGAGACAAGCATTCAGCTTATCGATTGGGAATATGCAGGAATGCAGGATAGATATGTTGACCTGGCTATGTTCTCTATCTATTCACTTTATGACAGGGAACAGGTTGATAATCTGATAGATACATACTTTGCTGTTGGTGGCAAGAAAACAGATGAGTCCATAAGAACAAGGATTTATGCATACATTTCAATGTGCGGTCTTCTGTGGAGCAACTGGTGTGAATATAAGAGAGGCCTGGGTGTAGACTTCGGTGAATATTCACTGAGACAGTATAGATATGCTAAGGATTACTTTAAACTTGTATCCGAAAGGATTTAAGGATTTATGAATACAGTAAAAAGAGCGATCATAATGGCCGCTGGAAAAGGTGAAAGACTGGCGCCGGTCACACTTGATAAACCAAAGCCTTTGGTTGAGGTTAATGGCGTGAGAATGATAGATACTATCATCGATGGTCTTAAGGCAAATGGAATCCATGAAATATACATAGTAACAGGATATATGATGGAAATGTTCCATGAGCTTTACGATAAATATCCTGACATCCATTTGATATCAAATCAGTTCTATACAGAGTATAACAACATCTCATCTCTGTATGCTGCAAAGAATATTTTAAAGCAGGGCGACTGTATGATACTTGATGGTGACCTGGTCATTCGCGATAACAAAATACTTCATGCTGATTTTGAAAGGTCAGGCTACAGCGCCATCTGGACTGAGGAAAAAACAGATGAGTGGCTGATGCAGGTAGATGAAGAGGGTACAGTTACTTCCTGTAGTAGAACAGGTGGTGACAAGGGATGGATCCTTTTCAGTATTTCAAGATGGTCAAAAGAAGATTGTACTAAGCTTAAGAAATATCTTGAATACGAGTTCGACCATGCAGGCAACCGACATCTCTATTGGGATGATGTGGCCATGTTCAGACATTTTGATAAATTCAGTCTTGGCATTACTCCGATGAATAGAGGAGATGTGGTTGAGATAGACAGCTTTGATGAGCTGGTGGCAGCAGATAAGTCCTACGAGGGCTACAAGCCACATGTTAAAAGGTGAGTTATTTATTCATATAAAAGGAAGGTTGAAAAATTATGAGTAACGAAAACACTTCAAAGAAAAAAGAAGAGACAAAGGTAGTTAAGGGCCGCAGAATCGACCCATCTACAACGATTATTCCACTAATCATACTTATTATTTTATGCGCTATCTTTGTTATCAATCCAGATGGTTCAACATCTGTTCTTTCTGCAATCAGAAGTTTCCTTGGAACAGAGCTTGGTCTCTACTATCTGATTGTTGCACTTGGCATTTTCTTAGTTTCACTTTACATTGCATTCTCTGACCTTGGTAAGGTTCGCCTTGGTGGCAAGGATGAGAAGCCAAAGTATGGTTTCTTCTCATGGGGAGCGATGGTTTTCTGTTGTGGACTTGCTGCTGATATTCTTTTCTATTCATTCTGTGAATGGGTTTATTATGCAGAAGAGCCTAGAGTAGCTGAGATGGGACCTATTAAGGACTGGGCAAATACAATGCCTCTTTTCCACTGGGGACCAATTGTTTGGAGCTTCTACGCAGTACTTGCAGCATGCTTTGGATTTATGATCCACGTTAGAGGTAGTAGAAAGCAGAAGTACAGTGAGGCTTGCCGTCCAATACTTGGAAAGCACACAGACGGTGTTGCTGGTAAGGCTATTGATATTCTTGCAGTTATTGCACTTATAGCAGGTACAGCTACAACATTCAGTGTAGCTACACCACTTCTTGGAAATGCACTCACAACACTTTTTGGTATTGAATATACAAAGTGGGTAACAATCGCAATTCTTCTTGTTACATGTGCAACTTATACAACATCAGTTATGATTGGTATGAAGGGTGTAAATAACCTTTCTAAGATATGTATGTTCCTGTTTGGTACACTTCTTTTATATGTACTTCTTTCAAGTGGAAAGGCAGTATATATCTTTGAAAGTGGTTTCTCAGAGCTTGGACTTATGGTACAGAACTTCCCAGTTCTTAGTACTTACACAGATTCACTTAGAGAGAATGGTTTCCCTCAGAACTGGACAATGTATTATTGGGCTTACTGGTTAGTATGGTGCGTTGCAGCTCCATTCTTCATGGGTAACATCTCAAGAGGACGTACAGTTAAGCAGGTAATTCTTGGTACATACGTATTTGGTCTTTTCTCAACACTTATTTCATTCATCATACTTGGTAACTATGGACTTAACCTCCAGCTTACAGGAAAGTTCGATGCAATCGGAGCTTATGAGGCAAATGGTTATGACCTTTATGCAGTTATCATTGATATAATCAAGACTATTCCATGTTATCAGTTTGTACTTGTTGTTCTGATTCTTTCAATGGTTGCATTCTATGCTACATCATTTGATTCAATCACACTTGTTGCATCTTCATATTCATATAAGAACATGAAGGGTAATGAAATGGCATCTAAGAAGATGAAGCTGTTCTGGGCAATGCTTCTTATACTTCTCCCAATCGCACTGATCTTTAGTGAGAGTAGTATGAACAACATTCAGTCAGTTTCTATCATAGCTGCATTCCCAGTTGGTATAGTTATTATCCTGATAATTGCCAGCTTCATAAAGGATGCTCGTAAATATATCGATAACAATGAGGACCCAGCTGAATTCTTTGATGAAGTTGAGATAGATGAAGATGTTCTCGAGAACGAAGAGAGAGAACTTAGAGTGAAAAAGACTGAAGAATCAGCTGATAAAGAAGCGGAGAAATAGTTTAGTCTTTTATAAGTATATAAAGTGAAAATATATGCGAGGAGTATTTCTAAATATTGAAATACTTCTCGCATTATTCTTGATAATCTGTTATATTTCTTTTGTTGAAAGAAATCATTATGAGAAAATTGATGAGTCTAAAAAACAAGCGAGGTATTTATGAAAGTACAGGATCAAAAAATAGTTGATAAGATTCACGATTATGAATATGAAATGCTCTGCAAACTAGATGATGTTTGTAGGAAGAATAATATAACTTATTTTATGGAAGCAGGTACTCTTATTGGTGCTGCAAGACATAAGGATTTCATTCCTTGGGATGATGATATTGATATCTATTTCAAGAGAAAAGATTTTGAGAAGCTCTTGGCTCATAAGGATGAGCTTGCGCCATACAGAGTTCATATACCAGATGGTAAGGATGGATACTTCTGGGATTATACTACAAGAATGATAGATGAAAGAGTTTCAATAAAGAAGGATGATAGAGAAGCAAGGTTTTATGATCATAATAACTGTGATCACCTCTTTATGGATCTCTTTGTAATGGATAATAATCCTGGCGGCATAAGAGGAAAACTCCATATTTTTTACTTGAAATTGTTGTATGTATTTGGAACAAGTAGGAGATATAATCTGACATATGATGTTCCAGCCAATCCTTTTGCAAGATTTGCTGTATATATCTTATGTCGTATTGGTATTTTTATTCCATTAAAAAGGCTTTTTGCCTGGTATGAAAAGGTTTCTCAAATGTATAATAAGAATAAAAAGTGCAAATATTACGTTCTTTCTAACGTATCAGCTACATATATTTCTGATAGCGTTTACAAGAAGGAATGGTATAAAAAGAAGGTTGAGCTTCCTATAAGAGATAGGAAATTCTTTGCACCTGCAGGTTATGATGCTTCTCTTAGAAGCTACTATGGAGATTACATGCAATTTCCGCCTGAGAGGGAACAGTTTCCTGATCATATTGATTACCTTGATGACATTAAGTTTGAGGGTGTTCCAGCAAGAAGTATGGATTTATAGAATTTCTTTTATTTAAGCTGAATATGTGTTAAAATGCAGGGTGGTTGTCTAGTTACAATCACCCTGATTTATTTGTTATATGGGGAATAAATGCCAGATCGGAGGTTTTATTAAGATGGCAAAGAAAATGTATTTTCAGGAAGAGATAGAGACAATGCCAGTAGAGCAGATTAAGGCTCTTCAGGAAGAAAAGTTTTTAAAACAGGTTAAGTATGTATATGAGAATAATGAGTACTACCGTAATCTTATGGATGAAAAGGGTGTAAAGCCTGAAGACGTAAAGTGTATGGAGGATATAAGCAAGCTTCCATTCCTTACAAAAAATGATCTTAGAGAGGCATACCCTTATGGACTGCTTTGCAGACCAGTAAAGGACTGCGTTCGTATTCATTCAACCAGTGGTACAACTGGTAGAAGAGTAGTTGCGTTCTATACACAGAATGATATAGATCTGTGGGCAGAATGCTGTGCCAGAGCTATTGTAGCAGCTGGGGGTTCCGAAAAGGATGTTGTTCAGGTAGCTTATGGTTATGGACTTTTCACAGGTGGTGCAGGACTTCATGATGGTTCTCACAAGGTTGGATGTCTTACAATCCCAATGTCATCTGGTAATACAGAGAGACAGATTCAGTTTATGAAGGATCTTAATTCAACAATCCTTTGCTGTACACCTTCTTATGCGGCTTACATTGGAGAGAAGCTTCACGAGATGGGTATGACTGCAGATGATATTAACCTCAAGGCTGGTATTTTCGGAGCTGAGCCATGGACAGAGGAGATGAGACAGAACATCGAGCAGAGTCTTGGTATTAAAGCTTATGATATTTATGGGCTTACAGAGATAAGTGGACCTGGTGTTTCATTTGAGTGTGAAGCACAGACAGGAATGCATATAAATGAGGATCACTTCTATGCAGAGGTTATTGATCCAGATACAGGAGAGGTTCTTCCTGAGGGAACAGAGGGTGAGCTTGTATTCACATCTCTCGATAAGGAAGCATTTCCGCTTCTCAGATATAGAACAAGAGATCTTGTAGTTCTAAAGAGAGAGCAGTGCTCATGTGGACGTACACACATCAAGATGTGTAAGCCAAAGGGACGTTCAGATGATATGATGATCATCCGTGGTGTAAATGTATTCCCATCACAGATAGAGACAGTTCTCCTTAAGTGTGGATATACACCAAACTATCAGATAATGGTTGATCGTATTGGTAGTGAAGATACATTCGATATAAACGTAGAGCTTTCTGAAGAGCAGTTCAAACAGATGAAGGAAGATGAGGATCAGGAGAAGGCTAGAAAGTCTCTTACAGGCGCTATGGTTCAGATGCTTGGCATTAGACCTAAGATGCATCTCCTTCCTCCTAAGTCAATTGTTAGAAGCGAAGGCAAGGCTGTAAGAGTTGTTGATAAGAGAAAACTTCACGATTAATATTACAAACTTAGAAAGAGGAGACTTCTTTGAGTGCTAAGAAGAAAGTAATCTTAATATTTGTTGTCCTTCCGGTGCTTTTAGTGGCCGTTTTTGTGGTGTCTCTTGTATGGGATGGACAGATTGGTAAGCATGAGGAACCAACAACAGAGTCTCAGATTTCTAAAGAAGAAGAGATAAATCAGATGCTTCTTGCTGAGTACCAGAAATCACAGTCTACTCGTGAGGTGTTAGAGGTTACTACTGAAATACCAGAGCTGGCACCTGATGATGAAGAATATGATGATATGATCGGTGATGCTGAAGAGGATGCGCCGGATGTAACTTATGATGGAGACCTTTCCGATGAGGAAGAGGCCATTATAGCTGCAGCTGAAGAAGAGGCTTGGAAGAATAACAATGCCATCAATTACAATGGTATTGAAGTTGTTTCCAGTATGAACCAGGTTTCTTTTGATGGAGACTATGTTCTTACACTTACTGAAGCTGAGCTTGCTGCTGACCATCCACTGTTTCTTCAGTATGACTCCAGATGGGCAAGCTATCCTTATGGTACAGGTACTATGAAGTCATCTGCCTGCGGACCTACATGTTTCGCGATGGTAATCACAGCACTTACTGATATAACAAATGCATCGCCACCTCTGGTAGCGACATACAGTATGAATCATAATTACTATGTAAAGGGAGCTGGTACATCCCATGCACTCTTTACTCAGGGATGTTCAGATTTTGGCCTCTATTGCAATGAAATTTCAAACAATGAGGCTGAGATGAAAGCCCATATAGATAACGGTGAAATGCTGGTGCTTAGTGTGCACTACGGTAACTTTACTCACTCTGGCGCCGGACACTTCATAGTGATTTATGGTTATAACGAGAATGGCTTCATGGTTAATGACCCGGGTTCTTATGAGCGTAGCTGTAAGTACTGGCCATATGATGTATTCTCAGGTGATATCAATCGTATATATTCTTTAGGAAAACTTTAAGATGAAATACTATCCAACAGGAAAACAGGCACAGGCAATAGATAAATATACCCAGGAAAAGCTGGGAATTAACGGAATCGCACTTATGGAATCTGCAGCTTCAAAGCTTGCAGATGCCATTCATAGTGCGATTTTTTTAGATGAAAAAGGAAAAGCTCCTTTAGATAAATCTGAAGTGAAGATTCTTTCTGTAGTAGAAAGTGGAAACAATGGCGGTGATGCAGTAGCGGCTGCCTGGATGCTGAAGGAGAAGGGCTACGATACTTTTATTTATGAGATTAACGGAATCAGCAGGAAAACTGATTCTTATAAGATAGAGATAGAGAAAGCCAAAGAACGCGGTGTTAAGTTTATAGATTTAAAATCGCATTTAGAGGAAGTGGCAGACTACGATGTTATTATAGATGGCATTTTCGGAGTTGGACTTACAAGAGATGTGACGGGAGTTCAGCGGGATGTGGTCGAAGCCATAAATGGAGCAAAAGAACTGAATCAGAACGGTGAGAAAGAGAATGTGCCATTTGTAGTAGGTGTTGATATTCCTAGTGGAATAAGTGCTGATACAGGCCACATACTAGGCGCTGCTGTTAAGTGCGATATGACGGTTACTTTTGAATTTACTAAATACGGAATGCTCCTGAACGAAGGTCGTCAGTTTTCGGGAAATATAAAGTGTGAACATATAGGATTATATGTTCCAGAGAATGTTTCTGAGATGGCAAGGGTGCTAGGAGAAGAGCAGGTCTTTATGATAGATGATAAAGACCCAAATACAAACAGAAATTATGCTGACAATATATATGTATGTCATGAATATGATCCGGAAGAAATCAACGGTCTTATCCCTGAACGGAAGGCTGATTCAAACAAGGGTACTTATGGAAAAGTGCTTATAATTGCTGGCTCTAAGGAGATATACGGCGCGGTCTATATGGCAGCTGAAGCGGCATATAGAGTTGGCGCAGGACTTGTGAAGGTTGTTACAGATATTAGAAATAGAGATGTTCTATGTGATAAGCTTCCGGAAGCTATGATGCTAACCTATGATACAGATAAGCTTGGTAGGAGTTTTAGTCAGGAGTTCATAGATTCCATAAAGTGGGCTGACATAGTTTTAGCGGGACCAGGTCTTGGAACAGGTAAGGTATCTCAAAAGCTGATGAGAATCCTTTCGGATTCCTTATCATCAGGTCAAAAACTGATACTTGATGCAGATGCACTTAATATCATTTCAATGGATAATCCATCTAATTGGTTTAATGTATTTACTCAGAAGGTTGGTATTGGAAATGTCATCATAACACCACATATGATGGAAATGCTCAGAATAGTAAGAGCTGGATATGATAAAAAGACATATGATTTTATGATCGAAAATCTTGGGTTTAAGTCTGAGATTGATTTCTTAAAAGATTATAGAAAGAGTCAGGTTTATAACCTGTCATATAATAATGGCATTATAACAGTACTAAAGGATGCACGAACTGTTGTGGCCTATACATTTGATGATAAGACGAAAGAAACATCTGGTTATTTAAGAGAAGCTTCGCTATATATAAATACTACTGGAAACTCCGGCATGTCTAAAGGTGGCTCTGGAGATGTTCTGGCTGGTATGATAGCGGGGCTATTGGCTCAAAGCAAAAGCGGAGAGGTTTCTACAAGTGATACAGTTATTGCTGCAGTTTCTTTGCATGGAAGAGCTGGGGACATAGCGAGAGACAAAGTTGGCGAAAGATCAATGATAGCCAGAGATATCATAGAAGCTATACCGGAATGCTTTTAAACCTTAGCTTTTTTTGGTATAATGAAGGTTGGCCGCTATGGTTACATTGTATAAAATGATCGAGGAAATCTAATGAGTTACAGAAGAGTTGAAGCAGATATAGATTTAGATGCTATAAGATATAATATAGAGACTGTAAAAAATCTTAATACTCCAGATAAAAAGGTATGTCTGGTTATAAAGGCAGATGCCTATGGGCATGGTTCAGTTAAGCTGGCAAAAGAGTTTGGAGATATTGCAGATTACTATGCAGTTGCTACTATGGATGAGGCAGTGGAACTTAGAAACGAGGGAGTGAAAACTCCTATCCTCATCCTTGGATATACTGACGTGGAAGATTTTGAAAGAGCAATTACAAATGATATTACTCTTGCAGTATACGATGTAGAGGAAATGAAAGTCCTTTCTGAAAAGGCTGTGTCGCAGGGTAAGAAAGCTAAGGTTCATATAAAAGTTGATAGTGGTATGAGCCGTATAGGTTTCCAATGTGATGAAGATGGCGTTAAGGACGCATTTGAAATTTATAATATGGAAGGCCTTGATGTAGAGGGCATTTTCACTCACTATGCTAAGGCTGATTATATGGATAAAGGCGATGCTGAGAAGCAGTATAAAAACTTCACCTGGTTTGTTACTGAAATGGAAAAGCGTGGTGCCGAGTTTAAGATAAAGCATATAGATAATAGTGCTGGCGCTATGGAAATACATTCTGAAGGTTACGATATGGTGAGACTCGGAATAGTTATCTACGGGCTCTATCCTTCAGAGGAAATAGATAAGAGAGTTGTTCTTAAACCAGCCATGACATTAAAGGCTAAGGTTATTCATATTAAGACTCTTCCAGCTGGTCGAGGCATTGGATATGGATGGACATATGTGACTGAAAAGGATACAAGAGTTGCCACTGTTTCAGTGGGATATGCGGATGGTTATCCTAGAGCGCTTTCGAATAAGGGAAGAGTACTTATCAATGGAGAATATGCACCAATACTTGGTCGGGTTTGTATGGATCAGATTATGGTTGATGTTACTGAGATTGATAAGTCAGGTAAAACAGTAAAGGTTGATGACGAGGTTGTTCTGTTTGGAACACAGGGGGATAAGACTATTTCGGTTGAAGAGGTAGCAGAACCTGCAAACAGCTTTAATTACGAGGAAGTTTGTAATATAAGCAGACGTGTTCCAAGGGTTTATATAAAGAATCAAAAAGAAGAGTCAGTACTTAATTATCTGGTATAGTATTTTTTGATCAACACTTCTCGATTAAATGAATAGATTATGGTAAAATAATATAGTTACGAAAACTTTTGATTTAGGAGATTTATGTTTAAGAAAAAAGACGAAGAACAGGTAGAAGAAGAGATTCTATCTATGGTGGAAGAAGGTCAGAAATCTGGCTTCATCCAGGAGGATGAGGTTGAGATGATTTCTAACATTCTTGATCTGGATGACAAGGTTGTCAGGGATGTTATGACCAGCCGAAATAAGATCTTTGCTGTAGATAAAGATGAAAAGGTAGAAGATGTTCTTCAGAAATGTCTGGAGAGTGGATTTTCCAGGTACCCTGTTTACGAAGAGGATATAGATAATATAGTTGGTGTTCTTCATCTTAAGGATATGACGAGAGTTTATCTGAAGGATAAAGAGACCAAGGTTATGAATATAACAGATCATGCTATGTTCATTCATCCGACCTATGACATTTTAAAGCTTCTCAAGAATATGCAGAAAGAAAAGACGCATATGGCTATTGTGCTTGATGAGTATGGTCAGACAGAAGGAATAGTTACTCTTGAGGATGTTTTGGAAGAGATTGTTGGAAACATCTGGGATGAGCATGATTATGAAACAGAAGAGGTAAAAGAAGCCTCAGAGGATGAATATGTAGTTGATGGAATGATAAAGCTCCATGACCTCGAAGACGAGATAGAGGGACTGGAATTTCCAGATACTGATATAGAAACACTAAATGGATTCCTTCTTTATAAGCTTGGAGGATTTCCAAAGGACGAAGGTAATATCAAGATTGATTACGGAGGATTTTCCTTTGAGTCACTTGAGATAGAGGACATGCTTATAAAGTCCGTGAAAATAACAAAAATAAAAGATTCAGAGTCAAATGATAAGGAATCTGAATAAGTAATATAAAAGAAAGAGGAAAAATAAAAATGTCAGGACATTCAAAATTTGCGAATATCAGAGCTAAGAAAGAAAAGAACGATGCTGCTAAGGGAAAGGCCTTTACAGTAATCGGAAGAGAAATCGCGGTAGCAGTTAAAGAGGGAGGCCCAAACCCAGATAACAATGCAAGACTCCGTGATGTTATAGCAAAGGCTAAGGCAAACAACATGCCTAACGATACTATTGAAAGAGGTATTAAGAAGGCTGCCGGAGATCTTGAGAACGTAAACTATTCATACAACACATATGAGGGTTATGGACCTGGTGGAATTGCTATCATTGTTAAGTGCCTTACAGATAACAATAATAGAACTGCTGGTAATGTAAGAAGTGCATTCACAAAAGGTGGCGGAAGCATTGGAGTTACAGGATGCGTTTCATATATGTTTGATGAAAAGGGACAGATCATTATAGCTAAAGAAGATACAGAAATGGAAGCTGATGACCTTATGATGATTGCACTTGATGCAGGAGCTGAGGACTTCTCAGAAGAGGAAGATTCATTCGAGATCATTACAGCACCAAATGATTTTTCTGCTGTAAGAGATGCGCTCGATAAAGAAGGTCTTAAGATGGCATCTGCTGAGGTTACAATGATTCCTCAGAATTATGTAGAAGTTACAGATGAGGAGACACAGAAGAACCTGGACCGCATCCTCGACCTGCTCGACGCAGATGATGACGTACAAGACGTATATACCAACGTTGGTTAATGGATTACTATTCACAGTAGATATGTATGAAAAAGGGGAAAGTGTATGGAGAAATTCGTTATAACAATTGCTAGAGAATATTGTTCCGGTGGTCAGAAGATAGGTACCAGACTAGCTGAAGCACTGGGCGTAAACTGTTATAACAGTGAGATGTTCAGACTTGTATCAAAAAACGAGAACATGAAGGACGATGCAGTAGCACATGATGCAATGATAGAGAACACCTCTCTTTTCGATGTTGCAAAATCAGTTTATACTGAACCACTTCCAACACCGGAGGTGGATGATTTCCTTACAACAAAGTTTGAAGATGATGACATGGTATACATCAGAAATATTTATGATTACCAGTCAGAGATCATCACAGAGCTGGCTCACCGTGAGTCATGTATTATAGTTGGTAGATGTGCCAATTACATTCTTAAGGATAATCCGAATGCAATACATGTTTTTGTTCATGCACCAATTGGTTTTAAGTTAAAACGTGCTTCCTCCAGACATTATATGCCTGAGATGGAACTCCGCAACTATCTGGCTAAGGTAGACGAGAGAAAAGCAGACTATTATTTCAAGTACACAGGATGTGAATGGACAGATATTAAGAACTATGATCTTTCCCTGGATACATCCAAATATGGAATAAGCGGATGCGTTGAACTTATACAGAAATTTCTTGAAATCAAACTAAATAAGTAATATCCAAAATCAGCTTATTTTGATATAATAAAACATAGGTATTTTATTAACTTATGGAGGACCTGAATATGAAAAGAGTAGCATATATTGCATCGGAATGCGTTCCTTTTATCAAGACGGGGGGTCTTGCAGATGTAGTTGGAACACTTCCAAAAAAGTTTAATAGAAATGAGTATGATGTACGCATCATCTTACCAAATTACATGTGCCTTCCAGAAAAATATAAGAAGAATATGAAGTATCTTACACACTTTCATATGGATATTGGCTGGAAGCAACAGTATGTTGGTGTAATGTATATGGAATATGAAGGTGTTCCAGTATATTTCATTGATAATGAATATTACTTCAATGGATTTAATATCTATGGCGATGTTAAGTGGGATATTGAGAAGTATTGCTTCTTCTGTAAAGCAGCACTTTCAATTCTTCCAAGCATTGGCTTCAGACCGGATATCATCCATTGTCATGACTGGCAGGCAGGACTTGTTCCTGTATATCTTAAGACTCTGTTTGCCAGCAATCCATTTTATCAGGGCATTAAGTCTATAATGACAATCCATAATCTTCAGTTCCAGGGACGTTGGGACATCAAGACTATTCAGGATTACTCAGGACTTCCAAGTGACCTGTTCACACCTGATAAGCTGGAGATGAACAAGGACGCAAGCATGCTTAAGGGCGGACTTGTTTATGCAGATAAGATTACAACAGTTTCGAATACATATGCTCATGAGATTCAGACACCATACTTCGGAGAAGGTCTTGATGGACTTCTTCAGGCACGTTGGCAGAGCCTCTGGGGAATTGTAAATGGTATTGATTATGATATCTTTAATCCGGCTAAGGATGAAAAGATAGCATGTAAATATACTACAAGAAATTACAAAAAGAATAAGGTTAAGAATAAGCTTGCACTTCAAAAGGAGCTTGGTCTTCCTGAAGATGAAAATGCTTATATGCTGGGTATTGTATCCAGACTTACAGACCAGAAGGGTCTCGACCTTATAGATCACATTATGAATGACATCATGACTGATGGAACTCAGCTGGTTGTTCTTGGAACTGGTGATAGAAGATACGAAGAAATGTTCAAATACTATCAGGGCTTCCACCCAGCTAAGCTTTCAGCAAACATTTATTTCAGTGATGAGCTATCTCATAAGATCTACGCAGGTTGTGATGCTATACTCGTTCCTTCAAGGTTTGAGCCTTGTGGACTCACACAGCTGATGGCTCTTAAGTATGGCGCGCTTCCAATAGTTCGTGAGACAGGTGGTCTTAAGGATACTGTACAGCCATATAATGAATATGACGGAACAGGAACAGGCTTCAGCTTTGCTAACTATGATGCAAGAGAACTCCTGAACACTATTAATTATTCTAAACATGTATTCTTCGATGATAAGGCTGCATGGCAGGGAATGATGAAGAGAGCAATGGAGCAGGATTATAGCTGGGATCAGAGTGCAAAGATTTACGAACAGCTTTATTCTGAGATCTAATAAAGACTTATATTTGGGATGGTTCAGTTTCGTCTTAGAATGGACCATCCCTTATTTAACTAATCAGCTTGGAGTTTTGTATGGCTTACGATGGAATAGTAATAAGCAGTGTTATAGATGAGATTAAAACGGCATGTCTGGGTGGCAGGGTTGTAAAAGTGCAGCAGCCATCCCCTGATACCATAACACTTACAGTGAAAGGGTTTAAAGGACAGACTAAGATTTATCTATCTGTAAATGCTTCGTTACCAATAGTTTATATAGCAGAAACACTTCCTCAGGCACCAATGCAGGCTCCAGCCTTTTGTATGCTGCTAAGAAAGCATATATCTAACGGAAGGCTGGTGGCAATTAATCAGCCTGGGTTTGACAGAATTTTTGATTTTGTTTTTGAACATATGGATGAGATGGGAGATATCTCCGAGAGACATCTCATTGTTGAAATAATGGGAAGGCAGAGCAATATCATCTTAACGGATGAAAAGCTTATTATTCTCGATTGCATTAGGCGTGTAATGCCAGATCTTAGTGATGCGATTTCAAAAGATGATGATAGCAACGTGAGAATTCTTTATCCTGGAAAGGAGTATGAAACTCCGGATTCTCAGGGTAAGATAAATGTTCTATGCGGCTTTGACAGGTATGCTTTTGAAAAGCATCTGGTATCCAAGAATATGCCTATACCCAAAGCTATCTTTACAAGTCTTTCTGGGTTTTCTAAATCCACATCTGAACAGATTGTGGCAAGAGCCGGAGTGGATGGCAGAAAGAGTTTTGAAGATATAACCGTTGAAGAAAAAGACAGGCTTTTTGATGTGCTCATTGCTGTAATAGATGACATTAAAAATGGGAACTTTCATCCAACGCTTATTCTGGATGCGGAAGGAATTCCAAAGGATTATATTGCAGTTGGCGACTGTGAAGGCAGTATGTCAAAGCTCCTTGTAGATTTCTACAGTAATAAAGAGAAGAGGATTAATATCAGGTCAAAATCCAGCGACATGAGAAAGCATCTTCAGACCGTGATTGCAAGGACTGCTAAGAAATATGATCTTCAGAGAGAACAGCTAAAGAGTACGGAAGATAGAGATAAGCTCAGAGTTTATGGAGAGCTTATCAATACCTATGGATATGAGCTGGGCGCTGATGATACGGTTTTGAAATGCACCAATTATTATGATAATACTGAGGTGGAGATTCCTATAGATTCAACACTTACACCTCAGGAAAATGCTCAGAAATATTTTGCTAAATATAATAAAAAGAAAAGGACTTACGAGGCTCTTACAGATTTCCTGAAACAGACAAAGGAAGAGCTTGATTATCTGATGTCTGCAAAGCATTCTCTGGATATGGCGGAGACGGACGGCGATATAGTCCAGATTAGAAAGGAACTGGAGGCGGCTGAGGTTCTTAAGAAAAAGGGAAGAGAAAAGGGTGCCAGAAAAGAGGCGGCAGGTAAGCCTCTCCACTTTTTATCTTCTGCAGGATATGATATATTTGTAGGTAAGAACAATATACAAAATGATGAGCTTACATTTGGTCTGGCAGTGGGAAAAGATATATGGTTCCACGCCAAGCAAATGCCGGGCTCACATGTAATAGTGAAACTTAAAACTGATGATAAAAGTTTTGATGATGTGCCTGATAGTGTATTCGATGAAGCGGCGTCGCTGGCTGCATTTTACTCCAGCGGGAACGATGCACCAAAGGTGGAGATAGATTATACCGAAAGGAAGAATCTAAAGAAACCGCCTCAGGCAAAACCAGGATATGTAATTTATCATACGAATTATTCGATGATGGCTGAACCTAAGAAAACAGGGGTTCAGCAAGTGGATGATCAGTAGTAGTAAAGGGATTAATAGGGGATGCATGGAAATATAAATGAATTTCATATGGCGTTTTATTCGGTGGCGTTTCTTGTGTCATTTACTATTTTGATGCAATCTTTTATCCAAAAACGTACTGACAGGGTTCATAATATCGTTTTTATTTCTCTTGTTTCCATCATTATGTTTAATTCATTAACAGAGATTGTTGGTGAATTTGCAAGACCTCATATTCTTGAATCAAATGCAGCTCTTATGGTGGACGATATTTGCCACATGCTTTATTTTGTCTTCCATTCTCTTATTGCTCCAGTATTTTTGATATATGTTCTATGTCTTTCGGATGCAATTAAAAAGGTTTCCGATTTTCATATTACGCTAATTATGGTTCCGATATTTGTAATGGAGCTCCTGATATTATCTGACCCATTTACAAGTGTATTGTATTATCATGACAGTAATGGAGATTTCCAGAGAAACTGGGGAGAATATGTTATTTATTTCTTTGCGGCTATCTTCATTTTTTTAGCGACGGTATGCATTTTCAGATATTGGTTTGCTATGACAATGAGAAAAAGACTGTCCCTCATTTGTTTCCTTGGAGTTGTACTTATAGGACTGGCTGTTCAGTTTGTATATAAGAATATCAGATGTGAGCTTTTCGCTGAAGCTCTTGGCCTTTTGGGTATTATGCTCCTTATGGAGTCCGAGGATGAAAGGCTTGACCCCGAAACTGGAATTTATAACAGGCACGGTCTGGAAATAGATTTGGATTCGAATTTTAAACTGAAGAATAGTATTAATATCATTAGTTTAAGAATCATTGATGTTAGTACAAGCCTTAGAAGTATTGGTATTACAAATATTAATTATCTTACCAAGGAAGTGGCAGAGTTCCTTAAGACTAAGATTCAGAGATACTATATTTATAATATAGATCCTAGCCAGTTTATTATTCTTCTTGATGCTGATAATAATGCAGAAAGTCACAAATTCAGAAAAATATTCGAAAAGTTTGAAGCATCTGCAGAAGCAGATGAATTGATAGAGGATATACTTGAGAGGTTTAAAGGCAATTGGGATATTGGAAAGACAAAGTTCTCTCTCAATCCAATTATTCTTAAGGCTAACATGCCTGAAACCTTCGAGACTGTAGAAGATGTATTCTTCTTCATAGACAGTCCACTTCCTAAAAAGCTTGATAAACAGGTTCTTCAAGGTCCGGATCTGAACTATCTGCTTAGAAGAACTGAGGTGGAAAATGCCATCCGCCGTGGACTTTTAGAAGATGAGTTTGAGGTTTATTATCAGCCTGTTTATGACCTTCATACGAAGAAGCTTTATGGAGCTGAGGCGCTCCTCAGACTTCATGATTCTGTTCTGGGAGAGGTTTATCCGGATGAATTTATTCCTGTAACAGAGCAGATGGGTCTCATTGATGAAGTGGATGACATGGTGCTTGGAAGAGTTTGTGAATTCGTTGAGAGCGGACTTCCTGAAAGAAAGGGTATGCAGACTCTTAATGTTAATCTCTCCATGATCCAGTGCATGCAGAAAGGCTTTGTTGACAGGATCAACAAGATAGTAGAGAAATATGATATAAAAAAGAGTATGATTACATTTGAAATCACAGAGTCTGTAGGCGCTGATGATTATCAAAAGCTTGGCGAGATAATCAAAGAGCTTAAATCCAGTGGCTATCAGTTTGCGATGGATGATTATGGTACAGGTTATTCAAATATCCAGTCCATTTTCTCGCTTGATTTCGATGTGGTTAAGATAGATAAGAGTATTCTCTGGGCAGCCGAAAAGGGTGAGCTTGGAATGACTATTCTTACAAATAGTATTAATATGATAAGGCAGATGAAGAAGAAGATAGTGGTTGAAGGTGTTGAAACCGAAAGCCAGATCAAACTGCTGGAGAGTCTAGGGGTGGATTATCAGCAGGGCTTCTACTTCTCAAAGCCAATACCTAAAGCTGATTTCATAAGAGACATTTTAGGAGAAGGTTAATGTTAATTGATTACAGCAGAGAATATAAGGATAAGCTGAGGACTCCAGAGGAGGCGGTTAGCGTAGTTAAGAGTGGTGATTGGGTTGATTACACCAGCTCTCTTGGCATGCCTGTTCTTCTCGATAAAGCCCTTGCAAAACGCAAGGATGAGCTGGAGGATGTGAAGATCCGAGGCAACCTTATTCCTGGACCTATAGAAGTAGCAGAATGCGATCCTGAACAAGAGCATTTCGTTTATCATAGCTGGCATTGCTCATCCTATGAGAGAAAGCTCTGCGATAAGGGTATGTGTTACTACATTCCTATGGTGTTCCAATACAATGCAGCTTATTATGAATTCTTTATAGATGTAAATGTTGTAATGGTCAGTGTTGCTCCTATGGATAAACATGGCTATTTCAACTTTTCGGTTAATACCGGCGTGGCTGGTCCTATTTGCCAGAAGGCTGACATTGTAATCGTTGAAGTGAATGAAAATATGCCAAAGATTCATGGTGGCTATGATGAATGCATTCACATTTCAGATATTGATTATATAGTTGAAGGAGAGCATGAGCCATTTAAGAATCTGCTTCCTGTACAGCCAAGAGATATTGATTGGCAGATTGCAGATCACATTATCCCTTATATAGTTGATGGTGCAACTCTTCAGCTGGGAATTGGTAGTATTCCAAATGCAGTCGGTGCTCTGATTTCTGAGTCAGATGTTAAAGACCTTGGAATGCATACGGAGCTTTGTACAGATGCTTATCTGGAGCTTTATAGATCCGGAAAGCTGACAAACAGGCTCAAGAATATAGATAAGGGTAAAGGCGTTTTTGGTTGTGCGGTAGGTTCTACGGACCTTTATGAATGGCTGGATGATAATCCAAGTGTTGCCGCATTTCCGCTTGAATATGTTAACAGACCATTTATCATCGCTCAGATTGATAATATGGTTTCAATAAATGGCTGCGTTGCTGTGGATCTTTATGGGCAGGTGGCATCCGAGAGCTTTGGTGGACGACAGATAAGCGGTACCGGTGGGCAGCTGGATTTCCTTACCGGTGCCAGTGCATCCAGAGGTGGAAAGGCATTTATTTGTATGGCATCCCGTTTTAAAGAGAAGGATGGTACATACCAGTCATGTATTACACCACAGTTTAATGGAGATATAATTACATCTCCAAGAAGTCAGGTTTATTTTATAGCTACTGAATTTGGAGTGGTTAACCTTGAAGGTAAATCCACATGGGAAAGAGCTGAGGATCTCATTTCCATTGCTCATCCGGATTTCAGGGACGAGCTTATAAAAGAAGCTGAGAAACGCATGATCTGGAGACGCAGCAATAAGCGTTAGATTATTTTAGATTATAATAGTTAGTGGTTTTAAGTGAATAATTTATCGTTACCGAGTTGAGTGACGAAATAAAGGAATATAGAAAGAGAAAATAGAAATGGTTTATAGTATGACAGGCTTCGGCAGAAGCGAGTATTCTGACGAGAACAGACGAGTAGTTATCGAAATGAAATCCGTTAATCACAGATATTGCGATATAAGCGTTAAGCTTCCTCGTAGTATCAGCAGATTTGAACCGGAGATTAGAAAGAGACTGAAGCTCTACGTAGAGCGTGGTAAGGTAGATGTATTTATCACATACAGCAGTCTTCAGAGTGCCGGAGCAGTTGTTAAATATAATAAAGATGTACTTGATCAGTACATGGCGCATTTTAAAACAATGGAAGAGGAATTTGGCTTAACGGAGGATTACAAGCCAACAGTTATAGCCAGATATCCAGATGTCTTCACAATTGAAGAAAACTATTTCGTAGAAGATGAAGAATATCAGATAATCGAGAAGGTTCTGGATGAGGCTGGAAAGCAGTTTAAGGAGTCAAGAGCTAAGGAAGGTGCTAACCTTACAAAGGATCTTCTGGAAAAGATGGATGAGCTTGAGAGCCTTACATGCAAGGTTGATGAGCTGGCTCCAAAGATCATAGAAGAATATCAGGCTAAGCTTACTGAGAAGGTTTCAAATCTTCTTGAGACAGCTAATATTGATGAAAATCGTATTGTGCAGGAAGTTACAATTTATGCAGATAGAGTTGCAGTAGACGAAGAGCTTGTAAGACTTCACAGCCACATAGCTGCGGTTCGAGATATGCTTGCTAACTCAGATGATGAAAGTGGAGAAGGAAAGAACAATTCTATTGGACGTCGTCTGGACTTCATAGTACAGGAAATGAACCGTGAAGCTAACACAACACTCTCAAAGTCAGATACATTGTCAGTAACAGATATCGGAATCGATATGAAGACATGTATCGAGAAGGTACGTGAACAAATACAGAACTTAGAATAAGTCACTGGGACCAGATCTCATTGACTTATTTAGGAGGATGAATATATGAGTAAGGGTAAATTAATTGTAATATCAGGATTCTCAGGTGCAGGTAAGGGTACCGTTGTTAAGAAGCTGGTTGAGAAGTATGACTATAGTCTTTCTATTTCTGCCACGACACGTCAACCACGTGAGGGCGAGGTGGATGGAAAGGATTATTATTTCAAGTCTGAGGCTGAGTTCAGATCACTTATTGATTATAATGGACTGATTGAATGGGCTCAGTATGTAGACAATTTCTATGGAACTCCTAGAAAGTTCGTAGAGGAAGAGATGGCCGCTGGCAAGAATGTTATTCTTGAGATTGAGGTTCAGGGTGCTATGAATGTTAAGTCCCAGTATCCAAATGCAATCCTCATCTTTATTACAACAAAGGATGTTCCTACTCTCAGAGAAAGACTTACAAACAGAGGAACTGAGACTCAGGATGTGATAAACAAGCGTCTTGCAAGAGCTGCAGAAGAGGCTACATCTATGGAATCCTATGAATTCATCGTAGTAAATGATGATCTTGATACCTGCGTTGATGCGGTTAATTCCATTGTTGTAAGCGAGTCCTGCAAGAAGGAAAATGTTACTGAGTTCCTAATCGATATTAAGAATCAGCTGGAATCTCTTGACAAATAGCAGTATTTATTGAGATAATACAAGTTAGGTTTGAGCAATTAGAGACATTTTGCTCGGGATAAATTAGGAGGAAGATAATATGATACATCCATCATATAGTGATCTAATGGAGGTTGCAAACGAAGGTGTAGAACCAGGAGAGCAGCCAGTAGTTCAGAGTCGTTATTCAATAGTGCTTGCAACTGCAAAGAGAGCAAGACAGCTTATCGCTGGAGATGAGCCATTCATTGATGGAACAGAAGGCAAGAAGCCGCTGTCAGTTGCAGTAGAAGAGTTATACGAAGGCAAGATTAAGATCGTTGGAGACGATGAATAATAAGTTACTGTAAAAAAAGCGAACATTTTTATGTTCGCTTTCTTTTCGAGAAGGAGAAGTGGGGTTATGACTTTAGAAAAACTATTAAGAGACTTAAAATATGAAGTTATATGCGGGGATGTAAGCACAGAGATTACAGATATAACAAATGATTCCAGAAAGGTCACAGATGGCGGACTTTACTTTGCTGTTCCAGGTGCTAAGGTGGACGGCGCAGAGTTCATTCCTGAAGTTATCAGAAAAGGTGCATCTGCCATTATTACTGAGAAATCAGAAGAGAAGCTGGGACACATTCTGGAAAATGATATGCTTCTTAATGGTGAGTTTGAGGAGATTGTTGAAGACCGGGTAACTATCATCCTTGTTGAAGATACAAGAGTTGCTATGGGTATCATCAGTTCTGAGTTCTATGGTAATCCGTCTGAAGAGATTAGAGTTATTGGCATCACAGGTACAAAGGGAAAGACTACAACATCTTACATGGTTAAGGAGATGCTTGAACTTGCCGGGATTAAAACAGGTCTTATCGGTACGATTGAGATAGATGATGGTGCAAATCACATTCCAGCACTCAATACAACTCCTGAATCAATAGTTATTCAGAAAACTCTTCGTGATATGGTAAACAACGATTGCGAAGCAGTAGTAATGGAAATTTCATCTCAGGCCATGCTTCTTCATAGAGTATCAGGCCTTGATGTTGATTATGCTATCTTCACGAATCTGTCTCCAGATCATATTGGTCCTAACGAGCATTCAGATTATGAGGATTATAGAGATTGCAAGAAGAAGCTTTTTTCTATTGCAAGAATGGGCATTTACAATTTAGATGATCCAGAAACACCATATATGATGGAAGGAAGTACAGCCAGACCGATTACATTTGGCAAATCAGAGGATGCTGATTATATTGCTGTAGGTCATAAGCTTTATTCTGAAAATGGTATCCTGGGTATTGAGTACAAACTTGAGGGTACACTTGAGGGAGATGTTAGAGTTGACCTGCCAGGTGATTTCAGTATTTATAATTCACTTGCGGCCATCGTTGTTGCGGATTGTATGGGCGTAAGCTTTGATGAGATTAAACGAATTCTCGAGATGATCAAGGTTCGTGGACGTGTGGAAATGATTCCTATTTCTGATAAGTTCACTTTGATGATTGACTATGCGCATAATGGAATGTCTCTTGAATCGCTGCTTAAGGCGATCAGGGAATATAATCCTAAGAGACTTGTTTCCCTCTTTGGATGTGGTGGAAACAGAGCTAAGTCAAGAAGATATGAGATGGGTGAGGTTTCTGGTAAGTATGCAGATTTCAGTATAATCACCAGCGATAATCCTAGAGACGAAGATCCACAAGCGATATTGGATGACATTAAGGGCGCCATCGATAAGACAGGTGGCAAGTATGTAGATATAATTGATCGTAAGGAAGCTATCAGATATGCCATTATGAATGCTGAGGAGGGAGATGTTATAATCCTTGCTGGAAAGGGCCACGAGGATTATCAGGAGATCAAAGGCCAGAAGCATCATATGGATGAACGTGATCTGATACGTGAGATTTTGGAGGAAGAAGATGTCAGTGAAATATGCGGATATAATAATAGATATTTCACAGAGTAATGTAGACAGACCTTTTAGATATAGTATTCCGGAAGAACTTCTTGAAGAGGTTCAGATAGGTTCTGTTGTGAAGGTGCCATTTGGACAGGGCAATAAGATCAGAACCGGTTATGTGATTGGACTTGCAGATGAGCCTAATTATGATATTGATAAGATAAAAGCCATTAGCGAGGTTTCGGCAAATGCCATCAGCGTTGAAAGTAAGCTGATAAAACTTGCTAAATGGATGCGAGATACATATGGCTGCACAATGATAAGTGCTCTTATGACTGTTATGCCTGTTAAAGAAAAGGTTAGAAACAGGAAGACTGAAGTTGATATAAGAGAGAATATACCAGAGTTTCAGCCTATAGAAGAGCTGGAAAAACAGCAGAAGGAAATCGTAGAAGATTTTATAAATGATTTGGATATACCTTTAAATGTTGATTCAGATGATGCGCGTGAGACTGTTCCTAATACTTATTTACTTCATGGAGTAACAGGAAGTGGTAAGACTGAAGTTTATATAAAGATGGCCGAAGAGGTGATTGCCAGAGGACAGGATGTTATAGTTCTTGTTCCTGAGATTGCCCTGACTTATCAGACGGTTGCGAGGTTCAGTAGTTATTTTCAGGATAGCATTTGCATTCTTAATTCTCAGCTCAGTAAGGGTGAGAAATATAGAGAATTCATGAAGGCTCGTGAAGGCAAGACTCATATTATGATAGGACCGAGGTCGGCGCTTTTTGCTCCGTTTCAGAATCTTGGACTTATTATCATAGATGAGGAACATGATGGGGCTTATAAGAGCGAAAAAACTCCTAAGTATCATGCCAGGGAGGTGGCCATAGAAAGAGCCAGACTTGAGGGCGCGAAGGTTGTTCTTGGAACAGCTACTCCAAGTGTTGAAAGCTATTATAAGGCTGAGCAGGGAGAGTACAAGCTGTACAGTCTTACTGAAAGAGTTAAAGGAAGCCTGATGCCAGATGTTGAGGTTGTTGATCTTCGTGAGGAACTGAGGGCTGGTAATAGAAGCATTATTTCTGAGTCACTTTATAACAAGCTGACAGAGGCATTTGACAGAGGAGAGCAGGCAATGCTCTTCATAAATAGAAGAGGATTTAATTCCTTTGTTTCCTGTAGAAGCTGTGGCGAAGTAATTAAATGTCCTAATTGCGATGTTTCGCTTTCGCTTCATGGAAATCACAGACTGCTTTGTCATTATTGTGGACATAGCGAAGAGATGCCAGACAATTGTCCTAAATGTAAATCCAATATGATTGGTGGTTATGGAATAGGAACTGAGAGTCTGGAAGAACAGGTTAAGAAGATATTCCCTAAGATTAAAACTCTTAGGATGGATAAGGATACAACTCAGAGAAAAGGAAGCCATGGGGCTATCATAAAAAAGTTTAGAGAAGGTAAGGCGGACTGCCTTATTGGAACCCAGATGATAGTAAAGGGACATGATTTCCCGAAGGTTACCGTGGTTGGAAATATCCTGGCGGATTTAAGTCTTTTTGATGGAGATTACGAATCGGCTGAGAGGACATTTGACCTTCTAACACAGGCGGCTGGACGAGCAGGTAGAGATGAGCTTCCTGGACAGGTTGTGATCCAGACGTATCAGCCAGAGCATTATGCCATTACTTCTGCGGCTGACCAGGATTATAAAGCGTTCTATGATTATGAAATGTCTTATAGAAGCATGCTACATTTTCCGCCTGTCTATGATATGCTGGGAATATGCATCAGCTCTGAAAATGAGAAGATGGCAATTGAGGTTTCTGATAGGATTGCGGAGGCTCTAAAGGAATACAGGAAGAGCGATGGACTAAAGGGAAGCTTGGATTGCATTGGGCCTGCTGAGGCGTATATATATAGAATGAATAACATCTATAGAAGAGTTATATATCTAAAGTCGGATGTGTATGAGAATCTGACGGAGTCGGTGAAAATGGCGGACAACATTGTTACGTCCATGGAATTACCGGCGGGATTGGTGGATGTACAGTATGACTTTAATCCGATGAGGATTATTTGATTAAGTAATTTAGATTTAGTTAATGGAAGTTTATTTAATAGAAATAAAGATAGTTTGTAATTGAAAAACACAGAAAGAGGGAAAACCATGGCAATTAGAAATATTCGAGAAGACGGCGACGAAGTTCTTAGAAAGAAATGCAAACCTGTTGAGAAGATGACAGAGCGCCTTAGCACTCTTATCGATGATATGTTCGATACAATGTACGAGGCTAACGGTGTTGGACTTGCTGCACCACAGGTTGGCGTGCTTAGAAGAATTGTTGTAATTGATACATATGAGGACAATCCGTTAGTGCTCGTAAATCCTGAAATCATTGAATCTGACGGTGAGCAGGTTGGCCCAGAGGGCTGTCTCAGTCTGCCAGGACTTCAGGGTGATGTTGCAAGACCTGAGCATGTTGTATGCAAAGCTCTTGATAGAGATATGAAGGAAATCACTGTAGAGGGTGAAGGTCTTCTTGCTAGAGCTATCTGCCATGAGCTTGACCACCTGGATGGCATTTTATATAAGGATCTCGCTATTGACGGACTATACAAGGTAGAGCCTGTATCTCAGGAAGAAAGTGACGATACAGAGGAATAAGAAGGCGGGTTTCAATAAGTTAAGTTTGTTTGGGAGATAATATGAGAGTAGTATATATGGGCACCCCGGACTTTGCAGTGCGCCCACTTAGAAAAATAAAAGAAGCTGGTCATGAGATTGTTGGCGTTTATACCCAGCCAGACAAGGCTAAAGGCAGAAGTAAAAAGTTAATGCCATCTGACGTTAAGGTTGCTGCTGAAGAACTGGGTATTAGCGTATACCAGCCAGAAAAGCTTAGAGAAGCATCTGTTGTCGAGGAACTGAAGACTCTTAGTCCAGATATAATTGTTGTTGCTGCTTATGGACAGATTCTTTCTGAAGATGTTCTTAACATTCCAAAGTATGGCTGCATCAACATCCATGCATCTCTGCTTCCTAAATACCGCGGTGCATCTCCTATAGAAGCCAGCATAATGAGTGGCGATGAGAAGACAGGCGTTACCATTATGTATATGGCAAAAGGACTTGATACTGGAGATATCATTGATCAGGCGGAAATTGAGATAGGTTTACATAACACAGAAACTCTTACGGTTAAGCTTTCAGAGATTGGTGCTGATTTAGTAGTCAAAGTAATGGCTGATATTGAGGCAGGAACAGCGAAGAGGATTCCACAGAATGATGATGAAAGCTGCTACTGTGGTAAGCTGGATAAAACAATGAGTGTTATTGATTGGAATAAGCCGGCTGTAGAACTTGAAAGATGCGTAAGAGGTCTTTATCCATGGCCATGTGCCTGCACAACAGTTGGTGATAAGAATATTAAGATAGTTGAAGCCGAGGTTGTGGATGTTGCAGATGATTCTGTAGAAGTCGGAAAGGTCTGCGAAGTTACAAAGAAGTATTTTGTAATTAAGTGCGGTGAGAAAGGTCTTAAGATTAAGAAGCTTCAGCCAGAGGGAAAGAAACTGATGGATACAGTGGCATTTCTCAATGGATATAAACTTGAAGTGGGAATGTAATTTAGAATGATCTGGGAATTATGATATGGATACGAGAAGGATTGCATTTGATATTCTAAAGAAAATTGAATCTGAAGATATTTTTGTGGGCGAAGTGCTGGATAATGCACTTCGCCATTTGCAGTTTAATGATAAGAGAGATAGAGCATTCATAACACGTTTGGTCGAAGGTGTGGTGGAGCGCAAAATATCTTTGGATTTTTTGATTGAAAAGTTTTCAAAGAAATCTGGAAAAACTAAAAAGATTGATGTCGATTATAAGAAGAATGACAAGGATTTAGATATCAGGATTATTCTGAGAATGGGCATTTACCAGATTAAATACATGGAGTCTGTTCCTGACAGAGCTGCGGTTTCAGAGATGGTTGATCTTACCAAGGCGCTGGGGCTTGATGGAATGACTGGATATGTTAACGGACTTCTTCGTAACGTAGTCAGAGCCAAGGAAGATAAAAAACTGGATAGCTTTCTTGTGAGTCGCATGGATGTGAGATATTCCACACCGCAGTGGCTTTGTGACTTTCTGGTGGAGACACATGGAAAAGAAACAGCTAGAACTATTCTTGAGGATCAATATAAAGAACACGATACAGTGATTCGTATTAATTCGCTTAAGACAAGTAAAGAAGAACTTCGCGAGATGTTTAAGGAAGCAGGAGTGGATGTTAAAGATGGCATTTTATCTGACAGATGCCTTCGAATAAGCGGCTATGATTCCATAAGAAGATTGCCGGGATTTAACAAGGGGCTCTTTACGGTTCAGGATGAAACCTCAACATATACTGTTGAACATATCGGAATAAAACCAGGAGATAAAGTGCTGGATATTTGCTCGGCGCCTGGTGGAAAAAGCCTGCTGGCATACGAGCTTGCCACGGATGATGACAGGGCAGGAGTGATAGTTTCAAGAGATATTTCAGATAAGAAACTCGATAAGATCCGTGAGAACGCTGAAAGAATGGGTGCCTCATTAACCGTTGAAATAGGAGATGCAACAGAACTAGATAAAGATTTAATTGAGCTTCCGGATGATGAGAAGTTTGACGTAGTAATAGCAGATGTCCCATGCTCAGGCCTAGGAATAATCGGTCGCAAGAATGACATCAAATACCACGTAACTCCAGAATCGATGGAAGAACTTGCCGTGCAGGGACTTAAGATTCTTAAAAACGCCTCAAACTATCTTAAGAAAAAAGGAACCCTGTGCTTCAGTACCTGCACCATAAACCCTAAAGAGAATGGTGATGTAGTACGGTCTTTTATAGCAGAAGATGATTTTGAAATAATTGAGGAAAAAACTTTTTTACAGGGTGTTGATGGTAGCGATGGTTTCTATTATTGCATTATGAAAATAAGTCACTAGGGACCCAGGGCTCGATTCCAACGGAATCGACACGACTCGTACCGAGTCGAGCCCCGTCTCATTGACTTATGAGGAGAGTATGGATATTAATTCTTTGTATTTGGATGAGTTAACTGAATATTGTGTGGAAAAGGGTTATCCGAAGTTCAGGGCGAAGCAGATTTATGAGTGGTTTCATAAGAAGCATGTTTCGACTGCGGAGGAGATGACGAATATCTCCAAGGACATGAGGGAAGAGCTTGATAAGGAGATGACTCACGTTAAGTATGTGACTCATCAGACGGACAGTGAGGATGGCACCCGGAAGTTTCTTTTTGAGATGGAAGATGGTCAGATGATAGAGACTGTTTTTATGCAGTATCATCATGGCAATTCTATTTGTATTTCTTCTCAGGCGGGCTGCGCAATGGGATGTAAGTTCTGTGCCTCGACTATAGGAGGATGCATTCGTGACCTTAAAGCAAGTGAAATGCTGGGTCAGGTTTATATAGCTATGAACCTTGTCAGTAAAGAGATAGAAGAGAAGAATGATCATCTAATCTCTAACATTGTTGTTATGGGTACTGGTGAGCCTTTCCAGAATTATGATAATCTTATTCGCTTTATAAAGATCATAACCAGCGAAGAAGGATATAATCTCAGTGTCAGAAATATCACAGTTTCTTCATGTGGTATTGTTCCGAACATCAGGAAACTGGCAGATGAAGGACTTCCTGTAACTTTTGCTCTTTCTCTTCATGCGCCAACGGATGAACTAAGAAAAACTATTATGCCAATAGCAAATAAGTACACGATAGCCGATACTCTTGATGCCACAGACTATTATTTCAAGAAGACGGGACGCCGTATTACAATAGAGTACAGTCTTATGGATGGGGTTAATGATACTCCTGAATGTGCTGAAAAGCTTGGAAAACTCCTTTCAGAGCGAAATAAGACCTCAAATAGAGGCTCTGAAGGTAAAGAACATCAGGGAATATACCATGTAAACCTTATTCCTATAAACCCTGTAGATGAGCGAGAATACAAGGCTGGCAGTAGTGACAACATAGCCAGCTTTAAGAAAATACTTGAAAAATATCGAATAAATGTTACTATTAGGAGAGGTATGGGCAGAAATATTGACGCTGCCTGTGGACAGCTAAGAAGGAAGTATGGTTTATGAGTTTAGTATCTACTGGTAGAACAGACAAAGGTAGAAAAAGAAGCAATAACCAGGATAGCATATTTGTCAGCAATACTCCCGTTGGACCTCTTCCTAACCTGTATATAGTTGCAGACGGAATGGGTGGACACGCAGCAGGAGACTTTGCGTCCAGATATGCTATTAGTATTGTTATTGACTTTATAAGTAAATCAACTGTAGCCAATCCTATTTCTCTTCTTAAAAGAGCGCTTGTATATGCAAGCAACGAGCTTTTCAAAGAGGCTGAGAAGGACAAGGATAAGATGGGTATGGGAACCACTATGGTTGCCGCTGTTATAGTTGATGATAAACTATATGTTGCTAACATTGGTGACAGCAGACTTTACATTATTAACGATGACATTAAGCAGATCACCATGGATCATTCTCTCGTGGAAGAGCTTATAAGAAGTGGACAGCTGGAGAGGAATAAAGGAAGAAATCATCCAGAGAAAAATATTATAACCAGAGCTATGGGTTCCAGAGATGAGGCTATGCCTGATTTCTTTGAACTTACGGTTGAAGAGGGCGACCATATTCTGCTTTGTTCAGATGGCCTTTCAAATATGGTTGAGGATGATGAGATTAAGGATATCGTTCAGGATAATGCTGTCCTGGATCAGGCCGTATCCACATTAATAAGTAGAGCTAACTATTATGGCGGAAATGATAACATTTCAGTAATAATAGTTTCTATATAGAGAGGTAGAGTTTAAGTTATGTTAAAACCTGGAACAATATTAGACGATAGATATGAAATAATAGATGTTGTCGGAACAGGCGGAATGTCAACTGTATATCGTGCTAAGGATGAGAGACTTAAAAGATTTGTTGCTATAAAGGTTCTTAAGTCCGATTATAGTTCTGACCAGAATTTTGTATCTAAGTTCCGTGCGGAAGCACAGTCATCAGCTGGCCTTACACACCCTAATATCGTCAGCGTATATGATGTTTGCGAAGATGACGGAAGATATTTCATAGTAATGGAGCTTGTTGAGGGTATTACTCTTAAGGAGTACATAAACCTCAATGGAAGACTTTCAATGCAGCAGGCTATCGATTTCTCAATTCAGATAGCATCAGGTCTTGAGGCAGCTCACGAGCACCATGTAATCCACAGAGATATTAAACCACAGAATATTATTGTTTCTAAGAGTGGAAATATTAAGGTAACAGACTTCGGTATTGCTAAGGCTGCTACCTCTACAACAATGTCTACAACCGGTATCGGTTCAGTTCATTACATCTCGCCTGAACAGGCAAGAGGTGGATACAGTGATGAGAGAAGTGACATCTATTCACTTGGTATCACGATGTACGAAATGGTTACAGGACGTGTTCCTTTTGAAGGTGATACAAATGTAGCCATTGCGCTTATGCATATCCAGAATGATATGATTCCACCAAGACAGCTGTACCCAGACATCTACCCAAGCTTTGAGAAGATCATAATGAAAGCTTCTCAGAAGAAGCCTGAAAGAAGATACCTTACAGCTGCAGCTCTTATAGCTGATCTTAACAGAGTTAAAGATAATCCAAATATAGATATAATTGTAGCTCCATCAACACTTACAGGTGTTCCTACACAGCAGTTTACAGCTGAGGATATGGAGAAGATAAAGAACGGTTCTGCTAATAAGTACGATGCAATGGATAACACAATGGTTGCAGACAGTTCTGAAGTAAGACCTGACAGAAGCCGTATTGATGCGCTTCTTAATCAGGAGGACGAAGATTTTTATGATGATACACCTTCCAGAAGAGGTGGTCTGAAGAAAATAGATGACGATGATGACGGTTATTCAATGGATGATGATGACGATTACGATCCAGATGATGAGTCCGATGTAGATCCAAAGCTTGAGAAAGCCGTTATGATCGGTGGTATTGCAGCAGCCATTATTATTGCTGTAATCGTATTTGTAGTAGTTGGTAATATGATGGGCTGGTTCAGCTTCGGAAGCAACAAGAAGACTACAGAAGCTACTACAGAGGAAGAGACAGAAGAAGAGAAGGTTAAGATGATCGATGTTGTTGGTCTTAGCGAGAAGGCTGCTGACAAAGATCTTAAAGAAGCCGGATTCACAAACTACAAGTTTGTTGAAGAGAATTCTGTTGATGTTAAAGAGGGATATGTAATCAGCCAGAACGTTGAATATGGTACTGAGATTACTAAGGATACAGAAATCATCATAACTGTCAGTGCTGGTGCAGAAGAAATTTCAGTAACTGATGTTAAGGGTATGGATGAGGATGATGCCTATGCCGCACTTGAGGCACAGGGTCTGAAGCCAAGCAGATCCTACAAGTTTGATGAAGAGGTTGAAGAAGGAAAAGCTATTTCTACAGACCCTAAGGCGGGAAGCTCTGCAAAGGCTGGCGATTCAATTGTAATTTATATCAGCCAGGGTGAAGAAGAGAAGACTGTTGAAGTTCCTGATCTTGCTGGACTTACAGAAACAGCTGCAAAGGGAAGTCTTGAATCCAACAAGCTTACAGTTGGAAATGTAACCTACGAGTTCAATTCAGATGTTGAATCTGGAAAGGTTATAAGACAGAGCGTTGCTGCTAAGACTGAAGTTAAGGAAGGAACTACTGTAGATATCGTTATTAGTAACGGTGCAGAGACAAAGACTTACTCAGGTAAGGTTACAGGTAGCATCTCAACAAGTGATGAAACACTTGCAGCTTCAACTGTAACAGTAAATGTTTATATCAATGACGATGGTGGATACCATCTTGCATATACAACAACACAGTCTGGTGGAACAATCAATGTAGATGGATCAGCTAGTGGTCTTTCATACAACAATGGTACTGTTTCATACACAGTTGTTGATTCAAACGGTGCAGATGTATCATCAAGCTACAGCAAATCACTTACACTTTCATATGCAAATGAGTAGATATGATATTAAGAGGAAGAATAATTAAAGGAATCGGCGGCTTCTACTATGTAGATGCCGCTGGTGTTTTATATGAGTGTAGAGCAAGGGGCCTTTTCCGTAAGCAGGGCATAACTCCGCTGGTAGGAGATATGGCCGATATAGAGCTTATCAGCGAAGAGGACAGAACTGCCTACCTGGTGGATATAGCAGACAGGAAGAGTGAACTGATAAGACCAGCAGTGGCAAACGTGGATCAGGTGATGGTAATCTTTGCATGCACTCATCCAACCCCAAATCTGGGACTTATCGACAGATATCTCATAAATATGGAGCTTCAGGAAGTTGAGACAGTACTTGTCATAAGTAAGGCTGACTTAGTTTCTGGAGATGAATACATAAACGATAAGGATACGAATGATAAGGATACAGATGATAACGAAGCTGAGAGATTAAGAGATATTTATAGTAAAGCAGGATACAGAGTAATAGTTCTTTCTAACACTACAGGTGAGGGCCTGGATGAAATAAAAGAACTATTGAAGGGTAAGATGACTGTTCTTTCTGGCCCTTCCGGAGTTGGTAAGTCTTCGCTTATAAATAACCTGGCGCCTCACTATGAAGGCGAGACAGGGGATATAAGTAAGAAGCTTGGTAAGGGAAAGAATACAACCCGCCATACCGAGATAATAGAAATAGAGGATATGGATGATTCCTTTATCATCGATACTCCCGGATATAGTTCCATTCAGCTCCTGGTAGAAGAGGAAGATGATATACGCCTCTATATGCGTGAGTTTGAAGATTTAAATGGCAAATGCAAATTTGGTGGATGCGTTCATATGGCAGAGCCAGGATGCCTGGTAAAAGAAGCTGTCGTCGAAGGACTCATTTCGCAGGAAAGATATAATAGCTATATAGATATTTATAACGAGATTAAAGACAGGAGGAAATGGTAGTGAATTTACTTGCACCATCAATGCTATCGATAGATTTTGGACATATGGAAGATGAACTTCGCACGGCCATAAATGCCGGTGCGGATTATATTCATGTTGATGTGATGGACGGTATGTTTGTTCCTAATATTTCTTTTGGACCTCCTGTAATAAAGTATGTGAAGAAAGCAGTGCCGGATGCAAAGCTGGACGTTCATATGATGGTTCAGGATCCAGTAAGATATCTGGATAAGATTGCCAGCATAGGCATTTATAATATGACTATTCACCTCGAAGCCACAGACCATATTAAAGAGGACCTGGAGGCTATTAAGGCTGCGGGAGTCAGACCATGTGTTTCAATCAGCCCTGATACTCCTGTGAGCGCGCTGGACGATGTTCTGGATATGGTGGACATGGTGCTCCTTATGAGTGTTTATCCGGGCTTTGGTGGACAGAGTTTCATTGAGAGCACATTTGACAAGATAAAAGAGCTTGTAGCAAAGAGAGAGGCGAGAGGCCTTAACTTCGATATAGAAATTGATGGTGGCGTTACACTGGATAACCTTCAGCGGGTTTTGGATGCAGGGGTAAATGTCATCGTTGCAGGTTCAGCTATATTTGGAGCTGAAACAGAAAAGAATACTAAAGAATTCCTGAGAATAATGAAATGAAAATACTTATAGTTGCCGGTGGAGAATTAGATAATGAGCTTCTTAAAGAAACAGTAAGAGAGATGGGTGAAACATTTGTTATTGGTGCGGACAGAGGCGCTCTGAGACTGATTCAGAACAATATCAAAATGGATATTGCCATCGGTGATTTTGATTCTGTGGAAGCAGAGGAGAAAGAAATGATCCTTTCTGCAGTAGAATCTGAGGTCCTTCAGTCCGAAAAGGATGATACGGATACAGAACATGCTTTCAGGTATGCTCTGGGAAAACAACCTGAAGAAATAGTGCTTCTGGGTTGTACAGGACGTAGAATGGACCACAGTCTGTCCTGTATTGGTATGCTGAGACAAGCCCTTGAAAAAGGTGTAAGTGCGTATATAGTTGATACTTATAATCGTATCAGTATTTGCAAAGGTATAGTGCAGATTAAAAAAGAAGAGCAATATGGAAAGTTTATTTCCATTCTCCCATATGGCAGCTCAGCTAAAGGAGTTACCATGAAGGGCTTTAAGTATGAAATAGAGAACGTGGATATAGATGCGGCATATAGTCTGACAGTAAGTAATGAGATTACTGAACCGGTCGCAACTATTAGCTGCGATGACTATTATATTCTTTTGGAGACCAGAGATTAATGGATATTCGTAAATACGTATTAGGAGATGCTTCGCCAATTAAAATAGGCCTTACATCGTCTGTCTTTCTGACAGGTTTTATTGGCGTGGTAATATTACCTTTCTACCTGTATCTTTTTGGTGCAGGTATTTTTTGGCAATTCCTGGGCGTACTTATCAATATCGTTATCATCTGGAACTTGGAATCCTACAGACTCATGCGCTACGCAAAGAGAAGTAAGAGAATCCTCACAATACCGGGATATCTAGAACATAGATTCGGAAGCAAGGGCTTCTATGTAAGAGTTTTTGCTTCTGTCGAGATAATTATTCTATCTCTTGTGATAAATGCCCTCATTCTTAAGGAGGCCGCATTTGTATTTGGAAAGATATTCAACATGAATGTTGATGTAATATCCATTCTTATTATGTCTTATATCACACTTGCAATTGGCTGGTTTGGCGTGAACTTCATGCTCAAGTCTGCCAGGATCAGAGCAGTATTCCTTTTAGTCGTTATTTCATTCCTGGTTGTTTTCCTGCTTATGGATGTTGGAATAAGTACCCTGATAAGAAATATGATGGCCACAGATATCACAGGAAGCGTCAGCAACTACCTGAATGTTTTATTCCATAATGGAGAACCCCTTGAACTTGAGGATTACATCTCCATGATATCAATGGGATTTTTGGCTTCTGGTATGCCTTTTATGCTTGGACTGTTTTTTGCGGAAGAGGATGGCAAGGCAATAAGAACAGGCAAGATGATATCTCTTATATTTGTAATTCTTTTCTTTATGGTTCTGGCTTGCCTCGGCGCAGTATCCAGAGGAGTGCTGTTCCCAGAGAAGATTACAAATTCCCTTTCAGAATACATTACCCTTTTGTTTGAACGTATAGACAGGATGAATGCAATCGGAACTGTTTTTTCTGCATTCTATATGGTTGTAATATTCCTTGGATTTTCATCCGCACTCGAAGGCTCACTTCATGCTACCATTTCTTCAGTTTATGAAGACATTCTGATTAGCGGAAGAATCATGAGAATTAATCATAAGAATGACAGAAGGAATTTATTCATCATTGCAGTTCTTTGCGGAGTTGCAACGGTGGTTCTTTCTATGTGTATTAAACAGAATTCATTTGCAGTTATATTGGTATTTATAGCAACCCTTGGCTGTTCTATATCACCAACTGTTTTTTTGTCTCTTGTCTGGAAAAGAATGAACAGGTTTGGAGCCTTGGCTGGACTTATTACAGGACTTGTAAGTGTTCCACTGTTTAAATATGCGCATTTATTCAGAATTGGAGAAGTGAAGGGTTCCCTTTGTGATCTGCTTGGAATTAATTCGGTAATCCCATCTATGATGGCAACATTTACCATGATAATGCTCGTAAGTCTTATAACACCAAAACCTGAGGAGAAGTATATAGATGAATTCATGGAAGTTCGTAATCGTATTACTGAATAGAATGACCAGATTTGATTATTATTTTATAGACACAAAGAAAAAACACCCCGTTTTCACGAGGTGTTTTTAATATACACTATTCATAGGGTGAGAGAGTTATGAAAAATCTATGGTTTTAATATAAACTATAAATATGAATAAGTTATGAACGAACTTTAAAATATATGTAAAAGTGGTGTAAAAAAGCATGATGTATGATATAATACACACGTTCAAAGCTCGGAGGTAAACTATGGTTAGAATGAAAGGTTCAAAACAGAATTTTGCACAGGCAGTTGATAATATTTCGGCTGTTGATGAGGATGATCTTCTGGATATCAGCCCAGAAAATGTGTCTGGTGATCAGCTGAAAAAACGTATTGACGAAGAGCTTGACGAGGTTATCGAAGAGGCTGAAGAGGAAGCTGAGAAAGCTTCTGAAAATATGTCTGAGCTAAAAATAGATGAAGCTAAGGATGAGGATAAGTCCGAAGCTGAGCCTGAAGTTAAGACGGAAGATACAGAAAAGACAGAGGCTACAGAAGAGAAGGTAGAAGAAAAGCCGGTTGAAATTAAAGAAGAAAAACCGGAGAAGACTGTAAAGTCAAAGAAGGGGAATAAGAAAATGGGGAACGCATTGGAACGCGAATTAACAAATTCAGAAGAAGAGCTTACAGGCATGAGTGAGAATACAACATATATCACAAAGGGTACTACAATTACTGGAGACCTGGATGTAGACGGCGATGTTGAGATGCTCGGCAGAGTAGAAGGTAACATTAAATGTACTGGCAAGCTTGTCGTAGGCGGAGTTGTTACTGGAAACATCGAGACTGGTGATTTCTATGCAGAGAGTGCTCATGTTGAAGGAGAAATACTTTCGGGCGGAATTCTGAGAGTTGGGGCAGGTTCCGTGATAGTTGGAAATGTAAGTGCCATGGATGCTATGATTTCCGGCGCTATAAAAGGAGATATAGACGTTAAGGGTGATGTGGAAATAGGTTCTACAGCCGTTATCGTTGGTGATATTAAATCTAAGTCAGTTCAGGTTAGTAATGGTGCTGTGATCGAAGGAATGTGCAAGCAGGTATATGCAAGCGTTGATGTAAATCAGTACTTCGGTGAGGGCATTCAGGACCTGGACATAAACAAGTAGGAGGGACAGCGTGGAATTTAAAAGAATACTACTGAAGCTGAGCGGTGAGGCTCTGGCAGGAGAAGCACATCATGGTTTCTCAGATGAAGAGGTTTCAAGAGTCGCAGCTGAGGTTAAGAAGGTTGTAGATAAAGGTATACAGGTTGGTATCGTTATCGGTGGTGGAAACTTCTGGAGAGGTCGAAGCTCAAACGATATGGACAGAGTTAAAGCAGACCAGATAGGAATGCTTGCTACTGTTATGAACTGTGTATATGCGGCTGATGCATTTAGAAGGGCCGGAATGAAATGCAGAGTTACATCTCCTTATGCAATAGGTGATGTTACAGAGCTCTTTGTAAGAGACAAAGCTATAGAAGCCATGGAAAATGGAGAAGTTGTTTTCTTCGCTGGTGGAACAAGCCATCCATATTTTTCAACAGATATGGCAGCAGTGCTGAGAGCAATCGAAACTCAGTGCGATGCCATTTTATCTGCTAAAGCAATTGATGGTGTTTATGACAGTGATCCTAAGGACAATCCAAATGCAAAGAAATATGACTTTATGAAGATGTCTGATATTGTTGATCAGAAGCTTCAGGTTATTGATCTTGCATCAGCAGTTCTGGCTATGGAAAATCATATGCCTATGCTGCTTTTCGGACTTAGTGAAGAAGATTCTATTGTTCGCGCTGTTTCAGGCGAGAAAATAGGAACCATGGTTACAGCTGATTAATATTTATATGGAGGGTATACAAAATGAACGACTATGAAGAGAAAATGCAAAAGGCGATTGATTCACTTACTGCAGACTTTGCAACAATAAGAGCAGGACGTGCAAATCCACACATCCTGGATAAGATAAAGGTTGATTATTATGGTACACCAACTAACCTTCAGAGTGTTGCTAACGTATCTGTACCAGAGGCAAGAACTATCATGATCACTCCTTGGGAGGCATCTATGATCAAAGAGATCGAGAAGGCTATCATGATTTCTGATCTTGGCGTTAATCCTAACAATGATGGAAAGAACGTAATCGTTAACTTCCCAGAGCTTACAGAGGAAAGACGTAAGGAACTTGCTAAAGACATTAAGAAGAAGGGCGAGGATGCCAAGGTTATCGTTCGTAATGCAAGACGTGACGCTAACGAAGCTGCTAAGAAGCAGAATAAGGCAGGCGAGCTTTCAGATGATGAATATGCTGATGCTGAGGATGACATCCAGAAGGCAACAGATAAGTTTGTTAAGGAGATTGACAAGCTTGTTGAATCAAAGACTAAGGAAGTTCTTACTGTATAAGATTGCATTAGAAACTTCTATCAGGAGACTTAAATGAGCGAAGAATATAAAATTCCGCAGCACGTTGCCATTATCCTTGATGGAAATGGCAGATGGGCAAAACAAAGACATATGCCTAGAAATTATGGCCACAAGGTTGGGGCTGATAATCTGGAGCAGGTAATTGAGGATGCATGGGATCTTGGAATTAAGTATCTTACAGTTTATGCATTTTCTACTGAGAACTGGAAGAGATCTGTAGAAGAAGTTACAGGTCTTATGACAATCCTCAGAGATTTCTTGAGACGTTCCATAGATAAGGCTAATAAGAACAACATGCGTGTGCGTATTATCGGTGAAAGGTCAAGGCTTGATAAGGATATCATCGAAGCTATTGAGAATCTGGAAGAGGCGACCAAAGATAATACTGGCATTCAGTTTAATGTTGCACTTAATTATGGTGGCCGTGATGAGATAACACGTGCTGTTAAAAAGATAGCAGATGAGATTAGCGAAGGCGTTATAACGAAAGAGGATATTACGGAAGAATACATCTCCAGTAAGCTGGATACAGCTGATATACCAGACCCTGATCTTCTTATCAGGACAAGTGGTGAGTTGAGGATTTCCAACTTCCTGCCTTGGCAGATTTCTTATTCGGAATTTTATTTTTGCGATACACTCTGGCCGGATTTTGACAAGGAAGCTCTTAAGAAGGCTATAGATTACTATAACGGTAGAGACAGAAGATTCGGTGGGGTATAAAATGTTTTGGACTAGGTTAATTAGTGGTGTAGCACTCATTATAATTTCATTTATAGTGTTGTTTATTGGCGGACCGGTAACGGGCATTTTTGCTATGGCACTTTCACTTGTTGGGGTATTTGAATTTTGCAGAGTATACGGCATTGAGAAAAGATCGCCGGCAGTTTTTGCTTATGTATGGACGGTGCTTTACTATGTAACATTAATGCTGGGCAATATGAAGATACAGGGATTTACCCTTAGCTTCTTAGTGCTTCCAATAATGATTACATATTTGCTTGCCATACTTGCTGTTTATGTTTTCAGATATCCTGAATATCACGATAGAGAAATAATGGCATCATTTATGTCATTCTTCTATGTAAGTGTTATGCTTTCATATCTCTATAAGATTCGTGTTATGGAGAATGGCGGTTACTATGTTGTTCTTATTTTCCTTTGTTCATGGGGAAATGACACTCTTGCATATTGCACGGGAATGCTTTTCGGTAAGCATAAAATGTCTCCAAAGCTTAGTCCTAAGAAGAGTGTAGAGGGACTTATAGGCGGAATAATAGGAGCTGGAATACTCGGTTGTTTATATGGCTTCTTCCTGAATGGAAAAATTGATACTCAGTTTAATATTTATCTGACACTCTTTATAGTATGTGCGCTTGGTGCTATACCGGCAGTCATCGGTGATCTTGCAGCATCTGCTATCAAACGTAACAATGATGTGAAGGATTACGGAAAACTAATACCGGGTCATGGTGGTGTGTTGGATAGATTCGATAGTATGATATTCACGGCACCTATCATCTATTATCTCGTAAGATTAGTTGTTGGATAATAGAATAGCTGATTTAATGAGGTGTAAAATGAAAAACATTTCAATAATAGGTTCCACTGGTTCGATAGGAACACAGGCCTTGGACATAGTTCGTTCCAACGGGGACCTAAATGTTGTTGCCCTTTCATGTGGCAGAAATATAGAACTAATTGAGAAACAGGCTAGGGAGTTTAATCCCGAGCTTGTTTCTGTTATGTCTGAGGAAGATGCAGAAACCTTAAGAGTAAAACTGGCTGATACAAATATTAAAGTTGCCAGCGGTATGGAAGGACTCTGTGCTGTCAGCTCATATGACAAAGCGGACATGGTACTTACAGCAGTTGTAGGTATGATAGGAGTAGAGCCAACTCTTGCTGCAATCGAAGCTGGAAAAGATATTGCTCTGGCTAATAAGGAAACTCTTGTTACAGCAGGACATCTTGTTATGAAAGCTGCTGCTGAAAAAGGAGTAAAGATTCTTCCGGTGGACAGTGAGCATAGCGCTATCTTCCAGAGCCTTCAGGGCAATCGTAGAGGCCTTCAGAGTGAAATAGATAATCTAGTATCAAGAATACTGCTTACAGCCTCAGGAGGACCTTTCAGAGGGCGTAAAAAGGAAGAGTTGGAGAATGTTACTGTAGAGCAGGCTCTGAAGCATCCTAACTGGTCTATGGGACCTAAAATAACCATTGATAGTGCAAGTATGGTTAATAAGGGACTTGAAGTTATAGAGGCTCATTGGCTTTTTGATACTGATATAGATGACATTGAGGTTCTCATTCAGCCACAGAGCATCATTCATTCAGCAGTAGAGTATAAAGATGGTGCAGTTATAGCACAGCTGGGAACGCCAGATATGAAGCTGCCAATCCAGTATGCATTTTACTATCCTGAGAGAAGATATCTTGCAGGAGAGAGACTGGACTTTACAAAGATTAGCAGCATAGTCATTGAAAAGCCTGAATATGATACATTTCTTGGAATACCGCTTGCAAAGAAGGCAAGCCGAATTGGTGGTTCCATGCCTACAGTTATGAACGAGGCTAACGAACACGCAGTGGCTGCATTCCTGGCAGGTAAAATCAAATTCTTGGAAATCTATGAAATGATTGAATATGCTATGTCTCAGCATACTGTAATCCCAGATGTAGACCTGAAGGGAATACTCGAAACAAGAGACGCAACCGACGCTCTACTTAGAGGAAAGTACAATGTTTGAATCGCTTAGGTTTTTTATAGAACTAACCTGGAAAGAATTTGTTGAATGGGTTTATGCTAATAATGATTCAATTCCTTTATATGTTGGAAAAGTTATTTTAGCTGGTTTTTTCTATATCATTATTAGCGATGCGTTAAAGAAACTGTTTAGGAGATTTCAGGCGAAAGCAGAGGCGCATGGTGGGAATCATATTATATGCAGCTTGGCATTTGGCTTGATACTTTATACTATTCTGGCGAGCATCATTCTTTCTTTGTTTAATTACTTAAACAAAATAGAAGTATCTCCGATCGTCACAATTGTTGTACTACTTTTTATCTTCCTTTTGCTTGTTATAAAAGGAGTATTTACTAAACTGATCACAAAGCTCATACGTAGTATCAGGAGTATAGCAAATGGGGATGATTATGATTATTATTCAGATCTTACAGTCATCCCACTTCCTAGATTTCTTAATCAGAAAACTGCCAGATTCTTGATTGAGATAATAAGCAAGATAGTAATTGTTACAGTAGCTACGTTCTTTATTTATTTCAGTTATCAGGGGATTATATATCTACTGAATTCTGGCGGAAGAGAAATATCTTATGTATTTGTTTATCCTGATAATGTCATCTCGTCTGAACTGGATACAACGTTCCATGATGACCCAACGCTTGTTAAGCAGATCCCTATTTATACTGATGACAGTGTAAAGGTAAAAACTGATGGAGAGCTGAATATTATCTATATAAACAATCAAAGGGTTGGAGTTAATACATATGGTAGAGAATATAAATTCTATGGTGTTTCAGTAAACCAGCAGGAAGTACAGATTTCACGAAAGATGACATATCATTATGACGAGATAAAGCAGAGTATCCAAAGCATATATGGTACAAAGTCAAATGTATTCTTTTATCATAATTCACAGAATAATGATTGTCTTGTGGTAATGGTGAATCAAACCTCAAACCGAGTAGTTAGTGTTTCATATTTTAATGATTATGAAAAAGTTTCAGAATCCCTGATGATAACATTAGATTAATCGGATTGGTAATCTAGATTTTTAAGATTGGTGTTGTATGAATATAATTGCAATTATAATTACATTTGGTTTAATAGTTTTCGTGCATGAATTCGGACATTTTATTTTCGCGAAGATGAACCATATAAAGGTAAATGAGTTCTCAATTGGGATGGGACCTTCTATCGCAAGTTGGAATAAAAATGATACGCTTTATTCTGTAAGGGCTCTGCCTCTTGGTGGATATTGTCTGATGGAAGGAATGGGTGAGGCATCTGATAGGAAAGATGGATATAATAACAAGTCCGTTCTGGCAAGGCTTTCAGTTTCTTTTGCAGGACCATTCTTTAACTTTATCCTGGCATTTCTTCTGTCCATAATCATTTGTCATTACTATATGATAGATGAACCTGTACTCACAAACATTATGGAGAACAGTGCGGCTGAGGAGGCTGGTTTTGAACCAGGCGACAGGATATTAGAGTTAGATGGTAGCCGCATTTATAATTATCGCGAGATTACTCTTTATTCAATGATGAATGATCCTGATAAACCTGTAGATATTACTTATGAGAGAGATGGAAAGACATATAATACAACGCTGACAAGACGTAAGGATGCTGAGACTGGTAATTATTATTTTGGATTTTACAGCACTGGTAGAGAGTCTGAAGGAATAGTGGACGAGCTTTACTATTCAGTGCTTGAAGTAAGGTTCCAGATTAAGACTGCCATAAGCTCAGTTAAAATGATTTTTACAGGTAAGGCTAATAAAGATGCAGTTATGGGACCTGTAGGTATCAGTAATACTATGAATGATATCATAGAAGAGGCAAAAGAAGAGACGAAGGAAGAAAGTGCTTGGACTCAGTTCGTAGTCGTAATGCTGAACATAATAAACTTCGCAGTTCTTCTTAGTGCAAACCTGGGTGTTATGAATCTGCTGCCTGTACCGGCACTCGATGGTGGACGAATTCTATTTGTTTTGATAGAGGCGATTTCAGGAAAACCAGTTCCACCAGAAAAGGAAGCGATAGTAAATGGAATAGGAGTGGCTCTATTAATGCTCCTTATGATATTCGTATTTTTCAACGATATAGGAAATGTAATACATGGCTAAATTGGCTTCCCTTGAGGGTAAGCTGTCAGCAAAGCTGACTGATGAGGTGTAATATAAATGAATTACAGAGATAATACAAAAAAAATCAAAATCGGAAATGTAGAGATAGGTGGCGGTAATCCGATTGCCATCCAATCTATGACTAATACAGAAACTTCAGATATTGAGGCTACGGTAGATCAGATACTTAGACTCGAAGAAGCCGGCTGCGACATTGTAAGGTGCACAGCTAATTCTGAAGCAGCAGCCAGAGCATTTGAAAAGCTGAAAGAAAGAACTCATGTTCCACTTGTGGCAGATATCCATTTCAATCACAAGATGGCAATACTTGCTATGGAAGCTGGTGCTGATAAGATTAGGATTAATCCCGGTAACATTGGTACAGCTGAAAATTTAAGAGCTGTTGTTGATGTGGCTAAGCAGAAGAATGTACCTATACGTGTAGGTGTAAATAGCGGATCTCTTGAGAAACAGTTTATAGAGAAATATGGCGGAGTAACTGCTGAAGGAATAGTTGAGAGTGCTCTTGATAAGGTTAGAATGATCGAGGAACAGGACTATGACAATATAGTTATAAGTATTAAGTCCTCTGATGTTTTAATGTCAGTAAAAACTCATGAGCTTATTTCAGAAAGAACAAAGTATCCGCTTCATGTTGGTATTACTGAGTCAGGAACCCTTTGGAGTGGCAATATTAAGTCCTCCGTTGGGCTTGGCATTATATTGGGACAGGGTATAGGAGATACTATAAGAGTATCACTTACTGGCGACCCTGTTGAAGAAGTAAGAACAGCAAAACTGATTCTTAGTACTTTAGGCCTTAGAGAATCAGGAATAACGCTTGTTTCCTGTCCAACATGTGGAAGAACACATATTGATCTGATAGGACTTGCTAATCAGACAGAGAGGTTAATAAGTAATTACAAGAATCTGAACATAAAAGTAGCTGTAATGGGATGTGCCGTAAACGGACCTGGTGAGGCCAGAGAGGCTGATCTGGGAATTGCAGGCGGCGAAGGCGAAGGCCTGGTATTTAAGAGGGGAGAAATCCTTCGTAAGGTACCACAGGATCAGCTGCTGAACGAATTAAAGAAGGAGCTTGATAACTGGGATGGAAAATAATGATTTCAAAAAGTTTAAAGAAGTCTTTCCAGGTATTGAACTAGATGATGATATTTCAGAATATTTTGATAATGTCGAAGTAACAGAGGTTGAGCTGATAAAGAGCACAATGACAATGTATGTGCATATGGTTTCAACTCATCTGATTGCCAGACAAAACATAAAAAAGGCGGAGGAAGCAGTCCGTCTTTTTGTGTTTGGAGAAGATGATGGAAGAGTTGTACTTGTAGACAGATACCTCCTTTCAGGACAGTATAATCTTGAGAATCTGGTAAGAATCTATGGTGATAGCATTTTAGATGAACTTAGAGAAAAGAGTGCTGTAGAGCTTGCTCTGATTAAGATGGCTGATAAGAAGATAAAGGACAATCTACTTACATTCGAAATGGTAGAGGGCAAGATGGCTCTCGAAAGAAAGGCTGACATTGAAAAGTTTTATAATCATCTGTTCGCAACAAAATTTGGCATGAATGTCAATACGGTGGTTAAACTGGTAAAGGCTGAATCAGAAACAGAAGAGGAAGAAGAGGAAGTTGTAAAAGAGGTTGGAGAAGCTCCAGCCCGAGTTGATGTACTTAAGGAAATGGAGAAGAAGCTTGAAGAGGCATATGATGCTGATTCAAATATGGTTTCCATTACACAGGATATGATTCCTAAGGGAAATGGCGAAAGTAACGCCAACAAGAAAAAGGATTACAAGGCGACAGCCGAAGAATATAGAAAGAAGAATTATAACGATCTGGACTGCTTCTATGGTAAAAATGTTGAGGGCGATATTGTAGGCATTAGCACTATCGTAGAAGAAGTTCCTAATTTCGTTGTTATAAAGGGACAGGTAGTCAGTACAGAGGAAAAGCCTATCAGAAATGAGAAGACTATTCTCAAGGCTTACATCACTGACTTTTCAGATACCATTGGCATTAAGCTTTTCGTAAAGAATGATGACCTTGATCCAATAAGAGATGAACTGAAAACTGGTAAGTTCGTAATGGTTAAAGGTGTTCCAACTAAGGATACCTATGCAAAAGAACTTCTTATCGATAAGGTAGATGGAGTTAAGTCCATACCTGATTACAGAGTTGCCAGAGTTGACGAGGCTCCTGAGAAGAGAGTTGAGCTTCACCTTCATACACGTTTTAGTGAAATGGATGCAGTAACGCCTGTAGAGGGTGCTATACAGCGTGCACTTGACTGGGGACATCCTGCAATTGCTATTACTGATCACGGAGTAGTTCAGGGATTTACTGAGGCCGAGCATTATCTGAAGAGTAAGGACTGCACAGGCGATAAAGATAACTTCAAGATACTTTACGGTGTTGAAGGTTATTTTGTAGATGACATTAAGACACTTGTTATGAATAGTCATGGACAGAGCCTCGATAGCGAATATGTTGTATTCGATATTGAGACCACAGGTCTTTCATTTAAGTTCTGTAAGATCATTGAGATTGGTGCCGTGCGTCTTGATAAAGCAGGTAACGTTATTGATAGATTTTCAGAGTTTGTTAATCCTGAAGTTCCTATTCCATACAGTATAGAGAAGCTGACATCTATCAATGACAACATGGTTAAGGATTCAGATACCATAGACAAGGTTCTGCCAAGATTCCTTGAGTTCTGTAAAGGTGCCATGCTGGTTGCTCATAATGCAACATTCGATACAACATTTATAAGAGTAAATGCTAAGAAGCTTGGTCTGGAGTACGATTTTACTGCGCTGGATACAATGACTCTTGCTTATATTTTCTTGCCACAATTAGGAAAATACAATCTGGACAGACTTACTCATCATTTTGGTCTTGAAAATAAGCATCACCATAGAGCTTGCGATGATGCTGAAGTCACATCCGGAATTTTCATTGGACTTATGAAGATGATAAATGAGTCCGGTGCTAAGACAGTGGATGATCTGAATAAGATGGGGAAAGCCTCGCCGGATGCGATAAAGAAGGCTAAGTCTTATCATGGAATGATTTTCTGCAAAAATGAGACTGGTAGAACAAATCTTTACAGACTCATTTCTGAGGCTCATATTACTTATTATGGTGGAATAGGAATGGGCCAGAGACCAAGAATTCCTATGTCGCTTATTGAGAAATATCGTGAGGGACTTATTGTTGGTTCAGCATGTTCATCAGGACTTCTTTATTCTGCAATCCTTGATGGAGCGGAAGATGAGGAGTTGGAAAGAATTGTACGTTTCTTTGACTATCTGGAAATTCAGCCGGTTGAGAATAATGCTTATCTTATTGAAGATGAAAAACAAGAGCAGATAAATAGCTTTGATGATCTTCGCGAAATCAATAAGCAGATAGTTGCGCTGGGAGATAAATACGATAAGCCAGTTGTGGCTACAGGAGATGTTCACTTCCTTGATCCGGAAGATGCCATCTACCGTGCAATCATTCTTGACAGTGTACGTATTAAACGCATGTCAAAGAATAAGAGAGATGAGCTTTTAGAAGAAGTTCAAAGAAAGATTGATGAGGGAATCATTAACATTCACGATGACCCTGTTAAGAGGGAGATGAAAGAGCAACCACCTCTCTATTTCAAGACTACAGAAGAGATGCTTGAAGAGTTTTCGTATCTTGGAGAAGAGAAAGCTAAAGAGGTTGTTGTTACGAATTCAAATCTTGTTGCTTCGTGGATTGATAAGATTTCACCTGTACGTCCAGACAAGGCGCCACCACGAATTGAAAACTCAGATCAGATACTCAGGAAAATCTGTTACGACAAGATGCATGAAATGTATGGACCTGAGCCACCTGAGATAGTACAGAAGAGACTTGATAAAGAGCTGGATTCCATTATCGGTAATGGATATTCGGTTATGTATATAGTTGCACAGAAGCTGGTTTGGAAGTCAAACGAAGATGGATATCTGGTTGGTTCCAGAGGTTCTGTAGGTTCTTCTTTTGCTGCCACAATGGCGGGTATAACAGAGGTTAATCCACTGCCTGCACATTACCTGTGTCCAAACTGTTTTTATGCAGAGTTTGACTCAGACAGAGTAAAGGCCTATGCCGGCGAATGCGGATGTGACATGCCAGATGCCAATTGTCCAAAGTGTGGCACAAAGATGAAGAAAGAAGGTCACGATATTCCGTTCGAAACCTTCCTTGGATTCAAAGGAGATAAGGAACCGGATATCGACCTTAATTTCTCTGGTGAATACCAGGCAAAGGCACATGCATATGTCGGTGAGATATTTGGAAAAGACCATTCCTTTAAGGCGGGTACAGTAGGTACTGTGGCTGATAAAACAGCTCTGGCTTATACAAGAGACTATTGTAAATATAGGGGCCTTGAGAAGAGATGGCAGGAGATGGAGAGACTCTCCAAGGGCTGTATAGATGTTAAGAGAACAACAGGTCAGCATCCTGGTGGAATTATAGTTACTCCTGACGATGAAGAGATTTACAGCTTCACCCCTGTTCAAAGACCAGCTAATGATCAGACAGTAGATATCATTACAACACATTTCGAGTACCATTCTATCGATCATAACTTACTTAAGTTCGATATTCTTGGACATGATGATCCTACCATGATCAGACGTTTGGAAGACCTGACGGGAATAAACGTAAAAGATGTACCGTTCGATGATCCAAAGGTAATGGAACTGTTTAAGAGTACAGAACCTCTCGGGATAACACCGAAAGATATGGGCGGCGTTCCACTTGGATGTCTAGGTGTTCCAGAGTTCGGTACAGAGTTTGCTATGCAGATGCTTATAGATGCCGATCCTAAGAGCTTTTCGGACCTTGTTCGTATTGCGGGACTTTCTCATGGTACTGATGTTTGGTTGGGTAATGCCCAGAAGCTTATTCAGGAAGGTACATGCGAACTTTCAAGTGCTATCTGTTGTCGTGATGATATTATGGTATACCTGCTTAATCAGGGACTTGATTCTGGTGATGCTTTCACCATTATGGAGAGAGTTCGTAAGGGTATAGTTGCTAAGGGTAAATGTAATGAATGGCCAGAGTTCAAGAAGACCATGGAAGAACACGAAGTTCCTGACTGGTACATCTGGAGCTGTGAGCAGATTAAATACATGTTCCCTAAGGCGCATGCTGTTGCTTATGTAATGATGTCCTGGAGAGTTGCTTACTTTAAGATTTATTATCCATTGGCTTACTATGCTGCATATTTCAGTATCAGAGCGGATGACTTCTCCTATGAGGTTATGTGCCAAGGTGAAGATCATCTTGATACAGTGCTTGAAGAATATAAGGCTATGGATAAGAATGCTATGACTGCATCTGAAAAAGGTCTTCTTAAAGATATGAAGATTGTAAAGGAAATGTATGCCCGTGGTTTTGAGTTTATGCCACTGGATATTTATAAAGCTAAGGCTGATCGTTTCCAGATAATAGATGGCAAGATTATGCCAAGCTTCCTATCTATCGATAAGATGGGTGAATCCGCAGCAATCCAGATGGAAGAGGCTGCAAAGGGGGGTCGTTTTCTCTCACAGCAGGAGCTTAAAGACAGGGCCAAGATTTCAGGTACTGTTATCGAAAAAATGGAATCCCTCGGAATCCTTGGTGACATGCCTAAAACAAGCCAGCTGACATTTGACTTTTTATCGGAATAATAGGATAATCTGTCGGGTGAGGTGAAATAATAGTAATATGATTAAATCAGTTATTTTTGATCTTGATGGTACACTTCTGGATACTTCAGAAGGTATCATCAGTTCAGTAAAAAAAACTATAGAACATTTTGGGTATAGAAAACTCACCCAAGCTGAATTAGAATCATTCATTGGGCCTCCTATAGGGAAAAGTATGATTCATCATTTTAGTATTACAGATGAAGAAGCAAAAGAAGCAACAGATTATTATAGATATAAGTATACTATGAATAATGAGTTTGGTTCTGAGGCTGATCTGTACAAGGCTACAATCTATGATGGTATGGAAAATCTTCTTCAAGCATTAAAGAAAAACGGTTTAAAAGTAGGCGTTGCAACTTATAAACCTGAGCATATGGCAAAAAAGCTTTTAGAGTCAAAAGGGTTGTCAAAATACTTTGATGTCATTCATGGAGCTGACCTCGAAGGAAAGCTAACAAAAGCGGATGTTGTTGCTTTGTCAATAAAAGATCTAGGACATACTCCTAAGGAAACAGCAATGGTGGGAGATAGTGACAATGACGCTATTGGAGCCGAAGGTGCTGGCGCATTGTTTATAGGTGTTACTTACGGTTTTGGTTTTAAGAATTCAGAAGATGTTGAAGAGTATGCCAACATAGGTTCTACACCTACAACAGAAGGTGTTCTATCAATAGTAAATAAATATAATAATTAATATTATAATGGCGTTAGCCAGAAGAATAAAAAAGGAAAAGTTATGAATCCCGTAAAGAAGTTTCTCACGACAAGTAAAAACATAGAAAAGTCTGGTGCTATATGGAACATGATCGCCAGTTTAATCTTTTCATTCCAGCAAGTTATTCTATCTATGGTTATGACCCATGTCCTTGCAGAAGATATAGGCCAAGTTATGGCTGGTATTTTTGCTATTGGTTACGCGGATGCAAATCTATTTCTTTGTGTTGGAAAATATGGTGTAAGATTCTTTCAGGTCTCTGATATAGAAAAAGAATACAAATTCAAGGAATATAGAATAGCTAGAATAATAACAACTATTGGAATGGTAGTTATTTCTGCGATTTATGTAATAATTGTCGCGAATGCAAATAATTATTCTTTAAATAAAGCGCTTGTTGTTTTTTGGGTTTGTATGTTAAAGGTTCCTGATGCCTTTGAGGATATTTACTTCGGCGAATATCAAAAAAACAATCGTTTAGATGTTGCTTCAAAAATGTGGGCAACAAGATATATTATAACAATTGTAGTGATGATAATACTAATTGTGACGACTCAAAATCTTTTACTTACTGTAATTGCTTCAACTATTATCTCATTTGGTGTGATGGGAATATACATTTATTGGACAAAAGAGTTTGTTTCCGAGAATATACCTGCTAAAATGAAGAGTGTTTGGAAACATTTATTGGTAACACTCCCATTGGCATTGGGTGCAGTTTTAGTTTCATATATTGGTGTAGCTCCAAGAAGTGCGATAGATGCATACATACAAGATGATAAAATACAAGCTATATATACATATCTAGCAATGCCGGTTTTTGTTGTTCAAATGATGATGACATTTATATTTAATCCATGTGCGTATAAGATATCGTGTTTATGGGATGCACGAAAAATGGATGATTATATTAAGGAGTCTTTAAAACAAGCATTGTTTCTTGTTGTAATAACTGTTGTTTGTTTTATTGGGGCTGCTATTTTAGGGGTTCCTGTTTTGTCTTTAATATTCAACGTGGATCTAAAACCTTACAAAGTTGATTTGTTAATAATGATGGTCGGAAGTGGTTTTTTGGGGCTTGCCACATTACTTGGAAATTTGCTCACTGTTATGAGATATCAAAATGCTATTCTTTGGGGATATGTAATAGTTGCTATCTTGTCGTTTATTTTTTGTGGTAAGGTTGTTAAGGTTTATGGAATTAGAGGAGCGGTCATTTTTTACGTTGCAATTCTTTTGTTGCTGTGTCTTATATTTATAGGTGAGTTTATATATGGTGTGTTTATAAATAAGAAAAATAAGAATATATATAATGCGGAAGGTGTGTAGTATGATTCTCTACATCGATCCTGGAACGGGTAGCATGCTGATTACTATTATGATCAGTTTGTTGGGTGCGGTTCTTTATTTTTTTAAAGATACTATTATAAAGTTGAAACTCTTTGTCAGAGGTGAAAAAAAAATTATTGATTCAAAAAAAATACCTCTTGTAATCTATTCGGATCACAAGAGGTATTGGAATATTTTTGAGCCTATTTGTGATGAACTTGAGCGGCAAGAAATTGATGCTGTTTTTATGACTCAATCTGAAGATGACCCAGCTTTTAGTAAAGTATATGATCATATTAATACCGAGTTTATTGGTGAGGGGGGCAAAGGATTTGCAAGACTTAACAATCTAAATGCAAAGGTGGTTCTTTCCACAACACCAAGTCTTGATGTTTTCCAGTGGAAGAGATCAAAGAATGTTAACTATTATGTTCATATAGCTCACATGCCAAATGATATATCTGCATATAGAATGTTTGGTCTGGACTATTACGATGCAATTCTTTTATCAGGTGAATATCAGGGAGAACAAATTAGAAAACTTGAAGAGCTTAGAAATCTCCCAGAGAAAGATATAGAGTATGTAGGACTTCCATATATGGATGTCATGCTTGATAGAGTAAAAAAAGTTGAAAAGTTGAAAGAACACGAGATAACAGTGATTGTTGCTCCAACATGGGGGGCTAGCGGTCTATTAAGTAAGTATGGCTCAGAATTATTAGATGAGCTCATTGATACAGGATATAAGATTGTTATCAGACCGCATCCTCAGTCATTTACTGCAGAAAAAGAAATGATAGAAGAATTACAGAAGAAGTATCCTGATTCTGATCAGATTAGCTGGAACAGAGATACTGATAATTTTAATGTTTTATATAATTCGGATATTATGATATCAGATTTCTCTGGTGTAATTTTTGATTATAGTCTTGTTTTTGATAAACCTGTTATATATACAGAACCTGATTTTGATGATTCTATATATGATTGTTCATGGCTTGATGATGAATTATGGACTTTTAAAACATTGCCTAAAATAGGTAGAGAATTGACAAAGAATGATTTTAATAAAATAAAAGACACAATTGATTCATGTATAAATTCTGAAGAGTATTCTAGAGGGCGTGAACAGGCTAGAAAAGAAACATGGATGTATCCTAGAGAGGGAAAATACCGAGTGGTTAATTATATAAAAAAAAATATAGATTTGATTAAAGTAGAGGAAACAAAAGAAGATAAAGTGGATGAGGAGGATAAATAATATGAGCATATTATATGTGTTATATTCAATTGTTATTAGTCCTCTTATTATTGTGTTTGATTGTATTTTCACTCTAGTTTTGAATAAAATTTTATATGTTGGTTGGTCAATAGTTATTCTTAGTTTAACCATTAATATACTTGTTTTGCCTTTATATAATAGAGCGGATGTATTACAAGCTCGTGAAGCTGAAAAAAAAAGAAGCATTAACAAATGGGAAACTCACATAAAAAAGTCTTTTAAGGGCGACGAAAGATTTATGATGCTTCAGACATATTATAGGCAGAATAATTATAAACCATATTATGCTTTGCGAGGGATTTTACCATTATTACTTGAAATACCCTTCTTTATAGCGGCATATCAGTATTTATCTAGTTTAAGTCTGTTGAATGGTTATTCTTTTGGTCCTATAAAAGATCTTTCTGTTCCAGATAAAATGCTTGTGATTTCGGGAATAAGTATTAATGTTTTGCCTGTAATTATGACATTTATCAATATTATTTCTAGCTTAATATATAATAGGACTAGTTCTATTAGAGATAAAATACAACTGTATATTATAGCATTTATTTTTTTGATTTTATTATATAATTCTCCTTCGGGATTAGTTCTTTATTGGATTTGCAATAATATGTTTTCTTTATGCAAAAACTTTGTTTATAGATTTGTTATAAAAGATAGATTTGTAAATCGTAAAAATGAGAAAACAGATAAAGAAAAAAGTAATAGTTTATTGCGTATTTTTGTTGGAGCTTCATTTTTGATGTCATTATTAGTTGGGGTGTTCATTCCAGGAGATTTAATCGGCTATTCGATTGACGAGTTTATAAGTCCGATATATAAGATTAATCCAGCTCTTTATATTATTAATAGTTTTCTTATCGCTTTTGGATTCTTTTTTGTATGGATTGGTATTTATTATTATTTAATGGGGTTAAAAGGAAGGACTATTATTTCATGTGGTTTGACAGCAGCATGTGCCATTGGGTTTCTTGATTATTTGATTATTCCGTTTGAGTCATCAATGACGCAGTTTATTACATTAACACAACCACTAACAACTGTAACTCCTTTTTTGTTATTTCAGAGTTTTGCAATCATCATTGCTTCTTTTGCTTTGTTTATGTTTGTAATTAAGTACAAATATAAAGAACTTGGTTATATACTTATATTTATCTTAATTCCATTTTTATTTATTAATATTTTTAATTCCATAAGTATTTACAATAAAGCTGATACAAAACTAGAATTTATGAAAAAATATGATGATTTCCCAGAGATTCGTTTTAGTAAAAATGGAAAAAACGTTGTGGTTATAATGATGGATAAAATGATTAGCTATTATATTCCGTTTATTCTAAATGAAAAACCAGAGTTAAAGGATAGTTGGGATGGCTTTGTATATTATCCTAATTGTATTAGTTATGGGGCATCAACAAATGTAGGTTCTCCTGGATTGTATGGTGGATACGAGTATACTCCAGAAGAAATGAATGAAAGAGATGGTGAATTATTAAAAAATAAGCACAATGAGGCTCTTTCCGTAATGCCAGTTTTGTTTGGGGAGAATGGATATGATGTTACAGTTGGTGATCCGACATTTGCCAATTATGAATGGATTCCCAATTTAAGTATATATGATAAGTATCCGTATATTTACAAATATTATACAGGAGCAAAACTAAATCCAGATAATCTTTATTATGTTTATGATGATGTTTTAAAAAGAAATCTTGTCTTGTATGGTGTGTTTAGAGCTACGCCGATTTTTTTGCAATCAACAGTATATGATAATGGTGAATATAATTCATCAAATGTATCATTGATAAACGGGGTTGGTTTAAATAATGTTTATTCATTATCTACCACAATCGGAATAAATGAACCATTTCTTGATAGTTATAGTGTTCTTTACAATCTATCAAATATATCTCGAATTGATGATAAAGATGTAAACCATTTCAATATGTTTAGCAATAATACAACTCATGAAGCTTGTTTATTTAAAGAACCTGAATATGAATTAGACTTTATTGTAGACAATAAATCATATGATAAAGAACATCGATTTAGACAATCTGATGATGGACGTATAATTGACTTGTATGGACCAGAATTTGATAATAATGTAGAGAAGAACTCATATGATGAAGAAAGAGTTATGTTTTATCATGTTGACATGGCATCCATGTTAAGACTTGGAGAATGGTTTGATTATTTAAGAGAGAATGGTGTTTATGATAATACAAGGATAATTATTGTATCAGATCATAGTGCTATTTTAAATCTTGATAATAATTTGGTTAGTTATCTAACGTATACAAGCGGGGAAACAAAATACTGTGATTTATTAAGTGCACAAAGCACAATGCTTGTAAAAGATTTTAACGCTACTGGATTTAATATAGATGATTCATTTATGACAAATGCTGATGTGCCAGCACTTGCATGTGATGGGATTATCGACAACCCTACCAATCCGTTTACTGGTAATCCAATAAATTGTCAAAAAAAAGAAGGAGATATTAATATTATATATACTAATGATTGGAATACTGATTTAAAAGGTTATACATTCAATAAAAGCGAGTGGTATAGCGTTCATGATAATATTTTTGATCCTAATAATTGGACTTATATAGGAACTCGTTAATTGTAAGGCCACACCTGGTGTAAGGTGTGGCTTTTCCTTGAAATTTACCTATAAATAGAGTATTATAACTCTGTATGTAATTAGTTTCGGAAAACGAAGGGAATAAAGTATGGGAAATTTTGAAAATCAACATACACAGGATGTAAATCTTGAGAGAGAGTACACCATAGAAGTGTCAGATATTATTTCTGAAGTTTATGAGGCGCTTTCTGAAAAAGGTTACAATCCAGTAAACCAGATTGTTGGATATATAATGAGTGGAGATCCAACATATATTACCAGCTACAAGGGTGCACGTAGTCTTATTATGAAGGCAGAGCGTGATGAGATTCTTGAACTGTTAATGGAAAACTATATAGAAACGAGACTCAAATAATGAGAGTTATGGGGCTTGACTATGGCGACAAAACAGTCGGTGTAGCTATTTCTGATGAGCTGCTTGTAACAGCACAGCCTATTGAAACAATAGAAAGAGAACGTGCAAATAAGCTCAGAAAAACTTATCAAAGGATAGAAGCTCTTATTAGTGAGTATAATGTTGAAAAGATTGTGATTGGAAGACCTCTCAACATGAACGGTACAGAGGGTGAAAGAGTAGAAACTACACGAGCTTTTGCTGATGAACTCTCAAGAAGAACAGGTCTGGAAATTATAGAGGTTGATGAGAGGCTAACCACGGTTGAAGCTAATCGTATTTTAGAGGAAACAGGGGTTGCAAATTCTGCAAGAAAAGAATATATAGACAAGATGGCTGCTGCAATAATACTTCAGTCATATTTAGATTTACAGACTAATGGCTGATTCTTATGCCAGCTGTAGTTTGGAGGACAGTTTTGAATTCGGAGAATAAAGAAACAGTAAAGATTATTCCTTTAGGTGGTTTAGAGCAGATTGGAATGAACATTACTGCTATTGAATATAAGGATGATATCATAGTGATAGACGGTGGACTTTCATTCCCAGATGATGACATGCTGGGAATTGATCTCGTTATACCGGATATCACTTATTTAAAGGATAATAAAGATAAGATAAGAGGTATGGTTGTTACTCATGGACATGAGGATCATATAGGTGCCATACCATATATTGAAAAGGAAATAAATATTCCAATATATACAACCAAACTTACTATGGGCCTTATTGATTATAAGCTCACAGAACATGGACTGATAGATAACATCCGTCGTAAGGTTGTGACTTATGGGCAGATAATTAATTTAGGAATATTCAGAATAGAGTTTATAAGAACTAATCATTCCATTGCTGATTCCTGTGCACTTGCTATTTACACACCGGCAGGAATAATAGTCCATACTGGAGACTTCAAGGTTGACTATACTCCTGTATTTGGAGGCGTAATAGACCTTCAAAGATTTGGTGAGCTTGGTAAGAAGGGTGTTCTTGCTCTTATGGCTGATTCTACAAATGTGGAAAGACCTGGTTACACACCTTCTGAAAAAACAGTTGGTAAGACTTTTGATCATATTTTCGATGATAATAGAAATCATAGGCTTATTATTGCTACATTTGCTTCTAATGTAGACAGGGTTCAACAGATTATAAATTCAGCCTACAAGTATGGCAGGAAAGTGATAGTTGAAGGTCGAAGCATGGTTAATGTAATAAATATAGCTTCCGAGCTTGGTTATCTCAAAATTCCTGATAACACACTTATATCCATAGATGAGGCAAAAGAGTATCCTGACGAAAAGCTGGTTTATATTACTACTGGTAGTCAGGGTGAAAATATGGCGGCACTTTCCCGTATTGCAGCATCAGTTCATAATAAGATTTCTATACAGCATGGAGATGTGGTTATATTCTCATCTAGCCCTATTCCAGGTAATGAGAAATCAGTATATCGTGTTATGAATGAACTGGAGCAGAAGGGCGCAAGAGTTATTTATCATGATACGCATGTTTCAGGACATGCCTGCCAGGAAGAATTAAAGCTTATATATGCACTTACAAGACCAAAGTATTCTATTCCTGTTCATGGAGAGTACAGACATCTTAAGAGGCATGCTGAACTTGCTCAGGAAATGGGGATAGAAAAGAAGAATGTTAAGATACTTAAATGCGGTGAAGTTCTTGAAATAGGAGAAGAGTTCTTTGATGTTGTAGACAAGGTTCCGGCTCATGGAGTGTTTGTTGATGGCTTGGGTGTTGGTGATGTTGGAAACATTGTAATTAGAGACAGGCAGCATCTTTCCGAGAACGGTCTTATAGTTGTGGCAATCACTTTAGACAGTGGTTCAAAACAGGTGCTTGCTGGACCAGACATTGTATCACGTGGATTTGTATATGTGAGAGAAGCAGAACTACTTATAGAACAATGCAAGGATGTTGTTTCAGAAACAATCTATAATTGTCTTGAAGATGGTAATGCTGATTGGAATAAGATAAAGAATAGTATTAAGGATGATCTGGGTGGTTTCCTTTGGGAACGTACTAAGAGGAATCCTATGATACTTCCAATTATATCAGAGGTATAGTATGGACAAGATTATGGAGGAGTGCAGAAATCTTAATCTGATGATTACTGACTCTGAAGAATATAAAAATTATATATTTGCACGTAACTCCATAAAAGCTAACGAGGATCTTTATAATTCGCTTATGGAGTTTAAGAGAAGATATGAAGATGTCATGAAGTACACGGATGGTAATCCGTATGATGAGATACTTAAGATTTATTATGAGAATGATGATCTTCTTCATAATTCTACAGTTAATGAATATTTAAGAGCAGAAAGCTCGTTATCAAAATTGATAAGAAAGATTATTGCGAAAGTAACAGATGGCATTAGATTTGAGGAATAATTAATGAAGGCTTATACACAAGAGAGTAGACGAAAAAAAGCAATAAAAACTGAAAATAGATTACGTGTTGCTCTTTATTATGCATTCCAGCTTTTTGTAGATGTAATAATAATACTAATATTCGTAAGAGCTTTTTCTGCATCTTTCAATTTTGCTCATGAAATATTCTATGATTCAGCAAAGAATATAAAGAGCAAAGAAATTATAGAAGTTACAATTCCGCCGGATTCATCAACTAGTGTTATTGCTAGTACTCTATATGATGCAGGGGTTGTAAAGAATAAATATGTAATGATCGCCAAGATAAAGGTAAATGAAGTTGGTGGCAAGATTAAGGCTGGAAATTATCAATTATCTCCATCGATGAAATACAGTGAGATTATTGCCATCATAACTGGTGGCGCAACTGCTAATGATAATGAGGAAGATAAAAAAACTCAGGTTTCTACAGTAACGGATGCCACAGAAATACATGATAACTCCGAAGTAGGTGCGGGAGAGGGTTCCGAAGGTGACGATTTTACTCCGGAAGATGGTGGAGATGATGCCGAAAGTGGTGAGGAATAGGAATGGATTATAGCAGAATAAGAGATTTTATAATGTCATACAGTAAAGATGATGAAGGTCTCTTAGGTGATATATATTCAAAAGCTATAGAAAAAGATGTTCCTATTATAAGAAGAGATACCGCAGATTTTCTGAGAGTTATGATCAGTATTGTGCGTCCTAAAAATGTTTTAGAGGTAGGAACTGCTGTTGCTTATTCTACTATATATATAGCAGAAGTTTTAAATTCTATTAATCAATCACATGATTGGCATATCGATACATGTGAAATGGATGAGGAAAGAATTGCTGAGGCTGAAAATAATATTTCCAGTTCTGATTATATGGGTATTATAAACTTGATCAAAGGTGATGCTGCGTTGTCATTAAAAAGTCTAGGTGGTTCATATGACTTTGTATTTATTGATGCGGCTAAGGCGCAGTATATGGATTACTTGGACGAGTCTCTAAGACTTTCACATCCAGGAACAGTAATTATTACAGATAACATTCTTTCTGACGGTGATGTTCTTGAATCTCATTTTCTCGTAGAGAAAAGAGATAGAACTATTCATGACAGAATGAGAGATTATTTATATAGAATAAAAAATGACGAAAGACTTGAGACTGCAATACTATCAATAGGTGATGGGGTTGCAGTTTCTGTGTGTAAAGAAAATTATGAATAAAAAACCAGAATTATTAATCCCAGCTGGCGGTCTAGAAACTCTAAAGGTTGCCGTAGATTATGGCGCAGATGCTGTTTATATTGGTGGTAACAGATTTGGTCTTAGAGCAAAGGCAGATAACTTCACAAAAGAAGAAATGATTGAAGGCCTGGAATATGCTCATAAGGCTGGAGTAAAGTTATATGTTACTACTAATATATACGCTCATAATGAAGATATAGAAAAGGCTCCTGATTATTTTGAAGAATTAAAAGAAATAGGAGTTGATGCTGTTCTTATTTCTGACCCAGGTATCTTCAGTATTGCCAGAGATATATTAAAAGGAAGTGATACGGAAATACATATAAGCACCCAGGCAAATAATACAAACTATATGACCTATAAGTTCTGGAAAGATATGGGAGCAACGAGAGTAGTCGCAGCGAGAGAACTTTCATTAAAGGAAATAAAACAGATTAGAGAAAACATCCCAGAGGGTTTAGAGATAGAAGCGTTTATGCACGGAGCTATGTGCATTTCCTATTCAGGAAGATGTCTCTTATCAAATTACTTTACGGGAAGAGATGGTAATAGAGGTGCATGCACTCATCCTTGTAGATGGAAATATGCTGTAGTAGAAGAACATCGACCAGGAGAGTATCTTCCGGTAGAAGAGGATGATAGAGGAACTTACATCTTTAACTCAAAAGATCTTTGTATGGTAGATAAGATTCCTGACCTTATAGATGCTGGTATAGATTCATTTAAGGTCGAAGGCCGAATGAAGACTAATCTTTATGTTGCTGTTACAGCGAGAACATATAGAGAGGCTATTGATGATTATTTTGAATCTCCGGAATTCTACTATTCTAAGATAGAGCATTACAAAGAAGAAATATCAGCTTGTACAATGAGAGACTTCACAAGAGGGTTCTATTACGGAAAACCATCAGAAGAAGATCAGATTTATGATAATAATTCCTATATAAGAAATGCTGTATATATGGGTAGGATAGATAGAGTGAAAGAAGATGGAACAATAGAGTTTATTCAGAAGAATAAATTCCTGGTTGGTGATGAGTTAGATATAATGCTTATCGATGGCAGAAACGAGAAAGCCAAAGTATTAAATATCTGGGATGAGAGAGGCCAGGAGATGGAATCTGCTCCTCATCCAAAACAAAAGCTTAGAGTAAAGCTAGACTGTGATTCAAAACTGCTGAAAGAGGGGCTTATTCTGCGGGCTGACAGTACAGATTAAAGATAGCAATTTATGTTAAAAATATGGCAATAATTTAGAGTTGCTATGATTTTTTTACTGTGTTATAATTTCAATGTTATGGGTAGGTTACATAAAGTAATAATGAGGAGAGGTATATATGCGACTAACGGGTGCTAGAAAGAAGATTCGTATCGGAGACCTTCTTGTAGAAGCTGGCGCTATTACAGATGAGCAGCTTCAGGAGGCTTTAGCCAAACAAAAAGAAGAGGGTGGTATGCTTGGTAATATCATCATGGATCTTGGCTTTATCTCCAGAGAACTTCTTATAACAGTACTTACAACCCAGATGGGTATTGAGTACTGCGAAGTCAGAACTATTCAAATCGACGAAAGTGTTTTAAATCTGGTATCAAAGGATTTGGTACAAAAGTACCACGCTATTCCTATAGGCTATGCTGAGGATAATCCTAATATCCTTCAGGTGGCAATGGCGGATCCAATGGACCTTATGGCCGTTGATGATATTAGCATTTCTAGTGGACTCCAGGTTGAGCCACTTCTTTCATTCCAAGATGACTTAGACAATGTAATAGGAAAATTCTACGGTAGTGCAGAAGCTATGGAAGCTGCCGAGGCTTATCGTCTTGAGATGGGTGATGGTGCGAGCGAAGAGACAGATGCATTTAGCGATGAAGTAGATAATTCACCTATCGTGCTTCTGGTTAATCAGATAATCGAAGGTGGAGTTAGACAAAGAGCATCTGATATTCATATTGAAGCGCTCGAGACAAACGTTCGTGTTCGTTACCGTATAGATGGTGCTCTTAAGCAGGTTATGACATATGAGCTTAATATCCTTCCTGCTATTAGTGCTCGTATAAAGATTATTGGTGGTATGGACATTGCTGAGAAGAGAAAACCTCAGGATGGTCGTATTACTATAATAGTGGATAGAAAAGAGTTTGATGTCCGTGTTTCTATTCTTCCTACAGTATTTGGAGAAAAGACGGTTATGAGACTTACCTCCAAGGAAGGACTTACAAAACCAAAGTCCGGCCTTGGTTTCTCACCTGAAGAACTTGAGGTGTTTGATGGTATCCTCAGTAACCCTCACGGAATTATCCTCGTTACAGGACCTACAGGTTCCGGTAAATCAACAACACTGTATACATCTCTTTCAGAACTTAATACTGAAGATGTTAACATCATCACTGTTGAGGACCCTGTCGAGGCAAATATTAATGGTATCAACCAGGTACAGGTTAATGTTAAAGCGGAAATGACATTCGCCGCAGCTCTTAGATCTATCCTTCGTCAGGACCCTGATATAATAATGATAGGAGAGATTCGAGACGGTGAGACAGCACAGATTGCTGTTCAGGCCGCTATCACAGGTCACCTTGTTGTTTCCACACTCCATACAAACTCAGCCGCATCAACAGTTACTCGTATTATTGATATGGGTATAGAACCATATGTAGCGGGTGATGCTTTAGTAGGTGTTATTGCTCAGAGACTTGTAAGAAGACTTTGTACATCCTGTAGAGCTCCAAGACTTGCTGACGAAGATGAAAAGGTTGTGCTTGGAGTTAAGGATCCAGAGGACGATGTAGTAATATATGAACCAGTTGGTTGTCCTTTATGTAATGATACAGGTTATTCAGGACGTATCGGTGTGTACGAGATGATGCCAGTTTCTAGAGAACTCCAGGCTGTTATTGCAAAAGGTGCAACGGCCGACGTTATTGAAAAACAAGCTCTTGAAGAAGGAATGTCTACGCTAAAGATGTCAGCTGCTCGTCACGTACTTTCAGGAGTGACATCAATAGCCGAAATGAAGAAGATTGTTTACACAACTGGTGATACATATTAAACAGAAGTAATATTAAATTTACATATTATAATCAAGAAAAGATTGGGGGTAACTAGTATATGATAGATATGGACGAACTCCTTAGCCTCGCGGTTGATGAGAATGCATCGGATATCCACTTGGCGGTTGGTATCCCACCAAAGTTCCGTATAAATGGAGCGCTTCAGGAGGTAGATGTACCACCTCTTAGTCCTGGAGAGGCTGCAGAGAGTATTGGAATGACAATGAACGAAAGACAGAAGGCTATCCTTAAGGATAGAGGTGAGTGCGATTTTGCTTACTCTGTTGGAGAAAAGGGTCGTTTCCGTGTAAATGTATACATGGATAGAGGTAATATGGCAGCAGCTTACAGAAAGATTGATACCATAATTCCTAGACCTGAGCAGTTAGGTCTTCCACCTGCTGTCGTAGATCTTTATAAGAAAAAGAGAGGACTTGTTCTTGTAACTGGTCCTACAGGTTCTGGTAAATCAACAACACTTGCTTCTATAATAAATAAGTGTAATGAAAATACTAGTAACCATATAATCACTCTTGAGGATCCTATCGAGTATATTCATCATCATAAGAAGTCGATAGTTAACCAGAGAGAGTTAGGAATGGATACGCTTTCATTTGATAATGCACTTAGAGCTGCACTTCGTGAGGATCCAGATGTTATCCTCGTAGGAGAGATGCGTGACCCTGAAACAATTCAGATCGCTATCACAGCTGCCGAGACTGGCCACTTGGTTTTCTCAACACTGCATACAATTGGTGCTGCAGCAACAGTAGACCGTATTATCGACGTATTCCCTCCACATCAGCAGCAGCAGATTCGTATTCAGCTTGCAATGGTTATTGAGGGAGTTATTTCACAGCAGCTTATACCTACAGCTGATGGCCATGGAAGATGTGCCGCTTTCGAAGTTATGTTAGCCACTTCAGCTATCAGAGCTCAGATCCGTGAAGGAAAGACTCACCAGATCGAATCCTCGATTCAGACGTCAAGAAATGTTGGAATGGTTACCATGGACGATTGCCTAGTAGAAATGTTCAGAAATGGTCAGATTTCAAAGGATAATGCGCTTCTTTATGCACAGGATCAGCTGAATATGAAGAAGAATCTCTACTAATTGTTAACTGTTTGAAAATAGTGTGTAATTTTTGTGAAAATGGTTGAAATGTTAACTGTTTATTCATATATTATTTACAAATTAGTTGCAATTTTATGTAAAGTATTGTATAGTTTGATATATTTATTAAAATGTTCTAATTTTGGGCGGAGGATAGAATATGGCAAAGTATGATTATAGGGCTATTGATGCCAATGGTAAGGTAAAAAGAGGAACCATTGAAGCCAATAGCGAGGAAACAGCTAAAACCAAGCTGCGTACTGAAGGGCTTAATATTACTGAATTTGGCGAGAGTAAGGATATTGAGTTTAACTTCAAGAAAAAGGTAAGAAATAAGGATCTGTCAGTATTCTGTAAGCAGTTTGCGGCGGTTCTTAGAGCCGGAGTTCCTGTTATAGCTGCACTTGATATGATGGCAACCAGTACAGAGAATAAAACGCTTAGAGCTGCAATTGAAGAGGCAGAGGTACACGTTCAGAAGGGTGGTACACTTGCAGATGCTCTAAAGCTTAATTCGGATGTATTTCCTGACATGCTATCTAACATGGTTGCTGCGGGTGAATCTTCTGGTAAGATGGAGATATGTTTTGAACGTATGGCAGCCCAGTTTGAGAAGGATGGACACATCGAAGGTAAGATTAAGAGTGCGATGATGTATCCTATTGTAATCTTAGTAGTTGTTACTGGTGTTGTTATCTTAATGCTTACATCTGTTATTCCTACATTCTCAGAAATGTTTAAGGAGATGGGCGCTGATCTTCCAGCAGCAACTCAGATGCTTGTAAATGCATCAGATTTCCTTGTTAAACGTTGGTATGTTGTTCTTATTGCTATTGTAGCTCTTATTGTTGGAATTAAAGTATTCTCACAGACTGATTTTGGTCAGGAATTCAATGGTAATGCAGCACTTAAGCTTCCAATATTTGGTAACTTAAATGTAAAAACTGCAGCTGCTACATTCTCAAGAACATTTGCAACACTTCTTGCATCTGGTATTCCTATGGTTGATGCTGTTGAACAGACAGCTAACGTAATGAAGAATAAGGTTATCAGAGATAAACTGAAAGATTGTAAAGTTCAGGTTATGCGAGGTGTTCCTTTATCAAAGCCTATTAAGGATATGCAGATTTTCCCAGATATGCTTTCTCAGATGATGCATATCGGTGAGGAAACAGGTAACATTGAAGATATGATGGAGAAGGTTGCTGACTTTTATGAAGACGAAGTTGATCTTGCAACAGACGCTCTTACATCTGCTATGGAACCACTTATTATAGTTGTTATGGCCGTTGTCGTTGGTGGTATGGTAATTGCAATTTATTCACCTATACTTAACATGTATGACGCAGTTGATAGTTACTAAAAATGAATATAGAGGGCTTTGCTCTTTATATATATAATGTAATATCGCCGGGCGAGCGGCAATATTATACACTATTTAAAATCTTTAATTTATAAAGGAGAAGAGAATATGAAGAATAAAGGTTTCTCACTTGTTGAGCTTATTATCGTTATAGCTATCATGGCTATTCTTGCTGCAGCTATCGCTCCAGCACTTATCCGTTACATTGACAAGTCACGTCGTTCAGATGACGTTGCAGCTGCTGAGACAATCAACACAGCTTGTCAGGCTGCTCTTGCTAATGAGGATGCTTATGATGAAGTACAGCTTGTTATGAAGGGTCTTACAGGTACAGGTGCTACAACACTTGCTACTGCTGCTGTAAATTCTACAAGTTGGACAGCAACTAATGTTACTTCTGGTGGAACATTCCTTTATGAGATGGATTCTTCTACTGGTGGTGGTCCTGCTATTAAGTATAAGAAGGGTAATGCTTCTTATTGGACAGTTGGTGTTAGCACAAATGGTAAGCCTGTAGTTTGGTTAGGAACTGGTTCAGGTGGAACACAGACAGAGCTTCAGCCAACAATTGATAAATTCTACAAGTAATATGTAAATTTTTCATAAGATAAGATTTCGAACTCGTCCTTCGAAATCTTGTCTTGTGATTTTTATGTCTTTTTGTAAATTAATCAGCGGTTTTTATTTTCTTCCTTTACATGTGTACTACGCTTTGTGGGTAGCGTATGCGTAAAGGGGGTAGGCCGCTCTTTAAAAAGGGTCTAGTGCCTTTAAAATAAAAACTACTGTAAAAAAATGAGGGAGGCTATAGAATGGCAAAGAGTAATAGAGTCTTATCAATAGACATTACGAATGAAAGTATAACTATTGTAGAGATCACAGCTTCACAGAAGAAGCAGACTTACATCCATAAGGTTCTTATATTCGAGACACCTGAGGATAGTTTTGAAGATGGTCAAATTCGTGATCTTCAGCGTATGGCATCAGAGATTCGCACACAGTTGGCAGGTGCAGGTATCTCTAATAAAAATGCTGTATTTGTAATGAATTCTACCAAGATTGTTAATAGAGAGGTGGTAATTCCTGCAGTACCTGAGAAAAAGGTTGCTGCACTCATTAATTCAAATGCATCAGAGTATTTCCCAGTAAATAATATAGAAGAGTATGTTATTGCACATACAACTCTTGAGCAGTTTGTTGACGAGAATGGAAATAAACAGCAGAGAGTTATGGCTGTTGCAGCTCCAGAAATGATGGTTAGAAGCTACTATGATTTAGCTCAGGCTGCTGGACTTAAGGTTCAAGATCTTGACTACATAGGTAATGCTATGCTTCAGCTGATTAAGACACAGACGACTGAGCAGTCTACCACAATGGTTATCCAGCTTGGTTCTGAGTCTACTGTACTTAATGTAGTAAATGGAGATAAACTTCTCCTTCAGAGAACAGTTCCTTATGGAACAAATCCTGTTGTTAATGTAGTAATGCAGGAGAAGGGCGTTGATGCTACAACAGCAATGACAATGCTACAGAATGAAAGAATTATTACAGTTGACTTTGATGACAATGAAGCAACTGGTGCTTTCAGATATCTTATTAATAACATTGGACGTGTTATGGATTTCTACGCTTCAAAGAATCCAGATAATCCAATTGATGATGTATTCTTAACAGGTGATGGAGCTCTTATTAGAGGTATCGATGGTCTCTTTAAGATTCAGCTTAACGTTTCTACAAGAATTATGGATAGCCTTTACAATGTCAAGTTTGATCCATCAATTGATCTAAGAATTTACAGTCCAGTTTACTTAATTGCTCCTATTGGTGGTGCGCTTAATCCTATGGGATTCAGTCTTTCATCAGGTGCAGGTAAAACTACAAGTGGCGGAGGAGTTGGATTATTTGTAGGTATTCTTGTTGCTTCCGCTCTTGTAGCTGCTGGTGCTGCATTCTATTTTATTAATAAGAAGAACACACTTGAAAATAATAAAGCTTCTCTTGAAAGACAGATTGAAGAGAAACAGTATATTGAGGAGATTATTGCTGAAAGAGATGCTGCTGAAGCAAAAGCTATAGATGTTCAGACAATGGATGAATCTACATATCAGCTTAATGAACAGTGTCTTGAATTCATTAATAATTTAGAAGATAAGGTTCCTTCGGATGTTGTTCTAACTGGTTTTACAGCATCTAATGAATCTATTACATTACCGGTTCTTGCTCCTTCATATGATTGTGTAGCTGATTTCATTATGCAGCTTAAGACAATCAAATGTGTTGATGATGTGTATATTTCTGGTGTAACTAGTAGTATATCTGATGATTCATCAACAAAGGAATATGCATTTACACTGACTTGTGTTTACACAGATCCACATGCATCAACAGAAACAGATGCTGAGGAAGAGTAAAGGAGGGGACAGGTATGAGTGATACAAATAAAAAGATTTTATTAGTTCTTGCTGCTATAGCAATACTAGTTTTAACATTTATTTTTGTTGTTAAGCCTAAAAGAGAAGAAATAGCTTCACTTGAGAGTGAAATAAGTGAATTACAGGCTAGATATGATGATCTTTGTGAAAAAGAAAATCATAAGGATGAGTTTTTGCAGGAGACTGCTGAGTTTAATGAACAGTTTGATGAAACAGTTGCTAAGTATCCTGCAGATCTTAATCAGGAAACAACAGTTATGTTCCTGAAGGGTGTTGAGGAAGCAAATGAGTTTGTACACAATTCAGTTGCAATGCCAAGAGATACTCAGTTCTATGTTTTAGGACAGGGTGAGGTAACCGAGGATGTTGCTGCTGAAGCAGAAGGAGCTGAAGGAGAAGATGTTCCTTATGTTTGCAGTAATGTATCATATGCAGTCTCTTATAATGGAACATACGATGGAATCAAAGATTATTTAGACTATATTGCTAATTATAAATATAGAATGTGTATATCTAATGTTACTATATCTTATGATACAGAAGCAGAAGATCCTTTAAAAGAATGTGCTGGATCTATTCAGCTTAATGCATATGCAATAAGCGGACCAAATAGAACGCCTGATAAGCCAACAGTTGATGTTGATGAAGGAAAAGATAATATCTTCGTAGGAGATCTTGCGAGTGGCGCAAGTGGTTCGGTTTCTTATGATGAGAATTCAGGAGAAGATATTGTTTCATCTCATAATTTAGTGATGCTTCTTAATAATGCAAATAATGATACTACTTCTGGTATAATTGTTGCTTCTAATGAGAGTAACGAATCTACATATGTAACTTCATCTGACAACGAAGAAGTTACAGTTGATATTAACATTACAGAAGAAGATGGTAAGAACTATATGACATATGCCATTGGCAGTGATGAAAAGAAGGTTGAGATAACATCAAGTGATGTTACTATCTATGTAAAGTCTTCTTCAAGAGTTGATTCAAAAGATACTAATGGCGTAAAGGTAAATGTTGCAAATGACACTGGTCTCAGTGTTTACTTTAAGGTTGCTGATGATGATAGCTCCAGTCCTAGATTTGTTCTTTCAAAGAAGGCTGGTGTAGTAAAAGTATATTAAGATTAAAGAATGGAGTGATTGATGATGTCTAAATCAAATAACAAAGGTATCAGTTTAATAGATGTGATTATCGCTGTTGCCGTATTGTCAATCCTTATATCACCAATCATACACCAAGTGATTACTACTGTTGATACTAGCTCTAAAGCTAAAGAAAAACAGTATGTAATTGATGATGCTGAAAAGGTAATGGAGTATTTTAGATCTAACTCTATTAAAGAGTTATCTGAAAAAGGTTATAAGGGTGATGATGTTGTTATAAATGATGTTACGGAAGGAAAGGCGACTGTTTTTGCTTGGACATATGATAGTCTTGCGGATGTTACCCCTGGTAATTTCCCTTTAGGTGCGTCAGGATTTGATTATAATTATACAGATTTTGAATTGGGTACTTATGATAAGGCTACAGCATCAATCAGTCCATATGAAATTTTAGGTAGAGAGAATAATAGATATACTAGAACTGTAACAATAGATGATATGAACAATGTGTTATTGGAATCAAACTCAAGAGTTTTGTATTGCTTCAAAGATAGTGCTTATAGCGATGTTGTTTCAGAGCTTCTTGATGATGGTTATGAGATTACTTCTGATGGAGCTGCAGTTAAGTATGATTCTAATGGTCATGTTAATAATATTGTTTGTGTTAAATCAGATTCAACATATACTAATCCTAACTCAGCCACACCACTTATCACCGATATTGATAGTGAGAAAATGGCCATCATTGAAGGTGATGCATCTTCTATCGATAATCAGTTTCAAGAAGATTTTATTGCAAATATGATGTCTATAGTTATGCATAAGAAAAAAGAATTGGAAGCTCAACCTTATGGTAATGGTCAAACTATGTATGATTATTATCTAGATAAGGATAATCTTAATGATGCTTTTGATGATGCAAGACAGAGTAATGATTTTTATAGAATGATAAAGCTTTCTGTCAAAGCAGAGGATGTTGTAGGTGGAAAACCTACTAGATATCGTGTAAAGTGCGAGGTTTATTATAAAGCGCAGTATACTTTCATTGGAGAGTCTTTTGGTACAGATTCTGATAATGAAAAATTTAGGTATACAGTATTTGATAGGACATTCCATACAGCTGAACCACCTGATGTTTTCTTTATATATGAGCCTTTTGTTAAGAAAACCGATGCTTCTTATTATTCATATGCAGGAGTTGATTATATACTGATTGAAAGTGATAGTTACACTTCTGGTGTATATGCTGATTATGATCCGTCGAAAGTATATTTAATAAAGGCAGATTCATCATGGGCGGAGGAAGTTGTTAATAAATTAAATGCTACAGCATATGATGATGGTGTTGCTAGATCTATTTCGGAAGATAAAAAGAGAAACGATTCTGATTTATCTGGACAGAAATATTATAATTATTTCTATAATGTTGTTGGTGCCGTTAATTATCCTGTTGAGATTAATATTAATCAGATAAAGAATAATAGTGACAGTGAAGCATTACCACTTCAAATTATTACTAATATTTCTTGGAGACCTAATGATGCATCTAATAGTGGATATGTTGGTGATAATACAATTATAAATAAGGGAGTATATATAGGAGGAACTGACTATCGTCAATTCAATCTTGATACTACAAGTGATGCTTTTAAGCCTAATCCAGGGATAGATACAAGTAGTCAGAGCATTGTTGCGTATCCTAATAGGACTAATGATACACATATTGATCGTATTGTTTTCCCAACAGACACTGAAAGAACAAGCGTATATGCCGTGGATGTTCCAACATCAGATACGGTAGAGTATGGTAGGTTGTATTCAATGACTGTTAAATACCATAATGAGGATAGAGCTTCAGAAGCAGATGTTTATACATATTTTACAGGAGCAAAGGGGGCGGATTAATTGAAAAGATTTTTTAATAAATTAAAAAACAAAATGCATAATTCCGGTTCCGGACTTGTTCTTGTAATTGTTGCGCTTGCTTTTGTTGGTATTCTAGCGGGAGCATTACTTACAGCTGTTGCTTATTGTTATAGACTTAAGCTTTATGATTATAATGCAAAGAGCAATTTTTATTATCTCGAACAAGCCATGGATGAGCTTTATGCAGGTGTTGGTACTGAAACAATGTCGGCAATGCAGGAGGCTTATGAAGAGACTCGAGAGAAAGTTATTTATTATGACACTAAAAGTAAAAGCTACAAAAATGTAGGTAATAAAAAAGCAAACAAGCTTTTTAAAGATTCTTTTATGTCGAAAGTTTCTGATTTATATTATAACAATAGTGATATTGATTATATTGATGATACATCTGATCCACATTATTTATGTATTGATCCTACATGTGATTGGTTTAAGAGTTTTGAAAGCTTAATTTCTAATGACTCAGTGCATCTTGTAAAATGTGGTGTTGATGGAGATGGTAATAAGTTACCTCATAGTGATATTTACAATATGAGGGTTGAACTTTTTAATGAAGAAGGAAATCATTATACAGGTGGAACTGATTTACTTTCAAAGATTGTTATACGAAATGTAACATTATATAGAGATGTTGAGTATGACAGATCTACAGCTAATGGTAGAGATAAAAATGGTAGAAAGGGTAAGTTTACACAGACAATCTCAACGGATATAGAGATTAATAGACCTGATTTTAATGTTGCTTTTAATAATAATAACTTAGATATAGATAATCTTTTTAGTTATTGTATGCTTGCTGACTCAGGAGTTGAGATTAATGAAGCACCTGGTTCAAAACTTGTTATTAATGGTAATATTTATGCGGCATCTGATTTTTATAACAAAACATATAATAGATTTGATGATGTTGCCAATTCTAAATTAACTCAGAATTCTTTCCAACTTACGACAGTATCAGATGATGGTACATCATCTCAAATTGATTATAGTATGAACAAGGTTCATAATAGAAGTTACGGTAGTGACACATCTACTGATCTTCGTAATTGGAACATGTTTTACGATAGCAATAAATCAAATACTAATTCTGGTACTTTGTATAATGGATCAAATGATCATTCGAAGTATTCTGGATTTTATATTGATGGAGCTAATGTTAGTATTCTTGCCAAGTATGTTATTGTTCCTGGATCACTTAGTATTATGAATGCAGGAGATCTTACTTTATATGGTAGAGATGGTTCGGCTGTTTCTGAATCTAATGTTTGGGTTGACGAGTTAGTGCTCGATGGATATGTTCCAAAGAGTAAGTCTGTTGGTTCAGATGGAACGATTACATATACAGCCAAAGGTGCTAATGCATTCCTTGATGCTAATTTGTATGTAAAGGATGATACACAAATAGAATCGGATTATGCTCAGTTAAAGCTTTCTGGCGGTTATTATGGATATAGTAACTCTAGTACTTCTGATAGCAGAATTTTTGTTCCAACAACAGCAAAAGATGGAAACAATAATTATATTTATCAACAATTAGTTAATGGTAGTACTTCGGTTGAGAACCGTGGACATTATAATAGTAGTTCTATTGTTGTTAATGCAAAAAATGCTACTGTTGATTTATCTACATTAAATACATTATATATTGCTGGTAGATCCTATGTCGAATTATCACATCAGAAAAATGGTAATTTGATGGATGATTCTTATATAGATGACACTATTGATGATGGAAGTACAGAAGGAACTTTTGTAGATGATGATAGTATAGAGTATTCTGTAAATAAAAATAAACAGTCTTATGAGTATGATTCTGATATTGATGATTATAGAACTGGTGAATCTGTTTCTATAAAGAGTTCACAGCTTGCTTATATACCTGATAATGAACCTAGAGCAGTTGATGAAGATGGTAATACTGTTTCTAATCCTGTTGAAGATAACCCTTCAACTACAACAAATGAAAAGAATTATGATCATTATGTATGTGATGTAGATACACAATTGGGTTCTTCGTATCTATTCCAAAAGTATTTTGGTCAGGGTTCTTCAGCAAAAGTTGAAACTATTCCTGTTATATATGTTAAGGATACAGTTAATAAGACTGATGGATCTTCATCTGAAAAGAATATGTATTATATTGACTTTGACTATGTTGCTCAACATAATCTTTATGATACTAGACATTGGGCATATACAGCTATTACAGGAACTGGTGGTAAGGTATATCAGGATGCTTCTGGTAATTACTATAAGTTCTATGTTAAATCAACTGCAAATGCTAATAGATATGGTGATTATTTAAAGAAATGCTTTATTCAGGATTATTTTGATTATCTTAATTATTCTGAAGATTGGAATAATAATATAACAAGTACTACACCACAGCATCTTGAAGGTGGAGTTACCCATTATGATGTTGATACAGATATATTAGAAGATGCAGATCTTTCTGATCTCTTAAATGAAGTTACTCATTATGATGATTATATTGCTGGTCAGCTTACTATACCTAATTTAGATAATGAAAATGTTTATTCTTATGCAAGTGGTGTTATAACCAATACCGGTGAAAGACTATTTGATGTTAATGACAATAATGAATATAAAGATGGTGCACTTACAAAGGAAGTTTCTTTTAATGTTATTACTGCAAAGAATTCTGTAATTGATAGTACACTTGAAGGTTCAACGTCAAAGTTTAAGTCGACAAATATTGATGAAATGGCTAATAATATTAGTACATATGATAGTAATTATGTTAATGGTATAACATTCTCTAATGAATATCAGACCCATTATAATTACATGAAATGGGCTCTTATGGATTTAGAGGAAGGGTCTGATGAAGCTAATCTTGTTGACGAGATCGTTGATAAGAATGGTGAAGGATGTATTACACCAATTAACAGATATATGAATTTTGATAAAATTAGTGATTCGGATTCTCTGATGAATTTCCCATCAGGTGCTCCTTCTGAGACCAATATTAGTCCGGATAATTTTGATCTTGGTACTTATAAAGTATGGGTTTCTAATGGAGAAGACATGTTGGATATTTATCCAGGATATTATTATGATGATAGTCATAATTTAAAATCTGTGGATAATGGAAGTATTACTGGTATTATAATTACAAAAGGTGACGTAAGATTCCCTACTGCTTCTGAAATTAAAAAGCTTCATGATGATTGGACAGTTGCTGAATGTCAAGCTGCTGCTTGTAAGAATTTTAATGGTATAATTATTTCTGGTGGTAAGATATATGTTAATAATAACTTAACAAATATTAATGCAACTGATCTATGTAAGAATATTATTAATGCATGTTTAACTAAAGCTTCTCTAACTGGTACGTCAGAAGGAACTACAGCTGAGATTAATAAGGCTAGATCTGATGGTGCCAAAGCTATAAGAGTTCTTAGTTTATTTAAAGCTTATGATAAAGAGGCTGAAGCTGCGCTTACAAAAGCTACTGAAGAAATTAATTCTTTTGAAAGTGGTGAGGAGTCTGTAGAGCCTGAAAATGAAGATAGTCCACTTAGTATATCTAATATTGATTATTCAGATGTTATTAGATATAACAATTGGATGAGAAATGTTGATTAGGGGCGGTCATATGAAAAATAATAAATCTAAGAATAATAGTGGATATTCATTAATTGAGCTTGTTATTGTAATTGCAATTATTGCGGTTTTAGCTGCCATGGCTTTAGTTTCGGTTACAATTATTCATTCGGCAAGAGCTAAAGATGCAGCATTAAAACTAGATTCTGAAGTTTCAGAGCTAATTACGAAAAACAAAAATATGTCACCAGATGATAAATCAAATGCAAAATATGGCTTAGTTGTTTATTGTGAGGATGACTATTATAAAATTGCAGAAGTTATTACTGTAAAGTCTTCTTCTGGTTGGGACGGGTATGCAAAATATGATTCGACTCATAATAAATACGTTCAGATAAGTACAGTTGATGAAATTTATTATGTTGATGATCCGATTGTTATTCCTAGAACAGTTGAAATAGAATTTGAAGGAAAGTCTATTTCTTTTAAAAATGGTGCTGAAGATGATAAAGGTGCGGGCTTTAAGCCTGGTGAACTTGATGGAACAGGTGCCGTTTGTATTATGTTTGATAAAAGAGGAACATGTACATCTGGGTATGGAACTTATAAGTTTAAGAAAAAAAATGGTAATGTTGTTTCTCGAGTTACTATTAGACAAAATGGAAGTCACGAGGTGAGGTAAGGAGGTTTTTGTAAAGCTGTGAAAAATCTAAAGAATAATTATGGCGTTACTTTGCTTGAGCTTGTAGTTGCTATTGCTATACTTGCTTTACTCGGTACTGCCATAGTGGGAATTATGGGTTCTAATACGTCGATATTTCGAAAGAATAAGGCTGACATAAAGATTCAGACTTCGGCTGAAGAAACTTACAATACTATATCGGAGGATATTATGCAAGCTAAGTATATCTATATCGAAGGGTATGCTTCTGCTGATACTATTCCTTTTGATGATTTGACGATGGAAATTGGTAAGAATCTTACTTCTGTTGGAGGTGGTGTTTCACCTTCACTTACTCGAATAGGATTACTAAAAACAAGTGATCAGTACTTGATAGATCTCGCAGGTGCAAATCCTGGTATTTCGAGTGATGTATGTCAAGTTTATACGGATAGATTTACCAACACTACTGGAACTGACACTAGATCTTCTGTATATGAAAATTATTACAATAGTTTGAGTACCGTAGATAAAGCAAAAGCAGATGAGTTATTTAATTCTTTGCTCTATATGGATAAAGTGGAAGCTTATAATTATGGTTGTTTTTTAGACTATGTTGTTGCTAATCAAGATACTGCAATTTCTAATTATACGTCTTTTGATTCGGATACAGTGGTGGATAAATCTTCAAAGCCATATATTTACAAAAACATTTATATTACTAAAATTATTATTGGTTCCACAGCATATCTTGATCCTAAAGACCCAAGTTTAACTACTACTCAGAAGGATAGAATAAAGTACTATGATCCTGGTACGAATACTGATGCTAATGATTTTTGTATATCTGTATATGAGTTTAATGGACCAAATATCACATATTCTTCGAGTTATTATGTAAATGACAATAAAAATACATCAGGGGCGTCGGATCAAATATACTCAAAAAAGCTTAATTATGTTCAGACGGACGATGGTGATATATCAGCTGCATTAATTAATGTAGATGGTAAGAATGAGAGTCTTGCTTTAAAGATGTATTTTAATGACAAAAATAGAACATATAAATCTGATGGTATGACTTATCTAAGAAATTCATATGTTCTACATGATGCTAAATAGAAAGGAAAGTGAAAATAACATGAAAAAGATAAGTACTAAAATAGTTATAGCTCTTGTACTTCTTGCAGTTGTTTCTTTATCTTCATTTGCTATGCTTTCCTTCTCATTAGCTGATGAAAATAATGGTGAACTAGAAAGTCAAAGGGCTGTATTTGCGGCTAGTAGTAACTATACTCATATAGATAGAATTATTGAGAACTCAATAAGTGGTGGTTTTGGAGATGTTGATGATAAGACATATCATATCCTTGAAATCACTTCTGGATCAAGTTCGACACTTAATGAGTTAGTTAGTAATGGTTGTTTTAAGAATTATGTAATTGATGGACATAGATCAATTACTGATGTAATGGCAGCAGATAAAGTTGAATATGTTTCGCTTAAATCTACGGACGATGTAGACACTCAGATTGCTGCTATTCAGTTGGCCGATTTAATATATGTTCATAATGATGCGACATCTTATCCTGATAATATTTTTTCAGATGCTAAAGGAACTGATCTGAAAGAAGATGTAAAGCTCGCTTTATCAACTGCTGCAACAGGTGAACATAAACCATTTATTATCGATAGTTATAAGGGAACTGTAGATAATGTTGTATCTACACAGACTTACAATACTTTAGTAAGTAGTGTATTTAATACATCACTTGCAACTTATGCTTGGCCTGATGGAGTAACAGCAAAGCAGTTTATGAACATGGAAGTTAGTTCTGCTTTCTATACTAAAATTAAAGGAAATAATGCAAAAGCAAACTGGACATCAGAGAATCATGCTAAGATTCTTCAGATTTCAGCTGGTTCGAATACAATTAAAAATCTTATGACCACAAATGATTTAAAGACATATGGTTATGTTAGAGCAGAATCTATTCCTGCAGATTTTGATTGGGAAACGGTTGCTCCAGACGCTGATTTATCTAGTTATGATTTTTCTTCTTATGATTATATAGTCCTTGAAGATGATTGTAGTAATAAGAATATTACGACTGATACATATAATAAGATTGCTGCTGCGGCTTATGCCAAAGTTCATATTTTATTTAGCCCTTCTTTAAGAACGGCATCTTCATCATCGTCTAGTAATAATGATAATCCTGCATCAGCTTATGCTTATTTATTAGATAAGGTTGCTACAGTTTCTGATACTCCTAAGTTTGGTAATGTATTAGTAACAAACTTTTCTAAAATGGCAATTTATGCTAATGCAAATAGAGCAAAAACAGTTGATGATATTGCTGATATAATTATTAAGGGTTCTTTTAGAAAGATTTATGGTACTGATAGTGGTGATGATACTTCTAATGTATATACAGTGCTCGAGATTGAACCTTCGTATCCAATAGACTCAAATTTAGCTAAAGCTTTTTATGAGAATAAGACATATCTTTTAAATGACAATGAATTTACTGGAAGTATGTCATTTGTTGAAGAGAAGTTTGCAGGTAAAGGTAATGAAGTTCTTTTTAGTACTGGTAAATATAATCAAGATATATTCTATTACCTTAGAACCAATAGTGTAATTAATGGTTTGACTGAAGATGAGATATCATTTGATGATCAAACGCCATTATCTATGTATGAAAATTATGCTGCATATAGCGCTGCTGTTTCGGCTACACAGACTGCTAATAATTCAAATCTTAAAGACTATTATAGATGGAGGATTTCTAAGGCTAAAATAGCTCATGCTACAGGTATAGATTACAGTCAAATCAAGGTAGTACATATGTCATCTGCTGAGTTTAATACTAGTAGAGAAGCTTTATCTGGTGCGTATGACGCTATATATATTGGTGGCGATATTTCAAGTATGAAGTATCAAAGTAAGTGGGCTAATGGCGGAAAGTACTTAATGTACTATAGTAATGGTGATAATAATAGTTCTGTTGCTGTAGGTAATGGTTCCTATAGAAGTAATGATATAAGTGAAGAGAAAAAGGACGAGCTTATTAGTTACGCTGCAAATTTACCAGTTATTATTGACACAGAAGTAGTAAATGCAATTAATAATGGAACAGGCGTTGATCCTGACTCTAATATGGGAAAGGCTATTTCTTCAATAAAGAGTGGTTCTAATACGTTGTATGGCTTCGACTCAACTAAGACTGTTAAGATTTTTAATAATGAAAACCAATATGGCAATACTTATGGTGGAGTTGTTACAGTATTTGCTGGAAGTAAGGCTAAAGGAGCTGGTTATGATACAGATACTTGTGAAGTAGTTGCTAAGGATCAAGATGCCTTTAACAATATTGATTTTGGAAATGCTACTTCTAATGAAGACGCATTGACAGGTATTCTTACAGCTTCACAGCGACCAAAGCTGAGTGCTACAATTCCTAGTGAATATGTTGAAACTGACAGTACAACTTGGATTACAAAAGATGAGTTTGATTATACTTATAATGTTAATGGTGCTAGTTCTTCAGACAATATCATTGTAAATCTTTATGTAGATGATAATGGTAATGGTCGTTTTGAAGATGATGAAGTTAGATATACTACAACAGGATCTAGTGGTAAATTTAATCCAAAAGACGATGAAAATTGGATTGGAGATGATTTCTTTGGACCTGTTTATTGGAAGCTTGAAGTTACAGATACTGGATATGGAACAAAAGCTTCTAAAACTGCTTTGACGAAAGTTAAAAGAACAGATCAAGATAAACGTAAAGTAAAATTACTTCAGATAGCTCCTGAAACACCTAGTGAGAGAGGTGCTGATAATTCGCATACTACATTATATCTTTGTACAGAATGTCAGATGTCAAAGAGAATAATGCATGGAAATTTGAGTATTTCAACTAATAATGGTAGATATAGTGCTGATGCAACGGGTGGTCTTTCGGGTGGCCATACAGACGCTAATATTTCAAACAGAGATATAAATGGTACTGCAAAAAGCATTCTTAAACTTACTAGAGACAGTGCTGGTGGTACTAGTTATGCGGATACAGTTAATTTCAATTATCAGAGAACAGATGGTCAAGCTGCTGATACTGCAAATACTGTGTATTGGGGTTCTTCATCTATTAATATTGGTGGAACTACAGTATTAAGAGATCTTAGACCTGGTAGATTAAAGATAATAGCAAATGGTATATGGGATAAGGATTATACTATAAAAGCTACTTCAGGAAGTTCTACTATTGAAATTGGAAATGGTGAAACTAAAGAAATTGAAGTTGATTCGACTGGTATCGTACAGGTTAATTATCCTGATCCTAATGCTTCAGTAAGTGGTGCTGATAAATCTTATGATTTTATTACTGACTTCCTTACGAATGATGATGAAAACTATAATTATAATTCATATGGAAATGATATAGGTACCCATGATCATAAATTTGGTATTGTTAAATATGATGCACATCAGAAATCATTTGATAATACTTATCCTGAAGGTTATGATGATTGGACAACTAACTGGTTCCTTGATTTCCAGAATGATTATGATGTAGAAACTACTATATTAGATATTCCTCAGTACACGGAATATGTTAATAATGTAGAAGCAATTTATTCCGATATTTCAGATGATAGGGATGCGGTTAAAGCTAAGAGAAAAACTTATTATGATGATGCTAATAAGTATTATCGATGCTATCAAACTGTAAGAAAGATTATTAATGGCACACCACTTAATCAATTGGATGATCCAAAAACAGATGATATTAATGAGTATGATGAATTAGTTGATTACTTAGCTAATGAAATGCTTATTGGAGCTGATTTCAATAGTGGTAAATTAGAATATAAGTTTAATACTAAGAGTGCAGATGATGTTAAGACTATGTTAGATGCGTTTAATAAAGCATCTTCAAATTTAGATAGTTATTTAGATACAAATAGGGAATCAATTTTCTCTACTAATAAGACTGCAGGTACTATTGGTTGTACAAAAGAAGAATATGATAAAGAAATTGATTTCTATACTGATGATAGTATAGAGCCAACAATGAGATCATATTATTTGTTCTTTAGTTTATTTACCAATCAGAATGATACTGCCACACCTAATTATGCTAAACTTTATGTAGTTTGGAGAGATGCTAAGATTCTTGAACAGTATCTATATCATGAGTATAAAGAGAATGAGATATATTCTTCAGTTTATTATGAGGATCAGTATAGTGATTCTTTAGTTGGTAAGTTTAATTTAAAGGGTGCATTTACTTGTGTTGCAATTGGATGTGCTGAAGGATTTAATAATCAGGATATTACTGATGAAGATGCATGTTATGCAATCAAGAATTTTGCTGATGATAACGGAAGTGTACTATTATTCCATGATACTTTAGTGCCTGAAAATGTACCTGGTCTTAGTTCAAAATTTAAGGGTACTCCTACGATGACTAGAATTCTTGCTAGTTCCTTTGGACAAGGAGCAGTTTCTGATAGTACGTCTATGAAAAATGGATATAGTCTTACTCAGAAAACCTTGCAAATGGGAGCTGAAGGACATGAAGGAGATAGTAAAGAATGGTTATCCCACCAAACAAGTAACTACTTTAATTGGCATGCAGAAGAAGATAATCAGTTCTTACATACAGCGCATGATGTTAGAGAGTATTATGCTCAAGAAAAGGATGTTGGAGCTGATGCTGCAAATCGTGTAAATAAAGGTATTATTACTACTTATCCATTTACGATTGATGATACATTAAAGATAAGTCCAACGAATGCTAGTGGATTTACAGCTAATACAGATGATAAAGATATGGTTGTTTATTATACTATATCTGGTGGTAGTTTAGGTACTTCATCATCTCCATTTGTTGCTAATCCTAATGATGGTGCAAACAATTACTTCTTGTATCAATATCATAATGTTACATATACAGGTGCAGGACATGCTTCAATAACAGGTAAGGGTAGAGATAATAATGATGAGCGTCGTCTCTTCATAAATGTCATACTTAATTCTGCTAGAGCTAGTACAGCAGGACCTGATTTGACTTGTCATGATTACTCATCAACTGATGATAAGCAGACAAACAGTATTATACTTGAAACACATGCTAAAGAGAGTAATGGTCTTGTAAAAGATAAAGAAGAATATGTAACATATGTTGAGTCTGATGATGAGACACCAATATTCTCATTTAAACCAAAAGCTCCTGCTGGAGTTAAGAGCGTTAAGATATGGTATGATGTTGCAAATGATGGCAATGTAGAGAAGAATGTTTATAATGATTCTGCTGGAGCAAATTCTGGTCATACCGATGTCTTGATTTATGAGATCAATAGTGAAATTGCTCAGAAAAATGAGAACAGTCTGTATTTTGAGCTTTCATCTACGGATGAATCTGGTAATACAACATATTCTAATGAAAGATTTAGTTTAGTCGGAGATCCAACTACTCTTGAAGCAGACCATGTTTCAAGTGGTAAAGTAAAGAGAATATCCGATGATACCACAAAAGTTAGACTTAAAGGATATACTTTTAGTCCTGTACTTGAAGCTGATGGAAGTTATAAATATCTTACGAATGCTGATGGAAGTTACGTTACTGAAACTAGACATAATGCAAGCGGTGATGTAACATATAGAGTTCCGTTAGTTACACATTATAGTAATCTAAAGCTCAAACCTGAATATTTTACAGGTGATAAAGGTAATTGTACATACATTTGTGTACAGATGACCGATAATAATAATAAAACTATTACTAGAACAATTCGTGTAGAGTTTAAACCAGAGCTCTTAGATCTTAACTAAATTATATATTTAGTTTAATAAAATGATTTAGACCGGGTAGCATTAGCTATCCGGTCTTTTTATAAGGATAAAAAAAGAACTGGATTGAAATCCAGTTCTTAAAAAACATATTATGATTTAATGAAAACTATGCTCTAGAAACATATTCACCAGTACGTGTATCAATCTTAATTGAATCTCCTTGGTTAACAAAGAGTGGTACTTGGAGTGTAGCACCAGTTTCAACTGTACATGGCTTTGTAGCGTTTGTAGCTGTGTTTCCAGCAACCCCTGGTTCGCATTCTGTGACTTCAAGAACTACGTTTATAGGAGGTTCAATTGTAAATACCTCACCATTGTGTGAGTGTAACTTACAAGTTTCATTCTCCTTAACGAACTTCATATCATCACCGATAATCTTTTCACTTACAGGGATCATATCAAATGTATCTGGATTCATGAAGTAAAAGAGTTCTCCGTCTTTATACGAATAAGTCATATCTTTCTTTTCAATATGGGCTGTTTCGAATTTCTCTGTTGGTCTAAATGTACGCTCAACAACACCGCCATCCTTGATATTCTTGAGCTTAGCTCTTACGAAAGCAGCTCCCTTTCCTGGTTTAACATGCATAAATTCGATTATCTGATAAACGTTACCTTCGATTTCTACTGTAACGCCATTTCTAAAATCGCCTGCTGAAATCATTATTTTGATCCTCCCTTGTTTTTTCTTTTGTTATTTTAATATAAGGTAATATTATTTTCAACTAATTTCGGAATTTTCTTGGTTTTCTTTTTTTGCTATTTCCCTTTTTCTACATAGAGTTGTATATAAAATTATAAATAATAGTGTAAAAATTGTTATATAAATAGCCGGTTTAACTCCTTTTGGAATATATGTGAGCTTTATATCATGTTGACCAGGTTCTACGTTTATTCCCATGCTACCCATAAATCTACTAATATTTGTTTTCTTTCCATCAACATACGCTGTCCATCCCTCATAGTATGGTAGAGAAATATATAATGTACTTGATTCTTTCACATCGATAGTAGCAGTTATATTATGTCCGTTTGATTTACAATTATTCGACTTTGATGAAGATAAAACATTATGCATTTTTTGCATAGTTTCCCAATTTATAATACCGATTGAAGGTTTATAATCAGATTGGTTAATGGTGTCAGTGACGGTATCTTTTTCAATAGGAACGCTTATGGTTAATTCTTCACCAGATTGGGAAGAATCTCCTAAGTATAAAAGAATATAATCGCAAGCAACATATACATCCTTTTCATTTAGTTTGATATTAACTTCTTGCATATTAATGATATCATTATTTATTGATGTAGTAAAAATATCTCCGTATCTATAATAATTATCTTCTTGAGAAAGATTATCGTTATATTCTTTTATTTGTACAATACGGAATAAATCCTCTCCGCATATTGCATTTGAAATGGCATTTTGATACTCAAAAACATTTTCATAATTGTTTAAATCTATATTTTTTAAAACACTAGAAGATTCTGAGTTTATAGTAAACATTGGTGCAATATAATATGGGTTTTCATACACGTTATATTGGTTATAAGAATAGATTTTATTATATAACGAAATAGTAGTATCATCATAACTATTTTCTATATGATACTTTATTCCTAACATCATATCAGCTAATGGATTACCATTCAGATAAAAAAGAGTGTTAGGTGAGAATGCTATATTATAGTATTGTGATCTATAGGTTGTATCATCAGAGTAATCAGAAGCAAAGTAAGATATAGTACTAATATTTGTTATATTTCCTAAATCATTATAGGTACCACTACTAGATAGATATTCGGTTTTATTAAATGGATTCTTCATATCAGGAATCTCATTTGAAATATCATTTACGATATTTATAGTTTTAAGATAGTCATTACCTGTTTTACCTATAGTATTTGTAAATAAAATAATGAAGTTTAGCGACACCTCAAATAATATTGTATAAAATAAAATTGATAGAATGACTTTTTTCTTTTTTGCCTTATATAATAATATCATAATAATGTAAAACAATAATAAAGTTGATGATATAAGGCTTGATATATTTTTTCCGTTGTAAATCCAATAAATCAACATGTAAAAGAAGAATATTGCAAAATAAACTATAGCTAGTATATCAATACGAATTTCTTCTTTTAGATCGATGTTTCCTAAAGTATTGAAAAGTAAAAAAACAAAAAATATAGCAAAACGATTTGGGACTAATGATTGATAATGAAAGCCATGTAATACGTAGTTGAGAAGTTCATTATCAAAAGCTAAGAAGAGTAGTAAAAGTAATAATAATTGTTTGGTTTTATATTTCTTGTCTATTTTTTTACTTATAATAAACAGAGGGATTATTAATATAATAATTAATCCGCAATAAATAGACGTTTGTGAACTAGTTGAGGAAATTGATTCTTGTATATTTGCAAATCTGTATTCATTAAAAATTTTAAATATACTTGAAAACCAATTGGATATAGAAGGTTTTTCATTATCTCTAGTTGAATAAACAGATCCAGTTATCATAAAGAAGTAAGGAATTAACCAAAGTGCACTTATTCCACCTGCAACTAACGATGATATTGCAAAACGAATCCCTGATTTAATAAAGTGTTTTATATTTTCATAATTGAGTGTAAAAAAGAATAATACTAGGAATTCACAGGCCAAAAAGGCTTGATATGGGTTAAATATCATAAGAAGCCATAAAATCATAATATATAACGCGCTTTTTCGTTTATATATCATTTGTTCCATTCCTAAAACTATAAGAGGAATAAAAGGCATATACTTAAATCCGGCCATATACCTGAAATATAAAGCGGAATAAGAACATAATGTATAACATAATCCAAACATAATAAGCATTTTTTTATTTTTTATTGGATTATAATGCTTATGTTTCATATAAAAAATAATACTGAAATTTGATAAAAGAAAATATAGGAAATAGTTAATTACATAGAAAAAATAATATAGTGACTCAGGAATAAATCTATAGAACAGAAGATACCAAGGGGTAATAATATAATTCATTCCAGTCATGTTAAACATGTCTTTGAAGCCGCCAATATTAAGTGTATAAAATGGAAAAATATGACCTGATTTTATTTCTGTGACTTGAGTAACAAATTCTGGGAATATTTGAATTAGTCCATCCTCGTTAACAACAGCGTTTATTCCAAAAGGAGAACAGCTTTCTATCATCATGCAAATAATTAGAATTAATATACATATAAATGTCGATATTATGTATTCATAATAATCCTCAAATATGGTTGTATATTTTGAAATGATATCATTATATATGTTTTCAAAGTTTTTCTTAGTTATTTTCATTTTTTTTACCACCTAGTGTTACTGTAAATATAATAGCAATTATGACATTAATGATACTAAAAACTATAAATATTGGATTATATGATATCTCAATTGTATTTAATCCACTATTCACAGGAATAATTGAAACACTATTATAGAAAGATTTTCCTGTTACCTTATGATTATTAACTTTGTATTGGATTGATTTATCGTTTATATAATTCGTCTTTATATATCCATTTTCATGTATATCAAATTTAGTTAGATTACTATTTATTATAGTATTATTTGTATTAGCAATAAGTTTATTATAAAGTATTTTAAAGTTTTCTTTATCCAATACATATACTTGATAATAGTATGAATCATATGAAGGCTTTGGAATTGCTTGCATTGTAGTTTTAGGTTCATTAGCTTCAAGATTTCCTAAGTAATTTATATAATAACTTCTAAAATAGATATCTCCAGATTTTTGAGGAGTCACAGTAAAATTGATATAATCATTTTTCGCTGATGTTTCATATGAGATATTTGGATCGGTTATTGAGTAAACTTCTGAACAACCAGAAATGCGTGATATGTCATTTGCTGATAAAAATGGTGAATATTTATCATATCTTGTATTCTCAATAGAATTAGGTAAAAAGGCTGAATTAATAGAATAAATGTTTTTATATACATCTATTGTATTATTGTTTGATATATTTTCTACTTTTTCAAGAAAAGGTGCTATCTCAATTGAATTATTAGTTAATATATAATCAATTCCTTGAAGGGAAAGCATGGATATGTCATATTCGTTCTGTTCATTATTATATACAATGATGGATGCATTAGGATCTATCTTGTGTATAGTTCGACTTACTTCGTAGTATTCATAGTTTAAGGTATGAGATAAGCTTCTTGAATACATACTTGATCCGAGCTTCTTACATCCATTTGAAAAACTAATGGTGCTTTCTATAATTATGATTATTGAAATACTTAAATAAAAAATATACTTATTTAAACTGTTTGAACTGGTCATTGATATGAGAATATAATAAATAAAGAGAAGTTCAAGAGCATAGAAAAACAATGATGCAGAATCATACATTGTTGAATACAACATGCTTGCAACAACTAATGCAGCAATAATTATTGCGCTTATATTTACGGTTATTAATCGTTGTTTGTTAATACTTTTAATAGTGATAAATGCAATATATAATCCGAAGAATGAAAAAATATATCCATATAATATATCTTCTGTTAATAGCAGAGCATTAAACAGATGTTTAAATGTCGTTATAGGCATACTTAAAAATAAAGATATAATAAGAATAAAATCGCATATCCTTTGATGTAAGCTAAATGAATTATTAAACAAATACATAAAAATACATAGTAATGTGACAAATCCTATATATATATCTACATGATTTAAGTACAAAGAAAGAATAGAAGGGCTTGAACCAGGCAATAATTGCTTGAAGTAGTCTAGAAGATTCGAACAATGAAAAATAGGGAAGACATCGTAATACCCTCTCACTATTGGACTATGTAAGGAGTTTAATATGATAGGTGAAGCAAATAAATATGATAACAATATCGCTTTAATAAGAGAAAAAAGCGATTCAGTAAAGTTACAGATATTTTTATAATATCTTGTAAAAAAGAATATGATAATGAAAATAGAAGACATAAGAGTAATATGGAAACTTAAATAAAATGAAATACTATAAAATATAACAAATAGTTTTATTTTTTTATAATAAATTAATTCTAATAATCCAACAATAATCATAGGAAATATGGCCATAGCGGAAATATAACTAATATTCATACCTATAATTAAAAATCCTGATGAAAGAGAGTAACATAAAGAAAGAGCAACTACGAGTATATTGTTAAAAATTAGTGACGGTATTTTTTTTGATGGATTAAAATTTTTGGCAATTACAAATTTATTCTTTTCTTCATCTGCTTTATTAATAGTTGCGCTGGTTAATTCAGTTGATAATATTTTTGAATTGACATATAATAAAAAACATGAAAAACATGAGCTCGCAAAGCCCAGGTTTATAACATATAATATATTAAATATGATTGGTAAAGCTGTTCTTGGAAAAAAAAGTATTACCCAGTTTAATGGATTAGAAAATAGATAAGTAAAGTCTGATAGTGTATCATGAGGGAGTCCAATAGAACTTCCTATTATTGAAAAATCCCCACCATGAAATTTATCATAAAAACTATAAAAAACTGTAATATATGAGCCTTCATCGTATGTAGAAAGAACATTATTCTTTCCAAAAGGGGAGAATCCTCCTAGTAATAAAGAAATAGTTCCAATACATATAGTAATAATAAATGATGTTATTATTATTTTTTTTGCATCTTTTTTTTGCATTATAAAGGCCTCCATAAAAAATACTATTATTTATTATACCAAAATACACGTTAATTATAAAGATTAAAACACTTATAAAACAGAGGATTATTATGGATAACAATAAAGAAATTAGAAAACTATTTATTATTATTTTGTATCTTTTTTGTGCAACATCTTTTTTGATTGCAATGATTAGTTATGGTAAATCTTTACGTGATTTTTTATTTGTAGATGTTAATGATTCTTTTATGGATTTTTTTAATCCGGTTTTTGTTTCGTATGCTAGAAATCCATATACAAGGATTGATATGATATATCCTCCAATTTGTTATTTGTTTTATTGGATGGTGTCATTAATGATTCCATCTGAGTATTTTGAAAATGCATATTTTGTTAGAAGCAGTCAAGAGGGGTTATTTGTTCTTTCTGTATATACTGTTATCACCTCAATTGTTCTATATTTCTTATTAGATAAGTTGATAAAAAAAAGTGTTTATAAGAAATATATCATTTTTAGCATTTTTTTATCAGCACCTTTTTTGCATTTGTATGAGCGTGCTAATATTATAATTTGGGCGTTAATATTTTTACTATTATTTTTGTTATATAAGGATGATGAGAGAAAAAAAGTAAGAGAATTTAGTTATATATGTTTGGGATTGGCGTTTTCAATAAAAATCTATCCTGCGATTTTTGGCTTATTATTATTAAAAGAGAAAAGGTATAAAGATGCTTTAAAGTGTGCTATTTATGGTTTGTTTATTTTCATTCTTCCTTTTGGAATTATGGGTGGATTTGATAAGATTTCAATAATGATTTCGGCACTTGCAACTGGTGCACAAAATACTATTAGTATGCTTCAAGGATTGGGATATAAAGTAAACTATTCAAATACTGTCTCAATGATCCTTGCTCTTATTAATGGTGGATTAGATGAGTCATTTTTTCATATTGGTAGTATTATTGCATTTGTTATTTCATTTATTATTTTTGTTTCCACATTTTTTGTAAGAGAAAAATGGAAAGTGAGCGCTCTTCTTTGTTGTATTATGATTGGATTGCCGGGGTTTAGCTTTCAATATACTGTAATTTTTATGGTTATTCCTTTAATACAGTTTTTAAATAAGGAATCATTCAGTAATATTGATTATCTATATATGGTACTATTTGCTATGATGTTTGTTTTTGTTTCATTAGTTCCCATTTCGTTTCTTTCAGTTATTGAGGGGGTATATCCTGTTACAGCTACAGTCTTTTTAGAAAGTATTTCGATTTTTATTATTCCATTTGTTATAATCATTAATGAAATATATGAATATTTAAAAGGTAAAAAAACAAATGAATAAACCAGTACTTTATATTATTGTTCCGTGTTTTAATGAGGAAGAAGTTTTGCCTAAAACTATCCCTATGTTTCTTGAAAAACTTAATAGTTTAATTACTGATAATATGGTTTCTGATGAGAGTAGGATTGTTTTTGTAGATGATGGTTCTACTGATTTAACTTGGTCTATAATAAAAGATAATTCTAGCAATAAATATATTGAAGGATTATTACAAAGCAGAAATAGAGGACATCAGAGTTCTGTACTTGCAGGTTTGATGGAAACTATGAATTTGTGTGATATTACTATTTCGATAGATTGTGATGGACAAGATGATATTAATGCCATGGATCAGATGATAGAAAAGTATCTTGATGGATACGAGGTGGTTTATGGAGTTCGTTCAGACAGAAAATCTGATTCTTTTTTAAAAAGAACCACAGCTCAGACATATTATAGATTATTAAACAGCATGGGTGTAGAAGTGGTGTATAATCATGCAGACTATAGATTGATTAGTTCCAAGGTATTAAAGGCTTTTGAATCCTTTCATGAAGTAAATTTATATCTTAGAGGTATGATTCCTCTTGTCGGATTTAAAAGTACCTCTGTTTATTATAAGAGGGAAGAAAGGATTGCTGGAAAAAGTCACTATCCTATATCTAAAATGTTGGCGTTAGCTATAGATGGTATAACTAGTCTTTCCATAAAACCTATTAGGATAATATCTTTTGTAGGTATTTTATTCAGTTTATTAGGCTTCATTGGTGCAATTTGGGTTATAGTTAGAGTTTTACTCGGATATACTATAGTATCAGGTTGGGCGTCAATTGTTTGTCTGGTCAGCATTATAGGTGGTTTAAATTTGCTTGGTATTGGTATTATTGGAGAGTATGTTGGAAAAATATATATGGAAACAAAACATCGACCTAGATATATAATTGAGTCAAAGACATGGAATGATTAGTTTTATGAGGTATAAATGAAAATAAAGGGTTTAGTTTCTGTTTGTATACCTGTATACAATGGTGAAAAAACAATTGAAGAAACAATTGAGTCGATAATTAATCAAACATACAGCAACATTGAAATTATAGTTGTAGATAATTGTTCGTCTGATAATACAGTTTCTATAGTGAATAGTATTAATGATTCCAGAATAAAGCTATTTACTAATGATGAGAATTTGGGGATGGTTGGTAATTGGAATAAGTGTTTAGAATATGTAAGTGGTGAGTTTTTTATTATTCTATGTGCGGATGATATTATTGATCAGAATTGTATCGAAAAGAAATTGATTCCATTAATTAAAAACAAAAATATAGTATTATCATTTGGCGCAGCTAAAATTATTGATGAAAAGAATAATAAACTATATTCAAGACATTTCTTTTCGAGAAATTGTGTCTTTAGTGGAACGGATTATGCAAAAAAATCGTTTAGACGTCGTAATCTGTATGGCGAACCATCAAATGTTTTAGTCAGATCAAACGCTATAGATCGAGTTGGTATGTTTTCTAAAGATGTCATTTATGCGACAGACTGGGATTATTGGATTCGTATTTCTGAAACGGGGCTTGTTTCTTATATAGATGAAGAATTGTATTGTTATCGCGTAGCGTCCAATAATGAGACAAGTAAAATAGGAATAATTAATATTTTAAAAAATGATAAGACATTTGTTGAATCTGTGAGAAGACATACGAATTTAGATTTAAATATTCTAGATTATTTGTTTCATAGATTTAATGTGTTGATTAGAAGTATGGCTAGGTTTTGTTTTATGAAGATGGTTTCGAAAGGTTTGATTAAAGGATGAATATTCTTATTACTGGTGCTACTGGGTTTGTGGGGAGGAATCTCACTAGATATTATGTTGATAATACTGATCATAATGTGACCGTAATAGTTAGAGATAAATCTAAAGTGGAAGCTGATTTAGTTGATAAAATAACTATAGTTGTTGCAGATATGAATCAGTATAGTTCTATGCGCCTACCTTTAGAAGAGTATGATTTGTTTTATCACTTTGCGTGGAATGGAACATCTGGCCCAAGTCGTAAAGATGTAAAAATACAAAATGATAATGTTAAGTATACTTGTGATGCAGTTTTTTTGGCCCAGAAATATAGATGCGAGAAGTTTATTAATGCAGGTAGCATAATGGAATATGAATGCATTGATAATTATGAAAAAAACTTTGTACCACCTGAGAGTTATATATATAATATTTCTAAGTTTGCCGCTGATTATGAGGCTCAAGCTATCTCCAATGCACTTGGAATAGAATATGTAAGTGCAGTTATTTCTAACATATATGGTGTTGGTGAAATATCAGCGCGATTTATTAATGTTATGATTCGAAAAATGATTCATAATGAGGCTATAGATTTGTCAAGTTGTGAACAATTATATGATTTTATTTATATATCAGATGCAGTTCGAGCTATTTCTTTGGTTGGAGAAAAAGGAATTAATAATACGCGATATTATATTGGAAACCAGAAACTCCTAAAATTAAAAGAATTTATAATTAAAATGTATAATTTATGCAATAGTAGTTCAGAATTAAAATTTGGGATGATAAAGAATTTCATTAATGATGACTATTACAAGTCTGTTAATATCGGCGGTATTTATGAATTGGGATTTATTCCTAAAGTAAGTTTTGAAGAAGGTATTATCTTAACAAGGGACTGGTTAAAAGAATATGGAAATGAATTTTGAAATAAAAAAAACAGAAATAGAGGATGTCGTAATTATAACACCGTTTTATAGAGAAGATGAACGTGGATATTTCCTTAAAGATTTTGAAAAAGATGTATTTAGAGAACTAGGATTAGAAAACGAATTGTATGAAAATTTTCAATCCTACTCGAAAAAGGGTGTAATAAGAGGTCTTCATTTTCAAACAAAAAATCCTCAAATAAAGATTGTTAGTACTATTGTTGGCGTTGTGCATGATGTGGTTGTGGATCTTAGATTAGGATCTCCAACATATGGACGGCATATTGATGTGATTTTATCTGACAATAATCATAAGAGATTATGGGTTCCTAAAGGATTTGCACATGGTTTTGAAGTTTTATCGGATTATGCAATAATGTCATATAAATGTATAGGAAAATATGATTTAGGATCTGACTCTGGTATAGATTTATTTGATAAAGATATTAATATCAATTGGGATACTGTAAATCCTATTGTGTCGGAACGAGATCAGTCATTGATGTCATTTGAAGAATTTTCCAATAAATTTAAAGGACTGACGTTTTAAATATGTTTTTTTGAGGTGAATATGAAAAAAAATTATACAATTGCAGGTGTTTTGGCCATTGTTTTAGGAGCATTAGGAATTCATAGGTTTTATTTAGGTGAATGGAAAATTGGACTTTTGTTTTTGCTTTTCTCATGGACAGGTATTCCTGCTGTAGTAGGGATTATTGATGGTGTTAGATATTTTACGAAAGAAGCGGAATCGTAATAAGGATAAGGAATGAAGAAATATATTGATTTATCAAAAAAACATATATCTATAGTATCATTTTTGTTAGTCTCAATTATTCTATGTATTATTTATATTATTAATAAGATTGAGCCTTTTGGAAATAATACTATACTAGTTGGCGATAGTTTTGATCAATATCTCCCTTTTTATAGTTTGTTGAGAGACAAATTATTAAATGGGGATATTTTTTCTGTTCATAATTTTTCTTATTCTTGGAAGGTGGGGATTGGAACTAATTTTTTACTTCTATATTTCTATTATTTGGCAAGTCCATTAAATTTTTTGATTATATTTATACCCAAAACTGAGTTGACCAGTTTCCTAAGTGTACTCATTATAATTAAATTATCCCTTTCCGCAGCGTCTTTTTCTTATTATCTCAATAAATCTGATAGACCACATAGCTTTGGCTTTATTATTGCTTTTTCAATAGCCTATGCTCTTAGTGGATTTATGTGTGGCTATTTTTGGAATATTATGTGGTTGGATGATGTAGTTTTATTTCCTATTGTGATATTAGGTGTAGATAATGTAATAAAAGGAAAAAATCCTATTCTTTATATTTTTTCACTATTCCTTACTATATATTTAAATTTCTATATAGCATTTATGGTGTGCATTTTTCTTGTGATTTATTTCCTCATAAACATAACAAAAGAGAAGCAAAGTATTGTTAGAACCAGTCTAACATTTATTTTGAGTTCCATTTTAGCTGCTGGAATGTCCGCTTTTTCTCTTTTTGTAATTTATTTTGGAATAAAAAAGACAATGACAGCAGGAAATGGTTTTCCATCCTTCGGTTTTATAGGTAATGTTTTTTACACTTTAAGACAATCGTTATTTATGGAAAAACCTATTGTAGTTGATAGGACTGGATATGATGGGTTTGCTAATATTTATTCTGGAGTATTAACAATTTTGTTAATAATTATTTATTTTATTTCAGATAAAATATCATTCTACAAAAAGATCAAAAGTTTTATTCTTGTTTTTCTTTTGGTAATTAGTATGAATGAATATTTTTTCAATTTTATATGGCACGGTTTTCATAAACAGTTTTTATTACCAAATAGATTTTCTTTTATGTTGGTTTTTGTGGTTTTGATAATAGGTTATGACGCAATAGAAATAATTAAAAATACAAGCCGTAAAAGATTATATTTGGCTGGACTATTTTCTGTTTCTTATCCAATAATATGCTTTATATTTGTTGATTTTGATGGATATTATCCATCCGATAAAATAGTAATAATAAATGTTATGCTTATTCTTATATATTGCATCGGTATTTTTCTTGTTAGTCAAATAAAAGAGAAATCGAGATATATCATAAAGGGTTTAACTGCCTTTTTTATATTTGAAATTGGATTGAGCGCTTTATTTTCTTTTAAAGAAGTAATGATCTTTAGAGATATAACAAATACTTATTCTTTGTATGATTATGTGAAGCATTCGAAAACAAATGACTATAGAGCAGAGATATTAAATCCTGATTTGACTAATGGAAACTCTTTTGTTGGTATTAATGGAGTTAGTTCTTTTTGTTCTACTATTAGTGGTGATTCTATTTATACAATGATGGATTTTGGTTTGAAAGGCTTAACAAATCAAATAAAGTATCAAGAATCTATACATTTTGTTGATTCGATTTTTGGTATAAAGTATTTTTATTATACTGATGATAATGGTGTTCCTTTGATGCACCAGAATGATGATATATTATCATATGGCTATGCTGTTAATGATGATTTGATTAATTATGAGCCAAGTCCTGATTTTGATTTTGGAAATAATTGTAATATGTTTTCTGCCTTGGCTACTGATAACGATAGTATTATCTTTTCTGATTTATCTAAGGATATGTCAGTGACAAGTTTAAATTGTAATATTATAAATGGTTATAAGGATAATTCAATAAAGATAGAAAAGATTGACGATAGCAATGCTTATCTTGGGTTGGAATACGTGATTAAAGAAGATGGAATGTTTTATTTTTATATTGGGGCATCATCTTTTGAAGGGGTCAATATAACTATTAATGACACTATGTATGCTTCGGGGGATATTGTAAATGGAGTTATATGTTTAAACTATCTAGCTAAAGGCGATAAAGTAGATATTTATTTTGAAACTGCTAAGAACACACCAGTGTTATGGTACTTATATGAATACAATACTATTGCGGGTGACGAGATATTATCTGAGTTATCATCTAGTGAGATAAATATTTCAGAATTCAAAGAGGGGGAATTGAAGGGGCGTATAAATATAGAAGATGGTAAATCATTATTATTAAGTATACCTTATGATTCGGGATGGAAAATAAAATGTAATGGTAAATCGGTAGCATCTTTCCCATTAGTGAGAGGCCTGACTGGAGTTAATCTTGATGAGGGCATAAATGATTTATATATGGTATATACCCCTAAAGGATTTTATTTGGGATGTATAATCTCTTTTATTTCTTGGTTTATTTTTTTTAGTTGTAGTTTTTATAGTTGCTTTAGAAGAGGTCAGTCTTATGAAAAAAGACGGGTTTAAGTTTTACTGTTTAACTTATAATCAATTGAATAATAATAAATTAAGGGATAAGCTTTGCGAACTTAATCATGATCCTGATCTAATAATCAATGAATCTCTTGAGGCAAAAAAAAATGGTGGAGATGTATTTGTTGCTTATTTTAATAATAGCATTATTGGATTATATGTTTTTACATTATATAAAAAAGCAGATAATATTACGACTTTAGAATTATCAGAGGAGTATTATAATGAATCTCAGAGTTCTTCTAGTTTGATTAATATTTTTGATGAAAATGTCAAAGAGTTTTTGGTTTATTACTCTCCATATTACAGTGAGATAACTTTTAAAAAACTTATAATTAATAAAGGTGATTATAAAAATAATAATAGCTTATTATCTATTATATTTGGTTTTACTGTTGGATTTATCATTTATGGTGTAATAATGAGGAGTATAGTTTTGGGAGTGTTGTTTGGATTGTTACTATCTTTTCTATATTATATAGTATTCGCAAATTATAAAAAAAATAATTAGTATTTATTAATGATTATTGCTAGTCAATAGGCTTTTTCGATGATAGTTTTTATTGTGGAGATGTTATCAAATGATAGAAAAAATAAAAAGGAATCGATACAGTTTTATAGGTGTTATTTTGTTTGCATTATCTTTTTGTTTTGCGATAATGTTTATTTATCAGAATAAGTATTGTTGTATGTCGAATTTTTCAAATCATGTTATATCTTATTCTTCTGTTCGTGGTATTGATGTTAGCAAGCTTGTATTATTCTATGTGCTTTTTCTTTTCTTCGTTTGCCTAGGCATTTTTTTTATTGTTTTTGGATATAAATCCAATCATAAATTCAAATTATTTATAGAATTGTTATTTTATAAATTCGGAAAGAAATTTCACAAGCTTCTTGCTAGATTAATGTACAATAAAAATATAATTCTTATTGTATTATGTTGTGTTTTGTTATATATCAACGCTTTATGTGTTGTGAATCATGATAATCTAGTGATAAATATTCTTATAATTTCTATTGTTTTTTCTTCACTCCAAAAGGATTTAAACTTAGAGAATTTGATTGCGAGAGGCGTTTTTTTGTTCTCTATTATTTATTCTTTTTGGGTTGTATTATATAATTTTTTTCTGTTTAATTATGATTTTCTAATAAATAAATATCTTATTTATTTTTTGTCTTTTGTTATAGGTTATGCATATGTCAGGTTTTATCAAAGACATTATTCAAAGTTTTTTTATTTTGGATGGATTAATATTCTGATAATTATTTTACAGTGTTTAATGATTGAAAGTTTTTTTTGGTTAAAATGTCATGAAGCTGATATTAGAGAATTATTCGTTGTGTTTTTTGTTTTGCTTTTTTTATCGTTACTATTTGTTATATTTGTAATAATGCATAGTGAAAAAGAGGACCCAAAATTGTTTTATTTGTGGATGATTATATCTTGGGCGTTTTCTTGTTCCCTTAGAAACAATAATACTATTAATTTTTATGAAAGCTCTAATCATGGGATTAGTATATCAGAATATATTCATTATGGAAAAATACCTATGATAGATAATTTTGATGCTCACATGTTTTCTAATTCCTTTCTAGGAATTATTTACTATCGTATTTTTGACGATTACTATGACGCATTGAAAACCCCGTATACATATTTATATTTGCTATTATTGATTATTAGTGTATTTGGTATAATATATTATGTTGTTGGTAAAAAAGCATACATTGCTTTTGCTTTTACTGCTTTGTGTCCTTTTAGTAGTATTATTGCGGAATCTATTGCTTTGCCCAATGACGCTGTTTTTATGTTTGGCTTATTTATGATTTTGGTATTTATTTATTGGAAAAACAAAACTAATATAATAAAGCATTTAATTCTTTGGGGAGCAGCTGCATTGAGTGTCCTAATCCAGCTTGATACGGGATTTGCATTTGGATTATCTGCTATTTTCATTTCGATTCTATATCTTCTATATCATCGAAGGTGGAAGTGTTTGATAACTTTTCTTATTGTTGGAGTTTTATTAACCATATCAATTTTTTTATTTATTTGGATGCTTATAAAAAACGAACCAATGGATTTGTTTGAATGGTTGAACAGATTTTTTAATCTTATATTGTCTAACCAGAATTGGGCAATAGTTGATTTGGCCAATTCTGAAAAAGTAAAATTTTACGTTTTATATCCGACAATTTTTTATATTACTGTATGTGTATTTGTATGTCAAAAAAGAGTTAATAAAACAACTCGACTTGTTGTATTATTTATACTTTTGAGTCAATTGCTTAATAGTTCAAGAACGATAGTTAGACACACATTACATGAGGATCGAGAATTTGTTGCTGGCATAATTAATTTTGGCTTCTATATTATGCTTATTACGATGAGTTCAGTTATTATTTTTTCAAATAAGAATTTAAAAATCTCTCTTTTTAATAATAATACAAATTGTTTATATAATAAGAATAAAATTGAAATGTTAAATTGTAAGATTATATTAACTATGTTGAGTATATATTTAATTGTTTTTGTTATACATGGTGACTATAGTAAAGATGTTTTAGATTGTATTCATTTAAATATGTGTTCTGTTTGGGATGAATTGTATGATAATGATGATTGCAATGATGACGAATTTGATGAGATGATTATTGAATTAGACACATTACTGGAGTCTACTCTTAATAACCAAGAGACTTTCTTTGATTATTCAAATTGTACTAATCTTTTTGCTTATGTTAATAAATCTAATCCTGTATATGTTAATCAGAGTCCAGGATTGGTAAATGGAGAAGCAGGTCAAAAAGATATTATTAATCAGTTAACTAATAATAAAAATATAATACCTTTAGTTGTTATGAAAACGAAATATAGTGTATTTGTTGATGATTTGGATGGCGTTAAAAAAGATGATAGATATTATTTGGTGTCAGAGTACATTTATGATAATTATATGCCGCTTTATTTAAGTGATAACTATGAGATTTGGTGTTTAAAAGAACGTTGGATAGATCTAAATAATAAAATATCTGATAAAAACCGATTTAATTGTATTAAATATTCGGATGATGAACATTATTTGGGGGAAATTCCATATTTATGGGCTAATAGGGATAACAATGATAATATAATTAGTAAAAAGAATAATGATATCAATAAAGGAAAGTATATTATTATTGATATTTTTGCAGGAAGAGAAGTAGATAATTATTCCTTTAAAATAAAATATAGTAATGAGTCAATAGAAACATATGTTTTTAATTTAAAAAAGGTAATAACAAATATAAAATTAGAATTAGTAATGATTATGATAATTATATTTCAGAAATAGTTGATTTCGATTTCTATAAAACAGATAATAGTTGTGTTACTAATTATTATTATTCTGATTATTGATGATTTGTTTTTTTTGGGGGGGGGGTCTATGATGAATAATTCTAAGTTGTTCTATGATAAAATAATAATTGGCGCAGGAATATATGGCTTGTATGCTGCGTTATATTGTTGTAAAAGAGGGCAGACAGTACTTGTTTTGGAATGTGATACTGGCCCATTTAAAAGAGCATCATTTGTTAATCAAGCAAGAGTTCATCAAGGATATCATTATCCGCGCTCGATATCTACAGCAATAAAATCAGCTAGTTATTTTGATCGCTTTTGTAAAGATTATGGCTTTTGTATTAATGATAAATTTGATCAGATATATGCAACATCTAGTAATTATTCATGGACAAATAAGAATCAATTTATGTCATTTTGTAAAAATGCTAATATTCCTTGTAAAGAAATTAATCCAAATAATTACTTTAAAAAGGGTGTGTGTGATGGCGCTTTTTTAACTCGTGAATACACATATGATGCAATGCTGTTAAAGAGTTTTTTTGTAAACGAATTAGCGAAATACAAAAAACAAGTACAAATTGAATATTCTGTTCGGATTAATAACATTGAAAGAGAAAATGATTCTTATGTTATAATTATTAATGACAATATGATGTTTTGTAGTAAATTTGTTCTGAATGCTACATATGCCGGAATCAATCAAATTATTAATATTGTTAAGTTTGAACAATTTAAAATCAAATATGAACTTTGTGAGATTATTCTATGTGAAACAAATGAAAAACTAAGTAAAAAAGGTTTTACTGTTATGGATGGCCCCTTTTTTTCTATAATGCCTTTTGGAAAAACAGGATATCATTCGCTTACTTCAGTGACTTTCACTCCTCATCAAACAAGTTTTTATAAACCTAATTTTATGTGTCAGAACGCCAGTAAGGGTTATTGTGATAATAATAGATTTGGAAATTGTAATGATTGTTCAAGTAAACCCCATACATCATTTTCATATATGGCAAATCTTGCAAAAAAATATTTACTTGATGAGTATAAGTTTGTATATAAAAAATCATTATTCTCTATTAAACCAATATGTATAAATTCGGAAGTGGATGATTCTCGTCCAACTATAGTTTTAAAACATTCAAATAATCCAACATTTGTAAGTGTTTTATCAGGGAAAATAAATACGGTATATGATCTCGACGAGGTATTAAGCGATGATGAATAAAGAGAAGAATTTTATATCTGCTGTAGTATATGTACATAATGCTGAAAAAAGCATAGGGGGGTTTCTTCGTACATTAATTGATGTTTTTGAAAAGAATTTTGAAAATTCGGAAATAATTTGTATTAATGATTCATCAAATGACAAAAGCAAGGAAATAATAAATGAGGTTTGTAAAAATGAAGATAGTACAATTATTTCAATAGTTAATATGAGTTTTTTTCATGGGCTTGAACTCGCCATGTCAGCTGGAATAGATTTAGCAATTGGCGATTATGTATTTGAATTTGATAGCACATTTATTGATTACAATCCTGATTTAATAATGAGTATATATAAACAATCGATTAATGGCTACGATATAGTATCAGCACTTCCTGAAAAAAAAGAGAGACAAACTTCAAAGTTGTTTTATATGGTTTTTCAGAGATTTACCAGTAATTCATATAAATTGAAAACTGAAAGATTTCGGATACTTAGCAGAAGAGCTATTAATCGGATTTCTTCAATGAACAAAAGTGTTCTTTATAGAAAAGTGCTTTATGCCAATTGTGGATTAAACACTGATAGTATTAAATATGGAATTGTTTACACAAAGAAATATTCTCTTGATAAGAAAGAAAAAATATATCGGACAAATCTTGCGTTTGATTCACTAATGGTATTCACAAATGTCGGTTATAGAATATCTATGCTAATGACAATAATAATGATGTGTTTGTCATTATTTGTTGTTGTATATACGATTATAGCATATCTCACTATTAATCCGGTTGAAGGTTGGACAACAATAATTCTTTTTTTGTCATTTTGTTTTTGTGGTTTATTTGGGATTTTGACTATGGTTATTAAATATTTACATATACTTGTAAATATGGTGTTTAAAAGATCGAATTATAATTATGCAAGTATAGAAAAAGTGCAAAGTATTAGAGAGGAATAATAATGAATGCTCTTGTTGGATATACTGGATTTGTCGGAAGTAACTTGTCGGAAACGGGCAATTTTGATTTGTTATATAATAGCAAAAATATAGAGGATGCATATGGAACTAATCCTAGTATTCTTGTTTATGCAGGTATACGTGCGGAAAAATATCTTGCAAATCTTGATCCGAACTTAGATTATAAACAAATAGAAATAGCTAAAAATAATATAAAAAAAATAAACCCTCAAAAGATTGTTTTAATATCGACAGTAGATGTTTTTAATAATCCGATTGGTGTTGATGAGGATTCGCCAATAAATACAAATGGATTGCAAATGTATGGATATAACCGTTTTTTGATGGAGTGTTGGGTTAGAGAAGAGTATCCAGATGCATTAATAATAAGACTCCCAGCGTTATATGGTAAAAATATAAAAAAGAATTTTATCTATGATTATATTAACATTGTTCCATATATGCTTAAAGAAAAAAAATTTTTTGAATTGATAGACCGTGATTCTAGCTTGGATAATTATTATACGAAATTAGATAATGGATTTTATAAGGTTGTTGATAAGTATAAAAATGATAATATGGTAAAAAATATATTTAAAAATATAGGGTTTTCTGCCTTAAATTTTACTGATAGTCGGAGTAGATACCAGTTTTATAATTTGAGGAATTTATGGAATGATATAAATAGAGCGTTAGAGTTAGATATAAGGCTTTTAAATCTTGCCACTGCGCCTATATATGTAAATGAATTATATAAATATCTTACTGGAGAAATTTATGAGAATTATTTAGATTCCCCTGCTGATTATGACTTCAGAACGAAATATGACAGATTATTTGGTGGAGGTAATGGTTATATATATGATAGGGAGCATGTCTTGTTTGATATAAAGAGATTTATTGAGGAACAATCGAAATGAAACTTTCAATATCTAATATTGGCTGGGATAAAAAATATGACAAAGCAATGTATGAATTAATGGATAGTTGCTCGTTTTGTGGATTGGAAATAGCGCCTACAAGGATAATCAAAGATAATCCATATGACAATTTAGATGATATTTATTTGTGGAATTGTTTTATTAAAAGAGAATATGGCTTTAATATTTCATCTATGCAGTCTATTTGGTATGGGCGTTCTGAAATGATTTTTGGTTCAAATGACGAGAGAGAGTTTTTGATTAATTATACAAAAAAAGCAATTAAATTTGCAGAAATAATTGGCTGTAAAAATTTAGTTTTTGGTTGTCCTAGAAATAGAAATATACCTGATGGGGTTAATGAGGAAGTTGCAATTGATTTTTTTAGGACAATTGGAAAATATGCATACAATCATAATACTGTCATTGCCATAGAAGCTAATCCACCAATATATAATACAAACTTTATTAATAATACAGAAGAGGCGTTAGCTTTAGTAAAAAAAATAGATTCGAAGGGCGTTTTGTTGAATCTTGATATTGGTTCAATGATTGAGAATTCTGAGGATGTTTCTATTTTAGATGGACATATAAATATAATTAATCATATTCATATTAGTGAACCAAAATTAAAACCGATTGTTAAGAGAGGAATTCATTATGATTTGGCTGTTTTTTTAAAAAATAATGACTATGATAAGTTTGTTTCGATAGAGGTTGAAAAACAAGAAGATTTAAATTCATTAATTGTAATGATGAAATATATAAAAGAATTATTTGGTTAAATGGTCTTGAGGGGTTGTATGATTTATGAAAAACAGGAAGGTGTTCCTAGATTTAAATGTATAGAATACTTTGAGAAAAAAAAGGATTATGTAGTTCTTATTCCTATCCTAAATGAGTCGGATAGGATACATAAGGAATTATATAGAGCAAAAAAAAATGGAGTATCAAAATACGCTGATATAGTTATTTGTGATGGTGGCTCAGTTGATGGTTGTACTGATGAAAAAAAACTAAAGAAACTTGACGTAAATGCTTTGCTTATAAAAAATGATATGGGTAAGCAAAGTGCTCAGCTACGTATGGGTATATGGTGGGCTTTACGCCGTGGATATAAGGGTGTTATAACAATAGATGGCAACAATAAGGATAGTATTGAAGATATACCTTGTTTTATAAATAAGTTAAAAGAAGGATATGATTATGTGCAAGGTTCTAGATTTATAAAAGGTGGACATGCAATTAACACTCCCGTAATACGATTGTTAGCTGTGAGTCTTATTCATTCTAAAATGATATCCTTAACAGCACATTTTAAGTTTACTGATACGACAAATGCATATCGAGCATACTCTTCTCAATATTTATCAGATGAAAGAGTTCAACCACTAAGAGATGTTTTTGATACATATGAATTGCTGGCATATTTATCTGTAAGAGCCACTCAAATTGGGATGAGAGCGTGCGAGATACCAGTGACAAGAGCCTATCCTCCTCATGGAAAGATCCCAACTAAGATTAGTTTTATAAAGGGAAATCTCAGTTTATTCTTGATTCTTATTAAAAATGCATTTGGATTGTATAATCCTAAAGATAAAGCGTAATATTCCAAATTGATAAAATAGTTATTTATTATTTGATAGGATAAGTTTATAATGAATGTGTTTTATTGTTAGCTTTTCATTTTGACAGATAATACATATCTTGGATGGCAGCAGCTGGTTGATTATATGAATTATAACGGAAAAGTTGTTAGTATTGATGGCAGAAGTAAAGCATTGAAATGGTTTGAGAATTTTTATGATAATCTATAGAAATCTTTTTTAAAGAGGGGAGTTTATACAAATGCAATTAAAAAAAGATCCAAATGAAGTAGAAGAGACTCTGGATAGCGTGCAGCAGAATGTTCAACAGAATGCTCAGGATGTCATTCAAAATGCCACGCCAAGTAACAATGATTACTTTAATCCAGAACAGGAATTTGATTTCCAGGGTGATGGTATATTTGGAAATCAGAGTACCAACAGCTTTGATATGAGTGATCAGAATAATCAGGGGATGAATAATACTGGTTCATATGGTGCTGGAATGGGAGGTGCCGGTTCGTATTATAATGCTGGAGGAAATACAACTCCAAATGATGGTTATAATCCTGATTCACATCCTAGAAAAATGTCAAAACATGAGTTTTACGAGTCGCCTAGGAATAGAAAAAACAGAGATCGAATAGTTATTAGTTCAATAGTTATTATAGTTTGTGCAATAGCTGATTGGATCAAGACAAGTTTTATGGTTCAATTACTCAGACCACAGATAGAGAAACTAAATGAACTAAGTGAATCTTTAGGTATGGGTCCTGAGTATACAATAGATGTTGATGCTATTATGCGTACTCAGATTATTGTGTCATTATTCTTTATTGCACTAGGTATAGGTATATTTATTCTGAAAAGTAGAGCATGTGCCCTTACCGGTTTAATTATTTCTATAATATTCATGATTTATAATATTGTCAGTGCTCACAAGTTTAATGGTTATTTTTCATTGATTGCATTTGGTTTTGCTACGGCAGCTACATTCGCAGCATATAGTGCATGGCGAGAATATGAAGAAAATGGTGACTGGAAACGGGAGTGGTAAAGAAGATAAATGAATGATTATTATTACTCTGACGCTGAAACACCGGAAATACAGCCGGAGGCCGAAATAGGTTCATATTATAATGCAGAACCATTGTCAAGGCATCAATATTTGCAATGTGCAGATTTTCGAGAAATGCGTATGTTTCTTAGATTTGCGGGTATTGTGATAGGGATATTTATTGCAATAGATATTTTTCGATTATATGTTTATAATCTGGATTTTGAGATATATGAATATATGTCTTCCATAGGCATTTCGCTATTTCTTATAGCTGTGTTCGAAGTTTTGATACAGTTATTTGCTTTCAGATGGTGTGCAATAGCTGAAAATGTATTATGTTTTTTTATGATTTTGATCGGATATCCTCTTATGCTTTCCGTAGTTCCAATTGGTACATTCATGTTACTTGCATGTGCTAGTCATATTGGACAAACAACTAGTTTTGAAAACAAATATAAGCATTATTTGGCTACAAATAGTAATTAGTTTTTGAATGACAGTTTCCATTGTGGAAACTGTCATTTTTTGGTACAATGACTATGTATGTTTTCTGGAAACATATTTATATTGAATAGTATTAATGGGTTTACCGCAGGAGGTACTAAGATGACTGAAAATAGTAATGAAAATAGATATACTATCGAGGAGGAAGGCGCTGGCATTATCCAGATAGCTGATGATGTTGTATCCAGTATTGTTGGCCTTGCTGTAACTGAGGTGGATGGCGTTTCAAAGCTTACTGGTGGCATCACAAGAGATATAGTTGCAAAGCTTGGAAAGAACAATCTTTCTAAGGGCATCACAGTTGTTTATAACGAGGATAAGCTTGATATAGATATATCCTGTGAGGTTAAGTTTGGATACAACATAGTAGATGTGTCCAAGGATATTCAGGAGAAGGTTAAGTCAACCCTTCTTACAATGACAGGACTTGAGTGCGATAAGATCAATGTCAAGGTTTCTGGGATTGATTTTAAAGAGTAAATACTTTGATATTACATTAAATGAAAGTACAGGAAGATTAAATGACAAGACATGAATTAAGAGAGAGAATATTCCAGACTATTTTCCAGCTTCCATTCTATGATGAGGAGCTTCCTGAGATAGAAGTGAGCGATGTGGCTGACAGCGAGGAGATTAGTGATAAGGATAAGGCTTACATTGAAGCTAAGGTTGCTGGCATTAGGGATAATCTTGAAGAGATAGATAAAACTATAGAGCAGAACAGTAACGGCTGGAAGGTTAAGAGAATTGGCAAGAGCGAACTTGCGATTCTTAGACTTGCTGTTTATGAGATAAGATTTGACGCGGATGTGCCTGATAAGGTGGCTATTAATGAGGCTGTTGAATTGGCGAAGAGCTATTCAGATGAGAAAGCAGCCAGATTCATTAATGGTGTATTATCCGGCGTTGTTGGTTGCTTCTAATAGACTATGCAGAGTTGGGTAGTATATAAAAATAGCTAATACACAAATAGTTGGGACAAGATATGGCAGATGCAAATAAGATATATTCCGTATCTGAATTAATGAAATATATGAACGTCCAGATGTCCAAGGATATTGTCCTTAGCGAAGTAAGAGTCAAGGGTGAGGTGACGGGCTTTAGTGCACCAACCTCAGGTCACATTTACTTCAAGCTTAAGGAAAAGGGCAAGGATGGCTGGGGCAGACCAAAGGATTATATAATCAACTGTGCTAAGTTTGGTCATGATAAGGACAAGAACTGCAAGGTCAAGATGGAAAATGGTATCGTAGTCACCATCATTGGTCGAGCAGCAGTTTATGAAAGCCGAAGCGAAGTGCAGCTGATTGTCAGCAGTATATTTGATAACAATGAGATTGGTTCTGCTAAGGCTGAGTACGAAATGCGTAAGAAGAGGCTGACAGCTGAGGGACTCTTTGATGAGGCCCATAAGAAGCCGATTCCTCCATTTCCTAAGTCCATTGGTATTGTTACTTCTGCTACTGGTGCTGTTCGGTATGACATTCAGGCAGAGGTTGATAAGAAGAATCCATACGTTCAGTTGTATTTGTATCATTCGTTGGTTCAGGGACCTGGTGCCGCTGAGCAGATTGTGGAAGGTATTAAATACTTTGATGAGAAGACAGATGTAGATATCATCATCATTGGTCGAGGCGGCGGAACTGAGGAAGACCTTGGTCCATTCGATGACGAGATGGTAGTAAGGGCTGTCTATAATGCAAAGAAGCCTATTATAGCCGGTACTGGTCACGAGGTGCATTTTACTTTGGCTGACTATGCGGCGGACCTGAGAGCTTCAACGCCAACAATGGCTGCCAGTGATGCGGTTCATGATGTAATCACAGAACTTCGTAATCTCAGTCGTGAGAGACAGGATCTGGATAAGAATTTTGGATTCATTATTACTGAAAATGAACATAAGCTTGATACCATAAAAGAGTTTATGGACCGCTGTATGATTGATATATGTTCTGGATACGAGAAGAGATTAACTGATCTTCGACATGAACTTGAGAAACATAGTCCGGAGAAGATACTTGAAGCAAGGCTAACTCTTTTGGATTCACTTCAAAAAGATATTCATAATGCCATGGTCCGTAAGTTCGATGCATATGTTAGTCGTCTTAATACGGAGCTTGGAAGGTTAAGATCAGCAAATCCACAGGCTAAGCTGACTGGTGGATTTGGATATATTGAGAAAGATGGTACACCGGTTGATTCGGTGAAGGTTGTTAAGAAGGGTGATACTATCCAGATTACCATGCATGATGGTGTGATTACTGCTAAGGTTGAGTGACACCTCATAAGGAGAAAAGAATGAGCAAGGAATTTGATGTTGAGCAGGGACTTAGTCGCCTGCAGGAAATAAATACAAAGCTTAGTGAAGGAGACCTTCCACTTGGAGAAGCTATGAAGCTTTATAAGGAAGGTGTTGAGCTTGCAAATAAGTGCAAGGAAAACCTTGAGGGGGTAAAGACTGAAATCAAGGTAATCAACGGTGAGGTGTCATTATAAATAAATGAAAAATATAAAAGAAATCACAACTCACGTAAATGATGTGGTTATGGCTCATCTTCCTAATCCGGAGAACTATCCTTCGAGTATTGTTGATGCCATGAATTATGCCATGTCATCTGGTGGCAAGAGAATAAGGCCGACTCTTATGTATCTGGCCTATATGACATTCATGTCATCACGTAATGGCCTCGAAAATGTTTCTCAGTGGCAGGAATCTGAGAAGTGCTGCGAAGCTTTTATGGCAGCAATCGAGATGATCCACACACATTCGCTGATACATGATGATCTTCCGGCTCTTGATAATGACAATCTGAGACGCGGAAGACCAACAGTGCATGTGGCTTTTGATGAGTCCACAGCAATCCTGGCAGGAGATGCACTCTTAAATTATGCATACGAAGTTACACAGGATTTTATTTGTAGCGCCCCTGTATCTCAAAGGCTGACGAGTTACATCCGCTCCCAGAATATTCTCTTGAATAAGACTGGTATTAATGGAATGCTTGGTGGTCAGGGACTTGACGTTCAGCTTTCAGGAAAAGAGATTACTAACGAAGAGCGTGATTACATTTATAAGAATAAAACATGCGCTCTCCTTGAAGCACCTCTGATGATAGGAGCGTGCCTTGCGGGAGCTTCTGATGAATATATAGCTAAGATGGAGCAGGCTGGCAGGGCTATAGGAATGGCCTTTCAGGTTCAGGATGATATTCTGGATGTGACCAGCGACGCTGAGACTCTTGGTAAAGAGGTTCATCAGGATGAGAGAAACGAGAAGAATACATTTGTCGCTCAGTATGGTCTTGAGGCTTCAAAGGACTACGTGAGAGAAGAGTCCGAGAAGGCGGTAAAGATTATAGAGAGTGTTACAAGTGTTAGTGAATATAAAGATTTGTTGGTGGGGTTGGTTCGCTCGATGATTGATCGAAAGAACTAGGACACCTCATCAGGTTATGAGTTTGGAGACTAGCAGTGAGTATACTGGATAAGATAAATAAGGAAAATGATATAAAGAATATCAGTATGTCTGATATGCCCGCCCTTGCAGACGAGATAAGACAGTTTATTATCTCGAATGTATCTAAGACAGGTGGGCATCTTGCGTCTAATTTGGGTGCTGTTGAGCTGACCATTGCTCTTCACAGGGTTATGGATCTGCCAAAGGACAAGATTATTTTCGACGTTGGTCATCAGTCCTATACTCATAAGATTCTCACTGGCCGCAAGGACGATTTCTACAAGCTTCGTCAGTTCGGTGGAATCAGCGGTTTCCCAAAGACTTGTGAATCGGAGTGTGATGCATTCAATACGGGCCATAGTTCCACTTCTGTATCAGCGGCGGTAGGTATGGCAAAGGCTCGCGAGCTTCGTGGTACAGATGAGAAGATATGTGCCGTTATCGGTGATGGCTCCATGACTGGTGGTATGGTTTATGAGGCCCTGGACCAGATAACAACTCTTAATTCAAATTGCCTTATTGTCCTTAATGATAATGAGATGTCAATTTCAGAAAATGTTGGTGGCCTTTCCAGTACACTCAGTAAATTCCGTGTTGGTAAGTCTTACAATGAGTTGAAGCTTAGCGTAGAAAATGCCCTCATGGATATTCCGACAGTAGGTCACAAGGTGGCAAGAGGTATTAAGAAGTCCAAGGATTCTATTAAGAATCTGTTTGTACCGGGAACTGTTTTCGGTGACATGGGCATTACATACATTGGACCGATTGATGGCCACAACATAGAGCAGATGACAGAAATGTTTGAGGACGCATTTAAACTGAACCGTCCTGTTATCGTTCATATAAAGACTATTAAGGGTAAGGGCTACAAGATAGCAGAGAGATACCCTGAGCATTTCCATGGAGTTGGACCTTTCGATCCCCTCACTGGAAAATCCACAAATGTAAAGAATGCTCAGTGTTATACAGATGTTTTCGCCAGGAAGCTGGTTAAGCTGGGCGAAAAGGATAAGAGGATAGTTGCGATTACAGCGGCTATGTCGCGAGGTACTGGAATAAGATCCTTCCAGAAGGCATTTCCAGATAGATGCTTTGATGTGGGTATTGCTGAGCAGCATGCCCTTACATTTGCGGCAGGTCTTGCAGCTGGTGGTTTTATTCCGGTGGTTGCAATTTACAGCTCCTTCCTTCAGAGAGGATATGACCAGCTGCTTCATGATATCGCCCTCCAGAAGGAACATGTCATCGTTATGATTGACCGTTCTGGAATAGTTGGTGAAGACGGCGAGACGCATATGGGTATTTATGATACTGCTTACCTGAGAAGTATTCCGGGACTTACAGTTATAGCTCCTAAGGGTGCTAAGGAACTTGAGATGGCAATGGATTATGCAGTAGCTACTGATGGCCCTGTTGCTATTAAGTATACAAAGGGTGCTGCTTATACTGGTCTTGATGATAAAAACTTCCAGTTTATCGATGGCAAATCCGAGGTTATTAATTTCAGTTCACAGGTTGGCGAGGCGACGGTTAAGCCATTTGCTATTATGGCGGTTGGAAGCATGGTCAAGACTGGAGTTGAGATAAGAGACAGGTTTAAAGAAGCAACGAACTACGAGCCTGAGCTTATAAATGTTCGTTTCATAAATCCGCTGGATACAGAGCGTATTCGTGAGACAGCTTCAAAGTATGAATATATAGTTGTTCTTGAAGAGTCCATTAAGAGAGGCAGCGTTGGTGAGGCTGTAGGATACGAGCTTTCAACAACGGGCAGTGATTGTAAGCTGATGCACTTCTGCATAGGAACTGATACAGTTCAGCATGGTAGTGTGGCAAGGCTTAAGGAAGAACTTGGACTTGATACAGATTCGATTTATAAAGAAGTGTTTGAGACTGTGAAAAATGAGTAAGAAACGATTAGACGTTATGCTGGTTGAGCGTGGTCTGGCTGAGTCTCGTGAAAAGGCAAAAGCCATAATCATGTCCGGCATAGTATATGTAGATGGTGAAAAAGAGGATAAGGCTGGAAGCAACTTTCCTGAAACAGCCAAGATAGAAGTAAGAGGTAAGACTCTGAAATATGTAAGCCGTGGTGGACTTAAGCTTGAAAAGGCTATGGAAGTATTTCCTATAGAGCTGGACGGCAAGGTTTGTATGGATGTTGGTTCATCCACTGGTGGCTTTACAGATTGTATGCTTCAGAATGGTGCCGTAAAGGTCTATTCAGTAGATGTAGGTTACGGACAGCTGGCTTGGAAGCTTAGACAGGACGAGAGAGTTGTGGTAATGGAGAAAACAAATATCCGTTACGTTAAACCTGAAGATATTGAAGAGCTTGTGGACTTTGCATCTGTAGATGTGTCCTTCATTTCTCTTTCAAAAGTCCTTCCTCCTCTTAGAGATTTACTAAAGGATGAGGCTGAGGTGGTTTGCCTTATAAAACCACAATTTGAAGCTGGCCGCGAGAAGGTTGGCAAGAAGGGTGTAGTAAGAGATAAGGCAGTACATGTTGAAGTGATCGAAAATGTGCTGGGCTACGCCGAAGAAGCAGGCTTCAAAGTACTTGGCCTGGACTTCTCACCTGTTAAGGGCCCTGAAGGAAACATAGAATATCTGATGCATATCAAGAAAGATCCCGAATTCGTTTTATCTGATGAAGAAAAGGCTGTTGAACAAGAACAACATAATCAGGTAGTAAGGAAATGGGTAGATACGATAGGTGGTTCGGCCATCAAGGATATCGTTGAACTTAGCCATTCTACCTTGGACAAGTGACTTATATAAACATGGTGGATTTATGAAGAAGTTTCTTATAATCGCAAATGAAACTAAAGATATTGATCTGAAGTATTCTAAGTACGCAGAAGCCAAGATCAAAGAAAAAGACGCAGAGGCGTCTATTTGTGTTGGTTCTGACTCAGCAGATCTTTCAGATGCTCTTGACTCAGTAGAGGCTGTTATCGTTATGGGTGGTGACGGAACAATGCTCCGTGTGGCTCATGCTTTGGAAGGCAGGACCACTCCAGTCATCGGAGTTAACCTCGGTGTTGTCGGCTTCCTCACAGAAGTAGTAGTTTCTGAAATAGATGCAATGATAGATCGACTCATAAATGATGATTTTGTTATAGAAGATAGAATGATGCTGTCTGGTACAGTGCACACCAAGGACGGGGATACAAAGCTGGATGCTCTTAATGACATTGTCCTTGCCCGTGAAAGCGCACTCAGACTTACAGCAGTTGGTATATATGTTAATGGAAGAGCCTTCGATACAACTGAGGCGGACGGAATAATCCTGTCCACTCCAACTGGCTCTACAGGATATAATTTGTCAGCAGGTGGCCCGATAGTACAGCCGGATGCAAGGCTTATGGTGCTTACTCCGATCTCACCATATTCTATGTCTCGCAGAAGTGTAGTATTTGGCGCTGACGATGTCATCACTCTCGAGCTTCTTGAGAAGAGAAAAGATATTGAAAATATCGGACTTATTTCCTTTGATGGAGCAGAGAGCTTTAATATACACGTTGGTGATACGGTGGATATTCGCGTATCAGATAAGATTTTCAAGATTATTAAGCTTGAAGAGGTTGGCGTGTATGAAATATTACGTAAGAAATTAGGTGGTTAGAATATGCTCGTTAATTTACACATTGTAAATCTTGCTCTGATAGACGAGCTGGATATAGATCTGACCGAAGGCCTTAACATTCTCACTGGTGAAACCGGCGCAGGTAAATCCATAATCATTGGTTCTATCGGAATTGGCCTGGGAGGCAAGTTCGATGCGTCCCTGCTCAGAAATCCTGAAAAGGATGGCCTGGTTGAACTGCTTTTCTCAGTGGATAGAAATCTTGCAGCGGAGCTTGCGAAAGAAGAGATTGAGGTCGAGGACGGAGAAATCCTGATATCCAGAAGACTAACCGGAGGAAGATCGGTAAACAGGATAAATGATAGCACAGTAACAATTGCTAAATTAAAGAAAATAGCTGAAAAGCTGATAAGTCTTCATGCACAGCATGAGCAAAGAACTCTGCTTAAAACCTCAAAGCATCTTGAACTGGTGGATACATACGATGAATCAGTGAAAGAGCTGAAGGCTGAGGTAGCAGGTGCTTTTAAAGATTATAAGGAAGTATGTGACAAGCTGGATGGTCTCACAATGGATGAGACAGAACGCGCAAAGAGACTGGATTACATCTCCTACGAGATAAATGACATCGAGTCCGCAAGGCTTACTCCTGGTGAGGACGAGGAGCTGGAGGAGATATTCAAGAAAGCCAGTAACGCCCAGTCCATAGCTGATATTGTTTCTAAGGTTGAAGCCAGTACAGGATATGAGATGGATGCTTCAGCTGGAAGTCTTATTTCAAGTGCGCTTTCAGATCTCAGGGGACTCTCAAGATATGATGAAAGTTCAAATGAATTAATTAGTACTCTGACAGATATAGATGCACTCATGAGTGACTTCAACAGACAGCTTTCGGATTATATCTCTGATATGGAGTTCGATGAAGAAACTCTGACTGTTACAGAGAACAGACTGAACCTTATAAATACTCTTAAATCCAGATATGGTTCAAGTATTGAAGAGGTGCTTGAAACTCTGGATAAGTTGACGGTAGAGAAGGAAAGCCTTGAAACTTATGAAGAGTCAATTAAGTCTCTTGAAAAGGAAAAGGATGAGCTTCTTAAAAAGCTGGAAAAGTCTGCAGATAAGCTGACTAAGAAGAGAAAAGAAACAGCAAAGAAGCTTTGTGCTGATATTTCAGATGCCATGAAGGACCTTAACTTTAATGATGTCAGGTTCGATATGGAGTTTGAACGTGCAGAGAATTATACATCAAATGGTATTGACGTGGCTCAGTTCATTATCTCAACAAACGTTGGAGAGGAGATGCGTCCTCTTACTGAGGTTGCATCTGGCGGTGAGCTTTCTCGTGTAATGCTGGCTATCAAGTCGGTGGTCTCAGAGGCGGCAGATACACCAACCCTTATATTTGACGAGATAGATGTGGGTATCAGCGGAATAACAGCTGAAAAAGTAGGAAATATGATGCACAGACTTTCAGAATCCAGACAGATTATTTCTATAACACATCTGCCACAGATTGCTGCTGAAGCAGATACAGCATATGTTATAGAAAAAGAAGTGGTTGGCGATAAGACCATCACAGGAATCAGAAGACTGGATGATGAAGGAAGAGTAATGGAGCTGGCAAGACTTCTGGGTGGTGCCAGCGTGACAGACAGTGTACTTGCGACAGCGAGAGAAATGTTGCAAAGATAATGAGAAGGACAAGAAATGATTGAGACAGTAGCAAGAGTTAACCTCATGGTTAATGAGGTGCTCAAGATAAAGAAGAACAGGCTCACGCCAGATACCATAACCGGTAACGAGAAGCGAATAGCCCTTGTTTCTGGTATATATGGTGATGAGCTTCAGGGACAGTATATCTGTTACGAAGTAATTAGAAGAATTAAAGAAGATTATTCAAGCCTTACTGGAATAGTGGATGTGTACCCATACATTAATCCACTTGCCCTTGAGGCAAAGACAAGAGAAATTCCTGGACCAGAGCTGGATATGAATGAGCTTTTCCCAGGTGCCAAGAGTGGTGCATTGGGTGAATATGCTGCCAGCTGCCTTATGGAAGATATCCTCAGTGCTGAGGATGGTCCTAAGACAGAGTTCTGTCTGGATATCCACGGAAGTGACCTTTACCTTAAAGAAATTCCACAGATCAGACTTAATGATGATGTGGTCGATGATGTAATGCCATATGCTGCAAAGCTTAATTCAGATATGATCTGGGTGCATCCATCTAATCAGGTTAAAGGTGGTAGTATGGTTCACGAGCTGAACCAGCGCGGAGTAGTTGCCTGCGTTACAGAGTCTACATCAGCTTACAGAATAGACCAGAAGTCTGGTAACCAGCTGGTGGATGGCATCTTCGCTATGATGGCGGATATGGGCATTTGGCAGGGTGAGGTAGTTAAGGTAAAGAAGCCTAGAGTTACCTATGATAAACAGATGACATTTATCAATTCAGAGAGTAGTGGTCAGTTCATTTCCAATGTCGATATTCTCGACAAGGTTGAGGTGGGCGACCTGATTGGATATGTTGTAAATGTGCTTACGGGCACGGTTGAACAAAAGGTTATAGCCCCAAGTCGAGGGTTAATCACGGCTATTCGTGAATATCCTGCTATTGAGGTGGGCTCGCTTCTTGCGAGAATTGCTGAAATTTAGTGAGGGAGTGAAATGAGACAGAAGACGATTTTTTCATACGAAACTCCTTTTAGTGGAGAGCATAATATATATGGATATGTATTCGGTGCGGGTACATATTCGGATCCAGAAAGAGCAGAACATAGCGCAGCTATTGTTGGTGCCATGAGAGGAAATGAGCATCAGCAGCTTTATATCTGTTCCAAGCTTTCAGCTAGACTGTCTGAGATAGAAGAGGCTGGAGATATAGTATCAGGTAAGTCTATACTTCTGATACCATCAGTTAATTATAGTGCTATGAACGCCGACCATAAGTTCTGGCTGTCGGATGATTCGGATATCAACAGAGAATTCCCTGGAAATCCGGAGGGTACAGCTACAAGCCGCCTGGCTTATGCGCTTATGGAAGAGCTGAAAACATATTCTTACGGAATACAGTTTCCATCTTATTATATGAGAGGAAGGTTCATTCCTCATATCCGTATGATGAAGACGGGATTCGAAAGTACTAACCTTGCAAACCTCTTCGGTCTGCCATTCGTAATGCTGGCCGAGGTGAGGGCATTTGACGAAGGTACTCTTAATTACAACTGGCAGAGATCCGGTACCGAGGCCTTTTCACTTTACTCAGGTGGTACTGAGCGAATCAATGAGGAATATGCTGAAGTTGCCGTTAGTGCTGTTCTGAGATTCCTGTCCCGCATGGGCGTTATCAGATATAACAGCATGGGTGGCCAGATAGCAACTCTGATGGATGAGGATGATATGCTCACAGTTAAGTCAGAGGCAGCGGGCTTCTTCAAGAGAATGAAGAATGTTAATAAAGAAGTAAGAAAGGGAGATATTCTTGCTGAGATTATAGACCCTATGGATGGACATGTTCTGAGTGAGGTGCGTTCCCCGGTTGATGGAATTATTTTCTACCAGCAAGATGCCCCACTTATCTATCAAAATGTGGTAATATTCCGTATTATTAAGAAGATTCATAAATAGGTGGCAGCATTACGCTAGCCGCCCAAAAAACAAACAAGAGGAGAAATAACATGAGTGTAAGAAGAATCTACGTTGAAAAGAGACCAGACTATGCAGTAAGAGCAGATGAGCTGACAAACGAGTTCAGGGCTTATCTGAGTCTTAAGGATGTGACTGTAAGGGAACTTGTCAGATATGATGTTGAAAATCTTTCTGACGAAGTTTTCGAAGAGGCCATTGTAACTGTATTTTCAGAGCCTCCGGTAGATATTGTATATAAGGAGGAGTTCCCATACGACGAAGGCGACTTCGTATTCTCTATGGAATACCTTCCAGGTCAGTTCGATCAGAGAGCTGACTCAGCAGAGCAGTGCGTTAAGCTTCTGGATGACAGCGCAGAGCCAATCATCAGATCAGGTATCACATATGTGGTTAAGGTGAGTGGCGGACAGCTGACAGATGAGCAGAAGAAAACAATCGAGGAATATGTAATCAACCCTGTTGAGGCTCGTATTGATAACGCTGCCAAGCCAGATACACTCATTATGAATTATGATGAGCCAGCAGATGTAAAGATTATGGATGGATTCTGCTCCATGTCAGAGGATGACTTTAAGGCTCTCTATGACAGCATGGGACTTGCCATGACATACAAGGATTTCTGGCATATCCGTAATTACTTCACAGCAGAAGAAAACAGAGATCCAAGCTTTACAGAAATCAAGGTTCTGGATACATATTGGTCAGACCACTGCCGTCATACAACATTTGCTACAGAGCTTACAAACATTAAGTTTGACGAAGGTAAATATAAAGATGCCATCGAGGGTACATTTAAGAAATACCTTGCTGATGCTGCAGAGATAAATGCAGGTCGCGACGATAAGTTCACATGTCTTATGGACATTGCTCTTATGGGTATGAAGAAACTTCGTAAGGATGGAAAGCTTGAAGACCTTGATGTTTCAGATGAGATAAATGCCTGCACAATTGTTGCTCCACTTACAATAAAGAATGAAGATGGAAGCATTGTGACAGAGGATTGGCTGATCTCCTTTAAGAACGAGACACATAACCATCCTACAGAGATTGAGCCATTCGGTGGTGCTGCTACATGTCTTGGTGGTGCAATCCGTGATCCACTGTCAGGCCGTACATATGTTTATCAGGCTATGCGTGTTACAGGTGCAGCTGACCCAACTAAGTCACTGGCTGAAACACTTCCAAATAAGCTGCCTCAGCGTAAGATAGTTCAGACAGCTGCTAAGGGATATTCTTCATATGGTAACCAGATAGGTCTTGCAACTGGTCTGGTTCAGGAAGTTTATCATCCAAATTATGTTGCAAAGAGAATGGAGATTGGTGCTGTTATCGGTGCTGCTCCAAAGGATAATGTTAAGAGACTTACATCTGATCCTGGCGACGTTATAATCCTTCTTGGTGGACGTACAGGTCGTGATGGTTGTGGTGGAGCTACTGGTTCTTCAAAGGCTCATAACTCTGAGTCACTTGAGAGCTGTGGAGCAGAAGTTCAGAAGGGTAATCCTCCTACAGAGAGAAAGCTCCAGAGACTGTTCCGTCGTCCAGAGGTTACAACACTCATTAAGAAGTGTAATGACTTCGGTGCCGGTGGTGTTTCAGTTGCAATCGGTGAGCTGGCTGACGGACTTGATATCAACCTTGATCTTGTTCCAAAGAAGTATGCAGGTCTTGATGGTACAGAGCTAGCTATTTCAGAGTCTCAGGAAAGAATGGCACTTGTAGTTGATGCTGCAGATGCTGATAAGCTTCTTGAGTATGCAAGAGAAGAGAACCTTGAAGCTGTTAAGGTTGCTACAGTTACTGAGAGTCCTCGTCTTGTTCTTAAGTGGAGAGGTAAGGAAATCGTTAATATCAGCCGTGCATTCCTGAATACAAACGGTGCTCATCAGGAGACAGAGGCTGAGGTTCAGATGCCATCTGAAACAGTTAATCCATTTGCCGGAATTGATGCAGAGGGCAGTACAGAAGATTATAGCAACAAGGGTGCTGATGTTAAGACTAAGTGGCTGGATATTCTTTCAGACCTCAATGTTTCATCAGAGCGTGGACTTGTTGAAATGTTCGATTCAACAATCGGAGCAAATACAGTAACAATGCCATATGGTGGTAAGTATCAGCTTTCACCTATGCAGACAATGATTGCTACAGTTCCTATGCTTGGAACACGTAGAACAGATGCTGTAAGTATGATGAGTTATGGTCTTGATCCATATCTCCTTAGCTGGAGCCCATATCATGGTGCTATCTATGCAGTAATTGATTCAGTTGCTAAGATTGCAGCTGCAGGTGGAGATGTATCCAAGATACGTCTCACATTCCAGGAGTACTTCGAGAGAATGAACGATGTTCCTTCACGTTGGGGTAAGCCACTGGCTGCACTTCTTGGTTCATATTCAGCTCAGATTGGTCTTGGACTTCCATCAATTGGTGGTAAGGATAGTATGTCAGGTTCCTTCAATGAGATTGATGTACCTCCAACACTTTGTTCATTTGCTGTAGTTATGAATACAGTTGAGAATGTAGTTACATCCGAACTTAAGAAGGCAGGAAACCTCCTTGTTAAGATGGACATTAAGAAGGATGAGAATGATGTTCCAGTATACGAAGATGTACTCGATAGATATGCAAAGGTTCGTGCTGCAGTAGAGCAGGGACTTATCCAGTCAGCATTTGCTGTAGGATTCGGTGGTACTATCGAAGCCGTCAGCAAGATGGCATTTGGTAATAAGCTTGGTGTAAGCCTTGATAAGAATGTAATCGCTGAGGATGAGCTTGGACGTAAGGATTATGGTTCAATCATCATGGAAGTTAGTCCAGAAGATGTTAAGGCTCTTGGTCTTCCAGGTAAGGTTATTGGTACTGTTACAGATGAAGCAGTATTTACATATGGTTCAGTTAAGATAACAGTTGATGAGGCACTTAAGGCTTGGACAACTCCTCTTAAGAAGGTATTTAGTACTGACAGTGGAGTTGAGGCAAGATTCGAAGGACATGCTAAGGATTATACAGCTGCTAAGAAGGCTGGTACTCCTGAAACAGAGCTTAAATACAGATACAATCCAGAGCTTACAGGCTATGCTGGTGGAGTTTACGAAGCTAAGAGCATCTATGTAGCTAAGAATAAGGTTGCTAAGCCAAAGGTATTCATTCCAGTATTCCCTGGAACAAACTGCGAATATGATAGTGCGAGAGCATTTGAAAGAGCTGGAGCTGAGACAGAGGTTATAGTTCTTAATAACCTCGATCCTCAGGGTATTAGAGAATCAGTAGATGCATTCGCAAAGGCAATCAGTCAGTCACAGATAGTAATGTTCCCTGGTGGATTCTCAGGTGGTGATGAGCCAGATGGTTCAGGTAAATTCATTGCGACTACATTTAGAAATGAGAAGATTAAGGACGAGATTATGAAGCTTCTTAACGAGCGTGATGGTCTTGCACTTGGTATCTGTAATGGATTCCAGGCACTCATCAAACTTGGACTTGTTCCAACTGGTGAGATAGTAGAGCAGACAGAACTCAGTCCTACACTTGCTCGTAATTCAATCGGACGTCACCAGTCAAGAATTGCTTATACAAAGGTTGTTTCAAATAAGAGCCCATGGCTCCAGAAGGCAACACTTGGTGGAGTTTATTCAATTCCTATCTCACATGGTGAGGGACGTTTTGTTGCTAAGGAAGAATGGCTTAGAAAGCTCTTTGAGAATGGACAGGTTGCTACACAGTACGTTGATGCTGAAGGTAATCCAACAATGGACGAGGATTACAATATCAACGGTTCTTACATGGCTATCGAGGGTATTACAAGTCCTGATGGACGTGTACTTGGAAAGATGGGCCACTCAGAGCGTCGTGATCGTAGCACATATCTTAACATTTATGGAGACAAGGACCAGAAGATATTTGAGTCTGGCGTTGAGTATTTCAAGTAAATAGATAAAAGCATTTGTGGGTTATTCTCGTTTAGAGATTGTTGTTGAGGGTTTGTTTGCAAGTATGGAAATAAAAGAAGTAAGAGAATTATATAGTAAGGTATTGGGAAATATACGTGGAGTAATGATAGGCAGTGATGAGGTTTTCTCATTAGTATTTTCTGCTATGCTCTCTGGTGGCCATGTTCTCCTGGAGGATATGCCAGGTACAGGAAAGACCACCATGGCTAAATGCATAGCTGACAGCATTAAGGCGGATTTTCGCCGCGTGCAGTTCACACCTGACCTGATGCCACAGGATATTACTGGCCTTAATATTTATAGCCAGAAATCTGAGGAGTTTGAATTCATTGCAGGACCAGTTTTCACAAACATCCTTCTTGCAGACGAGATTAACAGAGCAACTCCTCGTACACAGAGTGCACTTCTTGAGGCAATGGAAGAGCGAGCTGTAACAGTTGATGGTGTAAGCCGTGAACTTTCAGCTCCATTCATTGTTATTGCTACCGAAAACCCAATCGAAACAACAGGTACATTCCCGCTTCCTGAAGCTCAGCTGGATAGATTCATGGTTAAGCTTACTATGGGAGATCTTAGTCGAGACGATGAGGTTGCTATCCTGAACAGATTTATAACAGATGCGCCTCAGACAGAAGTAGAAGCGGTATGTACTGGTGAAGATATAATTAATGCTGCTGAGGCAGTTAAAAGTATAAAGGTTCATGATGTTGTTAAGGAATACATTGTAGATATTTCCGAAGCAACACGTAATTCCAGCAAGCTTTTCTCTGGAGTTAGTCCTAGAGCATCTCTCAATCTCATGAGAATGTCTCAGGCATTTGCGGCTATATCAGGAAGAGAATATGTAACACCTGACGATGTACGTTTCCTTGCACCATATGTTTATTCTCACAGAGTAATAACAAGTGCTGGTGTCAGCGGACTTAAGGATGTTCGTGATATTATTTCTGATGCGGTTGCAGGGGTTCCGGTTCCTGTAGAGGAGTGGAAGTAGGTTTATAGAAGGCTGTACTTTATTGGTGCATCGGGGGTTTAAATGAAACTAGTAGTTGCGGTTCTTATACTTCTGCTGGTTTATGTTCTTCAGAAGTATTTATATAGTAAATATTGGGATAAAGGTCTCGAAACTGAAGTTAAGTTCAGCCGAGACTACATAGAATGCGGGGAGAGTGCTGAACTGATCGAAATCGTTACCAACGATAAGTTTTTACCTCTGCCTGTTTTTCATTTGAAGTTTTCCGTAGATAAGAGCTTAAAGTTTTACGATAAATCTAATTCCAATGTTACTGATCTTTATCATAAGAATGAACTTTTCTCAATACTTGGCCACCAGCGAATTACAAGAAAGCTTCAGTTTGAGGGTAGTGCCAGAGGAGTTATGGGCGTGAACAATGCAAGCATCATTGTTCGTGATTTCTTTATGACAGATACCTACGCCCACAAAATGAGACACTCCGATACTATCTATGTTTTCCCAAAGAAACTTAATACTGAACGATTCAAGGTTTTCTTCAAAGGAATAATGGGCGAAATGGAAGCGAAGCGCAGTATGGTTGAGGACAGCCTTACTTTCCGTGGTGTCCGTGAATACCAGTCCTTTGACCCATATCGTAGTATTAACTGGAAACAGAGTGCCAAGGCAAGAGAGCTGATGGTAAATATGTACGGCTATACAACTGATAGTCGAGTTAAGATTATGCTGAATCTTGATAATGATTATATGATTGAGACAGATAAACTATTGGAAGAGGCAATTTCCATAGTAAGTAGTTTTTCAAGAAGTCTGCTTGCAAAAAATATAACTGTTTCAGTTATAACTAACGGTATGACCGCAGATGGCAGGTCCCTTCCAAATGTTCAGGAAGGAACAGAAAAGAAACATGGAATAACAATAGATAGAATGCTTGCTGAAATATCAGGTTCCGAAGGAAAGGATGCTTTCCTAAGCTCAGTGCGCGACGAGATTGCTCATACAAACAGTGATTGTCTGTACCTTGTTGTGAGTCCTTATGCTAAGTCAGATCTCATTGATCTTCTGGATAAGATTGAACAGCAGGGCGGCTCTGTAAGGCTTATTGTTCCTTGTTATGACGAATATCCATATATAGCGGACCGACCATATTCCAGTGCGTGGGAGGTGCCGATAAATGTATAAACTGATTGCATTTTTAAGACGGTCCATGCACCTGATATATTTATTCTTCTACGTAATACTCCTTACCAATATGGTACTGGGTCTTTTTGGTCAGCCGGTTCTCAAAATTAAATGGACTTTGTACATTCTTGGAGTAATGATCATTTCATTCATTCTTCGCGAGGTATTTTCAAGGGGAATATTCCTTTTCATCGTACATCTCGGTATAAGCTTTTTGACATTCCTGATAGCCGGAAATATGTATCTGAAGGTGATACTTGTCCTGGTTATTATGTCCTTAGCCATGGAAGGCGTTTTATACATGAGGTCAAATTATACCTTAAAGAGATTCTTTGAGGCTCCTTGGCCATGCTTCCTTGTGGGTATGGCAACCATCGGACTTGGGACATATTTCGATAACAAGTCCCTCGTTCATATAGGCTATATCTTCCCTATTATCATAATTATGGTATTTCTTGTGGCGATGTATCTGGAAGGACTGGAGAGTTACATCCACAAGACCAAGCGTGTTAGCGGAGCACCAGTGAAACAGATAGTTTCCGTAAATAGTCTGATAATCACGGCCATCATGGTCATAACGCTTACAGCTTTGATCCTGGGAAATGCACTCCATTTCGACAGGGCTCTTAAGGATTTGCTTCTTGCACTGGCAATAATTGCAAAGTTTGTAATCCTTATTATCATAAACATATTAAAACTTATACTTACCCTTTTAGGACTGTCGCTTCCAGGAAATATGACTGGATCAAATGTCTATTATAAGGATATTACGGATGCGAGTCTTCTTTCGAAGATAATCCATTTTATCCTGACTGCTCTTATTATCTTGCTGGTTGTATTTTTGCTTTATAAAGTATTCAGCTGGCTGATAAGACTTCTTCTTATGAGAAATATGAGAGATGATGATCTGGTAGAAAACATTTCCAAGAATAAAAGGCATGGCTTTTCGGTAGATAAATATGTTGATCCGAATAAGCTGGTAGGAAACTCTCCTGATATCAAAGCCAGAAGAATTTACAAAACAAGAGTTCAGGCGTTTAAGCGTTTCTTTGTTCCAGACCGTAATGCCACCACCAAGGATATACTTATCATGATGAATCATTCTGAGGGCGATAACCTTCCAAAAGAAGTAGATACCCTTACGGATATGTATAACGATGTAAGATATGGTGGAGTTATGCCGGATTCCAAATTCCTTAAAGATATGAAAAAGTTGAAGTGATGGCATTTAATATTTTAAATATAAACTAATATAGATTTAAGGTTTATTTAATACAATCTGTATTTTAATCTGTTATTATATATTTGTGATTTGAAATTAATTCCCGGGAGGCCATAAATGGCGAAGAATAAAAATCAGAAATTATATAGAAAAGTAAAAAAGAATAATATATGGGGCTCCATAATAGCATTTACAATTTTCACAGTTTTATTTGTTGCTATGATGGTGTTTTTGTCAGGATTCTTTCTTCAATACATTCTGGAATCCAAGTTTGTAAATGGATATGATGAGGTTGTCAGATTATCCAAGATTTATGAGCGCGGAATAGAAAATGATGATATTAAGTCCATCCTCGAGGAAAGTGATATGGACTTCGTGGTAACAGACGATTCGGGAATTGTCATCTATAAGAAGGGCGAAGATACCAGAAGCACTAAAGAAGCGGATGTCATTTTATCTGAAGAAAATGTGAAATATCATGTTGTAGAAGATGCGGAATCTGACATGATATATATTGATAATAACAATAATCTTAAACTTAGAGCGAACAAAGTCTTTAAGTGGATAGGCGAGAATTATCTAAGTGATGAAAATGGTGATACCGGTTTTGTTATCTCAACTACTGATGAAGATGAGCTGAAGGATGAACTTAAAGATGAACTAGGTCAGGAATCAGATGAAACGGGAAGTAGTACTGTTCATTATTCTAATGGAGTATATTTTCAGTATTCAAATAATGCAGATACAAAAGACAAGATAGATTCAATGGGAATTCCTGCATGGATTTCTGTGGATACAAAAGACGGAGAGCATTTCATTGGAAAAGCAGTGTTTAATCTGAATATGCGAGATGTGATTCTTTTCCTGGAAATCTATGCAGCAGTTATCATTTTGGTTGCAATAATTGTTACTATTTTATTTGTTAATGTAATCGTTTCTATTGTTCATCAGACAAGACTTACGAGTTTGTTCTTCCTGGATGCTACAACTCAGGGACGTAACTGGATGTGGTATCTGATCAATGGAGAGAAGACTCTTAGAAAGAGAAGAAATGCTAAAGAGAATTTTGCTGTAGCTAATCTTGTGTTTAAGAATTATAGAAATTATGCTCTTTGTCATTCAGTGAAGGATGGCGAAGAGATGCTTACGAAAATCTATATGACTATTCAGAGGGAAATACAGTCAAAGGAAAAGATGGCCCATGCCACAACTTCTAATTTTGCACTCCTTCTGAAATATGAAGATGAAGATAAACTGAAGATGCGACTCCACGAGCTTATAACTAAACTTGAGGCTCTTGGTGGAGACCATGATTTCAAATTCCAGATAGGCGTTGATCTTATTCCAAGCACAAAGAACGAGAAGGGTAAGACTGCCAGCCGTAAGAATATAAGTATTGAACAGCATTACAACAATGCATGTTCAGCAAGGTCAACCCTTAGCGGTTCAGATGAATCAGGAATTAAATTCTTTGATAATAAGCTTCTTGAAGATCAGAAGTGGCTGGATACAGTTCAGGAACATCAATGGTCGGCTCTTAAAAACGAAGAGTTTAAGGTTTATTACCAGCCTAAATATAATCCTAGAACAGATGAGCTTAGTGGAGCGGAGGCGCTTATAAGATGGGAATCTCCAGAGTATGGATTTGTAACTCCGGGCAGGATAATTCCTCTTTTCGAGAAGAATGGATTTATCACCGAGATAGATCACTACATGATTTCTCATGTGGCAAGGGATCAGAAGGTCTGGCTGGATCAGGGCTATAAATGTGTTCCTGTTTCAGTTAATGTTTCAAGAGCGCATTTTGCAGAGAATGATCTGGCAGAACAGATTAGAGATATGGTAGATGATGCTGGATGTCCTCATAACCTGATCGAGATTGAGCTTACCGAGAGTGCATTCTTCGATGATAAGAATGCCATGATTGAGACAATCAAGAAATTAAAGAATTATGGTTTTGTAGTTTCCATGGACGACTTTGGTTCAGGTTACTCGTCACTTAATTCCCTTAAGGACATGCCGTTGGATATCCTGAAGCTGGATGCTGAATTCTTCAGAGGCGAAAATGCTGGCGAGAGAGGAGAGGTTGTAGTATCCGAAGCTATCAAGCTTGCAAAGAGTCTTAATATGAGAACTGTGGCAGAAGGTGTTGAGGAGAAGGGCCAGGTAGACTTCCTGGCTGAGCAGGGTTGCGATATGATTCAAGGTTACTACTACGCAAAACCAATGCCAAAAGATGACTATACCGAGAGAATGACAAAGTAAACTAAAAGGAAAGAAGTTAAAAGGCTTCTTTCCTTTATTTTATTAAGTAAATATGGGGTTGAAGCTTAACTGCTTGAGTGCTATACTTTACAATGTTTTTTAAAAGTCATCCCGAAGCTTTATTGCTGAAGGATCTTATTATGGAGGAAATTTATGGAAAACATTAACATTCCTGAAATGTTTGGATCTCTTGTCTTTAATGATAAGGTGATGAAAGCCAGACTATCCGATGATGTGTACGCTAAGCTCAAGAAGACCATTGATGAGAATGTTCGTCTTGATGATGCAGTTGCAGATGCTGTAGCTGAGGAAATGAAGAACTGGGCTATAGAAAATGGAGCAACACATTTCACTCATTGGTTCCAGCCACTTACTGGTGTCACAGCTGAGAAGCATGATAGTTTTATAACACCATCTCCAGATGGTGGAGTGCTCATGGAGTTCTCAGGCAAGGAGCTTATTAAGGGTGAGCCTGATGCTTCATCATTCCCTTCAGGTGGCCTTCGTGCAACCTTCGAAGCAAGAGGTTATACAGCATGGGACCCAACATCCTATGCATTTATCAAGGATCATACACTTTGCATTCCAACAGCTTTCTGTTCTTACTCAGGTGAAGCGCTGGATAAGAAGACCCCACTTCTTAGATCTATGCAGGCCATTAACAGACAGGCTATGAGAATACTCAAGATATTTGGTACAGATGCAAAGTATGTCAGAACAAGCGTTGGAGCAGAGCAGGAATACTTCCTTGTAGATGCTGACGTTTGGAGTAAGAGACCTGACCTTAAATATACAGGTAGAACTCTTTTTGGTGCTATGCCTCCAAAGGGACAGGAAATGGATGATCACTACTTTGGTGTAATCAAGCCACGAGTCAGTGCATTCATGGAAGATCTGAACAAAGAACTCTGGAAGCTTGGTATCCTTGCAAAGACAGAGCATAATGAGGTGGCTCCTGCACAGCACGAGCTTGCACCTATTTATTCAACAACAAACGTAGCAACTGATTCAAATCAGCTGACTATGGAAATTATGAAGAAGGTGGCAAACGAGCATGGTCTTGTATGTCTCCTACATGAAAAGCCATTTGCCGGAGTCAACGGTTCCGGAAAGCATAATAACTGGTCAATTACAACAGATACAGGCGTGAACCTTCTTTCACCTGGAAAGACACCTTATGAGAATGCACAGTTCCTGCTGTTCCTATGTGCCGTCATCCAGGCAGTAGATGATTATCAGGATCTCCTTCGTCTTTCTGTTGCTACTGCAGGTAATGACCACAGACTTGGTGCTGATGAGGCGCCTCCTGCAATTATTTCTGTATTCCTTGGCGAAGAGCTTTCAGCTATCCTTGAGGCAATCAAGGAAGATAAGCCATACAAGGGAACAGAAGAAGTGAAGATGAAGCTTGGAGTGCATTCACTTCCAAGATTCTTCAGAGATACAACTGATAGAAACAGAACATCACCATTTGCATTTACAGGTAATAAATTCGAGTTCAGATCCCTGGGATCATCCAACAGTATTGCATGCTGTAACATCATGCTTAATGCAGCTGTTGCTGAAAGCCTTCGTCAGTATGCTGATGAGCTTGAAGGTGCACAGGATTTCGAGACTGAACTTCATGATCTTATAAAACGAGTTATAACTGAACATCAGCGTATTCTTTTCGATGGAAATGGATACGGAGAAGAGTGGGTTAAGGAAGCTACAGAAGTAAGAGGTCTTTCTAACCTTAAGACAACTGCAGATGCTATGCCAAAGCTTCTTGATAAGAAGAATGTAGATATGCTTATTAAACATAAGGTATTTACAGAGGCTGAGGTTAAGAGCCGTTGTGAGATAATGCTGGAGAACTATGTAAAGACTGTAAACATTGAAGGTCTTACAATGGTTGATATGGTACGTAAGAATTACCTGCCTGCTATAGAGAGATATCTCTACAGACTTTCTCAGACAACAGTTCTTATGAGACAGGTAAGCGAGAATGTGAAGTGCAAGTATGAGGTTTCTACAATGGAGAGACTTTCAGAGCTTACAGACTTCATAATGGATGCAGTTATTAATCTTGAAGATGCCCTTGCTAAGTTCAAGACATTAGATGACATTTTCGTTAGCTCAGCATTCGTAAGAGATGAGCTTCTGCCAGCTATGGATGAACTTAGAAAATACGTAGATGAGGCCGAGATGCTCACATCCCAGAGAGACTGGCCATTCCCAAGCTACGGACAGCTTCTTTTCAGTGTAAATTAATAAATTATACTTTGTAGATCAAAAAAATTATTACTTATTGTAAATTGTTATAATAGGTAATAATTTTTTTTGATAATGGGCATAATATGTGATAAAATGTCCTTTATCTATGACCTAATACTATCCTTATATTTAATAGGATAATTATATGGAGGAAATAAACATGGGAATGACAATGACACAAAAAATTCTTGCCGCTCATGCAGGACTTGAGAGTGTAAAGGCTGGGGACCTGATCGAGGCATCTCTGGATCTGGTACTTGGTAATGATGTTACAACTCCAGTTGCAATTAATGAGCTTGACAAGTTTAAGAAGAAAACAGTATTTGACAATACAAAAATTGCACTTGTTATGGATCACTTTACCCCTAATAAGGATATTAAGAGTGCAGAGCATGTTAAGCAGGTTAGAGATTTCTCTAAGGCTAACAACATTGTTAATTATTTTGATGTAGGACAGATGGGTATTGAGCATGCACTCCTTCCAGAAAAAGGACTTATTGTTGCAGGTAATACCTGCATAGGTGCTGACTCACATACTTGTACATATGGAGCACTTGGTGCTTTTTCAACAGGTGTTGGTTCAACAGATATGGCAGCCGGTATGGTAACAGGTAAGGCCTGGTTCAAAGTTCCTTCAGCTATTAAGTTTGTACTTAAGGGTGAGAAGGCAGAGTGGACAAGTGGTAAGGACCTGATACTTCATATCATTGGAATGATCGGCGTTGATGGTGCCAGATATAAATCAATGGAGTTCGTTGGTGAGGGCGTTAAGTCACTTACAATGGATGACAGATTTACTATAGCAAATATGGCTATTGAAGCTGGTGCTAAGAACGGCATATTCCCAGTTGATGACCTTACACTTGAATACATGAAAGAGCATGCACCTGAGAAGTTTGCTAATAACGAATATACAGTTTATGAGGCAGATGAAGATGCTGACTATGACGAGGTTATAGAGATTGATCTTGGTTCACTTCGTCCTACGATTGCATTTCCTCATCTTCCTGAAAATACAAAGACAATCGATGAGATTCACGCAGAAGGTGATATTGAGATTGATCAGGTTGTTATCGGTTCATGTACAAATGGACGTATAGATGATATGCGTATTGCAGCTGACATTATGAATGGTCGTAAGGTTGCAGACTGGCTGAGAGTTATCGTTATTCCTGGAACTCAGGAAATCTACAAGCAGATGCTTCGCGAAGGTCTGACAGAAATCTTTATAGATGCAGGCGCAATCGTAAGTACTCCAACTTGTGGACCATGTCTTGGTGGACATATGGGAATCCTTGCTCATGGAGAGAGAGCGGTTTCAACTACAAACCGTAATTTCATCGGACGTATGGGTGCAATCGATTCAGAGATTTATCTGGCGAGCCCAGCAGTTGCTGCAGCATCAGCAATCACTGGTAAGATTTCCAGTCCAGAGGATCTTTAAAACACAGAACAGATAATGAGTATATTGAAAGGAAGATAGACATGAAAGCACATGGTACAGTACATAGATATGGTGATAATGTAGATACAGATGTTATCATCCCAGCAAGATATCTTAATACAGCAGACCCAGCTGAGCTGGCAAAGAACTGTATGGAAGATATTGATAAAGATTTTGTTAACAGAGTAAAGGACGGCGACATTATGGTTGCTGGTAAGAACTTCGGTTGTGGTTCTTCCAGAGAGCATGCTCCAATAGCTATTAAGGCTTCAGGTATTTCATGCGTTATCGCTGAGTCTTTTGCAAGAATCTTCTATAGAAATAGTATTAACATTGGACTTCCTATCCTTGAGTGTAAGGAAGCAAGTGAAGAGATTAAGGCTGAGGACGAGGTTGAAGTAAACTTCGATACAGGCGAGATCACAGACCTTACAACAGGAAAGAAGTATCAGGGACAGGCTTTCCCTCCATTTATGCAGAATATCATTACAAGTGGAGGCCTTATCAACTCTATTAACGCAAAAGAAGATTAAGGCATATTGTTTCTCTTGTAAAAGAGAGTTGGGGTTACGATTATGGAAGTTGTTTTAAAATATTTAGTATTGATTAAAAATTTTGCATTGTTTAATTATCCTGGATTTTTTATCTGCTTATTAACGATCATTATTGGACTAGTTGTTTCCAATAGGATAGAAGAGATAGGAAGAGGCAGACAATTTATGGGATGCCTGGTAGCAATTGGTGGAGCGCTCCTCGAGTACTTTCTTCCAATTTTTACTACACGCGTTCCTAGTGTGGGGGCATATATTGGTTCTGCTATGGCAATTATGATAATTCGCCTAGTAGCTACAGTTTTGGCATTTAAGTTCTTCTGTGGCTACAAGATGTCAACCTGGGTTATTGTTCTATTCGTTATTGTATTAATAGTATATTTCGGAAGAACATATTATTACAGCCAGATTGTCTACAATATGACAGAGCTGATCAATAATAAGAACAGAGGAATGGAAGCATTCATTAAGTTGTTTAATAGTGGAAATGCACTCGATTATATAACTATCATCACAGTAATAGTTCCACCACTTGCAGTTTATATCGATGCCATCCCACAATCCAAGAAATACAAAGTAGAAACATAATAAGATAGTGGGGTCAGATCTCTGGGCTCGATTCCAGAGGAATCGACACGACTCGTACCGAGTCGAGCCCTGTGACTTATTTATAGGAGAGAGGTATGAATCAAGGGCAATATCCGGGAAACCAGGGTTATCCAAACCAGCAAGGCTATCCAAATCAGCAGGGATATCCACAGCAAGGGTATCCGCAACAACTGAATCAAGGGTACAACCAAGGCTACCCACAGCAACAAAATCAAGGATACAACCAAGGTTATCCTCAACAGATGAACCAGGGGTACAACCAGGGATATCAGCATGGGTACTTGATAAACGGTCAGCCTGTTCAACCACCGGTTCAGAAAAAGAGTCTTAAAGGGCTGATTATCGGGCTATCGGTAGGACTTGGAAGTCTTCTTCTAATAGCAGTCATACTTTTTATTGCATTTATCGGCAAAGCTGATGATAAAGATTTTGAAAGTAGTTCATCGCATTCATCATCAAAAGAAAAAGATGAAGATAAAGATAAAGACGAAGATGAAGATAAGGGATTTGATAAAGAATACTTTACTTCTTATGACTGGGTTGGTCTTAATGATACAGCCTTAATAATCGCAGAACCCGATAATACATTTATCTGGTACAGAGATGGTGATAATAAGGATGGCGATTATTACAGTGGCACATTTAAGCTTTATGTAGGAGATGATGCTGCGGATTATCTTTTAAATGATTCTGAGGTAAAAGATAAGATTACCAATGATGATTTAGTAGAGATGGAAAATCCTCAATATGGTGCCACTAGAGAAAACCTGGTATGTATTGCTCTTACTAATGAAGAAGAAGTTCATTATGGTAAGAAAGCAGAATATGACGAAGATGAGCAGATAACCACAAGCCTATATGGTTACTTCGTAAATGATAGAGACGGAGAAAAGCTTACTTTGGTAGCATATGGCAATCCATATGAGTTCAATCTGGTTCCTGAAGAAAAGGAAGATTAATAAACAAGATAAATAAAATACTTAATAAAAATCTACTAATATAGAAAAGAGGAAAACGAAATGATATGTAATATCGGTGTCATCAAGGGTGACGGTATTGGTCCAGAAATAGTCACAGAGGCTATGAAGGTTCTGGATGCAATCGGAGAGAAGTACGGACACACATTTAATTACGAACAGCTCCTTATGGGTGGATGTTCAATCGATGTGAATGGTGTTCCACTTACAGAGGAGACAATCGAGATAGCTAAGTCCAAGGATGCGGTCCTTATGGGCTCTATCGGTGGTAACACACAGACATCTCCTTGGTATAAGCTTCCACCAGAAAAGAGACCAGAAGCTGGACTTCTTGGAATCCGCAAGGCTCTCAAGCTTTTTGCAAACCTGAGACCTGCATATCTTTACCCAGAATTATCAGAAGCTTGCCCACTTAAGAAGGAAGTTGCTGAGAAGGGCTTCGATATGATGATGATGCGCGAGCTTACAGGTGGTCTTTATTTCGGTGAGAGATATACAAAAGAGATTGATGGTGTAATGACAGCCGTCGATACACTTTCCTATAACGAGAACGAAATAAGAAGAATAGCTATCAAATCATTTGATATCGCTATGAAGCGTCGCAAGAAGGTAACACTTATTGACAAGGCAAATGTCCTCGACAGCTCCAGACTTTGGAGAAAGGTTACTGACGAAGTAGCAAAGGATTACCCAGAAGTAGAGTATGGAGTAATGCTCGTAGATAATGCAGCTATGCAGCTTGTTAAGGATCCTGCTCAGTTCGATGTAGTTCTTACAGAGAATATGTTCGGAGACATCCTTTCAGATGAGGCTTCACAGATTACAGGTTCTATCGGAATGCTTCCATCTGCATCTCTGAATGAGACAAAGTTTGGTCTCTATGAGCCATCAGGTGGATCAGCTCCTGATATAGCAGGAAAGAACATTGCAAATCCTATCGCTACTATTCTTAGTGCAGCAATGATGCTAAGATATACATTACATTTGACCTTGACAAAGAGGCAGATGCGATAGAAAATGCTGTGAAGAAAGTTCTTGAAGAAGGATACAGAACTATCGACCTCGCTAAGCCAGGCGAAGACCAGGTTAAATGCGATGAGATGGGAACTCTCATAGCTGAGAGAGTATAATTACCGGAGCGTGATATGTCTAAAATGTTTTCTTATCCGCTAGAAGGACCGCATAATGTCTATACGGCGGCGTGCCTTAACCACTTCTATGAGGATGATATGGGAAACTTATATGTATATTTGAAAGAAAAAGAACTTGGTTGTCCTATCAAAAAGGTTCATGATATCAGGGTGGAATTTGATAGAGTGACAGTAGAGTGTGACTTTATAAATCAAGCTGGTAAAGAAGTAACCTCATATATATACATAGATAAAAATATAAATGATTATGATCAGCTGATAGGTTGTCTCGAGAAATTGCTTCCTTCGGGACAGGGTAGATATGGCAAAGGTGTTGCCTCAGAGGGGGCACATCCTAAAGCCAGGACGGGACTAATTGCTGCGTTAATTACTGGTACTTTATTTATTGCTTGTCTTGCAGCCTTTATAATTATAGGTGTTATGGGGCTTGAAGAAAAATTGCATTGGTTGATAATAGTATCGGGTGTTATAGCATTTATCAGCATAATAGCCTTTGCCGCTAGCATTGATCAGTTTAGAAAATATAAAAGATATTGATATAAAAAAAGGAGTTAAAAATTATGCAGAGTGATAATATGAAATGTGGTCTGCAGCAGGCACCAGCTCGTTCACTTCTGAACGCACTTGGATATACTGCAGAAGAAATCAGAAAGCCTATGGTTGGTATTGTATGTTCTTACAACGAGATCGTTCCAGGACATATGAACCTCGATAAGATAGCAGAGGCCGTCAAGCTTGGCGTCGCTGAAGCAGGTGGAACACCAGTTATGTTCCCAGCTATCGCCGTCTGCGATGGTATTGCAATGGGACATATTGGTATGAAGTACAGCCTTGTCACAAGAGATCTTATCGCAGATTCCACAGAGGCGATGGCGATTGCACATCAGTTTGATGCTCTTGTAATGATACCTAACTGTGATAAAAATGTTCCAGGTCTTCTTATGGCCGCAGCAAGAGTAAATGTACCAACAGTATTCGTATCTGGTGGTCCTATGCTTGCAGGTCACATCCACGGAAGAAAGAGAAGTCTTTCCTCTATGTTCGAAGCTGTAGGAGAGCGTACAGCTGGTAAGATCGATGATGCTGAAGTACTTGAGTTCGAAGAGAAGGTGTGTCCAACCTGTGGTTCATGTTCAGGTATGTACACAGCTAACTCAATGAATTGTCTGACAGAGGTACTTGGTATGGGACTTCCTGGAAACGGAACAATTCCTGCAGTTTATTCAGAGAGACTCCGTCTTGCTAAGAAGGCAGGATACGCTGTAATGGATATGCTTGAGAAGAATATCCGTCCACGTGATATCATCACAAAAGATGCTATCCTGAACGCTCTTACAGTAGATATGGCACTTGGTTGCTCAACAAACTCAATGCTTCATTTACCAGCAATCGCACATGAGATTGGATTTGACTTTGATATCTCATTTGCAAATCCTATCAGCGAGAAGACACCTAACCTTTGTCACCTCGCACCTGCAGGTCCTACATACATGGAAGACCTTAACGAGGCAGGTGGTGTATATGCAGTAGTTAAAGAGCTTTGCGACCTTGGTCTTATAAATGAAGATTGTATGACTGTAACTGGTAAGACTATCGGTGAAGCAGTTAAAAATAGTGTTAATAGAAATCCAGAGGTCATCAGACCTACTGATAATCCATATTCAAAGACAGGTGGTCTTGCAGTACTTAAGGGTAATCTTGCTCCAGACGGTTCTGTTGTTAAGAGATCTGCAGTTGTTCCTGAGATGCTGAAGCATGAAGGTCCAGCTCGAGTCTTTGATTCAGAGGAAGATGCAATCGCAGCTATCCTTGGTGGAAAGATTGTAGATGGTGATGTAGTCGTCATCCGTTACGAAGGTCCTAAGGGTGGTCCTGGTATGAGAGAGATGCTTAACCCAACATCAGCTATTGCTGGTATGGGACTTGGAAGCACAGTTGCTCTTATTACTGACGGACGTTTCTCAGGTGCAAGCCGTGGCGCATCTATCGGCCATGTTTCACCAGAGGCAGCAGTAGGCGGACCTATCGCACTTGTAGAAGAAGGCGATATGATTGAAATCGATATCAATAATTATTCCATCACACTTAAGGTAAGTGATGAGGAATTAGCTAAGCGTAAAGCTGCATGGACTCCACGTGAGCCTAAGGTCACAACTGGTTACCTTGCACGCTACGCATCCATGGTTACATCTGGTAACCGCGGAGCTATCCTCGAGATACCTACTAAATAACAAGGAGAAAATAATATGCAATTAACTGGTTCACAGATTGTTATAGAATGTTTAAAGGAACAGGGAGTTGATACCGTATTTGGTTATCCAGGAGGTACAATTCTTAATGTTTATGATGAGCTTTATAAGCACTCAAATGAAATACATCACGTATTGACATCTCATGAGCAGGGCGCAAGCCACGCTGCAGATGGATACGCAAGAGCAACAGGTAAGGTTGGTGTTTGTATGGCAACATCCGGTCCTGGTGCAACAAACCTTGTAACAGGAATAGCTACAGCATATATGGATTCTATCCCTGTAGTAGCAATTACAGCTAACGTTGGTGTAGCTATGCTTGGAAAGGACAGCTTCCAGGAGGTTGATATAGCAGGTGTTGTTATGCCTGTTACAAAGCACAGCTTCATCGTTAAGAATGTACATGAGCTTGCTGATACAATAAGACGTGCATTCAAGATAGCACAGACTGGACGTCCAGGTCCTGTACTTGTTGATATCACTAAGGATGTTACAGCAGCAAAGGCTGACTACACACCTAAGAAGCCTGAACCAATTGAGAGAATCACTGAGACTATCAAGGATTCAGATATCGAGAAAGCCGTTGAGATGATCAACAACTCCGAAAAGCCTTACTTCTTAGTTGGTGGTGGCGTAACTCTTTCAGGCGCTTCAGCAGAGCTTGCTAAACTCGTTAAAAAGGTAGATGCCCCTGTATGCGATACACTTATGGGCAAGGGCGCATTTGACGGAACAAAAAAGAACTACACTGGTATGATCGGAATGCATGGTACTAAGACTTCAAACCTTGGAGTTAACAGAGCAGACCTTCTTATCGTTGTAGGCGCAAGATTCTCAGACAGAGTTATCGGTGATGCGAGCACATTTGCCAAGAATGCAAGAATTCTTCATATAGATGTGGATAGAGCTGAGATAAATAAGAACATCGACGTTGATGCTAAGATTATCGGTGATGCAAATGAAATCCTTAAGAAGCTGAATGCTAAAGTAAAGGCTTCCAAGAAGCCTGAGTGGAACAAGGAGATTCAGGACCTTATGGCTGAGAATCCTCTTGAGTATGACATGCAGCATCTTACAGGACCTGCAATTATCAACAAGATTTACGAGCAGACAAAGGGAGATGCAATCATCACTACAGACGTTGGTCAGCATCAGATGTGGGCAGCTCAGTACTACAAGTATAAAGAGCCTAGACATTTCCTTTCATCAGGTGGTCTTGGAACTATGGGATACGGACTTGGCGCTGCAATCGGTGCTAAGGTTGGTTCTCCAGATAAGACTGTTATCAATATCGCTGGTGATGGATGCTTCCGTATGAACATGAATGAAATGGCAACAGCTGCCAGAGAAGATATTCATGTAATAGAAGTAGTAATCAATAACCATGTTCTTGGTATGGTTCGTCAATGGCAGACTCTTTTCTATGGAAAGAGATATTCAAATACTATTCTTGAAGATAAAACAGATTTTGCTAAGCTTGCAGATGCAATGGGAGCTAAGGGCTATACAGTTAAGACTGTAGCTGAGTTTGAAAAAGCTCTTAAAGAGGCTATCAAAGGCGAAGGCGCTTACCTCATCGACTGCCAGATAGCTGAGGATGACAAGGTTTGGCCAATGGTTGCACCTGGTGCATCTATTGAGACATGCTTTGATTCCGAAGATGCTCTTAAGAAGTAGTAAAAGAAGCAAAAACAAAGAAAATTGGCAAAATTAACAAAATATTGAACATTTTTCGCAATATTTTCGCCTTGATAAAATCATGAAATAACTTTATCATAGTGAATTGTGAAATTCTTTTGAAATTTAAAACATTTTAATTATATAAATGGAGGAAATATAAAATGGCAAGAGTTTACAACTTTTCAGCAGGACCTTCTATTTTACCAGAAGTAGTTCTTAAGCAGGCAGCAGAGGAGATGCTGGACTATAAGGGAAGTGGTCAGTCTGTAATGGAGATGTCTCACAGATCAAAGGTTTATGATGACATCATCAAAGAAGCAGAGAAAGACCTCAGAGATCTTATGGATATCCCAGATAACTATAAGGTACTTTTCCTTCAGGGTGGAGCATCACAGCAGTTTGCGGCTATCCCTATGAACCTTATGAAGAACGGTGTTGCAGATTTCATCGTTACAGGTCAGTGGGCTAAGAAGGCTTGGCAGGAAGCTCAGAAGTATGGTACAGCTAACAAGATCGCTTCATCAGAGGACAAGACATTCTCATACATCCCTGATTGCTCAGACCTTCCAATTTCAGAAGATGCTGATTATGTATACATTTGTCATAACAATACAATTTACGGAACTACATTTAAGGAGCTCCCAAATACAAAGGGTAAGCTTCTCGTAGCTGATATGTCATCTGACATTCTTTCTCAGCCAGTAAATGTAGAAGATTACGGTCTTATCTTCTTCGGTGTTCAGAAGAACGTTGGACCTGCCGGTGTTGTAGTAGTAATCGTTCGTGAGGACCTCATCCGTGATGATCTTCCAGAGTTCGTTCCTACAATGCTTAAGTATAAGACTCAGGCTGATGCTGATTCACTTTACAATACACCTCCATGCTATGGTATCTACATCTGTGGACTTGTATTCAAGTGGGTTAAGTCAATGGGCGGTCTTAAGGCTATGAAGGCTCATAACGAGAAGAAGGCTAAGATCCTTTATGATTATCTTGATCAGTCAAAGATGTTCATGGGAACAGTAGTAGAGAAGGATAGATCACTTATGAACGTTCCTTTCGTTACAAGAAACCATGATGCTGATCTTGAAGCTAAGTTTGTTAAAGAGGCTACTGAGGCTGGATTTGTTAACCTTAAGGGTCACAGATCAGTTGGTGGTATGCGTGCTTCTATCTACAATGCAATGCCAATCGAAGGTGTTGAGAAGCTCGTTGAGTTTATGAAGAAGTTTGAGGAGGAGAACGCATAATGGCTAAGATTAATTGCTTAAACCCAATAGCTAAGTGTGGAACAGACCTGTTCGATGCAAGCTATGAAATGACAGATAACTTAAACGAGGCTGATGCAGTCCTCGTACGTAGTGCTTCAATGCACGAGCTTGAAGTTCCAGATTCACTTCTTGCAGTTGCAAGAGCTGGTGCTGGTGTAAATAACATCCCACTTGATGCATTTGCTGAGAAGGGTATTGTAGTATTCAATACACCTGGTGCAAATGCTAACGGTGTTAAGGAGCTTGTTATTGCTGGTCTTCTTCTTGGATCACGTGATATCGTTGCTGGTGCTAACTGGGTTGTTGAAGATAAGGATGATGATAACATTGCTAAGACAGCTGAGAAGCAGAAGAAGCTTTATGCCGGAAATGAGATTCAGGGCAAGAAGCTTGGTGTTATCGGACTTGGTGCTATCGGATGTAGAGTTGCAAATGCTGCTGTACACCTTGGAATGGAAGTTTTGGGTTATGACCCATTTGTATCAGTAGATGCAGCTTGGAACCTTTCTAAGTCAGTTAAGCACATCAAGAATGTAAATGACATCTATTCAGAGTGTGATTACATTACAATTCACGTTCCACTTATGGATGCAACTAAGGGAATGATTAATGAAGAAGCTATCTCAATGATGAAGGACGGAGTAGTTATTCTTAACTACGCTAGAGATATCCTTGTTGATGAGCCAGCTCTTATGAAGGCTATTGATGCTGGTAAGGTACATCGTTATGTAACAGACTTCGCTAACCCAACAGTAGTTGGTCACGAGGGCGTTATCTGTACACCTCACCTTGGAGCTTCAACAGCTGAGTCAGAAGATAACTGTGCAGTTATGGCAGTTAACGAGATCAGAGATTTCATTGAGAATGGTAATGTTGTTAACTCAGTTAACTATCCTAAGTGTGATGCAGGTGTTCCTTCATCAGCAGGACGTATTACAGTATGTCATAAGAACATCCCTAACATGCTTACACAGTTCACTGGCGCATTCTCAAAGGCTGGAATTAATGTTCCTGATATGGTTAGCAAGTCACGTGGTGACTATGCATATACAATCCTTGACGTTGATACACCAGATGCTGCAAACATGGTATCTGAGCTTGAAGCAATTGATGGTGTTATCAGAGTAAGAGTTGTTAAGTAAAGAAATACGTATATCGTAGTAAATATATAAGAGGAAAATAATATGGAAAAACTAAGAGTAGGAATTCTTGGTGCTACGGGTATGGTAGGTCAGAGATTTATCGACCTTCTTAATAACCATCCATGGTTCGACGTAGTTACGGTAGCTGCATCCCCACGTAGCGCTGGTAAGAAATATAGTGAGGCAGTAGAAGGCAGATGGAAGATGGATAATCCAATTCCTGAGTCAGTTGCTGACCTTGTACTTAAAAATGTAAATGAAGTAGAAGAAATAGCTAGTGGCGTTGATTTTGTATTTAGTGCAGTTGATATGTCTAAAGATGAGATTAAGGCTATCGAGGAGGCTTATGCTAAGACAGAGACTCCAGTTGTTTCTAACAATAGTGCACATAGATGGACACCTGATGTTCCTATGGTAGTGCCTGAGCTTAACCCAGAGCATTTCGAAGTTATCGAGGCTCAGAGAAAGAGACTTGGAACAAAGAGAGGATTTATTGCTGTAAAGCCTAACTGTTCAATCCAGTCTTATGCTCCTGCACTTTTTGCTCTTAAAGAGTTTGAGCCAAAGGAAGTTGTAGTTTCAACATACCAGGCAATTTCTGGTGCTGGAAAGAACTTCAAGGATTGGCCAGAGATGGTAGAGAATATCATCCCTTATATCGGTGGTGAAGAAGAGAAGTCTGAGAAAGAGCCACTTCGTATCTGGGGTAAGGTTGAGGATGGCGAGATTAAGCTCAATCCTGACGCTCCAAAGATTACAGCTCAGTGTATCAGAGTTCCAGTTCTTTACGGACATACAGCAACTGTTTTCGTTAACTTTGGAAAGAAGCCAACTAAAGAGCAGATCATTGAAAAGTGGGAAAGCTTCAGTGGTGAGCCTCAGAAGTTAGATCTTCCATCAGCACCAAAGCAGTTCATTCGTTACATGGAAGAGGATAACAGACCTCAGGTTCAGGCTGATGTTGATTATGAGCACGGCATGGGCGTTTCCATGGGAAGACTTAGAGAAGATAGCCTTTTCGACTACAAGTTCGTTGGTCTTTCACACAATACAATCCGTGGTGCTGCAGGTGGAGCCGTACTTTGTGCAGAGCTTCTTACAGCTAAGGGTTATATAACAAAAAAATAATGCATTTTGTTGGTGAGTATTTATCGGGGGATATAACAAACCGACATTTTCAAGATCATATCTTGATTTTGCCAAGGAGGGTAAAATGGCAAAGAAAAAGCTGATTCTTGTTACATCGCCACCGGCATGTGGTAAGACATTCGTTACAAAAAATCTTGCAAGAGCACTTAATAACTGTGTTTATCTTGATAAGGATGACCTGATTGTTCTTTCTAAGCAGATTTATAAGGTTGCTGGAGAACCATTTGACAGATCATCAGATTTCTTCCATGAGCACATCAGAGATGCAGAGTACGATGCTATCCTTGAGGTTGCTATGAATGCGCTTAATTATAATGACACTGTTCTTATAAATGCACCATTCAAGAAAGAAGTAAGAAGTCAGGAATGGCTTGCTGCTATGCGCAAGAAACTCGCTATTAAGAATGCTGAGCTTTGCATTATCTGGGTTCATACTGATATTGAAGTTGTTCGTCAGAGAATGGTTGCTCGTAATTCAGAGCGTGATACTTGGAAGATAGAGCATTGGGATGAGTATGTTGCTACTCAGGATTATGATCCACCTGAAAATGTTCCAGAGCTTTTTGTATTTAAGAATTCCAGCGATGATGAGTTTGATGAGTCCATTGGACAGGCAGTTAACTTTATTCGTGGATAAATAACAAGATTATTAGATACATCCAGGATTTTTTCCCTGGATGTATCTTTGTGTTTAAAATAGGAGGCATAAAATGTCAAAAGTACTACCTTTCGCTGCATTTAGACCTAACAAAGATGTGGTAAGCGATGTGGCCGCACTTCCATATGATGTTTATAAAAGAGCAGAGGCTAAAGCTTTTGTTGATGAGCATCCAAAGAGTTTTCTTAGAATTGACAGACCTGAGACACAGTTCCCTGAGACTCAGGATATGTATGCTCAGGAGGTTTATGACAAAGCTAATGAGATGCTGCATGAAGATATGTCAAATGGAACATACATTCATGACGAGGAGCCTGTATATTATATCTATGAGCTCATTATGAATGGTCGTTCACAGACAGGTATCGTTGCAGTTGTTTCTGTTGATGATTATATCGATGGAACCATCAAGAAGCACGAGAATACACTTGCTGCAAAAGAACAGGATAGAATAAATCATATCTATAACTGCAATGCTCAGACAGGTCCTATATTCCTTGCTTATAGAGATAGAGATGTTATCAATTCTATCGTTTCAAAGGTTAAGCAGGGTGAGAAGACATATGGCTTTACTGCTGACGATGGGGTAGTACATAATGTATGGCTTATAAGTGATCCTTCTGACATTGAGACTATCCGCTCAGAGTTTGACGCAGAAAATAGAATTTACATAGCTGACGGACATCATAGAGCAGCATCTGCTGTTAAGGTAGGACTTAAGAAGAGAGAAGAGAATCCTGGATTTACTGGTGACGAGGACTTCAACTTCTTCCTTTCGGTTCTTTTCCCTGAGAGCGAGCTTGAAATCCTTCCATACAACAGAGTAATTAAGGATTTAAATGGTCTTGAAAAGGAAGCATTTATGAGTCAGCTTTCACAGGCCTTTGAGATAGATGAAGTAAGTGAGCAGTTCCAACCAGTTGATAAGGGTACATTTGGCATGTTCCTTGATGACAAATGGTATAAACTTACTATAAATGATGATCTGAAAAGTGATGATCCAGTCGCAGGACTTGATGTTTCACTGCTTCAGGATTATGTTCTCACACCAATTCTTGGTATTGAGGACCCACGTACAGACAAGCGAATTGATTTCGTAGGTGGAATCAGAGGACTTGGCGAGCTTGAGAGAAGATGCCATACAGACATGGAGCTGGCATTTTCTATGTATCCAACATCAATAAATGAGCTCTTTGAAGTGGCTGATGCTGGACTTCTTATGCCACCAAAATCTACATGGTTCGAGCCAAAACTCCGCAGTGGTATCTTCATTCATGAAATATAGGGTTTTCCTTGCAAGAAGGTAATAAAATGGGGTATACTAAAGAGTATATTATTTCGTGTGAAAAGGGAATGAGGACTAATTTTATGACTAGAAGAAAAGCTGTATTTGCAATAAATTGGATGGAGGTTGAAGCCCTTACTGAGGCAAGGCATGACAACCCACATCATCTGCTGGGAATTCATGAATGTATTGATGATGTTTTTGTTAATGTTTTTTTGCCAGACGCAAAGGTTGTTAAGATTACCGACATCGCAGAAGGTAAAACTTATTCCTTAATTTCAGATAGATATGACGGCTTTTTCTCTATAAGACTTAAAGATAAGAAGGCATTTGAGTATAGAGTAAAAGCTAAGTTCTTAGATGGTCATGAAGAGTCTTTCATTGACCCATATACATTTGACCCAGTCATTGATCCAGTAGATATCTGCGATTTCAATGAGGGTATCCATTATAATATTTACGATAAGCTTGGTTCTCATCCAATGGAAGTTGACGGAGTTCTTGGAACTCTGTTTGCTGTATGGGCTCCAAACGCTGAAAGAGTTTCAGTTGTTGGTAACTTCAACAACTGGGATGGTCGTAGATATCAGATGAGAAAGCTGGATTATTCCGGTATTTTCGAACTTTTCATTCCTGGTGATTTTGAAGATGAAATTTATAAATATGAGATAAGATCTAAGACTGGCGAAGTCTTCATGAAGAGCGATCCTTATGGAGTTATGTCTGAAACTCGTCCAGCTAATGCAACTCGCGTTACAAAGCTTGATTACAAGTGGAAGGACGATGAGTGGATGAAGGCCAGAGATAAGAAGAGCCTTAAGAAATCTCCTATGAATATTTATGAGGTTCATCTTGGATCCTGGAAGAGACCTGATGATGGAAGAGAGTTCCTGAACTATCGCGAGATAGCAAGAGCACTTTCAAAATATATGAAGGAAATGGGATATACTCATGTAGAGCTTATGCCTATTATGGAGCATCCATATGACCCTTCATGGGGATATCAGGTAACTGGTTATTATGCACCAACTTCCAGATATGGTAAGCCAACAGATTTCATGTATTTCGTTGATTACATGCATGAGCAGGGACTTGGCGTAATAATCGACTGGGTACCAGCGCATTTCCCTAAGGACGATCACGGACTTGGAAGATTTGATGGTACACCACTTTATGAAAATGCAGATCCACTTAGAGGAGAGCATCCTCATTGGGGAACTTATATATTTGATTATGGTCGCAATGAGGTTCGTAACTTCCTCATAGCAAATGCACTCTATTGGGCAGATAAGTACCATGTAGATGGCATCCGCATGGACGCTGTTGCTTCAATGCTTTATCTTGACTATGGACGTCAGGGTGGTGAGTGGAGACCTAATAAGTTCGGTGGAAATGAGAACCTTGAAGCAGTAGAATTCATCAAAGAGCTTAATAACAAGATGAATGAGCTGTTCCCACAGGTTATGATGATTGCTGAGGAATCTACAGCATGGCCAATGATGACTCACAGAGTTGAGGATGGCGGACTTGGATTTGACTTTAAGTGGAATATGGGCTGGATGAATGATTTCCTGAATTACATCAGCCTTGATCCATTATATAGAAAATATCATCACAATGAGCTGACATTTAGCATGGTATATGCTTACAGCGAGAACTTTATTCTTGTTCTTTCTCATGATGAGGTTGTTCATGAGAAGCGTTCGATGATAGAGAAGATGCCGGGTGGTTATGAGGATAAATTCTCAAATCTTCGTGCAGCTTATGGATATATGGCTACACATCCTGGTAAGAAGCTTCTGTTCATGGGACAGGAATTTGCTCAGATGAAGGAATTCAGCGAATCAGAGGAGCTTGACTGGTCACTGTTTGAATTCGATGCACATAACTGCATCAGAGACTATGTTAAGGAGCTGAATAAGCTTTATAAGACAGAGCCTGCTCTTTATGAGAAGGATAATGATTCAGATGGCTTTGCATGGATAAATGCGAACGATGCCAACAGGTCTATCATTTCATTTGAGAGACGTGGTGAGAAGGAAGAGGATACACTTGTTATCATCTGTAACTTCACACCAGTTGATGCAAAGAATTATAAGCTGGCTGTTCCAAGCGCAGGAAAGTGGAAGGAGATATTCTCCAGCGACCTTCCTAAGTTTGGTGGTGAAGGCCATAACAATAAGGTTGTTAAGCAGTCAAAGGCTGGTAAGGTAGATGACAGAGCTAATTACATTTCAGTTACTGTTCCAGCGCTTTCAATCTCAATCTTTAAAAAGAAATAAGCCTGCACTTACAGGTTAATAACAAAACAGGGGACGGTTCTTTGTTATGGATTATTAGTCCATAATGGAGAAGCGTCCCTTGTATATGATAGGTCGTGTCCTTTGTCTTGACACGTTTGATAGAATAGTAGTTAGGAAAAAATATATACATGGAGGAAAAAGAGATGACAAAAATTGATATTATTTCAGGATTTCTCGGAGCTGGTAAAACAACTCTGATCAAAAAACTCATCGGCGAATCTTTTAAGGATGAGCAGGTTGTGCTTATCGAAAATGAGTTCGGTGAGATTGGTATTGATGGCGGTTTCCTTAAGGATGCCGGAGTTAACATTACAGAGATGAATCAGGGATGCATCTGCTGCTCACTTGTTGGTGATTTCGGTGAGGCTCTTAAGCAGGTTGTAAATGATTATCATCCAGACAGAGTTATCATTGAGCCATCTGGCGTTGGTAAGCTGAGTGATGTTATCAAGGCTATTCAGAAGGCTGGAGAGAATGTAGAAATAGCTCTTAACAGTGCAACAACTGTAGTTGATGTTACTAAGGCTAAGATGTATATCAAGAACTTTGGTGAGTTCTTCCTTAATCAGATAGAGGCTTGCGGAACTGTAGTTCTCAGCCGTACACAGAATGTGGATGAGGATAAGCTTCTGGTTGCTGTAGATATGATCAAAGAGCATAATGCTGAGGCTAGAATAATCACAACACCTTGGGATACAATTTCTGGAGATATTATTCTTGATGCTATGGAGCATTCATCTTCAATAGAAGATATAATGAAGAATTTCAAATATGATCCAGCGGTAGATGACGAAGAACATCATCACCACCATCATCACGACCATGACCACGACGAGCATGAGCATCACCACGATCATGACGAACATGAACATCATCACCATGATCACGATGAGCATGAGCATCATCACGATCATGATCACGAACACCATGAACATCACTACGATGAGAATGGAGTTTGCAGTTGCGGACATCATCACCATCATCATGATGCTGACGAAGTATTCACAAGCTGGGGTAAAGAGACAGCTCATAAATACAGCGCTGATGAATTAAAAGAGATTCTCGACAAGCTTTCTGTAGAAGAAGATAACGAGTTCGGTATAATCCTCCGTGCCAAGGGAATTGTTCCAGATAAAGATGGCAACTGGCAGGAATTCGACCTTGTACCAGGCGAGTACGAAGTACGCGAAGGCTCACCAGACTACACAGGAAAGCTTTGCGTTATTGGAAGCAAACTAGACGAGAATAAAATAGCAGAATTATTTGGATTATAAAAATAAGTCAACGGGGATATTCATATGTTTAATAAGGAACAGATTAAGGAAATTCCAGTTTATGTTTTTATGGGATTTCTGGGAAGTGGTAAAACAACATTTGCGATAGATACTTTACTCGCTCAGGGATTTACAGAGAGTACACCAACACTTCTCCTTGCTTGCGAGGAGGGTGAGGTTGAGTACGACGTTGCAGAGCTTGAGAAGGAGAATATTCATCTTGAGTTTATAGATGATGAAAAACTCACAGAGGATTATCTTCTTGAACTTGGTCGTAAGTACAATCCTGAAAATGTAATCGTAGAGTATAATGGTATGTGGGAACTGGATAAGCTTTTCCAGGTGAAGGTTCCTATGGGCTGGACTGTTGTTCAGGTTATTTCGTTTGTAGATGCAACCACCTTTGATCTCTATGTTAATAACATGAAGAAGATCATGATGGATCAGCTTCGAAACGCAGATATGATAATCTTCAACAGATGCGACGAAAATACTAAGACTGCTGAATATAGACGCAGTATCCGTGCCGTTAACAGACGTGCTCAGGTTATCTTTGAGGATAAATCTGGAAAGCCAATGCAGAGTGATGAGGAGATTATTCTTCCTTATGATATTAATCAGCCAGAGATTGTTCTTGAGGAAGAGGACTTCGGCATATTCTATATTGATGCCGCTGATAATCCTGATAAGTATGTTGGCAAGAAGATTAAATTCAAGGCTCAGGCTCACAGACCTTCTAATTACAAGGACAATGAATTCGTACCTGGAAGATTTGCCATGACATGCTGTGCTGACGATATAGCATTTATTGGTTTCAAGACATACTATGGTAGAGCTAATAAGCTGAAGGACAGAGACTGGATTATAGTAGAAGGAACTATCAAGAAAGAATTCTATCCTGAGTTCCAGGGTGAGGGTCCGGTTATAGAAGCAACCAGTGTTGCAGTCACAGGACCAGCAGCTGATGATCTTGTTTATTTTAATTACTAGAATATTAGTTTACATAATCTAGAGAAATGCTTGGATTTGTTGCGCTTTTCACAAAAGTTTAACAATTCCAGGCATTTTTTGATTGCATCTTCGAGAATGCCTTATTAGAATCTAAATATGTACTGCTCCGTGGAGGCTGAAAGGAGCATTAGTGTATAGTAAAATCTATAGTGGTACAGCTCTTGGAATAGATGGAATGATAGTTACCGTCGAAACAGATATCAGTTCCGGACTTCCAGGGCTAAGTCTAGTTGGTTATCTTGCGTCTTCCGTAAAGGAGGCTGGCGAGAGGGTTCGTACTGCTCTGAAAAATCTGGGCTACAGCATGCCATCCCGCAGGATAACTGTCAATCTGTCCCCAGCGGACATCCGAAAAGATGGAGCAGGCTACGACATGGCCATTGCTCTTGGAATCCTCATTTCAATGGAGGATATTCCCGTTACTAACAATATGTTTAAGGATCTGGAGGAGACTCTCTTTATAGGCGAGCTGGGTCTTGATGGAAGAGTTCTGCCTGTTAAGGGCGTGCTTCCTATAGTTGATTACGCCCCGAAGGAAGGCATTCGGCGTGTGGTCCTGCCTGAGAAGAATGCAGATGAGGCATCCTTTGTGAAGGGCGTGGACATTATTCCCGTAAATTCCTTTGAGGATATTATTGAAATGCTTTCTTCTGGGAAGTGGTCCACTCCTTATAAAAACACTGAAGAAGAGCCTGAGGTTTTCTATCAAAATGACCTTGCCGATGTAAAGGGCCAGGATAGCCTTAAGCGTGGCATCATAATAGCGGTATCCGGTTTTCACAATATCATAATGACCGGAGCAGCGGGTTCCGGTAAATCCATGATAGCCAAATGCATTCCAAGCATAATGCCGCCTCTAACTCATGAGGAGAGTATGGAGTTGACAAAGATCTATAGTGTGGCTGGTCTTCTGAATGAAAAAATGAAATATGTAAATACCAGGCCATTCAGAAGTCTTAACCAGAATATATCCCAGGTAGCACTTCTGGGAGGAGGGCATGTTCCTAAACCAGGAGAGGTAAGCCTTGCAACAGGAGGAGTTCTTTTCCTGGATGAATTCCCAGAGTTCGGGCGAAATATAATTGAGAGTCTCAGAATGCCTATGGAGGATCATATTGTTAGTATTTCCAGGGCTAAAGCCAGCCTTACATTCCCAGCCCGCTTTATGCTGGTTTCTGCCAGGAACAACTGTCCTTGTGGATTCTATCCGGATAGGAAGAAGTGTAAATGTACATCAAGGGAAATATATAACTATCAGAACAGAATAAGCCATCCTATTATGGACCGTATTGACCTTCGCCTTGAGGTTAGTCCGGTTAAGTATAGTGACATATTCAGTCTAGAGAGGGGTATAAGCTCTGCTGAGGCAAGAGAGATAATCCAAAATGCAAGAGAAAGACAGAGGATACGCTATAAAAATGAAGACTTTTTATTTAATTCCGAGCTCCCTCAAGGAAAAATCTCTACATATATAAAGCTAAGTAAATCGGAAGAAGATCTGTTAAGAGACTTCTTCGAAAATAGCGATGTTTCTGCGCGTGGATATTATAGGATAATGAAACTTGTCAGGACGATAGCGGATGTAGAAGACAGGGAAGAGATAAGACCATCTGATATAGAGGAAGCCATCTTCTATAGGAATGAAACTGTAGAAAGGGGGACCTTTATATGATACTTGATAAACTGGCTGCCAGTCATGAGGAAAAGATGCGTATTGCATACATATGGCTTAATCATCTAACCACCTTTAGAACATGCGATCTGAAGAATCTTTATAAGCTGTTTGGTGATCCGGTAGGCGTGGTTGAAAATATATATGAGAGCGAGGAGATAAGGAACAGTCTTATTGAGTCCAAGGTAATAAAAGACAGTACCGGTGAGGAGATTAGAAATCAGAATATCGAGGAGTGGTACGAGAATCACGAGAAGACCTGTATATATAAAAATATTAAATATACAACCCCTATTGATGAGGATTTTCCTATAAGGCTCAGAGAACTGAAGGATATGCCTATCGCTCTATATTATAAAGGGAATCTCGATATAACCAGGGAGCCTCATACTCTTGGCGTGGTAGGAAGCAGGCGGCCTACATTTTATGGAGTGATGGAGACAGAAGAGTTCGTGAGCGAACTTACATCCAGAGGTATAGTCATAGTAAGCGGTATGGCCTATGGTATAGACTCTAAAGCTCACAAGGCGGCTATAGATTCGGGAGGTAAAACTATAGCGGTTTTAGGTGGCGGAGTGGACATATGTTATCCTCAGGTGAATATTGATCTTTATCAGGAGATATCCGAGAATCATCTGCTTATTTCTGAATATGAACCCGGCACTGCACATGTTTCTAAAAACTTTCCCATGAGGAACAGAATAATTAGCGGTCTTTCAGATGGACTCCTTCTGGTTGAGGCTGCTCTCAGGAGTGGAACACTCATTACTGCCGACTATGCCTTGGAACAGGGAAAGAGTATTTATGGCATCCCGGGCAGGGCATCGGACGTAATGTCTAGAGGGGTTAATAGCATAATAAAACAGGGAGCGGCTCTTGTGGATTCACCGTCGGATATCATTAAGGATATATTTAATGAAAGCTTTCTTCCAAAGAGGAGTTCAAGGGGTAAGAAAAAAGAGAAAAATCTGGCGGGACTATCTGCTACTGAGAAGAGTATCATAGGTATTCTTGGATACGAGCCAACCTTTATAGATGACATTATACGGCATAATCATATGGCTATTGGAGAGACGATTCATATACTGGATGAACTATGTAAAAAAGACCTTGTGACGACAGTTGAAAAGGGTTATTACATCCTGAAAGGCTGATTCTTTTTCACTGGAGGGCAAAAAATATTTTCTTGATTTTGAAAATTTTTTGGTGTATAGTGTCGAATCAGTTGATTGGGGATTAAGTAAAAGTATTGATCTGGAGGAGAAAATGGCAAAGAATTTAGTCATTGTCGAGTCGCCTACAAAGGCTAAAACAATAAAGAAATTCTTAGGTAAGAATTACGATGTTATCGCATCAGAGGGACATATCCGTGATCTTCCTAAGAGTAGTATGGGTATAGATATAGAAAATGATTACGAGCCTCATTATATAACTATAAGAGGTAAGGGTGAACTTCTCAGTTCTCTTAAGAAGGCTTCTAAGAAGGCTGACTATGTTTATCTCGCAACTGACCCGGACCGAGAGGGTGAGGCAATTTCTTATCATCTTTCAGTAGCTCTTAAGCTGGAGGATAAGAATTTCAAGAGGATTGCATTTAACGAAATCACAAAGGGAGCGGTTAAGACTTCCCTTAAGAATGCGCGAAGCATTGATATGGACCTTGTGGATGCGCAGCAGGCAAGACGTGTCGTTGACAGACTTGTGGGTTATGAGATAAGCCCACTCCTTTGGGAGAAGCTTGGCAAGAAGAGTCTTTCTGCAGGTAGAGTACAGTCAGTTGCTCTCAAGATGATCTCTGACAGAGAGAAGGAGATTGAGGCATTCATTCCAAATGAATACTGGACACTGGTTGCTGACATTAAGGTGCCAGGTCAGAAGCAGACAGTTAAGTTTGATCTTAAGAAGGATATAAATACAGGCAGTGACGCTGAGGCTCTTAAGAAGAAGCTGATGGGAGCGGACTTTATAGTTACAGATATCAAGACTACTTCCCGAAGTAAGAAGGCGCCAGTACCATTTACAACAAGTACTCTGCAGCAGACTGCATCCAGCAGAATTAATTTCTCTACATCTAAGACAATGAGAGTTGCTCAGCAGCTTTATGAAGGTGTTGAGATTAAGGGACTGGGTACTGTAGGTCTTATTACATACCTCAGAACTGATTCTACTCGTATCTCCGAAGAGGCAGATGCAAGAGTTAGAGAATATATAAGAGAGAATTTTGGAGCGGAGTATGAGGCTGATAAGGAAGCTTCTGCTCAGGATAGTAAGGCTAAGAATATTCAGGATGCACATGAGGCTATTAGACCAACAGATGTGACAATCACTCCAGCTTCTATAAAGGGTAAGGTTTCAACTGAGCAGTATAAGCTATATAAGCTTATCTATGAGAGATTTGTAGGAAGCAGAATGAAACCAGCTCAGTACAGCATATTTACAGTTACACTTACAGCTGCAGGTGAGACATTCAAGGCTTCAAGCAGTACAGTAACATTTGCTGGTTATCAGAATGTTTATAATGCAGAGGAAGAGAAGGTTAAGAATAAGGTTAACCTTAGCGGAATCGAAAAGGGCGATAAGCTTGAGTGTGAGGACATTGAGACAACTCAGCATTTCACTGAGCCACCTGCTCACTATACAGAGTCTCTTCTAGTTAGAACTATGGAGGAGAACGGTATAGGACGTCCTTCAACATATGCTCCAACTATTTCACTTCTTCTTAACCGTAGATATATTGTTAAGGAACAGAAGAATCTTTATATAACAGAGCTCGGTCAGGCAGTTAACAATGTAATGGAGACTGCATTTCCTGAGATAGTTGATATTGACTTCACAGCCAATATGGAAACTCTTCTGGATAGCATTGGTGAAGGAAAGACAGACTGGAAGGTTGTTGTAAGAAACTTCTATCCAGATCTTGAGGATGAGATTAAGCATGCATCTGAGAATCTTGAGAAGATTAAGATTGCAGATGAGGAGAGTGATGAGATTTGTGAGGAGTGTGGAGCTCGTATGGTTATCAAGTACGGTTCCTATGGTAAGTTCCTTGCATGTCCTAACTTCCCTAATTGTAGAAATACAAAGCCATACTATGAGAAGATTGGTGTTACCTGTCCAGATTGTGGTGGTGATATAGTTAGAAAGATAACTCGTAAGGGTCGTCCATTCTATGGATGTATTAATTATCCAGAGTGCCAGTTTACTTCATGGAACAGACTTGTTGAAAAGAAATGTCCTAAGTGCGGTAAATACATGGTTATAAAGGGTAAGAAGATTGCATGTTCAGATAATGAATGTGGATATATTGAGGCTCAGCCAGAAGAATAATAAATATAGTAAAAAATTAGTTTTTATTTTCTATATTTTGTGGTATTATATGTAGCGGAACTACATTATGTAAAGTAGTTCTGCTACATTTTTTATTTAATTAAAGGGGTATGAGGTATGACTACAACTGCTATTGTATTAATAATTGTTGGTATTATCGCAATAATTATTAGCTTCGTTTTAACACCAGACGACAAAGAAGAGGAAAAGGTTAATCCTAATATCAAGACAGAGCTGACAGATGCTGATAAGAAGCATCTCAATAAGCTGGTTGATAATCACATCAGGGAGTACAGCAAGAACTCAGCTAAGAAGACTGTTGGTGATAGCGTTTCCAAGATGATCGACGAGGAAGTAAAGAAGAGCGACAAGGTAGTTGCAGATAAGGTTTCCGAGAATATTGGAAAGATAGATGAGAGAGCTACTGAAGATACACAGAAGCTTGAGAAGTATTACAATGAAGTAACAGAGGATATTAATAAGAACAAGGCTGAGCTTGAAGAACTTTACAAGAAGGTTGGTGACAAGGAGAAGGATATGAAAGCTTCTCTCAAGGTTATCGACGAATACAAGGAAGGTCTTGAAAAGCTTAAGGCTGAGATTGGCGAAATAGATGCTAAGCTTGATGCTAAGAAAGCTGAGCTTGAGAAACTGGCATCTGAGCAGAAGGCTGAACTTGAGAAGTTCGCAGCTGAGCAGAAGGCTGCTGCACCAGCTCAAGAGAAAGCACAGGCTCCAGAGGCAGCACCTGTTAATAATGATAGCGAAGGCGAGACAGAAATCCTTAAGGGACCTGTTGAGTATGTAAACAAGGATGAGATTGCTGAGCAGGAAAAGAGCTCCAAGTTTGGCAAGAAGAATAAAAAGAGAGACAAGAAGAACAAGAAGGATAAGAAGCAGGAAGCAGCCAAGTCTGTAGAAGAAGTTCAGGAGAAGGCTGAAAAGGCTGCTGAGGAAGTTAAGGAAGAAGTCAAAGAAGAAGCTTCCAAGGTTGAGACTCCAGATGACATTAACGACCTTCTTGATGATAAGGGAATAAATCTTACTGACGGTGATACAGCTGGAAATGTAATGGAAATGTATAATGCAGGCTTCAGTTTAATAGAGATTTCTAAGGTACTGAACATTGGCGTTGGTGAAGTTAAAGCCATTATAGATAAACAGCAGGGAGAGTAAGAAATGAATAAGAGATATATGTTAAGAGGCATTGGTATTGGTCTTGTTATCGGTGCAGGTATAATGTATGCGATTGCTCCAGCACCAACTTTAGAAGAGATTACTGGCGATGTAGTTACTGAGGCAACAACAGAAGAAGAGACAACAACAGAAGAGGTTACTACTGTAGAGGAAACTACTGAAGCTACAACTGAGGCAACAACGGAAGCTACTACTGAGGCGACAACTGAGGAAGAAACAACAGAAGCTACTACAGAGGAAACCACTGAGGAAACAACAGAGGCTACAACAGAAGCTACTACTGAGGAGAAGACAACAGAGGCTACTACAGAAGAAGAAAAGAAGTCTAACGGAAAGAAGAGCATAACAGTTACATCTGGTATGTCTTCAGAGCAGATTTCATCTCTCCTTGAAGATGCCGGACTTGTTAAGTCAGCTACAGAGTTTAATGAGTGGCTTATTAAGAAGGACTATGCATCTAACCTTCATGTTGGTACATTCGAGTTTAAAGAGGGTGCAACAAAAGAGGAGATTGCAAAGATACTTACAACTCAGGGTAAATAATCCCAGAAAAATAATATAAAAACCATTAAGAAACCCCTTGCAATAGGGGTTTTCTTATGTTATTATACCCATTGCGGCCTTAGGAAAACTATGCCTAAAGCCAGAAAAATAAACATGTGGATTTTAAACAGTTCGGTGCCGCTTGCTCAGTAGGATAAACCTATGGCGGTTTACATGTTTAAAGAGGAGTCCACAGAAGAAGAAACCAGGAGGTGTAATATGAGCGTTATTTCAATGAAACAGTTACTTGAGGCAGGTGTTCACTTCGGTCACCAGACAAGAAGATGGAACCCTAAGATGGATGAGTACATCTACACAGAGCGTAACAACATCCACATCATCGACCTTCAGAAGACAGTTGGTAAGATGGATGAGGCTTATAAGGCTGTATTTGATACAGTTGCTAACGGTGGAACAGTTCTCTTTGTAGGTACTAAGAAGCAGGCTCAGGATTCAATCCAGTCTGAGGCTGAGAGATGTGGTATGTACTTCGTAAACCAGAGATGGCTTGGTGGTATGCTCACAAACTTCAAGACTATCCAGTCAAGAATTGAGACTCTTAAGAAGTATAAGAAGATGGAAGAAGATGGTACTTTCGATGTACTTCCTAAGAAAGAAGTTGTAAACATTAAGAAAGAGATGGAGAAACTTCAGAAGAACCTTGGTGGTATCGAGAACATGAAGAGACTCCCTGACATTATTTTCGTAGTAGATCCTCACAAGGAGAGAATCTGCGTACAGGAGGCACATGCACTTGGAATTCCTCTTATCGGTATTGCTGATACAAACTGCGATCCTGATGACCTTGACTATGTAATCCCAGGTAATGATGATGCTATTCGTGCGGTTAAGCTTATCGTATCTAAACTTGCTGATGCAGTTATCGAGGCTGGTGAAGGCTCAGATGATGTTGAGGAAGAAGTTGAGATCGTAGAAGAGATCGTAGAAGAAGTTGAAGAAGTAGAAGAAGACGCAGAGTAATCTAAATAATAGGAGGATATAGAAATGGCTATTACAGCAGCAGATGTTAAGAAACTTAGAGAAATGACAGGCGCTGGTATGATGGACTGTAAGAAGGCTCTTACAGAGACAGACGGCGATTTTGATGCAGCTGTTGAGTTCCTTCGTAAGAAGGGTCTTGCTACAGCAGAGAAGAAGGCTGGTAGAATTGCAGCAGAAGGTATTGTAGCAACAGTTCTTTCAGATGATGCTAAGACAGCAACAATTATCGAGGTTAACTCAGAGACAGACTTCGTTGCTAAGAACGAAGTATTCCAGACATATGTAAATGGTCTTGCAACACAGATCAACAATGGTAACTATGCAGATATGGCTGCTTTCATGGCTGCTACATCTGATATCGAGCCATCATCAACTGTAGAAGAGTATCACAAGGCTATGGTTGCTAAGATTGGTGAGAACCTTACAATTCGTCGTTTTGAGAAGCTTACAGGAGATGCTATTGTATCTTACATCCACATGGGTGGTAAGATTGGTGTTCTTGTAGAGGCTCAGTGCGATAACAATAGTGATGCTATCAAGGAAGCTATGAACAACGTAGCTATGCAGATCGCTGCTATGAATCCTCAGTATGTATCAAGAGATGAAATCTCAGCTGATACACTTGCTAAGGAGAAGGAAATCGTTGTAGACAGCTCACTTGCTGATCCAGCTTCACTTCCAAAGCCAATCCTTAACGGAGTTATTACTGAGGCAATTGAGTCTGGTAAGTGGTCAGATGAGGATAAGGCTGCTTATGAAGAGCAGAAGAACAACAAGTTCCTCTTTAACTTCCTTTCAGATGAGGGAGTTCAGGTTCTTAGAGATATCGCAGCTGCTCATAAAGATGAGTATCTTGAGAATAAGATTTTTGCTGGTCTTGTTGAGGGACGTTTTGCTAAGCACCTTAAGGAGATCTGCCTTGTAGATCAGGCTTATGTAAAGGCTGAGGATAAGGAAAATGTTAAGCAGTATGTTGAGAAGGTTGCTAAGGAGACTGGTGCAAACTTCGCAATAAAGAGCTTTATCAGATTTGAGACTGGTGAAGGTCTTGAGAAGAAGAACGAAGACTTCGCTGCTGAGGTTGCTGCTCAGATGGGTCAGTAAACCCGCGATTATATAAGAAGTTTTTATAGGGCTATGGAGAATTCCATAGCCCTTTTTGTTGTATTTAGCAGTGTTTTAAATTTTAAGTGTTTTGTATTTGCTATGTTTTGTGTCTTGTAGCTATTTTTCTAGTTTATGGGCTGAAATGCTATTTCACAAAATCTAGTCACCCGTTTCCGATATTTTATATGCTATATTAGACAGTTTTTAGTCTGATTTAGCTACGATTGGGCTGAAATACAATTCTTCAGAAAGTAGTCACCCGTAAATTAGCATTTGACGGGTGACTCTTATAGAATATATACTTATAAAGCCCAAAGGTGGTAGTTGATAAGGTGTTTTATTTGCTGATTTCAGAAAAAGGGGTGACTGAGTAGAGAAAACAAGTGAGTTTAGCCCATAATACAAAAAGATTAAGCAAAAAAACACAAAAAAACAAAACATAAAAGTATTAATACTTAAAAATATGGATAGAATGAAAGATATGAATGATATGAATAAAATTGAAGTATTAAGAAAAGTACTAAATGATTTAAATTTAGATGGTTTGCTAATAACAGATCATCACAGTTTGATTTATTACACTGGGTTTGGTGGCGAGGGGTTTGCTGTCGTGACGGCGAATAAGAATATAATCCTCACAGACTCGAGGTATACAGAGGCGGCACAGAAGGCCAGTGATTTTGAGGTTAGAGAGTTTAATGCAAAGAAGTCTGCTTCGGAGCATTTTGTTGAGATTGTTAAGGGTGAGAATGTTAGGAAGCTTGGTTTTGAGGATCAGGGTATTTCTTATGCTGATTATATGAAGTTTGAGAAGTGGTGCTCAAATGAATTTATGGATGAGCCGATAGTTCTTCTTTCAATGGGAAATGCACTCTATGAGCCTAGGCAGATAAAGAGCGATGAAGAAGTTGAGCTACTGAGACAGGCGGAGCATATTGGGGATCTGGCGTTTGAGGATGTTCTTAAGGTTCTTAGGCCTGGAATGACTGAGCTTGAGGTTGCAGCCGAGCTTGAGTACAGTATGAAAAGGCACGGGGCTGAGGGATTCTCTTTTGAGACTATTGCTGCTTCGGGTGTTAATTCTTCCATGCCTCATGCAGTTCCTACTGAGAAGAAACTGGAGAATGGTGATTTTCTCACCATGGACTTTGGCTGTATTTATAAAGGTTATTGTTCGGATATGACAAGGACTGTTTGTATTGGTAAGGCTAGTGATGAACAGAAGAAGGTTTATAATATAGTTCTTTCGGCTCAGCTTGCGGTACTTGATAGCGTGAGGGCTGGTCTTATGTGTAAGAACGTGGATAAGATAGCCAGAGACTACATAGCTAATCAGGGATATGGTGATTATTTTGGTCATGGGCTAGGACACTCAGTTGGTCTTTACATTCATGAGAGGCCAGCTTTTAACACCAAGGACACCACCATACTTGCTCCAAATATGATTCTTACTGATGAACCGGGAATCTATCTTCCGGGCAAGTTTGGTGTGCGTATAGAGGATATGATTCTTATTACAGCTGATGGTTGTGAACCACTTGCTCATTCACCTAAGGAACTTATAGAATTATAAATTGTGAAATTTAGAAGAATTAATACTAATTTAAGGATTATTTAATATCAGATGTGTTAGAATAGCTTCAGTTGTTTATAAGGAGTGAGTGAAAGATGGCAATTCAATTGAAACAGGATCCGGATAATCCAAGAAATGGAGAGAATACATCTCCTGGATTTGAAGAGGAAAGAGCGGATGATAATAAGTTCCGTGGTAGTATTGGTGACAGAACTGTAGATATAGATAAGATTAATGATCTTCCTACATATATAGGTCCTACAATGATGTCTGATGAAAGTACTGGGGTTAATTCCGGCAGACAGAAGAGAAAGATCATTTCGCTGACAATTACAGGAATTATTCTAATCCTGGTAGCATTTGGTATTTATAAAGGAACTCAGTATCTGGTTGGCTCCAGTGGTAAGGATATAACCAATAAGCTTACCATGACAGAGGATGAGCTTGCTAAGGATATGAAGATTGAATTCACTGACAATGAGGCAAAGGTTAAGTCTGTTCAGCAGTATTCAAATGGTACGGTTACAGTTCGTTCTGGCGGTGATCTGAATATCATTTATATAAATGGTAAACAGATGGGTATAAATACATCCAGCAGAAAGTATCGTTTCTACAATGTTGGTATAAATGATCCAGAGGTTGATGCGGACAGAGATATGACTTTTGAAGCAGATGGTGCCATGTCTATTCTAAGTGATATGACTGGTGGTAAGTCAGATGCTTATTATTACTATAATGAGAAGAATAATGATTGTCTCGTGGTAATAGTTAGTAAAGAGAGTAATAGAGTTGTAGATCTGACTTATTATTATGATTATAAAAAAGTGACTGAAAATCTTGGTAGTATCAGCGAATAATAGTCAAAGTGCCTATTTTACTGAAAAGTTGATAAAAAAGCTTGCATTTTAGCGGATTTGTGCTACAATACACGTAACTTAATAAATGATTACTAGAGTGGGTTCGGAAGTTCCGAATCCACTTTGCTTTTGTGCGAAGGCGAATCAAGGTTCCTCTGCGCGAATGCTAAGAAAAGGAGTCGAAAGTGAAAAGAACAGAAGTTGAAGAGAGAACAGAGTCTCTGGTACTTCCGATCATCGAAGCTGAAGGTCTTGATCTTTGGGATGTGGAGTATGTGAAGGAAGGTTCTGATTACTACCTCAGGGTTTATATAGATAAGCCTGATGGAGTAAACATTGATGACTGTGTTACGGTTACAAGAGCTCTTAATGAAAAGCTGGATGCTGAAGACTTTATTGAGGAGGCCTATATACTAGAGGTTAGTTCCCCAGGTCTTACAAGAAAGCTTAAGAAAGACAAGGAGTTCGAAAAGAGCATTGGTAAGCTAATCCGCATTAAGCTTTATAAGGCTGATCATGGCGGCAAGGAGCATATTGGAAGGCTTAAGGATTTTAGTCCTGAGATGATCACTATTGATGTTGATGGTGAAGATGTGAGCCTGAGCAGAGAAAATGTTTCAAGTGTTAGACTTGAGTATGAGGAGTAAAAAACTGCTAGTCAGTTTATATAAATAGTCATTGTAAATAGCAAATATTCATTATAAGGAGGATATGATGACAGATATAATTGCAGCACTCAACATGTTAGAAAAGGAGAAGAACATCAGCAAGGAACTGATGATAGATTCTATTGAGAAGGCTATCGTTTCAGCTTGCGAGCGTGACTTCGGAAAGGACGCAGTTAATGTACACATGGATCCTGAGACAGGTGACATTACAGTTACTGCTCCAAAGCAGGTAGTTGATGAGATCAACGATCCTAACACAGACATCCTTATCGAGGATGCAAAGCACATTGATCCAGACTGCGAGATCAACGATTTCGTAGAGTGTGAGATCAAGACTCTTGATTTTGGTCGTATTGCGGCTCAGAAGGCAAGAGGAATCATTCTTCAGAATATTAAGGAGAATGAGAGAAAGGCTGTATATGATTACTTCAAGGATAAGGAGAAGACAATCATTACAGGTATCGTTCAGAGAAATGTAGGTTATAACCTCAGCATTAATCTGGATAACAAGACAGATACAATCCTTTCATCAAGAGAGATGATCCCAGGCGAGAGATTCCGCCCAGGCGATCGCATTAAGCTTTACATTGTTGGTGTTAAGGAGAGTGAGAAGGGCGGATTCCGCATCATTACTTCTCGTACACACCCTGAATTTGTTAAGAAGCTTTTTGAACGTGAGGTTACAGAGATTGCTGATGGTACAGTTGAGATCATGAGTATTTCTCGTGAGGCTGGTTCACGTTCTAAGCTTGCTGTATGGTCAAATGACCCTGATGTTGATGCTGTTGGAGCTTGTGTAGGTCTTAACAGTGTTCGTATCAACAACGTGGTTGATGATCTCGGCGGCGAAAAGATTGATGTTATAGAGTGGGATGAGGATCCTGCAGTATTTATTGAAAATGCACTCCGTCCATCACCTGTTGTTTCAGTTGAGGTTGATGAGGAAGAGAGAATTGCCAGAGTTGTAGTTCCTGATGAGAAGCTTTCACTTGCCATTGGTAAGGAAGGTCAGAATGCTCGTCTTGCAGCAAGACTTACAGATTACAAGATTGATATCAAGAGTGAAAGTCAGGCTGAAGAAGAGGAAGAGTACTACGAGGAAGATTACGAAGAGTACGAAGAAGTTGAAGAAGAAGATGGCACAGTAACTGATGAGGAAGTTAGTGCTGCTATCGAAGAGCTTGAAAGTGAAGAGACTGAAGAAGTTACTGAAGAATCAGAGGGAGAAGAGTCTGAGGCTGAGGAGTCAGCTGATGACACAGAAGAAGAATAATTAGAGGAAAAGATTAGCATTGAGTACAAAGAAAAAGAATGTTGGTCGCGTACCTATGCGTAAATGTGTCTGCTGTGAACAGGAGAAGCCTAAAGGAGAAATGACCAGGATAGTCATTTCCGGAAGAAACACTGAAATAAATGGTGTTGTTAAGGATGATTCTGGAAAGCAGAAAGGCAGAGGCGCATATATATGCAGAAACAAAAAATGCATAGAGCAGGCATTTGAGAATGGTCTGATTGATGATGAAACCAAAGCAGCATGTCTGGCCGATATGGAAAAGAGTAAGCTGCAACTTCTGTCAATTGCTATGAAGGCCGGTAGGGTTGCCGCTGGTGAATATCAATGTGAAGAAGCCATTCATAAGGGAGATGCTTTCTTTGTGATTATCGCCGAGGATGCATCTGATAATACCAGAAAGAAGTTCGAAGACAAATGTCATTTCTATGAAGTACCTTTTACTATCTATGGCGAGAAGGAAGAGCTTGGAAGAATGATAGGAAAGGCTGAACGTTCTGTTATAGCGATCAAGGATGAAAGCTTTGGTACTCAGTTTATTACACGATTTGGAGGTAACGAATGAAAATATTTAATTACGCGAAAGAACTTACAAAAGAAACAGGAAGACAGGTTACTGCAAACGATATAATCAGAGTTCTTAGTAAGAAGAGAGATGGACTTAAGATGTCCACCGAAATCGACGACGAACTCATGGAATATGCAAAGATGATGATCACTGGTAAGTCAATGCCTAAGAAGGCTGCACCAGCTAAGGCGCCTGCTGCTAAGCCAGCAGCTAAAAAGCCTGCAGCAAAGAGTGCATCTTCTAAGTCAGCTGACTCAAAGGATGAGAAGAAGACTGCTACAAAGCGTACAGTTAAAAGATCTCTTCCTCGTCCAGGTGAGGGTCCAAAGGATAAGCCAGATGGTCTGAAGAAGAAAGAGGCAGCTGCAAAGGCTGCTGAGGAAGAAGCAGCTAAGAAGAAGGTTGTTAAGACTGTTAAGGTCGTTAAGAAGGTAATCAAGAAGAAGAATGAAGATGGTACTGAGGAAATCAAAGAGGTTAAGACAGTACCTGTAGAGCAGATTGAGGCTGAAAAGGAAGCAGCTGCAAAGAAGGCTGCTGAGAAGAAAGCTGCTGAGAAGAAAGCTGCTGAAGAGGCTACTGCAAAGGCTGCAGAGAAGACCGCTGAGAAGAGCGAGGAAAAGCCAGCTGCTAAGACAGCTAAGCCAGCAGATACAAAGAAGACTGCAAAGAGTGATTCCAAGTCCTCAGAGAAGTCATCTGATAAATCATCTGATAAGTCTTCAGATAAGCCATCAAGACGTCCAAAGCCAGCTAAGAATGAGGCTGCTGCTCCAGCTCCTGAAGAAAACAAGAAGAGATCTTCAGGACGTAAGGGTGATAAGTCCAAGGATAAAGAGAAGGAAGCTCGTAGAGAGAACAAGGAATCACGTTCAAGACGTGAGGAAAAACGTTCTAAGAAGAATGACTTCCGTGATATGGACGAGATGACTCATGAGAGAAAGAAGAAGCCTAAGAAGCAGGAGAAGAAGGAAGAAGAGACAATTAAGACAGTAACTCTTCCAGAGTCTCTTACACTTAGTGAGTTTGCTGCTAAGATTAAGCAGCCAGTAAATGCGCTTATTAAGAAGCTCTTCATGGAAGGAAAGATGTATACAGTAAATACTGAGCTTTCATATGAAGAGGCTGAGCTTATAGCTCTTGAATACAATATTATCTGTGAGCAGGAAGTTAAGGTTGATATCGTAGAGGAGGCCCTTAAGGATATTGAGGATCCTGAAGATTCACTTGTTGAGAGACCTCCAGTAGTCTGCGTTATGGGTCACGTTGACCATGGTAAAACTTCCCTTCTTGATGCTATCAGAAAGACAAGCGTTACTGAAGGCGAGGCTGGTGGTATTACACAGCATATCGGTGCTTATACAGTTAAGGCTAATGGAAAGAACATAACATTCCTGGATACACCTGGTCATGAGGCATTTACAGCTATGAGACTTCGTGGTGCTATGGCAACAGATATCGCTATCCTTGTTGTAGCTGCTGATGATGGTGTTATGCCACAGACAGTTGAGGCTATTAACCATGCCAAGGCTGCAGGAGTTGAAATTATCGTTGCTGTTAATAAGATTGATAAGCCAAGTGCTAACATTGAAAGAGTTAAGCAGGAGCTTGTTGAGTATGGTCTTATTTCTGAGGACTGGGGTGGAAATACAGTATTTGCACCTGTATCAGCTAAGAGTCATGAAGGTATTGATAACCTTCTCGAGATGATTCTTCTTACAAGTGATATCCTTGAGCTCAAGGCTAATCCAAAGCGTAAGGCTAGAGGTATTGTCATCGAGGCTAAGCTGGATAAGGGTCGTGGTGCTGTTGCAACACTTCTTGTTCAGAAGGGTACTCTTAAGGTTGGAGATTTCATCGCCATTGGTGAATCTCACGGTCGTGTAAGAGCAATGACAGACGATAAGCAAAGAGCACTTAAGGAGGCAACTCCTTCAATGCCTGTTGAGGTAATCGGTCTTTCAACCGTTCCTAATACAGGTGAAATATTCATCGCTACAGATTCCGAGAAGGAAGCTAGAAATATCAGCGATGCATTCGTAACTAGAGGAAAAGAAAACCTTATTGCTGAAACAAAAGCTAAGATGTCTCTTGATGACATCTTCAGTCAGATGCAGGAGGGTACTCTTAAGGAACTTAATATCATTATCAAGGCTGACGTTCAGGGTTCAGTTGAGGCTCTGAAGCAGAGTCTTCTCAAGCTTTCAAATGATGAAATCCTTATTAAGTGTATTCACTCAGGTGTTGGTGCTATTAATGAGTCCGACGTAACACTTGCTGGTGCATCAGATGCCATTATTATCGGATTTAACGTTCGTCCAGAGCCAATGGCTAAGCAGCTGGCAGATTCTGAGAAGGTTGATATCAGACTGTATAAGGTTATCTACAATGCTATAGACGATATCGAGTCAGCTATGAAGGGTATGCTTGATCCTATCTTTGAGGAGAAGGTTATCGGTCATGGTGTTATCCGTCAGACATTCAAGGCTTCAGGCGTTGGAACTATCGCTGGTACATTTGTTGAGGATGGAGCTATTGAGAGAGCTGCATCTGCAAGAATTTCAAGAGATGGCGAGCAGATCTGGGATGGTAAGATTGCATCTCTTAAGAGATTCAACGATGATGCTAAGGAAGTTAAGGCTGGATATGAGTGTGGTATCGTATTCGAAGACTTTAATGATGTTAGAGAAAATGATACAATTGAAGTCTACAAAATGGTTGAGGTGCCAAGAGATTAATGAGAGGTAAAAGTAACAGAGGAGGTCGCGTTAATAGCGACGTTCAAAGAGTTATTAGTCATCTTATAGAATTCGAGATCAAGGATCCCAGAGTAAGCTCTCTGGTATCTGTAGTTAAGTGTGATGTAACCAATGACCTTAAGGAGTGCAAGTGCTATATTTCTGTACTTGGCTCTGAAGAGGACGGGGAGAATACTATTAAGGGCTTAAACAGCGCTAATGGGTTCATCCGTAAAAGACTTGCTGAGTCACTTAACCTTAGATACACACCAGAAATAGAGTTCAAGCTGGATAAATCCATTGAATATGGTGTAATGATGACTAAGAAGATTGACGATATAATGGGGAACACTTCCGAAGAGGATTCGGAGGAGTAATTCAGAAAGGATAGCAATGGCTGGTGACATTATAAAGAAATCTAAAAAGCTACATCAGATGATTTCTAGCGCAAATACTATTGCCATTATTGGGCATATGCATCCTGATGGTGACTGTATTGGCTCAAATTTAGGTTTATATAACTATATATGTGATAATTACAAGGGTAAGACAGTTCATGTTTATGACGAAGCCTTTTCTTCGAGCTTTAAGTTTCTTTCAGGCTCAAGAAAGGTGAAACATGAACCAACAGATGAGCGGTATGACCTTGCAATTTCCATTGATGTATCTGATATGGACCGTTTAGGTCAGTTTGCAGATATCTATAATAGTGCTATTTCTACAGTTTGCATTGACCATCATGTTAGTAATCCTGGCTTTGGTGATCTATGCTATGTGGATGGTAATGCTTCAAGTGCCTGTGAGGCTCTTTGTGACCTCATAGATGTGGACAAGATCAGCGAGAAAACTGCTAATTGTCTTTATCTCGGAATGATCCATGATACAGGAGTTTTCAAGTACTCAAGTACTACTCGCAAGACTATGGAGCTTGCCGGACTTCTGATAGAGAAGGGCGTTAAGCCAGATTTCATTATCGATGAGACATTCTACAAGAAGACATATAAGCAGAATCAGCTTATGGCAAGAGTTCTTCTTGAGTCACAGCTTCTCGATGAAGGACGCATTATAACTGGTCTCATTACTAAGGAACTGTTTAAAGAACTTAAATGTACTAACATGGATACTGAAGGTATAGTTGAACAGTTGAGACTTACAGATGGTGTTGAAGTAGCTATCTTCGCATACCAGCTGACAAAGGCTACATACAAGTTCAGCCTTCGTTCCAAGAGTACGGTAGATGTAAGCGAGATTGCATGTTCCTTTGGTGGCGGTGGCCACATCAGGGCTGCTGGCTTTGAATGCAAGAAAGATTATCAGGAGACACTCGATAAGGTAGTCGAGCTTGTAAAAAAACAATTAGATTCTAAATAACTGGAAGACATTAATGTATAGTGGAATAGTTAATATATATAAAGAACAGGGTTTTACATCCCATGATGTGGTTGCAAAGCTGCGTGGTATTTATGGACAAAAGAAGGTGGGACACACCGGTACGCTGGATCCTATGGCTGAGGGTGTGCTAATAGTGTGCCTTGGACAGGCAACAAAGCTTTCTGACCTTATTCTTACTAGTAAAAAACAATATATAGCAACTATGAAGCTGGGAATATCCACCGATACTGATGATGTAACAGGAAATGTAATCGGCAAATATAAAGATGAATATCTTAGGTCTCTGGCCTATATGGGTTCTGAAGAATCCTTTAGAGCAAGGGCTACTGAGGTAGCATCTGAATTCCTTGGTAATTCAATGCAGATACCTCCAATGTATTCAGCCATTAAAGTTAATGGCAAGAAGCTTTATGAATATGCCCGCGCAGGTCAGGTTATCGAAAGAGAAGAAAGACCTATTGAGATTTATAAGCTGGATATTCTCGAAACAAATTTAAATGATTTGACTGTTAAATTTGCAGTTGAATGCTCAAAAGGAACCTATATCAGAAGTCTTATAAGAGATATGGGTGATATGCTGGGCACATATGCCACAATGTCCGCTCTCCTGAGAGACGAAGTAAGTGGTATGAATTATAAGGATGGATACCGTCTGGACGATCTTCAGAAGCTTAAGGATTCAGGTAAGCTTGAAGAGACAGTTCTTCCAATGGATAAGCTTTTAAGTGACGTTCCAAAGGCCGAGGTTAAGCCAAGTGGCCAAAAGCTTCTGGCTAACGGAAACAGACTGAAAGAGTCTGACCTGGATTATGCTGAAGAGTCTGACGTTAAGAATGCATCCTTTATCAGGATATATGAAGGTACCGAATTAAAGGCACTTTATTCCTACGATAAGAATAAAAATGATTTCAAGGTATATAAAATGCTATGAGTGGATCTGCTATAACTATTGGAAAGTTTAATGGTTTCCATTTGGGACATCAGGTTCTTCTAAATAGAATAACCAAAGAGGCAAGTGATAAGGGGCTAAAGGCTGTTTGTTTGAAGCTTGTGATAAATGATACATGTATCTTTTCAGATGATGAAAATGAAAGCTTTATAAGAGAGCATTATCCAAGTATAAATAGTCTTGAAAAGCTTGAATTTACGCCAGAACTTGCCAGAATGAGTCCTGAAGATTTTGTTAGGGATATACTTATTGATAGATTTGATGTAAAATATATAGCTGTTGGTTCTGATTTCAGATTCGGATATAACAGAGCGGGTGATACCGATACTCTCATCCAGCTGGGTAAGGAATTTGGATTTGAGACAGAAGTAATAGATAAGCTGGAGATTGATGGCGAGATCGTAAGTTCCTCCCGTATCAGAGCTTTTCTGGATAAAGGGGAAATGCAATCTGCCCAGAAACTTCTTGGCCGCCCATTTGCAATTACCGGTATGGTGCAGGGAGGAAAAAAGCTTGGCAGAAGCCTGGGTTATCCAACAATCAATCTAAAAGCCGACGAAAAGAAAATACTTCCTGCCTTTGGTGTTTATGCCAGCCGTTCTTTGATACTTGAAGAGTCCGGTGAGGTAAAGGAGTATAAGAGTATTACGAATATTGGCATCAGACCATCTATCGATGATGGAGATGCTGCTACAATAGAAACCTTCATATATGACTTTAATGAGGATATATATGGATCAAAGGTTTCAGTTGCATTAGATAGATTTATAAGACCGGAGATGAAATTTTCAGGTCTTGATGAACTAACCAGTCAGATATCCCGAGATATTAAGGTTGCTTCAGAAGTTTAGTTTTTAGGCACCAGTAGCTCAGTGGATAGAGCAGTGGCCTCCGGAGCCGCGTGCGCGAGTTCGATTCTCGCCTGGTGTAATAGTGCTCGATTTTTTGCGTAGTAAAAAATCGAGCATCCGAACGAAGTGAGGACACACTGTGCGAAGCACAGTAATTCTGCGAAGCAGAATAATAATCTTGCAACGCAAGATTATTGTGCCAATAGTGCTCGATTTTTCGCGAGGTCAAAAATCGTGTATCTGAATGCATTATGATTAATAGGAGAATGAAAGATGGCAAGAGATAGAAAAAAAGAGGTTAAGTTAAAAAAGCTTCTTCTGGTTATTTGGTTCCTGTTTATAGTGACATTAGGAACCTTCGGATATATTACATATCAGAAGCGTGATGTCATTGAAGAGGATCTTGGTTTCACAACTAAGTTCTCATATCAGACAAATGCTAACCAGGATATTAATGCTCTTATCATTACATACCTTAATGCAATGGCAAGATGTGATCAGGATACGCTTAAATCTTGTGTAACTAATCCATCTCAGTTCAATAATATGACTAATATCCAGAGTCAGTCCAAGATCATTACAAATTATAACAATATCAATTGCTATACAGTTAATGGACTTGATGAGGATTCTACAATAGTTTATGCAGTTTCAAATATCTCTATTGTAAGCATTGAATCAACTCCGCTTGATATGCTCGGACCTTACTATGTAGTTAAGAAGGACGGAGAGTATCTTATAGATAACTCTATGCATAGTGAAGAAGTTGTTGAATATATGGAAAAGGTTAATAGAACAACTGATATTCAGGAGCTTTACAGAATGGTTAAAGAGGATGAGGATAAATGCGCTGAGCAGGATCCTGCATTCAAGGAATTCATAGAAAGACTTAATAACTAGTATATAAATAGATTGGCTTAATAATTCAGAGGAGAAATTATAATGGGACAGGTTGAAGAAAAGACAGACGAGAAGATTGAAGATATTGCAGATCCAATCAGCGATATCATGGAGAAAGTTGAAGATAAGGTTGAAGAGGAAGTAAAAGAGGTAACCGAAGAATCTAAGAAAGACGATAAAAAGTCTAAAAAAGAAGATAAGAAAGATAAAGAAAAAAAGGAAAAGGATACTAAGGATACAGAAAAGAAAAAGAAGGGCAAGAAGAAGCCTGTTAAGAAGAAATCTCCTGTAATAGTTGTTTCAGCACTTATTATCCTGGCTGTTCTGCTTCTTATCGGTGGTATTTTCGCTCTTAGAAAAAAGAATGCTTCTATTGTAGGTGTTTGGGAATATAAGCTTACAAAGGACGACAATTCAATTCTTAAGGATGAGACCCGTGAATTCACTTTCAGAGAAGACGGAACAATGCAGGCTGACTCTTATGTAAGTGGACTTCTCTATTTTACATCAACTGGTACATATGAGATTAAGAATGGAAATCTTTATTGTACTCTTGATAAGACAGGTGAAACTACTGAAGTTGATTATGAGATTAAGGGCGGTAAGCTGATTTTCCATAATAAGAGTGGGCATGATACCATATTCACAAAGAAAGAGACTGAAGAATAAAAAAAAGCATCACCATTAATTGGTGGTGCTTTCTTTATCTAATACTGATATATCAATTCCTCTTGTAGGAACAGGAGTGGAGAAGACTATCTGAGTTTCAGTCTTTCCATAGGTCTGAAGCTTTCCGATGAAAACATCCAGCTCCTGGGTGCTTGGGAAGCATACCTTGATAAGCATTGAATAATTTCCTGTTACACAATTACATTCGAGGACATTTGGACAGGATTCAATAAATGGGTAGAACTCTGTTTTCTGATGTGGCTCTAATGTAAGATTTATAAAAGCAGTTATATGATATCCAAGAGAGATGGGATCCAGATTGGCATGGTAGCCAGTGAGTATTCCCTGATTCTCAAGTCTTTCTATTCTTGCTGAAACTGCAGGAGAGGAAAGTTCAACCTTCTCTGCCAGATATTTAAGTGGATATCTTGCATTCTCCTGAAGTAATGTGATTAGCTTTATATCTATTTTATCCATAATTAATTCTCCATATCTATAAAGTACCTTTGCATTATAAACCTTTGTTAAGGAAAATTCCACTATTATTTTAATAATATTAAGTATAGATGGAAAATTTTTAATTATTTTAAGAAGAGAGGTGGGTTTTAACGCCTTTCTTGAATTGATTACAGAATAATGAAATCTTGAGTTGCTTGAATTAACATTAGAATAGTGATATATTTTTAAGATATGATTGAAAGGTGAGATATTCTTTGGAACAAGAAGGAATTAGAATAAATAAATATCTCAGTCAGGCTGGAGTTCTGTCCCGTAGAAAAGCTGATGAAGCTATAGAACGAGGAGAGGTTCTTATTAATGGACGCCCTGCAGAAAGTGGCGCAAAGGTAATGCCTGGTGACAAGGTTTCTTATAAAGGTGAGACCATTTCGAATGATGAGAAAGAAAGAGTTATCCTTGCATATAATAAGCCGCTGGGACTCGTTTGTACTTCTAAAGATGCCGATAAGGATAGCATTTTCAGAAAGCTCGACTATCCTGATATGCTTTATTATGTTGGCCGTCTTGATAAGAATTCTCAAGGTCTTATTCTTCTTACAAATGATGGAGAGCTTGCAAATGCAATCCAGAAGGCTCGTAATAATCATGAGAAGGAATACGTAGTTCGTGTTGATAAGCCGCTTACAGCCAGCTTTGTTAAGGGTATGATGGCAGGAGTTCCACTTGAGATTGAGCCATCCAGAGAAGCAGCTCTAGAGGATAATGATACCGAAAAGAAGGTCCGCATTACCAAGAAGTGCGAGGTAGAGCAGACTGGAAAGAATACATTTAGGATTGTTATTACAGAGGGCATTAACAGACAGATTAGAAGAATGTGCGAACATTTTGGATACAGAGTTACTTTCTTAAAGAGAGTTCGCGTTATGAATATCGGTCTTGGAAATCTTCCTACTGGACAGTACAGGAAGCTGACTAAGAATGAAGAGGCAACTCTTCGCCGACTTTGTAGAAATGATTATAGTTAATTATTATAAGAATATAGATTATTAGTATTATATTTGGTGTTTGGAAACAGTATATAAATATGGATAAGATAGCAAGAATAAAAGAATTAGTAGAGTTACTTAACAAGGCATCCAAGGCCTACTATGCTGAAGATGTTGAGATTATGAGTAATTTTGAATATGACAAGCTTTATGATGAGCTTACATCTCTTGAGGCCGAGACAGGAATGATCCTCGCAAACAGCCCAACTCAGAATGTAGGTTACGAGGTTGTGAGCGAGCTTCCAAAGGAAAAACATCCTGCTCGAATGCTCTCTCTTGATAAGACAAAAGAGGTAGATGCACTCGTAAGCTGGCTGGGTGATCATAAGGGTCTTCTTTCCTGGAAGATGGATGGCCTTACTGTTGTTCTCACATATGAAGATGGAAAGCTTGTTAAGGCTGTTACTCGTGGTAATGGCGAGATAGGCGAGGTAATTACAGCCAATGCCCGTACATTTGTAAATATTCCTAGAGCTATCAGTTATAAGGGAAAGCTTACTATCAGGGGCGAAGCTATTATCACCTATTCTGATTTTGAAAAGATAAATGCGTCTATCGTGGATGCTGATGCTAAATACAAGAATCCGAGAAATCTATGCAGTGGTTCTGTGAGACAGCTAAATAGTAAGATTACTGCAGAGAGATCGGTCAGGTTCTATGCATTCTCAATGGTTGAACCTGAGGATAAGGAGCTTATGGACAGCTTTGAAAATAGTTTCGAAAAGAGGTTTGAATATCTCAGTAGTCTTGGATTTGATGTTGTAGAATATAAAGAGGTTTCTGCTGAGACTCTTCCTGAAATGGTTCAGTGGTTCTCAAACAAGATTCCGACTAATGATTTTCCAACAGACGGTCTGGTGCTTAGCTTTGATGATACAGCTTATGGAAAGAGCCTTGGAACAACAGCAAAGTTCCCAAGAGATGCGATAGCATTTAAATGGAGAGATGAAGAGGCACAGACTACACTTCGTGAAATTGAGTGGAGTCCATCTAGGACAGGACTTATTAATCCTGTTGCCATATTCGATACAGTTGATCTTGAGGGTACAGATGTAAGCCGTGCCAGCCTTCACAATATAACCTATGTGAAGGATATGCAGCTTGGTATTGGGGATTCAATAAAGGTATATAAAGCCAATATGATAATCCCTCAGATTTCTGAAAATCTTACTAAGTCAGGACGTTTTGAGATACCTGATAAATGTCCGGCCTGCGGTGGTGAGACTCGAATTAAGAATGAGAACGGGACAGAGACACTTAATTGCATTAACCCATCTTGTCCAGCTAAGAATATAAAATTATTCTCACTATTTGTATCTAGAAATGCCATGAATATAGATGGCATGTCAGAGGCGACTATTGAGAGATTCATTGGAGCAGGCATTTTGCATAAGCTTTCTGATATTTATCATCTGGCTGAGCATAGGGACGTAATAGTTACTATGGACGGATTCGGCGAAAAGTCTTATGATAATCTGGTCAAAGCGATTGATGCTTCCAGAAAGGCTGACATGGCAGCGTTCCTCTATGGCCTTGGAATATCTGGCTTTGGAGTTGCAAATGCAAAATTAATTGTTAAAGCCTATAAAAGTGATTTTAGTGCTATAATGGATGCTGTGCCTGAGGAGCTGATGGAGATCGACCAGGTGGGTGATGTGCTGGCAAGAGATTTTGCTGCGTACTTTGCCGATGAAGAAAAACGTACAGAGGTCGAAAGGCTTCTTAACGAAATAGAGTTTGTTATTGAGGAGAATACTGCTGAACAGGATCTTGAGGGAATGACCTTTGTTATTACAGGTTCTCTCGAGACTTACCCCAACAGAGATGCTCTTAAGAAAGAGATAGAAGATAGAGGCGGTAAGGTTGCAGGAAGTGTTAGTGCTAAGACAACCTGTCTCATTAATAACGATATCAATTCCAACTCTTCAAAGAATAAGAAGGCGAAGAGTCTTGGAATACCGATAATTACAGAGGAAATGTTTAAAGAGGGAAAATATAATGCCGATTAGAATAGACAATGACTTACCTGTAAAACAAATACTTGAGGAAGAGAATATCTTTGTAATGGACGAGAACCGTTCCAATAGTCAGGACATACGTCCTATTGATATTCTTATTCTGAACTTAATGCCCCTTAAGGAAGATACTGAGCTTCAGTTGCTTAGAAGTCTTTCAAATACACCCCTTCAGGTTAATATTAAATTCGTAAGAACAATGTCTTATGAATCAAAACATACTTCAAGAGAGCATCTTGAAAAGTTCTATTCAAGCTTTAAAGAAGTAAGAAAGCATAAGTGGGATGGAATGATAATCACTGGTGCGCCTGTAGAGAAGATGGATTTCGAAGAGGTTGAATACTGGGGAGAGCTTACTAAGATAATGGACTGGGCTTCTGAAAATGTTACTTCTACATTCCATATTTGCTGGGGTGCTCAGGCTGGTCTTTATTATCATTATGGAATTAATAAGTATGAGCTTCCTAAAAAGCTTTCAGGAATTTATGAGCATCATACAATGCATAAGAGTCAGGAGCTGGTTCGAGGATTTGATGATACCTTCCTTGCACCACATTCAAGATATACAGGTATAGATGCATCTGCAGTTAGAAATAATCCAAACCTTGTAATACTAGCAGATTCAGTTATGTGCGGCCCTTATATTATCGTTGGTGATGGCGGAAAGAATATTTTCGTAACAGGCCATCCTGAATACGATACACTTACTCTTGATCAGGAATATCATAGAGATTTAGGTAAGGGTATTGATCCTGAAATCCCTGTTAATTATTATCCTGATGATAATCCTAATAAGGCACCGGTTAAATCCTGGAGATGTCATGCAAATACTCTTTATACAAATTGGCTTAATTATTACGTATATCAGAGTACACCATATGACTGGACATCCAGAACTATTGAAAATAACGAAGAGCAGGCTTAAAGCCTGCTCTTTTTTGAAAGGTTACTGTTTACTGTATTTTTCTTTCTTTACTTCATACATTTTTTTATCAGCCTGTTCTATAAGATCGAACAAGGAATCGGATCTGAGTGGGGTTGTGGATATATAACCCACACTTGCTTCTATTTTATAAGGCTTGCCAGATTCCTCATTTATTTCTTCCAATTTAGTGGTAAGTTTGTTTGTAAATTTCTTTATAAATCCAAATCCACGACCCACAGCTACAAATTCGTCGCCGCCAAACCTGCCGCATACATCTACTGAACCACAAGCTGATTCGATAGCGCTTGCGAGACTCTTAATGGCGAAATCGCCTTCCTTATGTCCGTAGGTATCATTGATTTTCTTCAGGCCATCCATATCTATGAAGCAGATGGATAGAGGCCTGCGCTCGTTGGCACATTCTTTAAAGATAAACTCCGCGTTCTTATTGAATCCATTTCTATTATAAATCTTTGTAAGTGGATCCAAAACATTCAGCTTTGAAATGTTTTCGATAGCATTTCCTATACTCATGGTCATGGTGTGACAGAGTATACTCTGAATAGGAAAATCGTTATTTATAAAGATATAATATCCCAAACACCTTTGGTTAAAGTGGAGTGGTATGAAGTAACTTATATTACCACCAGTTGTAAATGGCTCAGGGAAAAGTCTTTTACTTGGGAACTGTTTTACAGTCCTTCTAACTCCGCTGTCCCATACAAGTGGGGCAGTCATAAGCGGAGGATATGTATTCTCCCCGTTTTCTACATCGATTGTATTGTATGTATGCTCCCAGTCTTTTACAAGACAAAGATTGAAGTGAGAACAATTTATCATTCTGAGCATTTGTTCAATTGAATCCACGCATTCATTTATATTTTCTGAACCAGCCAGACCGGCTATCAGGCGATTAAGCATATGAATATGCGCATATGAACGTTCAAAGCGCTGGAAAGTACTTCTTTTAAAATCTCGGATGTCATCTTCATCTAATTCAGTACACCCACAGCTTTCGGTAAGTACTGGTATTGCCTCAAGGCTTGTGCTTCTTGGAATATCTTTTCCATCTGTAATTTCATCTAGTAATGAACATGCTTTCGTTCCGGAATAGTAAAGAGGTCGTTTTACAGTTGTAAGAACCGGGCTGGAGAAACGGGCATTGAAAGTATAATCAAAACCTGTGATTATAACATCATCCGGGATTTTATATCCCATATCCTGAAGGCGGCTCATGGCTGTGAGGGCCATACTGTCATTAGCACAGACGAATGCATCTGGCATGCTCATACCGGATTTTTCGAAATTCTCAATTGCCTTAACTCCGTCATAGCTTCTGAAATGTCCCTGATGAAAACGGTTTTCTTCATCAAATTCAATGCCATTTTCTTTTAATGCATCTCTAAATGCTCTATATCTTTCTTTTGCCTCTGGATTTGCTGAAGGACCAGAGATAAAATTGAATACTTTTGCACCATGTTCTTTAATAAGGTGATTGACCAGCTTCTTCATAACAGAATAGTTATTGATGCTGATATCATAGAATTCTTCGTAATCCTTGCATTCAAAAATTACTGAAGGGAGGTCAGCTGCCTTCACTTTATCTATAATCTTATTTCTAACTTCTGGATTGGAAAAAGTATTGGTGAGCAGAAGTGCACCATCGAATTTAGAATAGTCCGGCAGATTATAAATGCTATATTCGCCGTTATCAAAGTCTTCGCTGTCAACTATACCACCGAAAGCAGCAAAATAAGAAACATTGATAGAATGTTCCCTGGCATAATCATTTATTCCCTGAATGATCTGGAAAGGATATTCTTCATCCATTCCACAAACAACTGCAACGATGTTTTTTATTGCCATATAAACTCCGTAGTACTAACAAAAACACATAAGTTCCTACTAAGCTCATTTTAACATATACCAGGCACTAAATTAAAGTACATTGTTATATATTTTCTTTTTTGATAAAATAAGTATAAGTTTTTGCTGGATTGGAGGGTAACTATATGAAGTGTACAAATTGCGGAAATGATGTAACAAATGGCGCTTTATTCTGTGAGTATTGTGGTGCAAAAATAGTTTACCAGCCACAGCAACAGAATATTCAACAACAGAGTCAACCTGTAGCTGGACAGACTGGAAATAATAATAATGGACTACTGATTGCAATAATAGCAGCATTATCTGTAATGCTGGTAGGTGTTATTATTGCGGCGGTGGTCCTTCTTAATAAGAAACCCGAAGAAAGAGCTGAGTATACAACCGAGGCCACAACAGAAGAAACAACTGAAGCCTCTACAGAGGCGACGACAGAGGCTACAACCGAAGAAGTGGTGCTTGTTCCATATTACGAAGAAAACAATATGATATATTCTGATTGTCAAGAAACTCTGCATAATGGAGTATATACATTTTTAGTTGGTAGTGATGATTTCTTTGATCGCGTGGAGAGTAATCAGCTTGAAGTTACGGAGCACGAAACGGATATTAAAGTCACATATGCAACATCTACAGATGCCGAAGAAGAGGGATACGAAATAACTAAGATTTATTTTAACTTCGATATACCGATTGAAGTAACAGATCATGGATATCCTGATAAGTATTATTATACTAATTATTTAGATCTTCCTGAAATAGTTGATTACAATACTGGGATTATTTGTACAGAAAATGCACTGGACTTAAGTACAGTTGATGATGGAGAAATAACTAATTACGAAAGTGTTGCTTCTGAAGGTGATGCCGAAGCCAGAGATGATGCTTTTTTCTTGGAAAACATGAATTATACGGATATTGAATATAGTGGTGAATCCTATAAAGTCGGCGTTGCAATTGCCGAAACCAGTCATTCTAATGCTGACGTTGAAAAAACAGAGAATGAAGATGGTAGTGTTAAATATGAAGGTGTTGATTCGACTCAGGAGGTAATTATTATTTATGCTCCAAAGGATTGTAGACTCTCATTTAGTTTTCGTAAGGAAGGCATAACGAAAGAAGATTATGATATAGAATATAATAAACATAATGGAACTCTTGCAACTGAATCTGATTCAGAAGAAGAGACAAATAATAAAGAACCTATTTATGTTCTTGGTCCGAGAAATGGTGAGAAAACATATAAGCCGGAGGATATTATTAACCTGGATGTTTATGATATTCTCCAAACCTTCGGCGAATAGTTTGATTTAAATAATTATTGTGGAGTGTTTTATGATTAAAAATGTAGTATTTGATGTAGGTGATGTACTGGTTGACTTCAGATATAGGGATTTGATGAGAGACCTGGGATTTGATGAGGAATGTGTAGAATTCTTATCTAAGAATATTGTGGAAACAGAGTTCTGGCATGAACTTGATCTCGGTGTGAAATGTCATCAGGACGGAATTGATACTTTTACAGAGGCGTTTCCTCAGTATAAGGAACAGATTCTAAAGTTCTGGGATAATATAAAGGATATAGTCTGTGAATATGATTATGCTCCTGGTCTTATAAAGAGTATTAAAGATCAGGGATTCGGAGTATACATTCTTTCTAATTATCCTAAGGAGACTGCAGAGCTTCATTGGCCTACATTCAAGTTTCTGCCTCTGACGGATGGTCATATCATTTCTGCATATGAGCATGTTACAAAACCTGATGAACCTATATATAGATTGCTGGAATCAAGGTTTGGAATTAAATTAGAAGAGTGCATTTTCGTTGATGACAGACAGGTTAATATAGATGCTGCTAATTCATATGGTATGACAGCTATTTTGTTTAAGGGTTATGATCAGCTTTTGGATGATCTGGCTGGTTATGGAATTAATATAAAATAATCTATGAGGATTAAACTATGTTAGATAAAAATCTAGTCGATGTAATGTGTCCGGATTGTCATAATCGCATGAGGATAAATATTGATAAAAGCCCCGGACATTGTTATTATTGTGGTAGGTTGCTTAAGTATAATAAAGATACTATGAGGATTGAGCCTGGTCCCGGGGAAGAAACTGATATTATAGAAACACAATATGAGTTTTTGAGACGCAGGCAAAAGTTTGGAGAAGATAAATAGTATCGGAAGGGGTTTAGCATGTATAACGAAGGTAATGTTTGGGTAGGTATTAATGATAATGGAGATAAGATTTGTCTACTTCCTAAGATGGCAAATCGTCATGGCCTTGTAGCAGGTGCTACAGGAACAGGAAAGACTGTAACTCTGAAGGTTCTTGCAGAGAGCTTTTCAGATATGGGTGTGCCTGTTTTTATGGCCGATGTCAAAGGAGATATAGCTGGCATTAGTATTCCTGGTGATGACAGTGAAAATATGCAGGAGAGAATTAAGAGGTTCGGTCTTGCGGATGCCGGTTTCGAATATAAGGGATATCCTGTAACTCTTTGGGATATTTATGGGGATAAGGGTGTTACTCTCAGAACTACAATTACTGAGATAGGGCCCCTTCTTTTATCACGTCTAATGGAGCTAAATGAACTCCAGTCAGATATTCTTTCAATCGTATTTAAAATTGCAGATGATAATAACCTACTCCTTATAGATACTAAGGATCTTAAGGCTATGCTGAACTATGTTTCAGACCATAATGCAGAGTTTGAAGCTCAGTATGGAAAGATGAGTCCTCAGTCAATAGCTGCTATAGTTAGAGCTCTTGTAGCTCTTGAGGTTGCAGGTGGAGATAAGTTCTTTGGTGAGCCAGCTGTTAACATTATGGATTTCTTTACATTTGGTGATGGCGGCAAGGGAATGATCAATGTACTGGACAGCTCCAGTCTTATTAATAATTCAAAGCTTTATTCAACCTTCCTTCTTTATCTTCTGTCAGAGCTATTTGAGAGACTGCCAGAGGTAGGAGATATGGATAAGCCAAAGATGGTATTTTTCTTTGATGAGGCACATCTGTTATTTAAGGATGCACCTAAAGCTCTTCTTGAAAAAATAGAGCAGGTTGTTAAGCTTATCAGATCAAAGGGTGTTGGAGTTTATTTCTGTACTCAGAATCCAAGGGATATTCCTGATGGAGTGCTTGCTCAGCTAGGAAACAAGATAGAACATGGACTTCGTGCTTACACTCCTTCAGATCAGAAGTCAGTAAAGGCTGCTGCAGAGTCCTTTAGAGAGAACCCTGCTTTTGATACATACGAAACAATTCTTGCACTTGGAACTGGAGAGGCTGTTATTTCATTCCTTGGAGATGATGGTATTCCTACTATGGCTGAAAAGGTTTATATACTTCCAACACAGTCAAACTTTGGTTCGATTTCTGACAGTCAGAGAGATACACTCATAAAGTCCAGCATCTGCTACAGCAAATATGCAGAAGCTGTGGATCCTGATTCTGCTTTTGAATTCCTTGAGAGAAGAGGAATAGAAGAAGCTGAAGCTCTTGCTAAGGAGAAGGAAGAGGCTGAGGCTGAAAAGCAGCGTGAAAAGGAAGAAGCTGAAGCTGAAAAACAGCGAGAGAAAGAAGAAAAAGAAGCAGCTAAGCAGAAGGAAAGAGAAGAAAGAGAAGCGGCTAGAAAGGCTGAACAGGAAGCTAAGGCTGCTCAGAGAGAAAAGGATAAAGAAGAGGCTGCTAAAAAACGAGCAGCTAAATCGGTTGGAAATTCTATCACAGGCACAGTTGGCCGAGAAGTAGGTAAGACTGTTGGTGGTAAATTCGGTAAATTTGGAAAGACTCTTGGTGGAAACCTGGGAGCAAGTCTTGGCCGAGGTATTTTCTCAACATTATTCAATAAGTAGAAGATACATATATACTTAATAGTTACATAAGTTTGAGAGGTATTTGCTTATGGCAAAATGGATAATGGTTGTTGATGATGACACTGCTAATCTGAAGGTTGCAGGAAGTATTCTCAGCAAAAACAATATGAGGGTTACAGCTCTTAAGTCTGGAAAGGCATTAATAAATTATATATCTGAGAATGGGGCTCCGGATCTTATTCTTCTTGATATTATGATGCCTGAAATGGACGGGTTTGAAACTTTGGAAAAGCTCCGTGAATTGGAAAAAGAAAAGGAACTTAATGAAACTCCTGTTATTTTCCTTACGGCAGACGAGAAGTCTGGAACAGAGACTAAAGGCTTTGAGGTTGGTGTTTCTGATTTTGTCAGAAAGCCTTTTAACCCTGATGTTCTGCTTCGTCGTATAGATAATGTTATATCAATGCAGTCGGAGATGAAATCTCTTAAGAGTGAAGCTACTCTAGATAAGCTTACCGGGTTTTTGAATAAGGCTGCTACTAGTACAGCTCTTTCTAAGATGTGTGTTGAAAAGAGTGGCTGTCTTATGATGATTGACCTGGATTCCTTTAAGCTTGTTAATGATATTTACGGTCATGAGATGGGAGATAAGGTTCTTATTTCTTTTGCAAATATAATCCGAGAGACAGTTCCTCAGGGAAGTAAGTATGGACGTATTGGTGGAGATGAATTCGTTTCTTTCTGTCGCGGAGTTGAGGATGAAGAAACAGTTGAAGATATCACCAGGCAGTTAAATGAAAAACTTCTTAAATCAGCCAAGGAAATGATGGGAGAGGACATGAATATTCCTCTTGGTACATCAGTTGGAGCCATCATGGTTCCTAAACATGGTAATGATTATAATTCACTGCTAAAGCTTGCTGATAAATGTCTTTATATAGTTAAGAAGAATGGAAAACATGGTTGTTCGGTTTATTCTTCTGACCTTTTTGATACAGAAGATGAGTCTGATGTTCAGGATATAAATACATTATCTGAAATAATGGGTGAGAGAAATATTCCAAATGTGGCGATGCAGCTGGATATGGAAGCTTTTTCCTATGTATTCCGTTATACAACCAGATATTTTCTTAGAAATAACATCAATTCCTGTAAAGTTCTTTTTACATTGGAACAGGCCGAAGGTGCTGATGCAGAGTGTTATAAGAATTGCTGCGATGAATTTGGTAATCATATAAGAGAATCTCTTCGTAAATCTGATCTTCTTACTAGAAGCAGATATAATCAATATTACATTCTGCTTACTGATATTCGTGAAGAGTTTGTAACCAGGGTTATCAATAATGTTATTGATGATTGGAATGAATCCTATAATTCCTTGTCTGAAACAAATTTGGATAAATCTGCTGTTGTTATAAACTATGATTTTAAGTTTGTTAGAAATGATAATGGTATTTCTCCAGTAAATGCTACTGCAGATGTTGCTCTTGTTGAAGCAACTGAACCTGATAGAACATTTATAGCAAATGTTCTTAGCAAGTTTGGAATTACTGTTCATAGCTTTGATAATTGCGCGGCATTCTTTGATTATGCTCGCTCAGTTGAAAAGGTTCCGGAACTCATTCTCCTCGATTTCAATATGCCAGATATGAATGGATTTGATGTTTTGGAAAAGCTGAAAGAAGTTGGCGATGATATCAGTAGAGTTCCTGTTGTTCTTTTATCTGATGGACTTAGTGATGAGGTTGAAGTTAAAGCGCTTTCAAAGGGCGTTATGGATTTCATTAAGAAGCCATATAAAGAAGAGGTGCTTAAAGCCAGAGTGAATCACGTTCTTGAGCTTACGTCACTCAGAAAAAGATATAGAAGACCTAAGAGTCTTGAGGATGAGGAATAAAACTATTAGTTTTAGTTTTTTGGGGTTTGTATGGAGTTTAACAAAGAAACAAAAGAAATGTTCGATGTAGGACGCATTATCCTTGTTGTCGGCTATACCATATTTGCTTTGATGCACGTTATAATCACATTTCTCCTTGGATGGGATAAATGGGTTCTTTTGTTGATTGCAGTCGCAGTTTCGTGCTGCTGGATACTACATATCAAATCTCTATTTTCAGACATACAAAGACTGTGGATCATAGCCATGATCATGATGTGTAATTATCTGATCTATGGTATTCACAGCACTAGTACCTACGATCTGGCCATAGTTATGGCCGCTATTATGATGCTTTTCATTATGACCGGAGTTAAGCCACTTCTTACTCTGTGTCAGATTACATATTACATCACAATGACATATGACCTGACAGAGATGGTCTATAATGGTGTTCATTTTGGTGTTATCGATATCTGCCGCATTACCATGCATTATTCTGTAATCACAATGCTGGCATATTTCCTGAAAACAATAATTGATAACTGGGGTGAAGTAATCCGTTCCTCAAAGGAGGAGATTGATGAGCTCACCGAATCTACAGAAAGACTGAATGATTTCCTGGCAAATGTATCCCATGAGATACGTACACCTGTAAATGCCATCATTGGTCTTTCTGGTATTTGTATTGATAAGGAAGAAAATCCAGAAGTAAAAAAGGATATGGAAGAGGTTCGCAAGGCTGGTAATCGTGTATCAGATCAGATTGGCGATATTCTTGATTTCTCTGAGATTGATAGAGGTAATATCGTTAAAAATAGTGAGGACTTTATGCTTTCATCAGCAGTAAATGATATCATGCCTGATCTTCGTGAAATGATGAAACCAGGTGTTGAGCTGGTTATTGATATTGATCCTGCTATTCCGGCTGTTATGAATAGCGATGTAACAAAGCTTAAGAAGATAATTAAAGCTCTTGTATCAAATGGACTTAAGTATACAAGTGAGGGTGGTGTTTTCTTAAAGCTTTCTTCTGAACTTCAGGGTTATGGAGTTAACCTGTTTATCCAAGTTTCTGACACAGGAATAGGAATGAATGAGGAAGAACTGGAACTGATTTATGAGAGGTTCTATCAGTCAGATTCGGGAAGAGCCAGAGTTGGTAGTGGACTGGGCCTTGGACTTTCTATAGTATCCGGTTTTGTTTCTCTTCTTGGTGGTTTCATGACTATTAATAGTAAACCAGAGGTTGGAACAACTGTAAGGGTTAGTCTTCCAATGGCAGTAGTTGAACCAAGTAGTTGTATGTCGGTTTCTAAGCCGGGAGAGATTAATCTGGCTGCATATCTTAAGTTTGATAATATATCTAATCCGGTAGTAAGAGATTATTACAATTCACAGTCTTTATCTATTACAAAGGGACTGGGTGTTGAGATGCATAGAGTTGAGAGCATTGAGTCTCTTAAGAAGGTTGTAAGCAGTGCTAACCTTACACATCTTCTTATTAATGATAATGAGTATGTTTCTGACAGAGAATATATTGAATCAATTGCAGATAATATATCGGTTGTAGTTATTTCTGAACCTGGATTTGAACTTCCAAAGAATTCAAAGGTTCGTTTATCTACAAAACCATTCTACGCTTTTCCTATTGTTTCTATTCTTAATAGTGGTCTTAAATCTAATAAAGAGCCTGGGGACACATTACGCGTTACAGATGTTCATGCTCTTGTAGTAGACGATGAGCCAATGAATCTGATAGTTGCGAAGAGCATTCTTAAGAGATATGGAATGGAAGTCAGTACTGCAACTTCGGGCCAGGAGTCTATTGATCTATGTAGAGACCATAGGTACGATATCATCTTTATGGACCATATGATGGGAAATATGGATGGTGTTGAAGCAATGAAGAAAATTCGTTCTGATGTAAAGGGACTGAATCGGGAGATTCCTGTTGTTGCTCTTACTGCAAATGCCATGAGCTCTGCTAAGCAGATGTTCTTGTCAGAGGGATTTGATGGCTTTGTAAGTAAGCCTATTGAAATAGAAGAGCTTGAAAGAACGCTTAAGAGATTGCTTCCTAAGAATTCAATTTCTTTTGTAAATAAAGAAGATGAGGTTCCTGAAACTAAAGAAGCAAATGTGACTGATGCATCAGTTGAAGATGAAGTTCTAGAGTTTGAGGCTTCAGTTGATGACGAAGTTCTGGAATTTGATGCTACGAGTGATGATGAGGTTCTTGAGTTTGGTCCGGACGATGGTTCATCATCAGGATCAAATGATGCGGAGTTCTTAAAGAATGAACTCGCAAAGATAGATGTCGATATGGATAGAGCGCTAATCTTCCTTGGTGGCGATCCAGATCTGTATCATGACGTACTACTACAGTTTGCATCTGAAATGGATGGTAAGGTTACTAAATTAAATAATTTCTTTGAAGAGAAGAACTGGAAGGAATATGAAATTATCATTCATGCCATGAAAAGTTCATCTAAGATGATCGGTGCAAGACCTGATATTACAGAGGATGCACTTAAGCTTGAGAAAGCTGCACATGATGAGGATGCTTCTTATATAGAGGAGAATCATGTTCGAGTGCTTGATATTTTTAAGTCTTTGGGAGAGAAGATATTATGCCTAGTAGACTAAAAAAATTTGCAACAAATGAAAACATTGATCTTCGTGTAAGAGTTTACGTTTTTGAAATTCTCATAACCTGTGAAATTCTATTCGTATCCTTTTTGGTGAGATTATTAGTCAGTGGATTTAGCCTTAATACCGCTGTTGTTTTTGTTGCCTTTGCCCTTGTTTCTTTAATAGGATTTCTTACGGCACGTTCTGAAAAAGTTGATTTGGGAACCATAATTATCTGTATTTTATTAGGTGCTTTCTTTTTCCCTGTGATTTTTCTTATTGGTGGCGGAATTAAGGGAGATGCCCCTATTTGGTTTTTATATATTGTTATTATAGTAAATATTGGACTAAAAACTGACACTATGAAAAAGCTATTCACCGCTGCATTAGCAGTTATTGGAGTTTTTGTATATTTTGTCGGTGCTTTTGTTCAAAATAGCATGATTGAATTTACAAATCTGGAAGCATATCTGATTTCCTTTACAACGCTTATCGTTGTTGGTTTTAATACTGCGTTTATTCTTACAAATCAGCATAATATGATAGAACGAGAAAGGCAGATTTCCGAAGAAAAGAATAAGGAAATTGAAGGCCTTGTTGCATCTCAGAATAGATTCTTCTCGAGTATGAGTCATGAAATTCGTACTCCTATTAATACCATAATTGGTCTCAATGAAATGATCTTGCGAGAGGACATCAGTGACGAGATAGCTGAGGATGCTGTTAACATTCGTGCTGCCAGTAAAATGCTTCTTAATACAATCAACGATATTCTGGACATGTCCAAGTTCCAGGCTGGAGATATGCGTATTCTTGTAGAACCATATAATACAGGCAGTATGCTTTCTGAAATCGTTGGAATGCTCTGGCTGCGTGCGAAGGAAAAGAATCTGGATTTCCATATAAATGTTGCTCCGGATATCCCTACTGAGCTTAGAGGAGACGAAGTAAGAATTAAACAGATTCTTATGAATATCCTGAATAATGCGATTAAATATACTAAAGAAGGTTCCATTTCACTTTCTGTTGAATGTGAAAAGAAGGATGATGGCCTTGTTAATATGATCTATACCGTAGAAGATACTGGTATGGGTATCAAGAAAGAGGACATTCCATATCTCTTTACTGCATTTAAGCGTGTTGATGAGACTAATACGAAACATATAGAAGGAACAGGACTTGGTCTTTCTATTGTTAAGCAGTTCCTTGATCTGATGGGTGGTAAGGTAACTGTTAACAGTGTATATACGAAGGGCTCTACGTTTATTATCGAGATTCCTCAGAAGGCTAATTCAGATAAAGAGCTTGGCGAATATGATTATGAAAAGAGGCATAGAGTGCATAATCGCTCCAGCTATAATCATAAATTTGAAGCTCCAGATGCAAAGCTTCTTGTGGTTGATGATAACGAAGCAAACCTTCTTGTTGTTACAAAGCTTCTTCGTGATACAAAGATTCAGATAGACACAGCGAAGAACGGAGTAGAGGCTTTAGAGAAAACTCTGGATAAAGAATATAATCTTATTTTCATGGATCATCTGATGCCAGAAATGGACGGAGTGGAGTGTTTCAGAAATATTCGTAATCAGGTTGGTGGAAAGAATAAGGAAACAAGTATTGTTGTTCTTACAGCAAATGCCGGTGAAGAGAACCGAGTTATCTATGCAAGAGAAGGTTTTAATGGTTATGTAGTAAAGCCTGTTACCGGAAATGATCTTGAAAATGAAGTATTTAGACAGCTTCCTCAGTCTCTTATCCGTGTTATAGATTCCAGTGGTCTTGAAACTGGAGATGCAATCTCCATGATGCAGGAGAGTCAGCGAAAGAGAAGGATTGCTATTACTACTGAAAGTACATGTAATCTTACTCAGGAAATACTTGATAAGTATAGGATTACAGTTATAAATCATAAGGTCAAGACTTCTGAAGGTATGTTCAGAGAGGGTATTGATATAGATACAACAGGTCTTATGGAATATATGGCTGATCCTAATAATAAGGTCGTTACCCGTTCTCCAAAGCCGGATGATTATGAGAAATTCTTTGCTGAGAATCTTACAACAGCAAATAATATAATACATATTACAATGTCATCTGACATGGAACATCATCCATACAAATATTCTATGGAAGCAGCTGAATCCTTTGATAACGTTACTGTATTTGATAGTCGTCATATGGGAAGTGGTCAGGGTCTTGTGGCAATTTTTGCTTGCCGTATGATAGAAGCTGGTATGGGTGTTGAAGAAGTTGTACTTAGACTTGGCAAGCTAAAAGAAAGAATTAAGAATAGCATTATGATAGATAACATGGATTATCTGGCAAGAGCTGGTTTTGTCAGCACAAATTATGCAGGATTCATGAAGTCACTTATGCTGAGACCATTCTCCTATACAAAGAATGGAAAAATCGAAATGGCTGGTATGCTCTTTGGATCATCGGAAAGAGTGTGGAAAAGATTTGTTCATAAAGCTTTGATGTACAATAATCTAAGTGAAGAAGTTGTCTTTGTGAACTATGTAGGTCTTTCAAAGAAAGATCTTGATTATATTAAAAGCCTGATAAAAGAGAAGCATAATTTCAAAAAGATTTACTTTGTCCAGACTAATCCAGTTGTAGCAACAAGTTTCGGACCGGGCGCATTTAGCATAACAGTAGTAAATGATGAATAATGAAAAGGGCATATCATTTTGATATGCCCTTGATTTTTATAGATCGTGAAATGCTGGTTTTAAATCTTTGAATGTGCAATAAGCTTTAAAATTTATGGACTTTGCCAATTCGGCAGCTTCTTCAATTTTGTAGCCTATATGCTCAAGGTCATGAGCATCGCTTCCGAAGGTCAGAATCTCACCACCCAAGTCCCTGTAAAGCTTAAGGATTTCGATATGAGGATGGGCATAGTCCATACCTCTGTAAAGACTTCCGGTATTTATTTCAATTCCCTTGCCATTTTCTATTATTGTTTTTAGTATCTCGGCGATTACATCTTTATACTTAGGAAAGTAGAGGTTACAAAATATTTCATTCGTGACCTTTTTAAAACCTTCTTTTTTGTCAGGACCATAGCGGAAGATATAATCCATATGACCATAAACATTATAGTCATTAAAATTCTTTACTATATAAAGCATGTCTTCAAAATACTTAGTATATAATTCGTTCTCATCCTTATAACTTCCATCAGGATTTTTCCAGCCTTCTGGATAGTAAGGGTCCATCCCGTCTACTACGTGAGAAGAGCAGATGATAAAGTCCAGTCCACTATGCTCTTTGGAATAATTACTCAGGGCTTCGCATGTAGAAGGCATCAGTCCCTGCTCAACACCAATCCTTATATCAAAACTATCCTTATATTCCTCGCGGAGCTTTGAAAGAGTATCGATATAATTCGTAATGTCCAGATCAAACTTTATCTTTTCAAGAGTATCAGGAAAATCCAGATCATTATGATCCGTAAAGCATAAAGAACTAAGCCCCTTTTCCTGAGCCGTCTTTACTATTTCATATATATCTGTTTCACAATCACTCGAAAACTGCGAGTGTAAATGATAATCCGTTCTTACTTTCATTATACTAACCTCATAATCTGTCCCTAGTGACTTATTCTACCATATATGTGAAGTTTGCTCTAGTTGAAAGTTGGGAATATTAGTTGACATAAATTTATTACAGAAAACTAAGTGCAATTTAAACAAAATAATTCGTGAAAAATGCTATTTATTTTACCGAAATTGGTAAATCCAGTCTTGAAATAAGACCTAAAAAAAGTTATTATATTAAGGCAGAATGTTTAGCTGGTTTGATTCATTATCTGCCGGCATTCATCAATATAATAAAATCTTAGGAGGATTTACAAAATGGCAGTAAAAGTAGCGATTAATGGATTTGGACGTATTGGACGTCTTGCATTCAGACAGATGTTCGGCGCTGAGGGATATGAGGTAGTTGCAATCAACGATCTTACAAAGCCTTCAATGCTTGCTCACCTTCTGAAGTATGATACAGCACAGGGTGGATACGCTGGAAAGATCGGCGAGAATCTTCATACAGTTGAGGCTGATGATGATGCTAACACAATCACTGTTGATGGCAAGACACTTCAGATCTATGCTAAGGCAGACGCTAACGAGCTTCCATGGGGAGAGATTGGTGTAGATGTAGTACTTGAGTGTACAGGTTTCTAC
>CACYKH010000002.1 GCA_902774915.1 uncultured Lachnospiraceae bacterium | reverse complement strand
GACCCCTCGAAGACTACGAGGTTGATAGGCACTGGGTGTAAGCATGGCAACATGTTTAGCTGAGGTGTACTAATAGGTCGTGAGCTTTTCCTAATTTTAGGTAAGATACTAATGTCTTGAAAAAAAATTATTGACTGTATGAAGTTTTGAAGGTACAATGTACCTTGCACTGACGAAAAAAGTGCAGCGATTTGAATAAATCGTAATAAGGCCCAGTGGCTCAGTTGGTTAGAGCGCCGCCCTGTCACGGCGGAGGTCACGAGTTCGAGTCTCGTCTGGGTCGATTCTGAATATTAGGGGTCTTAGCTCAGCTGGGAGAGCATCTGCCTTACAAGCAGAGGGTCACAGGTTCGAGCCCTGTAGGCCCCATAAGATATGCCGATATGGCTCAATTGGCAGAGCAGCTGATTTGTAATCAGCAGGTTTTCGGTTCGAGTCCGAATATCGGCTCTTTTTTTTGGAAGGTTTCCCGAGTGGCCAAAGGGGGCAGACTGTAAATCTGTTGCGCAACGCTTCGGTGGTTCGAATCCACCACCTTCCATTTTTTTATCGACGCGGGGTGGAGCAGTCTGGAAGCTCGTCGGGCTCATAACCCGAAGGTCATAGGTTCAAATCCTATCCCCGCTACTCGCTCTTTATTTAGCCCAGATAGCTCAGTTGGTAGAGCAGAGGACTGAAAATCCTCGTGTCGCTGGTTCGATTCCGGCTCTGGGCACTAGGGGAATATAAATTCTCCGAAATGCAATAAATAGCGGATTATCCGCTATTTTTTGTTATCTGTAACGTTTTTTACAAAACCTTGTTTCTGCCTTGCACGGCGGAGGCCAAAAAGTCCATAAGGAGGTGCAAAAGATGAATAAGTATGAGATCGCGTTAGTTCTTAGCTCTAAGATTGATGACGAGGCAAGAACTGCTACTCTCGAGAGAGTAAAGAACCGTGTCGCTAAGTCTGGAAGTACTATCACAGATATCGACGACAAGGGTAAGCAGAGACTTGCATACGAGATTCAGGATATGTTAGAGGGCTATTACTATTTCGTACATTTCGAAGGCCCAGAAGATGCTCCAGCATTTATCGAAAGACATCTTCGAATCTACGAGAACGTCATCAGATTCTTAATTGTTAAGCAGGACGCTTAGTTAGAATAAGGAGGATTCCTGATGAACAAAGTAATTTTAATGGGTCGTCTTACAAGAGATCCAGATGTTAGATATTCGAATTCACAGAGTGGCGATCAGCTTGCAATAGCTAGATACACACTTGCAGTAGACAGACGTTTTGCTAGAAGAAATGGTTCTGATGATCAGCAGACAGCAGATTTCATCTCATGTGTTGCATTCGGCAGACAGGGAGAATTCGCTGAGAAGTACCTGCATCAGGGTACAAAGATTGCTGTTACAGGACGCATCCAGACTGGTTCTTATACAAATAAGGACGGTCAGAAGGTTTATACAACAGAGGTAGTAGTTGAAGAGCAGGAATTTGCTGAAAGTAAGGCAAGCTCAGACTCACAGGGTGGTGGATATGTTCCACAGGATGCCCCATCTACTGACGCTGCAAGCGCAGAGGGATTTATGAACATTCCTCAGGGCGTAAATGATGATCTGCCATTTAAGAAGTAATGGAGGATGAAATAATGCCATATAATAACAAAGAGGGCGGAGCAGCCCCTATGAGAAGAAGACCTATGCATAGAAGAAGAAAGGTCTGCGTATTCTGCTCAGATGAGAATCAGAAGATTGATTACAAGGATGCTAACTTACTTAGAAAGTACATCTCTGAGAGAGGAAAGATTCTTCCTCGTCGTATCACAGGTAACTGTGCAAAGCACCAGAGAGAGCTTACAGTAGCTGTTAAGAGAGCTAGACAGGTAGCACTCATCCCTTACGTAATCGAGTAATAAAATGACATTTAGTAACGTGGTAATCATTAGATTGCCACGTTATTTTTATGCGCAAAAAATGTGCCAAAAAATATGTATTTTTTTATCGCATATAATAGTAAGAAAACGCTTTGAAAACATAGTGTTATGTGGTAAAATGTAGTTTGAATTTTTACGTCCATTGACAGCGATTTTTCGGGGTGGACAGAAGGATGGAAAAACATGAAATTCACGAAGATGCATGGCATTGGAAATGATTATGTATATGTAAACGCAATAGAGGAAAATATAGATGATCCGTCATCACTCGCAGTGCTTGTCAGTGACAGGCATTTTGGCATCGGCTCCGATGGGCTGATACTCATACGTGCAAGTGAGAAGGCGGATTTTATGATGGATATGTACAATGCAGACGGTTCCCGTGGCATGATGTGCGGAAATGGAATCCGCTGCGTTGGAAAGTATGTTTATGATCATGGTCTGACTGACAAAAAGATTGTAACAATCGAGACTTTGTCGGGCGTAAAGACATTGAACCTTACAGTTAAACCTGTTGATGAGGTTGAAGGATATAAAGCAGTTTCAAACAATGGTTATGTTGTATCAGCTGCAACAGTAAACATGGGTTCGCCAATCTTTGAACCGGACAAGATACCAATCATTATGTCAGAAGGCTTTGTACCAGCTAAACTTTCAAAGGTTATCGAGGTTAACCCAGTAAAAGATGTTGGCATGAATCCTGACGAGAAGGTTGCAATTAGAATGTCCATCGTAGTAGAGGATTCCTTCTATTCAGGAACTTGCATTTCCATGGGAAATCCACACTGCGTAGTGTTCGTTGATGACGTGGATAACTTCCCAGTTGAGAAGCAGGGTCCACTCTTTGAAAACAACAGACTATTCCCTGAACGTATCAATACAGAGTTCGTTCAGATAATAGATAAAGAGCATGTAAAAATGCGTGTGTGGGAGCGCGGGTCAGGCGAGACCCTAGCCTGTGGAACTGGCGCCTGCGCAGTAGCAGTAGCGTGTGTACTTAATGGACACACAGAAGATGAAGTAACCGTGTCCCTTCTCGGCGGAGACTTAAAGATCCGCTGGGATCGTAGTGAAAATCTAGTATTTATGACAGGACCAGCAACAACAGTCTATGAAGGAACCTTCGAGTTCTAGACCCTAAGTAACATTTGAAAGGGAGAAATTATGATAAAGGTAAATCAGGATTATTTAAAGTTACCAGGTAGCTATTTATTTTCGACGATCGCTAAGAAGGTTAATGCCTTCAGCGAGGCTAACCCAGATAAGAAGATTATCAGACTTGGTATTGGCGATGTAACTCAGCCACTCTGCCCAGCAGTTATTGAGGCGCTGCACAGTGCAGTAGATGAGATGGCAAATGCAGAAACATTTATGGGCTACGCTCCAGACCTTGGTTACAGCTTCTTGAGAGAGACAATAGTTGAGAAGGCATTTAAGCCGCTGGGCGCTGACATCAAGGCTGATGAGGTATTTGTCAGCGACGGCGCAAAGTCGGATTCAGGAAATATTCAGGAGATTTTTGCGAAGGATGTTAAGGTTGCAGTGTGCGACCCTGTATATCCCGTTTATGTAGATACAAATGTTATGGCCGGAAGAACCGGAACATATGATGCAGAGACAGGACTTTGGAGCGATGTTATCTATATGCCATGTACGGCAGCGAATGGCTATGCGCCTGAGCTTCCAAAGGGACAGGACGGTTTCGGCAGTGACAACCGTGTGCCAGATGTTATTTATCTCTGCTTCCCTAATAACCCAACGGGAGCAACCATCACTAAGGATGCTCTTCAGGAATGGGTAGATTATGCAAATAAAGTAAATGCAGTCATCATCTATGATGCTGCTTACGAGGCTTACATTTCCGAGGCGGATGTTCCTCACAGCATTTATGAGTGCGAGGGTGCTCGTACATGTGCCATTGAAATCAGATCATTCTCCAAGAATGCTGGTTTCACAGGAACAAGACTTGGATACACAGTAATTCCAAAGGACATCAAGGATGCCGATGGCAATATGCTCCACTCGCTGTGGGCTAGACGCCACGGAACAAAGTTTAACGGTGCTCCATACATCGTGCAGAAGGCAGGCGAGGCTGTTTTCTCAGAAGAAGGACAGAGACAGACAAACGAGCAGATTGCATATTATATGAAGAATGCAAAATGCATTCTGGAAGGACTGAAGAGTGCGGGCTACACAGTGTCAGGCGGCGTTAACGCACCTTACATCTGGCTCAAGACTCCAGACAATATGACCAGCTGGGAATTCTTCGACTTCCTTCTTGAGAAGGCAAATGTAGTCGGAACTCCGGGCTCAGGCTTCGGACCAAGTGGTGAAGGACACTTTAGACTCACTGCATTTGGAAGTTACGAGAACACTGTTGAAGCAATCGATAGAATAAAAAATCTTTAAGGAGAAGCATATGAAGGTTGTAATGTTAGCCGGGGGATACGGCACAAGAATAAGTGAGGAAAGTCACCTCAAGCCAAAGCCAATGATTGAGATTGGTGGAAAGCCAATACTTTGGCACATAATGAAAGAATACTCCTACTATGGATTTAATGAGTTTGTAATCTGTGCTGGTTATAAGCAGCACGTGATCAAGGAATGGTTTGCGAACTATTACCTTCACAACTCAGATATTACATTCGACTTTTCAAATGATAACAAGATGACCGTTCACAGTAACGTTGCAGAGCCTTGGAAGGTTACAATCGTAGATACAGGCCTAAACACAATGACTGGCGGACGTATTAAGAGAATCAAGGACTATGTTGGCGACGAAACATTCATGCTGACATATGGAGATGGCGTTTGCGATATCAACATCAAAGAGCTTCTTGAGTTCCATAAGAGCCATGGCAAGATAGCAACTATCACAGCTATCCAGCTGACACAGAGATTCGGAATCCTCGATATTGAGGACGACAATACAATCTCAAGCTTCAGAGAGAAGTCAGATGATGACAGCGCTCGTATAAATGGTGGATATATGGTTCTTGAACCAGAAGTATTCAACTACCTTGAAGATGACACTACGGTATTCGAGCAGGGACCTATGAAGCAGATGGCTGCTGATGGCCAGCTCGTAGCGTACCAGTACGATGGATATTGGCAATGCATGGATACAAAACGTGAAATGGACAAGCTGAACGAACTTATCGAAACAAACAAAGCCCCATGGATGAAATGGAGTTGATATCATGTCACGTAGTGACATGGCACTAGATGAAAAACTAAGGATAAAAATATGACTAAGAAAGACTTAGAATTCTACAAAAATAAAAAGGTTCTCATAACCGGCCATACCGGTTTCAAGGGCTCCTGGCTTTGCCAGATCCTCATTGGAGCAGGTGCGGATGTAACTGGTTATTCTCTTGAACCACCAACAACTCCAAGCCTCTTCGAAGAAGCAGGCATTGCCGAGAAAATTAATCATGTGATTGGAGATATCAGAGACCGCGAAAAGCTCATGCAGGTTTTTGCTGATGTTCAGCCAGAGATAGTTCTTCACCTGGCAGCTCAGCCAATCGTTCGCGAGTCTTACAAAGACCCTGTTGGAACATATGAGACAAACGTTATGGGAACAGTTAACATTTGCGAGGCAGTGCGCCAGACAAAGAGTGTTAAGTCCTTCCTGAACGTAACAACTGATAAGGTTTATAAGAATAATGAATGGAGCTGGGGCTACAGAGAGAACGAGCCACTCGATGGCTACGACCCATATTCGAACTCAAAGTCCTGCTCAGAGCTGGTAACTCACAGCTACATCAATTCATTCTACAAATACATGGACGTTGCAGTATCAACTGCAAGAGCTGGAAATGTAATCGGCGGAGGGGATTTTGCTCCTGATAGAATAATCCCTGACTGCGTAAGAGCAGCAGAGAAAATGATCAAGACGGGAAATCCTGAGGATGGAACAATCATAGTTCGAAACCCTTATTCAACCCGTCCATACCAGCACGTGCTTGAGCCTCTCAATATGTACCTTACGATTGCTAAAGCTCAGTACGAAGATAAGGAAAAAGCAGGCTTCTACAATGTAGGACCTGATGACTGCGACTGTGTAACAACAGGCGATATAGTAAATATGTTCTGCGCATCCTGGAATGCGAACACAAGTGATGGCAAGGACTGGGGTTCAGTATCATGGATTAACAAGCATGACGGTGGCCCTCACGAAGCAAACTTCCTGAAGCTTGACTGCTCACTCGTAAAGAGTGTCTTCGGCTGGAAGCCAGTATGGAACATCGACAAGGCGATTGAGATGGTCGTGCAGTTCTCAAAGCGCCGAATCGCTGACCCTGGCTCGGTTGCAGAAGAAATGCGGGCTGAGATAGAAGAATTCTTCAAATAATAAAATATAAAGAGGAAAAGATAAAAATGGCAAAGTGGAATAATGAACAAGAAGCAAGAGAAGAGATAAAGAGTCTGGTTGCAGATTATTACAACCAGTTCAAGAAACCAGAACAGGAGAAACCTTTTGAGGAAGGCGACAGAGTAGCCTACGCATCAAGAGTCTACGATGAGAAGGAAATGATGTCCCTCACAGATGCAACTCTTGATTTCTGGCTCACAACAGGAAGATTTTCAGATGAGTTTGAAAAGAACTTCGCTGAGTGGATTGGAGTAAAGTTTGCAAACCTTGTAAATAGTGGTTCATCAGCAAACCTTCTTGCTTTCATGACGCTCACATCTCCACTTCTTGGAGATAGACAGGTTAAGCCAGGAGACGAGGTTATTACAGTTGCTGCAGGATTCCCTACAACAGTAACACCAATTCTTCAGTACGGTGCAGTTCCTGTTTTCGTGGACGTTAAGCTTCCAGAATACAACATTGACCCTTCACTTCTTGAAGGTGCTCTTTCAAATAAGACCAAGGCTGTGATGATCGCACACACACTTGGAAATCCATTCGATCTAAAGGCTGTTAAAGAGTTCTGCGATAAGAACAACCTCTGGCTCGTTGAGGATAACTGCGATGCCCTCGGTACAAAGTACACTATCGATGGCACTACAAAGTTCTCCGGAACATGGGGAGATATCGGAACTAGCAGCTTCTATCCACCACACCACATGACAATGGGTGAGGGCGGATGCGTTTATACAGATAATCCACTTCTCAACAAAATAACAAAGAGTCTTCGTGACTGGGGACGCGACTGCGTTTGCCCATCAGGAAGAGATAATTTCTGCGGACATAGATTCGACGGCCAGTATGGCGAGCTTCCTGCAGGATACGATCACAAGTATGTATATAGTCACTTTGGATATAACCTTAAAGTTACAGATATGCAGGCTGCAGTAGGTGTTGAGCAGCTGAAGAAATTCCCAAGCTTCATCGAGAAGAGAAAAGCAAACTGGAAATATCTTAGAGAAGCTCTTTCAGATCTCGAGGATAAGCTTATCCTTCCAGAAGCAACAGAGAATTCAGAACCATCATGGTTCGGCTTCCTTATCAGCGTTAAGCCAGAATCTGGACTTAAGAGAAATGAAGTTACAAAATATATCGAGGAGCATAATGTTCAGACAAGACTTCTCTTTAGCGGAAACCTCACACTTCATCCATGCTTCGATCAGATAAGAGGAACTGATGCTTACAGAGTAGCAAGCTCACTTGATACAACTAATTTCATCATGGAGAATAGCTTCTGGGTAGGAGTTTACCCAGGAATGACAGAAGAGAAACTCGCTTACATGAGCAAGACAATCCACGAAGCTGTAGCAAAATAAGTCAACGGGACAGATAAAATGAAAAATGCGATAGTTACTGGCGCAACGGGTATGATAGGCTCCCACATAGTTAAGGTGCTGCTTCAGCAGGGAGTTAATGTAACAGCTATCATCCGCCCGATGTCAGAGAAAATAAAAAACTTAGAACGTGCAGAACAGAAGGCTGGCGAAGAGGTTCTTCTAGGAAAGACCGAAGTAACAGAACCGGGCAAGCTCAGTATAGTTGAGTGTAGTTTAGATGAACTCCAAACCCTGAGAGATAAGCTTGGTTGGGAACATGATACCTTCTTCCACTCAGGATGGGCTTATACTTTTGGAACAGGAAGAAACGAGGCGGCTAAGCAGGCAGATAATATAAAGGCAACATTGGATGCTGTGCACCTTGCATACGAAGCTGGTTGTAAAACTTTCGTTGGAGCGGGTTCACAGGCAGAGTTCGGAATAGTAAGCGGAAAGCTTTCAGACGAGCTTCCAAAGGATCCTATCATTGGATACGGAATAGCTAAGCTTGCTGCAGGAAAGCTTGCAGGTCTTGAATGCAAGCATCTGGGAATGAAGTTCAACTGGTGCAGAATTCTCAGTTGCTACGGTCCCGGTGATAATGAGTACACCATGGTCATGTCTGCGGTCAAGACAATGCTGAAGGGCGAGAGAATGAAGTTCACCCCCGCAGAGCAGGTTTGGGACTATATGTATGCAGAGGACTGTGCAAAAGCCCTCGTAGCAGTAGCTGAAAAGGGAGTTGACCAGAAGTACTATACAGTGGGCTCTGGTGAGCAGAGACTCCTTAGAGAATATATCTATGCAATAAGAGATGCCATTGACCCAACACTGGATGTTGGAATTGGCGAAATGGAATACTATCCAGACCAGGTTATGCACCTGGCAGCGGATATAACAGAACTTGTAGCTGATACAGGCTACAAACCAGAGACAACCTTTGAAGAGGGCATCCGAAAGACCATCGAAGCTGTCAAGGAATCAGAAGGATCAACCGAATTATAGAAATAATAGAGGTCAAACTATGTTGAAGAAAAAAGTAAGTGTCATGATACCGTGCTACAACGAAGAAGAAAATGTAGTACCTATGAGTAATGAAATAAAAGAATTATTCGAGACCAAGCTCCCTCAGTATGATTATGAGCTTCTCTTCATTGACAACGATTCTTCGGACAATACTCGTCCGCTTCTGCGTGAGATATGCAAGCGTAACAAGCACGTTAAGGCTATCTTCAATGCAAAGAATTTTGGACAGTTCAATTCGCCATATTATGGAATGCTCCAGACCACAGGCGACTGTGTTATCACAATGGTCTGCGACTTCCAGGATCCGTTGGACCTCATTCCTCAGTATCTTGAGGCATGGGAAGAGGGCTATAAGATAGCAATCGGAATAAAGACTTCAAGTAAAGAGAACAAGCTTATGTATGCTCTTAGATCCAGCTACTATAAGTTTGTTAAAAAGTTCTCAGATGTAGAACAGATTGAACACTTCACAGGTTCGGGTCTTTATGACAGAGAGTTTGTAGAGGTTCTCAGAAACCTCAACGACCCAACCCCATTCATGCGTGGTATAGTTGCAGAGCTTGGCTTTGCAAGAAAAGAAATAGAGTATGAACAGCCAAAGCGTAGAGCCGGTAAAACACATAACAACTTCTATACACTCTACGATGCAGCGATGCTGTCCATCACATCCTACACAAAAATCGGCCTCAGAATATGTACCTTCTTCGGTGCATTCGTATCACTGGCCAGCGTGATAGTAGGAATTGTTTACCTGGTAATGAAGCTGCTCAACTGGTATAAGTTTGATGCAGGTATGGCACCACTTATCATCCTCATGTCCTTCCTTGGAGCGGTACAAATCTTCTCCATCGGATTCATGGGTGAGTACATCATGAGCATGAATAAAAGAATAATGAACCGTCCTCTCGTAATCGAAGAGGAAAGAATTAATTTCGAAAATGACAAGGAAGTGCGAACGACGATAAGGTAGCGTAATGAATAAATATAAAAGGATATACAGCATTGCTTCACAGCTGTCAATTGTTTTGTTATACCCTGCAATATTTCATATAGCCGCATATTTGGGAAATGCAAGCCTGCATAAAAGTGAAGGCTTAAAGCTCTTCCCGTTGACTTGTTTCTTAATGCTTGGAATAGCCTTAATTACATCAGTAGTAATGATTTTCCTGGCGGGCAGAGATAAGTCATCAGATAATACGGAAACAGAAGAGACCAAAACTTCTTCCAATAAAACAAAGGATATAATAGCGCTAAGCATAGTGGCAATTGTATCCTTGGCACTGCGTTTTCCGATGATCGGAACATTCCAAAGATGGGATGCCGGTGAATACTTTTACACAGTTGGAACATCCGTTAAGGATTATGCATTCACACTCGGTAGTTTCTATCACCAGTTCACAATAGCATATCATCTGAATTACGGATTTAGTTCGTTCATAGCAATTCCACTATTCATTTCTAATAGAAATGTGGTCTTATATACACTGTGGCAGATCGGATTTTCCGTTCTGGCAGTAATGGCGCTATATGCAGTTTTCAGAAAAACAGCTCGTATGAGTGAGGTAAAGGCCGCTCTTGCAGCGCTTCTGGTTGGGGCGGTTCCTGTATTTTTAGGACTGTCGGTATATTGTACGCCAGATTATTATGTGGCATTATTCTTTATTTTCGCCTTATATTTTGGGGCGCATAAGAAACATATCCTCGAAGCTTTTATGCTTATAATGATGTGCTTCTCAAAGGAAATGGCAGCGTTAATAGTTTTTGGCTTCTATGGAGCTAGAATTATTTATAGATTTATAAATCCTCGCGAAGAGGATGGGAAAAAGAAATATGTTTCCACAGACTTCTTTGTGGCTATTATTACGGGCATTATTTTTGTACTGGGTTATTTCTTCAAGGGAGCCAATTGGTCTGAAAAAGTGGAGGCTAAAACAGGAGTTGACCATATACAACTTGGATTCAACTATCCGTATGTATCATTCAATATTAAGCTGTATCTATTTACTAATTTTGCCTGGATACTTAGCGCTGTCCTTCTGATCAGTATAATTGTGGTTATCACAAGATATGTAGCTAGAAGAAATGCAGATAAGGATACAGAGACAGCTGAAAAAAACACTTCAAAAAATACTGGAAAAGACCGCACTATGCTCGTGGTTGGCATTATTGGGGCAATGATTGCCTTTGGCTGCTTCGGTGTTTTCGTAGAAATGCCTCTTATGGAAAGGTATAATACTTTCTTTGCAGTGTCGCTGGCCATGGTGACTGTATTAATGGTTGATACTATGGCAGAAGGCATAAAGTATAAGTGGACAGGCGTTGCATACAGTATAGTAATAGCATTTCTTGCAGTACTACTTACAATAGAAAGCTTTATAACTATAGATCCTGTTACCAGGCATTATTTTAATCAGATATCCATCGGTCATCACACCATGAATTATGAAAGCTTTGTTATGAATTATTTTGGGGATGGCTTTGTGACAAACTATCAGTATGCCTGGCTGGATAAGGCATTTGATAAAACCTTGGAAGATATAGGATACGACGGTTCAAGTGTAGTGTACTTCCCTGGAGAAGAACATGGACCTGAGACTGGTGTTCATTTCGAAGGTAATTCTGGTTATACATTTATAGCTTGGTTCCCAGAGAAAGACCGTCGAGAAATTTGCGACCCATTTGTAGAGGGCAGCGAAGGACTAAAAATAGAAAGTATGTGGGGTTATTCAGGAGATTCCGCAGAGGATGTACCTGGAGATTTGATAGATAAAGAGAAAATGACGGACCGTGCTACTCTTTGTTTCATTCCTTACTTTGAGGAGATTGGAATCACAGAAGAACCGTATCTCAAAAGCGCCGGCCTATACTACTATATAGGCGATAAAGAAGAAAGCACAGCATACCGAGGAACCATCTATCATTATCCTATGATAATTCACGATAACTACATAGATGGAATAACCATTGGTGATGTCGCAAGTGGTCTGGCTGACGGCAGTATTGACTATGACTCAAGCCTCAAACCAAGCGACGAAGTAGAAGAATATTATAATGACTACCTGAAAAGAGTAGGCATAACTGAACAGGAATTCTGTGATGAGTACCTGAAAATTGATAAAGAGACTTATAGAAAATGTAAATGTGTGATAAGTCAGATGGACTAAAAACAGCTCTGACATATTTTGGGAAGACAAATGGGAACAGAAGGTAAATCAAAAAAGAATAGAACAGTTCTGATGATAATAGCTATCTTCTGTATCTATATGCTGATCCAGATGCGATACATAGGTGAGACCTGGTTCGACCCAGATGAGTTGGATATCTATGGTACGGGCTTTGAGATGTTTAAGGGTAAAGTCCTTTACTCAGAGATAGCATCTCAGCATATGCCATGGTCCTATGTAATAAGCATGATTTTCTATGCGCTGGGCGCTCACAGCACAGTCCTTCAAAGACTTTACTTCTACATCATGTTCGCGGCATTCTGGACAGCGTTCATCTTTATCTACAAAAAACACGTAAACAAATGGGTTCTATTTTTGCAACCCTTCGCATATTTTGCTATAATACAACATCTTGACTTCGGTACTCAGATTCTTTCTGAGAATATCGCGGTAATTGGAGCCCAGATGCTCCTGCTGGAATTCCTGATGTTCCTTGATAAAAGGCAGGTCAGTCTGGCAAGCTGTATCCGAATTAGTCTGGGAGTAATCCTTACTTTTGGTGTATCCTTCGTTGATATCTATGCAGTCTTCTATATGGTTATAGGAGTTATCCTACTGGAAATTGCCTGGTACAGAAGCAGTACAAAAGAGTCAAGAGTTAAAGAAGCAAAAAATAAAGAAACAGAAGATAATAACAACAATAGGAAACAATCTAGTCTGGCAAAAACATACATAAGACTAGTTGTAGTAGTAGCTCTCCCATGGATAGCGCTACTAATATATATGTTGGCCACACACTCAGTTGGAGCATTCATAAAGGATGCTTATACAGTAAATAGAGAATACTATCCAAGATATATGGCCAATATCGGCGCCGAACCAATGAATATGTTCGACGTGGGTATAACAAGAATAGCAGAGTATATAAACGAATTCTCATTTGAAGGTTTCAACACTCTGTATATCCTGAAACTCTTTATTGTAGGATGCCTGATATTCACCTCCTACAAGCTTGTAAAAACAAAAGGATGGATAGCAGGAATTACAGTATTCATGTTTGTCTCATCTCTGGGAATCAGAGGTCTTTACAGCTTCCATACAGTGACCTTTATTGGAGCGGCTACTCTGGTAACTGTATATGCAATGGTCACATACCTATATGAAAGTAAAGAGGCCTTCGAGAAGAAGAGCGAAGGAAAGAAGTTCCTTCTCGTATTTATGAGCTGTCTCTTCGTGGCATCCTTCTCAGAAAACCTTCATAGTATTTTCCACTTCTTAAAGATGGAAGATATGAACGGCTACAAGAAAGAGTGCGAGATAGTAAAAACTATCACAGACGAAGACGAGAGAATTTGGCAGACAAATGTTTGCAATTCAGTGTCCTGGGGATCTCTCAGAGTAACCAAGGGTCCAACAATCAGTACACCTTGGATGTGGGACGCTGTAGGTTCAGAAAAATTCGAAGCCTACAAAGAAAATCCTGCCCGTGTAATAATATTTGAAGACAACTACGAATCCTGGGGTAACAAAATGTCAGACTACGCCCCAGAAGCGTATACATACATAAAAGAAAACTACACATACATCCCTGACTCAAACCAGGTCTGGGTGTTAAACAGTTACTACACTGAAGCTTGCGAAAAGCTTGGTATAGACTAAAGTGTATGTTATTACAATAGAAAACCAACAACTAACCAATAAACAGATAAGTCAGTGGGACCAGATCTCTCCGACTTATCTTCGATAAGTCTGGAGATCTGGTCCCATCTGACTTGTCGTCATGAAGGAGAAAAAATGTCAGAAGAAATGAAAGCAGTAACAACAGCAAGCGACAGACTTAAGAGCATTAAGGTAGACAAGACTGCTATGGATGAAAAAATAAAAGAGAATGTGCAAAAGATAAAGAAAGAAGAGAAACCAGCAAAGAAGAGTCAAAGCTTCGAGCTGAATAAGAAAACCATCTTCTTTGCAATCGGCATATTCCTCCTCTTCTTATTCATCCAACTAAAATACATGTACGAAGTATGGTTCGATCCAGACGAGATGGATATCTATACAGTCGCTTTCGAACTTGTTAAAGGAAAAGTGCTCTACCGCGACCTTGCTTCTCAGCACATGCCAATCACTTATTTCTTAAGTGCACTATTCTGGCATCTGGGAGCCCACACAGTTGCAATGCAGAGACTCTACTTCTATATCATGTTCGCTGCATTCTGGACAGCCTTTATCTTTATCTACAGAGAATATGTAAATAAATGGGTATTTATATTAATGCCTTTTGTATATCATGCAATGCTTCAGCACTATGACTTTGCTACACAGATTCTTTCAGAGCATGTGGCAATAATAGGTGCAGAGATATTCTTTCTGGAATTCCTGGTATTCCTTAAAAAGAAGGATATAGACCTGGGAAGCTGTATTCGAATGAGCATAGCAGTTTTATTATCCTTCGGAACAGCATTTATAAATATCTTCCCTTTGTTCTACCTTGGACTCGGAGTTCTGTTACTCGAAATAAAATGGGGAAGAGAACGTGGTGATGACGCAAAGACATGGTGGACAACGATGTTAAAGCGTTATGGCAGACTTTTTGGAATAGTTGCTATCCCATGGGTTATCATGTTTATCTACATGTTAGCTACACATTCATTCCATGATTTCGGATTCTGTGCTTACACAATTAACAGGCTGTATTATCCAAAGTATATGGCTGGCCTTGGAGGAAACATCCTTTCTTCCTTCGTGGCCCCTATCACTGTACTATCCGGACACTTTTTTGGATTCGGATTTGATGTAGTTGGAATTATATACATAGCTGAAGTATTCCTTCTTGGATGTGGTATCTATCTTGCATACAGAAAGGGAAGAACAAACGGATTTATAGCCGGCTTCACAGTTTATTTATATGTCTTCTCTTTCGGTGGAAGAGGCTTCTATAACTACCACGGCGCAACATTCATAGGAATAATATCCCTTGTTGGAGCCTATGTATTTGTTACATATATGTTTAAGAACTGGCAGAAGTATGATAAGAGATCAGTTTTCTCAAAAGCAGCTATTGCGGTTATATCAGTAATTTTCTGCTTGATATACGTTACAGACCTTCCTCTTATGATCAATTTCATAAAAGGATACGAAACAAACTTCTATCAGGCTGATACAGATATAGTTGATGCTATAACAGATGAGGATGAGAGAATCTGGCAGACAAACGTTTGTGATACTATTCCATGGGTAACCAAGCAGGTTACAACAGGTCCTGCAGTAAGTACACCATGGATGTGGGAAGCTGTAGGATGTCAAAAGATTGAAGAATTCAAAAAGAATCCAACAAGAGTTGTTATGTTCCAGATAGGTTATGAATCTTGGGGATACAACATGGCAGATTATGCGCCAGATGCTTATTACTTCATAGTTAATAATTATACATATGTACCTGGTTCAACTCAGATATGGGTACTTAACACCTACTATGATGAAGTTTGCCAGAAACTAGGTATTGATCCTAACGCTGAGAATGATTACGGCGTTAGCTGTACACCTTTCACAGTTGATCCAACCGAGATGCCAGGAATGACGGCAGAAGACCGTAAAAAGGCCGTAGAGGCAGTTCAGAATGGTGAAACAGAAGAGGCAACACCTGCAGAGGAAGAATCTACTACCGAAGAAGTAACTGAAGAAAAGACAACAGAAGCTACAACAGAGGCTACTACCGAAGCCACTACTGAAGAGATAGAAGAAGAGGACGAATCGTCAAGCGATGAGTCAAATGGAAATGGTCCTGGTGATGTGACTGTATCCCCTGGAGATAATAGTTCTAGTGGTGTAGACGCAAACACAGAAGGTGCTGTCCAGGCGCCGGATGGTAGCTGGGTAATCCCAGATGATAGCGATGGGCCAGGACAGTAAGAAACTTTTAAAAAATATATAAAACTAATAAATAGGAGCAAAGCAATGGGAAAGATAACAGTTGAAGATTGTTTAGTGGATGGAGTAGCAATTGAAGGTCTTAAAGTAATAACTCCAACAGTATTTGGAGATGACAGAGGATACTTTGTAGAAACTTACAATGAGAATGATATGAAGGCGGCTGGTATGGACTATGTATTTGTACAGGACAACCAGAGTGCTTCAAAGAAGGGGGTTCTCCGTGGACTTCACTTCCAAAAGGAATTCCCACAGGATAAGCTTGTAAGAGTAGTTAATGGTGAAGTATTCGACGTAGCAGTCGATCTTCGTCCAGGAAGCAAGACTTTCGGAAAGTGGTACGGGGTACTTCTTTCAGCAGAAAACAAGAAACAGTTTATGATACCTAAGAACTTTGCTCATGGATTCATAGTTCTTTCAGACTATGCAGAGTTCTGCTATAAATGTACAGACTTCTATCATCCAAACGATGAAGGAGGACTTCTTTGGAAGGACCCAGAAATCGGAGTTGAGTGGCCAATGCCAGAAGGAATGACAGAGGCTGACCTTACACTTTCTGATAAGGATCAGAAGTGGGATGGAATTGCAGCATATAAAAGAGAAAGAGGCCTTTAAGTCTTCCCCTTGAGGGGAAGGTGTCAGCGAAGCTGACGGATGAGGTGTATAAATGAAAAAAAAGAAAATACTACGAATTCTCTTCGTAGTACTAATAATACTTCTAAACTTAATAATTTTTTGGAAAATAGACTACTCTGACATCGATACCAAGGGTGCCAGCTTTGTAGTCAAACTACTCAGCAACAAGGATGATACCTATGAAATCTATTATTCTAATGCTGGAGAAGACTTTACCGAAGCGAACAGTCAAGCGATAGACTATACTGGTTATGCAGAGATGAAAAAGGATGTGGAGACCAGTGATCATCTTGAGCATGAACAGTCCACTGGCTATCAACAGACTCTAGAATTTGATTTTCCGCTGGATTATGATAATCTTCGTTTTGACTTTGGTCGAATTCCAGGAAAGACTATAGTCTATGAGATGTACATAGAGTTTCCAGGCTATAAGTACGAGATTCCTTTAACACAGCTGGCAGAGGAAGATAACTTCGTAGCACTTAGCAACAGAGAATACAGAAGTGCTGATGAAGAACCTGTAGAAATGTTTATAGCAGAGTCTGATGATGTGGATTCGAATATGCTTATCGAATATCACAAGGATCAGCTACTTGAAAAGTATAAAGAGGCAAACAAGAGTAAAACCATAGTTCTGGACATAATAATATGTGCAGTTATGGACGTAATTGCAATCTATGTTCTGCTTCATTTCTTCTCTCTGATTGATATACCAGTTGAGATATACCAGAATAGAAAACTGGCTATGACGCTTGCAAAAAATGACTTCAAAACAAAGTATGCAGGTTCATATCTTGGAATGATATGGGCCTTTATACAGCCGGTAGTAACAATTCTTGTATATTGGTTTGTATTCTCAGTGGGATTAAAGGCTGGAAATGTGGGAAAGTATCCTTTCGTATTATTCATAGTTGTAGGTATAATCCCTTGGTTCTTCTTTTCTGACTCTCTGAATGGAGGAACCAATGCAATGACTGACTATAACTATCTTGTTAAAAAGGTAGTCTTCAATATAGATATCCTTCCATTTGTGAAGGTTATGTCAGCCTTCTTTGTACATTGTTTCTTCATAGGCTTTGCACTCATACTATGTACTTGTATGGGATATCATCCAACAGTGTACAGTATACAGTTGATTTACTATATCTTCTGTAATTTCGTGTTTGTACTAGGATTATCGTACCTTAGTTCGGCAATAGTTGTATTCTTTAGAGATTTAGGACAGTTTATAAATATTTTCATCCTTCAGGTTGGAGTATGGCTTACGCCTATTATGTGGAATGCTGAGGCTATGCTTAGTCCGTTGGCGCTTAAAATTTTTAAACTGAATCCAATGTATTATGTTGTAAGCGGATTCAGGGATAGTATGTTAGATAAGCAGTGGTTTTGGACAGGTGACCGACTACTTTGGACCTTATACTTTTGGATGATAACAATATTGGTTTTTGGACTAGGTGTTAAAATTTTTAGAAGACTGAAGATACATTTTGCTGATGTACTATAGGAATTAATTATGTCAAATGAAATAGCAATCAAAATTGATGATGTTTCAAAACTATATAAACTATATGATAAGCCAACAGATCGCCTTAAGGAATCGTTAGGTCTTACGAAAGCCAAGAAGTACAAGGAGCACTATGCTCTCCATAATGTCAGCTTTGATGTTAAAAAGGGTGAATGTGTGGGTATAATCGGGACCAATGGTGCGGGTAAATCAACAATTCTTAAGATTATAACAGGTGTTCTTAATCCAACAGCTGGAAATGTCGAGATAAATGGTCGTATTTCTGCTCTTCTTGAATTGGGAGCTGGCTTTAACATGGAATATACAGGAATAGAAAATGTCTACCTGAATGGAACTATGATAGGTTTCAGCAAAGAAGAAATAGATGCAAAGCTTCAAGATATATTGGATTTTGCAGATATCGGCGACTTTGTTAATCAGCCAGTTAAAACATATTCTTCTGGTATGTTTGTAAGACTTGCTTTTGCAGTGGCTATCAACATAGATCCTGAAATACTCATAGTTGATGAAGCGCTTTCGGTTGGTGATGTTTTCTTCCAGTCTAAGTGTTATAAAAAATTTGAAGATTTTAAAAAACAGGGAAAAACAATTCTTTTTGTAAGCCACGACCTATCGAGTATAGAAAAGTACTGTGACAGAGCTATTTTGTTAGATCACGGTAAAAACATAGCAGAAGGAAAACCTATCGATATAATCAACAAATATAAAAAGATAATGACTGGTATGACTGTCGAGGAAATGGAAGAGCATGACAGTTCAAAAGATTTAAGTCCAGAAGAACTAGAAGAAAAGGTAAACAATTCTGAAGAAAGATGGCAGGATAGCCTTATTCTTAATCCAAATATTGATGAATATGGTGATATGGCAGCAAAAATCATTGATATTGGCGTATTTGATTCAGAGGAAAATATAACAACAACTTTGATAAAAGGTGATAGGTTTACTCTGAGAACAAAGATTGAATTCCATGAAGAGATTAAAGATCCGATTTTCACATACACTTTTAAAACCATAAAAGGGCAGGATATTACTGGTTCGAATACTCTGCTTGAAAAGGTGAGTGTAGAAGTTGCGCATCCAGGAGAGGTATACATTGCTTCTTTTAATCAAGAGATGAATCTTCAAGGTGGAGAGTATCTTCTGTCTATGAGTTGTACAAGTTATGTCGATGGTGAACTTGTGGCGCATGATAGAATGTATGATGCTTTAAATATTACTGTTGTTTCAAATAAAAATACTGTTGGGTTCTATGATATGAATTCAAAAACAAAAGTTATAAAGGTAAAATAATCATGTCCATTTATAGTGAAATGCTAAATAGAATAAAACAAGTTGGTGTTAAAAATGCTCTCTCTGAAAATACAAGTGAAGAGTATTTTTGCCAGCTTTCTGACCTTAGAAGAAATCTTCTGGCTTGGTATGATTTTAAAGAGGAATCAGATATCCTTGAGATTGGTGGTGAGTGTGGCTCAATAACTAGTCTTTTGTGTGATAAAGCCAAAACGGTAACTTCTTTTGAACCAAACAAAGAAAAAGCCGATATTAATAGATTCGTGAATACAGAAAAGGATAATCTGAAGATTATCTCAGATAGCCTTGATTCTATCAAGGATTCTTTTGATTATGTAATTATTGTAGGAGCACTCGAAATTGCTCCTAGTTTTATTGATGGAGATGACCCATTTAAGTCACTTCTTCTTTTTGCAAAAAATCACCTGAATGAAGGTGGAACAATTCTTCTTGCAACAGATAATAGAATTGGTGCAAGGTGTTTTGCGGGTTATCCTGAAACACATCTCAATACATACTTTACGGGCATTAATGATTATAGGGGTATAAATAATGTTCGTACTTTCTCCAAAAATGAACTGAAAGACTTATATATCAGTGCTGGTCTTTTTAATAAGGCCTTTTATTATCCATATCCAGATTATAAATATCCAACAGAAATATTTACAGATAGGACTATAAATTCAAGTCTTTATGGCCGTCCATATCCTAATTACAGTGAAAGATATGCCGAAATAATTGATGAAAATAAGCTTCTTCAGGACTATGCTAAGGAGGGGGTTGCAGATACATTTGCTAACTCTTTTCTTGTTGAACTAACAAGTGATCATAGCAATAAGAAAAAGATAGATGTTGAATATATAAAATTAAGCATAGATAGAAAAGAAAAGTTCCAGATTTATACAAAAATATGGAATGATGGCACTAATAGAAAAGTATCTAAGTACGCAATAAATCAAAATGGTGTAGCTCATATTGATAAAATGAGAGAGGTTAAATATGAGGGAAAAGGGTTTGGTATTCTAAAGAATAGATCTAGAAAGTCTGGGATACTAACATATCCGTTTTTGAGCCAAACATCTCTTGATAAAAAAGCATATGAATTAATTCAAAAGAAAGACGGAGATTCTGTTATCAAATTATTTGATTTGGTAAAAGATACTTTTATGTCAGAAACTGCTTTAGAAGAACGTAGTCCATATGTTGACTCTCAATTTGTTGAAGTATTTGGAAAAAGGGAAGAGGAAGAAAAAACATATAAATGTATTAAAAGTACATGTTTTGACTTAATACTTGATAATATTTTTGATATGGAAAATAAACTTGTAATAATCGATTACGAGTGGTTTTTCGATTTTTCTATTCCATCAGAATATCTTATGTGGAGAAGCATAAATGAGCTTTTCTATAAGTATCCAGAATTATACAACCTAGTTGATAGAACAGCCTTATTAAACAGATATGGTATTACTGTAGATTCAGAAGAAGTATTCCGTCGTTGGGAATCAAATTTTGTTAATAAGTATGTCGGTGGTAATAGATTTGTAAATAATAACAAAGAAAAGTTGAATATTGATGTTGATAGTATGGTATTGGATAGTTATGAGAAAGAGTATCCAGTAAGTGCGTTATATCTAGACTGTGGAGAAGGTTTTTTAGAAGAAAACCACGTGGAATCGCCATTGCAAATAGATGAAAATGGTCATTTTGTTGTATCTTTCAATGTTGATAGCTCTCTGGAAATTTTAAATATTAAATGGGATCCTGTTGGGGCTTGCTGTAAATGTAGCGAGATAAAAATGTTTATCAACAAGGAAGAAGTAGATTCGTTTTATTGTAATGGAATAAATCAGGATGGATCAGATGTTTTCTTAACTAATGACCCATATTATTTGTTCAATCTCTTTGGAACAAATATTCGTTCCGTAAGAGTTGAAGGTAATATTGAGCTAATTAGTAGAGATGATTATTACATTGAAACTGAGAACGTTATAAATTTTGTTAATGATAAATTCAGAAGTAAGGAAGAGAAAATTGAAGAGGTTAAAAACGAGGTAGAGCAAAAAGTTGAAGAGATTAGTGGCTTAAATAGCATAATAGACGAACGAAATGATGTTATTTCTGAAAAAACGCATACGATTTATCTGAAAGATAGGGAGTTAAATGCATATGATACTTATTTAAATTCAATTCGTGGAAGTAAAATATGGAATATCTATCGTGCTAAAAAAGGAACTAAAAAGATAGTAAAGTCGATTCTTGAAGGCCGAGATTTAAAGATAGAAAACAACGTTAATAATATAAAATATAATATTGAAAAGTTTTCTTATATTAATGGCCTTTTATCTGTATCAGGCTGGATGTTTGCACCAGTTAGTAAAATAGAAAGATTATCAATTGTTATAAAAACAAAAGATGAGGGAAAAGAAAAGTCTTTAGATTTCTCTATAAGAAGAGAAGATATAAAAATAGCATATAACCATGTTGCTGCCTATGATTCAGGTTTTGATGATAAGTTTATAGTCAGAATTAATGGAAAGGCTGAAGTGTATCTTAGGGCATATGTTAATGATAATGAGTACAGTATTAAAATAGGTAATATTAAAGGTGATAGTGTAGTAGATTCGGTTCTATTTACTCGTTATAAGGAAATATGTGAAGGTGATTCTTTAGTAGGTCAGGAAGATATAATAAAATATGGGGATGACACAAAGTATTATTTTGAAGATACTATTGACTTGATTATTCCAATATATAATGGATATGATTATCTGAAAAAACTTTTAGTTGACATCAGAAAAACAAAAGTTAAAAGTCATATCATTCTTGTTGATGATAAAAGTCCTGACGAAAGAATTCTTCCATTATTGAAAGAATATAGTAGTAAATATGATAATGTAGAACTAGTTTGCAATGAAGAAAACCTAGGTTTTGTAAAAACAGTCAATAAGGGTCTTTCATTGTCTAATAATCATGTTGTTTTAGTGAATACTGATGTTGAACTACCTGATGAATGGCTAGAAAGACTAATGTATCCAATTGTTAAGTATGGAAATGTTGCGTCCACAACCCCATTCGCTAATAGTGCAACTATTTTTAGTTTTCCGAAATTTGCTGAAAATAATCCAATATACAAAGGTTTATCAGTGGATGATATAGACACTTATTTTAAAGCATTTAAACCTCGATATACGGTTGTTCCTACAGGTATGGGATTCCTAATGGGAATGAATAGAAATGTAATAAATGAGATTGGTTTTTTGGATGAGGAATCTTTTGGAAAGGGATTTGGTGAAGAAAATGACTGGTGTCAAAGAGCTGCAAAGAAGTATTATTATAATATTCATGTAGAAAATCTTTTTGCATACCATAAGCATGGGGGTAGCTTTGTATCTGAAGAAAAACAAAAGCTTTTAGAAGAGAACTCCAAAACTTTAGACAAGAAACATCCAAATTATTTTGCTGATGTAGCTCGGTTCTGTGAAAAAAATCCTTTGGAACCACTTAGAAATACAATAAAATTGCAAATAGATTGCAACTATGGAAATAACAAGGTGATAGTTGTTTTCAATCATGATTTAGGTGGTGGAGCAGATTCTTATTTAAAACAGCAGATCGTAAAGTGGAATAATTCGGATAATATAGTACTTGAAGTAAGATATATTATATTTGAAAACAGGTATGAATTACGTATCCACAATAAAGATACTAAAACTATATTCTTTGATACAATTGATGAATTAGAAGAATATATTAAACTAATAAACGTGGACGAAATAGTTATTAATGAACTTGTAACTTATCCTAATCTTTTTGGTTTATTAGATGAAATAGTGGATTTATCTAATAGTAAAAAGTGTAAACTTACAATGCTTATGCATGATTATTTTGCGGTTAGTCCAACAATTAATCTTGTATCAGTGCAAAACTATAATTATAGTTTTGATGGAGAGTACTTTGATTGTGACAAATACTTCCATTCGGATGGATTTGATAAACAGTATTCTTGTTCTTCAATAGATGAATGGAGAGATAATTGGAAAGCCTTTCTTGAAAAGTGTGATGAAGTAAGAGCATTTTCTAATGACACAATTAATATACTAAACAATATATATGGTGATTTAAAAAATATAAGCCTGGTTCCGCATAAAGTGGAATATATGATTCCTATAAAAAGAAAGAGAAAGATTACCAATACTCTTAATATAGGTTTATTAGGTGTGCTTTCCGAACATAAGGGAAAAAGAGTAGTTGAAGACTTAATAAAACAAGTTGAACAAGATGAAGCAAACATAAGATTTGTATTGATAGGAATAGATGATCCAAGTGATCCTAATCCTATAGAGGAAAACAAATACTTTAGAAAAACTGGAAAATATTTCGTTGAAGATCTTCCAAGAATTGTATTAGAGAATGATATTGATATTTTCCTAATTCCTTCTATTTGGCCGGAAACTTTTTCTTATACAACAGAAGAAATCATAAAAATGAATTATCCTGTTGCGTGTTTCGATTTTGGTGCTCCTGCTGAAAGAGTTAAGGTATATGACAAAGGTTGCATATTGGGTTCTAGAAATCCAAAGGAAATTATAGAAACATTTAATTCTTTCGCGTCCGAACTTAAAATATTTGATGAAATAAAGGAAGAAGCTCGAAAAGTTCTATGTATAGCCGAGTATATATCTTTTTCGTCTAGGTATAGAATGGAACACTTCCAAGAACAGTTAATTTTAGAAGGAATAGAATCAAAGTATGTAAGCGTTGAAGATTTGGATACTATTTCAGATGCTGAACTAAAAGAATATTCTCATGTATATATATATAGGTGTCGGTATATAGGAAAACTAATAGGATTTTTAGATAGGGTAAAAGATAAACCTATAATCTATGATATAGATGATTATATCTATGATTATGATAAGATTTTAGGACTTGAATTCCTTGAAGATGAAGAATATGCGGGATTTGAAAGCTATAGTAATTCTATAAGAGAGTGTATGAATAAGGCTGATGTAATAACTACATCAACAAATACACTTGCAAGAATAATAGGCATAGATTTCCCTGATAAGACAGTTGTAATAAATCGTAATTTGGCTAGTATGGCCATGTATATTCTTTCGCAAAAAGCCACATTATCAACTGAGAAGCATGAAGGTGTAGTTTTAGGTTATTTTAGTGGTTCCAAAACACATAATAATGATTTTAAGTTGATTGAAGATTCTATCATCCAAATAATGAATACTAACAAAGATGTTAGACTTATGGTTGTAGGATGCTTAAAATTATCTAATAAATTCAATTCATTATTAGATAGAGTCGATGTGAAAGATTTCGTTGATTGGAGAGAATTACCATTTCTTCTCAGCTCAGCTGATATAAATCTTATGCCACTAGAAGATACTTTCTTTAATTGTTGTAAAAGTGAAAATAAATGGACAGAGGCTGCTTTGGTAAAAAGGGCAACAATAGCTAGTTGCAATTGTGAATTAAACGAGGTTACCGATGATGGTAATAATATAGTGCTTTGTTCAGATAGTAATGAATGGTTATCTAAATTAGAGAGCCTAATAGATGATACCAGTTCGATTTCATTAAAGGCGTACAAGTACGTTCAAGATAATAAGTTGACGATTGTTAAAAGTGCTCAAATTTATAAAATACTGATATAATAAATATTAGACTTAAGTATGAGTGCTCAATATATATTATGTATTTGATAATGATTCAAACTATAGTTTTTAGATTTTCTGTGGTTGGATTATAAGTGATATGGCTTATAAGTGCTTTTGATGATGACGATTTATATATTCGTAATAGAATATATTATGATATTGCGATAAACCTCATATGAGAAGAATTAATACTCATGAAGGGATATAAAATGAAAAAAGTAGTTAGTATTATAAAAAAATTTATTGAAAAACCAGAATATATTTTTTTGTTATTTGGATTATTAGGTGGATGTCTATTTTCATTTTTGATTCCTGTTCTTCAGGTTCCAGATGAGTATGACCATATACGGTATATGTGTAATGCGTTTGGGACGCCTGAGTTGTTTGATGAAATGAGCGGGACTGTTTTTTTAAATTCATCCTCAGCGGATGCTATAGGAAATGCAGATGTCAAAATTGATAAAGAAAAGTATAAAGCTTCACTAAAAGATTCATTTACAACAAAAAAAAGAATTACAGATTTGAGATTATCAAAAAGATCTATTTGGTATTTACCTTGTGCTATAGGCTTTTATATAAGTTATTTTATTGGAGCTAAAATGCTTGTGTGTTTACAAGTGGGTGAACTTTTTTCTTTACTGTTTTATTTGGGGATGGGCTATTTATCAATCACTCAGCTACCTATCAAAAAAAGAATTATGACATTTTGGCTTCTAGCACCAATGACAATTCAACAATGTAGTTCATATAACTATGATGCGGTGCTAATCCCTTGTTGTTTTTTATTGATAAGTTATTTATTAAAACTAAAAATTGAAGATAACATAATTAAATGGAGGAATATTATATTACCAAGTATCCTTTTATTAATAATAGCAATAGTAAAATTGCCATATTTATTAATTGCGGGGATATTATTTACTATTCCATTGGATAAATATGATCTTAAAATAGGTAGGAATTTAGATTTAGTATTTTTATTTAAAAAATATAGATTTTTATTGATATCACTATTTATTATTACTATGATATGTATGTTGTATATCTTAAGAAATAATACTTTTATAAAGTTGTTATTTGCCTCAATATTAGAGATAGATTCGTTATTAAGAATGTTTGTTCAGTCTTGTAAGGAATTACATGCATATTATTTGGTTACTTTAGTTGGCTCATTTGCCTGGTTAGATACGAATGTGAGTTCTATCTATTGCGTGATTTTCTTTTCGATGTTTACATATATATTTATTTCAGATACAGATAATGCAAAGGAAAAAAGAGTTGGTAAAGTTGATAGAATAGTAATAATATTACTGTGTATATCTATGCTAATCTTGATAATGATATCTATGCTTACTTGGTCATTCTACGTATATGGACTAGATATAACGGGACCTCTTTTGACAGTTAGAGAAGGTATTAGAACTTTAAGTCGGTTTGATGGAGTGCAAAGTAGATATTTTATACCGTTTATTCCGCTATTATGTGTCGCTTTTAAATCGAAGGGGATTAATAATGAAAAGAATTTTCTCGCTTATGACATGTTCTTTTACCTATTTTCTATTAGTTATGTTTGTAGTTTGTTAATACATCGTTTTTGGGGATGAATAATAATTATAAGGTTATTAAAATGAATAATATAATTATAATTCCAGCATATAATGAATCTGGAAATATTGTAAAAACAGTTGAAGATATTCGAGCTAATTCAAAAGAATTTGATTATATAATAGTAAATGATTGTTCCCAGGATAATACTTTAGAAATTTGTAGGGATAATAATTATAACTATTTAAATTTACCTATAAATCTCGGAATAGGAGGAGCTGTTCAGGCTGGCTATAGGTATGCTTATTATCATGGTTATGATACGGCAGTTCAGTTTGATGGAGATGGGCAACATGATGCGAGATATTTGACGGATCTGCTTGGATGTTTAAACAACTCAGAATCGGATATGGTGATTGGATCTAGATTTATAAAAAAAGAGGGTTTTCAATCATCAAGTATAAGAAGAGTTGGTATACGATATTTTACATTTTTGATTAAATTATTAACGGGAACTACGATAACAGATCCGACATCTGGAATGAGAATTGTTAATAGAAAGCTTATGAAAGATTTTACTTTCGACTATCCAAAAGATTACCCGGAACCTGAGAGTACAGTTGATGCACTTACCAGAGGATACAAGATAGCAGAAGTTCCAGTGAAAATGAGGGAGAGAGAAGAGGGAGAATCCTCAATATCTCCCTTGAAAGCGGTTTATTATATGATAAAAGTTTCATTAGCAATATTAATAGCAAAAATTAAAGGTGGGAAAAAATAATTGTCTCTAAAGTTACAAATAATAATAATAGCTAGTATGTTAATAGCAATTGCTATTATATTCAGAAAAATAGGAAAAAACAAATTGGATTTTAAGCTAGGTTTACTATGGGTTATAATATCTATAGTTGTGATGATATTTGCTATTTGGCCAACACTTTTGACTAAAACATCAAGATTATTAGGTATATATGATCCTGTTAATATGCTGGCTTTTTGTGGAATTATTCTTCTTGTTATGATTATTTTTGCTCTTTCATCTGAAATATCTAAACTAAAAGAACAAGTTAAACGTCTTTCACAGGAGTTGGCAATATTGCGTAAAGATACATATGATGAAATTAAAAAGAATAATAAGGATTGATTATATATGAAAAAGCTTCTGTTTTATACGTACTGGAAATTTGATGATGCAGAGACTAATGGAATTACTCAGAAAATCATCTCTCAAAAAAAAGCGTTTGAACAACTAGGTTATAATGTTGATCTTACCTATTTATTGAATGATGATTATTATATCGATATGGACGGAAAAAAAAATGTAATTCAAAAAAAACCCCCATTCATTACAAAACCATTAGCTGAAGAAAAACTGAAAAAAATAGTGAAATATAAAAAATATGATTGTGCATATTTTAGGTACAATTGTAGTGATTCTCGTTTTATTTCTTTACTAAAGTGCCTTAAAAAGAACGGGACCAAGGTTTATATTGAAATACCAACGGTTGAATATGATAAAGAATTATCTGAAACATTTTTAGGGAAAATGTTTTTAGCTGTGGATAGAATGAATAGATGGAAACTAAAATCATATGTTGATAGAATGGTAGTCTTTCAAGATTATGAAGAGGTTTTTGGCACAAAGACTATAAAAACATATAACGGAATTGACGTTGATAGGATCCCGGTAAAAAAGCCTACAGAGGAATCGGAAACCATTAATATTATCAGTGTTGCATTATATCAATCATGGCACGGCCTTGAAAGAATTTTATTGGGATTATATGATTACTATAAAAACCCAACTAATAGAAAAATAATGCTTCATGTGGTTGGTGATGGTGTGGCATTGCCAGGTTATGAAACATTGGTAAAAGAATTGAATTTAGATAAATATGTAGTATTCTATGGTCTGAAAAGTGGACAGGAATTAGATTCAATATTCGATAAATGTGATATTGCAGTTGAGGTATTGGGCGGTCATAAAAAAGGAACAACTATAAGTAGCAGTATAAAAAGTAGAGAATATATAGCAAGAGGCATCCCGTATATCTCAGAAATTAAAACAGATGTGTTACCAGAAGATAATGATTATGTTATTCGCGTTTCATATGATGATAATCCAATAGATATGAATCAGGTGGTTGAATATTTTAATTCTCATCTGGCCAGCCAAAAACAAAAAGAAAAAGTAATCATGGATATGAGAAAGTTGGCGCAAGATAAGATTAATATGAAATCTACGATGAGAGTCGTGGTAGATGATTTCTAAATTAGTGGAGAAAAGCTTTGAGTAAAGTATTATTAATTGGAGAAGTTGATTTTATATTGACTGTATAATGTATGGAGCTCCCCAATTAACTAAAGATAATAGTATTAATTGAAATTTTTTTGATTATATAAATTGTAAATAAACTTTCTCAAATATATAATTCCTTTGATGTAATGTATATTAGTTACGCAAGTATGGAAAAAGTTATTATTAATTCTGTATTGGAGATAGATATCCCAAAAGATAGTATCTACCTTTTTGGAGGGAGTAAATTATTTAGAGTTAGTGACTTTACATTGAAGAGGAACAAAACATATTTTGGAAAATTGGATTAATACACTTATCAATAAATGAAATTGGTTCAAAAATTCATGATGTTTATGGGAATAAATATGTTTCTAAACTTCAAAGGATTAGACTTGGAGTGGATATTGTTGTTGGATATCCAGCTATAATAATGAAAAAGAGGAAATATTAAAATGAAATATGCATTAATCGGTTGTGGAAGAATTGCAACAAATCATGTAAAAGCCGTACTAAATAATGGACTAGAATTTATTGCTGCGTGTGATATAGAATCAGCTAATATAGAATCTTTATTAGAAAAACATAATCTGCAGAATAACGAAGGAATAGAGCGGTTTACAGATTATAAAGAAATGGTCGATTCACACCCGGAACTGGAACTTGTTGCGATTGCAACATCAAGTGGTGCTCATGCGGAAATCGCCTTATATTGTATAGATCATGGAATTAATGTAATAATAGAAAAACCTATGGCTATGAGTATGGAAGATGCTGAAGAGATAATAAAGCGCTCTGAAGAAAAAGGGGTGAAGGTATCGGCTTGTCATCAAAATAGGTTTAATGTGGCTGTCCAGCAAATGAGGAAAGCGCTAGAATCAGGACGTTTTGGTAAATTATCTCATGGCTCAATACATGTGAGATGGAACAGGGGTAAGCAGTATTATGATCAGGCCTCTTGGAGAGGTACATGGGCCGATGATGGTGGATGCCTTATGAATCAGTGTATTCATGGGATAGATCTTCTTAGATGGATGATGGGAGATGATGTTGTTTCCGTTTACGGTGTTACTCGTCAACAGCAGCATGATTATCTTGAGGCAGAAGATGTAGGAATGGCTGTTGTTACATTTGCTAATGGAGCCGTTGCAACAATAGAAGGAACCACAAATGTTTATCCACAGAATTTAGAGGAAACACTCTATTTATTTGGGGAAAAAGGAACTGTAAAACTGGGTGGCAAATCTACAAACAATATAGATGTTTGGGATTTTGCTGATGAGACAGAGGCAGACGCAAAAAATAAAGGGCTAGAAGAGGCCACATCAAATGTATATGGAAATGGTCATACATCTTTATATGCTGATGTTATAGATGCGATTACTAATGGTAGAAAACCTTATGTTGATGGTGAAGCTGGAAAGAGAGCTTTGGAATTGGTGCTGGCTATATATAAATCTGCTGCAGAAAATAGACCGATAAAGCTTCCGCTGGAAAATTGCTCTACGCTTGATTTTATTGATAGGTTCGTCTGATAGTATAGAGGGGTATATGAAAAATATTGTTCATTTTGTAGAACCAGGAGCTTTTATAAATGGTTATATGGATTACATGCTAGAAAAGTTTCCCCAATATAATCATACCTGTATATCATTAAAAAGGAATCAAGTTAATCCCGGTATAAATTATTTAAATAGCTATAATGAATTGTTTTTGAATCGGAAATATAGTGAATTAAAAAATAAGGTTATTAAATCCGATAAGATAATTGTTTCTGGTAATTTTCATTTGGATTTAGATTTGTTTTTATTACTGTATCCGCATAAGTTGATGAAAAAGACTATAGTTCATTTATGGGGTGGGGATTTTTATTATTTGAAAAGAAATTCAAGAGATATAAAAGGGTTGATTTACTATTATATAGTGAGTTTATTTTTTAAAAAATGTAAGGCTATAATAAACCTTATTCCAGAAGATTATTATGAATTAAAAAAAATAGTAAATGTATCTCAAAAACATTTTGTTGCACAAATGCCTTTATATAGAGATGAATTGCCCGTGGAATTAAAAAAAACGGAGAGCAAGTTGAATGTTTTAGTAGGAAATTCAGCAACAAGGTCAAATGATCATTTATATGTTTTTGAGGAATTAATAAAGTTTAAAGGTCAAATTAGTGTTTTTTGCCCATTAGCATATGGGGATAAAAATTATGCTCAAACCGTAATTGAGAAGGGAAAACGGTTATTTGGCTCGGATTTTCATTATACGGAAGAAATGATGAAAAAAGATGAATATAATAATTATCTAAATAAAATTGATGTTGGTATTTTTGCTAATGAAAGACAACAGGCATTAGGTAATATTTATACATTATTAAGATTGAAAAAAAAGATTTATGTAAAAAAAGGATATCCGTTATGGAATAATTTTAATAATAGTAAAAAAATTGTTGTTTATGATTTGTTTGGGTTAAAAAATGAAGATTATTCAAACCTAAAAGTGTACCCGGAAGTGATAGCAAAAAAAAATGCAGAATTAGTTGAAGATTTTCTTTTTGGAGAACGGCGAGATTTAGAATGGAAACAAGTGTTTGATTGTTAAAAGGTAAAAATAGATGGATAGTTTTTTATCAAAGGATGAAATAGAAAAAATAGGTTTTAAGAGTGTTGGGAAGAATGTAAAGATTAGTAGCAAGGCTAGTATATATTCTCCGGCTGAAATACAAATTGGAAATAATGTTAGAATTGATGATTTTTGTATTCTTAGTGGTAAAATTTTACTTGGCAGTTTTATTCATATAGCTGCTTATAGCGCATTATATGGAAGCGCTAAAGGTATTACTATAGATGATTATGTAAATATTTCGTCAAGAGTGTGTATTTATGCGATTAGTGATGATTATTCAGGGGAATCAATGACAAATCCCATGGTTCCTGACGAATTCAAACAATTGATTTCTGAGCCCGTACATATAAAGAAACACGTGATAATTGGTTCTACAAGCGTTGTAATGCCAGGTGTTGTTTTAGAAGAAGGTGGTTGCTTTGGAGCTTTTTCGTTTATTAATAAGAATACGCAATCTTGGGGCAAGTATGTTGGGATACCAGTAAAAAGAATTGGAGAAAGAAGTAAAAAACTATTAGAATATGAAAAACTAGTTGAGGAAGAATAACATGGATAAAATATTTGTTACGAAATCATCGCTACCTTCTATGGATGAATATATTGAGGAAATAAAATCAATATGGGATACATGTTGGCTGACTAATATGGGGGAAAAACATAACAGTTTTCAAGAGAAACTTAAAGAGTATCTCAGTGTAGATAATATTGAACTTCTTGTTAATGGTCATATGGCAATAGAACTGACGCTTCAGTCTATGAAATTAAGTGGTGAAGTAATAACCACCCCGTTTACTTTTGCTTCTACAACGCATGCTATAGTTAGAAATGGGCTGAAACCTGTTTTTTGCGATATAGATAAGGATTATTTTACAATTGATGCTGATAAAATTGAAGAGTTAATAAATGAAAATACTTGTGCCATAGTTCCTGTTCATGTTTATGGGACTATTTGTGATGTAGATAAAATTGATAAAATCGCAAAGAAATATAATATAAAAGTTATATATGATGCAGCTCATGCATTTGGTGAAGAGTATAATGGGATTGGAATAGGTAATTATGGAGATGCATCCTGTTTTAGTTTCCATGCAACAAAAGTATTTAATAGTATAGAGGGAGGGGCTGTCACATTTGATAACAAAGAAATCGGCAATGCGTTATACGGATTAAAAAATTTTGGCATACAGGGTCCGGAAGAAGTGAGTGCTGTGGGAGCGAATGCAAAGCTCAACGAGTTTTGTGCTGCGATGGGACTGTGTAACCTAAAGCATGTTGAGGAAAACATTAAGAGCAGAAAAACGATTTATAATAGATATATGTCTAATTTAAGTAATTTAAACGGCATAATATTAAAAAAAGATCAGGTTGGTGTAAAAAGTAATTATTCATATTTCCCTATTGTGGTTGATGAAAATTTGTTTGGAGCAACACGAGAAATAATAATGTCGGCTTTAGAGAAAGAGAAAGTATTTGCAAGAAAATATTTTTATCCATTGACATGCGATTTTTCAGCATATAATGGCAGGTTTTCAGAATGCGATGTTTCTAATGCACGTTGGGTTAGTAATAGAGTCCTTACTTTACCATTATTTCCTGATTTAGATTTGGCAGATGTGGATAGAATATGTGAAATTATAAAAAAATGTAAGAACTAAGGGGATAGAATGAAAGCTTTTATACATTCGACAAGTATAGTGGATGATAATGTTATAATTGGTGAAGGAACAAAAATCTGGCATTTTTGTCACATTCAGTCAGGGGCTGAAATAGGAAAAAACTGTTCTTTTGGTCAGAATGTTAATGTGTCAAATAACGTAAAGATAGGTGATGGAGTAAAAGTTCAAAATAATGTTTCAATATATGAAGGTGTTGAAATAGAGGACTATGTTTTTTGCGGTCCATCTATGGTGTTTACAAATGACTTAACACCTAGAGCAAAATACCCAAAGGGTCACGAGGGTTATAAAAAGACAATTCTGCGTTTAGGTGCAACGGTTGGTGCGAATGCCACTATTGTTTGTGGTCATGAACTCGGTGAGTGGTGTATGGTTGCTGCAGGCGCAGTTGTTACAGATGATGTAAAACCATATTCTTTAGTTGCGGGAGTTCCTGCTAGGCACATTGGTTGGGTTTGTGAATGTGGAAATAGACTCAATGACAATAATGAGTGTAGTTGTGGAAGAAAATATAAAATGATAGAAGGAAAGTTAGTTCGAGATGGAATTTAGAGATCTAAAAAAACAATATAAGGTCTTAAAAAATGATATAGATAAAAAGATTGAATCAGTGTGTGAATCTGCCCGTTTTATATCAGGACCTGAAGTAAAAGAATTGGAAGAGCAATTAGCCGAATATGTAGGTGTGAAGCATTGCATTACCTGTGCAAATGGTACAGATGCCATAAGCCTGGCGTTAAAAGTATGGGGCATAGGTGAGGGCGATGCTGTTTTTGTTCCTGATTTTACATTCTTTTCAAGTGGAGAGTGTCCTGCTGAGGAAGGAGCAACATGTGTTTTTGTTGATGTAGATGAAAGAACATATAACATTAATCCTCAAAAGCTTGAGGAGGCTATTATTAAAGTTCAAAATGACGGGCTCTATACACCAAGGGTGGTTATAGCCGTTGATCTTTTTGGACAACCCGCTGATTATGATGAGATTATTCAGATTTGTGAAAAATATAATTTGCTTCTGCTTGAGGATGGAGCACAGGGTTTTGGTGGATCTATTAGAGGTAAGATGGCATGCTCTTTTGGAAATATTGCTACAACAAGCTTTTTCCCTGCAAAACCACTAGGATGCTATGGCGATGGTGGAGCTGTATTTACAGATAATGACGAATGGGCTACACTTCTTAGAAGCTATGCGGTTCATGGTAAAAATGCGGATGATAAATATGATAATGTGAGATTGGGGCTTAACAGTAGACTAGATACGCTTCAAGCGGCAATTTTACAGGTTAAGCTAAGGGCATTTAAAGAATATGAAGTATCTGATGTGAATAAGGTTGCTAATATGTATTTAGAGAAATTATCAGATTCTGATTTGATACTTCCACTTGTTAAAGAAGGGTTCAATAGTAGTTGGGCTCAATTTACAGTTCAACTCCCTGATTATATAGAAAGAGATCAGTTACAAAAGGAACTTAAAGAAAAAAGTATTCCATCGATGGTATACTATATGAAGCCAATGCATTTACAAGGGGCTTTTGAGGGGACTTATAGTGCCGAGTCAGAATGTCCTATTACAGAGGGACTTTGTAAGAAGGTATTAAGTTTGCCGATGCACCCATATATGACTGAGGAAGATGTTGAATATATTACTAATACTTTAGGAGGGTTAATCCATGGAGTTCAATAATATTTATAAAGGTCTTATTTCTGGAGATGAAAAACTTGCTCTTGTAGGATTAGGCTATGTAGGTATGCCTATAGCTGTAGAGTTTGCAAAACATATAAAAGTTATAGGTTTTGATATTAATGAAAAGAGAGTTGAAGAGTACAAGAATGGAATAGATTCAACAAATGAAGTTGGTGAGGCTATAAAGAAGACTACAGTTGAATTTACGGCTGATCCATCAAAACTTAAGGAGGCTAGATTTATTGTTGTTGCTGTTCCAACTCCAGTTAAGGAGGATAATAGTCCTGACCTTAGACCTGTTGAGGGTGCTTCAAAAACTGTAGGTCAGAATATATCACCTGGAACAATAGTTGTGTTTGAGTCTACAGTTTATCCAGGAGTCACGGAGGATATATGTATACCTATAATTGAAAAAGAATCAGGATTAAAGTGTGGTGTTGATTGGAAGATAGGATATAGTCCTGAAAGAATTAATCCTGGTGATAGAGTACATACCCTTACAACTATTAGAAAAGTTGTGTCTGGTATGGATGAGGAGTCAGCTAGAGAAATTAAGAAAGTATATGACATTGTAATAAAGGCAGGAACATTCCCTGTATCAAATATAAAAACCGCTGAGGCTGTTAAGGTTGTCGAGAATAGTCAAAGAGATATAAATATTGCTTTTATGAATGAGATAGCTATTATTTGCGATAAGCTTAAAATTGATACTGATGAAGTCCTTGCTGGAATGAATACTAAGTGGAATGCTTTAGGTTTTAAACCAGGACTTGTAGGTGGTCATTGCATAGGCGTAGATCCATATTACCTTACTAATGCTGCTGAAAAAATGGGATACCATAGTCAGATTATTTTAAATGGCCGTCAAGTAAATGATTCTATGGGTGGATTTGTTGCAGATGCTGCAATAAAAGAAATGATTGAAGCAGGAATGGCACCTAAAAAGGCGACGGTAGTAATACTAGGTATCACATTCAAGGAAAATTGCCCTGATACAAGAAACAGTAAAGTTGTTGATATTATAAATCGTCTTAAAGAATATGATATAGAGCCTGTAGTAACTGACGCGTGGGCAGACGTAGATGTTGCAAAGGAAGAATATGGGGTTGAGTTAGTACCATTTGACAAGATTCCAAAAGCAGACTGTGTTATTGTGGCAGTAGGACATAATGAATTTAGATCTATGTCAATGATGAGATTAAAAGAGTTATTTAAAGATGAACTTAAAGACGAGGAAAAAGTACTCGTCGATGTTAAGAGTCTTTATCGTATGGATGAGCTTAAGGCTTCAGGAATGCGATTTTGGAGACTATAAATATTAAGAGGACTGAAAATGCTTGATAAAGTAAAAAAACTAGTAGGAGCTGGTTTTTTTGATGTATTTAGTGCGAGTGTACTCAATAATGTAATAAACTTTTTTTCTAGTTTTATTCTGGTGCGTATTCTTTCAAAATCTGAATATGGACTTTTTACATATGTTTGGAATACTTATAATGTAATAATTCTTGTTTGTGGTTTAGGTTTGGATTCTGGATATTTACAATTGTCTAGCGAAAAAACTGGTGATGAAGAATATGCAAAAAAGCTTTATTCTTATTGCGTTAAATGGGGCAGCATATTCAATCTTATAATAACCATTGGATTAATATGTATTTCGTTGTTTGCTCCTGTTAAATTTGAAAACTCTAGAACACTGTTTTTGTTAATCTCATTTTTACCTTTGATTCAGTTTATTTACAAAATGGTTTCGGTATATTTAAGAAGCCAGAAAAGAAATAAAGATTATGCAAGATTAACAAATATTAATACAATACTTATTGCAGCCGCAACTCTTGTTGGGGCATATACATTTAGAGAGAAAGGACTGATATTTGGATACTATATAGCATTTATAGTAACGTTGATTATTTCAGTTTTGCTTTCGTATATACCTAAATGGGATATTGGAGTATTTGAAAAGGAAGACGTAAAACAAGTTTTTTCGATTTCTATTATAAGTGCTTGTAATAATGGTTTATCGCAATTATTATATTTACTTGATGTTTTTGTAATCGGAATAATCATAGCAGATGAATTGATATTAGCTAGTTATAAGGTGGCATCAATCATTCCGAGTGCAATGGCTTTTGTTCCGCAGGCGGTTATTATTTTTGTTTATCCATATTTTGCAGAACATAGGTTCGATAAGAAATGGTGTATTAACTCTTATAAAAAACTAATGTTGTTTTTTAATGCAGGTAATCTTGTGATTACTGTTGCAATGTATATGTTTGTTCCGTTAATAATTAAACTGTTTTATGGAAAACAATATTTAGATGCTATAGATGTTTTTAGAATATTGACTATTAGCTATTTTTTTTCAGCATCATTTAGAACAATATCAGGGAATCTTTTGGTTACCCAGAGGAGACTCAAGTTTAATTTTGTTATTTCTGTCATAACGGGGATTGCAAATATAGTAGGAAATTTAATATTTGTTTCTCGAATCGGTTCAATAGGAGCCGCATATATGACGTTGATAATAACGGTTTTAACTAGTGCAATTACAACTCCGTATCTTATTTATTGTTTCAATAATATAAAAACACTAGAAGAAGAAAATAATAAACTATGAAGAAAGTATCTATTATTATACCTGTTTATAATGGTGAAAAATTTATAAAGAGACTTTTGTCAAATGTATACTCCCAAACGTATGGGGATATAGAATTGATTGTTGTCAACGATGGTTCTAAAGATTCCTCATATAAGCTCTTGGAAGAGTGTTCCTATAAGGCCCCTAGTAATGTAGTGACACGAATAATAGATAAACCTAATGGCGGAATATCTGATAGCCGAAATAGAGGTCTTGGGGTTGCTGAAGGCGAATATATAGTTTTTATAGACCAGGATGACCGAATTAAAACAAATTATATTTCTACTCTAGTTAGTGAAATAGAAAAAGAAGATTATGATATATTAATAAGTGGATATAGTTTGGTTGATAATGATTCAAAGGTGATAGATCGTTGGGTTCTTAATCCTAAAAAAGAATATAGCAAATATCGTATTATTGCTCCATGGGCGAGGATTTTCAGAAAAGATATTATAGATAAAAACCATATAAGATTTATGCAAACAAAGTTAAATGAAGATTTATACTTTAATCTTGTTTATATGAGTTATTGTAAAAAAATAGGAGTTTCATCCTATTGTGGATATGAATGGACATTTAATAGGACGTCCGAATCACATTCTAAATGGAATGTTATTAGTAAAGATAGAAACCCATTAACTGTGCTAAATCAGATAAAGAAAGATATGAATAGTGATCATTGTTTAAACAATGACTGCTTGGAATATATGCAAATAAAGCATATAATATGGTATCTGTTCTATGTTGCCAAAAGCGCAAATAAAGAGGAGCTATTTAAAGCTTATAATAAGATGTTTGAATGGCTTAAAGATAACTATCCGGACTATTACAAGAATAGTGTTATGAGACATCCAATTAAGTTTGGTGATGGATTAAAAGTTAGCATAATTGTTTTTGTTTCTATTCTTTTGCACAGAATAAGATTACTTTATCCAATACTTAGAGTATATTCGAAAATATAAGGAGAGGACACTACAGTAAATGAAAGTACTAATTACTGGAGCAGGTGGATATATAGGGAGACATGTTGTTAAAGCATTTTTAGATGCTGGACATAGTGTTTTAGCGTGTGACATATCTTTCAAAGGTGTTGACGACAGAGCTGAGTTAGTAGAAGAAGATATATTTAGTGGTGAAAAAAAAATATATGATGAATTAGGACGTCCTGATGTTTTGGTTCATATGGCGTGGAGGGATGGCTTTATCCATAATTCAGATGCGCATATGGCTGATTTATCGAAACACGTTAAGTTCTTAAATAGTATGGTTGATGGTGGACTAAAATATCTGACCATCATGGGAAGCATGCATGAAGTTGGTTACTGGGAAGGTCCTATAGATGAAAATACGCCTTGTAATCCTATGTCCATGTATGGGATAGCTAAAAATGCATTGAGACAAGAGGTTATGCTCTATACAAAGGATAAAGATGTGAATCTTCATTGGTTAAGGGGTTATTATATTTATGGTGATGATTTAAGGGGAAGTTCTATTTTTGCAAAGCTTACTCAGGCAGAGCTGGATGGAAAGTCTGAATTCCCATTTACTTCGGGAAAGAATAAATATGATTTTATACACGTTGATAAACTTGCAGAACAGATAATGGCGGCAAGTATTCAAGGAAAGTATAACGGAGTGATAAATGTTTGTAGTGGAGAGCCTATATCGCTAGGCGATAAGGTTGAAAGCTTTATTAAGGAACATAATATGAATATTAAACTTGCATATAATAGATTCCCAGATAGAGCTTACGATTCACCAGCGGTTTGGGGCGACTCTTCAATTATTGAACAGATAATGAAGGAATATAAGGATGCGTAGATATAACGATTATACAAATAAAGACTTGAGTATGGTTATATGTGCATATGGTGAGTGCAAGTATTTAGAAGAATGTGTACAATCAGTTTTAAATCAGAAGCACAAAGTAGAGGTATTAATATCTACTTCAACACCTAATGAGCATATATTATCAATAGCAAAAAAATATAATCTTGAGGTCTGTGTTAATAAAGATGGAGGGCAGGTTAAAGACTATAATTTTGCTATGAGACAAGGCCATGGACGTTTGGTTATGCTTATGCACCAGGATGAGATTATTAGTCCCGAGTTCTCAGAACATGTTATAAAAGCAGCAAATAGAAGCAAGAGACCGATTATTGTATTTACAGACTATATTGAGATGCATAATGACGTGATTGATCGAAAACCATCTCTCATGGTTAGAATAAAAAGATTAATGCTACTTCCTGCTCGACTTAAATGTATTTATTGGAGAGGACATGGAAAAAGGTTCATTCAGTTGCTTGGTGATCCGATTACTCATCCGACAGTGGTTTGCGTTAGAAAGGAAATGCCAGAGGTTTTATTTGATGAAAGATTTAAGGCATCTATGGACTGGGACTTCTGGGAAAGATTATCGAGACAGAAGGGAAGTTTCGTTTATGTGCCAAAAGTTTTGCTTTATCATAGAATGAACGAAGATAACCAAACGGCAAAACTAATAAATGATGATAATCCAAGATACTATGAAGAACTTGAAGTGTTTTCTAGATTTTGGCCTTCCTTTATTGCTAAGGCAATAATGAAGATATACAGTATAGCTTATAAGTTCTATTGATAAATGTGAGTGAATTAATATGATTCTGAAAGAGTGTTCAGATGGAAAAGATAATATAGTAAGCTTAATAAAGTTTATAGCAGCAGTTATGGTTATTTTTAACCATTCTTTTCCTATTACAGGAAGTGGTTCAGATTATATAAGTGTAGCTAGTGGAGGACAGACTACTTTTGGTGGTATAGCCGTTGCTATATTTTTCTTTTACGGCGGTTTCCTGATAATGAGAAGTATGGAACATAAAAAAACTGCTGCGTCATTTTTCAAAGCAAGAAGTCTTAGAATTTTCCCACAACTCATAATCGTAATTATTCTCTCAGTTTTTGTTTTAGGAGCAATTATTAGTGATTGCTCACTTGTTGAGTATTTTTCAAATCTTAATACATATAAATACCTGCTAAATTGTGTTATGATTCCAATACACAGCTTGCCAGGTGTGTTTTTGAATAGTAAATATAATTCGACAGTTAATGGTTCGTTATGGACTTTACCTGTTGAATTTTTGTGTTATGTATTTTGTTATTTGTTTTACAGATTTAGATTAAATAATAGAAAATATGCCGTATGGACAGTTCCTTTTATAGTAATAGCATATTTGATTCTATGGAAAATACTGTCGGGTATTCTTATACTAAGAGCTGTATTAACTCCAGCAATGCTTTTTTATACTGGGATGATTTACTATATTTATAGAGATAAAATAAAGCTATATTGGTATATTTCTGTTATACTATTATGCGCATTAATTGTAGGGATATATTTTAATATATATTACCTGATTGCTCTCGTAGCACTTCCTTATATTTTTTCCTACTTAGGATTTAGCTATAAAATTAGCAAAATAGACATAAATAAGAATTTGTTGGTAAAATCGTCATATGGAATTTATCTTGTGGCATTTCCAATTCAGCAAACGCTATGTGTAATGAACTCTAACATGAGTCAGATGACTAATTTTTTACTGGCAACTGTAGTCTCGGGCGTTTTAGGATGTGTTCTTACTTTACTTGATAAGAGGATTAATGCATTTATAAATAAAGGATCAGCTAAATAATGAAAAGAGTGTTAATTGTTATTCCGGCCTATAACGAGGCGGAGAATATACATAGAGTAGTTAAAAATTTAATTGATAACTATTCAGAATACAATTACATAGTGGTAAATGATGGTTCTAAAGATGATACAGCAAAGATTTGCCGCCAGAATAAGTTTAATCTTCTTGATTTGTCAAATAATCTTGGTCTCACGGGCGCAGTTCAGGCTGGAATGAGATATGCTTATCAGAATGGATATGATGCAGTAATTCAATTTGATGGAGATGGTCAGCATCGCCCTGAGTATATAAAAATCATGATTGATAAGATGGAAGAGACAGGCGCTCAGGTTGTTATTGGTTCTAGATTTGTTGAAAAGAAAAAACCACATACATTAAGAATGCTGGGAAATAATCTGATATCAGGACTAATAAAAATAACTACTGGAAAGAAAATAAATGATACTACTTCTGGAATGAGGCTTTATGATAGAAAGGTTATGGAAGAGTTTTCAAGAAACATTAACTATACTCCAGAACCAGACACCATTTCTTATCTAATAAAATGCGGAATGAAAGTAGAAGAAGTGCAGGTTGAGATGGATGAGCGTATAGCCGGGGAGAGTTATCTTACATTTACACGATCTATGAAGTATATGATTCTTCAGTGCTTTTCTATTATTTTTATTCAAGCTTTTCGAAGGAGGATTAAGTAATGTCAATATTTTTACGTATTCTCTTAATTGCAATGTCGATAATAGCTGGAATTTATTCGGTTAGAGAAATTAGAAAAAATCAAGTAAAGATTGGGAATGCTATTTTCTGGTTTGGAATAACGGCTATATTTGTAATTATAAGTATATTTCCTCAAATTATAATATTCTTTGCTGATTTAATAGGGGTAGAATCTCCAGTAAACCTTGTCTACTTGATAATGATCTTTTTGCTTTTCTATAAAGTGTTTACTTTGTCTTTAAAGGTTTCAAAACAGGATCACATGATTAATATTCTTACTTCAGAAAGTGCAATTGCAAAGAAAAGATTAGACGATAAGGACGGTGAATCATGAAACATTCATTTGTTATATGTGCATATAAGGAAAGTCCTTATCTTGAAGAGTGTATTAAGACAGTTTTAAGTCAGTCTGTTAAGAGCGTGGTTTATATTGCAACATCAACAGATAATGATTATATTAGAAGTCTTGCTTCTAAATATGATTTAGAGATTAAGGTTGCAAATCATGAGTCAGATATTGCACGTGATTGGAATTTTGCTCTTGAATCAGCGGATACTGAGTATGTGACAATAGCACATCAAGATGATATTTATGAAAAGTCTTATACATCAAACGTATTAAAAGAATTAGAAAAAGATGATAGCTCTTTAATATGCTGTACTGATTATTATGAAATACGCAATGATGAAAAGATAAAAAAGAATGGTAATCTTATGATAAAGAGGATTCTTTCATTACCATTATGCTTTCCTCTAATCCGAAAAACTTCTTTTGGAAAAAGATTTCCTATTTCTTTAGGTAATGGTATTTGCTGTCCATCAGTTACTTATGCTAAGGGAAGACTTGAACTTCCTATTTTTGAAGAAGGAATGCTAAGTAATCTTGATTGGCAAACCTGGGAGAGACTATCTAGGCAAAAAGGAGCCTTTTGCTATTGCCATAAGCTTCTTATGGGACATAGAATTCATGAGGGTTCGACAACAACGGAAATTATTGAAGATAATTCAAGAGGTCATGAAGATTATGAAATGTTTCGAAAATTCTGGCCTGTTCCAATAGCTAAAATAATATGTAAGCTCTATAGCAATTCAGAAAAGTCAAATAAAGTATAGTGCGCTTAAAAGGAATAGTTATGTTAGGAAAATTTTATGATGAAAAAACTTTAAAAAAGTTACAGTCAATTGAATTAGAAATTCTCAGAGATTTTGTTGATCTTTGTGATAGGCACAATCTCACTTATTTTGGCGTGGGTGGAACAGCTATAGGAGCTATTAGGCATAGTGGCTTTATACCATGGGATGATGATATAGATATAGCCCTTCCTCGAGATGATTATGAGAAGTTTTTGAAAATTGCAAAGAAAGAATATTCAGACAAGTATTTAATAGTAAATGGAGTGGAATATCCTAACTTCCCATTCCTCACAACGCGCTGGACTATGAAAGGGACGGAGTTTGTAGAGTGGCCAATGAAGGATGTTGATTGTCCAAATGGTATATTCCTTGATATATATCCATTTGATCAGATACCAGATGATGAAAAGAAGGTAAAGAGACAGGCTGTACAATCATTTTTTTGGAGTAAACTTTTAATACTTCGAAGTATTCCGGATCCTGTACTCCCTGTGGGAGGATTATTGGCAAAAATTATTACTTTTATTTGTGGTATAATCCATTGGTTCCTTAAGACATTTAAGGTATCTAAGAAATGGCTTCACAAGATGTGTCTTGCTACCAGCAGACAGTATAATGGAAAAGGAGATACAAAGAGATTTGGATTTATATGCGATACAACCGCATACACTAGTGTCTATTATGTGGATGAGGTATATCCACTTAGAACTATTAGATTCGAAGATATAGATCTTAATTTTCCAGGACAGGTTGAGAAGAGCCTTGAAAGAGCCTTTGGGGACTTTATGCAGCTTCCACCAAAGGAAAAAAGAAAGAACCATTATCCATACAAGTTGGACTTTGGGATTAAAGAGTGATGAGGCGTAATTAATGGCTGATAATAATAGTGTTGAAATCACAGATAAGGGCGTTCTTGGAAAGAGCATAATGTGGAACACTGTGGGAAGTGTTTATTATGCTTTCTGTCAGTGGGTCATGACCGTTGTGATTATCTATATGACAGATGACTATTGGCAAGTGGGTGTTTTTGGACTTGCCATGACGGTAACAAATTCTTTCACAAGCATTGGATCCTTTGGAATGAGAAGCTTTCAGATATCAGATATCAAGAAAGTCTATACAAATGAGAATTACATACTTAGTCGCCGTATTACATGCCTTGTGGCATATCTGGCGTGTGTTGTTTATTCTATAGCAATCAAATCCTCGCCTAAAGAAGTAATCTGTATTTTGATATATATGATCATCAGAATGGTAGATTCTACTGAGGATGTTTATCAGGGTGTTCTCCAGGTTAACTGGAGATTTGACGTAATAGGAAAATCCTTTATAGCTAGGGGTACTCTCCAACTTATAGCTTTTGTGGGGGTATTCTTATTAACACAGGAACTGTATATTACATTTATAGTAATGGCTCTTTGTGATTTCGCTATACTTGAATTCTATGATAAGAGAATGACCCGTAAAATTGTGGATTTAGGAAAGATAGGATTCACACTAAAGAATAAAAAGGTTTGGAGACTGCTTAAAGCATGTTCTAAGCTTGTGGTTTATTACTTTATGTCAGCGTCTCTGGCAACGGTTGTTAGAGTAAGCATAAAAGATATCTGTGGTGTTGAAGATTTAGGTGTTTACTCAACCATTGCATCACCAACAATAATAATACAGCTAACTGCAAGTGTCATTTATTCCCCATTCCTTCCTGGTATAGCTAAAACATACCTTGATGGAAATAAGAAAAAGTTCGTAGGATACTTAAAGAAAATAATCCTTGTGATAATAGCGGGGTTCATAGTACTTACTGCAGCAGGCCACTTCCTCGGACACTGGGCTTTGGAATTACTTTATAATTCGAAGATAGCGAGTCATGATGACCTGCTACTTCCACTTATATGGTGTACTTTCCTATATGCAAGTGTATGGTTCTTTGCGGGAATATTAATAGCTATAAGAGAGTCTACACAGCTGATAGTAGGTGTAGTGATTGCATTTGTGCTTAACTTTGTTATTAATCAACCTCTTATCCATAGATTTGGACAAAATGGAGGAAGCTATTCATTAGTTATATCAGAAGTGGTACTTATGATCATTTATGCAGTAATAATTCTTTATGATATACACAGATATAAAGAAGGGCAAAAAGATGGTAACCCAGTATAAAAAATATGATCCAGAAGATTTAAAAAAACTACAGAAAGATATTGTAACTGTTTTAAAAAGCTTTGATGCTCTCTGTGAGAAATATGATATTACATATTTTGCGGCAGGGGGAACTCAGCTGGGGGCGATTCGTCATCAGGGTTTTATTCCGTGGGATGATGATATGGATCTGGGAATGCTTTATTCCGACTATGAGAAGTTTCTGAAGATCCCGGATGATGAATTTAAGGAGTATGGTCTTTATGCTCCTGAAAAGAACCCGGGAGATTTTTATAGCTTTGTCACAAAATATTATTATAGGGATTCGAGTTTTTCTTCAGCTATAGTGACGGCTGAAGGTAAAGATAATATGGGAATCTTTGTTGAGGTATTTCCATACTATAATGTTCCACTAGATAACAGAATTCTTAATAAAATGCGCCGAAAGATAACTGTAATAAAAGCCTTCTACACAGTATCTGTATGCGATAAAATAATCGTATATGAAAAAGGTCTTAGTGGAAAACTTAAATATTTAGTTAAATCAACTGTTAAACTGATGACAAAGATCTTTAGATTAACACCTGAAAAACTGGCAAGAAGATATGATGAAATACTAACTGCTTATAAAGATAATGAAACGGGATATGTAGTGGTTGCTTCAGATGGATTTAAAATCTATAAAAAGAGTTGGTTACAAAATACAACAAGGGTGCCTTTTGAAGATACTACAATTCCTATTACATCTGGATACAAACAATATATGACAAAAGCATATGGACCAGATTATATGACTCTACCTCCAGAATCGGAGAGGTGGAACCAAGCAGCAGAATACATTCGTTTTATAGATGGAACAGAAATGAGAGGATAATGGAATGAAAAAACTGTATGTAATTAGTGGCGTAACTGGAATGACTGGTAATGAGCTTGTTAGACAGCTCCTTGCTGGTGAGGATGAAGTTAAGATTATTGGTTTTGATAACTTCTATGCCTCATCAATTGAAACCGTTGCTGATTTAATAGGTGACGAGCGGTTCGACTTCTATGAGTATGATATTAATAATGCTGACAATATGGCTGATATCAAATCAAAAGTATCTGCTATAATTGATCAGTTTGATGAAGCTATTTATATCAACTGTGCAGCAGTAGTTCATACGGAACATTTTTATCATGTATATGAAACCTATGAAACAAACGTAGTTGGAATGAACAACTTCCTTAGTCAGGCTATAGAAGTTGGTGCTAAAAAGTATATCAACTGCTCTACCTCAGAGGTTTATTCTATGAATTCATGGAATGAAAATGGTGGAGTAAAAGAATCTGACTTTATTACAATGGCTGTTGCTGAACATAGTCAGAGAACAAGTTACGCAACAGGAAAGCTTCTTACAGAATTCTTTATGAAGGATGCAGTAGATGAAGGAAAGATTCTTGGATGTTCAATAAGATTTGCAAATGTTTATAGTAAGAATGAAAGATATCCTAAGCATATCATTCCATTCATTATCAATAGTTTCAAGGATAACGGCAAGGTTGTTCTTCTAGAGAATAGTCGTAAAAACCGTCGTACATTCCTTAATAACTATGATAGTTGTAGTGCGGTTCTTGCTCTTGCAAATACAGATAGTGCATTAGATGGAACAGTTTATAATGTTGCAACAGATGAAGAGATTTCTATTATTGATCTTGCGAAGAAATGTGCAGCCAAGATGGGAATAGAAAATCCTGTTATTGAGTTTGATGGTTACAGAGAGTCTGATCCAGAAAGAAGACTTCTTTCAACAGAGAAGATAAGAACCAGAACTTCCTGGAAACCAGCCATTGATCTTGAAAAGGGTCTTGATGAATGCCTAGAAAATTATTTAAAGAGCGTGGAATAAAATGAGGATTGCAATAATTACTAACGCAGGTATATCCAGCAGATTTAATGATGGAATACCTGAATCAGAAAAGAAACTGAAAGCGATATATTCGGAAGATGGATCCGGTAAAGATACTTTGTTCTATCATATGGTTGCTAAGTGTAATTACGCTGACAGAGTAGTGGTTGTTGGTGGATATAAGTATGATGATTATAAGAAATATATAGACGAGGTACTTCCTTCTGATATTAAAGAGAAAATAGATTTAGTATATAACGAACATTATGAGGATTTGGCTTCAGGGTACAGCTTGTACATGGGTCTATGTAAAGCCTTTGAGTATTCAGATATAGAGGATATACTTTTTGTTGAGGGTGACCTTGATATAGATAAAGAATCTATGAATACAGTAATTAAAACTAAGGGTACTGTTCTCACAACCAGTCCGGAGCCTATATATGCAAATAAGGCGGTAGTGCTTTATAGGGATGGAAGCGATAATTACAAGTATGCCTTTAATAGTAGTCATGGACTTCTTAAGATAGATGATCCATTTTCTGTAATTTTAAACTCAGGTCAGTGTTGGAAGTTTAATAAGATAGATATCCTAAAAGAAGCTAATCAAAGATTCTACGCTGAGGCAAAGGATGGAACTAATCTTATAATTATACAGAATTATCTTGATAATCTTTCAGAGGAACCTAAGATAATCAACCTGACGAGGTGGACAAACTGTAATACAAGAGATGACTATAAGAATATAAAAAAGTTTTGGGAGAACGAAGAATGAAAGCTTTAAATGAAAGACTGCGCATTGTCGAAAAACATGTAAATTCAGATAATATAAAAATAATGATCATAGGTCTTGGTAGTGTAGGTACTTATCTACTTGATTATCTGATCAGCAGAAATGACAAGGCTATTAGTGTAGTGGTTGTAGGAAGAAACTATGCTAAGATGGAGCAGAATGTAAATATTGTCCGCGTTGCTGGAACTATCAGAGAGGTTAATAAGTCTCAGATAGAGATTGAAGCAGATGTAGACCTTAATGATATAGATAGCATAACCAAAGCTATTGAAAAGCATGAGCCAGACTTTATAGTGAATTCTAGTCGTGCATATCCTGGACTTAAATATGGAAGTATATCTTGGGCAAATGTTAGAGCATACGGTATCTGGAGCCCACTTTCTATAAGATTTACAAAGAATATAATGGAAGCTTGCGAAAAGGCTGATACCAATGCGATAGTAATCAACACATCATACTCAGATGCTGTTATTCCTTGGCTTAAGAGTGCGGGAAAGGCATATCCTGATTTTGGTTCAGGAAACCTCAACCACTTAGTTCCACGTATCAGATATGCAGTTGCTGATATCCTTGGTATAAAGGATTTCTGGAATGTCAAAGTAAGTTTTGCGGCTGGTCACTTCCATGATGTATGCATTAGCAAGGAAGGCCAGACAGAAGGGGTTGAACTTCCTCTTAAGGTTTATTACAGAGATGAATTAAAAGATATAGATCAAAATGAGATTTTTAGCAGATGTAAAATCTCAATGCCTGTTGATGCTCAGAGAAATATGATGAATGCTTCCAGCAATTATCAGATAATAAGCGCTATCATCGAGACTATAAGAACAGGGAAAGATAAAAAAATCTTTTCACCTGGTGTCTTTGGTGAGATAGGTGGATATCCTGTAATCGTTGGATACAGATATGGTTCCATCGATACATGGATTGATGAGAGTGATTTCTCATATGAAGAAATGAATAAGGCTGATAGAACTTCTATGTACCTTGACGGTATAGAAGATGTTCGAGATGGAAAACTTATTTATACAGACGAGCTTATTGAAAAGGCACAGAATGCTTTTGGAACTACACTTCCAAAAGAAGTTCCATATGACAAGATAGAAGAAACAGCAAAATTTATTATAGACGAAATAATTAATCCTCAGTTAGAGAAAAGAAAGTAAATAGTATGAAAGCTTTAATTCTTAATTCTGGAATGGGAAGTCGTATGGGTGTTCTCACATCTGAACATCCAAAGTGTATGACTGAAATATCACCTAGAGAAACTATCCTAAGTAGACAGCTTCGTCAACTGAGTGAAGTTGGTATAGATGAAGTTGTTATGACTACAGGTTGTTTTGAAAGTGTTTTGGTTAATTATTGTGATAGTCTCAACATTCCCATCCATATAACTTTTGTTAAAAATCCAAAGTTTGCAGAAACAAACTACATATATTCTATTTACTGTGCAAAAGAATATTTAGATGACGATATTATTCTTATGCACGGTGATCTTGTATTTGAAAATGAAGTTTTTGATAAGGTGATTAATTCTGAAACCAGCTGTATGACAGTTAGTTCTACACTTGAGCTTCCAGAAAAAGATTTTAAAGCCGTTATATCAGACGGAAAAATACTGAAGGTTGGAATTGAATTCTTCAATGATGCTATGGCTGCTCAGCCTCTTTATAAGCTGCTAAAGAAGGATTGGAAAGTTTGGCTGGAAAAGATAATTGAATACTGCGAGAATGGAACGACTGGATGTTATGCTGAGAATGCACTTAACGAAGTTGCTCATGATTTAGATATACGACTTCTTGACGTTGAAGATTCTCTGTGCGGAGAGGTTGATAATCCAGAAGATTTGGCAGTTATGTCAGCGAAACTACGAGAAGTAGAATCACGAGATGTATATATGTGTTTTGCAACAGATATCATACATTCTGGACATATAAGACTTATAAAGAAAGCGCGCAGGCTTGGCAGGCTTACTATAGGTATACTCTCTGACGAAGCTATTGCTGGATATAGAAGAGCTACAGTTCTTCCTGCAAGTGATAGAAAGGATATGTTTGAAAATATAGTAGGTGTTTACCGAGTTGTAGAACAGGATACACTTTCTTATAAGGATAATCTTGAAAAATACAAACCTGATATTGTTGTTCATGGTGATGACTGGGTAGAGGGATTTCAGAAACCTATAAGAGAAGAGGTTGTTTTGATCCTTGCAACATATGGAGGAAGACTTGTTGAATATCCATATTCTGATGAGGAAAAATATAAGTCTATAGATAAAAAAGTTGAAAAGAACATTTTTGCTAATCAGAGAGTACTTGAGGCGAGTGAAAACTACGCTGAGATAGATGGCTATATTCAGGAGAACAAACTTAAGAGTATACTTTTGGTTCATGATGATTCTCTTAAATTCCTTAAGATTAAGGATTATTTTGACAATCTAAGTGCTAGACTTGGTATAAAAGTAACAACCTTTAGCGATTTTCATCCTAATCCGGATTATGAATCTGCAGTTGAAGGGGTAAATTTATTCCATGAGAATGGTTGTGACGGAATAATGGCTGTAGGCGGAGGAAGCGCTATTGACACGGCTAAGTGTATTAAACTTTATTCCAATATGGATGGCAGCAAGAATTATTTGGAGCAGAAGATTGTGCCAAATGACGTGCATCTGATGGCTGTCCCAACTACTGCAGGAACTGGTTCGGAGTCTACTAGGTTTGCGGTTTTATATTACAAGAGAGAAAAACAGTCTATTACTGACGCTAGTTGTATACCAGAACTAGTTCTAATGGACTCATCAACACTGGAAACTCTTCCTTCGTACCAAAAGAAATCAACAATGATGGATGCTCTTTGTCACGCTATAGAGAGTTTTTGGTCAGTAAACAGTACTGAGAAGAGTAGGGAATATTCAAGAAAAGCAATTCAGGAAATAATCAAGAATAAAGATGGTTATTTAAACAATGATAAGAATTCTAACTTAGCTATGCTTAAGGCTGCTAATATAGCGGGTAAGGCGATTAATATAACTCAGACTACAGGTGGACATGCTATGTGTTACAAAATAACAAGTCTTTTTGGAATAGCACATGGTCATGCTGCGGCTCTTTGTAATAGAAAGCTCTTTCCTTTTATGGTAGAGCATCTGGAAAAGACCGTAGATGAAAGGGGAAAGGGTTATCTGGAAGATATATTTATACAGATTGCCAATGCAATGGGTGTTCAGTCGGCAAAAGATGCTACGAAGTATTTTGAGGACCTTGTAGAAGAGTTGGAGCTAAGTGTTCCAAAACCAACAGAAGAACAGTATGAAATATTAAAGAATTCTGTTAATCCAGTGAGATTAAACAACAATCCTATTGAACTAACGCTTGATGATATTGAATCGCTGTATCAGGCTATTTTCTCCAGATAAGCTGGTGAATTGAAAAGATTTAGATAATATGTTAAATTAGTTGGGTATTATAAAAAAGGTAGGAGAATCTTGTTATGAAAAAGGTCTATACATGTTTTTGTACAGATGTTATACATGAAGGACATATGAACATAATAGAGAAAGCTAAAAGTTTGGGTGAAGTGACAGTAGGGGTACTGTGCGAATCCCAGATGATCAGATACAACCGCTTTCCTATCAAGACAACTGAGGAAAGAATAGAGATGATCAAGGCTATTCCAGGTGTAAGTAATGTAATAGTTCAGAATACTATTATGTATGATGAGGTTTTTGAACAATTAAAACCTGATTATGTGGTTCATGGATCTAACTGGAATTCTCCATCAATGCAGGTTATTCATAATAATCTGTTATCACTTACTGAAAAGTATGGAGCGGAGCTGGTCGAGGTTCCTTATACATATAATGAAAAAGTTAAAAGAATAGATAGACAGATGACAGAAAAACTGGCTATGCCTGAGCTTAGAAGAGCTAGACTCAGAAGACTTTTGGAAATTACTTCAATAGTAAAAACTATTGAAGTTCATAGTGGACTTACAGGTCTTATAGCTGAGAAAACTGTGGTTGCGGATGGTGAAGGAATTGACCAGTTTGATGCTATGTGGATTTCTTCTCTTTGTGACAGTACTGATAAAGGTAAGCCTGATATAGAGCTTGTTGATATGACAAGCCGTTTCAGAACTATAGATGATGTAATGGAAGTTACAACAAAGCCTATCATCTTCGATGGAGATACAGGTGGACTTACAGAGCACTTTGTTTATACTGTTCGAAGTCTTGAAAGAATGGGCGTTTCTGCTGTTATTATTGAGGATAAGACAGGACTTAAGAAGAATAGTCTTTTTGGTACAGAGGTTGAACAAACTCAGGCTTCTATAGAAGATTTTAGTGCTAAGATAGCTGCTGGTAAAAGAGCACAGCTTTCTGATGACTTTATGATCATTGCTCGAATAGAGTCCTTGATTCTTGAGAGAGGAATGGAGGATGCTCTTACAAGAGCTTTTGCATTTAGAGATGCTGGTGCTGACGGAATAATGATTCATAGTCGTAAAAAAGATCCTGCAGAGATAATAGAGTTCTGTGACAAGTTCAGAGCTGAGGATAAGGATACTCCTATAGTTGTAGTTCCTTCATCCTTTAATAGTATTACAGAAGCTGAACTTGCTGAGCATGGTGTAAATATCTGTATTTATGCTAACCAGCTTATGCGTGCTGCTTTCCCAGCAATGGAGAACGCTGCAAAGAGTATTCTTAAGCATCATAGAGCTCAGGAGATTGATAGTGAACTCATGTCAATAAAAGACATTATTACACTTATTGATGAGATTTAGGAGTTAATATGTCTAAATATGCGATAATTTCTGACATCCATGGAAACATGGTGGCTTTACAAGAAGTAATGAATGATTTAGCAAACCAAGGAGAAATCACTGGAGTGATTCTCCTTGGTGATTTTATAGACTATGGTCCACAGTCTAACGATGTTGTGGATTATTTAAGAAATAAATTTCCATATAAGATTCTATGCAACATTTGGGGTAATCACGAAAGAGCTATTATGCTATCTGATTACTCCAATTTCTCGTCTCAGAGAGGTGTAGATTCTGCTAAGTATACAAGGTCTATTCTTTTAAATGATACATTGGATTATCTAAATAATGAAGTGAACCATTCTGGAAAGTATGAATTTGAACTTGATGGGCTTAAATGTTTGGCTGTGCATGGTTCTATTGAAGATAATTACTGGAAATCGATTTTTCCAGGGGATGAGAAAGGCGATTACTCAGCGTATGATATAGTATTTTCTGGACATTCTCATTACTCTCATATGTTTACTAAGTTTTATGACGCTGATAATCCGAAGATGAGAAATAAGCATAAGGTACTCTTTATAAATCCGGGCTCTGTGGGACAACCTAGAAATCACAATAAGAATGCGCAGTATTCCATCCTGGATACAATGACTATGCATGTTGACATGAGGTCAGTTCCGTACGATATAGAGAAGGTTTTGGAGTTATTTAGTGATGAGGTAGATGGTTTTTATAAGTCTCGTTTGGTAACGGGAGTTTAGGAGTTTATTTATGGATGCAAGTGAAGAAAGATTACTTACAAATCTAAATCAGGTAATGGTTCATAAAAAAGATGATGAGAAACTTTCAGAAGGAGAGTTTCGTCGCCTTCAGTTAGTTGAACTTGAACTTATAAAAGAGGTTGATAGAGTGTGTAGAAAACACAATATAAAGTACTCTCTTTTTTGTGGTACTCTTCTTGGAGCTGTACGTCATAAAGGTTATATCCCATGGGATGATGATGCCGACATAGCAATGCTTAGAGAAGAATACAACAAGTTTCGCGAAGTGGCTGATGAGCTAAATCCTGAAATCTGTTTCTTCCAAGATCATAAAACTGACCCTAAATATTTGTGGGGATATGGGAAGATTAGAAAGACCGGAACAACTCATATGAGGACTGGTCAGGATGCAGTGGGATGCAAAAATGGAGTCTACATAGATATCTTTCCTCTTGATGATGTTCCAAAGTCTGTGATAGGACAGATAATTCAGGATATAGATCTTTACTTTAAAAGAAAAACCCTTTGGGCTCAGGTTGCTAAGGATACATATACTAATCCGATTAAAAAATTTAATTATAAGTGCTTATCTCATATTTCAATAGAGAAGGTTTTTGAGAAAACTGAAAAATATAGAAAGAGAAGTAATAACAAAACTACTAATCGAGTTAGGAATCTTCTCTTCCCATCTTTTGGTAAGCTTTATGTAAAGAATCCTTTGAAAGAGAGATTCAGTATGCCCAAGAGATGGTTTCTAGAACTCGAAGAATATGATTTTGAAGGTTATAAGTTTTATGGAACAAAGGATGCTGATGGTTTCTTGAAACATATGTACAATGACTATATGACACCACCACCACCTGAAAAGAGAATACCTAAGGTGTCATATTCAGAATTGGATTATTAATGAAAATGATTAAGAATACTAAAAGTATAAAAAAACGAATTTTATTTTTTTTATGTGCTATCAGTTTGATGTTTTCATTCTCTGCATGTGGAACCAAGGACGTGGAAGTTACTTCTTCTATTCCTGATTATTCTGATGTTTCAGTTGAGTTGTACGAGAGTGATACTCCGGTTCATAGTAATGATGCAAAATTTATGAATGATCATATTATAGCTGGTGTAGATGGGGTATTAACCATTATGAATCTCGATAGAAGCATTGTTGCTAGTTTCCCTGAAGTGTCTGTCAATTGGATAGACTCGCTAGAGGATGAGGGACTTATTATTTATGGTAATTCCAGTAATCAAGTTGGTATAGCGAAAGTTTCGGAAACTGATATTTCGTACAATCTTGAGGCAAATAATATCATCTATCAATGTGATAATCTTTGTATTGATCCAACTATAATAAAAGTAAAAGATTATTACTACATTACATTTACTGAAATAATTGGAACTGTTAATAATTCAACTCCATTTTCAGAAGACGATGCTCCAGATATAAATGGTGAGTATAAATTGCATATGTGGAGAGCAAAGAAAGATTCTGATTTAGGACGTTCTGATTCATGGGAAGACATAGCAGTTATTCAAGATAATTATCATAATACGGAAGATATTGATATCTTATATAATGATGATCATTTTTCTGTTTTATTTGAATATGAGGATTATGATAAAGGTTGTTCATGCCTCAAAGTTATAGAATCAAAAGATTCAGAAGGAAAAGAGTGGAATGCCCCCAAAGAACTTCTCCCTAATGATGCAGATCATGAAATGGCGAGTATATGGACTGAAGGAAATTATTATACACTTTGGTATAGTTGTGATAAGAAATCTGTTGGTGAATCATATATGGCCGGACAAATATACTATGCAGTATATGATAAAGAATGGAATCTTATATCAAAAGACAATGAAATGATTGGAGACTATGATAAAATAGGCGGAGTAAGGTTATATGAAGTTACAAGAATTAATGGGGATATCTATTTCTTGTATGCAAAGGAGTATTTAACAGAGAATTCATTGGATGTTTTAAATGGGGGTATGAATAAATAAAATGATACTTTGTCATATTTTTTTAGCTATTATCTTAATGATTATCCCTTTTTTTGTAGGAGCATTCTTAATTACTAAAACTTTCGTTGAATCATATTTATATGGACAAGTTTTCTTATGGGCAGTTTTTCAGGCGCTTGCAGTACCAATGGTACTTTTTAGGGTGCCTTTTGGGTATTCAAAGTTTTTTAGGGTTTACCAAAGTTGTTTAGGGTTTGGTTTTAGGGTTTGTCGTTAGGGGCAATTAATAGGGTTTTTCAGTAGGGTCTGGCAGATAGCCGGACCCTACATTTGTTATCTATAGTTTTTTAATCTTCCTCTTTTTCAACATAATTTATCCCTTCCATTGAATCTTCGTAAGAATAATACTGTATATGTTTACCTTCAGAACGTCCATCTAGAATAGGTCTATTTCTTGTGGCGTATAGGAACCTATTCCTGAAATGTTCAAATGATCTATAACCTCGCCCCTGTCTTTTTAGGTCCTTTACTTTTCTGTTCAAAGATTCTATTGGATCATTTGAAAGTCTGCTGCCGTAGATTCCTCCAGGACCGTGTTTCTCAACCATAATAAATGAGTTGATAATGGGTTCTTTATACCTGCGTAACAGACTGGCAAAGCTAATAAAGATGGGATCTTTGGAGTTGAAGTATTCGGTTATTAGTTGCTCTATTTCCTTTTTTGCTGTAGATGGCTTGCCAGCGTTTCTTTCATTAAAGGTTACGTATTTTTCTTTTAAATCTCTTAAGGTTCTTAAACGTGGATCGATTCTAAATAAATATTTTTCGTAATCATAGGTATTCATAAGTGCATGAAAATGTTGATCCATACGTGTCTCAAGGTGGTAGGTAATATTTTCTTGATTGGCCAGAATTAACCACTTGTATTTTTGTAGAATGTATACCTCATGAGATAGGGGAAGTTCTATTGGTCGGTAGTATTCTAATGATTTCTGTTCCTGTAACTCTCTATCCCTTTGTTTATATTTCTTTATAAGTTGCCGTATATAGTTATCTATTTCGCGATTTACCCACTGGACAACGTGAAATGAATCCACAATAGGTACAGCTCGAGGAAAGAACTTATCTATATATCTGAGGTATGGTTTATACATATCTGTTAAGAGATATTTGACAGCATATCTTTCTTCGACAGGGATACTTGTAAAATAAGGTTCAGTTACATTTGTCTTTCTGCTTTTTAAAAGATCGATAGGATCTCCAGTATAGAAATCTTGTATTACAAGTGCATACTTATGTGATGGATCCATGTTTAGGAATACCTCATCGACAGAAATGATGTCAGATAGAGGAAGTCTATCAAGCTTCATATATTTGTCAAAGATGTTGAGGACATGAGTGTCAGAAGTGTTATAACGCTCTGCGATAGAAGATGCTGATGCGGATAAATCTTTAAAAGCGTTTATTATTAGTATATCAGCTGCATTTGTATTTCTTCTGTTTTTATCAACAAAGCGGAATTCATCATTTGTTTCGTAAAGACAATCAGGATTGGTGCATCGCCACCTTCTTTGTTTGAGAAGAAGAATAAGTTCGTAACCATCCTGAAGTATAGGATGATTAACTTTTCTAGTTTTAACTCCTCTTGAGTGCATTCTGAAGCCACAGCAAGGACAGTAGTGACTGGTCAAATGAGTTTCTAGGGTCAATGTTTTAACATTATCCTTAATGGATGTATCAGATATAAAGATATCTTCATCTTCTAAGTCTAATAAATCTGTGATACTATTCATATAGCCTCCTTTCGTTTGATTTATCCGCAAGTTAATAATAATGAAAGCAGGCTGGGGAGGGCAATAGTCCTCCCTTTTGTAATGCTAAAAAGAGCATCCGAACTTAATCGAATGCTCTATAAAAAGTATAACCCCTAATGTTAGACCCTAAAACCAGACCCTAAAGTTTGCCCCTACTGAAAAACCCTAATGAATGCCCCTAACGAATACAGCCCCTAAAAAAGTTGGTATACCCTAAAAAAGAGCCAAATGGCTCTTTTTTATATGGAAAATACAGTGAAATGAGAAAATATCACATTTAGGTGTTGATTATTATGAGAAAATGGATATAATATAGTTAGGAAAGAAGGATGTGAGGACAGGATTATGCTAATACAATTTAATTTTAAAAATTATAAATCATTTAAGGATGAAGCAACTTTGGATCTTTCAGCGACAAAAATGACAGAGTTTTCGGAGAGAGTTGTAACAGTAGGAAGTGAAAAGATCCTTCCGGTTGCAGCCGTTTACGGTGCAAATGCCAGCGGTAAATCCAATATATACAACGCATTTGAATATATGTCTGACTATGTTGCGGAATCTTTTAAGTATGGAGATGAAGAGGAAAAGTTTGAGGAATACAGGCCCACCCCGTTTTTATTTGATTCCACATCTGCTGATGCTGATTCAAGTTTTGAGGTGTATTTTACGTTGCCGGGAGATAAGGCAGAGAAAACATACAATTATGGTTTCTGTATTAACAAAGAAGGTGTGACAGAAGAGTGGCTGAATTCCAAAGCCAAAACTGCAAGAAAATATAGTACGGTATTTTATCGTAACACAGCGGATGAAGAGTTAGATTTGTCAGGATTTTCTAAGAGCAGCAGAGATAATATTCAGGTGGCATTGGAAAAGCAGGTTCTGATTATTTCATTGGGAGCAAAGCTGAAGATTGGTAAGTGTAAGGCAATCAGGGATTGGTTCCTTGCAAACGAGTTTGCTGATTTTGGAGATCCTTTTACCAACTTCTTTATGTCACGAAGATTGCCGAAGGGATTTGTAGAAGATAAGAATGTGCAGCAGAAGGTTGTGGAATATTTTGCATCTTTTGATGAGCATATCAAGGATTTCAGAATTGAAAAGGTTCCTCAGGAGGCTGAAAGCAAGGAAGAGAGATACAAGATTAACGCACTTCACAAGATGATAGATTCTATTGAAATGGCAGAAATTCCGTTGGGACTAGAGTCTGCCGGAACCTTGAAGATGTTTGCGTTATATCCGGAGTTGCAGGAAGTGTTGGAGAAGGGCAGTGTGTTCTTCATTGATGAATTAAATGCTCGTCTGCATCCGTTACTTGTAAGGAATTTCCTACTTACATTCTTGAATCCGGAAATCAACACCAATCATGCACAGCTTGTATTTACAACCCATGATACATGGCAGTTATCGAACCAGTTGTTACGCCGTGACGAAATCTGGTTTGTAGAAAAGGATGAAAGAGGTGTATCAACACTTTATTCACTGGCTGACTTTGTAGATGAGGATGGTTCCCGTATTCGTAAGGATGAAAGCTATGAGAAGAATTACCTGATTGGAAAGTATGGTGCGATTCCTACCTTAAAGAGTATTGATATATTTAAGGAGGAATGAGTATGGCGAAAAAAGACAGAACAGGTAATAGAAAAACAAGAGACCAGAGAAAACAGTTCAAGGTGCCGGAATTAGGCTACTACTTGATTGTTACGGATACAGAGGCTACGGAACGATGCTTTTTTACAGGTCTTCATCAGGCATTGCCGGAAGATGTAAGAAACAAGCTTGTAATAAAGGTGGTAGAGACAAAGACTCGTATCATGATTGATAAATGTCTGGAACTCACTGCTTATGATGCACAGTATCGAATCCCATGGATTGTGTTTGATAGAGACCAAGTGCAAGGATTTGATGAAATTATAAAAGAGTCAGAGGATAAAGGAATACAAGTGGGCTGGTCCAATCCATGCTTTGAGATATGGATGTATGCCTACTTTGGTTCTATGCCGGCAATCCAAGATTCTTGGACTTGTTGCTCAGATTTCGGACGAGTAAATGAAACCAAGACTGGACAGAAATACTCCAAGGCTGATGAGCAGATGTATGGAAAACTCTGCAAAGTCGGTGACGAAGAAAAGGCAATTCAGATAGCACAGCAGAAACTGGAGCAGTGTAAAAGAGAAGGTAAAACAAAACCATCGGAGATGTGTCCGTGTACGACGGTGCATGAGCTGGTGGGAGAAATAAAGGCGAAAGGACGATAGTATGAAAAGACAGGTGTTTTTTTGTTTTCATTTTGGAAATGATGTATGGAGAGTTGGGCAAATTCGTAATATAGGCACTATAGAAGGGCAAGAATTATTTTCTGATAATAGTTGGGAGAAAGTAAGATTAAAAAATGATTCTGCCATTAAAGCATGGATTGACAAAGAACTTGACATGAGATCTTGCGTAGTAGTGTTGATAGGAAGTGAAACAGCATCTAGAAGGTGGGTTCAATATGAAATTGAACAAGCTTGGAAGAGAGGCAAGGGGATAGTTGGTGTATATATTAACAAGTTAAAAAATAGTAAAGGTGAGCAAGATTCAAAAGGAAGAAATCCGTTTAAACAATTTTGTATTGATAAGACATTTAATTATATTGGATTAAATGAAGAGCCAGCAGATGCAAATGAGGTGAATTTGGCAACTATTTGCAGAACTTTTGATTCAATATATCAGAGTAGTGAGTTGGTATACGATGATATTAAAGAAAATATTGAGTCCTTGATTGAAGAGGCTATTGCCATCCGTAATAAATATCCAAAATAATAGGGGGATTGTATGAAAAAAATATTCGAACACGGAGAATTTAGTTATTACAGATCATATAGACTAGACGAGGCAAGAAAAGCGATAACAGAATCCTATGACTCGATATATCACTCAGCCTATAAAAAGACAACAGTTTTTATATCTCATAAACATGATGATTTAGATGATTTGAGAGATGTGTTAGGTTTTTTGGAAACTGTGTATGGTGTGAAAGTATATATAGATAGTCAGGATCCATCTATGCCTAATAAAACATCAGGGGAAACAGCAAAGAGAATAAAAGAGAGAATTGAAAAATGTAATAAATTTATTTTATTGGCAACTAATGGAGCAATAGAATCAAAATGGTGTAATTGGGAGTTGGGATATGGAGATGCTAAGAAATATAAAAGGAATATGGCTCTTTTTCCAATAAAAGATAAAGGGGAATCTGACTATTTGTATAATGGAAATGAATATATGTCGATATACCCTTACATAACATATTTTAATGGAACAGAAAAATATACTTCCGGAAAACCTATTGAAAAAGGATATTATGTTAGAGAGGAACAGGAAAATGGTCCAGCAACAATAACACCACTTAGTGAGTGGCTACAAAGATAAGAAGAGGTATTTAGATGGGAGGTACAGCAAGACAATTTAACAAAATGTATGTTGATTACAAAAAAAGGTTCAAAAAGCCAATACAAAATATTGCAAAACTAATGCCACAAGAATTTTCAGATAGTTATTTTGTAGAAACATTCAAGAGACTTTATCCTGATTTGTGGGAGGATTTAAATAAGCAATATAAGTATTGGCATGATAAAAATGATGTGTTAATAAAATATGGTAAAAAGAGTAGATATAATTTTCGTAAACCATACAATTTTATTTTGGATTGTTCATACAATTGTCGAATTGGATTAAGAAAAAACAAGGAACGGGATATTTTATCTAAAGATGAAATTACTGAATTGGAAAAAGAGATATTGCAACAATCAAGAAAGAAAATAGAAAAGAGTAGGCAAAAAGAGAAAAGAGCATTATACTATGTACAAGAGGTTGAACCGAAGTATGCAAAAGCTTTTATAGATGCATATTTTAAAACACATGATTTGCATAGACGTTTGGAAATTATGCGAGAAATGTCAAAGTATAAATCGGATAATATCATTAGTTTTTTTTATAAAGTAAATGCATGCACTAGAAACTTTTCTTTGAAAGAAGAGGCTATGAAATATATACAAGGAATGGGCCTACCATTTGTGTTACGAAGAAAAAAGAAAGGAAAAAAGACTTATATAGATAATGAAAAAGTAAAGAATAATAGTAGTCCGGAGATACTAATGCAACGATTGTATGTAGATGAACTTGAAAAATTAAAAGAATATGATTTGTTTCTTTCGCATAATTCTCAAGATGAAGGAAGAATTGTAGAAATATATATGGAACTTAATGCAATAGGCTTGGTTGCTTACATCGATTGGGTGAATGATAAATATGATTTGAAACGACAGTGGTGCAATGCATCAACGGCACAAGTGATAAAAGAGAGAATAAGACAAAGTAAAGTGTTTGTAATATATCTTTCGGAAAGAACGCTATCATCGCAATGGTGTCCTTGGGAATTGGGATATGCAGATGCACTAGGGAAGAATATATGTGTTTATGAGGAGAAGGATATAAATAACCCCATACCGCAATTTTATTCTGCGTATCCACGTTTATGCATGGATAAAAATTGTTGGATAATAGATGGAGAGCGAAAAATATTGTTTGAAAATTGGATAAAAGAGAAAGGATGAAAAAATGGACAATAATAAAATAACTCATATGGAAATGATACAAGGCATTATTAATAGAATGGGTGGAAATTCTTTTTCGTTAAAAGGATGGGCTGTTACATTGGTGGCGGGAATATTCGCTTTGGCAAGTAAGGATACTGATAAAATGTATTTTCTTATTGCATATGTGCCTATTGTTGTGTTTTGGTTTTTGGATGCATATTACTTGTTACAAGAAAGATTATATAGAGCTTTATACAATAAAGTTAGAATTATGAAAGAGGAAGATATAGATTTTGATATGAATACGAATTTACCAGAAATAAAGAGTGAAAAAACTGTTTATTCGGCTTGTTTATTTTCGAAAACGGAATTTGGTTTTTATGTACCGCTTGCTTTGTTGGTAGCAGTAATTATAGTTTTGACTTATTTGTAATTGCTTAAAATATTGCTTAGAATAATAATAGTGAGAGGTGGTTGAGAAACCACCTCTTTTTTGGTAGAATGAGGGTTGGTTGTTTTATAGAGAAAATCTCTATTTTTTGAAAGAACTTTTATTGACGGAGGATAGTAATAATGGGCAATATTCAACTTCTTGATTGTACTCTTAGAGATGGTGCGTACATAGTGGATTCTCAGTTTGGAGACAGTGCTATTAGAGGTATAATCAGCAAACTTCAGGATGTGGGAGCTGAGGTTATTGAATGTGGTTGGTTAAAAGATAAGGAGCATGAAGCTGGTAGTTCATTCTTCCATGTTCCTGAGGATGTTATTCCTTACTTTACTTCGAAGAAAGATAATACTATTTACTCAGTTATGATTGACTGGGATAGATATAACTTAGATTCACTTCCGGAATACGATGGAACTTCAATTAATGCAGTTCGTGTTGTTTTCCCTCATGGAAAACATGTTGAAGGTATGGAAGTTGGAAGGCAGATAAAGGAAAAAGGTTACAAGGTTCTCTTCCAGTCTGCTAATACTTTAGCATACAGTGACGAAGATCTTGTGGCGCTTGCTGAAGAAGCTAATAAGCTTCAGCCTGTAGCACTTTCAGTAGTTGATACTTTTGGCGCTATGTTTGAGGATGACCTTGTTAGAATTCTTGATGTATTGGATAAACATCTTGATCCTAATATTAAGCTTGGTTTCCATTCACATAACAATCAGCAACTTGCTTTTGCTCTTACTATTCGTTTTATTGAATATTTTAAGAATAAAGCTCGTGACATCATGGTAGATGCTACTCTTTGTGGGATGGGCCGTGGTGCAGGTAATGCTACAACTGAGTTGGTTGTAAGTTATCTGAATAGAAAGTGCGGATGCCACTATAACCTTGATGCTGTAATGGATGCTATTGATATCTACATGGGTTACTATCAGGAGAATTATAAGTGGGGTTATTCAACACCTTACTTTATAGCTGGTATGTATCAGTGCCATGTTAATAACATTGCTTACCTTCTTGATAACCATAGAACAAGCGCAAAGGATATGCGTAACATTATTGAATCTATGGAGCAGGCTGACAGAAGAAAGTATGATTATGATCTTCTGGAGCAAAAGTATCTTGGGATTGTAAACCGTAAGGTTGACGATGATAAAGAAAAGGCTCTTCTAAAGGATGCGCTTACTGGAAAGAATGTAGTGCTTGTAGCACCTGGTAAGTCATCAATAGATGAGCAGGAGAAGATTAAGGCTTACGCTTCAGAAAATAGTTCAGTTGTTATAGCTGTTAATGCTATTCTCCCTGGATATGATTATGATTTTGCATTCTTTGTAAATCCTGCACGTTATGACTATGCACAGAAGTCTAATGTTGAAAGCTTCGGAGCACTTAAGAAGATTGTGCTTTCTAATATCAAAGCTGAAGCAGATGAGAATGAATGCATAATAGCTTATGACCATGCTGTAAAACAGGGATGGCCACACTTTGATAATGCTGTAATCTGTGCACTCAGACTTCTTGATTGGTTAGGAATCGAAGAAGTTACAATTGCTGGATTTGATGGTTTTAAAACAAAGTATAATGAGAGCTATGCAGATCCACAGCTTCCAACTCTTAATCCTGATAATAAATGGGATGAACTGAACGACGAGATTAGAGATATGTTCAAAGAGTTCAAGGCTAATGCAGAGGCTCTGAGCAAAATAAACTTTTTGACGGAGAGTTATTTTAATGATTAAGTTATCTGATTATGTTATTAAATTTCTAGAAGAGAATACGAATGCTAAGCATATGTTCATGCTTCCTGGTGGTGGTGCTATGCACCTTAATGATTCACTAGGAAAGAGTGAGAAGATTCAGTATATCTGTACTCAGCATGAGCAGGCTGCTTCTATGGCAGCAGAGGCTTATGCCCGTGTAAATAATGAGATAGGCCTGTTAATGGTTACCACAGGACCTGGTGGAACGAATGCAATGACAGGTCTTGCTGGTGCTTATCTTGAATCTACTCCTATGTTTGTTGTTTCTGGTCAGGTTAAGAGACTGGACATGATAAATGATCAGGGAATCAGACAGCAGGGAATGCAGGAGCTGGATATCATTTCTGTAGTTAAGTCGATAACAAAGTATGCTGCTCTTGTAGATGATCCTCAGATGATAAGGTACCATATGGAACGCGCTCTCTATGAGGCAACTCATGGAAGAAAGGGCCCAGTTTGGCTTGATATTCCTCTTGATGTACAAGCCTATATGATTGATGAAAATAGCTTAATAGGTTATACACCTTTTGAAATTCCTGTTGACGAGGACTTTATAGAAAAGAAAGCTCTTGCTACTATTGAAAGACTTAATAATTCTGAAAGACCAGTGCTTCTGGCGGGTAACGGAATTAGACTTTCTGGAGCTCTTAAAGAATTTGATGAGCTGACAAAGGCTCTGAACATTCCTATACTTACTACATGGAATGGTATTGACCTGATAGAGGATGATAATCCTTTGTTCTATGGTAGACCAGGTGGACTGGGACATAGATATGCCAACTTTATGCAGCAGAATTCTGACCTTTATCTTTCTATCGGTGCAAGGCTTAACCTTCTTCAGACTGGTTATAACTTTAATGGTTTTGCCCGTGGGGCTTTCAAGATTATGGTTGATATAGATCAGGGTGAGCTTCATAAGACAAATGTTCGTCCTGACATGATAGTTTACTCTGATGCAGGTCTCTTTATGAGAAAGATCCTTGAACATAAGGACAAGATTAAACCAGTAGATAGAAGTAAGTGGTTTGCTTATGGAGATGACTTAAAGAAGAAGTATCCAATAATTCTTCCTGAATATAGAGAACAGAAGGAACTTGTTAATACTTATTGTCTCATGGACGAGATTGCAGAAGAAATGACTCCAGATGATGTTTATGTTTCTGGTAGCTCAGGAAGCTGTATTGATATCTCAATGCAGGGATTCCGAGTTAAGAAGGGGCAACGTATTTTCTCTACTAAAGGACTTGCCTCTATGGGTTATGGCCTTCCTTCAACTATTGGAGCATGCCTAGCCAGTGGTAAAAAGAGAACTGTCAGTGTAAATGGTGATGGCGGATTTGTAATGAACATTCAGGAACTTGAGACTCTAAGAAGACTTAACCTTCCTATTAAGGTGTTTGTTCTTTGCAATAGAGGTTACGGAGCCATCCAGGCAACACAGACTAATCTGTTTAATAAGCACTTTGTAGCTTGTAATGAGGAGTCGAATCTTTCTCTTCCACGAGTTGCAAAGGTGGCTGAGGCTTATGGTGTAAAGTCTATTATTATAGAAAATAATTCTGAATTAAAAGATAAGGTGAGCGAGGTCTTGGAATACGATGGTCCTGTTATCTGCGAGGTTCATACTCCAATAGGGCTAACTGCTTTCCCTAAGCAGGTTTCTTATAAGAGGTCAGATGGTCAGATGGAATCGCTCCCACTTGAATATATGAATCCAGCTCTCAGTGATGAAGAGATGGAAGAAAATATGATAATACCTATGTTTGAGAAGAAGTAAGTTTCTTCGTTTAGAATGACATAAGAGGTGCTTTAGTGAAACGTGTAGTTTTGACTGGCGCGACTGGTGCTATTGGCACTGCGCTTACCCAGTTGCTCGTAGATGAAGGCCTGGAAGTACTTGTACTTACTAGAACTGATTCAAAGAGAAATAATAGAATAATAAAGAGTCCGAATGTGAGAGTTCTAGAGTGTGATTTCTCTAATCTGGACAGTATAGAAAATGATACTGGAGTTGATTGGGACTACTTCTTCCACTTTGCCTGGGCAGGTGCTTCTGGTGAAGGAAGAAATGATATGTTCCTTCAGAATAACAATGTTAAGATGGCGCTCTCGGCGGTTGGTCTTGCAAAGAGGTTTGGATGTAAGAAGTTTATTGGTGCTGGTTCACAGGCAGAATATGGCAGACACAGTGAAAAGCTTACTCCTGAAACACCAACCTTCCCAGAGAATGGTTATGGGTATGCCAAGCTTTGTACAAGCTTTATGACTAGAGATTATGCACATCAGCTTGGGCTTGAACAGAACTGGCTTAGGATACTAAGTGTATATGGTTCTAATGATGGAGTTAATTCCATGATGAACCAGGTTGTAAACAGCCTGAAAGAGGGGAAGTCGCTTGATCTTACTAAGGGGGAACAGATTTGGGACTATGTTTACAGCAAGGATGCCGCAAGAGCTTTTTATGCGGTAGCTGAAAAGGGCGTAGACGGCAAGGTTTATGTACTTGGAAGTGGTGATGAAAGACCACTTGCAGATTATCTGAATGCTGTGAGAGATATAGTTGCTCCTGATGTAGAATTGAATCTAGGTGCACGGGCCTATGGAGAGAACCAGGTTATGTACCTTGCAGCGGACAGCTCAGAATTAATAAAGGATACGGGATATAGTCCAAAGTATTCTTTTGAAGATGGTATACTAGATATGTTGAAGGCAGAATAGTGAAGAGAAAAGTATAATATATAAAAAAATATAGTTTAGAAAAGAGAAAAGACGATGGCGCATTTCACCACCAAATCAGTAAAAAAGGCGATTAAGATAGCTTTGTTTGTTATTCCGTTTTTAGTGATACTTATTATCACAAACGGTGTTGTATCAGATGGTCACCTGGTAGATTACGATGATTTTGTAACTGGTGCTAGTGTGCCTTCTTTTAATGATTATATAATGGAGGACAGTCATTTTTATGTGACTGGAGATAATCCATATATCACTTTTTATCATGATGCTGCCTGCAGAGAGTTTACTCTTTTCTTCAATGAAGCTTATGACAAGGACCTTGAGGTTCCAGTATGGTTCATGAGTAATGATGGTGAGATTTATGATACTACTACTGTTACTTGGAAGGCGGGTAGCAGGTTGCTTACTGTTGATGTTCCGGATGACAGGGTTATGCTGATATCCATGAGTATTGACCGTGATATGTCAATCTATCACATAATGAGCAGTAATCCTTATCATACATACAAGTGGAAGGCATTTTGTTTCTTTACACTTACCACACTTCTTTTAATCATTTATGGACTTCTCTATAAGTTTGGACTTCTTGAAAAGCTTGTTTCCAGATGGACTAAAGTAATTCGTAAGAAGTATAAATACTATAAGGACCGTAAAGGTGCCTTCATTAAGTCTGTTCTTGTAAGGGTCGTTATTATCTTTGGTTCGATAGTAATGTCAATCCTTCTGTTCTATATATTGTCTCAGTTAAAGGTTAGATATAATAACGAGTTTATAAGGTTTAACGAAAAGACTGTGGCATTTGGGGCCATTGTTATTGGATATATTCAGTTCGTTATTGTTTATCGAAGGAACATCGCTAAGAGATTTCCGATTTTTACTTTCTTTACTATATTGGCCGTTGGTGCTGCATTTGTAATTGGACTTAATGGCTGTGTTGGTATTAGCTGGGATGAACATATCCATTATATTGATGCTCTAAAGCTGTCACATTGTTTTGATGCGAAACAGCATATGGGTGAATGGGTTATGACCCTTTCATATAATTGGTACCCATGGTCAAAGTCAGAGTGCAATAATCTTTATCCTTGGTTTGAGGATTTATATAGAGGAAATTATTTCTATACCATCCAGCACTACAGTGTTAATCCGATAAAACTGGTATATCTGCCACATATGCTCGGTATTATGGTTGCAAGAGGATTGAAACTGCCTCTTCATATAACTTTAGGTGTGGCAAGATATTTTGATGTTTTATTCTTAGCTTTGATTGGATATTTTACAACTAGAAGATTAAAGTATGGAAGAATAGTTTTACTTCTTATTGCTATTATGCCAAGCAATATGTTCCTTGCTAGTAATCTTGCTTATGATGTTTGGGTTACAGGATGGGCTATGCTTGGATTTGCATGCCTCTTCAGTGAGCTGCAAAAGAAGGATGAGGTGATGAGTGACTGGACTATGGTTCTTATACCTCTATGTTTCGCGCTGGCACCACTTCATAAACAGGTTTATTTTGTGCTTACTCTTCCTGCCTTCTTTGTGGGAGCCAAGAAGTTTAAGACTAAGATTCGTAAGTGGATTTATCGTGGTCTTTTACTTGTGGCCATGGGAACACCATTTATTGCTGTTTTCCTGAGTCATATAGTACATTCTGATGGAGGCGACAAGAGAGGCGGAGATACTGTAAATTCTGTGGAACAGATTCAGTATATAATTCATAATCCTGGTACGTTTGCGAAGACCTTGTTTAACTTCCTAAAGATGTACCTTAATCCATTTGCTTTGGATAAGTATAATACAGCAATAGATAATTATGCTTATGCTGGAACAATTGGAATAGGCTCTGCTATTTTTGCGTTTATTATTGTTTGTTCACTTATATCACATGAGGATTCGGTTGCTTATTCCTTGACTGAACTAAAGAACAGTAAGGGTAAGTTGTTTTTGAAAAATATATTTGGAAACTTCCCATGGTGGTATAGGCTTGGAATGATTATTGTGTATATCGGAACAGGTGCTATATGTGCGGTGGCTATGTATATTTCATTTAATCCTGTTGGTGCGACTGGAATAGGGGGTTGTCAGGGTAGGTATATTATTCCGGCGGTATTCCCAACGTTGTATGTTTTGACCAGAATTCCAGTTAAGACTTATGTTTTGGATAAGGTTGAAGATTATAATTTTTATGCGCTAGTTGGAGGCATTATGTTCTTGATTAATACTTATGGAATTTGGAAATTAATGATTTGTTATTATTAATTGCTATTATAAAGATATAGGGAGATAAGACAGAAAATGAAAGTAGAAAAGTTTGTAGAAATTCTCGAAGCTGATTTTTATACAGGAGTGCCTGACAGTCAGCTGAAGGCTCTGTGCGATTACCTGATGAATACATTTGGCATTGACCAGAAGCATCATATGATTGCAGCTAATGAGGGTAACTGTACTGCGCTTGCTGCGGGTTATAATCTGGCGACTGGTAAGGTTCCTGTTGTATATATGCAGAACAGTGGCGAGGGAAATATCATCAACCCTGTTGCATCTCTTCTTAATGACAAGGTTTATGGTATTCCGATGATCTTCGTTGTAGGATGGAGAGGCGAGCCGGGAATTCATGATGAGCCACAGCATATTTATCAGGGAGAGGTTACCATTCAGCTTCTTGAGGATATGGATATTAAGTGCTTTATTGTTGGAAAGGATACAACCGAGGATGAACTTGCTTCTGTTATGAGTGAGTATCGTGAGATTCTGGCTGAGGGTAAAGATGTGGCCTTCGTTATTCGCAAGGGTGCGCTGGAATATGATCAGAAGGTTGTTTATAAGAATGATAATGAAATGATCCGCGAGGAGATTATCCGTCATATTGTTGCGGCTACTGGCGAGGATCCAATAGTTAGTACAACTGGTAAGGCAAGCCGTGAGCTGTTTGAGATTCGTGAGGCTAATGGACAGGAGCATAAATATGACTTCCTGACGGTTGGTTCTATGGGACACAGTTCATCGATTGCGCTTGGCGTTGCGCTGAATAAGCCGGAGAAGAGGATTTGGTGCATTGATGGAGATGGCGCGGTGCTGATGCATATGGGTGCTATGGCTGTTGTGGGTGCAAATGCACCTAAGAATATGATTCATATAGTAATTAATAACGGAGCGCATGAGACTGTTGGTGGTATGCCTACTGTTGCAGCGAATATGAATGTGGTTTCTATTGCTAAGGCTTGTGGATATCCAAATGCAGTCTCAGTTAATTCTTATGAAGCGCTGGATAGAGAGCTTGAGATTGCAAAGAGTCGTGATGAGCTGAGCCTGATTGAGGTTAAGTGTAGTATTGGGGCTAGGGCGGACCTTGGAAGACCTACTACAACAGCGATGGAGAATAAGGAGAACTTTGTGGCATTCTTGGCGGAATGATGGTAAACTAGTGATGTGTGAAAAATAGATTTAGAATGCATTTGGCATTAGAAAGAAGCGGTTGAGAGACCGCTTCTTTTTTGCTAGAATTAAGGGGTAATTTGAAGGTAACAGAAAGGGGTTTTTTATGGATAAAAAAGCAATGTATAAATTATCATATGGTCTGTTTGTACTGACCACAAAGCAGGGGGATAAGGACAATGGTTGTATAACAAATACGGCTATTCAGGTTACTTCAGAACCTAATAGGATAGCTTTTGCTGTTAACAAGATGAACTTAACTCACGATATGCTTATGGAGTCTAAGGCTTTCAATCTCTCTATTCTGAGCGAAGATGCAAGCTTTGATCTTTTTAAGAGATTTGGTTTCCAAAGTGGACGTGAGGTTGATAAGTTTGCGGATTATGAGAAGGGTGCAAAGTATGATGTTGCAGCTAATGGTGTGACATATGTGAAGGAAGGCACTAATGCTTATATTTCTGGAACTGTGTTTGCAAGGTTGGACCTCGGAACACATACTCTTTTCATTTGTGATGTGACAGATATGGAAGTGCTGAGTGATGCGAAGTCAGCAACTTATGAATATTATCAGGAGAATATCAAACCAAAGCCTCAGGATATAAAGAAGGGCGAAGAAGTTGGAACACTTGTGAAGGATGAAAAGCAGGGACAGGTTGTTTGGGTTTGTAAGATTTGCGGATATGTTTATGAGGGAGAGGATCTTCCGGAAGACTTTATATGTCCATGGTGCAAACATCCGGCTTCGGATTTTGAGAAGCAGGTGAGATAATCGACCAAGCTGATATGAATGGCTGAAATGCGTAAAGATTGCGGTGACGTGATTGACTGAGGTGAGATGGTGAAGAAAAAATCAGATGATAATGAATATGTTTTAATTAATGGAATAGAGGGTAAGCAGTTACGCGTTCGTAAGGAGATGATTGATAGACTTGTGACATGTCGAAAAGCTCTTGGGATGACGCAGAAGGATTTGGCTGATAAAATGGGAGTGTCTCGTCCTAACATTTCTCGCTTCGAAAGTGAAGACTACAACCCTACAATTGATATGATTGTTAAAGTTGCGGATAGTATGGGGTATGATGTAAAAATAGAGTTTGTGGAGAGAAAGACTGTTGATAGCAAATAACATTTATGTTGCATTTATTTTATAAAAAATGCTTGATTATTCCTTAAGTCATATTATACCCACAGATTGGTTCGACAGTGTCGAACGAATTTGTCAATAATCCAGATTTTCTAATAAATAATCTGTCCTTTTCTCATTTTAGTGAAATTACGGAAATGGGGATGTAAAATCGTTTTAATTCTATAAAAAAGAGGTGGTTGAGGAACTACCTCTTTTTTGCTAGAATTGAGTTGTGTTTAGAATAAATCTTTGAAATGGAAAATAGTAATGGCAAACAGTAAACAAAGCTTCTTCTTTGATAGAGTAAGAAGCTCGGCAAATAATAAAAGAGAGATTGTAGTACAGGGCTACGCGGTGGATGGATTTTTAGATACCATGAGACCGCGAGCTGCTATTTTTGTGGGTTCTAAAGCGGTGAAGGCGCTCAAGTGTCGAATGGAAGTGGTGAAGCTTCCTCCTATTCAGATGCGCCGCCGCCATGGCGATACAATTTCTTACCTGGCGGTCATCTATGTTGATATGTCCGGCCTTCCTGAGAAGAAGGTGGCAGAGTACGGAACTTCTGCCAAGCTGGTTGTTGTTGGCGAGAGTGATGCAGCTCCAGATGATCCGGATGCTTTCGATGACAGCAAGGAGAGGATAAGTATTTACAAAGCTCCTATGACTAAGGTCTTCGAGGCGATGGATACTTATAATTTCAGTGTTGATGTCGCTTATGTTGAGGATGGCAAGACTTACGTTAAGGGCTGGATGGCTGGAAGTGAGTCGACGGTTGTTGAGATTGAGGGTCTAGGCAAAGGTGCGGGAAGCGAAGATGCTTCTGAAAATAATGGTTTACTGAAATACAGTATTGATTTTATACCTCGCGACGATGTTCTTATGGAGTACCCTGAATGTCCTGATGATGCGCAGTTGGGCTTCGAACTTTCCGTTGATGGTGAATATAAGAAGTTGATGCTTTCTATGAAAGAGGGAGATAGAAAGTTCTCTCAGAAAGTTCCGGTCGGAAAGAGTGATGATGAGTTTGCAAAGGCAAATGTAATCTCCCGTTATTCAGAGAAGGTAATCCGTAATCTCCGTAATTATGGATTTAGAGAAACAATGGCTAAGGTAAAGGTTCGCCTTTCCCCTTCCTATGTTAATTTAAATAAGCATTATAATAAGTGGATTCAGAAGATTTCTCCTAATAAGGCAGAGTTGGAAGAACAAAGAAAACTGCAGGAAGATTTTGAGTATAAACCTCTTCTCAGTATTCTGGTTCCTCTGTATGAAACAGATGAGAAGTTCCTGGATGAACTGATCAAGTCCATTCAGGCACAGACCTATCCTAACTGGGAGATTTGCTTCTCTGATGGTAGTAAGGACTCTGCAAGACTTACTGAGATAGTTGGAAAATATTCCAAGAAGGACGAGCGTGTTAGATATGTGGCAGAGCTTCCTGGTCCGCTTGGCATTTCGTCAAATACTAACCAGGCATTCTCTATTGCCAAGGGTGACTTTATAGTTCTTGGAGATCATGATGACCTCTTCACGCCAGATGCATTCTACGAGAGTGTAAAGGCAATGAATGAGAGTCTGGTTGATAGCGATACAGACATAGATGTAATCTACACCGATGAAGATAAGACAAATGCAAACGCCCGTAAGAGATTCGAACCTAACATCAAACCTGATTTTAATCAGGAGCTTCTCGAGAGCTGCAATTACATTACTCATATGTTTGTTGTTCGTAAGTCGCTAGTTGATGAGGTTGGTCTCTTTGATGATACATACAATGGCGCTCAGGACTACGACTTTATACTTCGTTGTACTGAGAAGGCTCGTAAAATTCACCACGTTACAAAAATCGTTTACAGCTGGAGAATTAATGATACCTCAACGGCCGGAAACCCTGCAGCTAAGATGTATGCTTACGATGCCGGAGTGAAAGCGCTCCAGGCACATTATGAAAGAATGGGCATAAATGCTACTGCAGAGATAGGCGACCATTTGGGTTATTATCACACACGTTATCAGATTCCAGAGGATGCACTTGTATTTGTTGCCGTGATGGATGCAGATAACGACGATGCTTACAATAGAACAGTTGAGTCTATCAAATCAAAGAGTGATTTCAAGAATCTTGAATTTATCCGTTCTGAAAATGGCAGTTTGTCTGTGAAGATGAATATAGTAGTGGACAGCGTGAAGAAAGATTTGGCTCATCGAGGTGCTGCTGGAGAAACTGATGAAAAGTCTGGTGGAAAGAGCTTAGACGGTTCGAAGGTGTTCATTATGTTCATCCAGGCTGGAGTAACAATGATGGGCGAAGATGGCATTTCCAATATGCTCAGTTACATTTCCGGTAAGTCGGATGTTGCGGCTATCGGCGCCAAGCTCTACGCGGTAGGTGGAACCCTCAGCCACGCTGGAGTTATTCTCGATATGGGTAGCTTGGAAGGATGGATGTACACTCGCCACAGTAAGTATGATGAGATGTATTTCAACTACAGTGCTTATTCGGCGCTTCGTCGAGGCGTTACGGTGTTCCGTCTTTCTGATCTTGAGAAGTACGGACAGTTCGATGAGGACTATGCTGGCGAATATGCGATTATAGATTATACATATAAGATGTCTAAGGACGGACGCAAGGTTATTTACGATGCGAACGCGGAGTACCAGGTTCGTCCAAGCAGGGCGAAGGATGCGGATGATTGCTTTGAGACGATTGCTCAGAAGAGAAGAGAGTTCCGTGTGTTTATGGGCAAGCATCCTGAGGTTGCGAAAACTGGAGACCTGTATTATAGTAACTCGTTGAGGAAGGTTATAGAGGAGGACTGATATGAAGGGAATTATACTCGCCGGAGGATCTGGCACAAGACTTTATCCATTAACAAAGGCTGTTTCAAAGCAGATAATGCCTGTTTATGACAAGCCTATGATTTACTATCCACTGTCAACACTTATGCTGGCGGGAATTCGTGAGGTGCTTATCATCTCTACACCAAGAGATCTGCCTGTATTCCAGGAGCTTTTCGGAACTGGCGAGCAGCTTGGTATGGAATTCAGCTATGCAGTTCAGGAAACACCACGTGGACTTGCGGATGCATTTATCATCGGTGAGGAGTTCATTGGTAACGATAGAGTTGCACTTGTTCTGGGAGATAACATTTTCTATGGACAGAGCTTCTCAAAGGTTCTTAAGGCTGCCGCTGAGAGAGAGAAGGGTGCTACAATTTTCGGATACTATGTAAAGGATCCGAGAGAGTACGGCGTTGTTGAGTTTGATGAGAATGGTAAGGCTCTTTCAATCGAGGAGAAGCCTGAGAATCCAAAGTCAAACTATGCTGTTCCTGGACTTTACTTCTATGATAATGATGTTGTTGAGATTGCAAAGAATGTTAAGCCTTCAGCCAGAGGCGAGATTGAGATTACTTCTATTAATAACGAGTATCTTAACCGCGGAACTCTGATGGTTGAGACACTTGGCCGCGGATTTGCCTGGCTTGATACTGGTAATCATGACATGCTTCTTGATGCCGCTGACTTCGTTGCTGCATTCCAGAAGAGACAGGGAATGTACATTTCTTGTATAGAAGAGATTGCTTATCGTAGAGGATTTATTGATAAGGAGCAGCTGTTGAAACTGGCTGAGCCATTAATGAAGACTCATTATGGACAGTACCTGGTTGATGTGGCTAATGGACTGTAATATTTTGAGGCTTTTGGAAGCTTTTGAGGTCTGATTAGGTCTTTTAAAGTTTTTGGGTCTGAATAGGTCTTTTGGAGACTTTATTAGGTGTGTGCGGGCTATTTGTTATAGAGTTTGAGAAGAGTCACCCGTGCATCCTTGTTTTTAGGCTAAATTGATGCTTTTTGAAACGTGTTTGGGCTATATGAAATAAAGATTAAGAGGAGTCACCCCTTTCTATGAAGATGAGGGGTGACTCTTTTTCTGTTTCGTGCCTGTGAGCCCAAGTGTCTCCCCGAAACAGAGTATTTAAGGGCAAAAACTAATGTTGTAAGCTCTGAACGGGTGACTCTATGCTCAGAATTGTTTATGCAGCCCACGCACGCCTAAAAAAACCAAAAAAAACCTAAAAAATCTCTTAAAATCTCAAAAAAAAGCTTTAAAAAGGCATTCACCGCTCTGATTACCGAATAAAAAATATGAATTTCCGGTGAAAAAATGTAAATATGTCACAATTTGTAAAAAAAATGTAACAATTTTGTAACAAATGGGTTGACATAATGGTTTTAACCCTTTATAATGGGTTCACGTCTTCGGGTAAGGGGATATTTTCACCCTTTGAGGCGCTAAGTTATTAAGTTTGATAATAATAAATTATAGATTCAAAGTAGAATTGGAAAGGACGTTTAAATGAGACTATCTACTACAAAGAAAAGAATAATAATAGCTCTGCTGGTGCTGGGAATGATCTTCTCATGCGGCATGGTTGAGGGTCTTAATCATGTATCAGCGGAAGAAACACAGGAGGTTGCTTCAGCAGGTGATGCTTCAATGCCTAGTGCAGCGAAGGATGGCTACACTGATATCAGTGGCAGTAGTGCAGCTGCAGACGATGCAGATGCGGCAGACTTGGATTCAGATAAGACTGCGCCAGAAGATGCTGAGTCTGAAGAAGATTTAGCTGAGGATGAGGAAGTTGTTCTTCCTTCCGAGCTGGGTGTTAACTTTGCAGTTATTGAAGATGGACGTTTTGATACACCTGCAACTGACAAGTACCTCGTTATAGATCTTGGTGAAGGCGGAAATGCATTCGAGAATGCACAGGTTGTTCTTCTTAATGAAACAACAGCTATGGAAACAGTTGTTGATGCAGATACAATCAATGATACATCAATGCTGTTTTATTTGGACTTCCCAGATGATTCTTATGCAGGTAGATATCTTGTAGAGAGTGTTAGATACGAAATAGATGGAGTTAAATATGAGAAGTTACTCTCAGATGATGAGATGACTCCAAGATTTGGCGTAAACGTAGATATCGACCAGGAGCCAGATGGCTACATGGTTGAAGAAGATGAGGCTGCTGCTTCAGAGACTGAGGAATATGATCCTGAGCTTGAGAGTCAGATCATTGATATGTCAGGCGACTTCGACAATGCAACTGTTCTTGGTATTGAAGGTGATGAGAATAGTAAAGTTGATCTTTCAGGCGATGACAGTGCAAAGAATGATTCTAACAGTGATTATGCAAGCCTCGATAAGGATTCACAGAAGATTGTTGATTCTACAGTTGATGGAATTACAAAGAGTATAAATGAAAATAGTCTGCTTTCAGTAACTGGAAATACATTAGTATTTTCTAAGGCTCCTGCAAATGTAGTTGTAGTGCTTGACCCTGGTCACGGCGGTTCTGATTCAGGAGCTGTTGGTAACTTCGGTGGAAAGCAGTATGTTGAGAGAGATATTAACCAGAAGATTGCGAATGCATGTAAGGCTGAGCTTGAGAAGGTTTCTGGAATTACAGTTTACCTGACACGTGGTAGTGCATCTGAATCACTTCATGGCAGCGTTGGAAATGACCTTCAGTGGAGATGCGACTATGCTCACAGTGTTGGTGCAGACCTTTTCGTAAGCCTTCACTGTAATGCGGCTGTAACACCTAACTCACGTTATGGGGCTGAGGTTTATGTTCCAAATAGCAGCTACAGTTCACAGGCTTACAATGTTGGTAAGACAGTTGGTACAACAATAGGTAAAAAACTTGCTGCTCTTGGTATAGCAAATGGTGCTACATATACTAGAAGTTCTGAGAATGGAACAAAGTATTCAGATGGAACTATTGCGGATTACTATGCAGTTATCCGTGGATGTAAGGAATATGGCATCCCAGCGATGATCGTTGAGCATGCATATGTTAACCATCAGGGCGATTGTGAGAAGTACTTTAGTTCCGATGATAAGATTTATGCACTTGGTAAGGCTGATGCTCAGGGTATCGCTGAGAACCTTGGACTCCTTCAGCAGAACCGTGTTGATGGAAATGTAGTAAACAAGGGTTGGAAGAAGAGTGGAAGCAGCTGGATTTACTACAATGATCTTGGAAATCTTTGTACTGGATTCTTTGCAGTAAATGGATTCAGTTATTATGCTAAGTCAAATGGTGAGATTGTTACCGGATGGCAGCTTATAAATGGAAATTATTATTACTTTGCCAGCGATGGCAAGATGTATAGAAACCTTTGGACTAAGAATTCATCTGGAAAGTGGCTGTATCTTAAGTCCGATGGTAAGATGGCAACTGGCGTGAACAATATTTCTGGTCAGACTTACCTCTTCAACAGCGACGGTATTATGATGACTGGCTGGCAGAAGTGGGGCGGCGACTGGTATTGTATGAACGATTCAGGTGCTATGCTGAAGAATGTTTGGACAAAGAGTTCAAGCGGTTACTGGTACTATCTGAAGGGTGACGGAAAGATGGCTACTGGTACAGTTGGAATTAAGGGTACATATTACTGCTTCTACGGCAGTGGTGAGATGGCAACTGGCTGGATAAAGTCTGGTAATAACTGGTACTATGCAACCAGCAGCGGTGCTCTTGCAGTAAATTGCTGGCAGAAGGTTAATGGATATTGGTACTACTTCGGTGATAAGGGAGTTATGAAGACCGGATGGCTCACAACTAGCGGTCAGAAGTTCTTCCTCTGGGGTAGCGGTGCAATGCTTACTGGCTGGATGCAGCAGGGTAGCAACTGGTACTACGCTGACGATAGTGGTTATATAGCTAAGAATTGCTGGCAGAAGATTAAGGGTTACTGGTATTACTTTGATGGCGACGGCAAGATGTGCACTGGCGTAACAAAGGTTAAGAATAAATACTACCTTATGGCTTCTAGTGGTGAAATGCAGACTGGATGGACCAAGTGGGGTTCAGACTGGTACTATGGAAACGCAGATGGCGACCTGGTTGCTGGAAACTGGCTGAAGTCAGATGGCAAGTGGTACTACTTCGATGATGACGCAAAGATGGCTACAAACCTTCGTATCATCGGTAATAAGACATATTACTTCTATAAGAGTGGTGACCTGGCTTATTCAGTAACAAATCAGACAAGCCAGACAGGACAGAACGTAAATACAAATTCAAACGGTGAGGTTACTAATACAAAGCTTCATTCAGTAATGGGTGGCAGCTCACATTCAGTAACTGATCTGGTATACAGATATAAGCGTGAGGGTAAGAGTTATCCTACTACTGCAATGGCAGCAGGTGGCGCCCCTGATATCAATACATTCTGTAAGATCGTGGTTGAGGAGGCAAATGCTGAGGGCGTAAACTCAGATCTTGTATTTGCTCAGATTATGCACGAGACAGGATGGCTGCAGTTCGGCGGTGATGTAAAGGCTAATCAGTATAACTTCTGTGGACTTGGTGCTACAGGTGGTGGAAATCCTGGTTATAGCTTCGAGAATGTTAGAACTGGTATTAGAGCTCAGGTTCAGCACCTGAAGGCATATGGCTCAAAGGATGCGCTGAAGCAGGCTTGCGTGGATCCAAGATTTAAGTATGTGGAGAGAGGTTGTGCTCAGTACATCGAGTACCTGGGACAGCAGGAAAATCCACAGCACAAAGGTTGGGCTACAAATAAGAATTACGGTACTTACTTAATGAATATAATTTACTCAATTCCATAAAGAATTTTGTAAGAAAAAACAATTGCGTTATTAGGTTTTATACATTATAATGCACGTGTGTTTAATATGGTCGTGTTGAGGAAGACGAAGTTCAGCGTGCCGTAGGGCATGGCTATCACAGGGAGCGGAGGCCGAGGACTGAGAGCCGCCGTGGGTCAAATGGTTTTACTGCATTGGTATGTCTCGTTGAACGGAGAACACTTCTGAGTGACCACGTAGGGTAACGCGTTAAGTGCCGAATGAGCTGTTTTCGCGATGGCTTTATAGCGAAGACGGAAAATGCGGGTGGTACCGCGGTTAGAAGAACTAATCGCCCCGAGGTGTTATTTATGACGCCTCGAGGCTTTTTTTGTAAAGAAAGGACAGTAGTATGGAATTCAAGAACATCTACAGAGACAAAACAATCGATAAGATGACTGAGGCCGATGTTGGTTCAAATGTTCGTCTTGCGGGTTGGGTTGAGAACATTCGTGATCATGGTGGGGTTTCGTTTATCGATCTTCGCGATATGTATGGCGTGATGCAGGTCGTTATGAGAGATACGACCCTTCTCGATGGCATTACAAAGGAGCAGGCTATTTCCGTTGAGGGACTGGTTGAGCACCGCGACGAGGAGACTTACAATCCAAAGATTCCTACAGGAACAATTGAGCTTGAGGCGCACAGCGTTGATATTCTGGGACGAGTATATTCTCAGGTACCATTTGAAATCATGACTTCAAAGGAGGTTCGTGAGGACGTTCGTCTGAAGTACAGATATCTGGACCTGCGTAACGAGAAGGTGAAGGATAACATTCTCTTCCGTTCAAAGGTTATCAGCCACATTAGACACAAGATGGAGGATATGGGCTTCGTTGAAATCCAGACCCCAATCCTTTGCGCGTCATCCCCTGAGGGTGCCCGCGACTACATTGTTCCATCTCGTCGTTTCGCTGGCAAATTCTACGCACTTCCACAGGCACCACAGCAGTACAAACAGCTGCTCATGGTTTCTGGTTTCGATAAGTATTTCCAGATTGCGCCATGCTTCCGTGATGAGGATGCGAGAGCGGACAGATCTCCAGGTGAGTTCTACCAGCTGGATTTCGAGATGAGTTTCGCAACACAGGAAGATGTATTCCGCGTTGGTGAGGAAGTTCTGACAGATGTATTCCAGAAGTTTGCACCTGCAGGATATGAGGTTACACAGGCGCCTTACCCAATAATCAGCTTTAAAGAGGCAATGCTGAAGTATGGTTCTGATAAGCCGGACCTCCGCAACCCTCTGATAATTATAGATTTATCTGAGTTCTTCCAGAGATGTACTTTCAAGCCATTCCATGGTCAGACAGTTCGTGCCATCGTAATCCACGAGAGGCTCACGAAGGGTCAGCACGAGAAACTGCTCAAGTATGCACAGGGAATTGGTATGGGCGGTCTTGGTTACCTTGAGGTTCTGGACGACGGAAGCTACAAGGGACCAATCGACAAGTTCATCCCAGAGGATATGAAGGATGAGCTGAAGGAGAAGGCAGAGCTTAATATCGGCGATACCATCTTCTTTATAGCAGATAAGGAAATGCAAGCTAGCCTATACGCTGGACAGATTAGAACTGAGCTGGGCGAGAAGCTGGATCTTATCGAAAAGAATGCATATCGCTTCTGCTATATCAATGACTTCCCAATGTACGAGCTGGATCCAGAGACAGAGAAGATTGGATTTACGCACAATCCATTCTCAATGCCACAGGGCGGTCTTGATGCTCTGATGAATAAAGATCCACTGGACATTCTGGCTTACCAGTACGATATCGTTTGTAACGGCGTGGAGCTTTCCTCCGGTGCGGTTCGAAATCATGATATGCAGATTATGGAGAAGGCCTTCGAGATTGCGGGCTACTCCAAGGATGTTTTAGAGAAGAAGTTCGGAGCACTTTATACGGCGTTCCAGTTTGGTGCACCACCACACGCAGGTATGGCACCAGGCGTTGACCGTATGATAATGCTTCTGAGAAATGAGGAGAATATCCGTGAGGTAATAGCGTTCCCAATGAACGGAAACGGACAGGACCTTATGTGCGGTGCTCCTGGTGAGGTTACAGAAGAACAGCTGAGAGATGTGCATCTGACACCAGATGACATTGCCGAGTCTTACGGAATTAAGGCGACAGTTGGTGTGAAGGGCACAGATGGAAGCTCCCAGGAAGATGAAACGGCTGGCCCAGGCACTGTTCAGATAACAGATGAAGTGATTGAGTATGTTGGTATTCTTGGTAAGTTAGAGCTCTCCGATGAGGAGAAAGAAAAGTCCAAGAAGGATCTGACTGAGATGCTGGACTATGTAGGCAAACTTAACGAGCTTGATACATCAAACGTTGAACCTATGAGCCACACCTTCCCTATTTCGAATGTGATGAGAGAAGATGTTGTGGTAAACGGTGATGATCGTGAGAACATGTTAAAGAATGCTCCTCAACGTAACGATGAAGCGTACATAGTACCTGAGACTTTCTAGATTGTAGATTATAATTGAAAAAAACCAAAAATTTAAGGAAAAATAAGGAGAATTTCGGCAATGCAAGAAATCCTGTCATTATCAGCTGTAGAGCTAGGAAAAAAGATAGCCGCAGGTGAGATAACTTCAGTCGAAGCAACCAAGGCTTACCTGGATGCAATCGGCGCTAAGGATAAAGAAATAAATGCATACGTAACTGTCGATACGGAGGGGGCACTTGCCGCCGCTGCAGAGGCAGATGCAAAAATAAAGAGTGGGGAACTGAGTGGTCCGTTCGCAGGAGTTCCAGTTGCTATCAAGGATAATATGTGTATAGAGGGAATGTTAACTTCTTGCTCATCGCATATTCTGGATAACTTCTATCCAACTTACACTTCAACTGCAGTACAGATGCTGAAGGATGCAGGTGCAGTTGTCCTTGGTCATACAAACATGGACGAGTTCGCTATGGGAAGTACTTCAGAAACTTCGTACTATGGACCAACCAAGAATCCATGGGATCTCGATAAGGTTCCAGGTGGTTCGTCTGGTGGTTCCGCAGCAGCAGTTGCAGCAGATGAGTGTGCCATAGCACTTGGATCTGATACTGGTGGATCAATCCGTCAGCCTGCTTCTTTCTGTGGTGTTACAGGAATCAAGCCAACTTACGGTCGCGTATCCCGTTATGGACTCATTGCATATGGTTCATCTCTTGATCAGATTGGACCTCTTGGAAAGAATGTTGAGGATTGTGCAGCGATGCTCGAAGTTATTTCCGGTCATGATCCTAAGGATTCAACTTCCGCAGATAAGGAAAATGCGAAAGAGAATATAGACTTTACTTCTGCATTAGTAGATAATGTAGAGGGTATGAAAATAGGTGTGCCTCGTGACTACTTCCTCGAGGGAATTGATGAGGATGTTAAGAAGGCTGTGCTGGATGCGGCTGAGGTTCTTAAGTCTAAGGGCGCAATTGTTGAGGAGTTTGACCTTGGAATGGTTGAATATGCAATCCCAGCCTACTATGTAATCGCTTGTGCTGAGGCATCATCTAACCTGGAGCGTTTCGATGGTGTTAAGTATGGTTACAGAACTGGTGAGTACACAGACCTCCACAACATGTATAAGAAAACACGTTCTGAAGGTTTCGGTGCTGAGGTTAAGCGCCGTATTATGCTCGGTTCATTTGTTCTTTCATCTGGATACTATGATGCATACTACGTTAAGGCACTTCGTGTAAAGGCACTTATAAAGAAAGCATTTGACGAGGCTTTCTCAAAATATGATGTAATCCTCGGACCAGTTGCTCCAACCACAGCTCTTAAATGTGGTGAGTCACTGAGTGATCCGATTAAGATGTACCTTGGAGACATCTACACTGTTTCAGTTAACTTAGCTGGACTTCCAGGAATTTCACTTCCTTGTGGTGAAGACAGAAATGGAATGCCTGTTGGACTTCAGCTCCTGGGACAGACATTTGATGAAAAGAAGATTATCCAGGTTGCATATGCATACGAGAAATATCGTCTTGCAAATATGAATTTAAAATGCGATAAATCGCTTAGCACAGGAAAGGAGGCCTAGTTATGAGTAAGGAATACGAAGTTATAATCGGCCTCGAGGTTCATGTTGAGCTGAATACAAAGACAAAGATCTTCTGCGGATGTTCCACCGAGTTCGGAGGCGCGCCAAATACTCACGTGTGTCCTGTCTGCTCCGGTATGCCGGGCTCACTTCCAGTGCTGAATAAAGAGGTTGTTAATAAAGCAATCAGCGTTGGTCTTGCTACAAACTGCGAGATTACTCGCAATTCAAAGTTCGATCGTAAGAATTATTTCTACCCTGATAATCCACAGAATTATCAGATTTCACAGCTGTATTATCCAATTTGCCGAAATGGATATGTGACTATCGCAGCAAAGGGCGGCAGCAAGAATGTTCGCATCCACGAGATACATATGGAGGAAGATGCGGGCAAGCTGATTCACGATCCTGTGACAGATGATACATATGTAGATTTCAATCGTTCCGGTGTGCCTCTTATCGAGATCGTTTCTGAGCCGGACATGAGAAGCGCTGACGAGGTAATTGCATATCTCGAGAAGCTTCGCGAGACTATCCAGTACTTAGATGCATCCGACTGCAAGCTGAACGAAGGTTCCATGCGTGCTGACGTTAACATTTCCATCCGCGAGATGGGCAGCGAGGAGTTCGGAACAAGAACTGAGTCAAAGAACCTCAATTCTTTCAAGGCAATCAGACATTGTATTGAGAACGAGGTTAACCGCCAGAAAGCAATCATTGAGAGCGGTGAGAAGGTTGTTCAGGAAACTCGTCGTTGGGACGACCTTAAGGGCGAATCCTATCCAATGCGTTCGAAAGAGGATGCGCAGGATTATAGATACTTCCCAGATCCAGACCTTGTGCCTATAATGGTAAGTGATGAGTGGATTGAGGAAATCAAGGCTCAGCAGCCTGAGTTCAAGGATGAGAAGAAGGTTCGTTACAAAGAAATGTACGGCCTGCCAGATTACGATATTGACCAGATTACTGGTAGCAAGAAGCTGGGCGAAATCTTTGAGGGTGCTGTTAAAGAGGGTGCTGAACCTAAGAAGGTTTCAAACTGGCTCATGGTTGAGACAATGCGTCTCATGAAAGAACATAACCTGGATGCAGATCAGCTGAAATTCTCAGCAGTGAACTTGGCTAAACTCGTTAAGCTCGTTGATGCAAAGAAAATCAGTGGTTCTGTTGCGAAAGATGTATTCGAGAAGGCAATCTTTATCGACGACCTTGATCCAGAAAAGTATGTTGAAGAAAACGGCCTAGTTATCCAGACAGATAGCGGTGAGCTTGAAGCGGTTGTTAAGAAAGCTATTGAAGCAAACCCTAAGGCTGTAGATGACATTAAGAATGGTAAAGGAAAGGCCGTTGGCGCAATCGTTGGTTTCGTAATGAAAGAGATGAAGGGTCAGTGTGATCCTGCCGAGGTCAATAAATTAATTTCTGCAGAACTTGCGAAGTTATAATTGATTTCAAATATAGACAATGTAAATTGCCAAGCGGTTCGTTGAGACGCGAGGCCTCAAAAAAAGGAGATGAAAAATGAGAACATATTTAGTAACAGGTGGAGCAGGTTTCATTGGATCAAATTATATTCACTATATGTTTGAGAAGTACGGCGACGAAATCCGTATCATCAACGTAGATAAGCTTACATATGCAGGTAACCTTGAGAACCTCAAGGATATCGAAGACAAGGCTAATTATACATTCGTTAAGGCTGACATTTGCGACAAGGATGCAATTTCTAAGATATTCGAGGAGAATGACATCGACAGAGTTGTGCATTTCGCTGCTGAGTCACATGTTGACCGTTCAATCAAGAACCCTGAAGTATTCGTTCAGACAAACGTTCTTGGAACAGCTGTAATGCTTAACTGCGCAAAGGCTGCTTGGGAGAATGAGGATGGTTCATTCAAGGATGACAAGCGTTTCCTCCACGTTTCAACAGATGAGGTTTATGGCTCACTTCCTGATGATCCAGATGCATACTTCTATGAGACAACACCTATTGATCCTCATAGCCCATATTCATCAAGTAAGGCATCTTCAGACCTTCTTGTTAAGGCTTATGTGGATACATATCACTTCCCAGCAATCATTACAAATTGCTCAAACAACTATGGTCCATACCAGTTCCCAGAGAAGCTCATTCCACTGATCATCAACAATGCGCTGGCTGGCAAGAACCTTCCAGTTTACGGTGATGGAAAGAACGTTCGTGATTGGCTCTATGTTATGGACCACGCTAAGGGAATTGACATGGCAACTGAGGGTGGCCGTTTTGGTGAGAGATATAACATCGGTGGTCACAATGAGAAGCAGAATATCGAGATCATCAATATTATCATCGAGACTCTTCAGGAGCTTCTTCCTGATTCAGATCCTCGTAAGGCTAATGTTACTAAGGATCTTATTACATATGTTACAGACCGTAAGGGACATGACCGTCGTTATGCTATCGCTCCTGATAAGATTAAGGAAGAGATTGGCTGGTTCCCAGAAACTATGTTTAAAGATGGCATTCGCCTTACAATCAAGTGGTATCTTGAGAACGAAGACTGGATGAAGAACGTAACTAGCGGTGATTACCAGAAATACTACGAGGGTATGTACAAGGACAGATAAGTCACATTATGGATTATAAGAAGAGAGATGAATATAAAAAATTAATATCTCTTTGTCAGATGATGATAATTCTGGCGATAGAAACCGTAGCGTTTGGATATATTTGGTACAGCTTCTATGATACGTCCAAGGAACTGGATAACAGTTTCCAGGGCGCGCAGAACCTGGTTGTTATCTTGTATGCGGCAATCTTGTTTTTTATCACGAGGCTGAACGGTGGCTACAAGTTCGGGCATCTGAGACTCATGGACCTGATTTTCTCGCAGCTGCTTGCACTTGTTGCATCTAACGTTATAGTTTATTTCATTATGTGCTTGTCGCTCAGAAAAATCGTTTCGCCAGGCATGCTGCTTATTTTGACGGCGGGCGATATAATTCTGATCTTTATTTATAACGGCTTGATGTATTTCCTGGAAATACGTCTTTATCCGCCACGTAATCTTCTGCTGATTTATGGCGATAAGGGTCCGGTTGAGATGGTGAGTACATTTCATACCAGAACTGATAAGTTCCATATAGCAGAGAGCGTGCATGAGAGCCGCGGCGTAAGCGCCATAATGGAAAAGGTGGCAAAGTACGATGGAGTTATCCTGCACAGAGTGCATCCGGATATAAGAAGTGAAATACTGCATATGTGCTATCGCGAGAACATTCGCGCGTATGTTGTGCCTTATATTTCAGACATTCTGCTCTGGAGCAGCGGCGACACACATCTGTTCGATATGCCAGTTTTCGTAACGCATAATCATGGCATTACGGCGGTGGAGGCATTCTTCAAAAGAGCAATGGATATTGTAGTTGGCATTTTAATGCTGGTACTGCTTAGTCCGTTTATGCTGCTGGTGGCTATAGGAGTTAAGCTTCAGGATGGCGGCCCTGTGATTTACAAGCAGGACAGGGTTACGAAGGACGGCAAGGTATTCAAGATTTACAAGTTCCGTTCAATGAAGATGGATTCCGAGGTGGACGGCGCTATGCTGGCACAGAAGGATGACGACAGAGTTACTCCATTTGGCAAGTTCATCAGAGACTTGCATTTGGACGAGCTGCCTCAGCTGATAAACGTGCTGAAGGGCGAAATGTCAATTGTCGGACCACGTCCGGAGAGGCCGGAGATCATTGAGCAGTACAAGGATGAGATTCCAGAATTTGATTACAGACTTAAGGTGAAGGCGGGGCTCACGGGCTACGCGCAGGTCTATGGTAGGTATAAGACCACATCTTACAATAAACTGAAGCTGGACATGATGTATATTGAGCATTATTCCGTCTGGCTGGATATTAAACTTCTGATCCTCACATTCAAGATCATTTTCGTTAAGGAGAATTCTGAGGGAGTATGACAGAACTGACCATTGTGATGCCTTGTTATAACGAAGGTACACGAATTTACAGAAATATAATAGAACTTGCGACCCAGGTGGAAAAATTCTGCGATAATTTTAGGATCATCGTGGTGAATGACGGTAGCACGGACGATACGGAGCAGGAAATTCAGCGCGCAAAACTTGCAGACTCTCGAGTGGGTGTGATATCCTATCCGGAGAACCGCGGCAAGGGCTTTGCGGTGCGAAGAGGAATGCTATCTGCAAAGTCGGAATATGTGGCATTCATCGATGCAGACCTGGAACTTCCACCACATCTCCTGGAGGGATTCCTGAAGGAAGCAGGAGATGGAGCGGACATAGTAATTGGCTCTAAAATGCATCCTGACTCACAGGTGGAATATCCATTTATGAGGAAGGTGATGAGCACCGGTTATTATTGGTTTCTGAAGGCACTGTTTGGGCTTAAGCTGAAAGATACCCAGACGGGTATTAAGCTGTTCAGGACGGCGAGCGTTCAGCCAATACTTAAGGTAATGAGAACGAGTAGATTCTCGTTTGATATAGAACTGCTGGCAATTGCAACCAAGAAGGGGCTTGTGATAAAAGAAATGCCAGTTGTGGTGAACTTCTCTAGGAATAAGAGTGACCGTTCCAAGATAAGATTTGCGAGTATAATGGAAATGGTAAGAGATTCGATACGTATTAGAATGTACGTTTCAAAACTCAAAGTAAATGAGAAATAAGTCAGTAGGGACAGATCTCGGAGTCAGTGGGACCGGATCTCATTGACTTATTATTAAAGAAAAGGATGGTAGAGCATGAGTAAGTACGATTACGATGATTATGATGACGATTTAGCGGACAAGTTCGAAGAACGTCGTAGTAGAAAAAAGAAAAAAAAGAGATGGAACCCGAATGCTAAGTGGGGCATTGCGCTCATCATAGAGCTCATCATCATAATGGGCCTTGGTTACGGCATTGTGCGAGTTTATCTTCATGATAAATATCAAAAGTTTGATCATGTCAACGACATGAAGGAAGAGGAGCTGGAGATCAACGAGGGTGCCAACGAGGATATGCAGGGCTACACAAATATTGCCCTCTTCGGTATTGATGCTCGTGACAATTCGCTGGGCAAGGGTAACCGAAGCGATGCCATCATCATCGCCAGCATCAACAACGATACTAAGGAGATTAAGCTCCTTTCGGTTTATCGTGATACTCTCCTCGAGATTACAAAAGAGGACGGCAGCACAGTTACTACAAAGGTAAATGCGGCCTATGCTTATGGTGGTCCAGAGCTGGCACTCCAGACTCTGAACAAGAACCTTGACCTCAATATTTCTGAGTATGTAACAGTTAACTGGGAAGGTCTTACCCGTGCTATTGATGCGCTGGGCGGCGTAACAGTTCATGTAGAGGAAAACGAGCTGGATACCCTCAACGGTGTTCTGGCTGAGCAGATAGAGGTAAATGGCATCAATTCCGATGGCGTTTACGAGACAGGATATGTGACTCTCAACGGAGCGCAGGCGACTGCATATTCCCGTATCCGTAGTACTGACCAGGGTGATATCACCAGAACTGAGCGTCAGCGCGAGGTTATCAGTGCTATGATCCAGAAGGCTAAGCAGTCAGATCTGAAGACACTGAATTCCATTATCGATCAGGTGTTCCCTTACATCGGAACATCTATCACAGAGGATCAGATGTACGACCTTGCAAAGGGCGTTATGAGCTATGAGCTCACAGAGTCATGCGGTTTCCCAATTCAGTGGGAGTTCTACTCAAATTCAGCTAAGGGTTCTTGCATTGCGCCACAGGACCTGAGCGAGAATGTTAAGACAATGCAGCTGTTCCTGTTTGGTACTGATAATTATCAGCCAACTACACAGGTTCAGAATATCAGCGCACAGCTGACAGGCGAAACAGGATTTGGAAGCGTGGGGGCGATTCCATTACCTGAAACAGCAGAAGATTCCGGAGAGTCTGGCGAATAATGGGAAATGCACTCGTCGCGCAGTCAGGCGGTCCAACAACCGCTATAAATGCTTCTCTGGTTGGTGTAGTGAAGGGCGCCGTTGCCAGTGGAAAGTTCGACAAGGTTCTCGGAGGACTCCACGGAATTGTTGGAGTTATGGATGAAAAAATAGTAGAGGTCAGCACAGACGAAGCGGAGCTGAGTCTTATCTACAGAACACCATCAAGTTATCTTGGTTCTTGCAGATACAAGATGCCGCTCGTAGGTGAGGACGATGCGCTCTATGACAGAGTTTTAGAAGTTCTGACTAAATGGGATGTTTCTGCATTTTTCTATATCGGCGGAAATGATTCTATGGATACAATTGCCAAGCTTGCTACTTACGGTAAGCAGGTTGGAAGTGATATAAGATTTATTGGTGTGCCAAAGACCATTGATAATGATCTTGTTTGCACAGACCATGCGCCGGGCTACGGTTCGGCTGCCAAATATATAGCTACTTCGATGCTGGAGATTGCACACGATACAGCTGTTTATGAGGCTCCATGCGTTACCATAGTAGAAATAATGGGTAGAGATGCGGGCTGGCTCACAGCTTCTGCAGCTCTTGCAAGAAACAGCTACAATCCTACTCCACAGCTTATCTATCTGCCTGAGGTGGCATTTAGCAGGACCAGATTCATTCAGGATGTAAAGGACTGCCTGTCAAAGACTAACAATGTAGTTGTGGCAGTGTCAGAGGGCATTCGCGATGACAAGGGACTTTACCTTAGTGCTAAGATGAAGGCTGAGGATAAGTTTGGTCACATGCAGCTTTCCGGAGTTGGTAAGTATCTGGAAAATTTGGTGAAGGACGAGCTTAGTATTAAGTGCCGTTCTGTGGAACTGAGTATTCTGCAGAGATGCGCAGCACATATAGCATCTAAAACTGATCTGGATGAAGCGGTTGAGCTTGGTAAGGAGGCGGCAAATCTGGCGGAACAGGGGCTGACCGGAGTTATGCCTATCCTTAAGAGAGGAAGCAACGATCCTTATACTGTTATTCTGCAGCATGTGGATATTAGTACGATTGCAAATCAGGAGTCGAAGGTTCCAAGGGAGTGGATTAATGAGCTTGGAAACGATGTGACCGACAAGATGATAGAGTACATTAAACCGCTCGTTCAGGGCGAGGTTGTAATAGGTTATTCGGAGGGTCTTCCAGTGTATGGAGACATCTCTCATCTGACGAAAAAAGAAGAGGGATAAATGCCTCGGAAAGAGTGCATTTTACTTGCATAAAAAGGGGTTTCGGACTATAATATATTTATCATAAGTGATTATGAATTAAATATCTGAGGTGTCCGACAACTCCTGCGTATTTTGAACCTACATCTTATTATAGGGAACTTAATATTTTGGGGTGGATGACAAGCCTCCTTGGGTGGACGTCAGAAGCCTCGGTGCAAGTACCCACCTAGCTTTAGCTAGGAGTCAAAAAGTAGGAGCCGGCATCTTGGATGTTTAATAATTTAAGAATATGAAAAATCGATTTAAAGACATTATCAGATTTGTAAATAGTACAGCCGATGAGCATATGGGCGCTTTCGCCGCACAATCGGCATTTTTTATTTTCCTTTCTTTTTTCCCAATCGTCAATATTCTTATTAATATTCCTAGGTATTTGCCAATTACAGATGATCAGCTGCTGGAAATACTTTATGCTGTGCTGCCTAGCAGGTTTGAAACTTACGTGGGCAATATTGTTGCGGACATGTACAAGAATTCTTCGGGTTCGGTGGCTATTATTTCGGTGGTGATCGCGGTCTGGTCGGCGGCCAAGGGGATTATGGCGATTAAATACGGTCTGAATGAGGTTTATCGTTCAAGACAGACTCGTAATTATTTCATTATCAGAAGTATCAGTGCGGTTTACACGGTTGTGTTCCTGGTTTTGCTGGTAGCACTGATTCCGCTGAATATGTTCGGTACGCAGATTGCCATGTTTATTTTAAATAAATTCCCAGAGTACTCGAATGAGACCTGGCTTGTACTGAGTCTTCGTGGCTCGGCCACATTCGTTCTGCTGTTTGTTATGTTTGAGCTCATGTATACTATTGTGCCGGACAGGAAGTTAAAATTTAGAAATCAGGTTCCAGGCGCGCTGTTTGCGGCGTTCTCCTGGGTTACTGTGACAAAGATATTCTCGCTTTACATTGATGTTTATGCTTCGAAGAGCTATATGTATGGCTCGCTTACCACGGTTATTATGCTGATGTTCTGGCTGGATATAGTGATATACCTCGTGTTCGTTGGCGCGCAGATTAATGAGTACCTGCACGTTTGCAGAAAGAGAGAGGCAGAATACGAGCTGAGCAAATACTCGGACGATGTTACCGAAGTTTGGGATGATGACGAGATAGAAGATACCTCGGAGTTGAAGAGCGGTAAGACGGAGTCAGAAGAATCCGAGGCAGAGAAGAGGAAGAAGTTACTGGGAGAGTATACTGAAGAGGAAATGAATAAGATTCTTGACCAAGATCCAGAAACTTTTGATTGAAATTTTAAGATAAAAAATAAGTCACTGGGGACAGATCTTGGAGTCAACGGGACCGGGTCTGATTGACTTATTAAGAGGAGGAAGATATGAGTAAGATTAGAACAAGGTTTGCACCAAGTCCAACAGGAAGAATGCATGTAGGTAATCTGCGTACAGCACTTTATGCGTATCTGATTGCAAAGCATGAGGGTGGAGATTTTATACTCCGTATTGAGGATACGGATCAGAATAGAGAGATGGAGGGCGCGGTTGATATCATCTACCGCACTCTTAAGGAGACTGGCCTTCTCTGGGATGAGGGTCCGGACAAGGACGGCGGCGTTGGCCCTTATGTTCAGTCTGAGAGAATGGCTAACGGAGTTTACCTTGAGTATGCTAAGAAACTGATCGAACGTGGCGAGGCTTATTATTGTTTCTGTGATGAGGAGCGTCTTGCGACTCTGAATCAGGAGATTGAGATTGATGGCGAGAAGAAGACTGTCTTCCATTATGACAAGCATTGTCTTAGCCTTTCAAAGGAAGAGGTTCAGGCGAAGCTGGATGCAGGCGTACCATATGTAATCCGCCAGAACAATCCAACAGAAGGCGAGACGAAGTTTGAGGACGAACTTTATGGAACTATCACGGTTCAGAATATCGAGCTGGATGACATGATCCTTATCAAGTCCGATGGCTTCCCAACATATAATTTTGCTAACGTTGTAGATGACCACCTCATGGGCATCACTCATGTAGTTCGTGGAAATGAGTACCTTTCATCTGCACCAAAATACAATCGTCTGTACGAGGCATTTGGCTGGGAGGTTCCTGTTTATATTCACTGCCCACTTATCACTGATGAGAATCATGCAAAGCTTTCAAAGCGTAGCGGACATTCTTCTTTCGAGGATCTTGTTGAGCAGGGATTCCTGACAGAGACTATCGTGAATTTTGTTTCGCTTCTTGGCTGGAGCCCTGAGGGTAACGAGGAGATTTTCTCTCTCGAGGAGCTGGTTAAAGAGTTCGATTATCACAAGATTTCAAAGTCCCCTGCAGTGTTGGATATGACCAAGCTGAAGTGGATGAACGGAGAATACATTAAGAAGATGGATCCGGATGCATTTTATGAGAAGGCAGAGCCAATCCTGAAGGAGGTTATCAAGAAGCCTCTTGATCTTAAGCATATTGCGGGTATGGTTCAGTCCCGAATTGAGATTTTCCCTGACATTGTTGACCAGGTGGATTTCTTTGAGGAAGTGCCTGAGTACGATGTTGAGATGTATACTCACAAGAAGATGAAGACAAATCCTGAGAACAGCCTGCAGCTTCTTAAGGAGGTTCGCCCAGTTTTAGCCGAGGCGAATGCATTCGACAACGATAGTCTGTTCGAGCTTCTTAAGGCCTTCGGTGCTGAGAAGGAGTACAAGACGGGATTCATTATGTGGCCTATCAGAACGGCTATGTCTGGCAAGCCTGCAACACCGGGCGGAGCCACAGAACTCATGTCGATTCTGGGTAAAGAGGAGTCGTTAAAACGTATTGACGCTGCTATTGAGAAACTATCATAAATTGAACTTTTAAAGGTAAACTCGTGTTGTAGTTTGGGTTGCTCTATGCTATACTATCAAGGATTGGGTTTTTAATTTGCTCGTGGTAAAACGAGTGGTTTGAATGATAGATTCGAAAGGGGTTATTTCGATGAGCGATATTATTAGTGGACTTAAGGAGATGGATACAACAACGCTTGCTATTCTTGGCTTTGCGGCGCTACTACTTATCTTTTTACTGGTTCTCATTATTATAACAATAAGGGTTCTCAGGTCTGGCGGCGAAGTTCCAGATGGCAAGAAGTCTTCATATGACGACGATGACGAGGACGAGGAAGAGGAAGAAGACGACGAGGACGAAGATGAGGACGAAGACGATGAGATGTCCAGGAGAGTCCGCGAAGCAGTTGAATCTGTAAATGAGACCAAGGCTAAGGTCGAGGCTGAGCGCATTGCCCGTGAGATGGAGAATGCTGAGCAGGCTGAGAAGGATGAGGCTCGTGAGGCTGCAGCTGCTAAGGTTGAAGAGATTGCAAATGCCATCCACGCTGAAAATGCTGGTGAGACAGAAGAGGCTGAGGAAGAGGAGCTTGACGAGGAAGCTCCAGTAGGTCCTAGTCCAATAGTTGGAGGCGTTTCTGAGGAGACAGACGATGCCGAGGAAGAGGATGAGGCTACAGATGAGGACGGCTTCGAAGAAACAGAAGGCGAAGAGTCAGATGAAGAATATAGTCAGGATGATGGTTACGAGCCAACTCCTGATGATGCAGATACAAACGAACTTGATACAACAAGAATCAGAGATGAGCTGAAGAAAGAGCGTAACGCCGCTAAGGAGTCTGAGGACGACCTTAACGAGATGGCACGTGAGAGAGCAGAAGCTCCAGAATACAATGCATCTTTCGATAGTGCATTTGTTGACAGACCAGTTTATGAAGAGAAGGTTGAGCCGGTTATTCCTAACCCAACACCTGAATCTATTCTTGGTGCAGATGCACCTGTAGGTCCAAATGCAAATATGCTTGGTGGACAGGAGACTGCTCCAATCATGACACCTGAGCAGCCAGCTGTGGCAGGTCCGGTCATAACGCCTGAGGTATCACCAATGGCAGGTCCGGTTATCACACCTGAAATGCCAGCCGAAGCACCAGCAGCTCCTGCAAAGAAGAAGAAAAAGAAAAAGAAGAAGAAAGAGGTTGAAGCTCCAGTCTTCGAGCCAGTTGAAGATGGAAAGACACCTAGATACTTCTGGTATAATCAGCAGGATGTTGAAGGCCTTGCTCGTAAAGAGGATCTTTACTTCAAGAGTCATTACTTCAATCATCCGGAAGAGGTTATCCTGGATCTCATTACAGAGATGTATGACTGCGGATTTGTTAGAACAGAAGAGCTGCAGAGGATTGCATATGGCATTACCTTTAAGTCTCTGGGTATGAAGGAAATTCTTCATTCAGATGAGAGCCTTGGTTTCAACAAGGACAATGCGACCAAGGAGCCAACTGAGGCTGATAAGCAGGAAGCTTACGAGAAGTGGTGCAAGTACGTTAATAACTTCATGGAGATAATCGTTATAAACGCTCCACAGGAAGTTACAAATTACATCCTTCAGAAGATGTATGACTACGGAAACCGTGATATCGAAGAGCTGATGTACAGTCCTTACTAAATAGTGATTATTAAATATCTTGACTTGAGCGTATTAAATGCTATAATAACGGATGTTAATATCGTAAAAGGCTATGATAGTGCTTAAAGCTACTACGAGTCGTCTGCAGGTAGAGATACCGCCAGAGAAGGAGGCCATCGGCTGGAAGCCTCTCAGATAGATGTAGATAGTTATCTTCATACTGGAGTCTTACTAATTAAGTGATAAATACGGGTGGTACCGCGATTATTCGCCCCGGATACAATTATGTATCCGGGGCTTTTTTACGAAAATAATAAGTCATTAGTGACTTATTTGACCAATTGCAAATAAATCTAGGAGGATTTTGAAGATGAAGGAAATGTTAGACAAGATAAAGGAGCAGGCGCAGAAGCAAATCGCCATTGCCTCAACTCCTGAAGCTCTGGACGAGATTAGGGTTTCTGTCCTGGGAAAGAAGGGTGAGCTCACTCAGATCCTGAAGGGTATGAAGGATGTGGCTCCTGAAGACAGACCTAAGGTTGGCCAGATGGTCAACTCTGTAAGGGACATTCTTGAGGAAGCTCTGAACGAGCAGAAGAAAGCCCTTAAGTCAAAGGTCATCGAAAAGAAGATGGAGACAGAGTGGTTAGATGTAACCCGTCCTGGTACAAGAACTCAGCGCGGACACAAGCATCCTAACCAGATAGCTCTCGAAGATCTGGAACGCGTATTCATAGGAATGGGCTACGAGGTTGTTGAGGGTCCAGAGATTGAGTACGACCGCATGAACTTCAAGCTTCTTAATATCCCAGAAGATCATCCTGCAAAGGACGAGCAGGATACATTCTATATACAGCGCCATGATGAGTCAAAAGGCGAGACCACGGAAGATGACATTGTACTTCGTACCCAGACATCTTCTGTACAGGCAAGAGTAATGCTAGCTGCCGGAAAGCTGAAGGAGACTTCTAAGGGCTTCCCTGAGAGAACCCTTCCTATCAAGCTGATTTCTCCTGGACGTGTTTTCCGTTCTGATGAGGTAGATGCGACTCACAGCCCATCCTTCCATCAGGTTGAGGGACTGGTTATCGGCGAGAATGTGACCATGGCCGACCTGAAGGGCACACTTGATCAGTTCGCGAAGGAGTTCTTCGGTCCTGATACAAAGACAAAGCTTCGTCCGCATCACTTCCCATTCACCGAGCCATCTGCAGAGGTTGATGTAACCTGCTTCAAATGTCACGGTACAGGACGTGTTAAGAAGATGGAAGAAGTGAAAGAGGGCGGCAAGCTGGTTCGCCGCGAGGTTGACTGTGCATGTACAGCCTGCAAGAGTTCAGGCTGGATTGAGATTCTTGGATGCGGTATGGTTCATCCAGATGTCCTCGAGATGTGCGGTATCAACGATAAGAACGACCCAGATGCTCCTGTTTATACAGGCTTTGCGTTTGGTATCGGTCTTGAGCGTGTAGCACTTCTGAAGTATGAAATTGCAGATATGCGTTTGTTATATGAAAACGATATTAGATTTTTAGAGCAGTTTTAATTTATACCTTATTGAAAGGAGAAAAAAATGGATACACCAGTAATGTGGTTAAAACAGATAGTTCCGGATCTTCCATTTCCGGAAGTTGATATAGATGAAAATGGAAATTCAACTCTTGAGTATGAGGGTCTTGATAAGGCGGTAGATGAATTTGCCGACAAGATTACACTTTCAGGCTCTCATGTTGAGCGCGTGACAAAGTATTTCAAGAAGCCAACTGGCGCTAGGCTCAGTCGTGTAGTAGTTGGACAGGTTATGGAAGTTGAGAAACATCCAGATGCAGACAGACTTGTGGTTTGCCAGGTAAATGTAGGCCACACAGTTGAGGCTGGTCAGGATGAGAATGGCATCGTACAGATTGTTACTGGCGCGCCAAATATCATTAAGCTTTGCCCTTACAAGTATGCTGGCGAGGAAAGAAAGTATTTTACACCTACAGTTCTTGATGGTGGAACTGCGGTCTTCAATGTTCACACAGGCGAGGACCTTTCACCTAAGGAAGGTAAGATTAAGAAGGGTAAGCTCCGTGGAGTTCCTTCAGCTGGTATGATGAGCGCTATCGAAGAGATTGGTGCAAATCCTGATCTTTATCCTGGAGATAAGGATGGCGTTTACATCTTCACTGATGACGAGATTCAGCTTATGGACCTTAAGCCAGGTGATGATGCAACTATCAAGCTTGGACTTAATGATGCAAACATTGAATATGAGATTACATCTAACCGTGTTGACTGTTTCTCAGTTCTCGGTATGGCTCGCGAGGCTGCTGCTACTTACGGCGTTCCTTTCGACCCAGCTGGTGACTTTGATCTGGATAAAATGAAGGCGAAGGTTGAGGCTGCTGAGGTTCACGACGAGAAGTCTTCGGATAAGATTGCTGTTGAGATTCAGGCTCCAGACCTTTGTAAGAGATATATCGGAAGGGTTGTTCGTAATGTTAATATTGGCCCTTCACCACTGTGGCTCCAGAAGAGACTTCGCAGCCGCGATATAAATTCTATCAATAATATCGTTGATATCACAAATTATGTTATGGAAGAGCTGGGTCAGCCAATGCATGCATTTGACCTTTCTACTCTTGAGGGTAGCAAGATCGTGGTTCGCCGTGCGGAAGATGGCGAGAAGTTCACAACTCTTCATGACGAGGAACTGACTCTGGATAATGAGACTCTGATGATATGCGACGCTACAAAGCCTGTTGCGCTGGCTGGTATTAAGGGTGGAAAGAATTCTATGATTCCACTTGAGACTAAGGAGCTTCCTTACATTCTTTTCGAGTCTGCTTGCTTTGAGGGTAACAACATTCGTAAGTCTGAGCGTCGTCACGGCGTTTCAACAGAATCATCTGCTAAGTTTAACAAGGGGCTTGATCCAAATCTTGCTGAACTTGCAATTACACGTGCAGTGCAGCTGATTCAGGAGCTTGGATGTGGCGAGGTTCTTGAGGGTGAGGTTGATGTTTATCCTTCACCAGTTGAGCCATGGCAGCTTCCATTTGAGCCAGAGAAGATGAATGCACTCTTAGGACTTAATATAAGTGTTGAAGATCAGCTGGACACATTTAGAAGATTCGGCCTTACATATGATGAGTCTACAAATATGCTGACAGTTCCTACATATCGTCAGGACCTGCATTGTATGGCAGATCTGGCTGAGGAGATTGCGCGTATTTATGGTTACGATAACATTCCATCAACTGTGCCTACAACAAATGGCGGAATCGGTGGCATTTCATATAATGAAACTATCAATCGCATTACTCGCGGAATCGTTGAGGAGAACGGTTTTTCACAGGGTATGACTTACAGCTTTGAGAGCGAGAAGGTTTTCGACAAGCTGCTTATTCCAGAGGAAAATGCACTCCGAAAGACAATTCAGATCATCAATCCACTTGGTGAGGACTTTAAGGTAATGAGAACTCAGCTGCTGAACGGTCTGCTGACATCTCTTGGAACTAATTCAAGCAGACGTAATAAGAACGTTCGTCTGTACGAGCTTGGTACAGTTTATCTGCCTCACGAAACATGGCCAGCTAAGCCAACTGAGGAGGGCAAGCAGAGCGACCTTCCACTTGATGAGGTACAGAGACTTGCAATGGGTATGTACGGCGAAGGCGATTTCTTCGTGATGAAGGGCGTTGTTGAGGAGCTTCTGGATAAGCTGAATATGAGCGGAGCGGGAACTGGTTCAGCAAAGAACGCTGTAGAATTCATCTCCACTTCTGAGTATGACCACAGCGAGTATCCTTTCCTTCATACACTTCGTCAGGCTAAGATTGTTAAGAAGAAGGATCACGCAGTTGAGGTTGGTTATATTGGTCAGCTACATCCAATGGTTGCTGAGAATTACGGAATTAAGGGCGATGCCTACGTTGCAGTTCTGAACATGGATAAGATTGTTGAGATGGCAAACTTCGATATCAAGTTCGTTGAGCTTGCGAAGTATCCTGCATCAAGTCGTGACCTTGCTCTTGTTTGCGATAGAAACGTTTACGTTGGTGATATTGAGAAAATCATCAGGAAAAATGCTGGCGACTATCTTGAGAAGCTTGAGCTGTTCGATGTATTCGAGGACAGCACTGGTGAGAAGCTTGCCGCTGACAAGAAGAGCGTTGCTTATTCGCTGACATTCCGCGCTACAGACCGCAACCTGACAAGCGACGAGGTAACTGCATCTGTAGATGCAATCCTTGCAGCACTTAAAGAGCAAAACATCGAGCTTCGTGCATAAAAATAGAATATATGCCAGCACTTATAGAGGATAAAAGATGGAAGTAAAAGATTTCTACTATGATCTGCCGGAGGAGTTGATTGCGCAGGACCCACTGGAGAAGCGCGATAATTCCAGGTTTATGGTAATTCACCGTGATACAGGCGAGATTGAACATAGAAGATTTCATGATGTAATTGAATATTTAAATGCAGGTGATTGCCTTGTTATCAACGATACCAAGGTTATTCCTGCACGCCTTCTTGGTGAGAAAGAAGAAACTGGAGCGGCAATTGAGGTTTTACTACTTAAGGATGCGAGTGATAGATACCAGGCACCATTGACTTCTTCAAAGAATACGAGGGTTTGGGAGTGTCTTGTGAAACCGGGTAAGAAGATGAAACCGGGAGCGAGAGTTGTGTTTGGAAAGGATGAGGAGACTGGCGAAGCTCTGCTCAGCGCTGAGGTTATCGATACTGTAGAAGAGGGTAACCGAATCATACGTTTCGAGTATGATGGCATTTGGGAAGAGGTCCTTGATAAGTTAGGAGAGATGCCACTTCCACCATATATCACTCACAAGCTTCAGGATAAGAATCGTTATCAGACGGTTTATGCGAAGCACGAGGGAAGTGCAGCAGCGCCAACCGCTGGCCTTCACTTCACAGAAGAGCTCCTGAAACAGATAGAGGAGAAGGGTGTTAAGATAGCAAGGCTCACACTTCACGTTGGTCTTGGAACCTTCCGCCCTGTTAAAGTTGAAAAGATAGAAGATCACCATATGCATACTGAGTATTATGAATTATCTCAGGAAGCTGCGGACATTATAAATGAAACAAGAAGGAACGGTGGACGTGTGATTTCTGTTGGAACCACCAGTACAAGAACTCTTGAGACTGTTGGAACTTTGCAGGATATTCATAAACCAGGAACTCAGGATAGTGGTTCGTCAGAAATAAAAGATATCCAGCCATCCTCTGGCTGGACAAATATATTCATCTATCCGGGATACGAATTCAAAATAGTGGATTCACTTATTACGAACTTCCACCTTCCAGAGTCTACACTAATTATGTTGGTTTCTGCTTTCTACAATCGTGAGGCCGTCATGGCTGCATACAAGGAAGCTGTTGAAGAGAAATACAGATTTTTCTCATTCGGTGATTCTATGATGCTTATTTAGGACATATTTATGAAGAATGTAAGGGACAGTATCAAATTGTTCAGGTTTAACCTGGCGTATAATATCATTTTTGAGATTATGCTCAAGATGGTATTTTTTGTGATGTTCATACCTCTTTATTTTTTGTACATCAACCTAGCGGTTAATCTGTCGGGCATCTCGTATCTCACAAAGGAAACGGTGAAACGCTTCATGAAGGCGCCATCGACCTATGCCTTCCTATTCATTATGCTTTTCTTCATCGCAATGTGCATAATGATAGATGTGGCCGGCATCAGCTATGCCTTCCACCGCGCAAACAATCTGAAGAAAACATCTCCGATAAGGATGCTCTTAGTGGGCCTGAAGGCCGCATTTAGAATGCTCCGCCCAAGGAATCTGCCGATGGTTCCTTTCGTCCTGGTATACTTCCCAGTCATCACCAGCGTGCTTCTGGACTACCGCCTGCTGAATATCCGCATCCCTTATTTCATTGATATTGTTTCTATAAATATGTATGTCACCATTGCTACAGTGGTTCTTTTTGTCCTGATGGTGCTGGTTTCGACGCATTATACTTTTCTGATCCATGTTTTTAACGTGGAAAATGTAAGCTTCCGCAAGTCTATCGACCGCTCTAAGGAGCTGCTGAAGGGACACAGAATCAAGGTCGTAGGAGGCATTATCCTCTGGGTTATCCTGACCGTTGGTGTGCCGGCTTCGGTTTCCTATTTTTATACTGATTCAATTCTTGGCATGATACTGGAATCTAATTCGGCCGAGAAGGTTGCGACAATGGTTTATGAGGCTATCAAGATTGTATTTTCAGTAATGTATGTACTGATTGGAATACCTCTTGTTTATTCCTTTATTTGCAATTCCTACTATAATATTGCACCTGGGGACGAAAGTCTTCCAAACATCGACGATTATGATCAGTACGATGCAAAGAAGAGTAGAAAGAAGGAGCGCAGGATTCTTGCAGTTATTCTTTCGCTTGCGATCATCCTGGACGTGGCATTTTATGGGCTCAAGCGTATGGATATTATTTCCATCAATGTTGAGTACATGGATAAGGTTACAATTACCGCACATCGTGGGGATTCGGAAAATGCGCCCGAGAACACTCTGGCTTCTTTTGAAAAGGCCATCGAGAATGGCGCGGATGTTATTGAGCTAGATGTACGCCAAACGAAGGATGGCGAGATTGTTATCATGCATGACGAAAGTCTGAGAAGGACTTGTGGCGTGAATAAAAAAGTCGGGGAGATTACATTTGACGAACTCCGTGAATATAGTCCTGTGAAGAAGTATTCGGGACCGAATAAGGAAGAGTTTGCTGAGGAGAAGATACCTACTCTTCGGGAGGCTATAGAGCTGGTTGGGGACAGAGCTCAGATGAATATCGAGCTGAAGCCGGCCAGAACGGACCAGGATCTCGAGAAAAAGGTGGCCGAGATCGTGGGAGAGTACGACTATTACCACAACTGCGTTGTGGCATCTCTGAATTATGGCGCGATTAAGAGGATAAAGAGGGCTGATCCTAAGATTAAGACGATATATGTCATGGCGGTTGCTATGGGTGATTTTTATGACTTGGAGTACGCCGATGGGTTCAGCATTAAATATAGATACATTAATAATGATGTTATCAGGCAGGCGCATAAGCGAGGCAAGAAGGTTTATGCCTGGACGGTGGACGACAAGAATACGCTGGAGAGCATGATGCTTCTTAACGTGGATTCCATTATAACAAACAGTCCTCTGAAGATGCGTAAGGGAATGTACGAGAATTATTACGGTGATACTCTTATTGAACGCATCAACGAATATATGGCCAGCCAGATTTAAAATGGTAGTGCCAACCGGATTTCGGATTTTATGAAGATTCTTATTATAATATGAAAAAAGTATGATATAATGTCATTCTGATGTTTTGTATAACTCACGATACGGAGAAAAATATGTTAAACTACTTATTAGTTTTTTTTATATCGATGGTGCCTCTTATTGAGCTGAGGCTTGCGATTCCATATGCAATCGGACTTGGGCTTAACATTCCTCTTTCATATGTGATAGCAATAATTGGAAATATGATCCCAGTTCCAATCATTTTCTTCTTTGCAAGAAAGGTTCTGGTGTGGGGTGATAAGAAAGAGTGGCCAAAGGGTCTTAAGTGGATTGGAAAGTTCTTCCACTTCTGTCTTGATAAAGGTGAGAAGGGTGGACAGAAGCTGACAGCCAAGGCTGGACGCAGTACATATATTGCGCTGTTCCTATTTGTAGGAATTCCACTTCCTGGTACAGGTGCATGGACAGGAACCCTGGCAGCAAGTATCCTTGACCTTGATTTCAAGAAGAGCGTCATTGCTGTTCTTAGCGGCGTAGTCCTCGCCGGAGTGATCATGGGTCTCGGCAGCGCCGGCCTATTCAGCGCAATCCGCGCCATGTTTTAATTTTTTTTGACTTATTTGGAGTGATTATGAGAATGAGTTTCTTCCATAATAGAAGATTTCGTGTTTGTGTAGCTGTGATGATGCTTGCAGCTATGCTTATTTGCGTGTCTGGTTGTTCTCTTGGCAAGCAGGAGAAGACCACAGAGGTGGAGGCGACTGATGAGGACGGCATGGTGGATTCGGATGGATTCCTTACGGTAAGGGATTATGTTGTTACTACACAGGATAATGTTAATGTAAGAAAGACTCCTGAGGAAAAGGGTGAAGTTTACATAACTCTTGATAAGGGCGTTAATCTTACGAGAACAGGTATAAAGGACGAATGGGCCAAGGTTCTTATCAACGGCGGAATTTTTTACATCCAGACAAAGTATCTTGAAGAAACTACTATTAAATGGGCGACTGAGACAGATGTCAATAAGGTCAGCCATGTTGTATTTATAGATCCAGCTAAGCAGATTACTGAGGACGAGGCTTTGGAGCCTATCAGTCCTGAGGTAGATGCTCCTGCCCTCAATGATAACGGCGAGTACGCTACAGCTTCTTCTGCATCAATGGCTGGAATGAAGGCTAAGATGGGCGAAGGAGCCATGGGAAAGAGCACAGGCACATTTGAGTACGATGTAACTCTTTCTATCGCAACTTACCTCAATGCTGAATTGGTTAAACGTGGATACACAGTATTTATGTCCCGCACAACTAATAATGTTGATATCAGCAATGCCAAGCGTGCCGAGATGGCAAATGCGGCCGATGCTGAAATATATATCAAGATAGAGGCGCCAGCTTCAAACGATCCGACTGCATCTGGCGTTCTGGGCTTTATAGCCACATCTACTAATTCCCATACTGGTCAGCTTTATCAGAAGAACTACGAGCTGTGCTACGATGTTCTGAAGCAGACCTGCCAGAATACAGGCGCTACACGTATGGGTATCTATGAGACTGACAATCTCACATCTCTTAATTACTGTGACATGCCTGCCACAGTTCTTAGTGTTGGATTCCTTTCTAACGAAAACGATGACATTGCCCTTAGTACTGAAGAGTACAGAAAGAAGGTTGCAGGTGGCATTGCAAAAGGAATCGACGATTATTTCCAGTCCCTGGAGGACTAAGTCGCTTTTTCTTCAGTCCCTGGAGGACTAAAATTTCCAAAGTGTGACAACTTAATATCGGATTTGTTAAGAGTTTTTAAGAAAGTGTAGAATAGTTTTTAAGAAAGTATAAAAAACTTGACTTATTTGTTACGAGGTGGTAGTATACATTTGTAACAAAAACGTAACAATTCGAACTAAATTGTAACATTTGTTTACATAATATGTAACATTTGTTTACATAACGGCAAGAAAAATGCAGAAAATTTGTATAAAAGTGATAGAGTTGTTACTTTAGTAAGAGGACAGAAATGAACCGTAGAACAGAAATAAAACTTGAAAACGCTAAGATTTTTGCAAAAAAATATATATTTTCTAGTAATTTCGTAGTAAGAAATACACTTGCACTTATGACTGTAGCAACAGTTGTGGGAACTGCAACAGTAGCTACTAATATTATAGGAAGTAAAAGTGATGATACAAAGACTGTTTCAAGTCTTGTAGCTGAAAGCGTTAATGAAGATGATGGTTTAACTATCTATATTGGAAATGATTCATATATAGAAGATGATTCAGTTAATGATCTGTATGCTCGTCTCGGAGATGAGGGAGTGCTTACAGCATCTAATGATACAACAAACCTGACAAAGTCAGAATATGATATGACAGGTAAGTTCATCGTAAATACTGAGGGTCTTAACCTTAGAGCTGAGGCTTCTGAGGACGGAAACATTCTTGCAGTACTCAATACTGGTGACAGTGGTGAGGTTGTTGGATCTGATGGAGATTGGACAATGGTATCTGCTGCAGGTAATGAGGGATATGTTAAGACAGAGTTCATCCTTACAGATGATGCTGCTACTCAGGTAGCTAAGAAAGCATCTGAAGAGGGAATTAGTTATAGAGATGCAATCGGCGTTGAAGAAGTTGTTGTAGCAAGTGTTACTACTGAGGCAACTACTCAGACAACAACAGAGGCACCTACTACAGCTACTACAGAGACAGTTGCAAAGGCTGAGCCTACTACAGAAGCTACAACTCAGGCTCCTACAGAGGCAACAACAGAAGCAACAACCGAGGCAACTACAGAAGCTACTACACAGGCAGCAACAGTTACTGCTTCTTCAGACCTTTATCTCCTTGCAGCAATCGTTTATGCTGAGGCAGGTGGAGAGTCATATGATGGACAGCTCGCAGTTGCAAACGTAGTACTTAACCGTGTATACAGCGGTGCTTGGGGTGGTTCTTCAATCTCAGCAGTTGTATATGCACCAAATCAGTTCACAGCAATTTATTCGAGCGCATTTACAAATGCACTCTCGACCGGTGGTTCTTCAACATCTCTTCAGGCTGCACAGGATGCCCTGAACGGTGCAAATAACATCGGTGGTTATACAAGCTTCAGACCAACATGGAATACACCTTCATCAGTGTACAGTGGAAGCTACACACAGATTGGTAATCACGTATTCTACTAGGATTGGTTGGAGCGATAAATAAGAGCTTCATTTTTCACAAAAAAATCCTAATATATATAGACCGTCCCATTTGGGGCGGTTTTTCGTTACTTTGTCTATTGCTTTTCGCTTGTTTAGGGAGTATCTTATAGAAAGACACTGTATTTATATAGATTTTAAGGCAAACATTGATTAGGACTGACAAGGAGATGTGTATGGTAAAGAAGGTCGAAGGTGGAATTCTCGCTGCAAAGGGCTATCGTGTAGCCAGCAAGCGCGTAGGAATTAAGCCAACAGGGGATAACAGGGATTTAACATTAATAAAGAGCGATGTACCTGCTACAGTAGTTGGTACATTTACCAGAAATATAGTAAAAGCTGCACCAGTTCAGTGGGATCTGCAGGTTATAGCTGCGGGTGTTGCAAGCGCCATAGTTGTAAATACAGGTATAGCAAATGCGGCCACAGGCAAGCAGGGCTATAAGAATTGTGAGCGTGAGGCTGAGGTTGCAGGCAAGTTCCTTGAGGTTGATAAGCATCAGGTTCTTACAATGTCTACAGGCGTTATCGGACCACAGCTTCCAATGAAGAAGATTGAAGAGGGCATCCGCGATCTTTCTCGCGAGCTGATTGGCGTTCCTTATTCCGGAACGGCTGTTCTTCGCCAGTACTTTGATGGAAACAAGGCAAATGCATTCATGGAGGCCAGCGAAGCTGCAAAGGCTATCATGACTACGGATACAGTTCCAAAGGAAGTGGCTGTTGAGTTTGAGATTGGCGGAAAGACAGTTGCTATGGGCGCCATGTGCAAGGGCTCAGGAATGATACATCCTAACATGGGAACAATGCTTGGCTTCGTTCTTTCTGACCTTTGTATTGACCGTACACTTGCTCAGAGGATTCTGAGAGCTGTAGTGGAGCGTACATTTAATATGGTATCTGTGGATGGGGATACATCTACAAACGATACTCTTGTATGGCTTTCAAATGGCCTTGCTGGAAATGAAATTATTACTGCCGATTCTCTTGGTATCAGCATTGCTGATATAGATGAGACCGGCGATACAGATATTAGAGAAGTAGCAAAGAAGCATGAGGAAGAAACTGGTAATTCAGACTTCCGGGAGATTGTTGAGGCACTCTATACTGTTTGTGAGTACCTGGCAAAGCTTATGGCTTCTGATGGCGAGGGCGCTACAAGACTTTTCACTGCAAAGGTTATTGGTGCTCCTGATTATAAGACTGCAAAGACACTGGCTAAGTCAGTTATAACATCCAGCCTTTCTAAGGCTGCTATATATGGTCGCGATGCCAACTGCGGAAGAATCTTCTGCGCCATGGGTTATTCTGGTGCGAAGTTCGACCCTACTAAGGTGGATATCACCATGGAGAGCGATGAGGGCTCCATTAAGCTGATTGAGAATGGAGTGCTGCCTGAGTTCTCTGAAGAAGAGGCTCTGAAAGTGCTTTCACCTAGCGAGATTACAGCAATATGTGATCTTCATGATGGGGACTGCGAGGCCGTTGCATGGGGTTGTGACCTCACCCACGAGTATGTTACAATAAATGCGGATTATAGGTCATAAGCAGGCGGCGTTAAGCTGCGGATGCCCAGGTCTTAAAACTTTTTTTGGGGAATTATTATGATATATAGAGAGGATATAAAAATGGTTAAAAACGATGATATAGAAGAGGTTAAGAGGAAGGCGCAAACCCTGATCGAGGCTCTTCCATATATCCAGAAGTTCAGCGGCAAGAAGATCGTTGTAAAGTACGGCGGTTCTGCAATGCTGGATGAGGACCTTAAGTACAATGTCATCCAGGACGTTGCACTCCTTAAGCTGGTAGGTCTCAAGCCTATCATAGTTCACGGAGGTGGCAAGGAGATAAGCAAGTGGATAGACAGACTTGGCATGGAGACACATTTCCAGAATGGACTCAGAGTAACCGATGAGCCAACACTGGAGGTTGCAGAGATGGTTCTTAATAACGTGAACCGCAGCCTTGTAGGTCTTATGTCAAAGGTTGGACTTAACGCTGTTGGTATCAGCGGTAAGGATGCCGGACTTCTTAAGGTTCAGAAGAAGCTTTCTGATGGCAAGGACATTGGATATGTTGGCGAAGTTGTAGCGACGGACAGCTCCGTTATCGATTCTCTTCTGGATGCTGATTTCATCCCAGTTGTTGCACCAATTGGAATGGGTCAGGATGATGACCATGATTATAATATAAATGCAGACGACTGCGCTTGCGCGGTTGCAACTGCTATAAATGCTGAGAAGCTTGTTTTCCTGACAGATATCGAGGGCGTTTTCACAGATCCTACAGACAAGAAAACACTTATCTCTGAAATGACAATCAATGAAGCACAGGCACTGATTGACGATGGTGTTGTTGGTGGCGGTATGCTTCCAAAGCTTCAGAATTGTATAGATGCCATGAATAATGGTGTTTCAAGAGTGCATATTCTGGATGGAAGACTTGAGCATTGTCTTCTGCTTGAGTTCTATACTGAGAAGGGTATTGGAACAGCTATTCTTAAGGAAGATGCTGAATAATTCAAGCAGGTAGAACTAGCTGACAACTTTTAAAGAGTATCGATTTATGGTATAATTAATGAGTTGTTAGAATATAAAACCAAGTAGTTTGTCAAAAAATATTACGCCGGTCTGAGACTTTAGAAAGGACTGGTGTCAATGCGAATAAAGAGATTCAGATTATTTATTGGAGCGGCTGCCATTATAATACTTGTGGCGTCGGTGTTGCTTAGGATTTCAGGTTGTGGTGAATCTGGAATCAATGTAACAACAATGAAAGATAAAGAAACCAGCGAAGAAGAGCTGGTGAAGAGTTCTGAGGGACAAGATTCTGAGAAGGATGACGGTTCCAAGGGAAATGTAAAAAAATCTGAAGGAGATAATTCCGAGGGCGATGACGATTCCGAGGAAAATCATCCCGAAGATAAAGGCAACGATGAAGGGCAGGAAAAGACCGAAAAGAATTCTACTATCTGTGTGTACATATGTGGAGCGGTTGTAAACGAAGGAGTTTACGAGGTTCCTGCAGGTTCTAGAGTGAGCGATGTACTCGATAAGGCGGGTGGCTATTCGGAAGAGGCCCTGCATGGATATGTTAATCTGGCGCGAACCCTTGAGGATGGTGAGCGGGTTTACATACCGGATAAACAGGAGCTTGAGAGTCTGGGGATTCTTGAGGGAGATGGTTCATCTAGTGGTTCTGGTGATTCATCTGGACAGGGCGGTTCATCTGGTGGCTCTGCAGACGGAACAAACGGTTCATCTGGTAACTCTGCAGACGGCACAAACGGATCACTGGTAAATATAAATACAGCAGATTCTGAGACACTTCAGACTCTGCCTGGTATTGGAGAGAAAAAGGCTGCAGATATCATTGCATACCGCGAAGAGCATGGTGCATTTAGCAGCACTGAAGATTTAAAAAATATAAGTGGAATCGGGGACAGCACTTTTGAAAAGCTGAGCCCTCATATAACGGTCAATTAAATCTTATAACTTATTATAAGGAGAAAGTATGAAGAAGGTATTAGTAGTAGATGACGAGAAGTTAATTGTAAAGGGGTTAAAGTTCTCATTGGAGCAGGACGACATGGAGGTTGATACAGCCTTCGACGGCGAGGAAGCTGTGAATAAGGCGAGAGCAAACAGTTACGATATCATTTTGCTTGATATCATGCTTCCAAAATTCTCAGGCCTTGAGGTTTGTCAGATGATCAGAGAATTCTCTGAGGTTCCAATCATCATGCTTACTGCAAAGGGCGATGATATGGATAAGATCATGGGTCTTGAGTACGGAGCTGATGACTATATAACAAAGCCTTTTAATATTCTTGAGGTTAAGGCGAGAATTAAGGCAATCCTTCGTCGTAATAACAAGGGAGATGACCTGAGTATTACATCGTCAAATGTAATCGAGAAGAAGGGACTTAAGATTGAAACAGATTCAAGAAGAGTCTTTATCAAGGGTCATGAGGTAAGCCTTACAGCGAAAGAGTACGATTTGGTACTTCTTCTTGTATCGAATCCTAATAAGGTTTATTCAAGAGATGAGCTTCTTAATGAGATTTGGGGAGCTACATATCCAGGTGATGCACGTACAGTTGATGTGCACGTTCGTCGTCTTCGTGAGAAGATTGAATCTACACCTGCTGATCCAGAATTCATCCACACTAAGTGGGGCGTAGGCTACTTCTTCCAAGACTAGAAGTCGAGAAAATGTGTTTGGAGTTTTAATTAAAACTTATAAGCTACAAAAAAAACTACCTCTTGCCGAGGTAGTTTTTTATATTCTAAATTATCTTCCACTATGTTGTTCACCGATAGGTGTAATCTTAGCATTTGAGAAACCAAGCTTCTTTGCAAAAGTAGAAGCTGTCTTTTCATCCTTCTCATGTCCGCCGGATCTCTGAGTATTAGAAGCACTTGCTCCGAGTGAAATCTCTCCGCCGTCATCGATATATACATCCAGCTGATATGTATTCCAAGTGTTTCTTGCCATAACAACAAGACTGTTCTGGAAAACATATTCATCGATATCTGTCTTGCAAACATAATCTCCGTCAGGACCTGATGGGAACCATCTTGTTGACTCTTCTTCATTTTCTCTCAGCTTTTGATATGTATCATCGCTTACACTAACTAATCCGGATTCGATAAGGGCAAGAGCGGTGCTCTGATCAGAACATCTTATCTCTTCCTTATCTACATATATCCATCCTCTTTTATAGTTTTCTTTTACGTGGGTAACAGGATCTTCGTATTCAACGTTTCTTCCTTGAAAACCATCTGGAAAAGCATATGCCTGAATGGCATCCTTTATCATACTTGCATGATAAAGATCCTTTGCCTGTCTACCTTTTTCGATATACCTAAGAACAGCAATACCTATAGCTGCAGCAAGTGTCGCAATAATAGCAATAATAATCACTAGCTCAACTAGTGAGAAACCCTTGTTGCTTCGCTTCCTCTTATTTTTGACCATTTTCTCTCCCTCCCAATAAAAAGACCAAAAACACAAAAACAACACATTCAATTTATAAAAATTTTACATCCGGTTTAAAATCGGTTCATATTCTGTTCACAATTCGTTCATATTATAGATTGCTTCTATATAAATTGCAATAAAAATATAAATAAAAACGCATAGCAATATGAACAATCTTTTTTGTGCATATTGCCTAGTGGGAGATTTTTGATATATTCACATTTCTATATGATAAATCGGGTATCAAAAGAGCAACAAAAAAGCCAAGTATTTTAGTTGTAAATTGACTTCGAATGCTCTATAATATTGAAGATTATTGTTTTTGTAATAGATTTTTATTAAATAAATTTTGAAACAAGAAGGAGTTTAGTGTTTTGGAAAAGAAGATCATGCTAGGAAATGAAGCTATAGCACGCGGCGCTTGGGAAGCTGGTGTTAAGGTTTCATCTGCTTATCCAGGAACCCCAAGTACTGAGATGAGCGAAAATCTTGTTAAATATGAAGGAGTATATGCTGAGTGGGCACCTAATGAGAAGGTTGCTGCTGAGGTTGCCATGGGTGCCTCTATTGCAGGCGTTAGAGCAATGTGTGCTATGAAGTGCGTTGGTCTTAACGTTGCATCTGACCCACTGTACACAGCATCTTATATCGGAGCCAAGGGTGGACTTGTTTACCTTGTTGCTGATGATCCAGGTCTTTACAGCTCACAGAATGAGCAGGACACAAGAAGAATTGCAATTTCTTCACACGTTCCAGTACTTGAGCCATCAGATTCTGAGGAAGCAAGAGTATTCACTAAGAAGGCATTTGAAATTTCAGAGGAGTATGATACTCCAGTTATTCTTAGAACTACAACACGTATTGCACATTCACAGGGTGTTGTAAACTTAGAAGACAGAGTAGAGGTTGCTGATAAGGAGTATCAGAGAGACCCTGCAAAGAACGTAATGGTTCCTGCAAATGCTATGAAGCGTCATAAGTTCGTTATCGAGAGAGATGCAAAGCTCGCTGAAGATGGCGCAACTGAGAAGTTTGCAGATATTAATAAGGTTACTTACGGCGATACAAAGATTGGTTTCATCACCAGCGGTATCCCATATCAATATGTAAAGGAAGTTTTCCCAGAAGCAAGCGTTCTGAAGCTTGGTATGGTTTCACCACTTCCTAAGAAGCTTATCGAGGAGTTTGCATCTAAGGTAGATGAACTCTACATTATTGAGGAACTTGAGCCAGTTGTCGAAGAGCAGGTTCGTGCCTGGGGAATTGCCTGCAAGGGTAAGGATGTATTCCCACTTGATGGCGAGTACAGTGCTAACATGCTTCGTGAGAAGATTCTTGGTCAGGACCTTGACCTTGCTGATCCAGCAAATGTTCCTGTACGTCCACCAATTCTTTGTCCTGGATGTCCTCATAGAGCAACATACAGTGTTCTGAAGAAGCTTAAGATTCACGCAAGTGGTGATATCGGATGCTACACACTTGGTGTGGCTGCACCACTTTCAGTTGTAGATACAACACTTTGCATGGGCGGTTCCATCTCTATGCTTCATGGTATGGAGAAGGGTAAAGGCAAGGATTGGGTTAAGAACTGGGTTGCAGTTATCGGAGATTCAACCTTCCTTCATACAGGTGTTAATTCACTTATGAACATGGTTTACAACCAGGCAACTGGAACAGTTATCATTCTTGATAACTCAACAACAGGTATGACTGGTCATCAGAATCACCCAGCAACAGGTAAGATGCTTAACGGAGAGGAAACTCTCGCTATCGACCTTGTAAAGCTTTGCGAAGGTATGGGCATTAAGAATGTTAAGGTTGTAGATGCATTCGACCTAAAGAAACTTGAAGAAACAATTAAGGAAGAAGTTGCAAGAGATGAGCTTTCAGTTATTATTTCACAGTCACCTTGTGCTCTTCTTAAGAGTTATCAGCCAAAGGGTAAGTGCTTCGTTGATACAGAGAAATGTATGAAGTGCGGACAGTGCCTTGTTCCTGGATGTCCAGCTATCAAGAAGGATAAGGAAACAGGTTTCTCTGTAATAGATGAAACAATGTGTAATGGTTGCGGACTTTGCCAGCAGCTTTGCCCATTCGATGCTATTCAGCTCAGATAACATATTATATAGAAGGAAATAGGAGTGAATTATGTCAGTTACAAATATTATGATTGTCGGTGTAGGTGGACAGGGTACACTGCTCACAAGCCGTATACTTGGTGGTCTTGCAGAGAGCGCAGGATATGATGTAAAACTTTCTGAGGTACACGGAATGGCTCAGCGTGGTGGTTCCGTTGTAACTTACGTTAGATATGCAACTGAGGGTGAGGTTGTTACTGAGCCTATAGTTGAAGAAGGATGTGCAGACGTTCTGATTGCATTTGAGAGACTTGAGGCTCTTAGATACGCACACTTCCTTAAGAAGGATGGGGCTCTTATCGTTAATGATCAGAGAATCGACCCTATGCCTGTTATCACAGGTGCGGCTGAGTATCCGGAGAATATCCTTGAAGGACTTCGTGAGAAGTATAGAGTGTTCTCAATCGATGCAATGGCTAAGGCTGAGGAGCTGGGTAACACAAGAGTCTTCAATACAATCGTTCTTGGTATGGCAGCACGCCATATGAACTACAGCAAAGAGCAGTGGATAGATGTTATCAAGTCTAAGGTTCCACCAAAGACAGTTGATATCAACCTGGCTGGCTTTGAAGCTGGATACGGATCAGTAGAATAAAATAAGATTTAGTATGCAGGGCGCGGTTAAAACCGCGCCTTTTTAATTTTGTTTTACAACACTGCTTTTTTGTTGACTAGTGAAAAATGCCCAAGAATGTAGGGAAAAAGGATGTTATGTAATCTAGACGGGGGGAGTTAACGTGTGATAAACTAATAATACATTTATATTAAGGAGGTATTGAAATGAGGCAAACAAAGAAATTTAAAGGCATCTTGGCTATAATTCTTTCGATTGTTTTAATCGGTGGATTTATTCCAGGTATAGGGGCTACAGAAGTTGAAGCTGCTGAGGGATCTATTACTATCAGCGCAAAAAATATAAATGCTGGGACCAAGTCTGGAGACGGCTGGTCTATAAATAATAATATCCTTACTATATCGAATAATTATGATTTTATACTTAATATGGATGAAGACTTATCTTTGGATGCGATAGTTAAACGTACTTCAGGTAAACTTACTATCTCTGGCAGTAAACTACTTAGTCTTTCTGGAAATTTTAATGAAGGATATGGTGCTCCTTCAATTTGGCTTGAAGGTGGAACCTTAATGATTGACGGAGCAAATATTGATTCTAAAGGACCATACGGAATACATAATGAAGGTGGAAGTATCTCGATTAATAATTCCACAATAAATATCGCTTCGGATATTAGTGTTGGAATTATTGCAAGAGGTTCTTTAAAGATAATTAAGTCCAATATAACAACAAAAATTAATGATGTTTCGAACTCTAATATATGTTGTGATATGGGTGAGTTGACACTGTCTGAATGTGAAATTATTAAACCTGAAGGAGCAAAAATTAGTGGAACTACGCGACGAGGTGTTAGCTGTAGAGCAATCGTGGATGCAGATGGAAATATACCAAAAGAAATAGTTATAAAATCGACAGAGAAAAAGGAAGAAACTGCTCCTGAAGAAGCAACTGAAGATATAACTCCAACTAAGGAGGACAATAGCTCAAAGAAGTCATATAAGAATGAGTGGGTTAATGGTCAGTGGTACGATGCTGATGGAAAGACATCTTACAAGTACAAGGGTAGTTGGAAGAAAAATTCTATCGGCTGGTGGTACGAGGATGAGAATGGTTGGTTCCCAGTATCTCGTTGGCAGAAGATCGATGGCGATTGGTATTACTTTGACGATATAGGTTACATGGCTTCAAACGAATATGCAGGCAATTGGGCAGCTTACTCAGAAGGTTACTGGTGGGTTGGTGAAGACGGAGCATGGGATGGTTCTGAACCTGGAGTTTGGAGACTTGTAGGAACCAAGTGGTGGTTCAAAGATTCAACCGGTTGGTATGCTAAAGGCAAGTGGTACAAGATCGGTGGAACTTGGTATGAGTTCGACGCTGACGGCTGGTGGATTGAGAAGTAAGATTGCATTTATTATATATATAGTTCAAACTATGGAACCGGACCAAGATGGTCCGGTTCTTATATTTAGTGGAAAGGTTAAAATATTTACTGTTAAGATACCGTTAAGGTTCAGCGATTTTTTTGGAAAGATTGTACTGCTATGATGTGTACATAACAAAGAGATAAGCCAGTACAACTTGGTTAGGGATATAGTGAAGGTTAAAAGTTGATCTGGCTCACACATAGCAAGGAGGTATGATTATGTGGACAAGGAAACAAGTTAAAACAAGAGGTAAGAAAGCTTTCAAGAGGAATTATTGGAAGAGCGTGCTGATAGCACTTATCCTTTCATTCATTATCGGAGGCTCAGCCGGATCAAATGGAGCCAGCGGAACGTTTGGCCAATTAACTAATTCGATCCCAGGTCACCAAGTAGAAGTAGAAGATACATCTGAAGGCGATGATGGCGTTTTGATCGGTGAAGCTGATGACACGGAAGATGCAAACGAAACAGAAGATGCAAATGAAGAAGATGCCGCAGCATCAGATACAACAGAGATAAATATTGATTCAAAAGATATGCCAGCAGGCGCAATTATCAGTATCATGGCAATCGTAACAATTATAGTACTCGCAATTGTAGCATTTGCCCTTGCACTGGACGCATTTATCTTTAACCCACTTGAGCTGGGTTGTCAGAGATACTTCTTCAAGAATCTTGACGAAGATGCAAAGTTCTCAAATGTAGTTTTTGCATTCGATCATAGCTACAAAAACATAGCTAAGACAATGTTCTTAAGAGATCTTTACATAGTTTTATGGTCACTGCTCTTCGTTATTCCTGGTATCATCAAGTCTTATGAGTATCGCATGATTCCTTACATTCTTGCAGATAATCCTGAGATGCCAACAGAAGAAGTATTTGCAGAGTCTAAGAGACTTATGAGTGGAAATAAGTGGAAGGCATTTGTCCTTGACTTCTCATTCATCGGATGGCAGTTACTTTCAGTTCTTACATGCGGAATCCTTTCAATCTTCTATGTAGATCCATATCAGTATTCAACAAATGCAGCTCTTTACGAAGCACTCAAGTATGGTACAGAGGAAGCATAAAAAGGAAAATGCATTCTAAAATAAAATTGCCTAGATTACTCAAATGAGTGTAAAATGTAGTGTATAAAAACCGCGGAGATGGCAGGAGCTTCGGCTTCGGCCATCTTTCGTGGGTTGATTAATTAGTGAAACCAGAGTGGAGGTTGGAAATGGGATACAAGATTCTTATTGCAGATGACGAGGCGGAAATCAGAAGTCTTCTGAAATTATATCTGGAGAATGATGGCTACAGTGTTGTTGAAGCAGAGGATGGCATTAAGGCGCTGGAAATGGTTACCAGCGAAAAGCCAGATCTTTGCGTGCTGGATATCATGATGCCAGGGATGGATGGATACCAGGTGCTTCGAAAGATTAGAGAAGACAACAATGTTCCTGTTATTATTCTTTCAGCAAAGGATGCAGACTCCGAGAAGATTCTGGGTCTTAACCTTGGAGCGGATGACTATATAGCTAAGCCGTTTAATGCATTGGAGGCTGTGGCCCGTATCAATTCTAATATCAGAAGATTCTATTCTCTTGGCTCAAGCGAAGTAAAGCTTGAGAGTCTTAAGGTTCGTGACCTGGAGCTTGACCAGGAATCCTGCACACTTAAAAAGAATGGCGTTCCAATTGAACTTACCTCCGTTGAATATAAGATTATGGAGCTTTTTATGACCCATCCGGGAAAAGTTTTTACCAAGCAGCAGATTTATGAAAATGGCTGGGGTGAGGACTACTTTATTGCAGATAATAACATTATGGTCTGCATCAGTAAGCTCCGCTCAAAACTCTCTGACGATCCATCGGAATACATTAAGACCTTGCGCGGCCTTGGATATCGATTGGAAAAATAACCCTATCTGACCTGTCACGGAGTAAATTTATAAGCAATTTAGGAAATACATATGAATAAATATCACACATTGCGAAACTATTTAATAAGAAAATTCATGGTAACCATCATCCTGGTCAGCGTTGCCGAGTTTGCTATCACGGCACTTCTTAACAACTCACTGTTCCCATTCGCCATGCACTTTTTCTTTCCAGAGGCAAATATGGAAATGCTATCCGTCGGTGGAATGATGATGGCATTTCTTGTTGTATTTGTTTCCGTTTTCAGTACTATTCTACAGGCGATTCTTCCGGCGCAGCTGGTTTTCTTTATAAATTCTCTTTCCGATAATGTTTTTCATGCGTTTGGAGCAAATCAGGAACATGTTATAGAGCAACTGGGCATCATTAAAGAAATCATGCTGCTGCTCGTTCTTTTTGGATTCCTGGCGCTTATCATTGCGCCATATATTATTGCGGCCGTTTATTTTTCACAGATAGTTGTTCGTGAGATGAGGATAATAGAATATGACGAGAAGGAAAAACAGCGTGAGTATGCCGAGCAGAAGAACCTGATGCTTTCGGATATTGCTCATGATCTCAGAACTCCAATGACCACAATTGCCGGATACTCCAAAGCTCTTACAGATGGCATGGTAACAGAAGATAAAAAGCAGGAATACCTGGAGGCAATCCAGACGAAGACTGGCAGAATGAACGACCTTATCAACCTTCTCTTTGATTACGTTCGACTGGACAGCAAAGGCTTCCAGCTTATGAGAACTAATATAGATATATGCGAAATGATCCGCGAGGCGGCCGCATTTCAGTACCAGGACATCGAGGATGCAGGAATGGAACTGGATGTGGAAATCCCTGAAGAAAAGATTCTTGTTTATGCGGACAAGGTTCAGTTCTCCCGAGTTATTTCAAATTTGATTACAAATGCCATCCGTCATAATAAGCCCGGAACGTCCATCGGGCTGTACCTCCTTGAAGAAGACGAAACCCTTCGCGTTATTGTGGCAGATAATGGTGTTAAAATCCCAAAAGAAAAAGCGGATATGCTCTTCGAACCATTTGTTATGGGCGACGAATCCCGTAACAGCAAGGGCGGATCTGGCCTTGGCCTTTCTATCGCAAAGAAGGTTGTTGAAATGCACGGCTTCAAAATCCGCCTTGTCCAGCAACCAATGATCCAAAAATTCCCAGCAGTATCCGAGTACGAAAAAATGTTCATGATCACCATCGACAGGTTAACATAACATTAAGTCAGTAGGGACAGATCTTGGAGTCAATGGGACCTGACCCCATTGACTCCAAGATCTGTCCCTACTGACTTGTTTTGTAAAAATTGTCCAACAAATGTCCAACAAATTCTCATAGACACATGCTCCATAAGTGTTTATAATACTAACTTGGAATACGGTGCCCATATGGGCCGAGTTTGCGAATAAATTAGAGGGTGTTGGATTGATCAAGTTGGGGTCACAACTAAATAGAAGAAAAGGAAAAAGCACTAGAAGTAGACGGATTAGTGCCATTCTTGCAATGGCATTGTTATTTGTGACTACTAGTGCTATTTTTGTGGATTCAAATAATGTATCGATCATCCCTGGTTTTGATAATGCATCAAAGGTCTATGCCCAGACATTAAGTGATGAGGGCAAGGATTATGAAGATGCAAATAAAACTGCTGAGGCAAATAAGAATACAGCTGACCAGCTGGTTGAGGATATAAAGGAAGTAAATGATGAGATAGCCGAGCAGGCTAAACTAATCGAGAGTTCAAATCAGGCCATCGCGCAGCTGGATAAGGAAATTGAGCTTTCTGAGAAAGATATTGCTGAGGTTGAGGATGAGATTTCTGAGAAGAGGCAGGCACTAGGTGCAGTTCTCAGTACCATTTATGAATCAACTGAAGCCCAGGATGATTTTTCGGTTCTGCTCAGGGCTAAGGATATGTATGATCTTCTGGGACGAGATGAGTATGTAACCGATATAACAAATTATATAGAAGATAAAATTGATGACCTGGAGCTGGCCGAGGAAGAGAAGTACGACAAAAACGATGATCTTCTTCGTCTCAGGGACGACCGTCAGACCCAGCTTGAGGAATACGAGGCAGAGCAGGCTGAACTTGGAGAATACATTGGCAAACTTAGTTCTCTTATGGAAGAAGCGAAGGAAAAGGCGGAAAGTGCCGAGGCTCTTGCTGAGGAACTTCGAGTCAAGGTTCAGGAACTGGAGGCGGCCGAGAACGAGGTGCTTTCAAACAGAACCTACAATGGTGAAAGCAGTGGCGTGGTATATGACGGCGATGGAACCGACTATTACTATGTTGATGCATATAATTATACTGATGAGGAGCTGACTCTTCTGGCTGGCATTATCGAGGCTGAGGCGGGAAGCGTTAGTTACCCAGGAATGGTGGCGGTAGGAAGCGTCGTTATGAACAGGGTCGCCAGTCCGAACTTCTCGAATACTATCGAGGGAGTAATCTATTCTCCATATCAGTTCGAGCCGGTATCCATCGGAACTTATGCAGTCATCCTGGCGAGAGGCCCTGCTGAGTCATGCTATCAGGCGGCACAGGATGTCTTAAATGGAAAACGAAATGTGCCCAACTATTATTTTAAGGCTGCATGGTACGCCGAAGAGCATGGCATTTCGGGAGTTAATATTGGAGGAAATGTATTCCATTAATATTGGAAATAACATTGGAACATAATAAAGGAAAGTAGTACAGAAATAGGGAAAGAATATGATAGTTCAAGTTTTAAATTATATTATATATTTTATGCTGTTTCTGCAGATTGCAGGAATAATTTTTGCGGTTGTTATAGACCCATATATCAACAAAAAACATAGAAGAGTCATCCTGATAAATACACTCTTCACTATAATCCTGATCCTTCAGAATTATCTGGAAACCAGCTTCGCAGAAGACCTGGCTATGCGTAATTACAGGATCATCACCAGTGTGATTGGCTATTCGCTGAGACCTTTTATCATCGTGATGTGGATTTATCTTGTTCGAAAAAATCAGAAGCTGATCATTGCCTGGTCGCTGGCGTTGCTAAATGTACTCATCCACATGACTGCATTTTTCTCAAACATTTGTTTTACAATAACCAAGACAAATTCCTTCGAGCGTGGGCCTCTGGGTTATACCTGCCATGTTATCAGTTTTATTTTGATGGTCTATCTTTTCTGGCTGTCAGCTGATAAATACATAGATTCTGCCTCAACAAGACAACAGAAAAATAATGAATTTACTGAGTTCTTTGCAAACTATAGACGTGGACTTGAGGGATTTTTCCCAGTCTGGTGCATTATTATGATCATCCTCTCGGTTTACTTTGATTCAAAGATTTTTGCGCCTCGCATGCCGATTGCATTTCTTACTGCTGCAATCGTAAGCTGCAACCTCTTCTATTACATTTGGCTCCATCTGGGTTATGTTCAGGAGCATGAAGAAGATCTGGAAGCAAAGCAGAGAATTCAGATTATGATGTCCCAGATACAGCCGCATTTCCTTTACAATACTTTGTCTACAATTCAGGCGCTCTGCATGACAGAGCCCGAAAAGGCAGCGGACATCTCCGAGAAGTTCGGAACGTATTTAAGACAGAATATCGATTCGTTGAACCAGACAGACCTGATTCCGTTCTCCAAGGAACTGGAGCATACGAAGGTTTATGCGGACATTGAGAAAGTGCGTTTCCCATCTATTGAAGTAAATTATAACGTTAAAGAGCTTGGGGACGGTGATTTCAACATTCCGGCGCTGACAATTCAGCCAATGGTGGAAAATGCAATCCGACATGGGGTTCGCGGCAAAGAAAATGGCGTGATAGACGTGATAGTCAGCAAGAAGCCTTTCGGTGAAAAGAAGAAACGCTTTGGCGAAAGAGAAGAATTCTATTACGAGATAATAGTTAAGGATAATGGTAAGGGCTTTGATACCAAGGAGTTAATTGATCATGAAGGTCAGCACATTGGGATTCAGAACGTCAGGGAACGTATTGAAAGCATGTGCGGCGGAACTCTCTCTGTGAATAGTAAGCCAGGGGAGGGAACTACGATCTACATTCGTGTTCCAGAAGACGAGGTTAAAATAATTTAGTATTCAAGGGAAAAAATGAAAGCAATTTGTGTAGACGATGAAGAATTAATTTTATATATGATCGTAAAGATGTGCGAAAGTCTGCCGCAACTGGATGAGGTTAAAGGTTTTAAGAGTGCAACTCAGGCGCTGGATTGGGTGAAAGAAAACCATGCGGACGTGGCATTTCTTGATATCGATATGCCTGAAATGAATGGTATTAATCTGGCTGCTGAGATGAAGAATGCCCAGCCGGACCTTTCTGTTGTCTTTGTGACAGGCTACTCCGAGTACGCGCTGGATGCCTTCCGTGTTCACGCCTCCGGATATCTGTTAAAGCCGATCAATAAAGAAAAACTTGAGAAAGAGGTTGAATATGCACTCTCACAAAAGAGTGTAGAAGAAAAGAAACCGGCACATATTGAAATCAGGACCTTCGGCGAGTTCGATGTTTTCGTAGATGGAAATGTTGTTAACTTCAAGCGTGCTAAGGCAAGAGAACTCTTGGCATATCTTGTAGACCGTGAGGGTGGCAGCGTTTCAAGAGCTGCTGCATTCTCAGTCCTCTGGGGCGACGAAGCCTATGATAGAAGCAAGCAGAAGCAGATAGATGTAATAGTCAGAAGCCTCCGCGAAACCCTGAAAGAATATGGGATAGAAGAAATTCTCAGTATCGAACGGGGTATGCTCAGGGTAAATACAGAAAAATTCGATTGTGATCTTTATCACTTCCTAAAGGGCGATATCGCCGTGATTAACCGTTACCGCGGCGAATATATGAACCAATATTCCTGGGCCGGCCTTACCGAAGCCCTAATAACAAACAAAGTAAATTAAAAATAAGTCAGTGGGGTCAGATCTCACTGACTTATTTGTTGGACATTTGTTGGACATTTGTTGGACAGGGAGTTTTATAATTTACTCTGTATGCTCATTTAATAAAAGAGAAAAGAATAAGATGAGGCATAATAAGGCGTTTTGTGTTATTATATAAGGAAGAATTATGAAAGCAGTTTTAGTAGATGATGAAAAATTAGGATTGGATTATCTGGAGCTTCTTTGTAAGAACATCACCATGCTGAATGAGATTCATTGTTTTACAAAATCTCGTGAGGCGCTTCAATGGTGCAAGGATAATCAAGTCGATATAGCAATGCTGGATATAAATATGCCTGATATTAACGGTATAACTCTCGTGAACAAACTTCGCGAGACGAATCCCGATATCAGGATTATTTTCGTGACTGCCTACGAGCAGTATGCGGTAGATGCCTTCGGCGTTCATGCGGATGGCTTTCTGCTGAAGCCTGTGAACCAGGAAATGCTAAGAAAAGAAGTTGAGAGGGTTCTGTCCCATCATTAGCAAGTAGTGTTTAAGGGAAGTATGTAATGATAAGGAAAGGAGTACCAGATGATTACATTTTCTATAGACGATCAGAAAAATGTGGCTGAGGAAGTAGCAAAGATCATGAGTGAGATTGACCCTGGTGGAACTCACAAGGCCTTCACCAAGATAGAAGATGCACTCCAGTTCGTTGAGGAAACAAAGCCGGATGTGGCATGGCTGGATATTGAAATGCCAGAAATGTCAGGTCTTGAACTTTCCATGAAAGTTAAGAAGCGTTCTCCTAAGACAAATATCGTCTTTGTAACTGGTCATGAGAAATTCACCTACCAGGCTTTTCAGCTTCATGCCAGCGGATTTGTTCTGAAGCCTGCTACTAAAGAAGCTCTTCAGAGGGAGCTGGACAACCTTCGTACTCCTATTGAACAAGAAAGAAATGGACTGATCAGAGTTCAGTGCTTCGGTAATTTTGAAGTGTTTGATAATGAAGACCGTCCTATTAAATTTAAGAGAAGCAAGAGTAAAGAACTCTTTGCATATATGGTAGACAGACGCGGTGCCCTTTGTTCTATTGGCGAGCTTTGTGGAGTTCTCTTCGAAGATAGAGATGAGGACCGTGCCCTTAAGAAGCAGCTGAGAGTTTTCCTATCAAGTCTTAGGGATGACCTTCAGAAGGTTGGAGCGGCAAATGTATTCGTAAAGGGTTGGAATGCATATGGCATTGATTGCTCCCTTATTGATTGTGACTATCTTAACTACCTGAAGGGTGACAGCTACGCTATCAATTCCTTCATGGGAGAATATATGATTCAATACTCCTGGGCAGAAATGACCCTTGGTGAATTGATAATGAAATAAATAGAGATTTTGTTGGTTTAGAAATTGTAAACGAATAAAGAGTGGAAAAATATGAGCAAGAAAGATAAGAACCAAAATACACCTGATACTCCAGTTGAAGAGACCACTGCTGAAAAAGTGGCACAAGAAACTCCAGTTGAGGCAAAAAAAATAACTGCAGATAAGCTGGAAGAAAAAAAGAAGAAAAAAGATAAGAAGAAAAAAGAGAAGAAGAGTGGCGATGACAGCGCTGATAAAAAGAGCAAGCTAAAGATCATCATTCCAATAGTAGCCGCTCTTGTTCTACTTATTGCTATTGTGGTTATAATCCTCGTCAAGAAAGCAGATAAAGTTGAAAATACATTATTTGCAGATTCAAATTATCCTGCTTACATCAAGGGGCAAAAAGGAACTCTTGTTGTTTCTCTAAAGTCTCTTGAAGAAAAGGATAAGAACTGGGTAGTACGTGTGGATAATCCAGATCTGGTTAAGATAACAGAAAAGGGCAAACAAAAGGATGGAAATGGAAAGTTTGTTCTTACGCCTCAGGCACCTGGTGTTACAGAAGTTGATTTTGTTAAGACAGTAGAATATGCAGGCGTGCAGTATGACCTCTTTACATTTGGACTGCCTGTTTATGTATCTGAAAATGCACAAGGCTACAGCATAGAATATCTGGAAGGCTCTTATCAGCAAATTGGATATTATGTAGTAGGCGAGAATACAGATTATCCTATTGTTTTATCTGGTAATTCAGATAATCTTGGCCTTGGCTTCGAATATGAAGGCGAGCCTGCGACAGAAACAGATGCCGAAGAGGAAGAAGAAACAGCTGGTCCGAAGATTCTTGGAAATCTCAATTTTGTTAATGGAAAGAATGATTGGGAAATTAGCTCTGAGAATGATGTTATAAAAACAGGAGAATACGAAAAGGACGGAATGCTTTTTGTTACTCTGTCCTATTCTGAAAGCGGAGCTATGGTGGGCGATGAAAGCAGAGCTACCGACACAGATGCGGCTCCGGAGGACGCAAAAGGCCATGGAACAGGTAATGGTTCAGATGCAACAAGTATATCATCAGCCGGTGATGCAGCTGAGGGAAATGCTACTACAGGTGATGCATCTGCTGTGAATACAAACAATGGATCGAACAAGGCTGTGCTTATTCTTTCCAGTCAATCACTTGGAATAACTAAAAAGTTCAATGTAGAATTCTTTAGTGATGGAAATATGCTTTTTACACCTGTAGCTGAGAAATAATTATTTTTAGGTTTCTGAAAAAATATAAAAGCTTTGTTGCGCTTTTGTTGCGTTTTGTGTGATAAACTCTGACATATAATGAAAATATGTCTTCCTAAGCCCTTGGGCGAAGGATCTTAACAAAGAAGGAAGAAAAAAATGGTAAAGTTTAAGATAATCCGTATTATTCCTAAAATAAATAAAAAGCATAAAGGGTTCGCTCTCGCTGCAGCTGTTATTATGATGGCTTCAGTTTTTGGACTCAGTTCCTCTTATGCAGTTAATGCCCAGACAGCAGGTATAATCTTGAAAGATGGAGAGGCGACTACAGAAGCGACTACAGAGGGAAATGGAAAAACAGAAGAGCAGAAGCAAACCAATATTATGGACGCTCAGACTACACGTATTGGATTTTGGGAGTGGGAAGAGGTGACTTCAGACAACGCCAGATCCATCCTCAGTGATAGTAAGTATCATGCGTCTATGCTTATTCCATGCTATTCTCAAGATACACCTGCTATGAATGGTGGCACTGCATGTGTAAGAAGTACTAATTTTAAAACAAATGCAGGTGACGACTTCCATCAAAGATGGAACGCTGCGTATGATCGTTGGGTTAACAATGTTATGCCCAACTATTGGTCAGCACAGCTTTACAAAGATCAGTATTTCAAACCTATGAATAAATATAGCAACAAAAGCATGCCATTTATATCAACCTATGCGGATAGGAAACATGTAGCATATGGACCAGTAAGAATACATTACCATTATTATGATGATTTTCCTATGACGAGTGTTAATGTTGAGAGCGATATATATAATGGCTACTACGGAAAGTATGATAGTGGAAAGAAAAAAATTGGTGAATATGGAGATGAACAGCATTCCCCTTCATACTACTTTAGTGCTGGACAAAGCATGTACATTGAGGAGGACGATAAAGGAAAATACAGCGATATTCCGCAGAGTTATTTTACAAAAAAGAAGTTTTTCTCAATGGGTGATTCTATGGGTGTTCCATGGATAAAGAATTTTCAAATGAATTCTAATTGTACTAATATTGCTGTTACAATGAACATCCCTACAAAACAGCTTACAAATGCTGAGGCTTCCAAATATACTCCACAAAATGGTAAGGATTATTTCCTTTACTCAGCCACTATAAAAGAGACAGGTGATCATGGTTACGAGCCTATTATGTTCTTTAATAAGTATGATACCGATGGTGCAGTGAGTAAAAATGATTATATACATATGAAAACTGTTGGTAAAGCGAATAATATCTGGTGGCTTGCTAAATTTGATAACAATACTGATAATGAAATTTGCTTAGACTGCTATGGTTCTGGTGTTACCAATAATAGTACAGATATGGTTCTTTTAACCTATCTTCCTAAGGATGGCTATCAGTGGGAGATTACCTTCCAGGGTTCCTGGAGAGAAAGAGGTGTTTCGACTTTCAAGTGGTATGTTGGTACTCCACATGAAATGACAGCTCTTAAAACTCAGACAATCAAAGATGGCAAGCTTATGGCACTTAATGGTGGAATGTTTGCCAGCGCTAAAGATGATGATGGAGATGGCGTAAGTGACGCAGGATTCACTGATGGTTATATTCTTCAGAAGGACAAGGTTATCACTATTGACGGTGGTACGCTCACTGTTGGAACTAATCTTATAAATAATGGTAAGATTGTTATTAAGAATGGAGGTACTCTCCTTGTAAAATCAGGTGGATGTATCTCTCCGTTTATGGAAAATACATTGGGTAATATTGAATGTAATGGCGGCAATATTATCATTATGGAAGGTGGAAGAATATATTCGTTAACAGATAAGGCGGATTGGAGCAATTCTGCGACACTTAAACTTACCGGAGGATCAACTCTCATTAATTATGGTGGACTTGCGGTAACCCGAGCTACCATAGATAAGGGAAGTAAAATAGAAAATCGTAACAAAGCAACTCTATATGCGGGAGTTAATCGTAAGGACGAACTGGTATTCCTTGATAAATGCACACTTAACAAGAGTAATATGCAGAATCTGGAATGGATATCCAGCGATTCTAGTAGATCAGTGGATATCTTAGCTGCTACGCGTAATATATATCATGTTGAAGCGGTTAATACGAAATTATTTGGAAGTGGTTATCAAAACACCAAATATGAAGCTTCAGTTCATCCTAGGAATTTGGAGTATTATTTAAAACTTTACTATACAAATAATAAATTTGAATATATTAAAATCCCGGCAGAAAAGTTGGACGAATGGTTGGAGCTTGTTGACAGATATGACGAACTAGAAATGTACTATTTTGCTACAGGCGCAAGTAGTGGTTCTAAAAAAGGATATGGACTTGAAGGCGTTGATGATAACAAACCTACAGTTGTACTAGAAAAAACATCAACAGCTGTTACACTTAATCCGAAGAATACTAGTAATATTATGGATATGGTAAACGATTCAACTATTGATATAATTGTACCTGAATACTAAAAAAACTAGTTTTTGACACAATATCTTGTGTTTTTGTTGGACATTTGTTGGACAGCTCTCGTTATAATAATCATTTGGAAAGAATGATATTATAGCGAGAGCTGTCTTTATTTTGCGTAGGGAAGTATTATGAATTCAAAGTTTGATTACAATGCAATAATGGTATTTCCGTACACAGTATTTGCGATGCTTCTTTCGGCGTTGTTTATAATGCTATCCCTGTCCGCTTATTCTGTTCTATTGGTAAGTGGGACAGTTACTCTGAATCAAATGATGAATGGAGCATATGTTGTATGCTACTTCCTCAGGTATCTCGCTATTGTATCTGTTTTTATTTGTCTATATAGGTTGGCCGACCGTTCAAAATGGTTTAACCTTTCCTGTTATATGTGCGAATTATATATGGTTGCAGAGCTTATAAGCCGTGTCGTAAAATGGCTGGCTACAACACTGGGTGACCATCCTGTAATGAACATTCTTGCTATGCTGGTTAATTTTATACCTAGTCTCTTTATCGTCATGATAATTGTATTCCTTATAAACGGGATGAATGAATTATATATCTTCATGGGCGATGAAAAGAATGCAGAGAAGATAAAGAAAATAAAACCGCTTTGGATATTCGCGGAATTCAGTCAGATGCTGGTGAGCGCTATTCTTACACCTATAATTTATCTTCTGAGAGGGATGAAGGGTTATGCAGTTGCCTGGTCCATTCTGGTCGTGGTTATATTGCTGTATATATTTATATGCCTTGATTTATATAAGAAGATGAAACGCTTCTGTTATGAATATTATATGTTTAACTATAACAACCAAAATGCTATCTAAGGATGACAGGAGAAGAGTATGGATTTTGATACCATAGATTTTAACAATGTCATAACGATAGCGAACCTGATATGTACTTTCGTTTCCATGATCCTGACAGGTGTGGTTATGCTGACGGCTATACAGATGAAGCTTCACAACATCCGTATGGGGTGGTTTATTGCTTCTGTTTGTCTGGTTATGGGTGGACTTATGTTCCAGCTTAGTGCGACTCTGGTCTATTCCAGAGTATTCTATGCCCTGTTTCCTCCATTCTTTGCGCTTTACTTTATTGAAACTGAGCGCGAAACGGGACAGAAGTGGGACGGTGTTTTCTGGACTACAGTGCAGACCCTTTTTGCTGTGCTGGTATTAATCCTTGTAATATTTGGTAATGATGAATTCTTTATTTACGGAGCGTTCCTCCTTCAGTATATTGTCGCTATCATAATGCTACTGTTTTCGTCAAAGAAGATCGGTGCCAGTATAGGCTTCCTTCTGGGAACCATGTTCCCGGTAATCGCATCCTTCATTGGTATGGCCGATGACAGACTTCACTTTATGGGGCTCGGAATAACAGTGATGCTCCTGATAATCTTCTTCGGTTATCAGATGGATATGGAGCGAGATCTGCTAAATAAGCAGGTTGAACTTTCGGAAAATAAAGTTTCGCTTCTTATGGAACAGATTCATCCTCATTTTATTTATAATTCACTTCAGCAGATCGCGCTGCTTTGTGACGAAGAGCCTGAATCGGTAAAGCCAGCAATCTATGACTTCTCTTCCTATCTAAGGAAGAACTTTGAAGCGCTTACAAATGAGAAGATGATACCGTTTTTGCAGGAGATGGAACATGTGGATGCTTATGTGAAATTATCCCGGATACTTCCATCCCGAAATTTCACTATAAAAAAGGAATTTGAGACCACTGATTTTAATATTCCGGCCCTTACAGTCCAGCCGCTTGTGGAAAATGCAATCTACTACGGAATTGGTATGAGTTCAGAGGGTGATGAGATTAAAATTATCACACAGGAAGAGGGCGGATATGTTATAATAAAGGTTGTGGATGACGGCAGAGGGAAGAAAACAGAACTCTCTACTCAGAAAAAACATAAGAGCGTTGGTACCAAAAATGTGAAAACGCGATTAAAAATTCTTTGTAACGGAGAATATACTTTAAATAAAACTCCGGATGGTACAGAAAGTATCATCAAAATTCCGCTAGATTTAGCCAAAAATCACTAAATTTAAAAAAAATAAAAAAATATTTTTGAGTGTGTTGCTCTTTTGTTGCGCTTATGCTGATATAATCGAGTCATAAGATACAAAAAATAGCTTTGAGAGCAAAAAACCACTTAGATTATCCAAGGAGGATGGGAGAAATGAAGAAAGAATTATTAATTAAAGCTAAGGCTATGGCATCTAGTAAAAAGGTGCTGATGTTTAGCAGAATCGCTGCAGTTGCACTTGTATCTCTTGTGACAATACTTTCCTATACAGGAACAGCATTTGCTGCAGATCTTGATAGCGTTGCTACGCCAATCGTAGATCTTCTTACACGTCTGTTAACACCAATTCTTGCAATTGTTAGTGCAGGTGGAGCAATCTTCTGCGTATTCTTAGGTGTTAAGTACGCAACTGCTGAGGAGCCACAGGAGAAGGAGAAGAGAAAGCAGGCACTTAAGACAGCCATTATTGGTTATCTGCTTATTTTCATCCTTGTAGTAGCACTTAAGCTTTCTATCGGACCTCTTACAGATTGGATGTACGATTCAATCGGAGAGACAAACTCAACATCAACAGTTTCATCAGGAAACTAATTAATTATAGTAAAAAATGTTAAGCATAAGGGGAATATAGCTCCAGAAGCTATATTCCCAATTGTGTTTATAAAGAGAAGCTTTATTTGTATCTTTTTCGGCGTAGTTTTACGCGCTTTTTGAATCGATATGGGAGATGTCTATGAAAACAGGACATAAAATACTTCTGAATATCATGATATTTATAATCCTTGCGGGAATAGTGGGCTTTGCAGTAAGATCCTTTACTCCAATGCTTACGGGTTCTCTTAATGGTCAGGGTTATAAACTGGAACCACATCTGCTTCTGGAGTGGAGGACTTGGGCTTATGGAGGTCTTGCAGCTCTTGCAATTGGCCTTATATGGCTTCTTTCAGGTAGCAACCTGGAGTCTCTCATGATGGAGAAGAGTGGAAGCATGCTTGGAAGTAAGAAGGGTAAGCCTGATGTTGTTCAGGGTTCTCTTGAAAACAGCCGTTTCCTTACAGAGCAGGAAAGAGATAAATACTTTCCTCATCACCTATATAGTGATTTGAACAAGGTCAAGAAGGATGGTATTCCAGTAAGAGCCGTCCTCGATAAGAAAAAGCATTTACAGGTCAACTTTTTGCCGGGAGCGCATTCGCTTATCATCGGTGCTACCGGTTCTGGTAAGACCACAACATTTATCAATCCTATGATCCAGCTCCTCGCATCTACAGCAGCAGGAAGCTCAATGATCATGACTGACCCTAAGGGAGAGCTTTTTGATCTCCATAGTCAGTACCTGGTATCAAGAGGATACAAGGTTCTGCTCCTTGATCTCCGTGATACTTACTCATCATCCCGTTGGAATCCACTGGATGGCATCTGGGATATGTATCAGCAATATGTTGAGGCAGGAAAGGGAATTAAGTTCCACAAGGATGATATGTCCAAATATCCTGACCTTAAGAGAATGGATGGCGAAGGAGAGCCTGGCAAGCCATGGGCTGAGTGGCGTGGAAAGGCTTATGCCGATCTTAGTCATTGTCAGGATGATGTTTCCGTAACCCGCCAGCAGTTTTACGATGAGATGTACGAGGATCTGAACGACCTTATTTCCGTTATCTGTCCTATCGAGAATGAGAAGGATCCTGTTTGGGAAAAGGGTGCACGTTCAATCATCATGTCTACATGTCTAGCAATGCTCGAAGATTCAGAAGATGAACGCCTTAACATGACAAAGGATAAGTTCAACTTCTTTAATATAAACAAAGCACTTACTAATTCCGAAGATGAGTTCGCAACTCTTAAGGAATATTTCGAAGGAAGAAGCAAGCTGTCACAGGCATATACACTGTCACGTCAGGTTATGTCTGCTGCAGATACAACTCTTTCCTCATATATGTCAATTACATTTGATAAGCTGAATATGTTTAACGACCGTGGACTTTGCGGTCTTACATCAGCAACAGATGTGCAGGCTGAAAGGTTCGCTGAAGAACCAACTGCACTCTTTATGAAGATACCTGATGAGAAGGATACAAGGCATGGACTTGCCGCAGTATTCATTCTCTGTATGTATAAAGCCCTCATTAAGGTTGCTTCTGCAAGAGAGGACCTCTCTCTTCCAAGAAATGTTTATTTCATCCTTGATGAGTTTGGTAACATGCCAAAGATAGAGAAGTTCGATAAGATGATCACTGTAGGTCGTTCCAGAAAGATCTGGTTCAACATGGTGGTTCAGTCCTACTCACAGCTTAACAACGTATACGGTGAGAAGGTTGCTGATATCGTTAAGTCTAACTGCGGTATGAAGATGTTCATCGGTTCTAACGACATCGGAACATGCGAAGAGTTCTCAAAGCTATGTGGAAATATGACAGTACGAACAAATTCCACTTCTACGAATGTTGGTGCCAAGGCCGGTGAGATGAATATTTCATCACAGACACAGGTAAGACCACTTATTTATCCATCAGAGCTTCAGATGCTCAACAACAAAGAGAGTACGGGAAATTCAATTATCGTTACTTTCGGTAACTTCCCACTCAAGACGAAGTACACACCTTCATATCTTTGCCCATATTACAAATTTGGACGTATGGATATGGAAGAGTTGAGAAGTCATATGTTTAGAGCTGACGAAGTATTCTATGACCTGGACAAGAGAAATGAAATAGTTCTTGGCTCAGGCGATGATGATGAGTTGGATGAAACTGCTTGAGAACACTCGATTACTAATTAATCGGGCACGTTCAGAGAGGAAACAAAATGAGAAAAGTCCTTGTATCTTTAGTTTTAATATTATCTATATTCGTAATATTCGGGAGCACTGTGCCTGCCGGTATAGTTTATGCTGCTGATGGGTTTGATGAATCATCAGATGATGATGATACCTATGTGGTAGATGACAGCTCAAACGTAACATACGAAGATGATGATTACTTTGATTACGAGGGCGATATTGATCTTTATACAGGACTTCCAAAGGGATCAGAGGAAAGCATTAAAAGTGCAGAAATTTCTGTAACTGACGGAATTACATACAATATGGAATCCCATATGTTCAATTTCGCAGTAACTGGTGGAACCTTTAGTTCTTCTGTTACCAACAAGATGGTAACAACAGGAGCTGTAAATTTTGCCGTAAGCGGTGAGTTTAATGTTGCAGTCTATAAGGACGGTGCTAAATTAAACGGAATTCCAAAGAGCGTTTCTGAAGATGGTTCCTACACAGTTCTTACATGGGATGATAATAGTGAAAAACAGTTGATGTCATTCCAGATCGTAAAAAAGGAAACTGGCAGACTTAGTCAGTATGTTATGCCAGATGGCTTTGTTGCAAAGTCTGTTTATAAGGACGGTGTAGAAACAGATAAAGGCTTTGGCTCAGTTGATCTTACAAAAGAAGGTTACTATGAGATCACATATACCTGCAGTTCGACAGGTATAGATTATAATTTACAGATAAATGTAGATCATACACCACCTCAGGTAACATTTGAGGGATTAGATAAAAAGGATAAAGCAAGAGGTCCAGTTACTGTAAAAGGACTGGAAAGCGAAGATAGAGTTTCTGTTACCAGAGATAAGAGAAAAACTTCTCTTGGAAGAGATAATACTTTAGATGAAAGCGGCGTTTATAACGTTCTGGTTACAGATAAGGCTGGTAATACAACCACTAAATCATTCGAGATATTGATGTATATGAATATAAAATCAGTATTTTTGATCATTGCATTTGTTGCGATCCTTGTTGCTATAGGTGTTGCACTATATATCACTAGAAAGAATCTCAGAGTGAGATAGTTACGTTAAATCGATAGGAGAAATGCTATGCTCTTATTAAGTTTTGATATAGGAGAAATGATAGACAACTGGATAACCAAATTCCTGGAAAATACTATCTGGAGACTGTTATATCTCTTAGAGGTAGGAGTTTGTAAGGTCGTTGCCTGGATGGAAGAGATTATGCAGATCTTCACCGGCGAAGTACCAGTTGAGTATAATAATAAATCCGAGTCACTCATTATGGTTTTCTTTACTCATGATAATGTAAAGGGAATTTATGGAGGAATGGCACTTATAGGAATTGCATTTGCTTTTGCCTTTGCCATTGTCTCGGTTATCAGAAAAGTACTTGACCTTCGTGGCAAACAGCAGGGCGTTACGTTGGGAGCTATATTGGGTAATCTCTTAAAGAGTATTTTACTTATTTTCAGTATGAACCTTATTATGATTGTTGCATTGTCAACAACGAATACTCTTATAAAGCAGATTGGCGTTGCGGTAACTAACAGCGGAGACGTTGTAAAAGGCAGGCAGGAGATAAAATTTGATGATGAAGAGTATGCTGCCATGGGTAGAATTCTAAATACCATTGGTAACTATTCTCTTAACCCATCCTATAGATCACGTTATAACATAAATGCATGTTATAACGAAATAAGAGGTGACCTGGAGTATCTGGGTAACAAGGGTGTATTTAATTATCATTATATTTCATATAAGAATGATGATGTTGAGGCTGGAGTAGTAGAACCTACCTGGCAAAGTATGGTTGAGCAATTAGCCAGAGCTTATGATTACAGTCAGGAAACAACTCTTGATTCCTATAACGATGGTCTTACAAATGCCATGCTTAATTGTATGGATATAATGAAGAAAAATCCGGACATCCGTGTCCTTAAGAGTTTTAAGAGAAATACAGAATCAAATACGGAACAGGTTCCAATGGATAAGATACTTTTCGTATCAGCAACCATGGGTAACTTTAATGGTGAGGGCGCTGCCAGAACGGCTTCTTACAATAAAACTCCAAGCTTCTATGACTCAGTAAGACAGCCATTCTACTATGGAGAAGATGGCAGTGATATGTATGATTATGATGATGTGAAGGCTGTGTTTGATCCATCACCTATGAAGACCAACTATATACTGGTTTATGCAACCGGTATAGCGATGCTTCAGGAAATGCTGGTTATTATAGTAACCTGCTCAGTTAGAATTTTCAGCTTGCTCACACTTTATCTGGCATCACCACTTGTACTTGCGGCGCTGCCACTGGATGATGGTGGAAAGCTGAAGCAGTGGACAACGGCATTCCTTGTACAGCTTCTTGGAATCGTGGGAATGGTACTTGCAATGAGACTGTTCCTTATGTTCCTTCCGATTATTTGGAGCCCAGACCTTAAGGTTTCAAGTTATACAATACTTTCGATAATAATTAAGTGTATTATTTCATATGGTGCACTTACAGCGGTAAGCCGTGTTAATGGTATTCTTACTGGTATTCTTGCAGATAATGCAGGATGGCAGGCTATCACAGCCGGTGATATGAGAGGTTCTGTTCAGAACTCAGCAGCTGGTAGAGCTCTTGGTTCACTTTCTGCATCTAACATCGGTTCAAAGATTGGTGGCGGAATCGCCAGTGTAGGTAAGGGTGCATGGAATGTTACCGGTGGTAGAGCTCTTGGCGCAGCAGGTAAGGCTGTTAAGGATGCTACAATTGGTAAGGCTTATTCAGCAATTACTGGTAGAGATCTTGACAGCGGTGAAAAGACTTCTGCTACAAAACAGAAGGATGAGCGTTCAAGACAGCGTCAGATGAAGGATCTTAAAGCTAACATTGATCATGTAGGTAAGACTGGTAGAGATCTTAATGGTAACAAGGTTAGTGCTGAGCAGAAAGATAAGATGCAGCGTACTTATGATAAGATGAATGACAATGGCATGAGTCTTAAGGATGCTAAGCAGTCAGCTGAGATTGATATGAAAGCTGATAAGGCTGATGCTAAGCAGGATGCTGAAAATGAAGCTAAGTCACTTAAGACCCCACCTCCAGCAAGACCAGAACAGTAATAAAAAAATAATCAAAACTAATATTTATAAATCAGGTAGTGTATTTTTAGTATGAGATTAATTCCAGGTAAAACAAAAGTTAAGATTGAGCTTTTTAAGAACATAACCATACCAGATGTGGCAGTTGCAATGGTAGGCTTATCTTTGGTTACCCTTTGCACGGTTACTTCTTTTAAGTTCAGATGGATCATAGCCATAGTAGTAGCGACTATTTTCGGTTTTCTGCTATTCAGACTTGATGATGATCCAATGTACGTTTTTATCTGGCACATGTTAAGATACAAGGCTTATCCTCGTCGTTTCCAGAGGATTTATACAGATGAGGCAATAATAAGGAATGCAACTGGTGACAGACAGGATACCCTGGATGCATTCTATAATGATGAACTACCTGGAACTCCTGAACCTCTTGAAACAACTGAATCGGTGGATACGGCTGGGGCGGGTGATACCGAAGAGAATGAAGAGGTTAAGCTTGAAGCGAAGGCATCTGAAATAGAAGATGCAAAAGCAGAGGCAAGAGAAAAGAAGAGGCAGCTTAAAGAGTTATTAAAAGAAGAAAATAAAATACTTAAGAGCAAAACAGCAACTAAAGAAGAGAAGGATGCTGTTTGGCTTGCAAGAGCTGAGAGATCAGCAGCAAAAAAGAAGGAAAAGGCTGGAAATACAGAGGCAGATGCTTCCTTCAATGATGTAAGCGAGATAATGCCATTTACTGGCATTGCTGAAGACTTTATTGAATATAACGGCGAGTACTTTGGTGCTGTTATTGAGATAGATCCTGTAGAATTTAGATTCTTCTCACAGCATAGAAGAGATAAATCTATTGAGGATTGCTTTGGTCAGATTCTTAGAGGACTTACCGGTGAATATGGTGCAAACATAGTAAAGGTTCAGAGACCTATCGTATACGACGATTACCTGGAAGCCGAGTACGATAAACTGGATGCTCTGAAAAAATCCTATGAAAGCGGTATGTTCAGCGAGGCAGAGCTTCAGGCCAGAGTTGAGATTCAGTATGACAGAATCAACGAGGTAAGACGTCTTTGTCTTGAGGAAAAGGTAATAGATGGTTTCTATTATCTGGTTCTTTTTGAGAATGACAGAGACAGACTTAACCTTTATACTAGACAGGCAATAAGTCTTCTGGAACAGGGTGAGCTTACAGTTAGAAGGCTTGATAATAGAGGACTTGCACTTTTCCTTAAATACAGTAATAGTCTGGACTTTGATGAAAAGGAAATCGATAGAATCCCAGAAGAACAGTATGCTAACTGGGCTATGCCTGAAAACCTTAAATTCTCAATGAGAAAGATTGAGGTTAATGGAATTATAACTCACAACATGCGTGTTATCAGCTTCCCAACAGTTGTTGGAGACAGCTGGCTTGCAGGAGTTATGTCCTTCCCAGGTACAAAGGTTGTAGTTAAGGCTACACCAATGGATAGGGAAAAGGCGATTAGAGCAATCGACCGTTCACTGGCAGAACTTAGAGGACAGTATATGTCCACAAGTGTTGACTCAAAGATCATTGAGTTACAGGGACATATAGATACACTGTCTACTCTTCTTGTTACCCTTCAGCAGGATAACGAAGCATTAATGTCAGTAAATATATATGTTACAGCATATGATGCAAGTGCAACCGCAAATGATCCTCTGTTATCAGAGAATTTTGAAACACTTATGCCTTATATCGCTGATATGAAAAAGACTGTTAAGAGAAGCTGGAGTGAGGCTGGAATGAAACTGGCGGGAATGGACTTCCTGCAGCTTCAGAGTTTCATAGGTTCACAGGTTTCTGCTTACGATCCACTTCAGAAAGAGGCCAGGGGAATTCCGTCCAATACAATTGCCGGAATGTTTCCTTGGATTTTTGCGCATATATCAGATGTTGGTGGTATTCAGCTTGGAAGAAGCGATGGAATACCAGTATTCATAGATTTCTTTAGACGTGACGAAGAACGAGTTAACTCCAACATGGTTATCGTTGGTAAATCTGGTTCTGGTAAATCTTATGCTACAAAGTCACTTCTTACAAATCTTTCATCTGAGGATGCCAAGATATTTATCCTGGACCCAGAGAACGAGTATTCAGAGCTTGCCCATACACTTCACGGTAAGATCATTAACGTAGGTAATGCTAAGTATGGAAGACTCAATCCTTTCCATATCATTACTGCTCTTGATGATGACGAGGCAGGTGAAGAAGGCGGCGGCCCAGGCGGAAGCTTTGCTACACACCTTCAGTTCCTGGAGGAGTTCTTTAAGCAGATACTTCCTGATATTGACAGAGATTCACTTGAGTACCTGAACTCACTTGTTGAGAGAATGTACCTCAACTTTGGTATCACACCAGATACAGATCTGTCTAAGTTTAAGGCGGGAGATTATCCTATTTTCGATGATCTTTACGATGTAATCCTGGCAGAGTTTGAAAGAACAAATAACGAATATCTGAGACAGCTTCTCAGATCCCTCGTTAACTATATATCCAAGTTTGCAACCGGCGGACGTAATGCGAACATCTGGAATGGTCCATCTACTATTACAACAGATGAGAACTTTTCAGTATTCAACTTCCAGTCTATGCTTGCTAATAGAAATAATACTATTGCAAATGCACAGATGCTGCTGGTTCTGAAATATATTGATAATGAGATTATCAAGAACAGAGACTATAACATTAAGTATGGTCTGAAACGTAAGATCGTAGTAGTAATCGATGAGGCACATGTATTCATTGATACTAAGTTCCCAGTTGCTCTGGACTTCATGTTCCAGTTAGCTAAGCGTATCCGTAAGTATAACGGTATGCAGATTGTTATCACACAGAACATTAAGGACTTTGTAGGTAGTGAAGAAATAGCAAGAAAGTCATCTGCTATCATCAATGCCTGCCAGTACAGTTTCGTATTTGGTCTTGCACCAAATGATATGGATGATCTGTGCAAGCTGTATGCTAAGGCTGGTGGAATTAATGAGACTGAGCAGGAAGATATCATTGGCGCAAAACGAGGCCAGGCATTTACAATCATGAGCCCAACCTCAAGATCGTCATTTGCAATTGAAGTTCCAGATTCCTTCGTAGATATGTTCGAGAGTCAGAACTTTGAGAGTAACTACTTCTATGGCGCTGAGGGTGCTGAGGTTTGGGAAGACTTTGTTAAGGATAGTAGAGAAGAGCATGATATCAACCTTGAAGATAGAAAGAGACTTGAGGCTGAAGAGGGTTCAGTAAGAGAAGTTAAGTCTAACTTCACATTTAGTGAGATCAGTGAAGATGAGGCTGAAGATATTGCTGCTGCTCAGGAAGCTGAAGAGACTAAGGAAGAGAGACAGAGTGCAGTTGATAAGATGATCGCTGCAGAAGAAGCTGTTAATCGTAAAGAATACGAAATGTCCATGGGACGTTTTGGTGGCATAAATCTTCAGGAAGTAGACTCGCTGGATGATATTACAGTATCTGAAGATGAGTACGAAGATAGTTATGATGATAATTATTCAGAGGATACCAGCGAGGAATACACAGCTGATACTACTGAAGAATATACAGACGATTATTCAGATGATTATTCTGATGTTAATGAGGAACCTGTAACTGCACCTGTAAGGCCTGCAGTTGCAAGAGCAAGGGCTACTGGAGAGAATATTTACACTCAGGCAGAGCTGGATGAGAAGCTTACTCAGTTCAGAGATGTTATGATGGCTGAAATGTCTAAAGAGCTTGAAGAAAAGATTAAATGGATAGCTCTTGGAGCAAATGCAGCAGCTATGCCAGAAACTCCAAGCTACGAGGCAGAAGAGGAAGCTACAAGCTATGAGCCTGCAGCAGAAACTCCAAGCTACGCATCAGAGACTGCAGAGGATGACTACTTCGCAGCTGAAGAGAAAGAGGCAGAAGAGAGATTCGAAGAAGATCAGGATAGAAGCTATCTTGATGATCTTGGCGAAGGTTATGATGAACCTGCTGATGAAAGCTACGAAGAATTTGAAAGTTCTGAAGAACCTGAGGATACAGATGATCTCTTTGGATTCGGTGAAGAAGATGAAGAGCTCGACTTCTCGGCTGGTCTTGAAGATGAAGAAGAAGATGAAGACTTTGGTGATTCACTCTTTGATACTGTTCTCTTTGGAGATGATGATGAAGAAGAATCTTCAGATGAGCTCGGAGAAACTTCAGATGATGAGTCCTACGATGAGGATGAGGATTCATATGAAGACGAAGAAGATGAGTTCGATAGTCTGTTTGATGATGACGATGATGACGACTACGAACCTGCACCATTCCTGTTTGCTGAACTTCTTGCAGAAGCAGCAGAAGAATATGCTGATATGGGCATAGATGAGAGAATGGAAGAATCTGGCGAGGAAGTAATGGATGTCACACTCGAAGAGCTTGCTGAATACATTAAGAAAGCCAGAAAAGAAGCTAGATAATAAGCCAGATAGATGGAGGATACAAAATGGATGTTAAATTAGTCGACAGAGGAACTGATGGAGAACTCCTTATGTCAGGAGATCTTGATACAAGAACATCAAGAGATGCAGATGCTTTGTTTGATCAGATGGCTGATAGATTTACAAATATCACACTAAATATGAAGGAACTGGAATATGTTTCCAGTGCCGGTCTTCGTGCTATTCGTAATCTTTATATAAAGCTTAATCAAAAGGATGGAAAGCTTGCTATTACTAATGTTAATGAGAATGTAATGGAAGTTTTTGAAATGACGGGACTAGCAGGACTTTTGAATATCAGGCAATAATTTTTTTGCAACAATGAAAATAGTGTTGCGCTTTTGTTGTCCTCTATAATTTATACTAACAAAAAAAGGTGGTAAACTACGCTGTTTATCACATTTACAGAGGTATAATTATGATTCGTGTATTTTATGAATTACTTAAGGAAAAAACGAATATAAGCTTTAAGAGGGTTGTGGCAGCTATCTTAGTTGCTGGTTTTGTGCTGTCATATTTTCCTGCTGATCTAGCAAGTGTGGAGGCTGCATCTGGTGTTGCTTCTCCTTCTGATGGAAGTAGTACTAGTTCTGGAAATCAGAATGGTACGGAGGATTCGGATGAACTCATAGGAGTTGGAGTTGGAGAAGGTGTTGAAGATGAAGACAATCCACTTGTTAGCGGTGATTATGAAGTGGAAAGTAGTACAGTAGAGACCGCAACAGAAGAAGATGCTTATGAAATCCGTTCAAAGGGAACGACTGAGACTTATAAACCTTTTAATGGCATGGAAGAGTGGAGAGACCGTACAGAGTACGAAGCTCCAGCTAATACTTATTGTATGACAGTTGCAACTGGTGCAACAGCTGGTGATAAGGTTCTTTACTTTGGTGTTAAGTATAAGGATAAGGACGGCGTTTCCAGAATGCAGTTCATCTTCCCACATCTTGATGCAACTGATAGAAGTAAAAGACTGCTTAAGTATTATGCAAATAATAAAGATATCAGTGATACATATGGAAAGAAGATCATTCAGCAGCTGAATTATACAAAGGATGAAGTTGCAACCAAGGCTCTTGATGCATTTACAGTTCAGGATGTTGCATTTATCACTGAAGCAGAAATAAAGTCTGTTGAATATATTGATGTTTATACAGAAGTAGGTGGATGGACTATTCAGGGGCTTTCCATTTATAAGGTTGATAAATATAAGGGTTACGAAAGCTACGGAGTTGTTTCCGGTGAATCATTCCTTGATTTTGAAGGAACTCTGTTAGCAGATGTATATTCAAACAGAAGTGCACAGCTTACTATCCCTACAACTACTCAGGGTACAGATGCTGTTACAAGAATTACAAAAGATCAGACAAAAGAATTATATATAAAGACTGATTTTGCAAGTACTACTGATAATAAAAACAGTAGTTCAAGCAAGAAAACTATTTCAAGTAAAAAAGACTTTGCAGCAAAAGAGAGTTTATATTCTTTAAGAGTGGACTTCTCAGATTATTATGAAGGTGGTCTTGAAACATTCCTTAACGAGCAGGCTCTTACCATGAGTGATAAGGGAAATGGTATTGTTGAGGATATGGCTATTGAAATTCAGTATAAAGATAAGCATGGATGGACAAGAAAAACTCTTCTCCCAGTTGTGCTTAGTTCTTATGCGACAGCTATGCAGACTCTTGGAGATAAAACTATACTTGGTTTTGGACAGCGTGGTGACACCATAGCATTCCAGGGTTATTTCCCAGATATGGATAAGATAATGGGTGAACCAATTATTTATCTCGGAAATGCTGCAAGAACCAAGCTTGGTGAAAAAGGTATAAAGACTCTCAATGCTACTTCAGCAATGTCAGAAAGTATTTCGGATACAGGAAGTGATGATGTTCGAATAGCTGGTATTTCAATGTATAAGGGCGGATGTATGCCTTACATTACAGATGGTGTAGATAATGATGGTGTTGAATATGAAGGTGCAACACTTCAATACATGTTTGAAAAGGGCGAGCCTTTCATGTATCAGACCACAGATCAGTTAAGAGGTCGTCAGATACTTCCAGGTGGTTCTGAAAAGTTTAAGGTTGTAGATTATAAGAGCGGTAATCCTATTGTTGCTGCTCAGAAGAGTAAGAATAAATTCCTTGTTACATTAAGTACAGCTGATCTGTCTAAGACTACATCAGCTGATGATCTGTCACTTAGACTTTATTATCAGACGACAGATGGTGAACAGGCAAATACACCGGCATATAAGGCCAAGGAAGGCGCTAATGATTATATGGGTATTTGGCCGGATGTAAAAGGAAATAACTTTATTGAAACATCAGGTCTGGTTGCAGGTGGAGAGATAACCTTCCTGGTAGAGGCTCCGGATTTCAACTACTTCACTGGTGCGGATATTACTATAATTGGTGAAAATAACTGGGTAATGGATAATCTGAAGATTTCCTATATTCAGAATTATGATTCTCGTCTTGCTTATAAGAAAGACGTTGAATCTGCAGGTGTTCATTCAAATTACTGGATAGGACGAAAGGCAATCACAGCTGCATTCTTCAATTTGAAGGGAACTAATTATTCTATTCAGGGCGCAAATGATGCGGGTGAACAGTCTGTTGATGGATCTGGTAAGGTTCAGCTGGTTGTTGACGGTGTTCCACAGTTCGACGAGAATGGCGATCCAATCATGGTTGACTACTCTGATGTAGAAACAAAACAGGATTCAGGAAACCAGATCTTTAAACATGGACAAACTTATAAGATTTCATTTGATTCAACAACTCAGGAAGATGTAAGAGAAACAACTTACGCAGATGTACGTTACTCAATGTCTTATGATCAGACTCAGATGGACTGGGGATTCTGTACAGAAAAGAAAGCTTATACTGTTGCTGTAGATGTAGCAGCTGATAAGGATTTTGATGATGGAAATGGTAACTCTGGTTCAACAAACTACTTCTACTTCCAGCTTATATTTAAGAATGGTAAGAGTGGATTTGTTCTGGCCAACCAGCAGCTTTCAGCCGATGGATTCCGGTCGGGTCGAACGGAGAACTTTACCATTAAGATAAATCAGGATTATGGAGCCTTGTCTGGCATACGAATTATTCCGGAAGATCTTTCGGAGGATGCAGACCCGTTTGATAAGCTTAATATAAGCTCCATCACTGTATCTGAAAAGACAAGAGGCGGAAGTTACATTTCATATCTTATTCCTAATGTTGGATGGATAGATATTGATTATAGAGATGAACTTGAATCAGCATCTTCACATGGTCAGAAGGCCAGAACTGCTGATGAAATGTCAAAAGTATATAAGGTTTCTGGAAAACAGAGAAATGTTAAGCTTCTTTGTGAAGTTGAATACGGACCATTATCAGATTCTTCAGTAGATCAGTTCCATGGTTCTGTTAAGGCAGTTGTAAAATATGTTTCTGCCTCGGATAATGAGGAACATGAGACTACAGTTGATGTGGTTCAGGAAATGGCTAATTATCTGGAAACATCTGTTAAATCTGTTGAGACAACAACGGATCCGGATACGAATGTTCAGATAGTTCCACCTGAAGGTTTAGGTACTTATTCAGATACTACATGTATGATGAGACCTAACCATACAGATAGATTCTTCATTCCTGCAATCCCAGATTTGAAGACAATAAGAAGTATTACATTTACTGCAAAGCATTGCGGAGATGAGACTTCAGAGTGGAATATAGGTACTGTTACTATTTCACAGGTTACTAAGGATGGTGATCTTAAGCTCACAGATGGCGATGAATATGTAAGAGATGTTTCTAAGAAGTATCTCTGTATGAATAATAACACCAAGCCTATTATTGAACAGCTTGAGGTTGGCGATGCTAAGCAGATAGATACAATTGAGTTTACACCTAATGAGATCGTTTGGAGTTCTGATGAGTGGGCTACTCCTGTAACAAGAGTACCGGAGTCAACAGATGATGTTGTAAACATCTATGTTTACCCTTCAGCTTCTAAGTATTCAGATGAAAATACTAATCCAGAAGGTGCTGAGATGGATGTCTCACTCAAATATAAGGTGCCTTTCTCAGATTATAAGAAGGCTCCTGGTAACAGAATGAAGCATGAGAATGATGCTCTTGGTAATGAGGTTTATTATCAGGAAAACATTTCTGCAGCTGATTTCTCCGGAGCAGGAAAGCTTACAGTATTCTGTCCGGCAGAGAAGCTTAAGATAGCTTATGCAATCGTTCAGCACTTTAAAGAAGGAGTGCTCATAGAATCCTATTGTTACGAATTTGGTGGTGCCAGGGCTATGGATAAGCCAACGGCTACACCAAGTGATAATAAGAAACATATAGATGATTCTTGTGAGAAGTTTGCTATTGCCTTTGGTGCAGGAACTGAGACCCAGAACCTTGTCCCAGAGAAAAAGGATGTGGCTATAGGCTTCCAGTATACATCTACGATTGATGATGGAAGGACTGTATTCCAGTCACCATATGTTTACCTTACAGATATTGGAATCAGCCAGATTTCAGAAGGTCTGTTTGCAGAAATTGAATATAATGTTCCTTGTGTTAAAGAAGTTATTAGTTATACTATAGCAGGTTATGGAAAGCTTAGCGGTAATATAGATGCGGCTGCTTGTCAGGTTTACAAGAGAGAGGTTAATCAGCAATGGATACTTGATGGAACAGCTTCGCAGTATAATTATAATCCAAGATCTTATGCATCATTTAAGGATACATATGCACTTACTGAGATTATGACAGAACATAAGGTTTCAGCTAAGAATCCATACGGTGAAGATAGTGTTACACCAGTATCACTTACATTTAAGACTGCAGATGCTTCAAAGACTTCAGATAGTAGTACAAGATCAGCAGTTAAGATGAAAGTTAAGTATCCAGATTGCAGAGGTTCAAACCCATCACCTGAGGTTACATATGAGGATATTACTCAGTACATTCAGGGAAGTGAAAAGGTATTCTCGGCAGAATATTCAGAGGGTCAGACTGTTAAGTTCTTCCTTAAGGAAATGTCTGAAGATCAGCAGCTGACATCCCTTTACATAGTTCCTTACAATGCCAGGGTTGAACTGGATGAGGATAATGAGGATATTCAGCTTCCGGATTCTGAGGAAGATAAATCAACAGCTGAAACAATTGTTGATGAGGCTGGAAATGGAGAGGGTGTTGATCTTAATAACAACGCTTCTGCAGATCTGACTCAGGAAATTCTTGCAAGCAGAAATGCTTATTGGAAGATTGAAAGCCTGCAGATTAAGGTTGGATTTAATGGTAAGATTATTGATAAGCCAGTAGATCAGTCCTTCTCAGGTCTTAATACAAATAATACTCTTAGAATGTCAGATATTAAGCAGATACTTGATGTTTCTGTAAATGATGGCTCTAAGACAACTGTAACAACTGGTCAGACATTCTCTGTACTTGCTAAGGCAGATGAAAAGATTAAGGGTACTGTATTTATAGTTGATTCTGTAAATTCAGCTCGTAATGCCGGATTCAAGGTTAGAGCTTACAGAAAGGTAGGCGATGCACTTGAAGAAGTTTCATCTACATTGTCTGATATAACAACAGATGGATTTGTATTTACAGTTCCAAAGAATGAGACTAACGAAAATGTAATCTACAGGATAGAGGTTTATCCTACAGATGCACCTGATCTTGTGGATGTTATAGAAGTTACAGTTGAAGGAACTGGAGAAGCCGATAAGGCTACTTCAACTGATGCTGAAGAAAAGAAACCAGACTAAAAACTAGGAAGAGCTTACGATGAATAAAAAAATCATATTTTTATGCATAATAGTACTTATATTAACTATAGGCGGTTTTATTGGATTCTTTGCTTATAGATCTTATATGAAATCTTTTACAGAGATTGATTCTGAATATCCTGTTTCATACAGAACAGAAAAATCAGGTAATATAACAATAGCTCTGGATGGAAGTAAGACAAAGGATCTTGTTTGGGAAACTTCAGTAGAAAACGAAGAAATAGTAGGCGTAACTGCTAAGGGGAAAGAGAGTGGCGGTAAGGCGAAATTCACTATTTCGCCTAAGGCCGCTGGTCTTTCAAACGTTTCATTCATAAGAAGTGATGATGCAAACGGTTATAAATATGATGTAGTAAAAGTAAGTATTCCTATTTATGTTGTTGATAATGGAGGAACACTAAGTGTAACCTTCGTTGATACACCTAAGATTATAATTGGTTCTGATGCTTATGGTTCAGATACACAGTATCCATTCATGGTTGGTACAAATGATCAGGGTGCTCCAACGATTACATTTGTAAATGGTCAGTCAGATTGGACTGTAAGTGATCCTAATAATATAGTTATGACAGCGGATTCTGCCAGCGAAGAGGGAACAACCCTTGTGATAGTGAAGAATGAAACAGCTAATGCTGAGAATCCTGTTTATGATAGACAGACAACACAGCTTTCTGTATCAAGTTCAAGTCTTGGAAAGTCTTATACATTTGATGTAACTGTTGAGGTTGATGGAACAATTACAGTGGAAGATGCATCAAAGAAATGATGCTTTAATAGACCAGGATGAGGTGACACAAATTGGCAAGAAAAAAGGATCCTTTATACAGAGAAGCAAAAAAGATATTGCTTAATCATATAGAACTGGATGAGGATGGACGTTTTAAAACTACAGATGAAGTAAGGTTCCAGTTATGGGGATCTGCTGATGGCGAAAGTAAAACCAGATTTTTGGGACTATCACATACTACTTATTATTATGAGTCTAATGAGAATAGTACCCAGGCAATCTACAAGGTTGAAAAGGCCATGGCAAACATGGGAAGGCGTATTAATATCAGCGCCAATAGAGAAGCAGCGTGTGTTTTTGTAAAGACCTATCTTTTCTATCCGGTTGTATTGATATTCTATGAAGATGATGAAGACGGACTTTGTCTTACAGCATATACACCTAGAGCTATCTTTTCTGCATTTCCAAAGATGCTGGCAGCTAGAAAGTTTACAAGAACAGTAGAAGGAATTGTAAGACCTAACGGGGATCATGAGACCCTGCTTGATAAATGGAAGGAAGCTCGTTATCAGCGTAAGGCTGAAAGGGAAAGAAAGAAACATAAGGATGATGACGATTACGAGTCAATTTTCGATATTGATTGGTCTAATCCTGAAGATGAAATAACAGAAGATGACCTTATCCCTGAGGATGAAATGCCAAAGGATGAGGAGTCAACCGCAGAAGAGTCTTAATATGGGGAGGTACAAATGGATATAAAGGATTTAATTCATTTGGATAATAATGGAGACGATGAACTCGAATATAAGGTTAGCGAGGATGGAAGATCTATAATAATAGATGCCGTTGATGAAGCTATGGAAGTAGTTCAGAAATTCATTAAGGAAAAACTGGATGGATATGGATGTGATACAAAAATTCTTGGACAGATCAGACTGGCTGTAGAAGAGATTTTTGTTAATATCATTTCCTATGCATATCATCCTGAGATTGGAAAGGCTGAAATTCGATGTGAAGTAGATGACGATCCACTCTCAGTTACTATAGAGTTTATGGATTCTGGAAAACAATTTGACCCTCTGGCTCGTGGTGAGGTTGATACATCTGGCGTTATGTTTTTGGAAAAACCGGGTGGCTTTGGTATTCACCTTGTTAAAAAGACAATGGATGATGTTGAATACGAATATAAGGATGGAAAGAACATTCTTACAATAAAGAAAAATCTGAAATAAATAGTTTAGAAGTGTCACTGGTAAAACATAAATGGGGTTACGGGTTAAATGTTTTATCAGTGACTTTTCTGCTTAAATATACTTGTTTTTTATGCTTGGAGGTTTCCTTTGGGAAGATTTAAGAATAGAAAATTTAGTCTGTATTTTTTGACAATAGGGACTGTTATAATTGTTCTTTTGATATTCGCCAGCGTTGTACAGCTTGTGGGTTATTTTGGATTTACACGTTCCTTTGAAAGAGAGTACAAGTCATCTGTTATCAGAACTACTAATCTTTGTCATGATGAGTTAGGTGCATTTGATCCGACATTGTTTTTAAACTATGACCAGGAAGAACTGGAAAAAGCAGCTGAAGAGTTAAATTCAGGAAAGCTAATCCTTCAATACGGTGAGCCAGATGGTAGTCATACTACACTCGATGATGGCGCTACGGAGGATGCGCGTATTGTCTCAGATGAAGATGAACTTAAAATGATAGAAAATGCTGTATATTTTGACGTGATTGATGATGAGCTTAATCGTATTTGCCAGACAATGGGTATGTCGGTGGTTTATGTTATTGTACCGGATGAGGACTTGCAAAACTATACCAGTGTATTTAACTGTGTAAGTACTGAAAGTGGATATACTCCATGGGAACTGGGACATAGAGAAAAAGCAGAGCCGGACATATTGGAGGCTTACAAAAAGGTTTACAATGGTTCCAATATGGAGGTTGTAGAAAGACTCTATAATTTGCATGGCGCAAAACCACATATAACAGCTCTTAGCCCTGTTAAGGATGAAGAGGGAAATGTAAAGGGTATTTTGTGTGTTCAAAGATATACAGAAGAATTGACATATACCAGAAGGAATTTTATTCAGGGCGTTGTTGCGATTGAGATTATTGTTATTATATTGATTATTTTTGTTGAATCTCATATTCTTCGTGGCATGGTAATCAGTCCTATAAAGGATATTTCTGCAGAGGCTAATCGTTTTGCTCAGGATAACATTAAATCAGAAATAGAACTTACAGAAAGCAATTATAAAGCTAAGGAAATTTATTATCTTGCCCATGCTCTTGATAAGATGGAGCAGGATACAATAGATAACATAGAAAACATCAAGCAAATGATCACTGAAAAAGAAAGAGTGGGTGCTGATATTTCTCTCGCATCTAGAATTCAGGCGGGCATGCTTCCTAAGAGGGATCCGATTTTGAATGAAATGTCAGAGTTTGATGTTCATGCAATAATGACTCCTGCTAAGGACGTTGCCGGAGATTTCTATGATTTCTTTATGATAGATGATACACATCTTGCTGTAGAGGTGGCAGATGTTTCAGATAAGGGATTTGGAGCGGCATTCTTTATGGCAATATCTAAGACATTGATTAAGTCCCGTGCCGGACTTGGCGGTAGTGCAGTAGATATTATTTCATATGTCGATAAAATGATTGCCGATAAGAATGAACAAGGAATGTTTGTTACTGTCTGGTTTGCTATTATTGATTTAGTGACTGGACATGTTGATGTTTGTAATGCAGGTCATGATTATCCTGCTATTAAGCTGGGGGATAATGACTTTGTGATAGAGAAGACTGTTCATGGACCTCCTATTGGATTTATTCCTGGGGCGAAATTCCAGGGTTACTCCTTTGATATGGAACCGGGAGACCGCATCTTCCTTTACACGGATGGTCTTAATGAGGCTAAACGTGGTGATGGAGAGCGCTTTGGAATAGAAAGAATGCTTTCTGTTCTGAATAAGCATAAGGAAGATAATAATGAACGAATGATTGCATCTATGGCTGATGCAGTTAGATTCTTTGTTGGTGGCGAGCCACAATTCGATGATATTACAATGTTGGGCTTCACATTTAATAAAAAGATGAATAAATAGCTTATAAAAAAACTTGTATTTGTTACGCTTTTGTTGCGCTTTATGCGGTACAATTGTGTTAATGAAGCTATTAATTGTTAGAATAAAGAGGGAAATCCTATGAAAGAACAAGAAAATATAATGCCTTATTATGATGAGAGGGGCGTATTTCATACTGTAGATCAAATTAAACGAGAACGGGAAGAGGCCGCGAGACGTAATCAGAATAATCAGAATCAGAATCCGCTTGATATTGATAATGAGGATTTAGAGCCTCTCAATATCAATAACGAGATGGCTGCTGCTAACGCCAAGGAAATGCAGAATAACCAGAATGTAACTACTGGTGAACAACCAAATGTTCCACAGGCTCAGGTTAAAGTAAGTCCTGAGTTTATTAGGGCTGTAAAGAATCTTCATGAGGCTTATAAGAAGCTGGATGAAGGCGCAAAGAAGGATAAAAAAAAGGGCCTTCCTTTGATCGAGAATGAACTTGAGGAATTCAAGGCGATAGCCGATAAAGAAGCAAAGACTAATAATATTATTGAGCCTGACTGGAAGAAAACTTTCAATTCTCAGGTTAATTTATACGGCATGCCATATATTGATTTCTTTGTTAAGGATACCGCGAAAAAATGTGGTATTGCTAATGAACTGGGGATTGAATTGCCTAATCCTGATCAGGAGAGAATTCAAAAGCTTCAGTCTGAGAAGGAGAGAATTCAGAGAGAATTGGATGCTCTTAATGCCAAGAAGGGTAAGGAAGCCGAAGATAATGTGGAAAAGAATCTGAAGGGCTTCAAAGTCAATAAAGAGGGACAAGAATATAAGGCCTATAACTTTGGCACAGATAATGCAGTAAGAGAAAAACAGATTAAACAGTCTCAGGAGAATGGTTATCAAAACCAGGAAGAAGTAAAGAGTCAGGATACCTTTGCAATGAAGAAGGAAACTCGTGCCATAAAATATTTTGGTAGAGTCCTTCAAAAGGAATATAGTCTGGGAAGAAGACCTGCCGCTATCAAGAGGATGAATGAAAGTCTTGAACAGCTGGATAAAGTAATGGGAGAGCTTTCTGGAAGAACAAGACTTACTGCCGATGAAATTGAGGCTTTTGATGTGGCAGCAACATATGCTTATAAGGCTACAGAAAAATTCCAAAAGGAGACTAAGGATAAAATTGCCAACCGTAAGAAGATAAAGAATAGTGATGGCAAGGAAGTGGATGATATCAAAGATGCCGAAAAGGTTGCTCTTGAAGGAACAGAAGATATCAAGAAGAGAATTACAAAGCTTCGTGAAAAGGTATTCGAAAAAGAAATAAAAGCCAAAGTTGAAGAGATGAAGAATAAATGCACAGACGAGTCAGCAAAGCTTAATGACGAGAGAGCAAAACTGGCTGGCAAAAAGGAATTGTCAGAGGCTGACCAGGTGGAGCTTAAAGATAATATCGCAAGAACGCTTTATTACAATAATAGAATGCATGATCTTGGAAAACAGAAACTGCTTTCTCTTGAACCAGGAAGAACACTGGGTGCAACTATGAAGAAGCTTGAGAACCAGATCATACCAGATGCAAATACGCTGGATTACATTAAGGATTCTCCTCTTTTTAAGGAGATTGTTCAAAAAGCTGAGACCAAGCTTAAGAATGGCGAGGCATTTACAAATGAAGATGTTGTCGCTGGACAGAAGGCATATGAACAGAAAATGGGTGATCAAATTCGCCAGCAGCGTATGAGAGAGCAGAATATGAATCATAATCGCGAAAATCATAGACAGCTTGAGCAACCAACAGCGGGACCAACAGGTCCTACCATACATTAAGGGGGTAGAATGGAACTGACAAATGGTGCGGCGTTTGAAATGCTTTTCGAACAGTTGCTTGAAAATCTGACCGACGGAATATTCCTTGTGGGATATGATGGTCATATAAGGATGGAAAATAATGTAGCATCTCATATTCTAGATTTTGGAGATGAAGCATTAGCCGGAAAAACAATTGTAGATTTGATCAGTGAAAACAGCAAGAATGATGCATTCTTTGAGTGCATCACTCTTGCTGTGTTTAAAAAGGAGAAAATTAACGATCTTGTACCTTATTTCAGACAGGATGGAGAAAGACTTCTTCGTCTTTCAGTTTCTCCTCTTAGAGACAGAGAAGAGAACATTGCGGCTCTTGTCACCTTCAGTGATGTAACTGAACTTACTGATCTTGGCCGTAAGAATGAAGAGCTTAATAAGAAACTGCTTGATTTCTTAGACAGGTTTGTTCAGGTTCTCATTGGCGCTATTGATAAGAGATCGCATTTTAATGCTAATCATACTAAGAAGATGGTTGGATATGCTACCAGATATTTGGAATATCTGGATAGAGATGGAAGAGGGCTTGAAGAGGATAGGCGTGGTCCGCTTCTTTCCAGTGTTTGGATGCATGATGTTGGAAAGCTGGTTATCCCTCTTAATATTCTTGAAAAGCCATCTCGTCTTTCAGATAAGCTGGATGATGTGAGATATAGAGCCCAGATAAGCATTATGTCAGAGAGAGTTACTATTGCGGCCTGCACAGGTGTTTCTGATGATCTGCTTGATTCAGAGGAGGATGGAGACGGTCTTCTGGACATGATCTCTGATTCTACAGAGTGGATTAATCTGGAGGAGAGTGCAAGAAAACTTGCTAAGTCAGAAAAACTCAGTGAAATGGCAGCTGAGGCTCAGAATAGAATTACAGAGTTGGAGAATGCTTTACGTTTCGTAGAGGATGTTAATGAAAGAGGCTATATAGATGATGCGACTAAGAAACGTATTGAAGAGATAGCCGAGATAAAGTGTCGTACATATAATGGGGAGTTTGTTAACTTCCTGGATGATTATGATGTTGAAGCTCTTACAGTTCAGAAGGGTAATCTTACAGAGGCTGAGAGAAAGGTTGTTATGTCTCATGTTTCTGAAACCTATGAGATTCTGAAGGCAATGAACTTTGAAGGACCATTTGCGAAGGTTCCTGACTGGGCAGGTGGTCACCATGAATATCTGGATGGTTCTGGATATCCAAATGGACTTAAGGGAGAAGAGATTGGCTGGGAGACCAGACTTCTCACTATCATTGATATCTATGATGCATTGACAGCAGAGGATAGACCTTACAAGCCACCAATTCCATCAGAGAGGGCATTTGAAATCCTTAGGGGAATGGCTGAAGAAGGCAAGATTGATGGCGAAATACTTGAAGATTTCTATAATAGTGGAGCGTGGAAACGCTAGAAAGGTATAGATTATGGCTGAGGGGAAAACCTTAATTGATATGCTGGATGAAACTATAGATAACATTGAGAGAAGGCAAGGTTATCTTAGAGCAAAAATGAGTTTTGAAAATGATGAAGTAGCCCAGATGCAGATTAAGAACGAACTTCGTGATTTGGCTCAGCAGTATGACTATACAATTGAAACAAAGAAGACTGTTGAGATTGAAATGCAGAGAGCTAAGGATGAAGCTGAGAGAAGACGTCTTGAAAATCTTTTCAAGGCATCTCTTTTCATTGGAATGATGAGAGAGAGAGCTCGTGCTTCGACAGAATATGATTCTCGTCATGATAAGGATGTTATGATGATCCAGGATCTCCAATATGAAAGAGACGTGGAGAGGGCATTTGGCTCACTTATGCTTTCTTTTGTTCCTAAGGATATTTATGAGGAGCTTCGTGAGAGAATGGAAATGTGGAAGGTTCGTGAGAAGCTTCCTAAGGGTGGTTCTATAACAAGAGAGCAGATGCAGAAGGCTGTGGATGATGAATATAAATCCTGGTCGAAGATAGAACATCTTAAAAGAACAGGAACTGAGCAGACAGGCCTTGATAAGACGGTTTCAGAGTGGTCGGCTGAATGCGCTATGAAGGCTTTTAAGATAGCTAAGGATATAAGAGATAGTGAACGTGATTCGGCTATGAGGACGAAGACCATTTCGCCAGAACAAAAGGAAGTGGTTAAGTTTCATCTCGCTGGTATGGTTCTAAAACAGCTTATTGATATAGAGAAAACCAGGCCACAGGGTGAAGATAGAAGTCATTATGAGGTACTTTCTAAACCTGCTGGCAGGGGAGCGGGCATTATTACTTATGAAAATCTTATGAGGACAAGGTTTGAAACCATGAGTAAGGAAATCGCAAAGGATCCCGATTTCCTTAAATCGTACAATAAATATATGAAGGATGGTACCTTTACAACAAGGACCATCAAGTTTATAGCGGAGGATATGGATAAAAAGATTGCTACGGAGCTTAGTAAGAGGCCTCCAGTATTAAAGAAGGAAGGTCCGGTGCTTCAGCCAAATCCATATAACGAATAAAATATTCGTTTAGAGGTAAAGAGTTATGGGCAGAATATTTGTATCAAAATTTTTAGATTATGAAGACAAGAATGTTCAGGAAATACTGAAGAAGGTATCAGTTGATTTTAGTAGTGGAAATGATATAACTGTTGCTATTATTAAGTTTGTATTTGCATTACATAAGGTTAATAATATAGATCAACTTGTTCGCATGAATGACGAGGAAAAAAAGGCTATTGGCTCGGATTTCCTTGCGTATTTGCAGGAAAAAGGTAAGGGTTGGGACTATGGAATAGACACTGGTGAAGGCTTTGAAGGAATTAACCTTGAGAACAATATAGATTATGTCAATGAGTTCTACAACGATGAAGATGAGATGTATTTGGACATGGTTGAACCTCAGCTTCAGGAAGAAAATGTAGATAACCAGGCTGATCTTATTACTGAACCCAGGCCTGCTGACCAGGATAAGGTTATGAAGGAATTCTTTATTCCAGATATTACGGGGGCATTTAATGATTTTTCAGCGAACATTCATATTATAGAGAATGATAACGTAAACGCTGATAAGAGATTCTTAGAGTTAATAGATGTTGATAACGAAGACACCCGCGATGCTTTCAGGCAGCGGGAGAATTATAATACTCTTTATGGAACCATTATAATTCCTACTTCAAGTAATACATATTATAGAAAGGTGCTTGATAGAAACGCTTATAGTAGATTACACAAAAAAACGGAAAGCCTGATTAATGACTCAGAAGCATTGGTTGATTCGCAGGTACAGAGTGGCAAGATGGGCGTGAATGAGGCTATGTATATCAAGGCCTTTTCAATCAGCAAGATGAAAAGAGCCCTTAGGGGATTTCCGAATACATATATATCAAGTCGTACCCCGTTAGGCGCAGGAATAGATTCTATCAATTCAGAAGTAATTGGAGATACAACAGATAACGCTTTGGAAGGTAAGATTAACAGGTGGAGAGATAAGTATCCTGTTCATGATCTTGCTATAGAAGGCGAAAATCAGCTGTGTACTCTTGCTGATTATTGGGCAGACAAAGAGCAGAATAAGATGACTCCGGAAAAGGAGCAGCTTTATAGAAAAACTCTTTATTCTCAGACTCTCAGAATGCTGAATATGATCAATGCTATGGATAAGACGGTTATAGATCCAGAGCTTAATACGGAGCTGGTTCAACAAGGTATAACTAACAGTAATCCAATTTGTCTGCATTCTTATGCGCCAAGAGGGATGATATCTCTTTCCAGTGCATTGGATGCTTATAAAGCTGGTCTTGAAAATGGCTGGCACATTGATGATATAGGAGTTCTTGCGGCATTTAATAGATGCCTTGAGGGTGAAAAGAAAAGTGTTAATTATGTCATAGATAATAATACGGAAAAATTAGAGAAAAGAAAAGTTCCTGCTTATAAAAGCGAAGATCATAAAGCTTTCCTGGATAATATGGAAAAGTTTTATGATAAATTAAAGAATAATCGTCTTACAGGAAAAGGTATGCGTAATACTGTTATGAAGCAGATGTATGCCATGGTTAAGGAAGGTAAGGATAGGGGTTTCATTTCAAATGAGTATGCTTCTAATTATTTTGGTGATGTATTTGCAAGTGTAAGCAAGAGAAATGCACTCATAGAACAAAGTAAGGAACCCGCTTTCTATAAAGAAGATATAGTTGCATCTAAAGAAAGAGGTGATGAATTAAACCTTCTTCTTCTGAGGTTTAATGCAGATAAATCCTTCTTTATTAAATTTGGTATTTCTTCAGATGAACATGATGCACTCAGTAATTCTGTTCAGAAGTTAATCAATAACCAAAAGACTGTTGCCCTTTATAATGAGGGAAGAAGAGGGCTACAAACACTCGGTAATTATTTGGATTACTTCAATGCTTTGGATGAAGCGATTGTTGATTCAAAGATTTATCAAAGTAAAAAGAAGGGTGTCCCTACTACTGAGGGTGGAAAGGACAGACTTAAAGGTGCTAAGGATATTGAATTATTAGCTAAGAATGAACGAAATAACTTGATAAACAATATTAACCACAATAAAGAACTTGTTGGTTTGGAAGATAATTTGACAAATTCGCTGGAAAACTTCAGAATTGCTATGGCAAAGGAGACATGTAATAGAGGTAGGAACGTTTTGGCGAAGGCAAAAGCTATGCCAACAGACAAGGCAGGGAAACAGAAGTTTTATGATGCGGCTGCCGATATTCTTGTATATAAATTTGCCAGCTCTAATAATAAGAAGGTATTAAATTCATTCCATAACATGGGTATCAATAAGCTGAAGGGACAGATTAAGGAAAGTTCAGAGTTTAAAAGCCTGATGAATGAATACTTCAGAGATACTGAAATGACACCTGACAAACTGTTTGAAAAGCTTTATGGAGAAGATGGCATTACACGAATGAACAGTAATCGTCAGAAGCTGGAACGTAATGCTGAGAAGAACAGAGAAAAGCAGGCGGAAGTAGAGAACAAGATGCAAAGCCAGCGACAGATTCTTCCTTAATACTTTAAAATATACCTATTACAAATAATATGTTATAATATTTGTTTGTAATATTTATTTATACTTTTGGTTATAGATTTTGTTGCTTTTAATTTGGAGGTTTTTATGAAAGAGAAAGGAAAAATAAGACATGGTTTAGCATATCAGATTTTTACTTTCTTTGTTTTAAGTCTGCTGATTACTGATATCATTTCGTTTTATGTAATAAGAAATATGGTTACCAGTAATGTTATGGCCGAGAGAGAAACTATTGCACATGGTGTGGCAAAGGATGTTGATAGCTCAATTCAGGAATATGAGTCTTATGCATGGGTGATTATTTATTTGTTTGATCATGAGCATGATGATTTTGATTTCGAATATGATAAGACAGATGAAACAGTTGAAAAGACAGCTGAATTTTTGAAGGATAATCCAGGATTTGATATTAAGAATGCTACTCCTGATGATTTAAACGCTCTCTCACCAGAGGATCAGCAGAAATATGTAGAGATTGTTTATAATGCCTGGATTATGAGGTTTAATGAACTTAAGGCTGCTTATAATGCAGAGTATATTTATATACTGGCAACAGATGATAACTTTGATGAGGACATCTTCCTTGTTAACTCTAATGGCGGAACTAATGAGCGTGGAACAGAGCTTGGACAGTCTTATATTTTTGGTGTAAGAGTTACTAATAACCCAGATCAAAAAGAAACTTTTTCCGGCCTGAAGCCTGAAGTAGATGAAACTGTTTATACAACAGGTTACATGGATTCTTATCACTATAATTTTAAATTAAATGGAATGAATGTTTTGACAGGCATGACATTTACTACTACTGATATTCAGAGCCATGTTAAGAATCAGACAATTAAGTTTATGATTGCATTTGTTCTTTTGCAGACTTTGTTTATTATCTTCTGCAGATTTATGCTTTATAAATATGTAATCAAGCCGGTTTTAGGAATAACCAATAGTGTTAAGCAGTACACAAAGGATAAGGATGGAGAGCCTGTTAAGAAATCTCTTGAAGCGATTCATCCAGATAATGAGATTGGTTCTCTTTCTACAGGAATATATGAAATGGTCTGTGAGATTGAGGATCATGTAGAAGAGATTAAGAGTGTTACTGCTGAGAAGGAACGTATTAGTGTCGAGCTGGATCTGGCTCAGAAGATTCAGGCAGATATGCTGCCAAGCATTTTCCCTCCATTTCCAGAGCAGAATCAATTTGACATCTATGCATCTACAGATCCTGCTAAGGAAGTCGGTGGAGATTTCTATGACTTCTTTATGGTGGATGATGATCATGTGGCTCTCGTTATGGCAGATGTTTCCGGCAAGGGAGTTCCAGCATCACTTTTCATGGTAGTAGCTAAGACACTTATTAAGAACTATGCAATGATGAAACTTCCTACTTCTGAAGTTCTGACCAGAGTTAATAAGCAACTTATGGAAGGTAACGATGAAGGTATGTTCGTTACTGTCTGGATAGCCATTATTGACATCCATACTGGAGAAGGAATTGCTTCTAATGCGGGTCATGAGCATCCTGTTCTTCGTCACAAGGACGGAAGCTTTGAACTTATAAAATATCGTCATTCTATGGCGGTTGCCATGATGCCTGGAGTACCTTTCGAACAGCATGATATAAAAGTGCTTCCTGGTGACAGAATATTTGTATATACAGATGGTCTGCCTGAGGCTAGAAATGGCGAGAAGGTATTCTTCGGAACTGACCGAATGCTTGAGACTCTTAATAGAGAACCAGATGCTTCGGGACAGCAGATGCTTAAGAATCTTATAGACGATATGAATGCATTTGTTGGAGATGAAGAGCAGTTCGATGATGTTACGATGTTGATATTTGATTATTACGGAAATGATAACGAGAAGTAAGGTTTTTTATGGAACAGAAAAAAGAAAGAAGTAATATTATAGATATAATGAAGGCTATCATGATCATCTCGGTTGTGATCTATCATCTGATATACAGACAGATGCATGGGATGTTCGACAATATTATCAGAGAGATGATTTATCTTTCAATGCCGCTGTTTTTCCTGTTTGCGGGTGCATTTTATAAGGATTATGGTGGTTCATTCTTGCATAATCTGAGAATGCGACTTAGAAAAATGTCGGTAATGGTTCTTATAACCACTGCGGTTCTTCTGGTTGTTTTTGGACCTTATTACATACTTGTTTATGACGAGTTTACGGCTAAGAATTGGCTGGGAGATATTCTTCAGACATATCTCAGACCAGAGCTGATGGCGATCATTCTGCCAGATATGACAGGTGAACAGCTGTTTAATAACATTTCACCTGTATGGTTTATATGGGCACTTGCTTTTGCTACCGTTGTCTTTTATGCGGTAATGCGTTTTGTAAAAGATGACAACAAGAAGATGTTTATCTCTATCGCGGTACTTCTCATAGTGGGAGCAATATGCCAGGAGATGATTCCACACTTTTCATGGAGCATTCAGCTTGCACCTTTCTATGCTGGAATAATGATGATTGGACTGGCCCTTAGAAGGTATGATGCTCTTGAAAAGCTTAAGAAAATAAATTTAGGACTGTCCTGTGTGATTATGATTGTTGCGGCAGTTCTTCATTACATAATATTTATGAAGCTTGGTTCTGATTGTATTTATCAGAGCATTCTGGGAGAATATGGTTATCTTAGTGATCTGATGTTTGTGGTTCAGATTTTCCTGGGTGGCTTTGTGCTTCTTACTTTGGCAAGGCTCATTGAGTTTTCGGAATACAGCAAGCTGGCATTTACCTGGGTTGGAAGGCACACACTGGTTATTCTGCTTTTCCACTGTCTTATAGGTGGTATAGCAGCAGATATAATGCATAATCATAATAAACCGGGTCCATATTGGTACCTTGACCCACTTACAACTGATGTGGTTGTGAAATCAGTCATAAGCTTTATAATTGCTTTTGCGGGTTGTGTGGCACTAGCAGTAATAAATGATAAGTTAAAACTAAAGTATAAAAAAAATAAATAAGTCCCTCGGGACTTATTTATTTTTTAGTAATCTTCATTTAAATATGCATAACGCAGGTGATCCCGGAATTCTCCATTAATCAGGATGCTCGCCTTTTCAAATCCCTCATGGAAGAAACCAAGGCGCTCCAGAATATGGATTGATTTTTCGTTTGTAGTGAGCACTCGGGATTCTATTCTATGAATGTGAGCTATACTCAGTACATGCTTTATTGAAGCGGCACATGCCTCTGTGCAATAACCATGTCCCTGATAATCCTCGTGGAGATTGTATCCAAAGATTACACTAGCGTAGGGTTCTGGCCTGATACGAACAAAACTGATGGAGCCGATGATTTTCTCTGGATCATCTTTTAATGAGAAATAATAATATGCTGATGTAAGATTTTCCATATTACTAACTTCCTGCTGCATCATCATTGTCTGGAACTCTAAAGTATAATATCTGGCTGTATGTGTTGGCTCGTATTTATTAAAGAAATCCTCATTCTCCGAATAGTATTCAAGCATCTTTGGAGCAAGATCCATATTTGAAGTTTGAATAAGCAGTCTGTCTGTTTCAAATCTATAAGTCATATCATAATCCTCTCAATTAGTATATAATCATACATAGACTAAATATATCATTTTTGTTTTATTTTTGGAATAAGCAAAATCATTGATTGAGGATTATATTATGAAGTGGAGGATTTCATGTTAGTTATGTATGTCAGATTTTATAAATCGGATCTATAAATCTCTTGTGTTGCGCTTATGTTGCGCTTTATGTGCTATCCTAGTATAAAAAAAGTGGATAAGTACGCCCAAGATGGCGGAAAAGGAAAAAGATTATGCCAAATTTTACTATTGAAAAATTTAAATTTGATCGTAATGCGCAATTTGCGGCAACTCTTTGCGAATGTAAGGGAAAAGAAGGAAAAGAGGGCGATATCTACAGCCGATTTATTAAGGATTTTCGTTCTTATCAAAAAAGATTATTTAATTGGGTAAAATCTAGAGAGAAGAAAGTCGACTTTGATGAAATAGATGAAGATAGCGATGAATTAAAAGCATATAATGCTGCAAAGAAAGCAAGTCTTATCCTCGAGGATATGGAAGAGCTTGTTAATAAATATCCAGATCTCAATCGTTCAATGCAGAAAAGAGACCTTATTATTGATGTGAAAAAGCTCTTTGATGAATTTCAGGAACAGCTGGATATCATGGAGGAAGATTTTAACTATACCAACGAATTTAAGGAAGAGTACTTTGGTACAAAGGGTTATATAGAGAACGTAACCAAACATGGAATGACATCTTCAGGTCTTGAATTACTTACTTCTGATGTGTTTGACGAGAAGAACCTGGCGGTTGTAAATGATTTTAACAGATCCTATAGTGATCCTGTTTATCATAAAAAAAATAATGATAAATCTATCAAGTCATATTTTTATCTTAAGGATAGGGCGTTTAACCAGTTTCTTGAAAGTCGTAATTTAAAGAATCAGGAAATAGCATTTGAAGGAAAGAACGTTGCTAATTTTGATCCGAAGAATGCATTCATAAAGGATGAACCAGATCAAAATTATTGTCTTTCTTCTGATTATATAAAAAGAAAACAGACTATTGTAAAAAGTAATATTCTTAATGCATTCCAGACGGGCCAGGATGACTTAAAAGGAAACAGTATTTACGCAGATCTTTATAGATTTAAAGAGACGATACAAGCTCTTCATGACGAGATAGGAAGAGGTAAATATAATAGTGCAGAACCTAAAGTAAAAAATGCAATGAAGCATTTGGATCAGATACTTTGGCAGAGACCTTCAGATAATCCTGATAATGGACTCCTCAGAAAAATCAATTATTTTCTTACCTATACAAAAGATATAAATGCCTTTGCCTTGGAGGAAGATGAACTTACTAAACTCGCAACGGGAGATTTGGGTTTTACAGGTATACTCCGATCATTAAAGTGTATTCAGGAAGATCCTGAGGCGCTTCCAACATTTAAGAAATTATGTCTGGACATACAGAAGAAGCTAGAGAATGTTTTTGAAACAAGCATTAATGCAGGCATTGATAATGAGTATGAAAAGTATGTTATCCGTAATACCGGAGATTTAATTATAAATAAAGATAAGGATACAAAAAGCAGTATTGCAAAGGTTGTAACGGCATATGAGTGGAAGAAAAAAGAGATTAATATTTCTAACGAAGCTGACAGACCAGCCTTTAATGCTGAGGAAATGGATGTTAAGGCAAAGGAAATGCTGGTGAATCCGCTTTTCAGAGCCAGATATGTGGATAAAAATGAACAGGGTGAAGAAACCTGGAACGATAAGAAGATGAAGAATGATTCAAAGAATCATGAAGAATGGAGAATTAATAATCGAATTGAAAAACCACTTTCTTATGATTCTGTAGCTGATACGAAGAGAGAAGCTTTGAAAAATCTTCAGGAGCTTGGAAAAATAATCGGTAGTGCAGAAGGTGCTAGTGAAGGGTATCAGAACTTTAATCGTACACTTAAAGAGCTGGGAACTGTGGATATTTCCAAGGTTCCTTCTGAACAGCTTGGCGGCATGCTGGATAAAATATATAAAGCGACAGAAAGCTATATGAAGGGGCGTAAGAGTAAACGTTGGACTGATTCCCAGCAGGAGCATTTTGATCAGACTTTAGATGTTCTTGCAATCATCTCCAAGACTGGAAAAAATGGAGAGGAATTAGCTACAAAACTTGTAGATAGAACAAACTATGTAAGAAAGCATAGATGGCACCATTTATATGAACAGGATACTGTTACTCTTGAGGGAAGAAGTAATCAGGCCACAAGAGAACGCATTAATGGAATAGGAAAAAGCGTTGGGAGGCTTTTAAAATGAGAGAATATGATGACATTTTAAAATTTAATGAAGAGGAGTTTGAAAGCTGGGAAACTCTCCAAAAGGTTGATGAGAATAAGCCGGCACCTCATTTTAGTCCTAAACCACTTTCGGATGATAATCCTGGGCTTGTGCATGCTGTAGAAGAAGCAAAGAATAAGTTTATTAATACTTATTTAGAAGCCAGGGAGGCAGAGCGAGAGTCTAATAAGGTTAAGTATAATTTATACAAAGATGCTCTGAAATTTGTAGAAAAAGTTAATAATTACGATAGCATTATAAATAATTATGAAAAGGACCTTGAGGAAGCCGAGAACGATAAGGACAAGCTGGAGCATGTTAAAGCTCGGTATAATACGGCAGTGGAACTCAGAAAACAGATAAATGAAAATGAACTGTCTGAGGCAAGGTCTATAATTAGTATTCATGATTTAGAAGTGGCTAATGATATAAAAAAGGCTAACGAAGATGTGAAGACTGTCGTGCAACAGACCAAAATTAATTATATGAACAATCGTGATGAACGTCTGATTGCCATGGAGACAAAAAGATACGAGGATAAACTAAAGGAAGATGTGGCCGCCAGAGAAGAGTTAGAGAAAAAGAACTCCATGATCTGGACAAAATTCCTTCAAAATGAAAAGAATGGCGCGAAGATTAAAATTGACGATAGTATATCTGATGATGAGAAAAACCATTATAACAAGAATTTAAAGGAGGCTATTGATAAGGTTAAGAAGGCTCCTTTAGATGATATTTTCAAGCAGTATCTATTTTATGGAAGATATGATAATTCATTTAAGATAAATGAACTTACAGATAGAGAATTACGTGATGCAGAGCAGGTTTTTGACCGTATATTTATGGACCTGCATGCTTTTCATGGGAAATATGATAACAAAGAGGGGATTCTTCCTAAGTTTAAATTTAAGGGAGCTTCAGTTCTTTTTTCTGATCTGAACGCAAAAGATATTAATGATCTTGGTCCTGATGTACGTCTATATGATGTGGTTGACAAGCTTCTAAAAAAATCAGGAATCGATGTCAAAGAGGTGGAAGCGGAAAAGTTTAATCAGTATGCAAAAGCTCTGTTCTTATATTCAGTTTGTCATCAGTCTATTAAATTTGAATATGTTCCAAAATATTTTGAGAATACTAATGGCAAGCTTAAATCAAAAGATGCTGATAACAATCCGGAATATTGCATCAGCTCAGAAAAGATAATATTAAATGAGAAATCTGAGGAGAAAGAAGAATACCAAAATAGAAATCAAATAAAAGGATCTAATTATAAGCGCCTTAGATATGACGAAATGCAGTCTATCTATACTGCGCAGAAGGACCTTATTAACACGGTTGTTCCTAAGAGGGAGGAACCGGAGATTAAGGTTGAAGAGAATAATATAAATAATGAGGAAAATATTATTATCAATGATAATATCAACGATAATAATATTGTAAATAATAATGAGAATCAACAGAATAATATTCGAAATGAGAATGGGGATATTATTCCAATTCGTATGCCTAATTTTTCAGAAGAATATATTAATGCTAAGGTTGAAGAATTTCTTCGAAATAATCCAGGCGATTTAAATATTACAGCCATGGATGCATACATTAAGGCTATAAATAATCTGGGTAGTAATTATAGTGTTTTTTCTGAGCAGATAATAACTCATCTTAATGCTTCTGGAGAAGCAACGCGTGAATTGGCTGGAGTTGCATTAGATGTCAAGAATTATCCTGGTGGAACGAGAATGAATTTCTGCGGCGTAGAGGCGGTAAGAGTAGCTTTTGCCAAGGCTTTTGTAATGGCAGAGGAATTAGCGGAGACTTTTAAAGATTACCATAACCAGCTTGAAGATAATGATATAGATGACGAGATTAATGATGAGCTGAGAATAATGGCTCATGATTGTTATGACATAATGACTAATGAAGCTTATGAGGATGTACTAAAAATAGACCCTACATTTCATTCGTCTGCTTTATCAGCCTATGCTACATTTCCTTATAATAGTTTCAAGCAGGAAAATGGAACATATAAAAGCGACGGTGAACGTTATAAGCAAATGCTTGAGAGAATACCATTTTTCACTCAATTGAAGGATAGACTGAATCATATTAAAAATGATTTCCTTGGATATCGTGACTTTAGAATTGATGCGGAATATGAATTAACGGATGATGATATAACGAAGTATCGTGAAGCATATATTCAAAATATTGAAAATACAAAGAACAATTTTGAAAAGATTAGGTCTGTAAAACTTGACGACCCTGATATAAATAGCTTACAAGCTTTTGCTAGTAATGTTAATCATAATTTCAAGCTTAACTGGCAGCAAGACAGACTTGGCGATAAAGTAATGAAGAAGGCTGATATGCAGCTTTCGGCACTTGATCGTGGCTGGCCAGTAGAAGATGTGGGCTTTATAGTTGAAATGTACGAAGTGGAAAAAAATCTTCGAAGTATGGCTGCAGGTGAAGGAGAAGCAAATGCCGAGCAGGTTGAACAAGCAAAGAGTATTCTTAAAAGTATGGAGGTTTCACTTGATAAGATAAAAAATTCAATTATTACATCTGATGAAGTGAGAGAGGACATTTTAGATGCCTTAGATACACCTATTAAAGAATACATTCAACTTAGACAGGAAGTTCCTTTTGAAGGCAAATTTTACGGAGCTTCAGCCATTGAGAAAATTCATAACATGGCAAGACTTCGAGAGGTAAAGCCTATAGAGTTAAAGAACGAATATAGGACAAAAGAAGAAAATGGATTTAAAAAGCCTACAATTACATTTGAACAAATAAGAGAAAACATCAGGGTTATGTTGGACGACCTTCATAGTGTAGAACTCTGGAAGGGTTCAGGTGAATTTAAGGACATGAAGATTTCTTTGACAAACCTTAAGAAATACGCTGATGAAAGAATGGGGATTATTGATCCTGATAAGCCGGTAGAAGAGGAAATGCTAAGAAGCCTCAATGAGCTTAAAGAGCATTTGGTTGAAACTACTAATAAGACAAAGAGATATTTGAATCATAAGGCTGAAGATTTCCGAAAGGATAAAGGAAGACGTGAGAGGGATGGAAAGCAGAAGGCTGAACAGTCACGTATCAAAATGGCTATCAACCAATTGGAAAATCTTACGTTCCTTACTGATATGATCGACTCATATGAGAATGCTATTAGTCCTATGACGAGGTATTTAGAGAAAGAACTTCCAAAAGCAAAGGAAGAGGCGCTTAGTAGAATAAACAAAAAGATTAGTGAAGAAAATAGAAAACTACTAAATGCTAAAAATGCTGATGAGTACATTCAATCAATGGGAAGTGTTATTATTTTAAATCTTCAGAAAAATGATAATTATTACAAGCCTCGCGAAAATGAGAGTTACGAGGATTTTAAAAATAGAATTGAACAGACTGGAGCAAGAAATATAACTAAAAAAGAAATTAATGAAATGGCTAGCGCGGATTCTATATTTAAAGATTTCCTCAAAGAGCATAAAGAAAAATTCAATGAGGAAAATTATAAAAGACTTAATTCTGGTATGGTTAATGGTTCATTTTTGCAAAAAAATATGTTGGCAAAAAATAAACAACCTGAAAAAAAGATGGATAAGAAACAGGAAGATATAAAGAAAGAATTAAAGGAAGATTCAAGCGAAATAAGTAAGTACAAGACAAACTTAGTTTCGAATAAGAGAAAGAAGAAACGTGCGGATAATCAAAACCAAAAGAAAGCTGCAAGACAAGAAGAAGCAGCTAAGCTTAATCGTAGGTTATAATAATTTTGTTCCTAAGGAGGTCAGAAAATGAAGGAATTTAATTTAGAAGATCAAATAAATTTTGATGAGAACAATAATATCAATAATGATAATATTATTAATGATGATAATATTATCAATAATGAGGAAAAAGATAGTAAAAGGGCTAAGCATACTGAAGAAGATATTTATAAGGACTGGGATGAAATGCATAGCTACAATTATGATGAGGAGGATCCAAACTTCTATCAACTTGCAGAAGATGCCCTGGAAAAGAACGCTGAATATAAGAAAGCCTTAGATGATGAAGTGCGGAAAAGAACCGCGAATTACGCACAAGAATACACTCTTAAAACTAGAAAAATGAGGATAGAATATGATCAGCGCAAAGCATTTTTAGATGAATATGAGAAACTTCAGAAGCAGAAGGATGATCCTGAAGCAGCGAAGGAATTGAAAAAATTTGATCCTAATGAAGTTGAATATGCTAGAGATTTTACAGATAGGTTTTTGAAGGCAGAAAGAGATGCGGCAAATAGACTAACCGAGGTAAAAAAAGAGGCCAGAGAAAAAGCTGTAGAGGACCTTAAGGATGAATTCTTCGATAAAATATTCAATGAAATAAAGGATAAATATGATAAGGAAAGACAGGAAAGAATAGACTATCTGAATTATATTGAGGAATATGACGAAAAGAAATGGCGTAAATTTATTAAAGCAAAAAAGAAGGAAGGCGCAGATGTAAAAAGGTATAACAAGGAACAAAGACAAATCTTCAATGATGATCTTAAGGCGGCAATAAATAGCGTTAAGGAAAAATCCTTTGATGATGCATTAAAACTGAAACATATAAGAATGTCTGGAGCACAAACTCCTTTCCCATATGCTTTGAATGATAAGGATAAGCGAGATGCAGAACAGGTTTTTGATAAAATGTTTATGGAATTAAATGCATTTTATTGTAAGCATAATACAGGCGGTTCCATATTAGATAATTTTATTTATACAGGTAATCATGAGCCTGAATGGGATAGTGAAAATAATGCTGTAAAGAATAAAAGTATTATAGAGTATACAAAGCATTATATTGACACAGAAGGTATAGGGAATGTAAGAGATTCAAGTGCACTCACTAATGAGGAAATTGAAAGATATGCAAAAATGATTATTTTGCATATGATTGCTAATGAAGGATACGGAGCGAGTTTCAAATTTGTTCCTAAATATTTTGAAAACATAGATAAACCTGAACTCGTTTCTGCCGAAAACCAAGAGGAGCTGGTTTTTGATAGTAATAACGTTGTAAATAAAGAAAATAGAAAGATTATTGATAAAGCTTACGAAAAGCGAAATTATAATGTTGAAGAAGATGAAGACGAGAAAACCGGAAAAGAAAATGAGTTTGTAGGATATAATAGAAGTAAGTTCTCTGAGATGGAACAGCTTTTCCCTAAGTATGAGGTAATTAAGCTAGATCCACTTCCTGTAAAAGAAGAGCCAAAGCCTCAGCCTGAAGTGAAACCTAGTGGCAAGCCTGAAGAAAAACAAGAGGTTCCTAAGGAAGACAAGGAGGAAAAGCAGGAGGAGATTCCTCAAGATAATAAATCTGAAGCTAGCTCAGAAGAATCAGAGATAATATCAAGAGAAGAGCTAAAAGCAAGAAACCAAAAAGACGACTTTGAGGTTAGGGTTGACAAGTATTTAAATGAAAATCCAGAGTCTCTTAATATTTCAGCGATTGAAGAATATTGTCGTGGCTTATCTTCCTTGGCCGAAAACTATCCGGAACTAAAAGAACTGAAAGACAAAATGGATAATGAATTAAATCTTGCGTCTGCGATTAAAGGTCCTAAAGTTCCTAGTTTAACAAATGAGTGGCTTCTAAACGGGTGTTATTTGGAGTCCACGGATGATCAGGAATTAAAAAGACAATTTGTGAAAGCTCGTTTGCTTGCCAAGGATCTGTCAAATGCCATAAGTAGGTGTATAAGAAAAGATGAAGGACCAGCTAAAGATATTAATGAAGATATTTATTCAATAATTGAAGAGCATTTTCACTATATGAATACTGGTATTTACGAAGATATCTTAAGAATGGATCCATCATATCATCTTAGTTATAATCAAATGTTTACCACATTTCCTTATAACCAGTTTAAGCAGAAGAATGGGGCATATATAAAAGACGATGAGACTTATAAGGAGATGATGGACAGCATTCCTTTTGTTAAACAGATGAAGGAACGTCAGGAATTCTTCTCGAAATACACTGAGGTGAGAAACTCTAGACATAACGGAAATATAACAGACGAGGAAATTCGTAATTACCGCAAAGAATACCAGACACAATTAAATAATTTACGTACTAATTTCCAGACAATAAAGGATGTACCAGCAGATAATCCATATGTTACAAAGTTGAAGGCTTTTGAGGGCACGTCAGGAACTACTTTTGGATTAAATTGGCAGGGTGACAGGTTCGCTAATTTTGTAATGAAGGATATTGATATTCAGCAATTAGCATTAGATCGAGGCTGGCCAGTAGAAGATATTGGATTAATAGTAGAGATGCATCATATGGAAGAAGATCTTCAAAGAGTTATAAGAGGTGCAAACTTTATTACTCCAGAGCAACAGCAAAGAGCCCGTCAGCTTTATGAAAGCATGAAGGAGCCTCTTGACAGGGTGAAGAATTCAATTATTACATCTGTAGAAATGAGGGACGATATCCTGGATGCGATTAAACCATCCATAGATGCTTATGTTCAGTTTAGGAATCCTGTTAAAGTAGATAGAAATACCCAGGCTATAATACATGGTACACCAGCTATCAAGGATATTTTTGAGATTGCAAGAGTTCGTGATGTAAAACCTTCAGAGCTGGAATTTAAAGAACATAGATTGAACTTTAGTCAACATTATGAACCATCACTTCCGTTTTCTAATGATCTGATCAGGGAAAACATTGATATGATGATGAAGGATCTTAATAGTGTTGAAATGGTCATCAAAGGTTCAAATGAGTTCAAAGATATGAAAATTTCTTTGCAGGAGCTTCAGACCTTTGCTCGTGAACAACTTGGGGTTTTGGGTCAAAGTGTAGATGGGTCAGATCCATATGCAGATAATTTGGATGATTTTAGAGACAAGCTTTTAGATACAACCCAAAAGACAAAGAAGTATCTTGCACGTAAACAAAAACAATTTGATGATGAAGGTAATAGACGTGAAGATGGTGGCAGACAGGTAAGAGAGCAGCCTCGTATTAAAATGGCAATCAATTTACTGGATAAGCTTAATTTCTTTGTGAGTATGTTAGACGATCTTGAGACCTATAAGCACAATGGAAAAAGATTTAACTATGCAAATTCTGGCGTGAATGCAGATAAGGAAGCGGCTCGAAGACGTTTAGCACAAAAGGTGCAAGCTGCTAATAATATAATGACAAACCGACGTTCAAGCAAGAAAGATTATTTGCTTAATATGGGCAGAGTAATTATTTATGGAATGCAGGCTGAGGACCGTTATTATAAGATGGAAGAGGACGAAAAGCACGTAGATTTTGTTGCTCGAATCAGAAATACCGGAGTTAATCAAATAACAGCAAAAGATGTTGAAGATATGATGAAGAAGGATCCTGTATTTAGAGAAGTAATGCAGAATGAAAAAACGGCATTAGAGAGTCCTAATCATAAGAGATTAGATGCTGAGGGGGCATATAATCAATACGCATTAAAATATAATCAGCTTCACCCTAATGACCTTCGTCATGTTGATGAACGTTCTGAAAAGCAGAAGAAGGCTGATAAAGTCGGGGATTATAAAGAGAACCTCGTTTCAAATGTCCAAAAACGTAATCGTACTATGAAAAATAACACGAAGCGTGCGAGACGTGCAGAAATAGAGAACGCTAGGGAACATCATCTTTAAAAAAATTGGCAAGCAGAAATGCTTGCCAATTTTGTTGCTCTTTTGTTGCTCTTTTGGGTGTATACTTCCATTTGTAGTAAAGAAGTAATAAGAAAAAGCGAAAAGAGGAAAAGAAGAATGAAAAAGAAACTTGCAGTTGCACTTACAATGGTTTTTGGTCTGTCACTTATGGCAGGATGTGGAGCAAAAGAAGAAACTACAACAGAGGCTGAGGTAACAACGGAAGCCGTTACGGAAACTACAGAGGAAGAAACTGAGGAGGCAACAGAAGCCACAGAGGCTGATGCATCTAGTTCAGATGCCGAGTGGGCTTATGGCGAGTATACATATACAGGGGATGATATGGTAGTATCCGCAATCTGTGATTATATTTGTGATGAACTTGCAAAGGGATACGAAACAGGCGATGTTGGAATTCCAACAATTATTGAAGTTAGTAGAGATGATTCTGATCCAGAGGACATTAAGGTTTGGGGAAGCTACTGGTATGAGACTTATACACTTGAAGGCAATACTCTTGAGTGTCAGGCTGGTGGTTCATATCCAGGATGCATGCACGTTAAGGAAACAGATGCTGGTAAGGGATATGTTGTAGAGAGTTTTGATGTTGTAGCGGATGGCTCGGATTTTGATGAGAGTGCAAAGGAAATCTTTGGTGATAACTATGATGCATTCACAGAGATTTTTAGCAATGATGAACTTAGAACAGAGAAGAGAGAAGAGTTCCTTGTTGAGTATGTAACATCTCATAGTGTGCCAGCTACAAAGTATCAGGATTATGGTTGGGATGCTGTAGATCTTAACCTTGGTGTAAGTGATCCTGCAGATGATGATGTAGTTTATATGGGTGGTCTTTATGCATCAGATGAAGAATGTGATGCAAATATTGCACTTTTCAAGTCAGCAGGTATTCCTATTGTAATCATTCAGGAAGGCGAAAACATCTATTATGGTGAGTATACTACAGAGGATGCAAAGCTGGATGATGGTACAGAGTATATTAAGATTACTGTAGAGGGTAAGACTTACGGCTATCATTTTGATGAGGATGAGAATGGAAATATTGATACAACAGGTATCATTGTAGATCAGGATGGTAAATCACACTTTGCTAAGGCGCTTGATGAGAGCGTGGCAATGGATATGAAGAGCGAGACAGAATAATCCTATTTCTGCTTGGAGAGAGGTATATTATATAAAGGATAAGTCAATGGTACGAGTTACCATTGGCTTATTTTTTTTACAATCTTGCGTTTAAAATTTTTTTTATTGTTTAAAAAATAAAAAAAGTGTTGCGCTTATGTTGCGCTTTACGTGTTATTATTATATTCAGATAGGGGTGTTATGCCCATTTATGAGTTTTTTAAGGAGGATTTTCGAATGAAGGATTTTATTTTAGAAAATGATATTCAGTCAGAAGATAAGCAAAATGATGCTCATTCAGAAGAACAGCAAAATAATACTGATCTTTTTAAAGAAGAGGAGGCTAATCCAGAGGAAGAGCTAGATGTAGAACAGGAAATTAAGCCAGAGGTGAAGCTGGATGCTAAGCCAAAGAAGAAAAAAACAGAAGAACAGCCGGAAGCTAAGAAAATACATAATATAATTGGCACGGGTGTTAATTATAAAGACTGGGACAAACTTCAGGAGTTTGATGAGTCAGAAAAAGTGGTTTTGCCAAAGGATGAAAATATAGGTGTTGATCAGAGGTGGCTTAAGGATCAACTTGAAGAATATGAAAGAGAAACCATTAAAAGTAAGGAGGCGCAACTAGATTCTTTACTTCTTGATATTCATCCTGATAAAAAAGCAATTGATCGCCACGTTAGAAATTATAATATGTATGTGACATATAAAGATGATTTAAAACTTAGTGACCAAATTAAGGTGGAAGAGAAAAATCTTAATACGCTTAAACGAAAATTGCCAAAGGGGATTACTTTTGACGCAAAATCTGGTAAGGCTAATTATAATGTTCCAAAAGATACAAAGAAAAAATATTCAAAAGAACAGCAAGAGAAAATTGATAAAGAATATAAAGCAAAGCTAAAACAGGTTTATGATTATAACGAATTATTATCAAAACATCAGAATAATGTAGCAGCTTATAACGCTGCTGTTGAGGTGTTTAAAATCCTTAAGGAAGATAATTTTAATCCTAAGGAATCTGAGAAAATTGCGAAAAGATATGCAGAGGAATATGAAAAAGCCAAAGATGCTATACCTAAATTTGTTAAAGATTCCCGTAAGTACAAAAAAACAAAATTAATTCAAAAGTATCGTGATGATTTTAAAAAGGAATTTGAAAAAGATTTTAATGATAAAAAAATCAAGAAAATTGCGGATAGAGAAAGTCTTGAATTAGAAGATAGAAAAATCTGGCTTGAATATGTTGAGGTGCAGAAAAATGCCGGTAGACCACCTATTGTAAAATCAGCTAATCAGGTAGAGGTTTATAATAAGGCACTTTTAGACGCAGTCAATATGGCTAAGAATAATCCTTTAGACGAAGTATTTATGACTGGCGCATTCAAAAAGACAGCTAATGATTCTTTTGATGCAAAAAAGCTTAGTGATAAGGATTTACGTGATGCTGAGCAGGCATTCGATCGCATTTTTATTGGCGTTGAAGCATTTTATAATAGAAACCAAGTAGATGAATCTGTATTAAAGAATACTCAGTTTGTAAATTCTAATATTAAAGAGCTCTCACCTGAAGAAGCGGGTCAGCTTAAGGGTAAGAGTGTTCTTGAGGTTGTTGAAAAAGTATTAGATAAAAATGGAATTAAGAAGGATGAGATTTCGCCTGATAAATTTAGTCAGTATGCGAAAGCATTTTATCTCTATTCAATTGGACATCAGAATGTTCAGCTGAAGTTTGTTCCTAATATTTATACTATGGGAGAGGACGGCGCTGTAAAGCAGTCAGCTGAAAATGATGAACGCTACTGTATAGAGACACAGAAGATTATTCTTGCAAATTCTGCAGAAGCACAGGAAAAGATTGCCTATACTAATAGAGCAAATGCTCCTCGTTATAAGCGTGTAAAGGCTTCGGAGATGAGATTAATGTATCCGATTAAACATGAGTCTGCTCTTGATATTACGATTGAAGAGATAATAGATGATCCAGAAGAAGAGGAGAAATTTGAGCAGGAAGAGCTTGAGGAACAAAGAAAGATTCAAGCGGAGAAAGAAAAAGCAGAAAGAGAAGAAAGAGAAAGGCTAAAAAGACTAGAAGAGGAAAGAAACAGAAAAGAAGTAGAAGAACAGCTGAGAGAAGAGGCAAGAATTAAAGCAGAGAGAAGGTATCAGGAGGGGCTAAATCCTAAAGTAGATATAAGCGAAGTTAACCTTCGTGATCTTGAGATTTATTATAGAGACGAAATAGGTGATTTTGGGGAAGAATTAAATCTCTCTATTGTTGAAGAATATATTAATGGGATAGCCAAACTCGCTAAAAATATACCTGAATTCGCAGCTAGTGGAGCCTCTTTGGATATATATATAGCAACTTATAATCAGGTGAAGACTCGAAATATAGACGCTATACATGAGACTACGGCGAAAGGTTATAAGGAACTAAAAACCAGTTATGATGAAATGATGGCTAGCGCGCGTAGGGTGTATGCTGTGGCAAAAGCAATTTCTACTAAGATGGAACTATATTTTGAGGCCCATACTAAAAAAGGTGACGTGCTCAAAGTGAATCAAGATTTGTTCAACCTTATTGAAGGACACGCAAATCTTATGATTAACAATGATATGGCAAGTATGCTGGGAATAGATACCACATATAAAGTTTCGTATGATGCACTTATGAAAAACTTCCCAACTAATCTTTTTAAAGATCAGGAAGGAAATTTTAGGGCTGATAATGATAGATACAATGATATGATGGAAAGACTTCCGATAATCAAAAATCTTCTCGATAGACAGAAATTTTATAATGACAATAAAGCAATAATACAGAATATTAGAGCTAAAAATGTAGATAGTAGTGAAATAAAGCAATTTACTTCTAACTATATAAAATTTGCTAATTCACTTAAAGCAGATTATAGGAAGCTTAAAAATGTAAAGCTTGAAGAAGATAATGATATAAGAAGCATAAATGCATATACAGATGATCCTAAAACAAATTATTTGGATAATTACGCTGGCGCTAATAATGGTGACATTGTAATTAAAAATATTAACAGACAGTTACATTATATGGATCTAGGCTGGCCATTGGAGGATACAGCATTTCTTCTAGAACTTGGTAATGTCGTTGCAGACCTTGGACGAATGGCTCGAGGCGAAATGAATGTGAATCGAGAGCAAAAACGAAATGCTGAGCTGGCTCATAAGAAAATTAAGGAACAGTTAGAAAGAATACAAAAATCAATTGTTACATCTGAAGAAATGAGAGATGAAATACTGGAATCTCTTAGAGAACCACTTTCAGCATATAATCTGATTTGGGGAGCAAATCATCATAATGCAACCAGCAGGGTTTGGAATCTTTTTGATGATGCGGTGAATAGAAAGATTGTGGATGCTCATTTGAGTGGAGCTGATCATAGAATTGCAGATACTGTTTCATCTGAAATTGAACCTTTTTATTTAGGTGAAGAACAAAATGCGCCTAGGGTTCGTGTGGAGCTTAAAAAACCGGGATTAACAAATCAAATGATAAAAGAAAATGTTGATCTTATGGTTGAAGATATGGCTGCTGTAGAATTCCGATTCAGAAAAGGATCAAATGAATTTGTTGATATGAAAAATGCTCTACTTCGTCTTAAGGCGTTTGTTAACGGTCCAATGAATGATAGATTAAAATTATCGGAAAAGCCTAATGGCGATATTGATACATTTGCCGATGTCTATGGAGAAAGAGTTAATGAAATTAGAGAGCATCTGAAGGATGCAATTCGAAATACCAAGGCATATCTGGCACATAAGCAGAGAGATCTACATAATAATGATAATAGAAGAAATTCACGTGAAAGGAATGAACAGCCACGTATAAAGATGGCAATCAATCAGCTTGAAAAACTCAATTTCATATTAGGTGCATTTGATGACCTTGATAAAGCCAGAGCGATTGAAAGAATTGATCAGAAAATCGCAGATGAAACCATCAATCTTAGAGATGCCAAGAATAAAAATGATTATGTTAAGGCAGCAAGCAGGATTCTAACACTCGCTGCTCAGAAAAATGATTTCAATTTAGAGCCTAAGGAAAACGAGACGGAAGAAAGGTATAGAGAGAGACTTGAAAGTCTTGGAAAAGAAGATCTGTCAGTATTAGACATTAAGAGTATTATGGGCAGGGATGACGTTTTAAAGAACCTGGTTAAAAATCTTGAGCCAAATTATGATAATGAGGGACTTCGAATTACTTCAGCTGATCAGCTGATAAGTAGCTATAATGAAGCTCAAAACGGACAAGCCAAAACAGTTAACGAGCTCAAGAAGAAACGTGATAACGAGGTTAATGTTTACAAGGAAAGCCTTGTTTCTGATGCGCGTAAGCAGGTTGCACAGAACCGTAAGAATGTTAAAAACAATGTACCTAATTTACATTAATTCTTATTGTTATAGTTTAAAATAATCAAAAAAGTCCCTTGGGAGTGATTCCCAAGGGACTTTTGCTATTATTGTATTATGTGGTATTTAACCGAGTGTTACAACAACCTTATGAGAAGCACCGTCTCCAGCAACTGGAATAACGTTTCCGTCTACGGCATTTCCGTCAATTGTGAGTGATACAACACCCTTGCATACATGGTTAGGATTCTTAACTTCAATCTCGTATGTATCTCCGCGGAACTGACGAGTTGCACTGAAACCGTCCCAAGCAGCTGGAATTGAAGGATCAACCTTAAGTCCGTCCCAATCAGGTGTAATACCAAGGATGTACTGGCTGATTGCTACGAAGTTCCAAGCAGCAGTACCTGTAAGCCATGAGTTTTTAGCTTCGCCCTGACGTCCTGCATCTTTACCAGCAACCATCTGTGCGTAAACATATGGCTCTGTTCTATGAAGATCTGAAATATCCTCAAGGAAAGCAGGAGCAATTCTGCTGTACCAGTCAAATGCCTTATCTCCCTGTCCTGCATAAGCAGCTGCACAGATCATCCATGCATTGTTATGACAGAATACACCGGCATTCTCTTTATATCCTGCTGGGTATGTTGAAATTTCACCATACTCAATATAGTACTTGGTAAATGCTGGATTGTTAAGTACAAGACCGTACTTGCAACCAAGTCTTTCTTCAACAGCATTGATAACCTTCTCAGCCCATCCATCTTCTTTACCGATGTCAGACATGATACCAAAGCCCTGTGGCTCAATGAAGATCTTTCCTTCTTCACATTCCTTAGAACCAACTTTACGTCCAAGATCATCATAAGCTCTGATGAACCAATCACCATCCCAGCCGTACTCTTTGATGATACCCTTCATCTTATCAATCTCAGCCTGAGCTGCAGCAGCCTCAGCCTCATCGCCCTTGTACTTGCAAAGTGCTACATAATCAGGACCTGCATAAGTGAAGAGTGTTGCAACAAATATAGACTCGGCAACATCTGAGAAGCCCTTATCACCATACTTAGGTGATGTATATGTCTGGAAGCTTTCTCCTGGTGTATCTGACCAGCATGAAAGGTTCAGACAGTCGTTCCAGTCAGCTCTCATTGAAAGTGGAAGTCCGTGAGGACCTGTTTCCTTAGCAACCTTATAGAAGGACTGCTTCAGGTGATGCATCATTGGCTGAGCCAGTGACTCATCGTTTCTATATGGAACCATCTCATCGAGGATTGAGTAATCTCCAGTCTCCTTGATGTATGCTGCTGTTGACATGATCATCCACATTGGATCATCAGAGAAGTTTCCGCCAAGAGTATCATTACCCTTCTTTGTAAGTGGCTGATACTGATGGAAGCATCCACCATCTTCAAACTGTGTAGCAGCAAGATCAAGAATTCTTTCACGAGCTCTATCTGGAATCTGATGAACGAATCCGAGAAGATCCTGGTTAGAATCACGGAATCCCATTCCACGTCCGATACCTGACTCAAAGTAAGAAGCACTTCTTGACATATTGAATGTAACCATACACTGATACTGGTTCCAGATGTTAACCATACGGTCAACCTTCTCATCTGGAGTTTTAACTGCATATTTTGAAAGGAGGTCATCCCACATCTTACGATTTTCTTCGAAAGCTGCGTCAACCTTCTCAGCTGTATCAAACTTAGCGATCATTTCATAAGCCTTAGACTTATTCATGCTGCCATCTGCATTCCACTTATCAGCTCCGTTCTCAACGTATCCGAGCATGAATACGAGAACCTTCTCTTCACCAGGTGCAAGAGAAATCTTAAGTGAATGAGATGCGATAGGTCCCCATCCATCAGCTTTAGAGTTGTTAGATGCATTTGCGAAAACTGCATCAGGTCTGTCAAAACCATTGTACAGTCCCATGAAGCTTTCTTTATCACAATCATAACCATCGATATCAGCATTAACTGTATAGAATGCGAAGTGATCACGACGCTCTTTGTACTCTGTCTTATGGAAGAGTGTTGAACCTTCAACCTCAACCTCACCTGTATTGAAGTTTCTCTGGAAGTTTGTTGAGTCATCCTCAGCGTTCCACAGACACCACTCAAGGAATGAGAAAAGTGTGAAGTTCTTTGGAGATGTGCCTTCGTTCTTCAGAACAACCTTCTGAATCTCGGCATTTTCACCCTGAGGTACGAAGAAAGTAACCTCAGCCTTCAGCTCTTTCTTCTTACCAGTGATAATTGTATAGCCCATACCATGACGGCACTCATAGAAATCAAGATTAGTCTTAACTGGTGACCAACCTGGATTCCAAACTGTATCATCATCATTTATATAGAAATAACGACCGCCCATATCTACAGGAATATTGTTATAACGATAACGTGTGATACGTCTGAGACGTGCATCTTTGTAGAAGTGATATCCTCCTGCTGTGTTTGAGATAAGTGAGAAGAACCCTTCTGTTCCAAGGTAGTTGATCCATGGATAAGGAGTTCTTGGGGATGTGATGACATACTCTCTGGCAGCATCATCGAAGTAACCAAATTTCATAAGTTATACCTTCCCTTTCGTTTATTTTTCTTGATAGTGTAATATTGGCGGTTTCATACCGCCACAGATACAATAATTATATTATAGATAAAGCTAAAACACAACGATTTGTTAAGTGTTTTCGGTTCTATTTTTTTGTTGCTCATTTGTTGCTCATTTTATGCTAAAATCAAGTAGAATTATGGAGTGGTAGGTTGATTAAACGAAGAAACATATTTTTATGGAGGATAGACCATGAAAGAATTTATAGATAACGAGAATAATAATACATTAAAAGTTATGAGACCAATGACTAAGGGCGAACTCGCTGGTTTTATTGGGGCGGCTTCAGGCGCGACAGATCTTTTTGGCGATGAAGGTAAAGATATAGAAAATGCCATCGCAAACTTTTACGCTTATTTTACGGATCCAAAAAGCTATGGCAACGAGCTTACTGAGGAAGAATATGCGGACGTTGATAAAAATATGGTGAACTTATACAATCTGATGGTTAGCAAGGCTAATTTGATAGATGCACCTGAGGATTCGAGCAGAAAGAAAGCAATTAATGCGCTTCTTAATCACATAAAGTTTAGATTAGATGGTACTTGCCAGTATCTCAAGGATAAAGGAATAGAAGAACCATTTCTTTCTATATCCAATGATACTTTTTTGAATTTTCCTCTTCCATATTTTAATAAGGGTAATGGTCAACGTGAGTTTGATGGAAATCGTTATGAAAACTTTATGAAAGATAAAGGTTTTCTGGAACAGTACTATATTACTGAAGAATATGTTATCAATCATCAAATTCCTTACTATAAGGATAAGGAAGCAGGAAAAGTTGATGAGCTAAAACAAAAACAATTTAAAAAGGCTACCCGTGATTATTTTGTAAAACAGAAAGAAAATCAGGAAAAATTACAGAAAATAAAATACGAAGGTGAGGCTAAATTAATATCGCCTTTTGATAAGAGTGAGATTGGTCTCAGGGATAATTGGAGCGGAGTAAGGCACGCTGATATTATTATTGAAGACTGCGATAGAAAAATAAAGCTTCTGGATAATGGATGGAGCGCTGAGGATCTTCCTTTTATAAATAGTGTCATTAAGGTTTATAACACCATTGAGAAAGATGCTACTATCGACAAAGCATTAAAGGAGAGATATAAAGGGGAATTCAACGCTTTTCTTAATGAACCTATTGATAGACATATCGATAGAAGGCGTGTTATCAATAATCTCAGATATATGTATAAGACCTATGAAGAGAGACATCCTGATGAGAAGAAGGCTCAGACTAAGATATTAGAGACCACAATCAGAAATGAGAGTGTAGAGATTATACATCTGAATCCGGTTGAAAATGACCGTACATTTTTTATTAATTCTTTAAATAATTTTTATAAGGGACTTGAGGCTCAGCATAGAGGAAGCCTGATAAAACATACAGATACTGATGAAATGGATGTATTTAAGAAAAAAGTCCTTGAACTTGTAATTCAACTGGGTAAGAAAAGGAATAAAAGCATATATGATGATCCAAAGTTTGAACAATTGTGCAAAGATGTTGTTAGACTTGGAAATGCTTATATAGCAGCAAAACAAGAAGAAGCAAAACAAAAAATCGACGCAAAACGTGAAGAATTATTAGCGAAAAAGAAAGCTGAACTTTATGAAAAATATAAACTTGATCCTGAATTTGAAGGGAATTTACCAGTCGAACTGAGAAGGGAACTTAGAAAATACGAAGAAACTTTAAAAGAAAATGCGGACAATGCATTAGCTGCCTGGAAACCTTCTACGAAAATGGGAAGGACTCGTTTCAATTCTGCTATGGATATAGTAAATCTCGCTAAGGGTATGGAAGATGCATACACAAAACATAAAAATAGTAGAAAAGAATTACCGGAAATCGCAGATACCATGAGAAAAGATGGGTTTACAGTCACAGATATGGATAATTTGGAGTTGATGACCAGGAGACCATACGAGAGAGGCTTAAACTGTATAATCAATTATTATGGAAGTAATCCAATGTTTATTACTGATCACTGTTCTACAGATGGCAATAAAAAAATGTACACCAAAGAAGAGTTTAAGGAAATTCTTAAACCAGTTGATGTTAAAGGCGTTACAAATGAAGAATTTGCGGCAATAGCATATGCGGCAGTTTTGAATCCTGAAAATATTGAACTTGAAGGTATAAAGAACAGATGGAAAGTTAAGAGCAAGGAAATTACTAAAGAAGACTTACTTCATCATGGAAGGACAATGTACACTCTTGATTTAGGTAGACAAAATGGAGAACCGAGAGCTAATATGGTCGAACATTTCTTCCCTTGGACTTTGGTTCCTGCAAAAGAAAAAGCCAAGAGTGCTATTGAAGCATATAATAAAGGCGATAAGAAGTTGCTTGCCGATGTACTGGCAGTAGGAATTAAGGAAACAGCTTTTGAATGTGAAGTGGCAACTTATACTTCCAGAAATGAAGGATCCAACTTTGCGTATTCTGCTTCGATGCTTGAGAAAATGATTAAAATTGCCGATAAAGATCCTGATCTAAAGCAAATGGTGGACGCAAAATTCACTAAGACTGAAAAGCTGGCTATCCAGGACACACTACGTTTTAAGGGCTTTTTGGACGATTGCTACGATGCTGAACATAAGCTTCAAAAAGCGGCTTATGAAGGTGTATCACTTTCAAAAAAGGAAAAACAGGATTGTATAAATAAAATAATTAAATACGAATATCTAAGCACCAGGCGTGATCAACTTAGAGCACAAGATATTGAAAATAATGATAAAATTAAGGAATTTCGTAATCCAGAGAATTATAACTATAAATTGATGCATTTAGATGAGCTTGAACTAGACGTGGATGATTTATCAACTATGGATGATGTGCTTATCTTTAAGGCGTCCAAACCTATATATGAAGTTGGTAGAAAGCTTCGTACAAAAGAAGGGTTGGACGAATTAAACGAAACGGTGAAAAAGTTTAGTAAGGGACTTGATCCCGATTCTCCAGAGCAGGATCTTCTGAGGAATATTAAGAAGTGTGCAGATAGTATTCATAAAGCTCCGATATTGATTAAACAGAGAGAACAGAAAAGAGCAGAGGAATTTGACAGACAGAGAGCTGAATACGAGAGACAGGCCCAACAAAAGAATGCAAATAATAAAAATGGCAATATAGTTAATAATAAAGTAAATAATCCTAAGGGACTTGGATAGTTTGTTTTGACATCCTATTGTGGGTGTTTTAAAATAAGTCAGATGAGATAAATTCTCATCTGACTTTTTTAGTGAAAGGAATGAAGGATATGATCAACGATGATTGCATTTTCTGTAAGTTAGCAAATGGAGTTTTTCCTACTAATAAGATATATGAGGATGATGATTTTACAGTTATCCTGGATGCCAGTCCTGCAAATGAGGGACATGCGCTTATTCTTCCAAAGCAGCATTATGCAAATCTTTTTGAGATTGATGATGAGGTAAGTGCAAAGGTTCTTCCGCTTGCGAAGAAGGTTGCAAAGGCGCTTAAAGAGGAATTTAATTGTGACGGCGTGAATGTGGTTCAGAATAATGGAGAGGCTGCAGGCCAGACTGTTTTCCATTTCCATGTACATGTTATTCCAAGATATGATAATGATGACTTCAAGATAGGATGGACACAGAGCGAGCCGGATGCTGACAAGCAGGCAGCACTTGCTGAGAGACTTGCAGCTAGATTAAAGTAGTTTGGAGGAAACAATAATGGCATATGCATCAGAAATAAAGAAATATAAAGAGAAGGATGTTATTCAGCTTAAGGCAGGAAGGTATACAGCTACTATTGCACCTTTCCTCGGCAGCAATATCATTTCCATGGTTGATGTAGAAAATGATATCAGCTTCTTCAGAAAGGATGAGAGCCTTAGTGTAGAGGAACTTCAGGCCAGTGCTGAGGTTTATGGTTTCCCAACTCTTCTTTATCCTAACAGACTTAAGGATGGAATACTTAAGACCAGTGATGCTGAGTATCATTTCCCAGTTATTATTAAGGGAGAGAATACAGCGCTTCATGGTTTCCTTCATAAGAGAGAGCATACTATTGTTGAGGCTGTAGTTAAGGATGATACAGCCATTGCAAGAACTGAGTATGTTTATGATGAGAAGGATCCTTTCTTTTCTACATTCCCAGTCAGCTTTAAGGCGGAGTATACATTCAGCCTTTCTGATAATGGCATGAGTTATGAATTTACAATTACGAATACATCTGACAAGCAGCTGCCATATGGAGTTTGTAATCATACAACTATAAATGGACCATTTACTACAAATGGCAAGCCACTGGATACGCGACTTTTTGTCACTATTGGAGATAAGTGGCCGCTCAATCAGAGAAATCTGCCTACCTGTGATTTCATTTCACTGGATAATCATGACAGACAGTATCTGACGGGTTCTATGATTCCAGTTAAACACATCATCGATAATGATGTTTATAATTGTGAAACTTATGATGTGGATGGACTTCCATTCAGAGGCGCGATTGTGACAGATATTGAGACTGGAAATGAAATCCGATACGAGGTGGATGATAACTTCAAGTTCTGGGTTATCTGGAATGATGGTGGTGAAAAGGGTTACTTTTGCCCGGAACCATCAACATGGATGATTGATGCTCCAAACCTTCCACTTCCAGGTGAAGAGTCAGGTTATGAGGAACTGGCACCTGGTCAGAGTAAGACGGTAAGAGAGCATATTTATAGTAAGATTAAGTAGATTTTTGTTGCAATTATTATTCGTGACAAATGTTATATTATCTAGTATAATCTTGGTTTGTGAAGTTTTGTAAATAATGCGGTAGATGGAGCCGCTGGAAACACAGGGAGATGAAAACAATGGAACGTAGATTTTTTACATCAGAGTCAGTGACAGAGGGACATCCTGATAAAATATGTGATCAGATTTCTGATGCCATATTGGATGAGCTCATCCGCCAGGATCCTAACAGTCGTGTGGCTTGTGAGACATCATGTACAACTGGACTCGTACTTGTAATGGGCGAGATCACAACTGATGCTTATGTTGACATTCAGAAGATTGTCAGAGATACAGTAAGAGAAATTGGTTATGACAGAGCTAAGTACGGATTCGATGCAGATACATGTGGTGTTATGACTGCAATAGATGAGCAGTCACAGGATATCGCTCTTGGAGTTGATAAGGCTCTCGAGGCTAAGGAAAACCAGATGAGCGATGAAGAGATTGAGGCAATTGGTGCCGGTGATCAGGGACTTATGTTTGGATATGCAACAAACGAAACACCTGAGCTTATGCCTTATCCTATTGCAATGGCTCATAAGCTTGCACTTAAGCTTACTGAAGTTAGAAAGAATGGTACACTTAATTACCTGAGACCAGATGGAAAGACTCAGGTTTCAGTTGAGTATGATGAGAACGGAAAGCCGGTAAGAATTGATACTGTAGTTCTTTCAACACAGCATAGTAATCAGGTTTCTCAGGAACAGATTCATGAGGACATTAAGAAGTATGTATTTGATCCAGTTCTTCCAAAGGATATGATTGATGATGATACAAAGTACTTCATCAACCCAACAGGAAGATTTGTTATCGGTGGTCCTCACGGAGATTCTGGTCTTACAGGACGTAAGATCATAGTTGATACTTACGGTGGATATGCTCGTCACGGTGGCGGAGCTTTCTCAGGTAAGGATCCAACAAAGGTAGATAGATCGGCATCTTATGCAGCAAGATATGTTGCTAAGAATATTGTTGCAGCAGGACTTGCAGATAAATGTGAAATCCAGCTTTCTTATGCTATCGGTGTAGCAAGACCTACATCAATCATGATCGATACATTTGGAACAGGTAAGCTTTCAGATGAGAAGATTACTGAGATCGTAAGAGAGAACTTCGATCTCCGTCCAGCTGGAATTATCAAAATGCTTGACCTTCGTCGTCCAATCTACAAGCAGACAGCTGCTTATGGACATTTTGGACGTACTGATATTGATGTTCCTTGGGAGCATACAGATATGGCTGAAAAGCTTGCATCTTACTTATAAGAGGTAATGAAAATGAAAAATATGCTGAACTTCAAGAATTTCTCTGCTGAAGAGCTTATGGAAATTCTTGAGATTGCACAGGATATGAAGAAAGATCCTGATAAATATGCTCATGCACTTGAGGGAAAGAAGCTTTATTCTCTGTTTGAGAAGACTTCTACCAGAACATTCCTTTCTTTTGCAACTGGTATTACTGAGCTGGGTGGAAGTTATTTCAATCAGCTTTGGGAAGATTCCAATTTTGTTTTGGGTGAACCAGTTTCTGAGATTAAGTATGTATGTCGAAATGTTGATATTATAATGGCACGTCTTGTTAAGAACGAGACTGTTGAGCTGTTTGGTGAAAATGTTACAGTTCCTTTTATCAATGGCTGTGACAGTTCTTACCATCCTTGCCAGATTCTCGCTGATGCACTTACAGTTGTTGAGAAGTTTGGTAATCTGAATGTCAACTTCATGTACATCGGAGCTAAGAACAATGTATTCAATTCACTTGTTGAGTTTTTCGCTAAGATGAAGATGGGTACACTTTATGGACTCACACCACTGGTTAATAAAACTGCCTGCGGTGATGACTTCTATGAGGAAGCTAAGGCTACTGGTCACTATGTTGAGCTTGATCCATCAATGTCTATGGAAGAAGCTCACGACTATGCAAAGAAGATGAATGTCATATATACTGATACATGGGTAGATATGGAGTTCTTTAACAATCCTGCATATCAGCAGCAGAAAGAGGAAACTCTTGCAAAGATGATGCCTTATCAGATTAATGATGCTTTCCTTGAGGGAAGTGACGCTCTTGTTTTCCATGACATGCCAATGCATGTTGGTTTTGAGATTTCTGAAAGCGTTGAGAAAAAACATCTCGAAACAATACTTGATGAAGCGGAAAACAGAAGACATGCTGAGAAGGCTGTTATGTATTACTTAATTAAAAAATGTTAATTCAAAATGACGTGCAGCACCCAAGTGGTGCCACACGTCATTTTTATAAAAGGAGATGGGTATGAAGCATTTAATTGATCCAATGGATTTAACCCTTGAAGAATTAGACGAAATATTAGCGCTTGGAGAAGAAATCTACGACAACCCAGAAAAGTACGCAGACATTGCAAAGGGTAAAAAGATTGCAACTCTGTTTTATGAGCCATCAACAAGAACAAGACTCAGTTTTGAATCAGCTATGCTGGATCTGGGAGGAAGTGTGATTGGATTTTCATCTGCACAGGATTCTTCAGTGTCCAAGGGCGAGAGCGTTGAGGATACAGTAAGAACAGTTGGATGTTTTGCAGATGTCATTGCCATGAGACACCCTAATGAGGGTGCACCTAAGCTTGCTTCCATGGCATCACCAGTTCCTGTGATAAATGCAGGTGACGGTGGACACAATCACCCAACACAGACTCTTACAGATCTTATTACAATAAGAAAAGAAAAGGGAAAGCTTGATCATATGACAGTTGGTCTCTGTGGCGACCTTAAGTTTGGTCGTACAGTCCACAGTCTTATCAAGGCTCTTTCAAGATATGAAGGAATTAAGTTTGTGCTTATTTCACCTAAGGAGCTGAAGGTTCCTGACTATATCATCTCAGAGGTCATTGAGCCTGCAGGACTTGAATATGAAGAAGTTGAGTCCCTTGAAGATAACATTGGGCAGCTGGATATTCTCTATATGACAAGAGTTCAGAGAGAGCGTTTCTTCAACGAGGCTGATTATGTAAGACTGAAGGACACATATATCCTGGACAAGAAGAAGATGAAGCTTGCCAAGGAAGATATGATTATCCTCCACCCACTTCCAAGGGTGAATGAGATTTCTCCATCAGTTGACGATGACCCAAGAGCGTGCTACTTCCGTCAGGTTAAGTACGGCAAGTTTGTTCGCATGGCACTGATCTGTAAGTTGATAGGACTTAAGTAAGGGAGGGGCATATGAAGATAGATAGTATACAGAACGGAATTGTTTTAGATCATATAACTGCTGGAAATGCCATGAAGCTTTATTACGATCTTGGGCTGGATAAGCTGGATTGCAGCGTGGCAATGATGCAGAATGTTAAATCTGAAAAGATGGGAAAGAAGGATATCATCAAGGTCGATAAGGATGAGTACGACATCGATCTGGATGTTATCGGATACATTGATCCGGGTGTTACTGTAAGTATCATCAAGGATGGAGTGACCATCGAGAAGAAGAAGGTTGCTCTTCCTAAGAAACTTATCAATATTCAGAAGTGCAAGAATCCTAGATGTATCACCGCAATCGAACCAAATATCCCTCACATCTTCAATCTGACAGATCCGGAGAAGAGGATTTATAGGTGTATCTACTGTGAAGATAAAGCACGTTCTTAGTTTAGAGGATAAGATGTTTCAAAGCTAGATCTTAAGGAGTTTTAGTATGATCAAAGCGAATAATTTATCAATGGTATACGGTAAGGATTTCAAGGCGGTGGATGACCTTTCCTTTGAAATCAAACCCGGAGAGATAGTTGGTTTTGCTGGCCCGAATGGAGCGGGAAAAACAACTGCAATAAAAATGCTTACAGGTATCCTGAAGCCTACAGAAGGAAATGCCATCATCAATGGTTTTGATATTGTAAAGGAGCCTATTAAAGCAAAGGAGAGCTTTGCCTATATAGCAGATAATCCTGATATACTTCTGCAGCTTTCAGGAATTGAATATATTAATTACATAGCAAACCTCTATAAGGTTCCTATGGAAACTCGTGAGGAGCGCATTAACGAACTGGCTGAGAGATTCGGTATCAAGGATTCTCTTGGCAGACCTATGAAGGAATATTCACACGGTATGCGCCAGAAGACAATGGTTATTGCGGCTCTTATCCACAATCCACCAGCATGGATTCTGGACGAACCAATGACAGGTCTTGATCCAACTGCTGCTTTTGAATTAAAGCAGATGATGAAGGAACATGCAGAGAAGGGTAATGCTGTTCTTTTCTCAACTCACGTTCTTGAGGTTGCAGAAAAGCTTTGCGACCGCATAATGATCATCAATCACGGCAAGAACCTGTATCAGGGAACTGTAGACGACTTAAAGTCACAGCACCCAGGCGAAGATCTTGAAGCCATCTTCATGAAGTTAGTTGGTGAATAATTATGAAAGTAGTAGGAATAAGATCTCTTGTTAAAATTTTAAGTAAGAATACTGAGATGCAGATGCCGGACAGCATTGGTTATAAGGTGCTGGCTCTGATTGCGGCTCTCGGTATTATGATTCCCTGTACACTTATAGTGGGTTTCATCAGCTTTGTTATGACGGAGGCTCTGATTGAGGTTGAGAATCCAGGTGGGGGAATGCTTTTTGAGATGCAGATTCTCTCTGCATTTTCTATGATTTTTGGAATTTTGGTTATATTCAGCGTAATGTTCTTTTCATCGGATAGAGAGCATTTTGTTACGCTGCCTATTCCTAGCCATCATCTCATGATGGCGAAGTTCACATATGCTTATATGGCAGAGAGTATTATGGAATTCATGGTTCTCCTTGCTGTTTTCATTGGCTATTTCATAGCCATCGGACGAAATATAGGCGTTCTTGCCGCACTGAATCCTATTTCGATAATTGCGGCTCTTATAGGAATCTTTCTGATTCCGCTTGTTCCAATGATTTATTGCGGAATATTCAGTCTTGTGCTTATGGCGGCGCTCAGCAGAGTTAAGAGTACGAAGATTTTCTATCGTCTCTCCACCATCTTCTTAGTGCTGTTCGCAGGTCTGTTCGTTCTGTCACTTAAAGGCATTGGCGAAATTAATATGGAAAATTATGTGGAGTCTTTGGGTAGTGGAAGCAATCTGCTCCTCAGAACTCTGAATATCATATTCTTCCCGGTTCCTTGGCTGTCAAATGCCATCAGCGAGGGAAGTATTGTCTGGCTGCTGCTTAGTGTGGCCGGCAATTGTGGGCTCCTGGCGATTTTCTTCTTCCTTGGAAAAGCTCTTTATCAAAAGGGTCTTTATACTGCAGCTTCTCTTGGTTCCTCCAAGAAGGCTGAGGTTAAGGCGGGAGATATTAAGCAGACTTCTCAATACAGAGCCAGTCTTCAGAAGGAGTTAAAAGTAATTCTCAGGACGAAGGCATTTTCCGGAAACTGTGCTTATATAAATGTACTCTGGCCGGTTGGCGCATTTCTCCTTTTCCACTTCAATGGAAATAAGGGAGTTTTCGCCCAGTTTATTGAGATGTATGGTGAGGGCAGAGACAGAGCAAGCATGATTCTGCTCATGGTGATCATTGCGATAGCATTTATCGCTACAGCCCTAAATTCCCTTGCATCCACAGCCTTCACAAGAGAGGGACAGCACCTGGCACTTATCAAGTTTATCCCTGTTCCTTACGAGACCCAGATGTATGCGAAGGCAACTCTCAGTTTCATGTTTACTTATCCAATGCTGGTAATTACGGATATTATTATCTGTATATATATGAAGGCACCGGTTTATATCTGCGTTTTCTTCGCAATCATAATGCTTATGGCGCATCTTATTTCTATTGTGATTGGAATGTGGATGGACAGCTCATCCCCTTATGTTGAGTGGGATGATGAGTACAGCGCCCTTAGAGGAAACCTGAATACCTTCTTTAATATGGCTATAATGATGGTGCTTTCCTTTGCGGTGGTTATACTTGGAATAGTGCTTTACGAACTGCTGAAATTGCCTATTCTGGCTTATTATATTATCATGCTGGCGGTGCTGATAGGCGTGTTCCTAAGGCTCTTTGTGGTCGGGAAAAGGGCTATTTTGGTTAATATGGATAAGATGAGCTAAGAGCTTTGGAACAATTATATGTTTACAAATAAGGATTATATGATATAATAGACTAGTTATGTTGCGCGATATTATGTGAACCATATTGTTTTCGTGCAAAAAATAATTCATGAGGTTAACTTTTAAGTTATGAGTTTTGCTGAAGAACAGTACGTCATCCGTGGCGGTAAGCCGTTGGAGGGCGAGGTCGTAATTGCAGGTGCAAAGAATGCCGCACTTGGTATCCTTGCAGCAGCAGTAATGACTGACGAGAAAGTTACAATTGAAAATGTACCTTATGTTTCAGATACAAGAACACTTCTTAAGGCTATCGAGAATATCGGTGCCACAGTTGAGTATCTGGACAAACATACAGTAGTTATTTGTGGTAAGGGTATCAGAGAAGGACAGCCTGTTGATGATGAATACATCAGAAGAATCAGAGCTTCTTATTATCTGATCGGTGCTCTCCTCGGAAAGCATAAATATGCAAATGTTGCTCTTCCGGGTGGATGCGACATAGGTTCTAGACCTATTGACCTTCACATCAAGGGATTTGAAAAGCTGGGTGCTGAGACTGAGATTGTTTCAGGCGGTAGCATTGTAGCCCAGGCAAAAGAGCTTCACGGAGCACACATCTATCTTGATACCGTATCTGTTGGTGCGACTATCAATATTATGATGGCAGCATCTCTCAGTCCTGGAAAGACAACTATTGAGAATGCAGCTAAGGAACCACATATTGTTGACGTAGCTAACTTCCTGAACACAATGGGAGCTAATATAAAGGGTGCCGGTACAGATGTAATCCGCGTTCGTGGTGTTGAGAAGCTTCACGGTGCTGAGTATTCCATCATTCCTGACCAGATTGAGGCAGGAACATTTATGGCAATGACAGTTGCTACTCGCGGAAATGTACTCATCAAGAATGTTATCCCTAAGCATTTGGAGGCTATTTCTTCAAAGCTTGTGGAAATGGGCGCTCATGTTATTGAGTATGATGATTCTGTAAGAGTTATGGCGGACGGAGTTCTGAAGGCTACACAAATCAAAACTCTTCCTTATCCAGGTTTCCCTACAGATATGCAGGCTCAGATGGCTGCAATCCTGGGACTTGCAGATGGTACAAGTATCGTTACAGAAAGCATTTTCGAGAACAGATTCAGATATGTTGCTGAGCTGGCTCGAATGGGTGCGAAGATAAGAGTTGAAGGTAATTCAGCTATTATCACAGGTACTAAGAAATATAATGGCGCAACCCTCAGGGCTACTGATCTGAGAGCGGGAGCGGCGCTTGTTATTGCGGCACTTGCAGCTAACGGCGTCAGCAATATAGAAAACATCCAGTACATCAAGAGAGGATACGAGGAGTTTGCCGATAAGGTAAGCGCTCTTGGTGGAATGATGAAGGTTGCAGAGAACGAGCAGGAAGTTACAAAGAAGAAGCTTGAACTTGCAAGTAATTTATAAAAGATTTTATTTTGGGCATCCAAGTGGATGCCCATTTTTATTTTCTTTTAAAATCTATGGGATTGTGCTAAAATAACGAATAGCGCTTTTATGTACTTAACCCATGTAACGATAAGTTTCATTCGCTTAAGAAACATAGTGTGAATACATAAAGAGGAGATTTTTAAAAATGGCAAAGAAACCTTATTACATTACCACCGCCATTGCGTATGCATCAGGTAAGCCTCATATCGGCAATACCTATGAGATCGTGCTGGCAGACAGTATCGCAAGATACAAAAGATTCATTGGATACGATGTTCGTTTCCAGACAGGAACCGATGAACACGGACAGAAGATTGAAACTAAAGCTTTCGAAGAGCTCAACACTCCTAAGGAGTTTGTAGACGAGAAGGCTGCAGAGATAAAGCGTATCTGGGATCTGATGAATACCTCATATGATAAATTCATCAGAACAACTGATCCAGATCACGAGAAACAGATTCAAAAGATTTTTAGAAAGCTTTATGAGCAGGGTGATATTTACAAGGGTTCTTATGATGGACTTTATTGTACACCATGTGAGTCATTCTGGACTAAGTCACAGCTTGTTGATGGCTGCTGCCCAGATTGTGGAAGACCTGTAAAGGAAGCTTCTGAGGAAGCTTACTTCTTCAAGATGAGCAAATATGCTCCAAAGCTTATTAAATATATCGAGGATCATCCTGAATTCATTCAGCCTGAATCCCGTAAAAATGAGATGGTAAATACATTCCTTAAGCCAGGTCTTCAGGATCTTTGTGTATCAAGGACTTCATTCAAGTGGGGTATCCCGGTTGACTTCGACGAGAAGCATGTAGTTTATGTTTGGATAGATGCTCTCTCAAACTATATCACTGGTCTTGGATATGATGCAGACGGTAACCATGGCGAGCTTTACAAGAAGTACTGGCCAGCTGATCTTCATCTGATCGGTAAGGATATTCTCAGATTCCACACAATTTACTGGCCAATCATGCTTATGGCACTTGGTGAGCCACTTCCAAAGCAGGTATTTGGACATCCATGGCTCCTTCAGAGTGATGGAAAGATGAGTAAGTCCCGTGGAAATGTACTCTACGCTGATGATATGGTGGATCTCTTCGGTGTTGATGCCGTTAGATACTTCCTTCTTCATGAGATGCCATTTGAAAATGATGGTGTAGTTTCATGGGAGCTTCTTATTGAGAGAGTTAACTCAGACCTTGCAAATACACTGGGTAACCTGGTTAATAGAACTATCTCAATGTCCAACAAATATTTCGGCGGTGTTGTAACTAACACAGGCGTTTCTGAGGAAGTTGATGACGATCTTAAGAGAGTTGCTCTTGATACAAGACTCAGAGTTAACATCTGCATGGACAAGCTTCGCGTGGCAGATGCTATCACAGAAATTTGGAATCTCTTTAAGAGATGTAATAAATATATTGATGAGACAATGCCTTGGGCACTTGCTAAGGAAGAGGGTAAGCAGGACAGACTCAATACTGTTCTCTACAACCTGATCGAGGGCATTGCAATTGGCGCATCACTTCTTGAGCCATTCATGCCTGAAACATCTGCAAAGATTCTTGCTCAGATTAATACTGAGAAGAGATCTGTAACAGAGATGGGCAGCTTTGGACTTTATCCAAATGGCAACAAGGTAACAGATGCTCCTGAGATTCTTTTTGCAAGAATTGATACTAAGGAAATGCTGGATGAGATTGAAAGAAGATTCCCAAGCGTAGTTGAGCCAGAGATTGATCCTGAAGAGGAGAAACGTAAGGCAGAGGCTAAGGCAAAGGAAGAGAAGATGGAACCTACAAAGGTTGCTGCAATTCAGAAGCCACTTCTTACTATCGATGATTTTGATAAGATGCAGCTTCAGATTGGTGAAGTTATTTCTTGTGAGGAAGTTCCAAATTCTAAGAAGCTTCTTTGCTCACAGGTTCAGGTTGATGGAAAGGTTCTTCAGATTGTTTCTGGTATTAAGAATTACTACTCACCTGAGGATATGAAGGGGAAGAAGGTTGTTGTTATAACAAACCTTAAGCCTGCTAAGCTTGCTGGTGTTGTTTCAGAAGGTATGCTCCTTTGTGCAGAAGATGATGAAGGAAGACTTGCACTTCTGACAGCAGATAAGGATGTTCCAGCAGGATCAATGATCAGCTAATTACTGAAAAAATTATTATTGGAAATATCAATATAGAAAATAGGAAAAATAGATTTGAAGACTAAAAGAATATTATGCCTTTTACTTTGCATGTGCATGCTGCTTAGCTTAACAGCTTGTGGCAAAGCATCAAATTATCAGGCGTATGTACGAAGTATAATTTCATCAAATTATCTGGGTGTCACAGATGAATACATTAAGATGACTGGTGCTAATGAAGAGGATGCAGAGGCCATTTACCTTCAGAATGTAACCCGTCTGGCAAACAATCTGTCGAGCTATTATGGACTTGAAATTTCAGGTGATCCGGAGCTTGCCCCAGCCATGGTTGATCTTGCAAAGCAGATTTATGGCAAGGCCAAGTTTGATGTAGGCAAGGCTTACAAGGACAACAATATCAATTATGTGGATGTTACTATCTACCCAATTGATATTCTGAATCAGACCAACCCAGAGATTATTGAATATGTTAAAAACTTCAATACTGCAGTAGAAAATGGTGATTACAACGATTACACAAAAGAAGAATATGAATATGAATTCGCAAGTGGAATTATTGGAATCCTGGCAGGAGCGGTAAGTGATATTGACTATGCCGAGCCAGAAACTGTAAAAGTCAGAATTATACTTTCTGATGACTCCTACTACATTGGAAGTGATGATGTGAAGAACATCGACAGAGCTATCATCTCAACTGACGTGACACAAACCTTTGATGATGCAACTGCTGCAGATGCAACTCCAACTGATGGAGAGTAGGAAATAAATATTAGAGAAGTCAGTAGGATAGAGTCCTAGTGACTTCTCTTTTTTAATTAAAATCAAAGAATCCTTGAACAATATCGACAATGTTGGTCATGGTATCAAGTTCTGAGTGGGTGAGGATTTTGAAACCTCGTGTGCTTAGATCAAAGAAACGAACTTGCTCACATAAGATAACACCCTTGACCTCGTTTTCATCAATTGGGATGTGCGTTGCGGTTTCGGATTCGTTTTGAATAATTGGACATCCGATGATGCCATCTGCCTGGTTGAAGTAATTGTTACTTACAACAAAGACAGGATATTTAATTTTTTCTATTTTCAGTATTGTGCCTTGGTATACATCTTTCATTACCATACCTCGTTTCCGACAGGATCCCCCCAATCAATTTCATTAGAGAATTGTAGTGGTTTACCGGATTTTTTTACACGCTCCTTTAAAGACTGATGTTTGAACTTTTTGGAGATGACAATCTCATCATTACGAACTTCTATATCAAGAGGTGTATCGAAAGATATGCCGAGAGCATTAATGAATTCTTTGGGGATACGAATACCTTGGCTGTTACCCCATTTTGAAATAGTAGCTTCCATAAAAACCTCCAAATACTTTTGTAATATACGTATATACAAAGTATATACCAAAAGAGCGGCTGACGTCAATCTTTTGCAACACCTGAAAATACCATATATAGCGGCGGTTTGCCATGTAGAGTATATATATGGTATAATTGTTGCGGTTATTTTTTTGAAGGGAGAAATAACTTTGGAAAGCTTAAAAAGCTTAGCGCCATAGTGCTCGATTACGCAGTAATCGAGCACAGTAGGAAAATTGCTTTTGCAATTTTCCGTAGTAAGCAGCAGTGCCGTAAAGGCACTCTGGTGCCTTGACGGGCAGGCTGCGTACACTGTGCTCGCGGGTTATCGTAATCCGGCACTCGACGAGGTAAGGAGTTATCGAAACGTTTAAGCAGGCAGCGGTGCCTTCTTATTCGCTAAAATTCGGCGGATGCTCCTTCGGATGGCACATTCGTGATCTACATTTTTAAAAACTGCAGGCGACTGCGGAACAGAGGAATGTAGAACGTGCGTGATTTTTAGAAGTCCACAAGCTGGATGCTTTTTGACGTACGAAGTGGACAAGTATCACACTTATGATGTTTCAATGATATTCCTTGAGTTTCATTGGTATTCATGAGAATCAGGCGTGCACGAAAGGAGAAAAACAAATGTGCGGAATTATTGGATATACAGGTAATGAACCTGCAAAAGACATACTTATTAACGGGCTTAAACAGTTAGAATACAGAGGATATGACAGTGCTGGAATAGCGGTGCTCGATCCTAAAACAGGGATAGTTTTAAAGAAGAAGACAGGTAAGGTTGAGGAGCTTGCAAAGGCTGTAGAGGAAGAGAAAACAGATGCTTCCTGCGGTATTGGACATACAAGATGGGCAACTCACGGTGGAGTTACAGAGACAAATGCACACCCACATCAGCAGGGCTCAGTTACTATCTGTCATAACGGAATTATTGAGAATTATAAAGAACTTACAACAGAGTACGGTCTTAAGAACGTACTTAAATCAGAAACAGATACAGAGGTTGTAGCTGCACTTCTGGATCAGATGTATGAGGGCAATCCTTATAAGACTATCAAGAAGGTTGTTGATCTTCTTGCCGGTTCATTTGCTCTTTGTATTATGTTTGATGATCAGCCTGGCAAGATTTTTGCTATAAGGAATGTCAGCCCAATGGTTGCTGCTTCTTTTGATGGCGGTTCCATCATAGCATCTGACCTTACAGCAGTTATTAATTTCTCAAAGAAGTATTTTGTAGTTCCTGAGTATCACATCCTCACACTTTCACAGGAAGGTATTGAGGTGCAGGATCTTAAGGGACGTCCAGTAGAACCTGAAATTTTGGAGGTTAACTGGGACATCACATCTGCTCAGAAGGGCGGATATCCACACTACATGCTTAAGGAAATCAATGAACAGCCAGAAGCTCTTGAGAGAACAGTTGCTCCAAGAATTCAGGATGGTCTTCCATTCCTTGCAGATGATGGAATTGATGATGATGTTTTAAAGAATCTTAAGGATATTGTTGTAGTAGCATGTGGTACTGCAATGCATGCCGGAATGGTTGGAAAGTCTCTCATTGAGACAAAGCTTCGCATTCCAGTAACTGTTGAAATTGCATCAGAATTCAGATACAAGGATCCTATCATTGATGACAAGACTCTTACTATTGTAGTTTCCCAGTCCGGTGAAACTATCGATACACTTGAGGCTCTCCGCCTTGCAAAGCAGAAGGGCAGTAAGGTTCTTTCAATCGTTAATGTAAAGGGTTCAACAATTGCTCGTGAGAGTGACTATGTACTCTATACACATGCAGGTCCTGAGATAGCGGTTGCCAGCACAAAGGCTTATACAGTTCAGATTGCTGCACTGTATACACTGGCCGCAAGACTTGGCCTTGTAAGAGGCGTTATGACTGAGGATCAGGCAAGAGACTTCATGACAAAACTTTCTAGCGTTGGCGAGATCATGCAGAAGACTATTGAGGCTTCAAATGACATCCGCCGTATAGCTAATCATATCAAGACAGCTCCAGATGTATTCTACATCGGAAGGGGCATCGATTACACCCTCAGCCTCGAGGCTTCCCTCAAGCTGAAGGAGATTTCTTATATTCATTCAGAGGCCTATGCAGCAGGCGAGCTTAAGCATGGAACTATCGCACTTATTTCTGAGCAGGTTCCAGTTATTGCTATTGCTACTGAAGAGCATGTTTATGCAAAGGTCATCTCAAATGTTCGTGAAGTTAAATCCAGAGGTGCTTATGTAATTCTCATCAGTCAGGAAGGAAAGACTGAGAGTAAGGAAGTTTGCGATAAGCAGATTTACATCCCACAGGTGGATAGTACATTTGGCGTTTTCGCAACAGCAGTTATTTTACAGCTGATAGCATACTATACATCTGATGCCAAGGGCCTTGATGTTGATAAGCCTCGTAATCTGGCTAAATCAGTTACAGTAGAGTAAAGAAAGAGAGGCTAGATAAATGTATACAATTTCGGATCTTTATGATTTAGATCACACTTTAGCAAAAGATTATCTTTCACAGTTCACATATCCATGGGAGGCGCTTAAGGGAATCAAGGATTTTATACTTGAGCTCGGTCCAACTCTTGGAGATGAGTATGACGAAATTAGTGAAAATGTCTGGGTGCACAAGACAGCAACTGTGTTCCCATCTGCATACCTTGGTGCTCCATGCATCATTGGACCAAACACTGAAGTAAGACACTGTGCATTTATTCGCGGTTCGGCGCTGGTGGGTGCCGACTGCGTTGTCGGTAACAGTGTGGAACTGAAAAATGTCATCTTATTCGATCATGTTCAGACACCACATTACAATTATGTTGGTGATTCCATTCTGGGTTACTTCAGCCACATGGGTGCTGGAAGTATTACAAGTAATGTAAAGAGTGACAAGCAGCTGGTGGTTGTCCGCGACGGATCAGAAAAGATAGAAACAGGAATTAAGAAGTTCGGCGCTATGCTTGGAGACTATGTAGAGGTTGGCTGCAATGCAGTCTGCAATCCTGGAACAGTTATAGGAAGACATTCGAATGTTTATCCTACTTCTTGTGTAAGAGGAGTTGTTCCGGAGAATTCCATTTGGAAGGATAACGGGGTAGTAATCCACAAGGAGGATAATTAAATGGGCAAATATTTTGGAACAGACGGATTCAGAGGTGAGGCAAATGCCGACCTTACTTTCGAACATGCAGTAAAGATTGGTAGATTTCTTGGCTGGTACTACGGCGCAAAGGAAGGCAAGAAGGCCAAGGTTGTAATTGGTAAGGATACAAGAAGAAGCTCTTACATGTTTGAGTATGCTCTTTGTACAGGACTTATGGCCAGTGGTGCAGATGCTTACATTATGCACGTTACAACAACCCCATCTGTCGCATATATTGCGAGAGTTGATGATTTCGATTGCGGTATCATGATCTCTGCATCTCACAATCCTTACTACGATAATGGTATTAAGCTTCTTAACGGAAACGGCGAGAAGATGGATGAAGAGACAATTCTCAAGGTTGAGGATTACTTAGACGGAAAGGTAGATGTGCCTATAGCTGCCAAAGACGAGATTGGTCGTACAGTTGACTATGTAGCTGGACGTAACCGCTACATTGGTTATCTTATTTCCATGAGTAAGTACAGCTTCAAGGATGTTAAGGTTGGTCTTGATGTTGCAAATGGTGCAGCATGGCAGATCGCAAAGGGCGTTTTCGATGCTCTTGGTGCAAAGACCTATGTTATGAATGACAGCCCTGATGGTTATAACATCAATACTGACTGTGGTTCTACTCATATTGAACATCTTCAGAAGTTCGTTGTTGAAAAAGGACTTGATATTGGTTTTGCTTATGATGGTGATGCCGACAGATGTCTTTGTGTAGATGAAAAAGGTCATGTGGTCACAGGAGACCATATCCTCTATGTTTATGGCTGCTACATGAAGGAACGTGGAAAGCTTGTTAATAACAAGGTAGTCACAACTGTCATGAGTAACTTTGGTTTATATAAGGCATTTGATAAGGTTGGTATTGAATACGATAAGACTGATGTTGGTGATAAGTATGTTTACGAAAACATGGTCAAGACTGGAAACCGTATAGGTGGTGAGCAGTCTGGTCATATTATCTTTTCTAAGTATGCAACAACAGGCGATGGCATCCTCACAAGTCTTAAGATGATGGAGGTTATGCTTGCAAAAGAGAAACCTATGTCAGAGCTTATAGAGCCGGTTGTTTACTATCCTCAGGTTCTTAAAAATGTGCGTGTTAAGAGTAAGCCAGAAGCTCAGAATGACAAGGATGTTCAGGCTGCAGTTGCAAAGGTTGCAGAGGAGCTTGGAGACTCAGGAAGAATACTTGTTCGTGAGTCTGGAACAGAGCCAGTTATAAGAGTTATGGTGGAAGCTGAGACAGATGAGATATGCGAAAAGTATGTTGATCAGGTTATAAAAGTAATCGAAGAAAAAGGTCATTTTGCATAGAAAAAGTGAGTGCATAATAAAACCTAGTATGATATACTACAGGTTAGGATTTTTTTTGTGAAAGGGGTACAAACGAGATGGAATTAGAGATCAAAACAGTCTCATTTGGTGGATATGATAAGAAGGCTACTGAGACATATATACTTGAACAACAGAGACAATATGAAAACGAGATTGCAAAGCTGAAAGAGGATGCTACAAAGCTTAGCGAAGCAGTTAAGGGATTGCAGCAGATGCGTGAAGCTAATATGACAGAGTCTAAGAGTACAATCGATAATCTTCAGACAGTAAATGAACAGCTTCAGGCAGAGGTTGAAAAGCTTAAGAATGATCTCGAAGGATATAAGACAAGAGAAATTGAATCAGCATCAAGATATGAATCAATTTCAAGAACACTTCTTTCTGCTAGAGAGTCTGCAGATGCACTTACACAGAAGACAAATGCTGAATGTGAGGCTAAGACTCAGGAGACAACAGAGCAGTGTAAGGCAATGATCGAAGAAACAAATGCTCGTTGTGAACAGCTTAAAGCTGCAACAGAGTCAGAGTGTGACAGACTTCTTTCACAGACACAGAGTAGTTGCCAGGAGAAACAGGAAACAACATATGCTGAGTGTGAAAGCCTGAAGAGACAGACTAAAGAAGAAACTGAAAAGCTTTCATCTGAGACAGAAGCAAGATGCGAAAATCTTAAGGCTCAGACAGAAGCAGCATGTGAAAGACTTAAAGAAGATACAATTGCTCAGTGTGAGAAAGAAAAAGCAGAGGCAAGAGAAGAAATTCGCCAGAATAGAACAGTTGTTAAGAGAGAGTTCGATTCAATTGGTGGATTCATGGCACAGCTTCAGGTTGCACTTGCAGATGTTAATTCAGCTGTAAATGAGACCAAGAGAATTACTGATAGTGCTTTTTCAGATCTGACAGATAAAAGACCTGAATAAATAATACTGTATAAAGTTTAATTAGTCGGGTAGCTTCAAAACGCTACCCGACTTTGTGTAAATAATGGGGAGGGGTAAGATGGCAAAGCCAAAATTAGATCAGGAATTCCTGAAGGAAAACAGCATTGAGAAGCTTGTGAACAGCTTTGCTTCGTCCGCAGAGCTCTATAGTGTTGTCCTGGATATTAATGGCAAGCCTCTTATTAATCCTGTTGGACCTGCTCCATATCTTGGTGAATTCCATGAGATGGTCTTCAATCCGGAGTTTACAAAGCTCTATGAAGAGATAGTTAATTGTATAGCTGATTCCAAACAGGCTATGTATTCAGAGATTGATGATGGTAATCCTGACAGCAGATTCGCTGCTGCACCTATCTTTGTAAATGGAAGATTCTATGCTGCATGGATAATCTATGCGCATACCAAGAATCAGAATCAAAAGCTTTTCAAGGCCTTTGACCATATGGCAAATGTGGCAAATGTGCTTTCAGATATTATTTCCAAGCTGTTTATCGGTTCCGCTATTTATGATGAAGAAGAGGAAATGAAGAGCGAGCTTGATTTTGAGAAAAACGGCAGAGAAATAATGTCAAAAATCCTTAAGATAGTTTCAGAGGGAGATAAGTCTAATGTTCTGGAAGTGTATGAGAATGTAGGAACACTTCTGGATGTTGATTATATAGTTTACTATCAAGTCGATCATAACCAGGCTGGACGTATGAAGCTGATCGACTACTGGGCTAGATTTGGAAAAAGCCCAGAGGCAGAGGCTTCTTTTACCTGGGACCATGATCATTATGATCTGGACCTTCAGGAAAAGATAAGAGAAGAAGGACTCATTGTCGATAAGAATAATATGACAAATAAGATGAGAGTCGAAGTCTTCCAGGGAAATGTTAAAGCCATAATGGTATTCCCAGTAAGAATAGCTGGTGAATATGAAGGTAGAATGATATTCATTGAGAATTCCAGAGAACGCATCTGGAAAAAGAATGAGATAGCATTTGCTAAAGAGGTTACAGATATGATATCCCGTGACCTTACTATTGAAAGAAGAATTCAAAGATCCAGAAGAGGAACAAGAATCCTTCAGGAAATTTTTGATGAACTTCCAGTTTTACTATTTGTTAGAGATATAGAAAATGGAAAAGTAATCTATACTAACCCGGTTCTTAAGGGTAAGATGGGTTATGATATGACAGGCGAAAATAGTTTCATGATGATTCCGAATGTAAAAGAGGAATTCGAGGGTATGGATAATAAAACTCACGATATTGTTCATCATGGAAAGGAATATTATAAAAGATATGTAGATAAGCTTGGTGGCATTTATGATGTGGTAGAGTACTTCACAAGATGGAGGGACGGCGAAAAGGTTGCTGTTCTGATAATGACACCGGAAGAGTAATATAAGGAGATGTAAGTAATGGCTAATCTTGATATAGGAATCGATTTAGGAACTTCCAATATCCTTGTATATGTTAGAGGAAGAGGAGTGGTTCTTAAAGAGCCTACAGTTATTGCATATGATAAAGATTCTGAAAAAATAGTGGAGATAGGTGAAGAAGCAAGGCTTATGCTTGGTAGAACACCTGGAAATCTTATAGCCATAAGACCACTTAAGCACGGAGTTATTTCGGACTATACTAAGGCAGAGGAAATGATAAAGTACTTTATCAAGAAGGCTATAGGCCGTAACTTCTTTGGACGCAGACCTCGTATTTCTATCTGTGTACCATCTGGTGCAACAGAGGTTGAAAAGCGAGCTGTTGAGACTGCAACATACAATGCAGGCGCAAGATACGTTAATATAGTTGAAGAGCCAATTGCGGCAGCTATCGGAGCTGGAATAGATATTGTCAGACCAGTAGGAAATATGATAGTTGATATCGGTGGCGGTACTACTGATATAGCTGTTATATCAATGGGTGGAGCGGTTGTAACCTCCTCCATCAAAGTAGCGGGTGATGACTTTGATGATGCCATCATCAAATATATTAGAAAGAGACATAACCTTCTGATCGGTGAAAGAAGTGCCGAGGAAGTGAAGATAAATATTGGAACAAGTTATAAGAGACCAGAAAACATCTCCATGGATGTTCGTGGTAGAAACCTTGTAACAGGACTTCCTAAAACAGTAACCATAACCTCAGATGAAACTGAAGAAGCACTGAGAGAGCCAACAGGACAGGTTGTTGAGGCTATCCATGCAGTGCTGGAGAAAACACCTCCTGAGCTAGCAGCAGACATTGCCGACAGAGGCATTGTTCTTACAGGAGGCGGCGCATTGCTCCACGGACTGGAACAGCTGGTAGAGGAGAAGACAGGAATAACAACTGTTACTGCCGAAGATCCTATGTCAGTAGTTGCGGTTGGTACAGGTAAATACATAGATTACCTTGCAGAGCAGGATTTATAAGATGAAGAAAGAGCCATAGCTTAGTGTCCACCACTCGGTTATGGCTTTACTCGTACTAGAAAGGATAATAAATGATTCTTGAGGGTTATATAAACAAGATCATATATCAGAACGACGAGAATAGTTATACAGTTTTTGTAGTTGAGACTGCAGATGATACAGAAACTTTTGTTGGACAGGTTCCAGGAATTGCAGAGGGAATGTATATAGTGGCGGATGGAGAATATGTTCATCATCCACAGTATGACCTTCAGTTCAGTGTATCCTCTGCTGAGCTTAGTATGCCTAGCGATACTGAGGGAATTCTCAGATTTCTCAGCTCAGGAATAATAAAGGGTGTTGGAGAGGTTCTGGCAAAAAGAATAGTTAAGAAGTTTGGTGATGATACTCTTCGCATTATGGAAGAGGAGCCTGAGAGGCTTGCGGAGATCAGTGGTATTTCTGAGAGAATGTCCATGAAGATTGCAGTGTGCTACAACGAGAATAGATCTTATAGAAATGTCATCATCTTTCTTTCGAAATATGCAATCAGTGTAAATCAGGCAATGAAGATTTATGCTGAATTCTCGGATCAGATATATGATGTTATCAGAAAGAATCCTTATGAGATAGCAGGCAGAGTTCCGGGTATTGGTTTTAAAACAGTAGATGCCATTGCCATGCAGACGGGTATTGATGTGGACTCGGAGCATCGTATTAAAGCGGCTATTATTTTTGCGCTTAATCAGGCTATGTCTCTGGGACATATTTATATGCCTGAAAAAATGCTCATAGAGGATGTTTACCATCTCATTTCATCAGAGCAAGAGATGGATATTTTTAGTGACAGAGTTCACGGTATAATTACCGATATGGAACTAAACCGAAGCCTTATTTTGAAAGACATAAATGGGGAAACGGCAGTTTATAACAGATGGAACTTCTTTATGGAGCTGGATAGCGCAAGAAGACTCCTGGACCTCAGACTTGATTATGATATAGATGAAAAAGAGGCTGATAAGGCTATTTCCAAGGTAGAAAAGGAAATGGATATTCAGCTGGCAGAGGAACAGAGAGAGGCTGTTAAAAATGCTGTTAGTTCCGGTGTTTCAGTTATCACGGGTGGTCCTGGTACAGGAAAGACCACAATTATAAATGCTATCATCAGATATTTTGAATATAAGGCTGACAAGGTTCTTCTTGCTGCGCCTACTGGCAGAGCAGCTAAGAGAATGACTGAATCCACAGGTTATAAGGCTCAGACTATTCACAGACTTCTGGAGTTCTCAGGAGAGCCAATGGAAACCAGTGAAAGAGTGGGACTTAGATTTAAGCGTAATATGGATAATCCGCTGGAGTGTGACGCGGTGATCATAGATGAAGCTTCAATGCTGGATTCGAGCCTTTTTTATTCATTGCTTAAAGCATTAGTTCAGGGAACTCGTCTTGTGCTGGTTGGAGATACTGATCAGCTTCCATCAGTAGGGGCTGGAAATGTACTTCATGATATCATAGCCAGTGACTGTTTTCCTGTGACTACTCTGGATAAAAACTTCAGACAGGCAGATGACAGTAGTATTATTTCTAATGCACATAAGATCAAGCAGGGAGTTCATCTTGAGATTAACAATAAGTCTAAGGATTTCTTCTTCATGGCAAAGAACAGTGCCTATGATATAGTTGAGGAATGCAAGACTCTGGTTAATCATGATCTTCCAAAATTTCTTAATGTTTCACCTCTGGAAATAGAGGTGCTGACACCTACCAGACAGTATGAGCTGGGAGTTGAGGAATTAAATAAAAAGCTTCAGGGCAGCATTAACCCTCCTTCTAAAAAGAAAAGAGAGAAGGAAAAGGGTAGTGTTATCTTCCGTGAGGGGGATAAGGTTATGCAGATTCGCAATAACTATAAGCTGGAGTGGAAGATTTTTTCTGACGGAACCAAAGGTGGTCTGCTGGATCAGGGCATAGGTGTTTTTAATGGTGATATGGGTATTGTCACTGAGATAAATGATTTTGACGAGAAGGTTATAGTGACCTTCGATGATGGCCGTGTGGCTTCATATGATTATAATATGCTGGATGAACTGGAGCATGCATTTGCTATTACTATTCATAAGTCCCAGGGTTCAGAATATCCGGCAGTTGTTATTCCACTTCTAACAGGACCTTATAAGCTTCTGACCAGAAACCTGCTTTATACAGCGGTTACAAGAGCCAGAAGGCTGGTAGTGATAGTGGGTAACATTGGCAAAGTAAACGAAATGATTGATAATGTTTTTGAACAGGAGAGATATACTTCCTTTACAGAAAGAATCCGTGAATTTGCAGAGGAAGCTGAAAAGGAGGATTATCTTTCAATGTTTGATGAGGATATAGAAAATTATGAAAGCTTCGAAGGTGATGATTAATTTCCTGTTTCCTCCAAGATGTGCTATTTGTGATAAGGTTATAGATGTAAAAGGACCTCATATCTGTGATAAGTGCAGGCCTTTCCTGAGTAAGCTCGAGGAGCCGAGATGCTATAAATGTGGTAATGAACTAAGTCAGGAAGAGGATGAATATTGTAGAGGCTGCCTTGAAAATGAAAGGTCTTATATAAAAGGATTTCCGGTTTATAAATATAAGCCACCACTTCAGGATTCTCTGATGGCATTTAAATACCTTGGAAAGCAGGAGAATGCTGAGTTCTATGCAGAGGAGATTTATGCTGAATATGGAAAGACTTTCAGGGAGCTGGGTATTCAGGCCCTTATCCCTGTGCCTATTCATCGAAGAAAATATATAACAAGAGGTTATAATCAGGCGGGGCTAATAGCAGCTGAGCTTGGTGAAAAGCTGGGGATTCCTGTGTTGGAGGAACTTCTGACCAGGGATACTTATACAGAACCTCAGAAAAATCTGAATTATGAAAAAAGAGAACATAACCTGAAAGGTGCATTTTCCGCAAATGTGCGAGTTCTGGAAAAAACCGAAGTTCCGGAAATAGCGCTTCTTGTGGACGATATTTATACTACCGGTGCAACAATTCAGATATGCACAAAGGTATGTATGGAAATAGGAATTCAAAAGGTGTATTATACTAGTGTTGCATGTGGCTCGGGTGCCTAGCACCTGAGTGTATTTAGGAGGAAAACAATGAGTAAGAAAAGTCTTGTACTGATATTTGGTGGACAGTCAAGCGAGCATGATGTTTCGTGTGTATCGGCTTCTACAGTAGCGAGAGCAATTGATAGAGAAAAATATGATATTACATTTATCGGTATTACGAAGGATGGTCACTGGCTTCTGGTTGAAGATGAAAATACTATCGCAGATTTATCCTGGGAAACTGGTGATAAACCAAGGGCTGTTATCTCGCCTGATACAGATCATAGGCTGATAATCAGAGATGGAGATAAATTCCAGATCAAAAATATAGATGTGGCTTTCCCTGTTCTTCATGGCCTTTACGGCGAGGATGGAACAATTCAGGGACTCTTTGAGATGGCACACATTCCATATGTTGGATGCGGACATCTTTCATCTGCAGTTACAATGGATAAGTTCTTCACAAAGATCATTGCAGATCAGGTTGGAGTTCAGCAGGCTAAATATGTTGGCGTAAGAGCTCATGAGCTTAGTGACATGGATAGCGTGGTTGCAAGAATTGAGGCTGAAAGAGAGTATCCTGTTTTTGTTAAGCCTTCATGTGCCGGCTCATCAATGGGGATTACAAAGGCTCATAACAGAGAGGAACTTATAGAAGGCCTTAAGTTGGCAGCTCAGCATGACAGCAAGATTCTTGTTGAGGAAAGCATTGTAGGACGCGAAATAGAGTGCGCAGCATTTGGCTTTGGCGACAATGCATTTGTAACAGGAGTTGGCGAGATAGTAGCAGCTGCTGAGTTCTATGATTTTGATGCGAAATATAATAACGAGGATTCTCTTACTGTTGTTGATCCTGACATCCCAGCTGAGAAGGTTGAGGAAATAAGAGAGGCTGCTTTAAAGATTTATAGAGCCTGTGATGGATATGGTCTTTCAAGGGTTGATTTCTTCCTGGAGGAAGGAACTGGAAGAGTTGTATTTAATGAGATAAATGCATTCCCAGGCCATACTGCTATCAGTATGTATCCAATGCTTATGGAAAAGGCCGGACATCCTATGAAGGAATATGTTGAGGAATTAATAGAACTTGCCTACAAAAGACATGAATAGATAACAGAATTAAGAATCTGATTCTTCTGACTGAGTGGCAAAGTTTTTGTACGTGATGAACAGCAGCATGATGGCTGCGATCATAAAGGCAAGTGAAACCAAGCCTATGCATATAGAAATAGGAATATTAAGGAATAGTTTATCTGGAATGAGATAAAGAGTTCCATTAATAGCCATATGCAAGAATATAGATGGAATTAAAGAATTGGTCTTAATGGCAATTGCTCCGAGGAGTAGTCCGAAAATAAAGGCATATGTAGCCTGGACGAAATTGCCGTGATAAATACCGAAAAGAAGAGCCTGCACTACTATAGCAAGTAGTGGGGCTTTTTTAATGCCCTCAAATGCTCTTAGACTGTATCTCATTGCGAGCCCTCTGAAGATAATCTCTTCAGCGATAGGACCGAGTGCGATTGCCGTAAAAATAAATAAGGCGGATTTACTTCCTGTGAAGGTTTCCATCATATGCTTATAAGATGCAAACGTGGTCGGAAATGATTCGCCAAGAATATATAGAATAGAATCGGTAGTAAGCTGTATACTCAGACCTGCCAGTAATACTATAAAAATAGTGAGTGGTCTGATCACAAAATGAAGTGAAGTGATAACGGAGTTTCTTCTTTCAGAAACCTCTTCATTTTCTTTTCTGTAAAATGCCCAATAGTATACAAATCCACATATTACTATGAGGATGGTATATCTGATAACATTAAAATAACCCTGATCCACCATAGCGGTATCAGTGTCCAGAACATTAACGCCGCCTGCCATAACAGTTACGGCAAAAGCGGCGAAATATGCGATTACATTTAACACTGAAGCGAGTATTACGCTACCCAGTGCAAGTATCAAGTTAGACAGTAATTTTCTTTTCACGTTCTCTCTTCTTCTTCTGTTCAGCTTTCTGCTGCTTAATTTCTTCTTTAGACTTCTTGTTAGCCATTTCGTAATCAAGCTGTTTCTGGTAATCAGCCTGTTTTCTCATAAGTCTCTCACGCAGGCTCTTTCTACGTTTCTTGCCATTAGCAGCTTCTTCCTGCTGCATCTTCTTAGTTTTCTTATGAAGAGTCTTAACACTTGTGATATAGATACCACTGAGGGTAACCTTTACTTCACCATGTGAAGGAACATCATCGAAAATTGCTTCGTCACAGATAAGAGTCATTATCTGTGGACCAACCTTTGCTTTTACGATTGGGAGCTTAGCTCTGTGGTAACGCTTTGGAGCCTGGTCCATAACGACCTTAGGGAGCTTAGCATCCTTCATAGGCATTATCTTTTTATCGATGATAAAAAGTGTGGCTGGCTGAGAAGCAGCTTCAATCTGTTCTCTCTGCTCAATCTGTTTCTTCTGCATTTTGTTACCAACAAAATACATTACTAATAATATTCCCATTAGTACGACAAATACTATCAGACTAATTATGAATATCTTGCTAATTAGTATCATTTTTTCCTCCTTCTAACCCTTATTTATGGGTATCCAGCATTTTCTTTATTTCATTAGGGAAATTGTCATAAACTTCGCGTCTTTCTTTTTTATCCATCTCGTGAGGATAAATAGGAGCGCTAAATTCCACAATTACATTACTTTTCTTTATTCCAATAGGTTTGTTGTTCTCGAATATGTCATCAGCACCAGTAAATGCAACCAGAATGATAGGGCTGTCAGACTCTTCAGCCATTCTGTAACCACCCTTCTTGAATGGGAGCAGCTCATCGGAGTGATTTCTGGTTCCCTCTGGATAGAGACCAATGGAAAGACCTTTCTTCATTGACTCAGTTCCTTCTTTAATGGTTTCAAGACCGGCGCGGACATTCTTTCTGTCGAGGAACAGACTTCCAAGGTCTGCAACCCACCAGCTGAAGAATGGGATTTTCTTGAATTCCTTCTTTGCTATAAAACCTATAGGTCTGTCAACAATAGTAGAAAGGATGATGATATCGAAGAAGCTTGTATGATTACCAATGAAGAGGATACCCTTATCCTGTGGAACCTCTTTCAGGTGCTCAGCTCCTCGGACTTCAACTTTCGAACCAGACATTTTGATCAGGGACTCGAAGAATCCGTTGATGAATTTCCAGCTCTTTTTCCATCCTTTGTAATTATTCTTTTTGATTGAAATCCATAAATAAAGATGGACTGGAAGGCATAAAAGAACAGCCAGGACTGCATATATGCCTATTATGATGAATTTTATCATGTTGTTACCTCATCTATTTAACGACCGAACATCTTAGCTGTTTCATAGAGACGGCTTGCGAGATGCTCTGTGAGTGCATCCTGCTTATATCTCCATGACCAGTTTCCTTCTCCTACACCAGGAGTGTTGAATCTTGCCCAGGAATCCAGCTCCAGAATATCCTGCATAGGAACGATAGCCATTGTTGCAACAGAACCAAAGCATGCTCTGATCATTACCCAGCAGATATCGCTGGCATCTGTACTGAAATATCTTCTCAGTTTATCTCTGGACTGCTCGAAGCAGTTCTTGTACCAGCCAAGTGTAGTATCATTATCATGTGTACCAGTATAACATACACAGTTTCTTACGTGATTATGTGGAAGGAAGTTGTTCTCATTTGGATTTTCAAATGCGAACTGAAGTATCTTCATTCCAGGGAAACCAAACTTATCACGAAGCTGAACTACGGAGTGATCAATCTCACCCAGGTCCTCAGCAATGATAGGCATATGGTAACCAAGAGTAGATTCCAGCATGGTAAAGAAATTCTCGCCTGGTGCTTTCATCCATTTTCCGTTTACAGCTGTAGGCTCACCGTAAGGTACTGCCCAATATTTATCGAAACCACGGAAGTGGTCTATTCTCAGATAATCTGTAAGCTTAAGCTGGTGCTTAATGCGAGCGAACCACCACTCGTATCCAGTCTTTTTATGCTCAGTCCACTTATAAAGTGGGTTACCCCAAAGCTGACCTGTAGCTGAGAAATAATCTGGTGGTACACCGGCAACTACAGTTGGGTAGCCCTTTGTATCAAGGTTAAAGAGCTTCTTGTTAACCCATACATCAACACTGTCCCAGGCTACGAAGATAGGAATATCACCTACAATACGTATACCCTTATCGTTAGCATATTTCTTAAGCTTCATCCACTCATCATCGAAGAAGAACTGGAGGAATTCATAGTAGCCGATTTCCTTTTCCAGGTTCTTTTCCCATTTCTTACGCTGAGCAGCAGTAGGAGATTTTAGATCATCCTCCCACATGTACCAAGGAGCGCCTTTGTGGTAATCCTTGCCTGCCATAAAGAGTGCATAGTCAGCTAACCATTCGTTTGATTCTTTGAAGGTCTGGAATGCCTTCATCATTTCTTCGTTTGTAGAAAATCCGTCATGGATATCCTCGTCGAGAAATCTTTCGTAAGCCTTTTTAAATAATTCTGTTTTAAATGCAATCACATCGCCGTAGCTTATATCTTCAGGATTCCACTGTGGCATTGCTGCAAAGTCCTCATCGTAGAGGAGATTTAACTGTCTCAGATGATCTATGCTGATGATCAGTGGCTGTCCTGCGAAGGAAGAGAATGGCTGATATGGTGAGTCACCGAAACCTGTATGTCCCAGTGGAAGCACCTGCCAAAGCTTCATTCCTGATTTTTCCAAAAAGTCAATAAAATCGTAAGCGCCTTTTCCCAGGTCACCTATTCCGTAAGGTCCTGGAAATGATGTTGGATGAACAAGTAAACCTGCCAGTCTCTCTGGTCCCATATCCACGCTGGCGGTAATGTCCAAATCCATACCTAATGTTATGTCGGTATCCATGATGTAAGTTCTCCTTAAAAGTATATTCCCCTATAATACTTTAACAGTCAGTTTGATTAAAATTCAAAAGCTTTCTCAAACAGAGGTATAGCCTTCTCAATCATTTCAGTTGGTACACAATAAGAAATACGGAAATGTCCTGGACACTGGAAACTGTCGCCCGGAACAGTTATAAGACCCAGTTCCTTTGCTGCCTTCCAGCACCACTCGTTGGCATCGCCATTCTCTGATGGTACGCGAGGCATCATGTAAAATGTACCCATAGGCTTAACAATCTTGTAGCCTATTCTTGTGAGCTCCTTATAGAGGAGGTTTGCATTTTCCTCATAAATGCTGAGATCACTTGTTTCATCTATAACTCTTTCAATTGCAAACTGCATAAGTGCGGTTGGACAATTGTGACCTGTGAATCTTGAAACCTGACCAGCCATAGGAACCAGAAGGTCTGCATCCTTAGCTGCAGGATTAACTGCCATATATCCAATACGCTCACCAGGAAGTGAAAGTGACTTACTGAATGAGTAGCAGCAGATTGAATTGTCATAGAACTTTGAAGGGAATGGACTATCAACTCCCTCAAATACAATCTCTCTATATGGTTCATCAGTGATAAGGAATATTTCATGACCAAATTCGTTTTGCTTTGCTGTAAGAATATCAGCCAGCTTTGTGATTGTCTCTGTTGTATAAACAATTCCTGATGGATTGTTTGGTGAATTGATGAGTACTGCTGCAACATTCTCATCAAGCATCTCTTCGAATTTTTCGAAATTGATCTGGAATGTATCGTAGTCAGCTGGGACAACCTTAAGTGTTGCACCTGTTCCGTTTACATATGGAATGTATTCTGGGAAGTAAGGCGCGAATGTAAGTACTGTATCACCTTCGCCTGCAACGCATCTGATTGCATGAGCAAGAGCTCCAGCTGCACCTGATGTAGGGAAGATGTGTCCTGCTGTGTAGTTCATTCCAAATCTTCTGTTAAGTGAATCAGCAATTGCCTTCTTGGTTGAATCCTGACCAAGTGTAGGACTGTAACCATGAAGCTTAACTGGGTCACCATTCTTTGTTATATCTATGATCGCATCAGTAAAACTCTGAGGTGCAGGTACTGATGGATTTCCGATAGAAAAGTTCAGTACGCTGTCAGGTCCCATCTCAGCAGCACGCTTTCTTGCAAAGTCAAAAAACTGACGTATTACTGATTCTTTTCCAGTCATTTCTTTGTAGAATTCTGATATCATAATAAGCCTCCATTTCCTTCTCAAGTGTATACTTTATATGTGGCAGAAAATATGGTATAGTACATCAGTGTATTTGTTCCTGATGGGGCATTATTTTCAGCCAAGTACACAAACTAGTATTATAGCTGATTTGGCTAGATAATACAAGGTAAAGATGGGATTGAAAACGGTATAAATTATGATATTTGACACACATGCACATTATGATGATGATCAGTTCGATTTGGATAGAGAATATCTTCTGGATAAAGGACTGAAGGAGAAGGGTGTGGCCAGAGTTACAAATATTGGCTGTGACCTTCCGACTTCCCGAATGACAGATGAACTTACAAAGAAATATGATTATATATATGGGGCAATCGGAGTTATACCTCACCACGTGGGAGAAATGACAGATTCTGACCTGGAGGAGCTTCGCCAAATTGCAAAGTCCAATGATAAGATAGTTGCGATTGGAGAGATTGGACTGGACTATCATTACGATGAGCCTTCAAAGGAATTACAACATAAATGGTTCAAGGCTCAGATGGAGCTTGCCCGTGAACTTGGACTTCCAATAGTTATTCATAGCCGTGATGCAGCTCAGGATACAGTTAATCTGATGAAGGAAGCTCACGCTGAAGAAATAGGCGGAGTTGTTCATTGTTATTCATATTCAGAGGAGCTTTCAAGAGAGTTTATAAAAATGGGATTCTTCTTTGGAATAGGCGGAGTGGTGACCTTTAAGAATTCCAAGAAACTAAAGAGGGCGGTTGCATCTATCCCTATCCAGTCTATTGTGCTGGAAACAGATAGCCCATACCTTGCACCATCGCCTAACAGAGGAAAGAGAAACGACTCTGGATATCTGAACCTTGTCATTGAAGAGATTGCCCGGATTAAAGAAATGACTCCGGAACTGGTAGAAGAAATAACTTACGAAAATGCACTGAAATTGTATAGACTTTAATGATAAATGTTATCTTTGGCGTCTTAAGTCAGTAGAGTGCTTTGAGGTAAAATATTAAAACATGGATAAAGAAAAAATGCTAAGTAACCCACAGGAAACCATCAGGGTTATTAAGGAAAACAATTTCACATTCAGAAAAAACTATGGTCAGAATTTCCTTATCGATTCGCATGTTATCGACAAGATTATTGCGGCAGCGGAAATTGATAAGTCCACAAAGGTTTTGGAAATAGGCCCTGGAATAGGAACCCTCACTCAGTATCTGGCTGAGGCGGCTGAGTCTGTTACGGCAGTTGAGATAGATGACAAGCTGATTCCTATTCTAGAAAAAACTTTGGCTGACTACGATAACGTGAATGTTATTCACGGTGACATTCTGAAACAGGATATAGGAGCTATCTTTGGCGGCGAGCCTTTCAAGATAGTTGCTAATCTTCCTTATTACATCACAACACCTATCATCATGAACCTTCTGGAATCCAGAGTTCCTGCTGATTCAATTACAGTAATGATACAGAAGGAAGTTGCTGATAGAATGAAGGCAGAACCTGGATCAAAAGATTATGGAGCGCTTTCTCTTGCGGTTCAGTATTATGCTGATCCTTATCTTGCGGCGAATGTTCCTCCAAATTGCTTTATGCCAAGACCTAATGTTGGCTCGGCAGTTATCAGATTAAAACGTCTGGAAGAACCTTTTGTTAAGGTGAAGGATGAGAGACATATGTTTAAACTGATCAGGGCTGCATTTAACCAGAGAAGAAAAACCCTGGCAAATGCGGTGAAGAATTTTGAGGGTCTGTCTTACAGTAGAGAAGAAGTTGAGAATGCATTAACCAGTCTCGGGCTTGATACAAGAGTAAGAGGTGAGGCTCTGGGACTTCAGGAGTTTGCGGCACTGAGTGATGCCCTGTCTTAGATTTATGTGGTCTTAAAAATCTGATTTATGTGTTTTGATACATGGTCAAAATTTTTATATTGAAGAATAAAAAAGTAAGTGCAAAGATGAATAAGAAAACAGACGAAGAAAAAGAGATGCTGGAAAAACAGCATCAGAAATATATGAAACAGGCTCTTCGCCAGGCAAAGAAAGCATATGAGAATGGCGATGTTCCTATAGGATGCATCATTGTTTATGACGGCAAGGTGATTGCCAAAGGTTATAATCGCAGGAACAAGGATAAGCAGAGTCTGGCCCATGCTGAGATGATGGCCATAAAAAAAGCTTCCAAGGTAATTGGCGACTGGAGACTTGAGGACTGCACTATGTACATTACACTGGAACCATGCCAGATGTGTGCCGGAGCCATAGTTCAGGCCAGAATTCCCGAAGTTGTTATTGGCTGCATGAATCCGAAGGCTGGCTGTGCAGGCTCCATTATCAACCTTCTGGATATGAAAGCATTTAATCATCAGGTGAATGTAACCAGGGGAATTCTCGAAACAGAATGCTCCGAAATGCTGAAAACCTTCTTTAAAGAACTAAGAAATAAGTCAGTAGGGACAGATCTATAAGTCAGTAGGGTCAGGTCCCATTGACTTATTCTGATGTATTATGTATACTGATATAGTTATAAAACTTCCGCGCAGCCGGGGAGATAGCGGTGCCCTGTACCTGCAATCCGCTATAGCAGGGGTGATGACCAGTCTCGGACTGATTCTTGCGAGGCTGTTCTTGGTAAGTGACGTTGAAATCTAGGTCTTACGCGACAGGAATCTGCGAACCGTGTCAGGTTGGGAACAAAGCAGCACTAAGTAGAACCTCTCTGTGCGCCGTGAGGCTACCTGGGTTGAGTTAACTGCTTAAGGTACGCTCGTTGGGGCTTTACAAAGCTGGTCGCGCGGTTTTAAAAAAATGTAGAAATATTTAAGTGAAAGTGTTATTATTATATAAGTGTTTCTAGACTATATAATGGTGTAGTTTACCAAACAAAAGTGTTAGGGGTTAGCATAGGATGGATTACTCAGAAGTAATTGAATTTGTTAAGAAAACAGCTTCTGAAAATAGGGCGACTGAACAGTATCCCTTCAGAAATATATATGATCACACTATGCGTGTGTATAGATGGGCTATAAGATTACAGGCGAAGCTTGGCGGTGACCTTGATGTCATTGTTCTTGCTGCGCTTCTTCATGATATCGGATGGGAACAGGACAGACCAAGTAGCGAGGTTAGTGCTGAGGTGGCTGTTGAATATCTGGATAGCATTGGAGTAAGCCCTGAGCTTATAGTAAAAGTAGGCGAGATCATAATGGCCTGCGAAGAGTTAGATACAGACAAGGATCTGTCTCTGGAATGCAAGATTGTTATGGATTCGGTTTTGCTGGATGAGGTTGGTGCAGTTGGCATTATGCGTGACTGTATGGTTACAGCTGATGAAGATGATGCGACATATAAAAAAGCTTATTATCGTATCAAGGAATTCTATCGTCAGAATAAACCTCTTATCAGATGCTGCAAAACAGAAGCGGCAAGAACAGAGTATTCAAAAAGAATGCAGCTTATTGAAGGTTATATTTATCAATTAGAGAAAGAAATCTTCTAAGTTGAAACCTTTAAAATAAAGTCATAGAAGTGATAAGGAGAGAGTATTATGGCAAATAAAATAGGTAGAATCATTCTTGGTATAGTGATTGCGTGTGCTGTTATAGCTGGTGTTTATTTTGTGCTTCCAGGACAGTATAAGAATCCTATCACACAGACCATCCAGATGAAGACTAATTCCAATTATAGTGAAATAGTTGATGTTCTTAAGTCAGCAACTATCCCAAAGAATAAGGAAAAAGAATTTGGCGCTGTTTTTGAGGCGGCTGTTGGAAATCCGGCATGGACTATTAAAGAGATATCTGTAGATGATGCAGGTAATGGTTCATATGATGTTTATGCTGATGGATATAAGACTACTATTTCCTTCGAAAATGAGACAAATGATGATGGTATGGTAACACATACTAATGCTCATGTAAGACTTATTTTCCACATCACAAAGGATGGTAAGGAAATCAAGATAGGTGATGATGTTATAGAAACAGGAAAGTCTGCATATCCAGCAACAATTGAAGTAGATGAATCAACGTACAATGAGTCTGATAAGTCAACTTACTATCAGAAAACACTTGATTGCCTCGTTGAGCTTGGTGGCTGATAATTAAAAAAATCAAGGCTTCCGGATTTCCGGAAGCCTTTTTTGGTGCTTAAAATTCTTTATTTTTGTTTTACAACAGATTCTATTATCTCGGTTATGGTATTAATGGAATCTGCAAGTTCGCTTTTATTCATTGCGTCTATGTATTTATCGCTTCTGTCATAAACTTCGTTTACTGCACTCATGAGTGTCTGATTATCTACATCCTCTTCCTTAAGAACATAGCTGTAACCACTGTTTGCAAAAGACTCAGCATTCAGGATCTGGTCACCTCTGCTGGCAGTAAGTGGAAGTGGTATCAGAATATTAGGCTTTCTAAGTGCAAGCAATTCGCAGATAGCATTTGCGCCAGCTCTTGAAACTACCACATCTGCAAGAGCGAAAAGATCTTTCAACTCGTCTTTAATATATTCGTACTGGGCATATCCCTTTTTGTCGATTAAGGACTTGTTCACATTATCCTTTCCACAGAGATGTACAACATTGAACTTCTTTAATAATTCATCCAGACAACTCCAGATAGCTTTATTGATTGCGGCACTACCTGTACTTCCTCCAATTATGAGGATGGTAGGTTTTTGTTCTGCGAATCCACAGAATTCAAAAGCTTTTTTGCTATCGCCCTGGAACAGCTCCTGTCTGATAGGCGTACCTGTAACTGTAGCTCTGTCAGAAAACAGCTCCTTTGTTTCTGGGAAGTTGCAGCATATTTTAGTTGCGTGTGGAAGTGCAAGCTTATTTGCAAGTCCAGGAGTCATATCTGATTCGTGAATAACGATAGGAACTCTGTGTATATGTGCTGCAAGAACAACTGGAACAGTTACATATCCGCCCTTTGAGAAGATGACATCTGGCTTCAGCTTTCTCATCAGCAGGTTAGCTTCGTCGAATCCTCTGAATACCTTGAATGGATCAGTAAAATTCTTGATGTCGTGGTAACGTCTCAGCTTTCCGGATGATATTCCATAATATGGGATACCAAGCTCTTCAATGAGCTTTTTTTCAATTCCCTTTTTAGAACCAATATATTCAATTTCATACCCCAGCTCTTTAAGCTTTGGCATAAGAGCTATGTTTGGGGTTACATGTCCGGCTGTTCCACCGCCGGTAAGTATTATTTTCTTCATTTTCCTCACCTTTTATGTTGCTTAGTTAAGGTTTCGATATGATATGATAACACAATTTCAAAATATGTAAAATAAAAAACAAAAAAACGGTAAAATAAAGCAATATTTGATAGCCATAATACTATAAATAATGGTATAATAATACTACCTATGTGGATAAGGAAAAAGTACACATTAAAAGATATATTTTAGGGAGGCATTTTAAAATGAGTAATTATATGGATGCTTATAAAGCATGGCTTGAAAATCCTTATTTTGACGAGGAGACAACAGCTGAGCTTGAGGCTATCAAGGGTGATGAAAAAGAGATAGAGGATAGATTTTATAGAAGTCTTGAATTTGGTACTGGTGGTCTGCGTGGTGTAAGAGGCGCTGGAACAAACCGTATGAATATTTATACAGTAAGACAGGCTACACAGGGTCTTGCAAATTATATTCTTATGCATAATGGACAGGATAAGGGTGTTGCAATTGCACATGATTCAAGAATCATGTCACCTGAGTTTGCACGTGAAGCTGCAAAATGTCTGAATGCTAATGGTATTAAGACTTATTTATTTGAATCACTTCGTCCAACACCAGAGCTTTCATTTGCTGTTAGAGAACTGGGATGTATAGCTGGTATTGTTGTGACAGCAAGTCATAACCCAAGAGAGTATAACGGATACAAGGTTTATTGGGAGGATGGAGCTCAGGTTACACCTCCTCATGATACAGGTATTATGGCAGAGGTTGCCAAGGTTACAGATTTTGCCCAGGTTAAGACAATGGATGAGGATGATGCTAGAGCACTTGGTCTCTTCAATATCATCGGAACAGATTTCGATGAAAAGTTTATTGCTAATGTAAAGGCACAGAGTATTCATCCAGAAGTCATTCCTGAGATGGCTAAAGATATTAAGATCGTTTATACACCACTTCATGGTACAGGAAATGTGCCTGTAAGAAGAGTTCTTAAGGATCTTGGATTTACACAGGTTTATGTAGAGCCACAGCAGAAGATTCCAGATGGTTCATTCCCAACTGTTTCATATCCTAATCCAGAGGATCCAAAGGCTTGGGAGCTTGCGCTTAAGCTTGCTAAGGATGTGGATGCAGATATAGTTCTTGCAACTGATCCTGATGCGGACAGACTTGGTGTTTATGCTAAGGATACTAAGACAGGCGAATATATGAGCTTCACTGGAAATATGTCCGGAATGCTCATTGCAGAATACATCTTCAGAGAGCGCCAGGCTACAGGTACAATGCCTGAGAATCCAGCTCTTGTTACTACAATCGTAACAACAGATCTTGCTAAGGCAATTGCGGCAGCTTACAATGCACGCTGCATCGAGGTACTTACAGGATTCAAGTATATTGGAGAGCAGATTAAGATCTTTGAACAGACAGGCTGCAATAATTATGTATTCGGTCTTGAGGAATCCTATGGATGTCTTACAGGAACTTATGCAAGAGACAAGGATTCTATTGTGGCAGTAATGATGCTCTGCGAGGTAGCTGCATTCTATAAGAAGCAGGGTAAAACACTTTGCGACGCTATGCAGGATCTTTATGAAAAATATGGATACTATAAAGAAGGTCTTGCAACACTTGAGCTCAAGGGTGTTGACGGAGCTGCTGAGATTCAGAAGAAGATGGAGAACTTCCGTTCTAATCCTCCAAAGGAGTTAGGTGGATTTAAGGTTCTTGCTTCCAGAGATTACAAGGCTGATGAAAGAGTTGATCTTGTTACAGGAGAAAAGACAAGTACAGGTCTTCCATCATCAAATGTTCTATATTATGAATTAGAGGATAATGCGTGGTGCTGCGTTCGTCCTTCAGGTACAGAACCAAAGATTAAATTCTATTTCGGTGTTAAGGGTGAAAGTATTTCAGATGCAGAAGAGAAGCTCGCTGGGCTTAGAGAGGATATGTTAAATAATCAGTAATAGGGGGCTTATTATTTAACGACTTTGAGAAGGTATGAAATTTTTCAAAAGACTAAGTGTTAGCCGATATTACAAATATAAAGATGAAGTTGAATTGAGAAACCATATTAACATTCAGGCTTTCCTCCTGATCGCGCTTCTCGTTGCTTCTATCAATGTTTTATCTAATGTTGGAATAAAAAAGACGAATGGATTTATTCTGAGTGTTTTTATTCTGGTATATTTTCTTGTTGTAACAATTATTAGATATTACTTTGTAAGGGATAAGGTTCGGAGAAGTACTTTGATATTTTATTTGATACAGACTCCGATGATTATATACGGTATTCTCATGGGTACTGTATGGGATCCTGGAACGCCAACGGTTACCTTTTTCCTCATGCTTATTTGCATGCCGGTATTTATCCTGGATAACCCATTCAGACATACACTTTATATTTTCGCAATGATGGCAATCTATTTTGCTTTGGGATGGTATACCAAGAATCCGGAAGTATTTAAGATTGATGTGGTACATGCTATAAGCTTCCTTATGGGTTCGGTGTTTCTGAATCTCTTTGTTTTGGCTGAGAGGTTTGATAACCTTGAGAACTATGTACTCTCAGAACGAAGAGCCAGACATGATGAGATTTCAGGACTTAAAAACAGATATGCGCTTAGAACAGATTCTGATGATTTTCATGGTGAAAATGTTTTCTTTGGTCTAATTGAAATAGGCTACTATAAATTCCTCAATGATGTATATGGTCATGTTTTTGGTGAAGAGGTTGTTGCATATCTTGGTAAGCTGGTTCGTGAAGCTTTTGGCGAGGAATCATGTTTCCGTTTTGAAAGCGAGAAGGTCCTTGTTATTGCAAAAGATATTTCTGAGAAGGATTTCAAGGATAAGCTTGCTAAGGTAAAAGAGAATTTCACAGAGGTTACCGTGGACAGCAAAATAATTCACCCAACATGCATTATTGTTTATGTTTATGGTAATCCTGATTCTCGCGAAATGATCCGGGATATTGTAAGACATGCTGATGTAAGACTTTCAGAAGTACAGAGACAAAAACATGCTGACGTTATTGATGGATTCGCTTATGATGACAGCTTCAAGAGACAGACAGATATTCTTTCAGAGGTTGTTACCGATCCAAGTGTTAACAGTATAGACGCTGTAACAGGTCTTCCAAACATGCAGTTCTTCCGCGTAAGAGCTGATGAACTTATCAGCAACGTTCTTGATATGGAAAAAGAGCCTGTTGTTGTTTATTACAATATTGGTAATTTCAAAGGCTATAATGAGGAATATGGCTTTAGAAAGGGAGATGAACTCCTTAGAAATATTTCTGCTATTCTTAAGGAGGAGTTTGAGGGCAGACTTGTTGCCAGATTTGCTGAAGATCATTTTGTAGTGCTTACTTATAAAGAGCTGGCTTTTGATTCTCTTGAAACTGTAAAAACAAAGATTGAACCACTTTTCGGAAATGTACAGATGAGCATTAAGGCAGGAATTACAATATGTGAATCTGGAGAATTTGTGGGAGCAATCTGTGATAAGGCCAAGCTTGCATGTGATAGCATAAAACATGATGTTACAAAGTACTATGCTGTATACGATGAGAAACTTGAAACTAAGAACCGCTTATCGCAATATGTCATCTCTCATATAGATGAAGCAACAGAAAATGGTTATCTCAAGGTATTCTATCAGCCTGTTGTGGATATTAATACTGGAAAGATTACTGAGCTTGAGGCTCTTGCAAGATGGATTGATCCTATTCATGGTTTTCTTTCACCGGGAGATTTCATTCCTGTACTTGAGGAAGCTAAGCTTATACATAAGATTGATATGTTTATTGCGAAACAGGTTTGCGAGGATCAAAAGGAGCTGCAAAAAAAGGCAGGACAGATTGTTCCTGTATCGATAAATCTTTCGAGACTCGACTTCATGCTTACGGATATTGTTGAATTTATTATAGATGAAGTAAAGTCCTCAAATGTAGATCCTAAGAATCTTCATATTGAAGTGACAGAAAGTGCTTTGGAAAACAATAGTGAAGATCTTATTGAGAAGATTAGTTTGCTTAAGTCAAATGGCTTTGAAGTATGGCTGGATGATTTCGGAAGTGGTTATTCATCACTTAATTCTCTTCAGGAATTCAACTTTGATGTTATCAAGGTGGATATGAAGTTTATGAGAACTCTGGAATCAAATCCTCAGACTGGTATTATTGTAACTGCTATTGTTCAGATGACAAAGAATCTGGGACTCAGATCCCTTGTTGAGGGTGTTGAGACTGATACTCAGTATGACTTCATAAAGAATGCAGGTGTAAATATGGCTCAGGGCTTCCTGTTTAGCAGACCAGTGCCACTTGAAGAACTTGATTTCAGTGCATAAAATTAATATAAACTTAAAGTATCTGTTATTGAAATAATTTTACAAAAAGCGTAAACTGTAAAGCTGGAGCGTTTAAGCTTCAGCTTTATGGTTTTTATTTGTTTAATATTAAACCCCAAACGGAGAAAATTATGATATCAAAATTTAGTGTAAAAAGGCCATATACGGTTTTTGTAGGTGTTATAGCTGTTATAGTTATAGGCATAGTTGCCTTAATGAGAATGACAGCTGACCTGCTTCCAAATATGAACCTTCCTTACGTAATGATCATTACAACAGATATGGGCGCCAGTCCGGAATCGGTTGAGAAGGATGTTACAGCCCCAATTGAGGCTGCTCTGGCTACAACCTCAAATCTAAAAAACATTCAATCCATGTCCTATAACAGTTATTCAACTGTAATTCTCGAGTATGAACAAAGTTCAAATATGGATGCGACTCTTATAGAAATACAGCAGAGTCTGGATCAGATAACAGGTACCTTTGATGATTCTATAGGTACTCCTATTGTAATGCAGCTTGATCCGGATATGCTGCCGGTTATGGTCGCTGCAGTCAGCGTTGATGATATGGATAACATTGAGCTTAGTGATTATCTGGAAACAGATCTTCAGCCAAAGCTGGAAAGTATAGAAGGTGTTGCTTCGGTTACAACAACTGGAGGAGTTACAGAGACTGTTCAGGTTACAATGAACCAGGACAAGATAGATAAGCTGAATGACAAGATTATGAAGGAGATAGATGATCAGTTCCAGGATACAAAGGATGATCTTCAGTCTTCGAAGGAAGAGGTGGAATCTGGTCAGGATGCGGTTGAATCAGGAAAGAAAACTCTTGCTAATACAGTCAGTGAAAATCTGGCAACACTTGAATCCACACAGATAGAACTTTATCAGACCGGAGAGGATCTGGAGGATCAGAAGGAAACCTACCAGGATACATATGACACTCTGGGTGATACTATTGATACCTTAAATACTACATATGACAGTGCAAAGTCACTGGGAGATGCTATCATCAGTCTTGATTCTGTAATAGCTCTTTATGACCAAGGACTTCTGGATGATACTACATTCCAGGCATCTGCTGGAATGGACATAGTAACTGCAAAAACCCAGCAGGCTACACTTACGGCTCAGCTGGATGCGGTCAATGCTCAGATTAAGGAGAATACATCTGCCTTAGCTGAGTATGGAATTACTGTAAATACATATGAAGATATTCCTACAGCGGTTGGAAAGCTGGAGGAAACAAGAGTTGAGATAAGTACAGGAATTGAAACTCTTGAATCTGCAATAGAAGAAGTTGAAGATGGAAAAACAACTACGAGCGAGGCTCTTGAAACTCTTAATAAAACAGAAATAGAGCAGAGTATTTCACTGGCTGAAACATCTGCTACACTTGCAAGTGCGCTTTCTGAAATTGAGAGTGCGGAGGAGACTGTAGAAAGTACACTTGAAAGTACAAAGGATTCCGCAGATCTGAATTCTGTTCTGTCCATTGATACATTAAATAATCTTCTTGTTGCGCAGAATTTTGAAATGCCTGCAGGATATGCAAATGGCAAGGATGGTCAGTATCTTGTAAAGGTAGGAGATGACATTCAGGATGCTGAAGCTCTTGCGGATACCGTTCTTATAGATCTTAATATGGACAATGTGGGAGTCATCAAGCTTTCTGATGTAGCTGATGTTGAAACAGTAGATGATTCCAGTGAAGTATATGCAAAGCTTAACGGTGAGCCTGGTATCCTTCTTTCTTTTGAAAAGCAGACAGGTTATGCAACTGGTGATGTGACAGATACTATCTTAGAAAAGTTTGAGAGTCTGGAGAAGACAGAAGGAAACGGAGTAAGTTTTTCTGTACTTATGAATCAGGGTGTTTATATTGATCTTATTGTTAAGTCAATTCTCCAGAACATGATAGTTGGTGCGCTCCTGGCCATTATAGTACTTATTATTTTCCTGAGAGACATCAGACCTACTATCATAATTGCCTGTGCAATTCCGCTTTCAGTTATTTTCGCAGTAGTACTTATGTACTTTACAAAGATTACGCTTAATATCATTTCCATGTCGGGACTCACGCTGGGTATTGGTATGCTGGTGGACAATTCCATCGTTGTAATTGAAAACATATACCGTCTCAGAAAAGAAGGGGAAGACATAAGGAAGGCTGCGGTTTATGGAGCCAGTCAGGTGGCGGGAGCCATTACAGCTTCAACCCTTACTACCATGTGTGTATTCCTTCCTATCGTATTTACAGAAGGACTTACAAGACAGCTGTTTGTAGATATGGGTCTTACGATTGCATATACTCTTTCTGCATCTCTTATAGTTGCTCTTACTCTTGTTCCTGCAATGGCTCAGGGACTTCTTCGTAAATCAAAGGAGAAGGAAAATAAGGGTGATAATAAGCTTATGAGAGGTTATGAAAAGTTCCTGCGCGGAGCTATAAAAGTTAAGCCTCTTGTATTCATAGTAATGATTCTTCTTTTTGCAGCAAGTATTTCTCTTGCGCTTAGCCGTGGTACAGAATTCATTCCTGAAATGCAGAGTGATCAGGTTACAGTAAATATGGTTGCTCCTGATGATGAGGAAAGAACCTTTGAACAGATGACAGAATATGCTGATCAGCTGACTGAAAGACTGGTTGAGATAGATGATATTGAGACTATCGGAGCCATGGTTGGAAATGGTTCAACTTTGGGTGCACTTTCTTCTAGCGGTGGCACATCAGTTTCGATTTACATTCTTTTAAAAGAAGATACAAAGCTTACAAATAAGGAAATTACAGATAAGATAAATGCCGCTGCTGAGGGGATTGATTGTAAAGTAGAAGTTAGTACAGCAATCATGGATATGAGCATGCTTACAGGAAGCGGTGTTTCTGTAATGATAAAGGGTCGTGACATGCAGACTCTTCAGAATCTGGCTACACAGGTTGCAGATGCAATCGAAACCACAGATGGTATTGAAGAGGTTGATAATGGTCTTGATAACATGACGAAGACATTTGTCATTTCAGTAGATAAGGAAAAAGCTGCTGATTATGGAATGACTGTTGCTCAGGTATTTACTACAGTTTCAGCTAAGCTTGCATCAACTAAATCTACAACAGCCATCGAGACAGATGTTAAAGATTATGATGTCTTTGTTGAAACAGATGAGCAGGCAGAGATTACCATCGATGACCTGAAGAAAATGAAATTCGAATATACAGATAAGACTAACAATGAGACAAAGGAAATTCCTTTATCAAAGATAGTTACTTTCTCAGAACAGGAAGAGCTTTCAACTGTTCTTAGAGATAGTCAGGATAGATATATAAATGTAACTGGTACACTTACAGGAGACAGAAATATTGGACTTGTGGGAAATGATATTCAGGATAAGCTGGATGACATTTCGGTACCGGAAGGTTATTCGATAACAATGAAGGGTGAAAATGAGTCTATAAATGATGCTATGCGTCAGCTCCTACTTATGATGCTGCTGGCTGTAATCCTCATTTATCTCATAATGGTAGCTCAGTTCCAGAGTCTTAAGTCACCATTCATTATAATGTTTACTATACCTCTTGCATTTACTGGTGGTTTCCTTTCACTCTTTATGTCAGGAAAGGCAGTTTCTGTTATAGCTATGGTCGGATTCGTAATGCTGGCTGGTATCATAGTTAATAACGGTATTGTGCTGGTAGATTATATTAATCAGCTTAGACGTGAGGGAATGGAGAAGAAAGAGGCGATAATCAATTCGGCTAAAACCCGTCTTCGTCCGGTTCTTATGACCGCACTCACAACAATCATTTCCATGTCTACAATGGCTATCGGAATGGGACGAGGAGTTGAAATGTCCCAGCCTATGGCAATCGTTGTGGTAGGTGGACTTGTTTATGGAACTATACTTACACTTGTACTTGTTCCATGTTTGTATGACGCATTTAATAAAGAGAGGGATATGAAAGAGGAGGAGTTATAATTACTCCTCCCTCTTTGGTATTGGCGCTATTCTATTTGTCTTTTGCATATATTCTTTATAATCTTGTCCGAATCTTCTTCGGAGAATAACTTCCTCAGTATTGATAAGCATATAGGTGAGCAGGAACCAATAGATAATTGGAAGTACATACATAAATGCATTTCCTGATATAAAGAGGATTCCTGTACATCCGAATATCACTCCTGCGTAGATAGGATTTCTTGTCTTGCTGTAAACTCCGGTTGTAACAAGCTTTCCCATTTGAATGTTTTCGTATATGTGAGCCTCGGCGATGGCATTTACTATCAGTAGAAGTGCTAATACAGCCAGCAGGCATCCAAATCCAATGTAGATATATCTTATGGTGCTGTTGGAAGGGATTCCCATATTGATTGGTGGGATGTGTCCCAGAATAACAGCCAGAAGAGTAGTTCCACATGCTATCGGAACAAAAGCAAAACATTTTCCATATTTTGGAAGTGGTTCTTTAGCAGTAATACTGATGGTCTCATTGTAGGAGCTCTCAAGATCTTCATCTGTAAGCTCTCCAGGTTCTCCGGAGCTATCTGAGCTTTCTGACTGAGGACTATCCGATTCTGAATCCTTAACCGTATCTGCAATCGTATCGGCCGCAGTTTCTTCGGCTGTTTCCTGTGTTGTTTCTACAGCATCGTCAACAACTTCTTCAGCTTCCTCTTTTGGAACTTCAATTCCGTAGGTTTGTTTTATTTCATTCAGGAGCGCTTCCTTTTCGGCGGCGAGCTTCTCATCCTGAACTTCCGTTTCTTTTGAATTCTTTTCGAAAGCCATAATAAACCTCTCAAAAATCGTTAATTTACTACAACTTCTATAGTATAACACCCCAGGATTATAAACGCTAGTATAAACCTTTAGTTAACCCCAGTTTAACTTGTAGAAAGAACATTATCATTGTATAATGTATGGAGTATTTTGAGAGGAATTATTATGTCTTATTTAGCGCTGTATAGAAAGTTCCGCCCTGATAGTTTTGACGAAGTAAAGGGTCAGGAACACGTTGTTACAACATTAAAAAATCAAATAGCACATAATAGAGTTGGACACGCTTATCTCCTCTGTGGAACCAGAGGAACTGGTAAGACTACAGTTGCCAAGCTTATAGCAAAGACAATGAACTGCGAGCATCCTACAGAGAATGGTCCCTGCGGAGAATGCGAAAGCTGTAAGGCGATTGCAGATGGCAGTTCGTTAAATGTTATCGAGATAGATGCGGCTTCTAATAATGGTGTGGATAACATCCGTCAGATAAATGAGGCAGTGCAATATGCACCGGCTCAGGGTAAGTACCTTGTTTATATCATTGACGAGGCACACCAATTATCTAAAGGGGCTTATAATGCTCTTCTGAAGACTCTGGAAGAACCACCGGAATATGTTATCTTCATTCTGGCTACTACAGATGATTTTTCGCTTCCGGTTACTATCAAATCCAGATGTCAGAGGTTTGATTTCCATAGAATATCTATAGAAACAATTGCTGATAGAATGCAGGAGATTCTGGACAAGGAAGGAGAGAAGGCTTCGCGAGATGCGCTTCTCTATATTGCACGTCTGGCAGATGGTTCCATGAGAGATGCGCTTTCAATCCTGGATGAATGCATTTCCGCAAACATTGGCAAAGAACTGGATAGAGACAGCGTACTGAAAACAGTTGGTGCTGTTTCTGTAGATGTTTATATTAGAATGTTCCAGGCTATAGCCCAGAAGGATCCGGAGAAGGCTTTGGATATAATCAATGAGACTATCTGGGATGGAAAGGACTTGACCAAGTTTTCTGATGACCTTACCTGGTTTATGAGAAATCTTTTGTTCTTAAAGATATCTCCTGATCTGAGTGAAGAACTGGATCTGACAAAAGAAAATGTTGAAGAGATGCTTTCAATCGGAGCTGATTATGATGTGGAAGATATAGCTGGCTATCTGAATAATCTTCAGATACTTTGTGCAGATATCAGAAAGTCATCAGTAAAGAGAGTTACCCTCGAACTGGCTGTCATTAAGATGATGTACAAGACTACGCCTCAGGTTGCTACGGAAACTGTAAAGGTTCCTGATGTTTCGCTAAATGCCATCAACACCAGAGAAATAGAAGCACTTATAGATGCAAAGGTGGACAGGGAACTGGACAGAAGAATATCCGAGGCAATCAGAGATGTTCAGGTGCTTACTGAAGAAAATGCGAAAAGAGAAGTTACGTACGATTCAACGCAGCAGAGCGAGGCAGTTGTAAATAACATTAAGAGTACATATCCCCCTGCTACTCAGGAAGATATAATGAATCTTGCTAACAACTGGAACAAGATAATCAGACAGCTGAATCCACTTCATTTTGGCTATGTAAATGGAACGGATGTAGAACCTGCCAAGGACTATTCTCCGGAAGGACCGGCAAAGCTGGTGATCGTTCTCTATACAGAGGAAGAGGATTCTCTTAAAAATATTTACTTATCCAAGCCAAGGAACAGAGAGATTCTTGCAGAGAAATTATCTGAGAAGCTGGAAAAAACAGTAGAACTTGATGTAAGATATGTAAATGGCCGAGGAGGAAAAATGGATAAATCCTCCTTCGCATTAAATAGAATAAAATACGACGTTAAAATAATGGAAAGCGAGGAAGAAAGACATGGCTAAAAGAGGTGGATATCCTGGAGGAATGATGCCGGGTAATATGAATAACCTTATGAAGCAGGCTCAGAGAATGCAGAAGCAGATGGAACAGACACAGGCAGAACTTGAAGAGAAGGAATACGAATCATCTGCAGGTGGCGGAGTTGTTAAAGTTAAGATTAATGGACAGAAGGAGATTACATCTATTACTATTGATCAGGAAGTTGTAGACCCTGATGATGTTGAAATGCTCCAGGATCTTATTATGGCAGCAGTAAATGAGGCCATCAGAATGCAGGCTGATGATGAGAAAGAGCAGCTTGGTAAGATTACCGGTGGTATGGGTGGAGGCCTTGGAGGTCTATTCTAATGGATTTATACGGTGGTGAAGTAAGCAGACTTATTGAAGAGCTTAGCCACCTGCCTGGTGTAGGTGCAAGAAGTGCTCAAAGGCTGGCATTTTATATTATCGGTATGCCGGAGGACAGAGCAGAGGCTCTTTCAAATGCCATTATTAGTGCAAAGAAAAATATAAAATACTGCAAAGAATGTTATACTATAACAGATAAAGAAGTCTGTCCCGTATGTGCAGCAGCTAACAGAGACCATAAGACAATCATGGTGGTTGAATCACCAAGAGATATGGCGGCTTATGAAAGAACTGGAAAATATGATGGGGTTTATCATGTTCTCCACGGAGTCATAAATCCTAGTCAGGGCATTGGTCCTCAGGAGATAAGGCTCAAGGAATTAATGGTCCGTTTGAGAGAAGATGTAGATGAGCTGATCATTGCTACTAACTCAAGTGTTGAGGGCGAAGCTACAGCTATGTACATTTCGAAGATGGTTAAGCCAGCCGGTATAAAGGTTTCGCGTATAGCCAGTGGAGTTCCTGTAGGTGGGGACCTGGAGGTTACTGATGAAGTTACACTGATGCGTGCGCTGGAAGGCAGAGTTGAATTATAAAACTTATAGGAGGGGTTGCTAAATGAAGAAGATAGGTATATTAACTAGTGGTGGAGATTGTCAGGCACTTAATCCAACAATGCGTGGAGTTGTTAAGGGACTTGAGAATCTTTTTGGAGATGTTGAGATATATGGTTTCCTGGAAGGATATAAGGGACTGATATATGGAAATTACAAGAAGATGGAGCCAATGGAATTCTCTGGACTTCTTGCAAAGGGTGGTACAGTTCTCGGTACCTCCAGAGTGCCTTTCAAATATCTTGATGAGCCAACAGAGGATGGAGTTGAGAAGGTTCCTGCAATGATCAAGACATATAAGAAGCTTGGTCTGGATGGACTCTTTGTTCTCGGTGGAAATGGTTCTCAGAAGACAGCTCACAGGTTATATACAGAAGGTCTGAATGTTATCGGACTTCCAAAGACAATTGATAATGATATCTGGGGAACAGATGTTACATTTGGTTTCCAGAGCGCTATAGATGTTGCGACAAATGCAATCGACTGCATCTACACAACAGCTGAGTCACATAACCGTGTATTCGTTATCGAGACAATGGGACATAAGGTAGGATGGATCACACTTTACGCCGGTGTAGCTGGTGGAGCGGATGTTATTCTTCTTCCAGAAATCCCTTACGATATGAAGAAGGTTTATAAGACTATCGAGAAGAGAAGAAAGATGGGCAAGAAGTTTGCTATCATCGTTGTTGCTGAGGGTGCTATTTCTAAGGAGGTTGCAAAGCTTCCTAAGAAGGAAAGAAAGAAGGTTATCGCTGAGAGACCTTATCCTTCAATTGCATATGAAGTTGCAAAAGAAATCCAGGAGAAGTATCCAACTTCTGAGGTCAGAGTTGCAGTTCCTGGACATACACAGAGAGGTGGAAATCCTGATGCTTACGATAGAGTTCTTTCAAGCCGCTTTGGTGCAAAGGGTGCAGAGCTCTTCAAGGAAAAGGATTTCGGAAAGCTTGTAGTATTTAAGAATAATGAAGTTACTGCTATTCCTATGGAAGAGAGTGCTGGAAAGCTTAAATACGTTGATCCTGATAATCAGCTTATTCAGGAAGCTAAGACTCTGGGTATTTCATTCGGAGATTAAACTTGAGGTAAGAACATAAAGTGATAAAACGTGTATTGTTTGGGTCGCTCCTATTTATAGTTATATTTATAGGAGCGGCTCTATCCTTTAACTTCATACAGAACAGAAAGCATAATACCAGACCTGTGGAAGGTTACAATCCTACCATGGGTAAGGCTTATATCCTTTACGATGGAACCAAGATAAATAGTATGCAGGGTTACACTACCCCTATTGAAACCGGGCTATACAGGGATTCCATCTTTCCAGTAAGTGATGATAAGGTTGTGGATATTATGCTTGCTGATAAAGTTGGTAATGGGGCTGATATTAAATATGAGCTCCGTTCTTTTGATGGTTCAAATCTGGTGGAAGATGGAGACTTCAGATTTGTTTCTTCAGATAAGGGATTAACACAGTATACTGCAAAGCTTAGAATGGACCTGAAGGTCGGAACAGAATACAGCTTTGTTATTAAGGTTGATAAAAAAGAACCTATAAGATATTACACAAGAGTTGTAAGACTCGAAACATCACGTCTTTCTGACTTTATTGCATATGCCAAGAACTTTAGTGATGCTGCATTTGAAGGAAATGCTGCTGAAACAGCCATTGCAAGCTCTACAGATGCGGTAACAACATATAATGTTTCAGGTACTGTGGCAGATATAAAGAACGATGAGTCTGAAGTGATAGCTACAAGTACAGATGCTATGCAGGGCGTTAATATAGCAGATATATCCAGTATCTTCGGTAGTGCTGATGCGCTTAGTGCTCAGTATGATGCACTTACAGCAACAGGAGTAACATCCGATGGTAATCCTGGATATGTAACTCTGAATTCCTCTTACGAAGATGTTATCTACAGTGGAATGAAGATAGAGAGAATCAGTGATCCAATTCCAAAGATTAAAGAGATAACAACAGATAGTGCAGTTATCGAACTGGTTTATAAGGCTATCTCAGAAGAGGAAAATTCTGCGAATACATTTGCTATTTCTGAGTATTTCACAATGGAGTACAACAACGGAAATGCTTCTATAGATGTTCATGATTATAGAAGAAGTGTTGATCAGGACTTTGATGCTTCAGGTTTTGATGCAGTAACTAATAGCATCAGTCTGGGAATTACATCCGATAGAAGTCCAAAGTATATTGCAAGTGAGGATTCCAAGACTATAGCTTTTGTGGCAGATAACAGTCTCTGGGTTTATAACAATAAAACAGGTACTTACTCAAATGCCTATGGTACATCTACCGAAGAGGCAGAGAAGGAGAGAATCCCTCAGGAGGGATACGATATGAGGCTCCTTCTTCTAGAGGACAATGCTATCAATTTTGTTGTTTATGGAAGAATAAATGAGGGCCCACGAGAAGGACAAAATGGTATTGCACTCTATGAATATAATATAGAAACAGCTACTCTTCGTGAGCTTAGTTTCATTAGTACAAAGATGAGCTTTGATGCAATGAAACTCTCTGTTGGAAGATTCTGTTATTTTGATAAAAAGAATAGACATTTCTATACACTCATAGGAGATAACCTGATAGATACTGATATCTTCTCAGGACAGAAGGAGATTTTAGTTTCTGGTATTCCTGCCAGTCAGATTATGATTTCTGATGGTATGAATGTAGTTGCTTATCCTGATAAGGATGATCAGACGAATGTCTCTACAATAACTCTTATTAATTTCGACACTGGAAAGACAACTCAGAAAAAAGAAACTGGGCATGTTATGGCTATGATGGGCTTTGTGGGAGAGGACTTCCTATATGGTGTTTCAGAACCAGAATATGTAAGCCGTGATGTGGACGGTACACCAGTATTCTTATTCGATAAGCTTTATATCACCCGTTCAGATGGAAGCGTTGTAAAGAAGTACGAGCGTGAGGGTGTTTTAATATCAGGAATAAAATTTGAGGATAGCACAATCTATCTGGACAGAGTTACAGTTAATGCCGAAACAGGTGAAAGAGAAAAGGCGGAGGCAGATTACATTTCCTATAAGACCGATAAGGATTCCGGTGGAATAAGGACTGTGATTGCTGAAAATGAAGCTGGCAATGATGTTGTAAGGCTTAAGATGCCAGATAACATCTATGTAAATTCCGAAAATGAGGAACTCTTTGCTAAGGTTGCCTTCAATGAAAACGAGGCTGAAATTGTTGATGAGGATTCCAAGATAGATGAGAAGTCAATTTACATTTATGCCCCTACAGGAATAACAGGTTCATCCTACAGCGTAGGAAAAGCGGTGCAGGAGGTTTATGAAGAAGGCGGATTTGTAGTAGATGCATATGGCTCCACCTTGTATAAGGAAAAACAATCTAGACCTTATCTTACTGTAGCGGGAACCTTTGATTATAAGGCGGTTGATAGAGACGAAGATACGCTGGCTGCCTGCTGCTATATGTGTACTCTGGCGGCAGACCTTCCATCAAACTATGATGAGGTTCGGGCCATGGACAACTGGATGGAAAGCTTTGAAATGTATGGCACGGATGTTAAGGGTATAAATATCTCGGGTGTTAAGCTGGATACAGCTATAGGATATCTGAGTGATGGTTATCCATTTGCTGCCAGACTTTCGGATAGATATGTACTGGTTGTAAGTTATAATGATGATTTTATAAGATATTATGATCCGATAGAGGATCAGGAAGTTCGTCTTCAGAGATATCTGTTCCAGATAAAATGCGAAGATGAAGGAAATGAATTTTATACGTTTTATAAATAAGAAAAAAGTTCGGTAAAATCTACCGAACTTTTTTCTTATATAAATACCAAAGGGAGCTGCTTGGCGACAGCTCCCTAGTATGAAAAAATGTGGGGGAAGGTATAGAATCCTTCTTGGAACAATTACAATATATCAACCTTTTATGAAGACAATTAGTTTATATTGTGAAAAGATTGTGAACTTTTTCTTTATTTTTTATTAAGTTGTAAGAATTGATGTAGGAATGCTCTTATCCCAGGATTTATTTGCGAAAACCATATCCATATTTGAGACAATACTATTATCAATCTCTCCCTTAATTACCATGTCTCTCATTATTCTCATAGCTTCTTCGTGAGAATAACCAGCTTTATAAGCTCTTTCCTCTGTAAGAGCCTGATAAATATCACAACATGTCATAAGTCGCTCTTCCATAGAGAGCTGTTCTTCTCTAAGTCCAAATGGATAGCCTTCTCCATTTAGTTTCTCATGGTGATGAGAAGCCCATATGGTAATATCATCCATCTTCTTTATATGCTTCAGAATGTCATATGTATAATATGCATGCTGCTTCATTATTTCGTACTCTGCATCATCAAGTCTTGCAGGCTTCTGAAGTATAGAGTTTGGTATCATAAGCTTACCAACATCATGAAGCGCTCCGGCAAGATAATATTTTGTCAGCTTTTCTGGTGGGAATTTGTAGAACTGTGCCATACGTCTACAGTTTACAGCAACACCTGAAGAATGCTTGCAGGTATAATGTGACTTAAAGTCAATGATCATAGCAAGCAGTGTAGCAAGATTGAAAACTTCCTGCTGTGAATACTCATCATTGAAATGCTTTGTAGCTTTTCTAAGATAGTTATCAATATTTGAAACAGTTAAATTGTTAAGATGTTTATGTTTAAAAGATTTACAGAATGCATCGGAAATCTCTCTTGAGAAAAGTATTCCGGCATTAGATTTTACAAAATAAATAATGGCTCCGTAATTATCTCTTGAAGTAGCAGTAAGATCGAAGTTATTATCAAGAGTATCAGCCAGATGAATAATCTGAGCTTTGATAGGAGTTCTGTCATAGGTACGTCCCTGAGGTCCTGAACCATCAGCGTTCTCATGATGCAAAAGAATAACATCACGGTTATTAGTTCTGAATGGCATGTACCTTGTATTACTCTCTCCGATAGTACAACGTCTTACGTTAAAATCATGCTGAGAAAATCCTACGCCATTGTTATATTTTTTATATTCAAGTTCTTCTCTGTTTACTTGTGTGAGAGCATTATCATGAAGAATAGAAAAAGCGGCCAGGTCAATTAATTCATCGGGTGTTAACCCCATTGTTTTACCTAGCGAAATAGATATAGCAGCTATTCTTTTGCAATGGCCCTTACGCACTCCTAAAAGCTCTTGCTCAACTGAGTCAAGACCTGCGGAAACTGCGTATAATACTTCGTTCAGATCAATTTTCAAAGTAGCTTACCCTCTCGTTGTATTCTTCATCTCTCAACACTATATATTACAGCAAAATGATGCTCTACGCAAGGTAGTATTGGATATATTTTGTGGGTTGCAATTATAGAAATATGTAGTATCATTATAACTAGCACTCGTTTAGCGTAAGTGCTAACAGATGAAGAAGGAGGGCATTATGCTTACTATACCTATATATGATACGATTCTCCTCCCTGAAGTAACATTTTATTTTAAAAAAGAAGTAATAGATGGCTGGGATATAGGAGATTTTAAAGCTGGAAAAATCCTTGCTTTTGCAATGCTTAAAGAAGATATAGATATTTCAGATGTGACTATGGAGGACATCTATCCAGTGGGTGTTTCTGCCAAGGTAGAATCTATAGATCCAGATGGAAATGTAAAAGTCAGAACCATTGAAAGAGTCAGGATCAGCGGTCTAATAAGAGAGAAGGATGGAACAACAGATTCCGAGGTGGAAAGCCTACCTGAATTCCATGATATGGATGAGGATGAGAAGAAGGACAGGTTCGAAAGACTTCGCTCCAAATTCCTCAAATTTGTCCAGAATTATCAGTGGGGTCTCTGGGCCCGTGGCTTCATCCTTCAGTGGAAAAATATAAACGAACTTGCTTGTTCAATGACAGGCTATTTCAGCATTACATGGGAAGAAAAATATGCCATGGTTGAGACCAACAGTGAAGCTGAAAGGTTTGAACTGGTGGAACATGCCTGCTACGCTTTTATGGAGCTGGCAGATGTAGCTGAAAACGCGGAGCTTGAACAGCAGGCCAGAAATGAAAGCATTTACCGTGAAGATGCCATTAAGAAGCAGATTGAAATCCTTCAGAGAGAACTGGATGAGATGCATCCTGAAAACATCTCTGATGTAAGACGTTTCGAGATGGCAATCACAGAATCCGGAATGAACGAAACTGCCGAGAAGGAAGCCAGAAAAGTTCTGAACCGTATGAAGCAGGAAGGACAGGATGGACATGAGTATGGTATGCTCTATGACTACCTTGATTTCGTTACAAGCCTTTCCTGGAAGAATGAAGAATTTGTTCCTATAGATCTTCAGAAGGCAGAAGATGTTCTGGACAAAGATCACTATGGACTTAAGAAGGTTAAGACACGTATAATTCAGCAGCTCGCCGTTATGGCGCTGAATAAAAAACAGTCAGGCTCTATTCTTCTTTTCGTAGGAGCACCTGGTACAGGTAAGACGAGTATAGGACAGAGCATAGCGGATGCTCTCGGAAGAAAATATGTCCGCATTTCCCTTGGTGGTGTAAGAGACGAAGCTGAGATAAGAGGACATAGAAGAACATATATTGGAGCTATGCCAGGACGCATTATGGAAGGAATGAAACGAAGTGGTGCATCTAATCCTGTTATGGTTCTGGATGAGGTTGATAAGCTGGTTCGCGATTATGGCGGAGACCCATCATCAGCCCTCCTCGAAGTTCTTGACCCAGAGCAGAATAGTACATTTACAGACCACTACATGAACGTTCCTTATGATCTTTCAAATGTACTCTTCGTATGTACTGCAAATTCAACAGATACAATTCCTGAACCACTCCTTAACCGTATGGAAATAATAGAGTTCCCAGGATATACTGCGACTGAAAAATTCCAGATAGCTAAGAAACACCTTATTCCTAAGGCTATGAAAGCCACAGGAATTAAACGTAAAAATATGACAGTTACAGATGCTGCAGTCAGAAAGATAATCTCTGACTACACCATGGAATCAGGAGTGCGTGGACTAAAAAAGCAGATTGAAACTGTAATGAGATACGGCGCGGTTCAGCTTGTCAAAGGTAACGACGAGAAGATTTCTGTGAAGCCGGATAATCTTCGCGAATACATAGGACACAGAGGTATTTCCCATGACATCATAGATAAGAAGTCAGTGCCAGGTGTTGTAACAGGACTTGCCTGGACCATGGCTGGTGGAGAAATCCTTTTTATAGAAACCAAAACTGTTCATGGATCTGGCAAGGTTACCATCACAGGACAGCTGGGTGATGTAATGAAAGAATCTGTGGAGATTGCCATCAGTCTCGTGAAGGATATGTATCCTGTAGAGACCAGAAATCTTTCGAAGTACGACCTTCATATACACGTACCAGAGGGTGCTGTTCCGAAAGATGGACCTTCGGCTGGTATCACTATTGTGACAGCGCTTACATCACTATTCACAGGTAAAGCTGTGAATCCAAAGATTGCTATGACAGGAGAAATCTCGCTCCGCGGAAATGTAATGCCTATCGGAGGACTTCCAGAGAAGCTTATGGCTGCTGTCCGCGCAGGTGTGAAGACAGTATTCATCCCTGAGAAGAATGTAGAAGACCTGGAAGATGTTGCCGAAGAAGTAAAGAAGGACCTGAACATCATACCAGTTAAAAAAATCACAGATGTAATTGAGCAAGTGTTCTGATAAAGTAAATTCCCACGCGATGCACATGTGAGTACAGCAGTCGCCGGCTTCCTTTCTTCGAAAAGAAGCTTCGGCTTTCTAAGCTCTCACTTCGCCTTTCAGGCTCGTGAATCGCTAAGAACCGAGACCCGCGACGGTCTTGCGAGCATACTATGTACTCGCATGTGCCACACGCGGCTGAACATATTGTTATAAATAAGGAGAATATCATGGCGAGGAGTAGAAAACTTTCATTTACATATAATGCCCCGGTTACGCTAACATTTGCGCTGATTTCATTCGGTGTTCTTGTAGCCGGATGGATTACAGGCGGAAAGAGTACACAGCTCTTCTTCGAGGTTTATAGAAGTAAGATTTCTGTAGCCTGGTTCATACGTCTGTTCGGACATGTGCTCGGCCACTCATCCCTTTCACACTATGCCAGCAACATGACTCTGTTCCTTCTTTTGGGACCGGTTCTTGAGGATAAGTATGGCGGCGCGACAATGGTGGAGGCCTTCGGTCTTGTAGCAATTATTTCAGGTCTGGTGAATATTATATTCTTCCCTGGAACAGCACTGCTTGGAGCAAGTGGCCTTGTGTTCATGATGATAATCCTGGTTTCTGCTTCAGATTTGAGAGCAGGAGAGATTCCTATAACCATGATTTTGATCATGATAATCTATCTGGGATCAGAGCTGTGGAGTATGGTGACGACTCACGATAACATCTCCCAGTTGACACATATAATCGGTGGTCTCTGTGGCGCAATATTTGGAGGACTTCTGAACTCCAGGAGCGGTGATTAAAAAATGACGGAAAATAGTGGCCAAAGATAATAAAAAATTGGCATTTTCACGGGCTTTGATACATGGAATAATTCTTGTATCAAAGCCCGAATTGTTTTATAATGAGGGTTGGTTTTATTTTAGGAAAATAGGAGGAAAGGAGTATAAGGTTTTGGACAAAGGAAAAAGAACCAGATTTCTTGTAGTAATGTCTATAATTCTGGTACTGCTCCTGGTCAGCATTATTATTACATATAAGGGAGATACACATCACGAGACAGTTAAAGAGGCCATGAGGGATGCTGTTCTTCATGGAGAAAACAGAATAAACTTCTTTGGTCTGTCTGTTAATCCTTCTCTTATATCGGCATATCTTGTTACGGCCATATTACTGGTTATGGCATTGATAATAAGAATATTCTTCATTCCACGTTTTGAACTTGTTCCTGGAAAGTTCCAGGCTCTGATAGAAATGTGGGTGGGATACTTTGATAATCTGGCAAAAACAAGCAGTCCACATTTAAATAGCGTTCTTGGGGCGTATGTATTTACTGCAGGATCATATATTTTCTTAGGAACGATATTTGAATTATTTGGTATTCAAGGAATAACAACAGAAGGATATTCAATATCACTCCCGGCTCCGCTTGCAGATATAAATGGAGCGATTGCAATGGGTGTATTCTCATATACATTTATCCTTTCGGGTGGTGTATGGGCTAACAAGCTGAAGGGTGTTGGACTTACTCTTAAGGAGTTCTCACTTCCGATTTCAATGAGCTTCCGTCTTTATGGAGCGCTCCTGTCTGGAATGCTTGTTACAGAACTTGTTTACTACTTCATAACACTGAGCTTTGGTGTTCCAGTAATTGTAGGTGTTCTGTTTACACTTGTTCATGCAGTTGTTCAGGCATACGTACTTACTATGCTGACATCTTTCTATTATGGAGAGGTCTCAGAGGTTCACGAGAAAAAGCCTAAGGAAAAGAAACATAAAAAGGCTAAGGCAGTGGCTGAAGTATAGTAGTGTGACGTTTTTAATTTAGTGATAATCAACATTTTATATAAAGAAAGAGGTATCAAAATGAAACTTGTAAAGAAAGCAGTTTTATCTATAGCAGTATTTTTTGCATTATTTGCACTTTTTTCACTAGCAGCTCCAGCAGCTACAACTTATGCAGCTGATGAGACAACTGCAACAGAAGCTGAGGAAGAAGGCAGCTCAACAGGTGCTAAGGCTTTAGCAGCAGCTCTTGCTATCGGACTTGCGGCTGGTGCCGGAACAGTAGCTATGGGATTCCTTGCTGGTAAGTCAACTGAAGGTATTGCTCGTCAGCCTGAGGCAGAGGGTAAAATTAGAACTACAATGATCCTTGGTATCGTATTTATCGAGACAGCTGTTCTTTATGCACTTATGATCTCGATACTGATCATATTCGTCCTATAGTAAAAGAAATTTGCTTATAAGAATTAAGCTTAATTATTGAGAGGTAATATTATGCCATTAGGAATAGATTTAACACAGATTTTACTGCATATGTTTAATGTGGTTCTTCTTTTCACTGGTCTTTATGTGATTCTTTACTCTCCTGTTAAAAAGATAATGAAGCAGAGAGAAGAACATTACAAAGAGATGGATGAGGCTGCAAAGAAGAATCTAGCTGAAGCAGAAGAAAAGAATGCTGAGGCAGACACACGTCTTAAGGAACTTGATGCAGAGATTTCACAGCAGAAGAGAAAAGCATCACTGGATATTGGTACTATGAGATCAAATGCAGAAGCAGAGGCTAAGGCTACAGCAAATAAGATCATAGATGATGCCAAGAAGGATGCTGAGAATCAGAAACAGGCAATTTTGGAGTCAGCTAAGAAGGATATTACTGAGATGGTTGAGAATGCAACTCGTAAGGTTGTTCTCTCCGGAAATACCAGTGAAGCATATGATATGTTTCTTGATAATGCTGAAAGGAGCGATAGTTAAGTGGCGGTAGAAAAGATAATTAAAGCCCTGATTTATGCTCCATCAGAACCTGATGAAAAACAGACCCAAAGGTTTAGAGATTTCGTTACTAAGAATTATGGTGAAGAAGTTCCTCTTGAATGGGTTCAGAATAAATCCATTACATCCGGTTTCAAGCTTGTAGTCGGTGAAGAGGTTTATGACTGGACCAATGAAGGAAGGCTTCATCAGTTAGAAGAAATGCTGAGAGGACTGCAGGAAGAAAAGGTTTCTACCGGGCCAGAACTCATCTCTCTTATGAAGAGCAGTATTTCTGAGTGGCAGCCTCAGGTTGTGGCTGAAGAAGAGGGTCATGTAGAGACTGTCGGAGACGGAATTGTTTTCGTAAATGGACTTAAATCAGCGATGTACGGCGAGATAGTCGTATTTGAATCAGGCGTCAGAGGAATGGTTCAGGAACTCAGACCAGATGATATTGGTGTAATTCTTTTTGGAGATGATACTGATGTTATGGAAGGCGGCAGGGTTATGAGAACCGGAAAAACAGCCGGTATACCTGTTGGCGAGCAGTTCCTTGGAAGAGTAGTAGATCCTCTGGGCAATCCAATTGATGGTGAGGGACCTATTGATTCAGAAAGCTATAGAGCAGTAGAATCACCAGCCCCTGGTATCATAGAGAGACAGTCGGTAGATACACCTATGAATACGGGTATTCTTTCTATCGATTCTATGTTCCCTATTGGTAGAGGCCAGCGTGAGCTCATAATCGGAGATAGACAGACAGGAAAAACAGCAATAACTCTGGATACAATCCTTAATCAGAAGGATAATGGAGTTATTTGTGTATATGTTGCTATTGGACAGAAGGCCAGTAGTGTGGCACAGCTTGTTGGAACACTTAAGAAGCACGGTGCTATGGACTACACAATTGTTGTTGCGGCAAATGCGTCCGAGACAGCGCCTATCCAGTATATTGCACCATATTCTGGTACTGCACTGGCAGAGTATTTTATGCACAAGGGTAAGGATGTACTCATTGTTTATGATGATCTGTCAAAGCATGCGATTGCATATAGAGCGCTTTCACTTCTTCTGGAAAGATCACCAGGACGTGAGGCGTATCCTGGAGATGTATTCTATCTTCATTCAAGATTGCTTGAGAGATCCGCACATCTTTCTGAAGAAATGGGTGGAGGAAGCATAACAGCTCTTCCTATCGTAGAAACACAGGCTGGAGATGTATCAGCATACATCCCAACAAATATAATTTCCATTACTGATGGACAGATATTCCTGGAGAGTGAACTGTTCTTTGCCGGACAGAGACCTGCGGTTAACGTTGGTCTTTCCGTATCCCGTGTAGGTGGTGCGGCTCAGACAAAGGCTATGAAAAAAGCAGCCGGAACTCTTCGTCTGGATCTGGCACAGTATCGTGAAATGGAGATATTCACACAGTTCTCCAGTGATCTGGATGAAACAACTAAGAAACAGCTGCAGTATGGTCAGGGACTTATGTATCTTCTGAGACAGCCTCAGAATCATCCTTTCAAGCTTCATGAGCAGGTTATCATTCTGGTAGCTGCAACTGCACATGTTATGCAGGAGATTCATATTGATAATATGGCTGATTTCCGTGCAAAGCTTCTGGATTACTTCCATGAGGAAGAGGGCACTCTGTGTAAGCAGATTGACTCCACAGGACAGCTCTCGGATGATGATAAACAGCAGATCATTGATGCTGCAAATAAATTCCGTGAGACATATGTTGTAGAAGAATAGAAATCTATCCTGAGTGACACGAAGGATTTAAAAAATGCCAAATACTAAAGAGATAAAAAACAGAATAGGTAGTGTTCAGAATACTCAGAAGATCACTAATGCCATGTATCTTATTTCTTCAACAAAAATGCGAAAAGCGAAGGAAGAGCTGGAAAGAACCAGACCTTACTTCGAGATGCAGGAATATGAAATTCGACGCATTTTCCAGACAGAGATAGATATAACCAGTCACTACTTCTATCCTAAGACAGGACGTAAGCCTGCTGAGACTTATGCTTATCTTGTTATTACGGCGGATAAGGGTCTGGCTGGAGCATATAACCATAATGTTATCAAACTGGCTGAAGAAGAAATGGCTAAGCATAAACATATAAAGCTTTATGTGGTCGGTGAGTATGGTCGTAGATACTTCAAAAAGAAGGACTATGCCATGGAGCAGACATTTCTCTATACTGCCCAGAATCCTAGTTTCTCAAGAGCCAGAGAGATAAGTTCTATTCTTCTTGAGGAATATGATAACCGAGGCATAGACGAGATAAGAGTTATCTACAGTGATATGGAAAGTGAATTCCTTACCACAGTTAAGATGATGCGTCTTCTGCCATTCGATAGAAAAGAATTCTGGACTAAGCAGTCTGAGAAAAATGAAAAGGATATTCATTATGAATTTTCACCTTCAGTTAATGAAGTGCTGAACCATGTTATTCCTGGATATCTTGCCGGATGTATATTTGGTGCTTTGGTTGACAGCTTCTCTGCTGAACAGAATGCACGTATGACTGCCATGAATTCTGCGAACAAAAATGCTGAGGCTCTTCTGGATGACCTTAGAATTGAATACAACAGAGTAAGACAGGCTGCCATCACCCAGGAGATAACTGAGGTTGCGGCCGGAGCAAAAGCACAGAAGAAAAAACGTAAAAAAGAAGAATCATAGAAAAGTAATAATTAAGGAGGCCACATATTTTGAATAGTGGAATCTTAGATAACGGAAAAATAATACAGGTTTCAGGACCTGTTGTAGATGTTAAGTTTGAAACTGGACACCTGCCAAAACTTAGAGATGCTTTAAAAGTAAAGGTGAATAAAACTGAACTTACCATGGAAGTAGCTCAGATGCTGGGAGACGGTGTAGTTAGATGTATAGTTCTTGGCTCCAGTGATGGACTGTCCAGAAATATGGAAGTTACACCTACTGGTGCTGGTATCAGTGTTCCAGTTGGAGATGCTACTATCGGACGTATGTTTAATGTTCTTGGTGATCCTATTGACGGTGGTGAAGCCATTCCTGAATCTCAGGAAAGATGGAACATAAACAGACCTGCTCCAAAATTCGAAGAGCAGAATGTTGCGGTAGAAATTCTTGAGACAGGTATTAAGGTTATTGACCTTCTCGAGCCTTATGCAAAGGGTGGTAAGATCGGTCTGTTCGGTGGTGCCGGAGTTGGTAAGACAGTTCTTATTCAGGAGCTTATTCATAACGTTGCTATGCAGCATGGTGGCTATTCCATCTTTACAGGAGTTGGAGAGCGTAGCCGTGAGGGTAACGACCTTTGGAACGAGATGAAGGAAAGTGGAACCATAGATAAAACAGCCATGGTATTCGGTCAGATGAACGAATCCCCTGGTGTTCGTATGAGGGTTGCTCTTACTGGACTTACTATGGCTGAGTACTTTAGAGATGTACAGCATAGAGATGTGCTTCTCTTTATCGATAATATATTCAGATTTGTACAGGCTGGTTCAGAGGTGTCAACACTTCTTGGACGTATGCCTTCAGCCGTAGGTTATCAGCCTACACTTGCACAGGAGATGGGTGCTCTTCAGGAGAGGATTACATCTACATCCAGTGGATCTGTTACATCAGTTCAGGCCGTTTACGTTCCTGCCGATGACCTTACAGACCCAGCACCTGCAACTACTTTCACTCACCTGGATGCAACAACGGTTCTTAGCCGTAAGATTGCTGAGCAGGGTATTTACCCAGCTGTTGATCCTCTGGAGTCTACATCTCGTATTCTTGAAGCAGATGTAGTAGGCGAGGAGCATTACAGAGTTGCCCGTGAGGTTCAGGAGTATCTTCAGAAGTATAACGACCTTCAGGATATCATTGCTATCCTGGGTATGGATGAGCTTTCAGATAGAGATAAAGATATAGTTAACAGAGCCCGTAAGATTCAGAGATTCCTGGCACAGCCTATGTTCGTTGCCGAGAAGTTCACTGGTATGGACGGAGTTTATGTTCCAGTAAGTGAAACTGTAAGAGGATTCGCTGCTATTATCTCAGGAGAATATGATGACCTTCCTGAGGCTGCTTTCTATAACGTTGGAACACTTGAAGATGCTATCAGGAAAGCAGAAACATTAAAGGCATAAAGATGGAGTAATAGATGAAACCATTTAAAGTAAGGATAATTGAAGCGGACAATACGTTTTATGATGGTGAGATGACATCTCTTGTTGTTCCTGCAGTTGATGGGGAATACGGAGTGCTTGCTGACCATCAGAATCTTGCTATTGCCATTGTTCCAGGTATGATAAGGTTTCATGATGAGGAAGATGCTGAAATGATGGCTTTTGTTTCGGATGGCATGATGCGTGTTGAAGATGGAGAGGTTCTTCTTCTTGTAGACTCTGCTGAGTGGCCTGAGGAAATTGATGCTGAAAGGGTTAAGGCTAAGGAAGCTGCTGCTAGAGAGGCTATGCTTCAGAAGAAGAGTGCCAGAGAGTACACTCTTGCGGAGGCCAGCCTGAAACGTGCTATCTCAAGAATGAGAGTGGTTAATCACGATGATTTAGGTATGTAATATGTCTGTAGGTGTAAAAAAAACAATTAGAGATGTTCTCATTATTGGAGCCTGCGGGATAGTTTATTATCTTATAACCAGGTTTACACCATTTAAAATGAAATGCACTCTCCACGAACTAACCGGGCTTCAGTGCCCATCATGTGGTGCCACCAGAATGGTGACATCCATAACTAAACTGGATTTTAAGACTGCTTTCAGTTACAATAGATTTATATTCTTGACATTTCCATATATGATATATGAAGCGGTGTATTTGATATACGTAAATGAATCAAAGGCACCCTTCAGAAAGTCAAATAAAATAGTTCTTTTTATCTGGCTTGGCTTATTTGTCTTATATGGAATTTTAAGAAATATAATACCAATTTAAATGTATTACAAAGGAGGTTATTATGGGAAGTATGAAGAAGTTTATTGCTGAGTTTATTGGTACTTTCACACTTGTATTTATAGGTTGTGGAACTGCTATGCTGGTAGGATGTGATGCTGTAAACGGATGTGGATATATCCTTACTGCTTTTGCATTTGGTCTTGCTATCATAGCTCTTGCTTATGGTGTCGGCAATATCTCAGGCGGACATGTTAACCCTGCTGTATCACTGGGAGTTCTCATCAGTGGTGGAATGACAGTTTCAGATTTCTGCGGCTATGTTGTAGCTCAGTGCCTTGGTGCTCTTGCTGGTTCAGGTCTTTTGGCTGGAATATTTGGTATGGGCGGTATTGAGGATAAGACAGGCGGATATGGAACAAATGGTCTCGCTGGTGTAGGTGGAAGTGCTGGAGCTGGAATGCTCGTTGAGATAGTACTTACATTCCTGTTTGTAATTCTTATTCTTGGTGTTACATCAAAGAATCAGAATCATGGCTCCTTTGGTGGACTTATAATAGGTCTTACACTTGTAGGTATCCATATTATTGGTATTGGACTTACAGGTACAAGCGTAAACCCTGCAAGAAGTCTTGGACCAGCTATCGTAGCTGCTATAGACGGAAACTCAGAACCTATCGGTGTAGTTTGGGTATTCATAATTGCTCCACTGATCGGTGGCGCTCTTGCAGCGTTTGTATATAAATTCCTTGAAAGTAATAAAGAGGAAGCAAAAGAAGATTAATTTTTTGGAGGTTTTTATTAATGGACGATAATCAGATGAACCCATACGGTTCAGAGCCAACGAATCCATACGGCACAGAACCACAGGGTCCAAGTGATCCATATTCTGGAACAGAGCCACAGGGCCCAAGTGATCCATATTCTGGAACAGAGCCCCAAGGCCCATCTAATCCATATGCTGGCGAGCCACAGGCACCGACTAACCCTTATGCAAGTGAACCACAGGATATGGGAAGTCAGCCAACTCAGGGCGTTGATGATCCATACGGACAGCCTGCACAGGATCCATATGGTCAGCCAATTGGAGCTAGTCAGGATCCATACGGACAGCCTGCTGGACCAGGACCTGCTCAGAACTCATATGGACAACCAGGACCAACACCATATGGTCAGCCACAGTCTGGACCAAAGCCATACGGTCAGACTGGTAATTCATATAATTCTGGTTCACCTTATGGTAATCCAACAGTAAATCAGTATGGGGGAAATGCTTACAGCATGCCACCTCAGAAGTCTACTCCTGGCGAAGGAAAGGCTATCGGTGGTATTATCTGCTCTGTATTGTCTATTCTTTTCTGTTCACTTTGTTTCGGAGTTATTCTTGCGCCAGTAGGAATGGTTCTTTCAAAGGGTGCAATGAATGAAGGATATGAAGGTGGACTGGCAAAAGCTGGTTGGATAGTTGGAATTGTAGGACTTGTTCTGAATATTCTTGTAATTATATTCTGGATTGCTATGTTTGCTTTAGGAATGTCAGAGTATTAAATCAGGTAGGAGGTAGATGTACCTTACCTGTTTCATCAATCGCCTCTTCGTAGCCCTTTAGGGCTGCGAATGGGGCGAATATTTTTGCTCTGTTTTCAAGTGACATCTTAGGATGACGCGCTTCAAATTCGTCCCCATCATGCTGCGGACGTTCTTTATCGATTATATCGTTATACTTATCTGTTGTGTTCATATTATCACCTTAGTTTACATAAAATATCAGGATTTATGACCGCCAATCTGAGAATTACGTTCTCTTGTGGTGGCTCCATCTAAATAATTAGTTCCCTTAAGAATGGCATTCTTTCCATATTTTTCCTGGATTTCAAGAAGCGCTTTCTGGAGATTCTTTTCCTGCTCCTGTTCTTTAACATCTGTAAAGATATCCAGCTGCTGATAATTGTCAGAAGCTTTTTTTAAATTGTTGGCAGAAATTGTAACTCTTCGTACGGTTATATCTGGATTGATTATCTCATCAAACAGCTCCAGAATGCATTTCATTATTTTGCTGGTGGAACTGGTATGTTCGCCAAAGTTTGCGGTTCCGTGTGCAGGAACTGGAACCACACGTCCATAATAATCTATAGCCACATCTCCCTGATAGGTATCGTTATCTACGGATTCTCTGTCGTAATTAATTGTGAGGGTAAAAGAATCTGAAACAACTTCCTTTTTTACCATGTCAAGTACCAGAAGGTCCGTCATTTCTGCAACGATGATGCGTGCTTTATCAACTGGATAAGGCTCCTGAAGAACCTGACCTGATGAAAGGGAATTGACAGATGGCTTGTAGCTCTTGATATCCTTCATGATGGTAGGTTCAATTCCCCAGGCATGATCAATCAGAATCTCCGCATCTATACCGAAGATTTTATAAAGATATTCTTCGTTATATAGGCTTTCTCTTGCCAGGTCGCCCATTGTATAGATATTCAGATTCCTAAGGCGTCTTGCGGTTCCTGGGCCAATCCTCCAGAAATCTGTAAGGGGCTTGTGGTTCCATAGCAGGCGTCTGAATGACATCTCATCCAGCTCTGCAATCCTCACCCCGTCTTTATCGGCCTCCATATGCTTGGCAACTATGTCCATGGCAATCTTGGCCAGGTACATATTAGTTCCAATACCGGCGGTAGCAGTAATTCTTGTTTTACTTAGAACATCCCTGATGATAGTAATAGCCAGCTCGTGGGCAGTCATCTTGTAGTTCTTAAGATAACTGGTCACGTCCATAAATACTTCGTCTATACTGTAAACGTGGATGTCCTCTGCCGAAATGTAATCCAGATAGATATTGTAGATTTCTGTGGAATACTTTATGTATTTAGCCATTTGTGGAGGGGCGATTATATATTCGACTTTATTTCCTGTTCGTTTCTCTACATCGCTGAGCACCTTTTTAACCTCAAATAATCTGGCTCTGCCGGAGATACCGTAGGCCTTAAGAGAAGGGGATACGGCAAGACAGATAGTTTTATCTGTTCTTGATTCATCAGCGACAACCAGATTTGTGGTCAGCGGATCCAGTCCTCTTTCGTTACATTCAACGGAAGCGTAAAAGGACTTTAGATCGATGGCAATATATTGTTTTTGTTTAATTTCTTGATTTTTCATGTTTCTATGAATTGTTACTAAAAATATTTGTGCATCATGCACAAAAAACTCTAGGATTTTTTTAGTGAATACCCCGATTTCTTGCTATTCAAGAAGATTTTTTGTGTGTTATAATTATTTGGGGGTGCACGATTATGAAAGGGAGGAGGAAAAACGATGTCAACCATTCAGGTGCAACTTTGCGGTTTGGTATTTGATTTGTTGCTTATTGATTTTATATTAAAGCACGAAAGCGTTGGTCTATTCAGTGAAAAGATTTTTAAGCAATGCGTTGTTGTTTATACAGCCTGTATAACACTTGATATCTTGTCCTGTATAGCAATCGTTAATTCCGATAAAATCCCTGCATCAGTTGTAATAGCTTCTTGTAAGACTTATCTTATAAGTCTTGAGCTTTCAACATACTATGCATTCCTCTACACATACCATGATATTAAACATTTGCGAGAGGATAGTAACTTTGGTTATTCCATTCTTATAACAGTTCTTGTCGGAGCTCTTATTACAGCTCTTTTACCTGTTAGTTATTATTATGATGGTACAGAACTTTATAGCTATGGTCCTGCAACAAAAGCTACTTATATAATAGCACCTGCATTTATTATCGCAACCCTTCTGATTACATTTTTACAGGGAAAGCAGATGAATGCGCACAGGAAAAATGCTGTCAGATATTGGATGCTGATAGAGATTGTGGCTGCAGCCATACAGTTTATTTTTCCAGGGGTCCTTTTGGTGGGCTTTGGTTCTGCTATAGGAATTTATATTCTTTATTCTCAGCTGGAGAATCCGGATATATATCTGGACAGGACTACTGGATGTTTTTCAATGGAAACCTTCAGTCTTTATATCAGACAGGAATATGAGCTTGTAAAAAATTTCTCTGCAATCATAGTTTGTAACGACAGAGAATGGAAAATGGGAGATGAGGGAACAAAGCGGACACTCTTAGAGATGACAAATTTTCTGAATTCCTTTGGGGACTCAAAACTCTTCAGACTTTCGGGAAATGACTTCGCTCTTATATATGATAAGAAAGAAAAAGATATGAACGAAATTGAGAGCGCTGTTAACCTGGATGTTATAAGAGAGCGCTTTAAGGATTCATGGACAAACATTAATAATACAAAGTTCTTATATGTTCCTGATGGACACATTGCTTCAACTACAGAAGAGTTTGTTGCTGTATATCAGCGAAACAGAGATAAGTTTGAAATTGGTGCTGATTCCAGAACTTTGGAATTTGACAGCGTTGAGAGAATTCGTGAATACAATGGAATGATAATAGAAATAAATGATGCTCTTAATCAGGACAGAATAGAAGTTTATTATCAGCCTATTTACTCCATCGCTGCGGATAAGTTTGTATCTGCAGAAGCTCTTGCAAGAATCAAAACTAAGGATGGACAGATTATGATGCCTGGCAAGTTCATACCGGTTGCAGAAGAATCCGGACTTATCGAACAGCTGGGTCAGAGAGTTTTCGAAAAAACATGTAAATGTATTAAAGAATGTGGACTGAAGGAGAAGGGTATTGAGTACCTTGAGGTAAACCTTTCAGTTGCACAATGTGAAAATCCAATGCTTTCCACAAAGTATCAGGATATCATGAAAGAGATTGAGATTACGCCAGATGACATTAATCTTGAGATCACAGAGAGTTCAACTCTGAATCAGAGAAATGTACTCCTAAAGAATATGAATGATCTTATGAATCTGGGCTGTAATTTTTCACTTGATGATTTTGGTACAGGTGAATCCAACCTGAACTATATCGTTGATATGCCTGTAAAGATAGTTAAGTTTGATAGAAGTATGGTGCTTGATTATTTTAGAAGTGAGAGAGCAAAGGTTGTTATGAAAGCTACCGTAAATATGATCAAAGAATTAGGTCTGAAGATGGTAGCTGAAGGTGTTGAGACTGAAGAACAAATGCAGGGAATCAAGGATCTTGGGATTGATTACATTCAAGGATTTTACTATTCCAAGCCTCTGCCGCAGGATGAGTTCTTAAGATTCCTTGAGGTGAGGAATTAGCCAAACTTCATATTGTTCAAGTCCGAAAGGGCGGTCCAGAGATGGATCGCCCTTTCTATTTTTATATTTTGATGTACGTCATGCTACTATAATTTGTGCTATAATCAATATTATGAAAGAAGCGGGCAGGATAAAAACTGAGAGAGAAAAAATAATGACTTTCACCAAGTATGACTTTCTTATGCTTGGCGGAATTATTTTTGTTACTATCATCATAATGACATATTGCCTTAGAGGTGATGTTATATATGGTTCAAAGGATGACTGGGCTTCCCAGCACTACGCTATCCCAGAATACTTTCGAACCCTTTTTTATTCCACTCATAATTTCTTTCCTTCCTATGCACCAAACATTGGGGCTGGAGAAAACATTTATTCTCTTTCTTATTATGGACTGTATTCTCCGATTATAATTCTTTCATATTTTCTACCATTTGTACCTATGAGTTACTACATTATAGCGACTAGTGTGCTATCTGCTTTTTTCTCAGAAGGGCTTTTATATTATCTCTTTCGTAGAAAATACAGCACTTCTATAACAGCCTTTGTAACCTTGTTATTTGCTGTTTCAACTCCATTTATAGTAAATACTCATAGACAGATCATGTTTATAGGATATATGCCATTTCTTCTTTTATCTATGATAAGTCTGGATGGCTTTTTCAATCGTGGGAAAAAATTTCTGTTTATACTTTTTACTTTTCTAACCATAATGTGCAATTACTATTTTGCTGTTTCTGCGCTTGTGGCTCTTTCCTGTTACGGTCTGTTTATTCTTCTTTCCGAAAGCGAATTTAATATAAAAATTATAGCTAAACGTTATGGTTTATTTATAGGCGCTATCATAATAAGTGTAATGATGTCAGCCTTTCTAATCCTTCCGACGGCATATGTCCTCGTGAATGGGCGAAGTGGTGATGCAGGCGCAAAGCTCCTTGACCTTGTGCCATCCATTAGATTTGATAGACTTACTTACTTTGGTTACACTATGGGACTGTCTGCTCTCGGTATTCTTGCGTCGATTTATAGTTTGTTTCGTGGTAAAAGAAATACCAGATTTATTGCTATTTTAGTGATGATAATGGCTACATGTCCGATAGTGATTTACCTTATTAACGGTACCCTTTATGTGGATCCCAAGGTATTATTTGCTTTTCTTCCTTTGGCTCTTATACTTGTTGCTGATTTTCTTGAGTTATTATTTTCAAGCGAAGCTGATTGTACCTGGAAAATAATTACAGTATTCATTGCAAGTTCCATTATTTCGACAATATGTGCCAAGTTCAGTATTTTCGCAAATTTTTATCTGGCTGATGCTGCTATAGTTTTGCTTGGAACACTACTGATTATCAAAGCAAAAAAGAAATTCTTTAGTGCTCTGTTTTTTATAATACCCTTTGTTACTTGTATGCTGGGTAATAATTATGATCAGCTTCAGCCTATCGAAAGCTTTCAGAATGTGAATTCCCCAACTGTAGCGAGTCTTGTATCTGAGGTGTCAGATGGGGAGTTTGTTCGAACAGCAATCGATACCACCAGACTTTATACTGTGAATAAAGTTTACTCGCCAAACCATTATACAGATACCATTTATTCATCTGTTCATTCTCAAGATTATAATCATTTCTATCTCGAAGAAATGTACAATGAAAATGAATATAGAAACTCAGCGCTTACAACCCGCTCTCGTAATATTTTATTTAACAGTCGAATGGGAAATAAGTATTATATCTCTCGCAAAAAACGTAATGATTATGGTTTAAAGCTGATAAAAACAACGGAAGACGGATACTACCTATATGAGAATGAAAATGCTTTCCCAATAATATGGACAGGTTTACCGATAATGAGTTTGCGGCAATACAACAGTCTTGATTATCCTGAAAACATTGAAGCCCTTATGAACTATACAATTGTGCCAGAGGAAGTTCCAGATGTAGATTTTTCATCTTCTCTGACAAAGATCGATATTGGAAATATTTTTGACCTGTCTAATACTAATTACGAAATAGTAGAAGATAACCATATAAAATATGTTTATGAACTTCCTGAGGATGCTCAGGGAAAAATTCTCCTGCTTAGGTTCGATGTCAATAACAAAGAGAAAAAGAATTACAATAGCTGGGAACGTGGAGGAGATATTCGTATAAAAATTAACGGAGTAAAAAACACATTAACACAGCCTGATTGGAAATATCATAACGGCAACAGTTCATTTGAATATGTAATCTCCAATCTCAAAGATAAATTAACTATAAATATTACTGGAAATGAATATGAAATCTCAAATCTGAGTGTTTATACACTTGAATCTGAGTTTCTGGATAACCTGACGAATGGGTTGGAATCCTTCGAAGCAGATATGTCAGAGACGGGTGGCGATTTTATATCCGGGACGATTACTGCTGAGGAGGATGGATATGTAGATACCAGCCTTGTTTGGCATAACGGCTTCACTATTCTTGTGGATGGAAAGGAAGTTGAACCGGTTAAAACTGATACCGCATTCCTGGGTTTCCCAATAAAAAAGGGAACTCATAAAATCGAAATACATTTTGAGGCTCCTTTGTCAAAGGTAGGAAAAATAACATCATTAATTGGAATGATATGTTTCATCATTGTGTTATTTAGAAAAGAAAAAAATCTATGTATAATATAGGTATTTTATTATATAATTTTGATGTGAGTTTTGAATGTTTCAAATGAAGAAAGTAAATCCTTGGAGGGATATATGAATAAACAAGAATCAAAATATAAGAAGGCTTTGTGGAATGCCACTATTGCGTTGCAGGATGAAAAACAGATGGAGAATGGACTTGCTTCCTGTCTGAATATTCTTGTGGAAACAATTGGATGCGAGAATGGCTTTGTCTGGATCTATGATGAAAGAGATAGCAGGCTTTATATTGTTGCGTGTACAGGAAAAGCTGATGTTACCGGAGTCAGTGTAGATTCACATCAGGGTATTCTTGGCTATACTTTCAATAATCAGGAATATGTTGTCATCCATGATGCAGCTACAGACGTCAGATTTTCAACTAATGAAGATGAAGAAACAGGATACAAAACCAAGACTATGCTGACGGTTCCTCTTAAAACCCCAACAAGCGTTTATGGATGTATTCAACTTATAAATAAAATTGATGGAAGGTTCGGTCCTGAGGATCTGAAGATAAGTAAAAATATTGCTGCTCTTTCCGCTATGGATATTGAGGATAAGGGATATATTGTCAATATCATGACGAAGGATAAGCCTATTATTTCCCTTAAGAATGTTACAAAAGAATATAAATCGGGTGAATCGACTGTTCAGATTCTGAAGGGAATAGACCTGGATATTTATGAAGGAGAATTCCTGGTAATACTTGGTGAAAGTGGATGTGGAAAAACAACGATGCTAAATATAATCGGTGGAATGGATTCTCTTACTGAAGGTTCACTTGAGATAGATGGAAAAGATTTTTCTCATCCAAGTGATGCGCAGCTGACAGATTACAGAAAAGATTATATTGGATTCATATTCCAGTCCTATAATCTCATGCCTAACCTTTCAGCCATAGAAAATGTTGAGTTTATAGCAGAAAACAGTAAGGAGCCTCTAAAATCTATAGATGCCATTAAGTTGGTAGGCCTGGAGGAAAGAGCTGATAACTTCCCTTCTCAGATGTCAGGTGGTCAGCAGCAGAGGGTTTCCATTGCGAGAGCTCTCGTAAAGAATCCAAGAGTAATCCTGGCGGACGAGCCAACAGCTGCTCTGGATTATCAGACTAGTATAGAGGTTCTTCAGGTTGTTGAAGATATTGTTCGTAATAAAAAGAAAACAGTGTGCATGATTACACATAATCCGGAAATCGCTAAGATGGCAGATCGTGTTGTGAAGCTTAGGGCCGGTCTTGTATCAAGTGTAAGAGTAAACATGGAACCAGTAAAAGCTGTAGAATTGTCGTGGTAAGCAGATGAAAAAAACTAGAATAAAAGATGCGTTACGCAATATATGGAAAAAGAAAGCAATTGCCCTTTCAATTGCTGTTATTGTCATGCTTTCTGTAGGAGTCTTCCTTGGAACTTATTACTATATAGGAGCATTATCAAAAGACGGTAGTGACTTTTATAGATCACAGAATTTCAAAGACTTTGATATTATTTCTTCGGCAGGAATAACAGAAGAAGATATAAACAGAATCAAGAAAGTAAATGGAGTAGATGATGCTGAAGGTATTTACAAGATTACCGCGAAAACCACTATAGATGGCAAGACAGATAAATTTGATATCATTAATCTTACAGATCGTATCAGCGTACCAAAGGTTATAGAAGGAAAGCTTCCTGAAAAGGAAGATGAGTGTGCAATTCTTTATGGATATGCAAAAAGTAAAGGTATAAAAATGGGGGATAGTATTAGTTTCTCTATCTCAAAATCTAAAAAGAAATATATAAAGAATGACACATTTAAAGTAACAGGATTTGTTAATCATCCAGATTATACAAGAAATGCAAAAGAGAAGTTTATCGTCGTTGATGACTGTGCCTTCAGCGAAGAAAGCTTTATGGGATACTATGTTTCGGCTGTAGTAAAGGTTAGTTATCCTTCTCAGGCACCAATTTTTTCACAGAGTTATTTTAACCATGTAGATGGAATTAAAGAGAAAATATATGACGAGCTTGCTATCATTGGCGAAGAAGAATACGAAGAAGTAAAGGCAAATGCTGAAACGGAGCTTGAGCAAAATAAAGAGGAATATTATGGTCAGATTGATGATGCTCAGGATGAAATAGATAAGAACCAGTCTATTTATGATGAAAAGGTAGAGAGCGCATCTGAAGCACTTGTCGATGCAAAGAAGAAGATCAGTTATTACGAGGGAAGTATAGACAGAGCTCAGGAAGATCTGGATTTGCTTAACGATTTTTACACTGGTACTTTTGCTTCGTATAAATCAAAAGCAGAAGAGATGGACAATCAGGTGGATTCAATAACTGAGGTTTCATCCACATTAACAGATAAAACTCTTCAGTTGCAGGAAAGCGCTGAAAAAATGTCTGAAATGCTGGATGACTCCAGTGAAGCTGTTCAGGATTTTAAAGAAAAGAATGCAGAGTTTACTGAATATACTTCTGGGATAAAACAGTCTTTAAGGGGACCTCAGGATTCCCAGGCTAATATGGAAAATGCTGATAAAGATGATCTTCCTATAACTAATGGTAAAAGAGGCTCTACGTCAAAGGATGAAGCAGATGAAACTGCTTCAACAGACGACTCGAGCACCTCGTCAGATCCTGTGGAGCCATCAACTGTTTTTACAGATGAATATAATGCCATGGATGAGAAACTGAGTGGCATAATTAATTCATCTCAGGCTTCCATTAATTCTGGAAAAACTGAACTGGAAAGCTATAAGGCTGAGCTTGAAGAAAAGGAAGCTGAATACGAGGAATCAAAAGCAGAGGGCGCCAAGGAACTGGAGGATGCCCAGACGGAACTTGATACAAAGAAAGAAGAGGTTGATGCTGAAGTTGCTAAAGCTGAAAGTAACATAGAAAAGTTATCTGAAACAAACTATGTTATTTTCGATAGAAACACAAACAGTGGATTCAGGCAGCTTTACAATAGTATTTCTTCGGTTAGATTAATGTCGCTTGTTTTTGCCGTTGGATTCATTTTAATAAGCGTGTTAGTATGTTTTTCTTCAATCTATATTATTGTTGATGAACAGAGAACTCTTGTAGGTACAGAGAAATCCTTTGGATTTAAGGATAATCTTATTATGTCCAAATATTTAATTTTTGGATTATTCTCTGTTATTTTGGGTATTATACTTGGCTTTGGTCTTGAAATTATCCTTCAAAGGATTTTAGGAAATAGTATTGGTGGTACTTATATATTTGGAGTGCCTGATATTTATTTCTCAGTACTCCCTGCGATTATTATTGTTTCGGCAAATATACTTACTGTAGTTATTGCTACAATACTTGCATGTTATAAACTGTTTAAACAGCCTGCAATAAAACTTCTAAGTGGAGAAAAGACTACTAAGAAACATAGAAAACTTAGTATAGGCTTACCTCATGGAAGTCTTTATACAAGACTTATATTTAGAAATATGGGATCTGAAAAAGCCAGAGTTGCTATTTCTATTGTTATCATTGCGGGAAGCTGTCTTCTTATTGGAATAAGCTTTACATTAAAATATGCAATGACAGCAGTTTTTGATGAACAGCTATATGGAGTTCAGAAGTATACTCTTTCATTCACTTATAATGATAAGGATGAGGAAGGCGTTGAAGCAATTGAGAAGTATCTTGATGATAGTGGCATAGAACATGCAAGGGTTGCCTCAATTTCAACCATATCAAATGTAAGAGATGAACGTAACTTTACCAATATAGTTGTGGCTGATACAAGTGTACTGGGTGGTTATTACCAGGTGGATGACTTCAAGACAGGTAAGGAAATGGAAGTACCTGAGGATGGAGTTGTTGTATATTCGAGATTTTATGAACTGAATCGTATAAAGAATAAGGATATTATAATTTTACTTGATTCAGATTATAATCCGCATACTGTACAGGTGAATGGCGTCTATACTAACTATTTCGGTGGAAAAATGCTCATGACGCGTAATTCGTACAGAGAAACATTTGGAAAAGAAGCGGATGATAATACCGTTCTTATTAAGGCGGATATGGATAAAATTGATGCTATTAAGGATAAGGTAAAGGAAATTGTTCCAAATGCAAATGTGACTACACCTACCGATACTGTTAGTAACTATAAAACAGCCCTGGTCATTTTTGATATTACTGTTGTTATAGTTATAGTTATTGCTCTGATACTTGGAGTATTTGTTCTTTCTAATCTTGTCGATATTTATGTAAGTGGTAAGAAGAAAGAAGTTATAGTTATGCGAATAAATGGATTTAGTAAGAAGCAGACAATCAGGTATCTGGCTCGTGAGATGATAATGACTATGGTTATATCACTTTCTTTGGCGGTTTTACTTGGCTTCATTTTCAATGATAAGTGTATTAGTTTGGTTGAAAGTGAAGATATGATGTTAATTCGTCGATTCAGTATTATGTCATGGTTAATGGCGATTCTTTTTGAATCGGTACTTGCGTTTATTATTAATTGGTTCCATTTCAGAAAAGTAAACAATATGAAAGTAAGTGACATGAATAGATAAAAAGGGAATTTCTATGAAAATAATTCATACAGCAGATATACATCTGGATTCAAAACTTAGCAGACATCTTTCGGCTGATCAGGCGAGAGATAGAAGAAATGAACTGATTTCGACATATAATTCGATGGTTCAATATGCATTAAACGAAAGGGCTCAGGCTATACTTATAGCCGGAGACCTTTTCGATGTTACAAGAATTTCGGCTACTGCAAGAAATGCAGTCATGGCTTCGATTACAGATAATCCGGAGATGACATTTTACTATCTCAGAGGTAATCACGATGCTGACAGTTTTATTCAGGACGTAGTAAAAAAGTTTGGCTTTATTCCGGAAAATCTTAAGCTTTTTGGTGATTACTGGACAAGCTTTACCCTGGTTGATGATGGCAGACTGAACTCCGAGGATGCAGGCCAGGAGGTTGTAATAACTGGGGCTGAGATAAATGCGGATAATAATTCTCATCTCGTAAATTCTCTGGCTCTTGATCAGAGTAAATTTAACATTCTTACTCTTCATGGTCAGGAGACCGTCAGTTCTTCCAAGAAGGATGCAGAAGTAATCCCGATAAAAGATTATAGAAATCGCGGAATAGATTATATGGCTCTAGGACATGTTCATGCTCCAAAGATTGAAAAGCTGGATGCAAGAGGAATCTATTCTTATTCGGGCTGCCTTGAGGGTAGAGGCTTTGATGAATGCGGCCCTCGTGGTTTTAACGTGCTTACTATTTCGGGTGGCAAGCTGGATGTGGAATTTATTCCATTTGCAAAACGAGTTATGCATGAGATTTTTGTGGATGTGAGCGACTGTACTACGTCTGATGAAATGATAAAGAGCATAAAAACTAAACTGGCAGGAACAGGAGATACAGAGGTTCTTCCGGAGGATATGGTGAGGATAGTTCTTTCTGGAGAAGTTTCTCTTGATGCCGAGTTTGATACTTTATACATAGAGAAGATGCTGGATAATGATTACTATTATCTGACTGTTAAAGATAAAACAAGTGTGAGTATAGATTATAACAGCTTTGCATATGACAAGACTATGAAGGGCGAATTTGTAAGACTTGTTAAGGCTGAGCAGGAGGCAGGAAATCTTTCAGAAGAGGATGCGGCTGCCATAATCAGAACAGGTGTTCTTTTACTTGCAGGAGAGGGGGCTGCCTTATGAAACTTATAAGCTGTCATATAGAAAATTTCGGTAAGCTCTCAAACGTTGATCTTGATTTTAAAACTGGTCTGAATGATATCTGTAAGGATAATGGCTGGGGCAAATCTACTCTTGGTGCATTTATAAGATGCATGTTCTATGGGCTTGAAGGAAGCAGAAAAAAGGTTTATGCAGAGAATGAGCGTACAATGTATCAGCCATGGAATGGCGGATTCTTTGGAGGAAGTCTGAGCTTCGAAGTCGGTGGAAAAGAGTATACGATAGAAAGAGATTTCGGCAAGAAGGATAAGGATATGACCTTCAAGATCCTGGACTCAAAAACTGGTCTTGAAAGTAAAGATTTTTCTGAGGTTCCTGGGGAAGAGATTTTTGGTGTTGATAGAGAGTCCTTTATGAGGACTGCGTTTATAAGTAGTTCCGATATCAGGTATGAAGGTATAAACAGCAGCATAGGTGCGAAGGTTGGTTCTGTTTCTCAAAAGGGAGACCTTGAGAATTACGACAGAGCTGCGGCGGAGATAGCATCTTTCTTGAATGAGAATTCGCCAAGAAGAAAGACGGGTGAACTTTCAAAATATAAAGAGTCTATTGCCCAGTTGGAAAGAGATATCAGTACATCTGAGGATCTCGATAAGAGACTGAAGGATGTCAGAGCTAATAAAGAAAAGGAAGAAGAAAAGCTTCGAAGACTTGAGGATAAAAATAAAGAAATCAGAGAACTTGGCAGTCTTAAGACCGAGGTTGATTCGCTTGAACGTAGTCTGGATACTCTTCCTAAGGCGGATACTTCCAGACTTAGGGTTCTTGAGGATGTATTTAAAAATGGAGTTCCTGAAGAGAAAACTGTTTCAGAAAATATTGATAAGATTAATAGCATTCAAGGACTTATTTCTAAAAATGAAAATCTTGAAATGCTTATAGAAACAGAAGAGGAAGCTGCTGAGCAGGCGGCTCAAAATAATAAAGGGAGAAATTCTATTAGTCCGGTTCCAGGGGTACTGGCTTTAATTCTTGGAATAGCTGCAATTATTATTGCCTTTGTTTTAGGTGGAACAATCAAAGTTGCGGCAATTATCATTGGCGCGTTATTAGCTGTTATTGGTGTAGTGGTTCTCTGTATAAGCCTCACTTCAAAAAATGCACCAGCCCCTGCCGCAGGCGGAGTTGGAATTGATAAATATAAGCAGAATATTAAAGCCAATAATGAGGACATAAGGAGAATGGAATCTGATATCAAGGACTTCCTTAAAAACTATGGTATTCAGTATTCCAGATTAGATGCGGAAAATTGTCTTTATGATCTTAAGGCTAAAGCTAAAGAGTTTAATGACTTAAAGAAGATGAATGATTCATCTGCTGAAAGTACCCAGTCTCTAAGAAAAGAACTGGATGCAAAGAAAGAGAAGCTTGAAGCATATCTTGAGGCTCATCCTGGGCTGGATATGAATTCTGGTTCAGAAGAGTTTAGTCAGGAGCAATCGGATTCGCGAAATGTTATCGCAAGGTATGAGCATGAGATACAGGAGATTCTTGAGGGCATGGACATGCTGCAGGAACAGAAGGATTCTCTTGCTGAAATGAAAGAGAAACAGGAACAACTGGCGAAACAATATGAGATTGTTGAAAAGACAGGAGAGTTTCTTCAGAGAGCTAAAGAGAATTTTGTAGCTGAATATATGAGTCCTGTTAAGGATGCATTTGATAAGTATTATTCTATTATGACCGGAAACCTTGATCCAAAGGAATTTCGTATCGATGCAAATATGAATATCGAAAGAAAGGAAGAAGGTTCCTATCATAACATAGAAGCTCAGAGTACAGGATACAGTGCAATGATCGGCCTTTGTATAAGACTGGCGCTTCTGGATGTTATGTATGATAATGAAAAGCCAGCCGTTGTAATGGATGATCCGCTGAGTGGACTGGATGCCAGGAATATGGCGGGGGCTAAAAAATTCCTGGATGAGATTTCAAAGGATTATCAGGTAATATATCTATCGTGCAGATAAGGAGAAATTATGGATATACCAAAGGACCCAATAATGTTAATGAGTTTTGTTAATACACAGCTGAGAGATAATTTTAGTTCCCTGACTGACTTGGCAAAGTCATATGGGGTTAGTGAAGACGAGATTGTTAGTAAGCTTGCATCTGTTGGCTATAAGTATGACAAGGAAGGTAATAGGTTTATCAGATGAGAAAGAAATTAATAAGCGCTATGCTCAGTGCCCTTATTATCCTCAGCCTTGCAGGTTGTGGAAGTGGCGGCGCGGTTGAACATGCCACTCTGGATACTGAGGAAGCTGTGACAGAGGAAGCGGCAACTGACGGCGACAGCACTGATGAGAAAGAGGATACAGCATCAACAGGAGATGTAGCTGAGGTTGCATCAGATGGTGATGTTTCGAATGTGCTTATTTATGTTGCAGCACGTGATGAGTATAGGGATAATGATGAAGGGGTAAGACTTTATACAAAAAGCTATGACGAGCTTTATATTATGGATGAACAGGCGGATTCATTTCCAGGAATAAAAAAGGCTCTGGAGAGCTATAACGCCAGAAATAACGAAAATACTGAGGGCGATTTCGATATAGATGAAATGGTGGGAATGGCTCAGGAACAGTATAATTCTTATGATGAAGAGAGTAAACAGTATTTCTCGGGTTATTATGATGAGAGTAGAGCGAGCGTTGTAAGGTTCGATGAAAATGTTATCAGTATCGTTGATTCCACATCATCATTTTTAGGTGGGGCTCATGGCTACTATGCAAATGTTGGCCATACTTATGACGTTCAGACTGGAGAAGAATTAAAACTGACAGATGTAGTTGGAGATATTGATGCTCTGAAGGATGCTGCACTCGAAGTGTTCTCCAGAGATTATTCTGAGCTTGCTTCCTCAGAAACTGAATCAACAGACCTTTTGGCTGAAAGCTTTGATGATCCGGATACTATAAACTGGTCTATGGGACCAACATATCTTACTCTTTATTACAATCCATATGATATAGCTTCATATGCATCAGGTATGCAGGTGCTGAATATCAGATACGAATATTATCCTAATATCTTTAATAAAGGTTACGGAGAGGCAGAAGGCGACTGGATTTTTGAAACCTCTACCATGATGGAAGATATTGATGGGGATGATAGTCTGGATTATATTAATTTTAATCCTAGAGTTGAATACAATGAAGATAATACTTATTCATACTATTCTGGAATGGACATAGAAGCAGGTGGCCAGACCTTTACTCATGATTATGAATACTATGCTTATAAAACATATATCGTAAAGAGAAAGGGTAATTTCTATCTCTATTTAGTAACCAGTGAAGATAATGATTATAAGATTCTTTATATTTATAAATTATCTACGGATGGCATTGAACTGCTTGGACAGGGTGAAACAAGCTTTGCTGTTCCGAATAAGACTTATGAAAATGGAGATGACTATTTTGTAGATTATAAAGGTGTTTTCTGTAATCCAGATTTCTTTTATGTTTATAAAACAATGAGTCTCATCAGTACAACCGGTGGAGTAATGCCATCTCATATTAGTGAGGATGGACTGGTGGAGCCACTTCAGGATTACTTTGACATTCCAGCTGACTTTAATCTGACATCCAAAATTGATGTTGAAGGTAAGTTAGTAGATGAATCAGGAAACGTTGGAGACAAAACAACTATTCCTGCTAATTCAAATTGTAAGCTGTATAGATCTGATAATGAAACCTATGTGGATCTTAAACTGGACGACGGTTCTATTGTAAGAATTGAAATAGACGATTCCGACTATCCACATACTGTAAACGGAATTGATATTGAAGAAGCATTCGAAGGAATTATGTTTGCAGGCTAAAAATGTCCTAATTTTAATGGGTTTCAAACATTTATAACATTGCAAAAAAGGCCAAAATCATTTATACTATGGGACTGTATCAGTGTATTAATGAATGGCCTTTTTTGGTTGTTCATAGACATATAGAAGAGGAGAAAAAATAATGAGTAAAAAACCTGTAGTTTTAATGGTACTTGATGGTTATGGAGAGTCTGATATTAAGGAGGCAAATGCAATCGCCATTGCGAATACTCCAGTAATGGACAGTCTTAAAGCAAACTATCCATATAAAAGAGGTCTTGCATCAGGAATGGCAGTTGGTCTTCCAGATGGACAGATGGGTAATTCCGAGGTTGGTCATATGAACATTGGTTCGGGACGTATTATCTATCAGGACCTTACACTTATAACAAAGTTTATCCAGGATGGAGATTTCTTCAAGAATGAGGAGCTTCTCCGTGCTGTAAATAATTGTAAAGAAAATAATAGTGATCTTCATCTTTGGGGACTTCTTTCAGATGGTGGTGTTCATAGTCACAATACACACCTCTATGCAATCCTTGAGCTTTGCAAGAAGGAAGGACTTGAGAATGTTTACATTCACCCATTCTTTGATGGAAGAGATACACCTCCAGCATCTGGAAAAGATTACCTCCAGGAGCTTATCGACAAGACAAAGGAAATAGGAGTAGGAAAGGTTGCTTCTCTCAGCGGACGTTACTACGCTATGGACAGAGATAACAACTGGGACCGTGTTCAGAAGGCTTACGATTCACTTGTAACTGGTGAAGGAATTAAGGCTACAGATCCTATTGAGGCTATGCAGAAGTCTTATGATGATGGAGTGACAGATGAGTTTGTTATCCCAACAGTTATCACAGACGAGAGTGGTGCTCCACTTTCACTTGTTAAGCCTAATGATTCAGTTATCTTCTTTAACTTCCGTCCTGACAGAGCTCGTGAGATTACAAAAGCATTCTGCTTCAGTGATGAGGATATAGCTGCACAGGAAGGTGATGAGACAGACACAAAGTGCATCAAGTATCTTAAGAGAGCAAACGGCTTTATGCCACTTACATATGTCTGCTTCAAGGATTATGATGAGACAATCCCTAACAAGTTTGTTGCATTCAAGAAGCAGGAGATTACAAATACATTTGGTGAGTATCTTGCAAACCATGGTCTTAAGCAGCTTAGACTTGCTGAGACAGAGAAGTATGCACACGTTACATTCTTCTTCAATGGTGGTATTGAAGAGCCAAATAAAGATGAGGATAGAATTCTTGTTAATTCACCAGCAGTTGCAACTTATGATCTTCAGCCAGAGATGAGTGCTCCAGAAGTAAGTGAGAAGTTAAATGCAGCTATCAGATCAGGTGAATATGATGTTATTATCATCAACTTTGCTAACCCAGACATGGTTGGACATACAGGAGTTCTTGATGCTGCAGTTGCTGCAGTTGAAACAGTAGATAAATGTGTTGGTACAGCAGTTGAGGCTGTTAAGGAAGTTGGTGGAGTTCTCTTCATCTGTGCTGATCACGGTAACTGTGAGCAGATGCTTAACTATGAGACAGGTGAACCACATACAGCACATACAACAAATCCTGTACCATTTATCCTTGTAAATTATGATGAGGCTTATACACTTAAAGAAGGTGGAAAGCTTTGCGATATCGTTCCTACTCTTCTTGAGGTAATGGGTATGCAGCAGCCTGCAGAAATGACAGGTCAGTCACTTCTTGTAAAAAAGTAAAAGGTTTTAAGTAAAGGGGTATTTTATGCAGTTAAAACAGAACAATGATCCAGTAGATAATCCAAGTGTAAATGGTGGACCTAACACAAATCCTAATTTTAATGGTAATGGTCAGTCGTCATTCACTAATAATACTTACTACAATAATACAGATGCGACTCAGACACCTTACACTAATCCTATGGGAGCTTCCCAGGATCCTCGCAGTCAGGGTTACGGTGGCCAGGGAATGCCAAATCAGGGCAGACCAATGGGACCGAATCCAGGTATGCCGCAGGGGATGGGACCTCAGGGTTCTCCATATAGAGGAGATCAGCCGGTAATGAAAAGTAAGGGTGGTATCAATCCACTGTTTATCATTATTCCGCTTCTTCTAATCCTTGTTGTTATTGGAGTTACACAGTTTAAGAAGGTCTTTGGAAAGGCTAACTATATTCCTGGCGTTGTTTCTGATACAACATATACAAACGAATACTTTGATATAAAAGTAGAACTGGGTTCTGGCTGGGAAATAGAATCTTACCCAGGAGATGCAGAGCAGGAGAAGAAAATGCTCAGTGCTGGTCAGAATGCTACAGAGCTTTATGCAAAACGTGAATCTACTATAGAGATTCTTAATCTCACTGTATCTCAGACCCCTTACAATATAAAAGAATCTGGTACAGATACAGAAAAGCTTATAAAGTCTTTTGAGGATGATTATAGATCAGAGCTGGAAGCTCAGGGCTTTACTGTTACCAGCATTACTCAGGATAAAATGACTGTTGCCGGAAAGACATGTGACGGATACATAATGAGCTGTACCTATGGTGGAGTTTCAATGAGTATGGTTCAGTTCTTTGTATTTAAGGGAAATTATGTTATGATGGTAACAACAGGTTCTACTTCAGAAGGTAAGGCTAAACTTATTGTTACAAATTACCTTAAGAAGAATGACTAGATTGTAAATGGGGTTTTAATCTAGAGAAGGGGAGAGTGGCAAAAATGAAAATGGAAGCGTCTGTTCAGGATCTGCAGAAAATCAGCAGAAAGCTTGAAGAAAAGGAAACTATGAATTCAGCTCTTTGGCTGGATGAGGGTGCATTCAGTATAGCTTACAGATTTTTACTTAGATACATCAGAAGCTATCATACAGTTGCTTATAGAGCGCTGGTAACATTAATTCCTAAGGATTCATCAATTTCCGAGGAGGAATTTGAGAAGATTACTGAGGAATTCGGTATAGTAATAAACAGTTCACTTAGAAAGAGTGATCTGATGATGCAGGAAGATACTAATCAATTTTTCCTGCTTCTCCCTGAGCTTTCAGAGGAGTATGTTGAAACTGTTTTCGCACGTATTAGAAATCAGTGGAAGAATACAGACTATTATGAAACAACAAATATCAGATTTGATGCAGAGGTTGTTTCAGAATCAGAAAGCTATGGCGATGATCAACGTCATTACAGGGTGAACATAGTTCCTTACGATTATTTTAATAAGAATGTTAAGGAATAATAAGAGACTACACTTACAAAGGTCCTGCTAATGATTTAGCAGGACTTTTATTTTTTTAATTTTTTATGCAACAGAAGGGAAACTATTACACACTATAGAGGTATAACACCTCTTATAACAGTTGAAGGAGAAGTATTATGAATGAAAAAGAAAGGATGATAGCCCTGGTAAAACAGGCTAAGCTTGGGGACGCCCACAGCTTCGCAATGCTATATGAAATGATCTATCAGGATCTTTACAGGACAGCGCTTTATATCCTGAAAAATCCGGAGGATGCAGAGAATGTAGTAAGCGATACGGTTATGGATGCATATGCGGGACTGGGAAGACTTAGAGATGACAGTGCATTCAGAGGATGGATTTTTAGAATTTTAGACAATAAGTGTAATAGGATTCTCAGAGAGTATGTAAAACGAAGGGAAATGGAAGCGGATGTACCGCTGGAAACAGTTGCAAGTACTACTGGAACCTTCGATTATATGATGCAAAATGTTGAGGATAAAGATCTGGTCCGAGACGCATTTTCGGTTCTTACAGAGGAGGAAAAAAGGATTGTTACACTTACCGTCTATGGTGAATATGACAGTTCGGAGGTTGCCGGAATAATGGGACTGAACAGAAATACTGTGAGGTCAAAATATTCCAGAGCACTAGCGAAGATGCGAAGGAGGTTATTCAATGAGTAATAATAGAGATAACATGGTTGAAGATAAATTAAAAAATACACAGCAGCCTATTCCTGAATCTCTAAGACCAGAGAATATGGAACAGAAGCTTGCTAGTATGTCTGTAGATGAAAAGTATAAGAGAAGCATGAGTCAGGATATTTCTGACGAGGTTGCTCCTGCACCTGTTCGTAAGAGAAGTGTTATCCTTCCAATTGTAATTGCAGCAATGCTCGTGATCACAGTGGGACTGGTTTCTTTCCCAGCAATTATGAGACAGGTTGAAAAGAATAAGAGTGGTGTTGAAGATAATAATGATCCAGATTCAGATGTAAAGCTTGGTAAGGGTAAAGAGTCCTATGAGATGGCTTACGAAAACTTTAAGAGCTACAAGAAGAGTATGGAAGAAATTGAATATGTAGATTATGAAACCGATGTAGTTTATGAAGATGCTGTGGCTGAAAGTACAGAAGCAGCTGCTGAAGCGGAAACCCTTGCACCAACATCGGGAGCTACTTATAAAAGAGAAGAAAGTGATAATGATAGTTCATCATTAGACTTTACAGATACTAATGTTCGTACAGAAGGTGTTAACGAAGGTGATGTTGTAAAGACAGATGGAAAGTACATTTATCAGTATGACACTGTGACAGAACATCTTTTCTTCTATAGCGTAGATGATGGAAAGATAAAAAAAGAAGGCAGCGTAAACGTTCTCGAAGATGATTATAGTTTTAAAGAAATGTATATCTATGATAAATACCTTGTGCTTATGGGTACAAGTGCTGGGTATGCGACTTACTCAGGCTTTTACATGGGTAATACAAAGTGTAAAACTTATATAGCAATTTATGATATAAGTGACAAGGGTGAACCTGAACTCGTGGATACAATAAAGCAGAGTGGATTTTATAGTAGTTCAAGAATGGTTGATGGAAAGCTTTATACCTTCTCAGGCGTAACATTTGACTATAATAAGGTCAAGAAAAAGAAGTATGAAACTTACATCCCTGATATTGATGATGAACTCCTGGATCCAGAAGATGTTTATGTATATGACGATGTTTATTATCCATATTATACAGTTATCTCTGCAGTTGATATTAAGAAGGCGAAGGTTGTTGATAAGATGGCAGTTATGGCCGGAAACAGCACACTGTATGTAAGCAAGAACAATATCTATTTTGCAAATCATAGATATAGCTGGACAGATGGTTACAAGAATGAATCTGGACTCATTAAGATTTCTTATGATGATGGAGAACTTACTTATGATACCACTGGATCATTCCCAGGATATCTCAACGACGATTACAGTATTGATGAGTATGATGGTTATGTAAGACTCGTTACAACATATACAGATAATGAATATAGAAATGCAAATGCACTCTACATTCTTGACGAGGATCTTGAAAAGGTTAGCGTTATTAAGAATTTAGCTCAGGGCGAAACAGTCAAGTCTGCAAGATTTATGGGCGAGACAGGTTACTTCGTAACATTCAGAAATACAGATCCGCTATTTGCAGTAGATCTCTCTGATCCTGAAAATCCTAAGCTCACAGATTATCTGAAGATTCCTGGTTTCTCAGCATATCTGCATCCATATGGGGATGGAAAGATGCTTGGAATAGGTTATGAAGCTGATGAGGATACAGGCTGGATACAGTGCATTAAGTTCACAATGTTCGATACAAGTGATCCTTATAACATAAAAGAAGAAGCCACAAAGGTTTATGAGACATATCAGGATGCATCAGTTCTCAATGATAGAAATGCATTCATGTTTGATTCAAATGATGGTACATTTGGTATGGGAATATATGCATACGATTATGATTACAGCTGGATAGAAGAAGACCTCTATGAAGAGGATGATGATATCATTGAAGAAGATGAAGAAGCAACAGAGCTTGATGCGACTGAACAGGATGCTGAAGAGTTAGAAACTGAAGGTAACTATTATATGGTCTTCGACTATGATGATGAGGATGGATTTGAAAAGCTTCTCAGCTATAAATTTGATGATTTGTATACCTACTCAGAGCTCTATAACTCACGTGGTATAGTTATAGGTGATTATCTCTATGTAGTAACAACCTCAGATGGAATCATTTCTTTCGATACAGAAGATTATGAAGAGGTTGACAGATGTGATTAAGCTTTAAATCTGTGCAAAAATAACCAACTGAAACATACATTTTATATCACATTTCACGAAAATTTTTTTACTCCTTACCAATGAATTCTTATTGTGCTAATATAGTAATGAACGGCTTAGTTTAAAAGTTGGATAGTTTGTTTTTAGTGATTAGGAGTGATTTGGAAATGTTTAATGTAGGCGATTTTATTATCTATGGTAGTAATGGGGTCTGCAAAGTAACAAATGTCGGACCAATGAAAATGTCCGGAATACCTAAAGACAAAATGTATTATACGATGGTTCCTTGCTATATTCGTGATAGTGAAATTTTTACACCAGTAGATAATGAACGTGTCGTGATGAGAAAGGTAATGTCCAGAGAAGAGGCAGAAGATTTTATCAAAGGTATTTGTGATATTCAGGAACTGGAAATCTTCGAGGAAAAGAAAAGAGAATTAGAATATAAACAAGCCGTTTTGACATGTAACCCAACAACCCTTGTAGAGCTTCTTAAGACTATTCAGGCTCGAATGGACGAGAGAATTGCAGAGGGTAAAAAGGTTACTTCCTCAGATTCGAAGTATTTTCATATTGCTGAAGACAGTCTGTTCGGGGAGTTGGCTATATCCCTGGATATGGACAAGGACGAGGTTAAGGACTATGTCCTGACTCAAATTGGTAAGATTGCTTGACATTTGTTTGCAGGTTATCGGGAAAAGTTTTATAATTAGAAGTCGGTAGTATATGCTACCGACTTTTCAATTTTTATGGGGTTATTTTCTGATGGAGAAGAACGATATCTTTAGGTTTACAATCGAAGATATGTCCGACGAGGGAATGGGTATCGGCCATGCTATGGGTATGGTTGTTTTTGTTAAGGATACCGTTGTTGGTGATGAGGCAGAGGTCCGCATAGTAAAGGTAAAAAAGAGCTATGCATATGGACGTCTTGAACAGCTCATAACACCTTCTCCTTATCGTGTGGAACCGTTCTGTCCAGTTGCTAAACAGTGTGGTGGATGTACTCTCCAGCATATTGATTATAAGAAGGAACTAGAGATAAAAAGAAATAAGGTGAAGAACTGTCTTTCCAGGATAGGGGACATTCCTGAACCGGAAGAATTTCTTGAAGGAGTTTATGGCTGTAAGTCTCCAAACAGATATCGTAATAAAATGCAATTCCCTGTATCAACTCGCGATGGTGGAAATGTGGTTGGTGGCAGTAAAGATCATTTTGATGCATTCAGCTGCCGTATGAACACAGTTCTTGGTTTCTATGCAGGAAGAACTCACAGTCTTATTCCGATAGAGGATTGCAAGATTGGTCACAGGGTTAATAAGGTTATAATTGCGGCGGTTTCCAGATGGGCTGACCGCTATCATATAAGTGTATATAACGAGGAAACAGGCGAGGGCATTTTGAGGCATGTGCTTACCAGGGTGGCATTTAGAACTGGTGAACTCATGGTATGTCTTGTTACATCAACCAGAAATGTTCCAGAGCTGGATAATTTTGTTTATGAAGTTTCCAAGGAAGTAGATAAATTCAGAGCTGGCGGAAATAACATCAGACTTAGATCCGTCGTAATGAATATTAATAGAGATAGGACCAACCGTATACTTGGAGATAAAACTATTCTGATACATGGTCAGGATTATATAACCGATTATATTGGCGATGTAGCATTTCAGATTTCGGCAGAATCGTTCTATCAGATAAATCCTGTTCAGACTCAGGCACTGTATGAGAAGGCTCTCGAATATGCAGATCTTTCTGGTGAAGAGATTGTCTGGGATATGTATTGCGGAATAGGAACCATTTCCCTTTTCCTTGCAGAAAAAGCAAAGAAGGTTTATGGAGTTGAAGTTGTTCAAAGCTCCATAGATGACGCAAAGAAAAATGCGGCACTCAATAATATAAATAACGTTGAATTCTTTGTTGGAAAAGCAGAGGAAATTGTCCCGGACTGGTTCGAGAACAGAATAGGTGATATAGACATTAATCTTTCAAGAATTAAGAAAGATGTAGATGTAGTTGTTGTGGATCCACCACGCAAAGGTTGTGATGAAAAGCTTCTGGAAACCATCATTAAGATGAGACCGAAGAAGATGATTTATGTATCCTGTGATCCGGCTACCCTGGCCAGAGATATAAAGATACTTTCTGAATCGGGAATGAAGCTTGATAAATATTCAATATATGATCAGTTCCCACGAAGTATGCATGTTGAAGTAGTGGCGAAACTAACTTTTAAAGAGGAAAAATAATGGAAAAACTAGAAATACTGAGAAGTGTTGCAGTAATAATCATTACTGCAAAGTTATTTGGACTGGCAGCCAGAAGATTAAAAGCCCCACAGGTTGTCGGAGAGATAATAGCTGGACTTATACTTGGACCAAGTCTGCTGAAATGGGTGCATCCTTCTGATTTCCTGTCTGGCATGGCCGAGATTGGTGTAATACTTCTTATGTTCAGTGCAGGCCTTGAGACTAATCTGAACAAGCTTAAGAAGACAGGAGTTAAGTCCACAGCTATAGCATGTTCAGGAGTATTCGTACCACTAGTAGCAGGAACGCTTTTATTCCTTGGTTTCTATGGCTTTGACTATATAGGCTCTGATAAATTCTTTCATGCTGTATTTATAGGAACAATTCTTACTGCCACATCTGTAAGTATTACAGTACAGGCACTGAAGGAATTAGGAAAGCTATCAGATGAGGTTGGAACTACCATTCTGAGTGCTGCCATTATAGATGACGTTATTGGTATTCTGGTTCTTACAATGGTTATCAGCTTCAGAGATACCAGTAGTAAGATAACAGATGTAATCCTCAGAACGATTGCATTTTTTATACTTGCAGTTGGGGTTGGATTTATCATCTACAAGGTTATGAAATGGCTGGATATGAAATATCCTCATACACAGCGTATCCCAATTCTTGGGCTTGCGCTTGCACTTGCGCTTTCCTATATAGCAGATAAATATTTTGGAATAGCTGATATCACGGGAGCTTATGTGGCAGGTATTATCCTTAGTTCTCTGGATGATTCTGAATATATTGACAGGAAGATGGACGTTAATTCATATATGATATTTGGTCCTATCTTCTTTGCGAGTATAGGTCTTCAAACTGACCTTAGAAGTCTTGATATGACTATTCTTTTATTCTCCCTGGGCTTTGTTCTGGTGGGACTTATATCGAAGATCATTGGATGCGGACTTATATCAAGAGTCTGTGGATTCAAGGGCAAGGATGCTCTTAAGATTGGTGTTGGAATGATGACAAGAGGAGAGGTTGCTCTTATTGTTTCCAAGAAGGGACTGGAAGTAGAAATGCTTGAAAGTAAATACTTTACTTCAGTTATTCTGCTGATAATCGTAAGTTCAATTCTTACTCCAATACTTTTAAAGATGCTATATGCAAAAGATGCAACACAAGATTCTGTGGAAGAATCTTAATATAGAAAAAGGAGATTTACAAAATGGCAAATCCAGTAGTTACTATTACAATGCAGGATGGTGGAGTTATTAAAGCTGAGCTTTATCCTGAAATTGCACCTAATACTGTTAATAATTTTATTTCACTTGTTAAGAAGGGATTCTATGACGGACTTATTTTCCATAGAGTTATTCCTGGATTTATGATTCAGGGTGGAGATCCTGATGGACGTGGTTCAGGTGGTCCTGGATATTCAATAAAAGGAGAGTTCGCTTCAAATGGATTCCAGAATGATCTTAAGCACTCAGTTGGAGTTCTTTCCATGGCGCGTTCAATGGCTCCTGACAGTGCAGGTTCTCAGTTCTTCATTATGCATGATAATGCTCCACATCTGGATGGGGATTATGCAGCATTTGGAAAGGTCACTGAAGGACAGGATGTTGTTGATAGAATAGCAACAACTAAGACTGGTTGGGCGGATAAGCCTATTGTCCCACAGGTTATGAAGACTGTTACAGTCGATACAATGGGTCAGGATTATCCGGAACCAGAAAAGATTTAATTGAATACTCTATTACCTTTTAGTAATAATTCGAAATCATCATGTGGCATAGGTTTATCGAACAGATAACCCTGTGCCATATTGCAATTTACTTCACGTAGGAAACCAGCTTCTTCAAGGGTTTCAACACCCTCTGCGATGATATCCATGTTAAGTTCTTTGACCATATTAACGATATTCTTGATAACTACCATATCGTTCTTTACTTCGGTCTCATCTTCACCATCGATTGCTCTTACAAATGACTGGTCTAACTTGATGATATCTACCATCAGGTTCTTAAGAAGGCTCAGTGATGAATAACCAGTACCAAAGTCATCAATTGAAACAGATATATTATGCTTTGAAAGGGTCTCAAGGAATTCCCTGATCTTTGCCATATCTTCGTAGCAGGCAGATTCTGTAAGCTCTACCTCAATATATTTTGGATCGATAGCATATCTATTAAGTATACCGATAATATTTAGTGCGGCCTCTTTTGTTTTAATATGGTGCTTTGAGAAATTAACGGAAACCTTTACAGGTTCTATTTCGGCATCAAGCCACATTCTGATATCACGACATACCTTTTCAAATATTACAAAATCAAGCTCTGTAATACTTCCATCTTCTTCAAGGGCTGGGATGAATTCCATTGGTAAATGAACCTTGCCATGGCGTACCCATCTGACAAGTGCCTCGCTGCCACAAAGGGCATTATCCTCGAGCCTTACCTTTGGCTGATAGAATACCTGGAACTCGTCATTTACCAGAGCCTCACCGAACAGGAATGTGGCCTTCTGTGTTGCCATATGCTGCTCGTGTATATTCTTATCAAACCAGATGATATCTCCATTGCCAGGTTTCCTGGTTTCTGCGAGAGCTGTGCTGGCAAATCCGAGTACATCACTTATCTCTGTATCCTGTGTAACGTTGCAAAGACCTATACGGAAGAATACATTTAGCTCTTTGGTTTTATCTTTATCTACGCTTGTAAGAACAAGTGGAGTTACAAGATCAAGGAAACCACCAAGTCTTTCGTCGCTCACAAGAACAACAAAGTTGTCGCCACCTAGACGTGCGACTACTTCATCAGGTGTGAGATAGCCGTACAGCTTATCAACGAAACCGCGAAGTACAGCGTCACCCTGTTTAATTCCAAGTCTCTTGTTTAAGAATTTAAAATCTTTGATATTCATAAAAGCAGAAGTGTATCTGCCTAGTGTTCCATTTGATTTATATTTTCCGAGAATCTGTAAGAGTCCCGCAATATTAACAGCACCTGTCATACTTTCGGTAACAGCTGCTTTTTCTATGATACTTGATAATCTTGCTCTTTCGAATAATGAGAAATAATTAGAACAAATGAATCTAAGGTCGTCCAGTTCAAGTTCGCTCCATTTATAGCCTGCTTCCGGATAAGCATTCATCTTAATGTATGCTCCACCACCAGTTGTAAATTCCAGTGTGTGAAGCTCCGGATCATAGCCCTTTTCTGATTGGAATAGAAGCTCCTGACCGTCAAATCCGACCCTGTCTATTAGATTTGGTTTTGCTTTGAGTATGGTTTCAACTCTGCCAAGATGCAGTTCGCCAGCAATTCCTGGTACTGCCTTTTTGGTGTGCTGTATTATATCTTTGATAGTAAACTCGCTTTTATCGATCCCCCTGATAAATTCCTTATAACTACCACTGTATAGTTTTTCTCCCACAATTGTATCCCCCTGGCCTTTCGGCCTAATGATTTTACGGCTGTTGTTAGAAAAATACAGTAATTACAGCGCAAGAAATATTATATAAAAATTTTTAACTATTTTCAATATATAATTAAATGGCTATATCTAAATATATTCATTGATTTCCATAGATAATATGATAAAATGGATGCGTTTGTTAAAAATCAAAAGTGTCTTAGATTAAGGCAAAGCTCGTAGAAAGGACAAAACTAAGATGAATAATGTAAATGTTGAAGGAATAGGAAATATTGAAACTGTTAAGGCTTTATTTGCTGGCTTTAATTGTTTAAGAGATGATAATTGTTTTCTGGTTGTACAGAACTATGATTATATGGGTTCTCTTGCAGGAAGTGAGGGACAGATTGCTACAACTAATGCGGCAGTTGTAGGTGCTAAGGCTGGTGGAGTTGCTGGTGGAATAGTTGGTGGATTAGTCGGAAGTGCTGTTTCAAATGCAGTTAATGAAGCGGTTAAAGAATTCCATAATTCATTAGATGAAAAGCAAAAAATTGTTTTCGACACAACAGTTTACGGAGGATACCTTGTAAATGTAATGGCAGACGGAGTAGCCATTATACCTCTCTCAAATGGAGGTAAAATGACTCCGTCTATCAAAAACTTTATTACAGATTTAAATAATTTTGTTTATTTTAGTAATGCTGAATTAGAGTCAGTGAAACTTGAAAAGCTTCCACTTAGAATTTCAACCAAGAAATTAGCAATACGTTTTAAAGGTATGAGTGGATCATGTCCAAGATGGGTATGTCCTTCAAAGCATAAGCTGGTACCTTATCAGGAAGAAAACTTTAAAAAGCTTTTAAATAAATAATGTATTTCAGTTTGTTAGTACAGATTTAGAAACACTTCTTATCATGTGCCTGATTACAATTAGCTAGGTTAGAACATTTATAACAAACCTCGTTTGTACATGTATCTTTTTCAAAGAATTCTCTGACATTGTTTAAGGTTGTATCTGCAATATTTGAAAGTGCTTCCTTTGTAAGGAATGCCTGGTGTGATGTAACAATAACATTAGGCATGGAGATAAGTCTTGCTAATGTATCATCATTCACAATGTGATTTGAATAATCATGGAAGAATACATTTGATTCTTCTTCGTAAACATCAAGGCATGCCGCTCCAATGTGGCGTGCCTTTATTCCTTCTAACAGGGCTTCTGAATCTATAAGGGCACCTCTGGAGGTGTTTATAATAGCAACTCCCTTTTTCATCTTTTCTATACTGTCAGCATTTATCATGTGAAGGCTTTCATCAGTAAGTGGGCAGTGAAGAGAAATGATATCACTTCTTTCAAATAACTCATCAAGCTCTACATATTCAATGCCAGAATCCTTTGCAGGAAACTTGTCATAAGCAATAATGTTCATTCCAAAACCACGACAGATATCTATAAAGATTCTACCTATCTTACCAGTACCGATTACACCAACTGTCTTACCATGAAGATCAAAGCCTGTCATGCCATTCAGACTAAAGTTAAAGTCTCTTGTTCTAATATATGCTTTGTGAATTCTTCTGATAGATGTGAGAAGCAGAGCCATAGCATGTTCTGCTACTGCATAAGGTGAATATGCAGGAACGCGTACTACATGAATCTTTCCGAAAGCATATTCAATATCTACGTTGTTATATCCTGCACAACGAAGGGCGATAAGCTTTACTCCCATTTTATGAAGCTTATCTATAACCTCTGAGTTAACATCATCATTTACGAAAACGCAGACAACGTCACAGCCTTCTGCAAGCTTATATGTATCTACGGATAATCTTGTTTCCAGATAAGTTATTTCGAATTCATCATTAACATTTGAATTTATGAATGACTCTTTGTCATAATCCTTTGAATCATAAAATGCTATCTTGATTTTTTCCATATTAGCCTCCTACAAATCGTGTGATATATAGTTACATTCTTCTTCCTTCAGGAAATCCTTCTTTTCTCTTTCTCTCATGAGGTCTAAAGCGGATTCCTTTTTTACTGCTTTCTTTTCTTCTTTTGTATCTTTTGTAGTTACTTTATCTTCATTATCTTCATTTTCTTCTTTTTCAGATTTCTTATCATTTGGTGTAATTGCTTTTAAGATGTAAATTCCAACAATGATAACTATTGTTACTATAAATATTCCCAGAAGTCCTACTCCCATAATAGGAAGGGAATTCATAAATGCATTTGTATCTATCCTCATGGCTTGCCCTCCTATCTTGCTATCAGGTTAAGAATAAGTCCGCCCGCAATAACGGAAGCTATCTGACCTGAAACATTAATACCAATTGTATGTGTGAGTAAGAAATTAGTTGGGTCTTCTTCAAGTCCCATTTTATGAACTACTCTGGAAGACATAGGGAAAGCTGAAATTCCTGCCGCTCCAATCATAGGATTTATCTTTTTCTTTGCGAATACATTTATCAGCTTTGCGAACAGAACTCCACCTGCTGTATCAAAGATAAATGCTATAAGTCCAAGCCCCAGGATTAAAAGGGTCTCTGGATTGAGGAATGCATCTGCCTGCATCTTCTCAGCAATTGTTATTCCAAGGAAAAGTGTTACAAGGTTTGGCAGAGCTGACTGAGCTGTTTCTGAAAGTGAATTCAGAACTCCACATTCACGAATGAGATTTCCGAACATAAGGAAACCGATCAGTGCTACTGCGTTTGGTGCTACGATTCCTGTAAGGATAGTAACGAATATAGGGAAGAGAATCTTTGTAGTCTGAGAAACACTTCCTGGGTTATATTCCATTTTTATCTTACGTTCTTTCTGTGTTGTAAGAAGCTTGATGATCGGTGGCTGAACTATTGGTACAAGTGCCATATAGGAATAAGCTGCTACAATTATGGCTCCTATATATTTTGTTCCGAAATAGTTAGCTACGAAGATGGATGTTGGTCCGTCAGCAGCACCGATAATTGCAATTGAAGCTGCGTCGCGTAACTCGAATCCAAATAGTGAAGCAAGGCTCAGTGTAAAGAATATTCCGAACTGGGCAGCTGCACCAAATATCATTAATTTAGGATTTGTAAGAAGTGGTCCAAAATCAATCATTGCTCCAATTCCTACAAAAAGTAAAAGTGGGAAAAGCTCATTGGCAATTCCGCTTTCAAAAAGAATTGAGATAGGTCCTTCCTGAACAATATCACCTACGGTCTGAGTAATTGCCCCCGACATAGGCAGGTTAACAAGAATGGCACCGAATCCTATTGGGAGCAGGAGTGTTGGTTCCATCTTCCTTTTAATGGCAAGAAAAATCAGGATGCCTCCTATTACCCACATTATTAGTTGTTTTATATCGAGATTCTGTACATTAGAAAAAAGTGTAGATAAAACTCCCATAACAGTTCCCCTTTCGCCGTTATTTTATAGCCTATTTATTATAACATAAAATTGCTTTTTTGCTCAATTCATGTTACCCTAACAACTATCTTTGTATATATAATAAAAGAGAGGAATAATTATGAGTTTCAAAAAGATAGTAAGAGTTTTATGTGCGATTATAATTCTTTCTGGAGCATTTGTTTTATCAGGCCTGAATGTTGAAGCAGCAGGATGGTCAAAGTCCGGCGATAAGTGGATTTACGTTAATGATGATGGAAGCTGGAGAAAGAATTTTTGGCTGTATGACAATGGATGGTACTATTTCGATTCCAACGGTTATATGGTCACTGGATACCAGAAAATAAAGAATAGTAATAATGAAGAACATTATTTTTATTTCAATACTTCAGATCATGGAAGTTGGAAGACTGGTCGTATGATGACAGGCTGGCAGATCATCAATGGTAACTATACATACTTTGATTCAAATGGATATCAGACAAGCAGTACTGCAAGTCTTGCAGGTACTATCAAGGGTATCGACGTTTCTCAGTATCAGAAGAATATTGACTGGGCAGCAGTAAAGAGTCAGGGTATTTCCTTTGCATTCGTAAGAGTTGGTCATGGCTCTCACAACCTTGATCCATATTATAAGCAGAATATGTCATCTGCAAATGCAGTGGGAATAAAGACAGGTGTTTACTTCTATAGTACAGCTAAGTCTCCATCAGATGCCAAGTCTGATGCTCAGTGGGTTATCGATCAGCTTCAGGGATATAATGTTTCTTATCCTGTAGCCCTTGACTTAGAGGATAATAGCCAGACAAGTCTTGGTAAGGATGCCATCACAGCAATTGCTAAGTCTTTCTGTGATGAGATTAAATCTGCTGGTTATACTCCAATGATTTATTGTAATGAGAACTGGGCAAAGAATTATATTGATCTTTCTTCGCTCTCTGGAGTATATAAGTGGGTTGCAAGATATAACGGAACATTTAATACATCTATTTCAAGAAATATCTGGCAGGCAGGTAGTACAACATTCCTTAATGGTATTAGTGCTAACTCAGTAGATATAGATTTCAGTTATACTGATTTTTCAAATATAGTTACACCTAGAACAAAGCATGTTTCCGGATATACAAAGAATACCGGTAAATGGGTTAGTGGCTCAGGTGGCTGGTGGTATCAGAACAGCGATGGTTCTTACCCAGCTAACAAGTGGTTCTATGATGGTGGAAAGTGGTATTATTTCGATAGTTCAGGATATGTAAAGACTGGATGGTATCATGGTAATGCCGGATGGTATTATCTTGGATACTACGGAATGTACGAAAAGCAGTGGATGAATGATGGTGGTACCTGGTACTACTTCCTGGATAGTGGTCTTATGGCTACAGGCTGGGCTAAGGTTAATGGAAAGTGGTATTACTTCAGCGGAAGTGGTGCAATGCAGACCGGATGGGTTCAGAGTCCAGGCTCAGGTAACTGGTATTATCTTTCTGACTACGGTATGCTGGAAAGCTGCTGGGTTAAGGATAAGGGTAAGTGGTATTACTTATCATCCAGTGGAACACTTACTACCGGTTGGAAAGAAATCAAAGGAAAGTATTACTATTTCTATGGTAGCGGAGAACTTGCAACCAATACTTCAATCAATGGCTACTATGTAAATGGTAATGGTGAATGGGTTCACTAATTAGTTTCATATGATCATAAAAAACCTTTACTCACAAAAGTGGGTAAAGGTTTTTTTATTATTTTGCGTTTTTATAAAGTATTGATTTTTTGTCATTTATATTATATATTTGTGTTGTTGTTTTTATATTTTCGGGTATTTATCAATTTTTAGTGGCTATTTAAATGGTGTAATTCCCGAAAATGATGAGAGAGGAGTGAAAGTATGGAAAAGAAAGGAACACGAAAACTTCGCCGAGTCATTAGTTGGATTCTGGCGGCAGCGATGGTAGTTGCCACGTTCAACTTCGGCGGAATCCCTGGAGCGCGGACTGTTGAAGCGAAGGATTATGCATCCGGGGAGGAGATTAATGACACTGATATTCAAGAGGGAGATGTCATCAATAAAGGCGCAATAATAAAAGCGAATGTTGATTCATTCAGAATCTATTTTGGTGATAACGACCAAACAGGAACAGTGGTTGATACATCGTATACAACTACAGATGATTATAAAGTAGTAGCTATAAAGGCTTCGCTTGCTGATCAATATAAGGATTTTGTAGTTGTGCCATTAAACAATTTCTTTGTTGATACAAAAATATCTCTTAAAGATATTTCTTTTGAATTTGATGGAACAGCTAAAGCACCTGTTGTTCAGTATAAAGCCTCAGAAGAGTCTGACTTGGTAGTACTTGAAGAAGGAGTAGATTATACAGTTTTTTCAGGTGATAGTAGTGCAACAAAGGCGAATGCCGCTGGTGAAGAATATAGTTTTACAATAAGAGGACAAGGTAATTACAGGGGTGAAGCTACATTTACTTGGAAAATCACTCCAGTGGTGTTATCAGATAGTAACACTAAACTTAGTTTTATTTCGATTCCATTTGATGGAGACGAAAAAACTCCTATAGTTCAGTATAAAAAGCCTAGTACTGATGCTGAAGGTTATACGGCTGTAGACCTTGTAGAAGGAGAGGATTATACTGTCAGCACTGATTCAAAAACAAGCGCAACTGACGCTGGTGTTGATTATACTATTTCGATAACAGGAATAGGAAACTATTCTGGATCAGCTGGTCTTACATGGGAGATCACACCTAAGACTCTTACAAGTGATAATTTAAAGCTTAGTGATACATCTTATGTTTGGGACGGTACAAATAAAAGCCCAGTTGTACAGGTTAAATTGTCTGAAACAAAAACAGTAGACCTTGAACTTGGAGCAGATAAAGACTATACAGTTAGTGATAGTTCAACCACAACAGAAGATGAAGTGGGCAAGTATAGTATAGAAGTAACCGGAGCTAATAACTATGCAGGAACTGTTTCGCTGAATTGGAAAATAGATCCAATTGCATTAACCTTTGATAATACAATTATCGTAGAGGAATCTTATCAGTATGATGGAACCGCAAAAACTCCAGTGATTAAGTATAAGAAAGATACTGATACTGATGCAGTATTGCTTGTAGCTGACACAGATTACGAAGTAAAGACAGGCTCTACAACAAGTGCAAAAGATGTTTCTAGTGAAGCTTATAGTATAGTATTTGAAGGAATTAATCATTATTCCGGAGAAGTTACAAAGAATTGGACTATCAGTCCAATAGTGTTAGACAAAGATAATACTCAGCTTGACTTTACTACGGTAGTATATGATGGAACAGCAAAAACACCTGTTGTTCAGTATAAGGCATCAGCTGATGCTGATCCGGTGACACTTGTTAAGGATAAAGATTATACGGTCAGCGAAGATTCTACAACAAGTGAAACTAACGCTGGTGAGTATACTATTAAAATTACAGGAAAAGGTAATTATTCCGGATCGGCAACGCTCACTTGGAAGATTGAGCCATTCGAGATAACAGTAGCAAATATTAATTTAAATAAAGCAGCATATTACTATGATGCAACAGCAAAAACACCTGTTGTTCAGTGTGCTATAAGTGCTAATAATATCAAAGATCTTGTATTTGATACTGATTATGAAGTAGATGAAAATTCAACAAGGTTCTCAACAAATGCTGGACAGTTTACTATCAATATAACCGGAAAAGGAAACTATAAAGGTAATGTTACAAAAACATGGATAATCAAAAAGATACCTGTGATAGTAACTCCAACTGCTAATCAGAAAAAGGTATATGGTCAGGATGATGGTGTTCTGAAGTATACAGTAGCGGTTGATGCAAGCCGTGTTGATGCAAGTCTTATTGAGGAAGGCTCATCACTTACTATACCGACTGTAGATCTTGATGCAGCAGGCGAAATGTTCAAAAACGGTGCTCTTGGTCGTGCGAGTGGTGAAGCTGTAGGAAAGTGTACATTTACACTTGGTACACTTAAAGCAGAGAATACAAATTATGATATTTTGATGGCTGACACAGATGTGACATTTGAGATTACAAGAAAACAGCTTGATGATGATGATATTCTTGTAGTTGCTGTTGGTGCATCAGACAAGACTGCTGAAAATGGTTTTGAATTTGTATATGATGGCGAGGCAACAGAGCCTCAGTTTATCGTTTATTACACAGACCGAAAAGTAGATGATGAAGGTAATGCGATCAGTGTAAGTTTTGATGCTAATAACCCAACATCAGTTGCTAATGATGTATATAAACTTACCGCAGATAAAGATTATAGATTCGACGGGGAAACAACATATAAAGAACCAACTACAACTCCGTTTATAATCAGCTTCAGAGGTGATAATAATTATCAGGGCCACATTTTTGATAAATGGAGCATTATAAAAGGAACATTTGAAGCGGTTGCTAAAGCATATAGTGGTGTTTATGATGGAGAAGAGCATAATGCACTTAGATTAAGCGTTGAAAATCCAGAAAAATATAAACATGAAGAAATATCATATAGTTATGCATTACTTCCTACATACAAATTTGAGGAAGGAATAACTTATGACAATGAAAAACTTGCTACTGTATGGGCAGGAATGGAACTGCTGGATCCATATACAGATCCTATTCAAATAGTAGATTATATTCCTACTATCAAAAATGTTAATGTAGATGAGAATTATAACACTATTCCATATGTAGTTTTCTATAAAATCCAGATTCATGGATATGAAGATTTATATGGTTATGTTCAGCCTAAGATCACAAAGGTGGATGTGCAGCTTGAGGCTGATGATCCGGGATCAAAGGTGTATGATAATGATCCAACAACTGATCCTGAACTGACATATCAGGATTTTGCAGATCAGCTTATTGATGACGACGACAAGGATACTATCCTTAGTTCAGTAAAGATATCACGTGAAGGTGGACAGGAAGCTGGAAAACATCAGGTACACTTTAATCTTGATGACCTTAATAAAACATTTACTAATTATAACTTCACTGAAAATAGCGTGATCTTTGAAATCCTGAAGAGAAATGCGAATATCAGTGTTGGTGATTATACAAAGGTATACTCAGATGAAATGCCAGAGATTAGTATTGCTATTGAAAAAGCTGGTGATGCAGGCGTTGCAGAAGACGAAGGTGTTCTGGCTGAAGATATAGATGCATTGGCTATTTCTCTTGCATATTCTAGAGACGGTGTGGCTTATAGTTCGGATCTTAGAAAACTGGATGCCGGAGTATACGATATAATTGTTGGAGCCGTTTCAAATAGTAATTACAATATTGAATTTAGTGAGCCAGGAATACTTACTGTTGAACCAAAGCCTCTTGATGACGAGAATGTTGTGCTGAGATTTGACGGAAAAGATGGTCTGTACGATTCAAATATATTTGAATACAAATTCACAGGAGAAGAGTATAAGCCTGTAGTTACTCTTGAAGATATAATAGCAGGTGTTGACTATTTCAAGTATGGAAAAGAAGGAACAGCAGGTGCTCAGAATAATCCAGACTATCGTATAACAGGTGTTGAGTATGCAACAGAAATAGGTGCGTACGATGTTGAAATTGAAGGCGTGAATAACTATTCGGGTACAATAAAGGCTACATGGTCAATACTTCCAATGTCGGATGTTCCATCTAAGGTATATAATGGCCAGGAACAGTCACCGGATCTTCTTGATGATTTTGATCCTACACAGTTTAGTAATCTCTTTACTATTACATATTCAGCTGATGGTGAGAACTATTATGCTGAAATGCCTACATTCAAGGATGTAGTAATAGATTCTGATGGTAACGTATCAGGATATGATATGACTTATAAGATAACATATAATGGTGAAGAGTATGGTTATGTGGATGATGCAAAGACAATACCATATACATCTATTCATAATGTGTTATTTGTAATAGAACCTGCTCCATTGGAGGTTAAGGGGCTTTTTGCTGAGAAGTCATATGACGGAAATACAACTGTAAGCTTTGACAAGATGGCTATTGATGGCGTAACAGTTCCTGCTGTTGGCGGAAATGCAGGATTCACAGAGAAGTTTAATATTTCCTTTACAGCTGATCTAGAAAAAGAAGATTCAAATGTCGCATTAGGGCTTAGCGTTTCTGAATATCGTAAAGTCAGAATGACTGATGATCAGATTGATAATGCGGTTCTAGAAGCGGCAGAAGGAACGAACTTCAAACCAAGTAATTATGAACTGGTATTTGTAGATGATGCCGGATACGTTGACGGTATTGGTGCAAAAGTTGAGCCAAAGATTCTTTACAATGTTGATTCACCAAATAGAGATGCTGACGCATACATCTCTGCAAAAGCTGTTGATAGAATGTATGACGGAACAGCAAATGTTGAAGGTGCAGAAATCAAGGTTGTAACAGGTGTTGATGATGATCAGATAACATTTAACAGTTTGACAGCAAAGATGGTTGATCCTAACAAAAATGTTCTGTTTGATGCTGACGATAATATAATGCCTAGAGCTGTAAAGATAACAGGTGTTGCCCAAGCAGGTAATAATACATACCTTGAGAACTATATTTACTGTGACGAAGAAGGCGGAAGCGTTATTTACTATCCATTAGCTGATGCTGTAAATGGTGTATGGAAAGGACATGTTGATTCAACAGTTACTATTAGTCCTGCTATGATCACGATCGCAGGAAAAGATATTACAAAGGTCTATGATGGAAAAGAAGTTAAAGCTTCTGATGTGAAGATTTCCGTAACAGGCTTTGGTGTTATCGATGATAATTTAGCTAATTATTATAAGGCAAATAAAGATGAAATCGCAGATGTAAAAGCATTTGCGGGCACAGTAAAGAATGTTGGTACATATACTTCACTGACAATAGTAAGTGATGAATTTATCAGCTTATTAGAAGCAGATAAAAACTATATCTACGAAGTAAAGAATCCAACGGTTAAGATTACTCCGAAGGCAGTTACTGTTAAAGTTAATGATGCTGCTAAGACTGTTGGAGAATCTGATCCAACATTTAGTTATCAGATTACCGGTATGGTAAACGGAGAATCACTTAAGAACATTAAGGTTACTCGTGATGCCGGAGAGAAAGCCGGAACATATAATATCAAGGCAACATGTAGTGCTAATCCAAATTACAGTATCACTTTTATAAATGGTAAGTTTAGCATCAAGGCTAAACAGACTCCAGGAAGTGGCTCCAAGAAGGGCTACTCAAGCGAGTGGGTTGATGGTCAGTGGTATGATGCTAAAGGTGGTACTTCTTACAAGCCAAAGGGATCATGGAAAAAGAATTCATCCGGTAAATGGTTTGAAGATACATCAGGTTGGTATCCAAAGGCTCAGTGGCAGAAGATAGACGGCAAATGGTATTACTTTGGCTATGATGGATATATGGCTTCAAGTGAGTGGATTGACGGATACTGGATCGATAACGATGGTGTATGGAGATATCAGCCACATGCTACATGGCAACATGATTCAAAGGGATGGTGGTACGGAGATACATCAGGTTGGTATGCCGTAAATGGATGGCATAAGATCGATGGAAAATGGTACTACTTTAATTCCAGTGGATATATCCTGACAAGTCAGAGTATTGGCGGATACTGGGTAGGCCGTGACGGAGCTTATGTGCCAAACTAATATAACTATTTTGTTATGAAAGAATTAATGACAGAAATTTGATATTTTATGCTCTTGACTTTGATATCAGTGATATGTATATTGTATTTAGCTCATGTGACTGACGGATTAGAGTGGAGTTTACCACGAGGAGCATGAGAGCTTTATGAATGACCGGCCGTCTGGGTAAAAAAGCCCAGACGGCTTTTGTATTTTTTAAGAATAATAGGAGGATGAAATGGAAAGAGTAAACATGGCAGCCGAGATTGGCGCAACTAGCTATCCAGGACGTGGAATTGTTATTGGATGCACACCTGATGGAAGAAAAGCAGCAATTGCATACTTTATTATGGGACGTTCAGAGAACAGCCGTAACAGAGTATTCGTAACAGAGGGCGAAGGTATCAGAACAGAGGCCTTTGATCCATCAAAGATGGAGGATCCAAGTCTTATTATCTACGCACCTGTAAGAGTTAGAGGAACTGATACTATCGTAACAAACGGTGATCAGACAGATACAATTTATGAGAACATGGATCAGGGAGATACATTCGAAGAGTCTCTCAGAAATCGTGAGTTTGAGCCAGATGCTCCAAACTATACACCTAGAATATCTGGTGTACTTCACATTGAGGATGGCTATACATACGAGATGTCAATCCTTAAGTCAAATAACGGAAATCCAGATCAGTGCCTGAGATTTACATTTAGCTATGATAATCCTATGGCAGGTGAAGGACATTTCATCCACACATATATGGGAGATGGAAATCCACTTCCAAGCTACGAAGGTGAGCCAACACCAGTAGAAATCTCTACTGATGATATTGATGAGTTTACTAATACAGTATGGAACGCTCTGAATGAGGATAACAAGGTATCACTCTTCACACGTTTCATCGATGTTGAAACTGGTAAAGTAGAAACTAGAATTGTAAATAAGAATCAGTAAGGAGAAGAAAATGAACGAGTTAGAATTAAAGTATGGATGTAACCCAAATCAGAAACCTTCAAGAGTTTTCATGAAGGACGGAAGTGATCTTCCATTTACAGTACTTTGCGGAAAGCCAGGATATATTAATCTTCTGGATGCCTTCAATGGTTATCAGCTTGTAAAGGAGCTTAAGAAAGCAACTAACCTTCCTGCAGCAACATCATTCAAGCATGTTTCTCCAGCAGGTGCTGCAGTTGGTCTTCCACTTACTGATATTGAGAAGAAGATTTACTGGGTAGATGATATGGGCGAGCTTAGCCCACTTGCATGTGCTTATGCAAGAGCAAGAGGCGCTGACAGAATGTCATCCTTCGGAGATTTCATTTCACTTTCAGATACATGTGATGCTGATACAGCAAAGCTTGTTAAGAGAGAGGTTTCAGACGGAATTGTTGCTCCTGGATATACAGATGAAGCACTTGAGATACTTAAGTCAAAGAAGAATGGAAACTACTGTGTAATTCAGATCGATCCTGATTACCAGCCAGCTCCATCAGAGACAAAGGATGTTTATGGTGTAACTTTTGAGCAGGGAAGAAATGAACTTGTTATCGACGAGAACTTCTTCTCAAATATTGTTACAGATGCTAAGGATCTTCCAGAGTCAGCAAAGATTGATCTTGCTATTTCGATGATCACACTTAAATATACACAGTCTAATTCAGTTTGCTATGTAAAGAACGGTGCAGCTATCGGTATCGGTGCTGGACAGCAGTCACGTATTCACTGTACAAGACTTGCAGGTGACAAGGCAGATAAGTGGTTCCTTCGTCAGTCACCTCAGGTTCTCAACCTGCCTTTCAAGGCTGATATCAGAAGAGCTGACAGAGATAATACTATCGATGTTTACATCAGCGATGATTATGAGGATGTTATAGGTGAAGGCGAGTGGCAGAAGTACTTTACAGAAAAGCCTGCTGTATTCACTAGAGAAGAGAGAAAAGAATGGCTGAAGAAGAACACTGGAGTATCAGTTGGTTCAGATGCATTCTTCCCATTTGGAGATAACGTTGAAAGAGCTCACAGAAGTGGTGTTGAGTATATTGCTCAGCCAGGTGGTTCTATCAGAGATGACAATGTTATCGAGACATGTAATAAGTATGGAATAGTTATGTGCTTCACAGGCATCAGACTTTTCCACCACTAAGAAAAAACATTCAAGTGGCAACTGCCTTCTCTTCTGAGGTGGCAGTTGCTCTTTTTTTGCGGATTTTTCTTGCGTCCACATTAATATTTTTATACAATAACTATGTATGCGCTTTAACTAGCTAAAGGGAGTCTTTCAATGCTTAGATACGAAGATATTAAGGACATATACGACGGCAGATTTTATGGACCTGATGACGAAGTTCTGGTGGGAACTGGCGGCTGTGCAGGTTGTAGTCATTGCTGTGAATCCGATATGGGAACTTCTATAGTCCTTACTCCTTATGATGTCTATAACATATCCAAAGAAACTGGAAAAAGCTTCGATGATCTTTTGGTCAGTTTCATTGTGGAAATGTCCATGATAGATGGCATTGTGCTTCCGCATCTTAAGATGGATGAGGGATGTAAATTCCTGGTTGATGGAAGATGCAGCATTCATAGCAGTAGACCTGGTATATGCAGACTGTTTCCACTGGGAAGGCTCTATGAAAATGGAGATTTCAAATACGTACTTCAGGTAAATGAGTGCATAGTAAATCCAAGAACTCCTGTTAAGGTCAGAGACTGGCTGGGAGAAGAAGATCTGGAAAAGAATAGTTTATTTATAAATAAGTGGCATAAGTTTATAAAGTTCGAAGAAAAGAAGGTCGGTGAGATCCGGGAGATGAATGGCTACGAAAATGAGCGCCTGAAAAACCTGGATGAAAAGAGCCTTGAGGAATATGCCGGAATAGTTGGAGACTCAGAGCTTTGGGAAGAACAGGGCGCTGAAGAGTACAGAAAGAATAAAATAGATTCTCATACAGAAGAATCTGAGCTTAGGATTAAAGAGATAATAAAAACTGTGTTAGGTTATTTTTATCTGGATGTATATGATTATAACGAGGATTTTTATCCTCAGTTTGATACAAGACTAAAGAAATGTTTAGGAGCCATCAGAAAAATCTGATGAGACATAATAAGATTTGGGACAAGGAGTTGGAATGCCTGATTTAAAGAAAAAGGCTTTAGTAGCCATGAGTGGAGGAGTGGACAGTTCTGTTGCTGCATATCTTATGCGGGAAGAGGGCTTTCTTCCAATAGGCGTTACTATGATGCTCCACGATCAGGATCTTGGTACTGTGCAGGGAACCCATCTTTGCTGCACCCCTGATGATATAGAAGATGCAAGAGTTGTATGTTCGACTTTGGGAATTCCTTTCAGTGTTGTTAATTTCATGGATGGCTTTAAGGAGAAGATAATAGATAAGTTTATCGATACCTATCTTAAAGGTCAGACTCCAAATCCATGTATTGATTGTAATAAATATATGAAGTTCGGCAGGCTCTTCGAAATGGCTGAGGAGCAGGGCTGTGAAAAGGTTGTTACAGGCCACTATGCCAGAATTGAATATGACGAAAAACAGGGCATTTATAAATTAAAAAGAGCTGTGGACCAGACCAAGGATCAGACCTATGTTCTTTACTTCCTTGATCAGGACAAGCTTTCAAAGCTCTATTTTCCTCTTGGAGAATACGAGAAAGAAAATGCCAGAGAGGTGGCTGAAAAAGCTGGCCTTATTGTTGCCAGAAAACATGACAGTCAGGATATATGCTTCGTACCTGATGGAGATTATGCAGGATATATGGAACGCGAAGCTATGGGTAAGATTAATCTCATGCTGGATGCATCTAAGAAAGCATCCCAGGAAAAGGGTGAGGAAGATAAGGATGGTAAATTCCTTGATACAGAGGGAAATATCCTCGGAACCCATAAGGGCTATTACCATTATACGATTGGCCAGAGAAGAGGCCTTGGAATAGCCGCAGAGGATAGGTTGTATGTGGTTGACATAATTCCAGAAACCAATCAGGTTATTTTAGGCTCGAATGACGACCTATTCACAAGAAAAGTAGAGATAGTGGACTTCAATCTTATCAGTCTACCGGATGAAGATAAGATTTTAGAAAAAAATGAAGAAGAAACAAAACTCAGCATAACCGCTAAGGTGAGATACAGAGCAAAAGATACAGCAGGAGTTTTAACACTCCGTTCGGATGGCACGGCGACAATGATTTTTGATGAACCGGTACGTGCAGTAACGCCAGGACAAAGCCTGGTAGTCTATAGCGGAGACTATTGTCTGGGTGGTGGAATTATTACTAGCTAAGGAGGGTTTAAAGTATGACAGAAAAAGATGTTTTAGAGTATGTGAAAAATGGGGAACAGCTTTCACGTAGTGTTGATGGTGTTGATGTAGCTATTTATGATCAGTTTGGAGTTAAGAGGGGACTTCGAGATCTGGATGGACATGGTGTCCTCACAGGTGTGACTAATATTTCAAAAATCATCTCTTCAAAAGAGGTTGATGGCCAGGAAGTCCATGTTGATGGAGAACTCTGGTACCGTGGATACAATGTTATAGATATGGTCAAGGATTTTGGTTTCAAGCGTTTTGGTTTTGAAGAGGTTGCTTACCTTCTTCTTTTTGGAGAGCTTCCTACAAAGGAAGAGCTCAGTGAATTCAGAGCAGTTCTTGGTAATCTAAATCACCTGCCAACAAATTTCACTCGTGACGTTATTATGAAAGCGCCAAGTAGAGACGTTATGAACTCCATGACAAAGTCTGTACTTACGCTGGCATCTTATGATGATTATGAGGTGGCAGATCTTTCGATTCCAAATGTACTCAGACAGTGCCTTGCACTTATCAGTGAGTTCCCAATGCTGGCTGTTTATGGATACAATGCATATAATCACTATGAATTAGATGAAAGTATGTACATTCATCGTCCAGATATAAAGCTTAGTACAGCGGAGAATTTCCTTAGAATGCTCCGTCCTGATAAAAAGTATACAGAGCTTGAAGCACAGGTTCTGGATGCTGCCCTTGTTCTTCATATGGAGCATGGCGGTGGTAACAACTCAACATTTACAACCCGTGTTGTTTCCAGTGCAGGTTCAGATACATATTCTGTTATAGCAGCGGCTCTTTCTTCACTGAAGGGACCAAAGCATGGTGGTGCAAACATCAAGGTTATGCAGATGATGGAAGATATCAGAGCACATATTCCTGATTATAATGACACGGATGCACTCAAGGATTATCTGGCTAAGATAGTTGATAAGCAGGCGTTTGACCAGAGAGGTCTTATTTATGGAATGGGACATGCCATCTACGCTATTTCAGATCCAAGAGCAAGAGCGTTCAAGAAATTCGTTGAGAAGCTGGCTGTTGATAAGCATATGGAGAAAGAATATGAGCTCTATTCGAACATAGAGAAGATAGCTCCGGAAGTAATTGCTGAAAAGCGCCGCATTTATAAGGGTGTCAGCGCAAATGTGGACTTTTACAGTGGCTTTGTTTATAGTATGCTGGGTATTCCGGTAGAACTTTATACCCCACTTTTCGCTGTTGCGAGAATAGTCGGATGGTCAGCTCATCGTATAGAAGAGCTTATTAATGTGGACAAGATAATTCGTCCTGCATATATGAGCATCATGAAGGAACGTGAATATGTTCCGATTGAAGATAGATAAATCTTTATAATTAGACCAATATTTGGTATAATGAAGATTGGTTTTTAATTTCTAGGAGGAGCTTTTATTATGAGTAAAGCAGTCGAAATCAGATGGCATGGCCGTGGCGGCCAGGGTGCCAAAACCGCAGCACTTCTGCTGGCGGATGTCGCATTCAATACTGGAATGTATGTACAGGGATTTCCTGAGTATGGTCCAGAAAGAATGGGTGCGCCAATCACTGCATACAATCGTATCAGTGAAAATGAGATCAGAAATCATTCCAACATTTACAACCCCGATTATGTTGTAGTGGTTGATGAGACTCTACTTCACAGCGTAGACGTGACATCAGGTCTTAATAAGGACGGTGGTATTGTTATCAATACTGCAAAGCCTAAGGAAGAGATACTTCCTTTGTTAAAGGGATATGAGGGCGCGGTTTATACTGTTGATGCTCATACCATTTCAATGGAAACACTTGGCAGATATTTTCCAAACTCACCTATGCTTGCAGCAATAGTTAAGGTTTCAGGAATAATGTCAAAGCAGGATTTCCTTGAGGAAATGAGAGGTTCCTATCAGCATAAATTTGCTAAGAAACCTGAAGTAATTGATGGAAATATGAAGGCCCTTGAAAGAGCCTTTGAGGAGGTGCACTAATGGCTAATAAAGTAAAAACAGATATTACAAAGCTCACTGAGAAGGCACCTTACCAGGATATTACTCCGGGAAATGTTGTCTATGGTGGCGGCGGTGCTGCCACATTCCTTACAGGTGAGTGGAGAACAATGACTCCTGTCATTGACTGGGACAAATGTGTTCAGTGTCTCCTCTGTGCACCTATGTGTCCGGATTCATCTATTCCAGTAGAGGATGGAAAGAGACTGGACTTCGATTTAGATCACTGCAAGGGCTGCGGAATCTGCGCAGGTTGTTGCTCCTTCGGTGCAATTACAATGAGGGAGGGACTCTAAAATGGCAAATGATAAAAACACTAGAATAAACCCAGAAGAAACAGCAAAGTCAGCTATCGAGGCTGTTAATCCTAACCAGACACAAAAGGTTGAAAGCCCTTACGATACTGAATATTTAGAAAATAAAAAAGCACAGGATGAAGAAAAGATTCAGGGAACAGCTGCAAAGAAGCGTGACAGAATGTCAGGTAACGAAGCAGTGGCACTTGCTATCAAGCAGGTAAATCCAGATGTAATGCCAGCATTCCCTATCACACCTTCAACAGAGCTTCCTCAGATGGTTTCAACATACATTTCAAATGGTGAGATAGATACAGAGTTCATTCCTGTTGAATCTGAGCATAGTTCAATGAGCGCTGCAATCGGTGCATCTGCTGCCGGAGCAAGAGCTCTTACAGCTACATCATCTGCAGGACTTGCATTCATGTGGGAAGAGCTTTATATAGCTGCTTCTGACAGACTTCCACTTGTGCTCTGCCTCGTAAACAGAACTCTTACAGGTCCTCTTAATATCAACTGCGACCATTCAGATGCAATGGGAGCAAGAGATAGTGGATGGCTTCAGGTTTATGCAGAGACAAATGAAGAAGCATATGATAACTTCATCATGGCTTACAGAGTAACTGAGCATCCAGATGTAATGCTGCCAATGATGGTCTGCTACGATGGATTCATTACAAGCCATGCTGTTATGAATATTGAAACTATAGATACAGAATCAGTAAGAAACTTCGTTGGAGAATATAATCCAGAGAACTTCCTTCTGAATAAGGATATGCCAATGGCTGCAGGTCCTTATGCAAATTCTCCATTCTATATGGAGACAAAGTTCAACCAGCGTGCTGGTATGAAGAATGCTAAGAAGGTTATCCTTGATGTATGCGCAGAGTACGAAAAGGTATCCGGCCGTAAGTATGGACTCTTTGAGGAGTATCGTATGGAGGATGCAAAGTACGCCATAGTTATTATGGGTTCTGCTGCAGGTCAGACAAAGGATGCGGTTGATAAGCTTCGTGAGTATGGCATTCACGTTGGTATGATCAAGGTTCGTGTATTCAGACCTTTCCCTGGTGAGGAACTGGCTGAGGCACTTAAACATTGTCAGTCTGTTGCAATCCTTGACAGAGCAGAGAGCTTCTCAGGAATGGGTGGCCCACTTGGCTCAGAGCTTAAGGCTGCAATGTATGATGCCGGACTTGATATTCCTACTGTTAATTATTTCTATGGTCTTGGTGGACGTGACTACACAGTTACAGAAGCAAGAGACGTATTTAGAGACATTCGTGAGATCGTTCGCCGTGGCAAAGAGCCAGAGCAGTTCAAGTATGTTGGACTTCGTGACAGAGATGCGGATTATTCAAATGAGTTCCGTGATTTCGGTGGTGACGACCAGATGGATATCCGTCAGTCAGGTGATGGAATTAAGATTTCTGATAAGTAGGAGAGATAGAGATGGCATATAATTTAAAGGAAGTAATGAGTAAGCCGGACAGACTTACTCCAGGACATAGACTCTGTGCTGGTTGTGGAGCGGCCATCACAGTTAGAACAGTACTTAGAGCTCTTAAGGAAGAGGATAAGGCAGTAATAGGAAATGCGACCGGCTGTCTTGAGGTTTCTACCTACCTCTATCCATATACAGCATATACAGACAGTTATATTCACAATGCATTTGCCTGTGCAGGCGCAACACTTTCTGGTGTAGAGACTGCATATAACGCTCTTAAGAAGCGTGGCCGCATTGATGCAGATACAACTTATAAGTTTATAACATTCGGTGGAGATGGTGGTACATACGATATCGGATTCCAGTCACTTTCTGGTGCTATGGAGCGTGGACATGACATGGTATATGTCTGCTACGATAACGGTGCTTACATGAATACTGGTATTCAGAGATCATCAGCTACACCAAGATTTGCAGATACAACAACAACACCTGTTGGTTCAGTAAGTAATGGTAAAGTTCAGTCCCGTAAGGACCTTGCAGCTATCATGGCAGCACATAACATCCCTTACGTTGGACAGTCTACATTTACATCTGGTATGAAGGATCTTTATGAGAAGTCTGAGAAGGCTATCTACACACCAGGACCTGCATTCCTCAATGTAATGTCACCATGCCCAAGAGGATGGAGATTCGATGCGGCTGATATGGCAAAGATTTGTCAGCTTGCAGTAGATACATGCTACTGGCCACTTTTCGAAGTAATTGATGGTGAGTGGAAGCTCAGCTATGAGCCAAAGAATAAGCTCCCAATCGAAGACTTCTTAAAGCCACAGGGACGTTTCAAACATCTCTTCAAGCCTGAAAATGAGCATCTCCTCGGAGAGTTCCAGGCAGAAGTAGATAAACGTTGGGAAGAACTTAAAGCTAAATGTAAGTAGGAGAAACCAGTGATAACTAAGAATATTAAGCAGATGATCAATTATACATTTTCATATGCTGATAACGTGCAATATAAGGCTAACAGCCCATATCCGGCAGATGCCCGCGTTTCGCTTAAGAACCAGGTGAAGGATGACCTTCTGGTTTTCTTAGGCTATGTTTTTGATGAAACCAGCGCGGATATTAACCGTCAGATTCGTTTCCTTAATGAGAATCTTGAAATAGTTATCACAGAATATAATTTCAAAAGATTTATTAATGACCGTTGCCGTAACCTGGATCTTAAAACTTATGTTCCTAGGTCCCTTCAGTATTTTGTACTGGATGATACATCACCAATGGATCAGAGAACAGGTTATGGTTCGGCTATTTCAACCTATCTGATAAGTACATTCAACGATGTGGGTTGTAACTTCATAGCCTATGGCGGAATAAGTGATAGAGAAGCAGACAGATTATCAGATTACATTAACATGATGAATAATTATGTGAGAGGCTTTGATATCTATAAGAACACACCAAACGGTGGAAAACTGGGTGGTGTAGGTTCATCTACCAGTGGCTTTGGAAATACTCCTGCCAGATCAGTAGAGGAAGATGAAAAACCAGCAAATGTAAGAATCAGTATGCCGGGAAGTCAGGAAACTCTTGAAGAGCTTCTGGCTGAACTGGATTCACTTATTGGTCTTGATACTGTTAAGAAGAATCTGACCAATCTGATTAACCTTGTTAAGATACGTAGCATGAGAGAAAAGCTTGGACTTAAAACACCTAGCATGTCTCTTCATCTGGTATTCTCTGGTAATCCGGGAACAGGTAAAACTACGGTGGCAAGACTTCTTGCTAAGATTTATCATCAGCTGGGAGTTGTAAGTAAGGGACAGATGGTTGAGGTTGACCGTGCAGGACTTGTTGAAGGTTATGTAGGTCAGACAGCACAGAAGACAGCTAAGGTCTGCGATGAGGCAATGGGTGGTGTCCTCTTTATTGATGAGGCTTATACCCTGACAAATGCTGAAGGTGAAGACTTCGGACAGGAGGCGGTAGATACCCTTCTGAAACGTATGGAGGATAATCGTCAGGACCTTATAGTTATCGTTGCTGGTTATACAGATGAAATGAAGAGATTTATTGAGTCCAATCCGGGTCTCAAATCTCGTTTCAATAAATTTATTGAATTCCCTGATTATTCAGGTGAAGAGCTTATTAAGATTTTTGATCTTATGTGTGTCAGCCAGGATTATGTACTTAACAAAGAGGCGACAGATTATGTTCATGATTATCTGAACAAGCTGGCTGTTGATCACGAGGAGCATTTTGCAAATGCCCGTGAGGTCAGAAATTACTTCGAAAGAAGTGTAGAAAGACAGGCGACCCGTGTTGTGAGCGAGCCAAATATAGATGCTAATAGTCTTACAACACTCAAACTGCCTGACGTAGAAGAGTAGATAAAGCTGAGTGGTTTTTTTGCAAGGAGGTTATCTTGCGTACAGCTTCATATTCAATTCGAACTATATTAAAGCTTGTAGCTGCGTTTTTGTTTGTTGCATTTAGCGTAACTACAATAGTTGGTATGGAAAAGGTATATGATGTTATATCAATATTCCTTTCTCTTTCTATGGCCGGACTTATCTGGGTTTCCCTGAATACAACTGGTAAATATCATCGTACTGGTATTTGCTTTTTCCTTGGAATTTGTGTTTGGGCCCTGGCTGATATGTTTTGGGCATATGTTGCGTTCTTCCCGCAGAAGAATATGGTGATAGAAAATATATCCGGTAATCTTTATCTGGTTGCTGACTATGTGTTCTTACTTGGAGCCATTGTTTATGCGAGAGATGTATTCAAAAAGAGCGATTATCAGAATATTGCGGTGAATGCATTTATCATTGCGATAGTCACATCACTTTTGGGATACAGCTTTGCTATCCGCTTCCAGAGGTTTGATGGAATATCTGTTGAACTTGTTGAATTGCTTTTATACTTCTTTGTTTCTGTATTCTCAATCGTGCTTGCATCTATCATTGTTGCAAAAACGGGATTTTATGGACATAACAAAGCTTTTTATATGATACTTGGGTCCCTGCTTTTCTTCAGTTTTATGGATATACGCTATACGATCATGATGATCGTCGACAAGGATCCAGAAAGCATTTATATTGATATCCTTTATATGCTCTGTCTTATGGTATACAGTTTTGCCTGGACCGAGACGGAAATAAAAGAATCGAAGATAGTTCCTAGGGACAAGAAAAATCCAAGAGAAAAGTATGTTCCATGGATTAATTCGGCAATACTTCTTGTAATGGCCATTGTTCTTCTGGTCATCAAGTATTTAGATACTTATATGTTCTTTATAATGATAATAGCCACACTTGGTTACCTTATCATGTGCAAGACTGTACAGGCTAACAAGCTTGCGGAGGAACTTATCGCAAGGCAGAAAGATGAAACTGAACGTCTTGAGAAGATGGTCGAGGATAAGATAAAAGAGCTTAAAGAGACTAATGACCATCTGGAATATATTTCAAATACAGATGTTCTTACAGGTCTTTACAATCGTAGATATGGTCTTGGGTATCTTGATGACCTTGTTAAGGATGGAGATAATTATCCTATAGCCCTTTATTCATTGGACCTTAATCATTTTAAGCCGATAAATGATAATTATGGTCATGACATGGGCGACGTTGTACTTCGAGAGGTTGGAAATCGTCTGAAACATCTTGGACAGAAAAGATGTACCGCAATCCGTGTGGGTGGAGATGAATTCCTGGTTGTATTTAAGAATGCTACCAATGAGGTTGCTGTTCGTGGAATAGCTGATCTGATATGTAAGGCTATGGATGAACCAATCGATGCAACCCTTAATACTGAAGAT
>CACYKH010000001.1 GCA_902774915.1 uncultured Lachnospiraceae bacterium | reverse complement strand
AGAGCTGGTGCTGCTAACATCGTACCTAACTCAACAGGTGCTGCAAAGGCTATCGGACTTGTTATCCCAGAGCTTAACGGAAAGCTTATCGGATCAGCTCAGAGAGTTCCTGTTCCAACAGGTTCTACAACAATCCTTACAGCTGTAGTTAAGGGTGCTGACGTAACAGTTGATGGCATCAATGCTGCAATGAAGGCTGCTGCAAGCGAGAGCTTCGGATACAATGAGGATCCAATCGTTTCTTCAGACGTTATCGGTATGAAGTATGGTTCACTCTTTGATGCTACACAGACAATGGTATCTAAGATTGCTGATGATCTCTATGAGGTTCAGGTAGTATCATGGTATGATAATGAGAATTCTTACACATCACAGATGGTTAGAACAATCAAGTACTTTGCTGAGCTTGCATAATAGCTAGCTTTAAAAAAGACCTAAGAATGGGGTCCGGTCTATTTGGACCGGGCCCCTTTTCTTCTAAGAAATAATTACTAGGAGGTAATAAAATGTCACTCAATAAAAAATCAGTTGACGATATTAACGTAAAGGGACAGCGCGTGCTGGTAAGATGTGACTTCAACGTTCCACTTAAGGACGGAAAGATCACAGATGAGAACAGACTTGTAGCTGCACTCCCAACAATTAAGAAGCTTATCGCTGATGGTGGTAAGATTATTCTTTGCTCACACCTTGGAAAGGTTAAGACAGAAGAGGACAAGCAGACAAAGACACTTGCTCCAGTTGCAGTTCGTCTTTCAGAGCTTCTCGGACAGGAAGTTAAGTTCGTTCCTAACCCAGAAGTAGTTGGACCAAATGTAGTTGAAGCTGTTAACGCTATGAATGATGGCGATGTAATCCTTCTTGAAAATACACGTTTCCGTGCTGAGGAAACAAAGAATGGTGAGGCTTTCTCTAAGGACCTTGCTTCACTTGCAGATGTATTCGTAAACGATGCTTTTGGTACAGCTCACAGAGCTCACTGCTCAAATGTTGGTGTTACACAGTTTGTTGATACTGCAGTTGTTGGATATCTTATGCAGAAGGAGATTGACTTCCTTGGTAATGCAGTAGAGAATCCAGTACGTCCTTTCGTTGCAATCCTTGGTGGTGCTAAGGTTGCAGATAAGTTAAATGTTATCTCAAACCTTCTTGAGAAGTGTGATACTCTTATCATCGGTGGTGGTATGGTAAGGCTCAGGGTAAAGAGGTTGGACTTTCACTTGTTGATGACAGCAAGATTGATTATTGTAAGGAAATGCTTGCAAAGGCTGACTCCCTTGGCAAGAAACTCCTTCTTCCTGTAGATACTGTAGTAGCAGCAGGATTCCCTGATCCAATCGATGGACCAATCGATGTAGAGACAGTAAGTTCAGACAACATTCCTGCAGATAAAGAAGGTCTTGATATCGGTGAGAAGACAAGAGCTCTTTTCGCAGATGCAGCTAAGACAGCTAAGACTGTTGTTTGGAACGGACCTATGGGTGTATTTGAGAACCCAACACTTGCAGCAGGTACTATTGCAGTTGCTGAGGCTCTTGCAGAGACAGATGCTACAACAATCATCGGTGGTGGTGATTCAGCAGCAGCTTGTAACCAGCTTGGATTTGGCGATAAGATGAGCCACATCTCAACTGGTGGTGGAGCTTCTCTTGAATTCCTCGAAGGCAAGGAGCTTCCAGGTGTAGCAGCAGCAAACGACAAATAAATATCGCTAATTCATCCCGAATAAGCGATATTTAATCAATAAGGAGAATAGAAAAATGGCTAGAAAGAAAATTATCGCAGGAAACTGGAAGATGAACATGACTCCTTCACAGGCTGTTGCACTTGTTGCAGAGCTGAAGGATCTTGTAGTAAATGATGCAGTAGATGTAGTTTACTGTGTACCAGCTATCGACATCGTTCCTGTTGTTGAGGCTGTAAAGGGTACTAACGTTGAAGTTGGTGCTGAGAATATGTATTTCGAAGATAAGGGTGCTTACACAGGTGAGATTTCAGCAGAGATGCTTGTAGATGCTGGTGTTAAGTATGTTATCATCGGACATTCAGAGAGACGTGATTACTTCAAAGAGTGTGATTGCACACTTAATAAGAAGGTTAAGAAGGCTATCGAAGCTGGTCTTACACCAATCCTTTGCTGTGGCGAGAGCTTAGAGCAGAGAGAAATGGGTGTTACAATGGACTGGATTAGACTTCAGATCAAATCTGATCTTCAGGGCGTTGCAGCTGATGATGTTAAGAATCTCGTTATCGCTTACGAGCCAATCTGGGCTATCGGTACTGGTAAGACTGCTACAACAGAGCAGGCTCAGGAAGTATGTAAGGGAATCAGAGATTGTATAGCTGAGATTTATGATGCAGCTACAGCTGAGGCTGTACGTATTCAGTACGGCGGATCTGTAAACGCTGGTAACGCAGCTGAGCTTTTTGCACAGCCTGATATCGATGGTGGTCTTGTTGGTGGAGCTTCACTTAAGGCTGACTTCGGTAAGATCGTTAATTACTAAGATTAACTTCTTGTAAATTATATGAGCATATTTCGTCGATTGACGAGATATGCTCATTTTTTTATTATCTTTGATTTTTGTTGCGCTTTTGTTATGCTTTATCTAGTATTATATGATTGTTAGTTAAATAATAATTAGGGAGGCGTTTGTTATGCCAAAGGATCATAGTTTAACCCAAAAGCAAAAAGATAAAATAGTCAAGACTATGAAATCGTTAGAAAGGTTTGAAGACAAGGTCTGGCTATATTTGCATTTAGCATCAAGAAATTACATCATGGAGTCAGATTATTTTACGGGAGATGAAAGAGACTCTCTTGAATCAACAAATGAAAATAGAGATATTAAAAATATCAAGAATTATAATAATATTAAAAACAGTTTGTCTGAGTCCGAAGCGGTTCAATTAAGAGAAGCTCTGGGTCTACCGGGAGAAATTGGTGTATCTGATTCTGATACTAATTTTATGTTAGAAGTAGAGCAGATGCTTTGCGAAGAAATTTATGCTGATGGTACTGAAAAGGCCAAACAAGAAGTATATACTAAGCTTTTTGCTGTAGAAATGAAAATCCTGATGGATATCGCAGCTGAAGTTGAAGAAAATAAAAAATATTTTGCGGAAGATGATCCATATAGAGAATGGAAGGCAATTTACATTACAAATAAGTCGCTCACTACTACAGGTCTTTTAGACAGAGGTCTTCTTCAGGGACTTTATAATACTATGGGTTCAGATGAATCCGATACAAACCATAGACAAACACTTTCGGAAGATGAATATGCTGTCTTCAAAAAAATGAATGTGAGTCCTGAATCCAGACTTACACCTGAAGAACAAAAAATGTATTCGTTAGGAAAGCTTGCGAGAAACGAAATTAAGTTTCCTTATGTCAAAGTTCCAGGTAAAGATTATTCTGTAAGAGATCCAATTCTTGAACAATGGGTTAAGGAAAGCGGTGATATACTGGTTCAGAATATTACTAAAGAGAAGATGGTTGAAGGATACCAGATGTTTAGTAATAAGATTTTGAATTATAAGCCTGAATTCTTTAAAAATACTGAGACATTAAATTCATATTATAAAAATGAGATAGAATCAACAAACTTAATGATAATTCGTGGAGCTAAGAATCAGCTTGTTGATACTATTGATAAGAAGGGTAGAAAGAATGCATCTCTATTTGAAATGATAGTACAAGATGTAAAGAATCTTGATAGTCTTATTTGTGGTGGAGAATATACAAAAGCTCATTTATTAAAAGAAACACTTGGTAAAGAGTGCCTTAAGTACATGGTCGGAAAAGAGAAGGTAAGACGTAGCGATTATGGCAGGGATAGAATAGATGCTATCCTCGTTATAATGTCAGAAATCCTTACAGATAGACAGTTCAGACAGGAAATTGAAAGAATCAATACTGTAAGGGGAGCTAAGCCTGGACAGGAGAATTATATTAATATAGAAGATTACAAGCATCCTACAGCTGAGACTCCAAAGGGAGACTTTACTGAGGGAGATATTTATAGAGACTTTGTTCAGAAAGCAATTAAAAAAGAGGCTGAACGTTATGATAAAGTGGATAGTGACCGTACTTTAATCCCTGAAACGTATAAAGAAAATCTGGCTGCAATAGAAGGCCTTTATGGCAGAACCCTGGATACAAAGAATAAAAAGCTGATGGCTGCATTTGACGGAATTGGTGGAAACTCAAAGGTTAGAACATTTAAACCTATTAATGATGAGTTTGTGGCAGTCGGAAAGTATGGCGCATCAGGTAGAAATCTTTCTGAAAAGGATTTTGTGGCCATAGCTTATGCTGGTGCACTTACACCAGAGGCGGCTGCTAAGGATCCAAGATTTGTAGATGCAAAGCCAGAAGATAAAGCAATCTATACTGGCGTCAAGTATACTACAAAAATAGGTTCGGTAAGCCTTGATGCAGATACAAAGAAGTATTCAGATGTTATCCAGTTTGGACGTACTTCAGCTGCAGAAGCTATGAAGGAATACCAAAAAGGTAATAAGAAGCCTTTAGCTCATATACTGGCATCTGGTATAAAGACCATTTGTGATAAGGCAAAGAACGCTGATAAACTGAATTATATGACTATTGGCGAAGTTGAAATGCTAAACCGTATGACCGATATGATGTATAGAGATACGGACCTCTTTATTCTTGCCAATAAAGAAGGGGTTGGAAATGATTATCTTCATTATGGTAAGGGGTTAAAGGTTGCATCTCATATCATCGCAACTGGAAATAATGCTCATAATAAAATGGAACAAGCTGAAAAGAGTAAAACAAAACTCACAAAAGCTGAAAGGCTAAAAGCAGTTACTGATATGGTTGTAATAAGAATACTGGATGAAAGCTACAACATGACCAACAGAAAGCTTCTCCAGAATCCTGAATACAAAAAGGAATTAAAGGCAATCGAAGATAAGTATAAAAAAGAAGTTGCTCCAATTAATGCTGAGATAGCTAAGAATATGGTTGGCAAGGAGTATTTTGAGAGAAGAGCACAGCTCTTTGATCAGAAGCAAAAGCTTGATGAATACCTTGAATATAATAAAGGTGCTCTGAGACAGAAATATCTACCTGAGAATAAGCTTATGGAAAGTCTGACTTCCGTAGATTCATATAAAAAGCTTAGACAGGATGTAGCAAAGTTTGTAGAAAAAACAGGAATTTATAAGAAATCAAATAAGGATATTATTAAGGCCATTGATGATAAGAAGTTTGCAAGCAATATGCAGAAGATAATAGAAGAGAATTCTGCTAAGTCTGCTCCTGCAGTTAAAACAAATGAGGTTAAGAAACAGACACCTCAAAAGACACAGCAGACACCTGGTCTTAGTTGATTTTTCATAAGTGAATTGATATAATTAATCTGTTATTTTTATAAAAATTTAGAAAGGGAAGGTATTTCTAATGAAAAAGTTTTTAGAGGAGTTTAAAGAGTTTGCACTTAAGGGAAATGTAATGGACATGGCAATTGGTGTTATCATTGGTGGCGCTTTTGGAGCTATCATAACAGCACTTTGCGACAGCTTCATCAATCCTCTTATCAATAGTATCGGTGGTGCTGAGATAGGCGGATCAATCAAGCTTCCATGGGTAGATTATACAGGACTTGATGCCGAGACGGTTAAGACACTTACACTTAATTATGGCGATTTCTTATCAGCTGTAATTAATTTCCTTATCATTGCTTTAGTTCTTTTCCTCATGCTCAAGGGAATGAATAAACTTATGAGCCTTAAGAAGAAGGAAGAAGAAGCTGAAGAGGAAGCTCCAGAGCCAAGCAAGGAAGAAGTACTTCTTACAGAAATCAGAGATATCCTTAAGAATAAATAAATTTCTGGTTGCATTTATATTTAGCTTGTGTTATTATCGCTAGGTATGATTTTTAGGAGGATAATGTTGTGAAGACAGCACTTACTATTATATTTATAATTATAGCGATAGCACTTGCAATTCTCGTGCTTAGTCAGGAAGGAAAGGATAACGGATTTACTGGTTCATTTACAGGATCTGTTGATACTTACTGGTCTAAGAACAAGAAGCATTCCAAGGAAGCTCGTATGCAGAGAGCTACAGCAATACTTGGTGCATTATTCATTATTGTAGCTGCATTACTTAGTTCTAAGTTTATGTAGGATAATAATTGATTAGGATTATTAAGGGTGCTTACATTTGTAGGCACCCTATTTTTCTATAATAGATGCTGTTCTGACGATAATTCAGGAGATATTATGTTAGAAGAATATACAGAAAAAGAAATAGAAATGTTTGAAAAGCTGAGAGAGCAAATGTCTCAGCCGGATTACAGACCACTCAAGTTCAAAGAACTTTGTTATTTATATGAAATCACCACGGAGGAAGAAAAGGAGGCTTTTCTTGAGTATATCAACAGACTTTGCGATGATGTGAAGCTTGTTAAAACTAAGAATAATAGATATATGCTCCCTCCAAAAGGAATGCTGGTAGGTATTTATAGTAGTACCAGACGAGGATTTGGCTTTGTTACTGTTGAAGGATTCGATGAGGATTTCTTTATACCTGCAAGTGACAGCCTGAATGCATTTCATGGTGATAAGGTTCTGATAAGTGTTATCACTAAGCAGAGTGGACCTAGAAAAGAAGCCCGTATTACAAGGATTCTTTCTAGAAATACTGCAGAGCTTATAGGCGTTTATCAGCAGTGTGAGGGATATGGATTCGTTATCCCTAATAACAAAAAGATAGCAGATGACATCTACATTCCAAAGCATGTATCTAATAATGCTGTTACAGGAAGCTTAGTTATCGTTTCTCTTACTGATTTCGGTGATGGTAAAAAGTCGCCGGAAGGCTCAGTTTCAGAGGTTATTGGACATATAGATGATCCAAAGTCAGATATACTTCAGGTTGTCCGTACTTATGGCATACCTGTTGAATTCCCAGAGGATGTGGAATATCAGTTAAATAGTATTCCTGATGAAGTGGCTGAAGATGAGAAGAAGGGACGTAGAGACTTCCGTAATCTGGATACTGTAACAATCGATGGTGAGGATGCAAAGGATCTGGATGATGCCATTTCCCTTTCTTATGAGGATGGCATTTATCATCTTGGTGTGCATATAGCTGATGTTTCAAACTATGTTACAGAAGGTTCGGCTCTTGATAAAGAGGCGCTGAAGCGTGGTACCAGTAATTATCTTGTGGATAGTGTTATTCCAATGCTTCCACACAAGCTTTCAAATGGAATATGCTCGCTTAATCATGATGTAGACAGGCTTACTTTGTCCTGCATCATGGATATAGATGAGAATGGTAAGGTTATAAATCATGAGATAGTTGAGGGTCTCATTAATGTTAATGAGAGAATGAACTATACAGATGTGGCGACTATTCTTGAGGGTGAGAACATTCATCCTGAGGTAGTGGAAGAGGATCCTTCCAGGGATTATAATGCCCTCATGAAGAGATATGATTATCTTGTTCCTATGTTCAGGCTCATGCTTGAACTTTCTCAGATCATCCGTGCGGCAAGAGAAAAGCGTGGTTCAATTGATTTTGATGTATCAGAGACGAAGATAATCGTAAATGATGAAGGTGTTCCGGTTGACATTCATCCATATGATAGAAACTGCGCCACAAAGATAATAGAAGATTTCATGCTTATGGCAAATGAGACTGTTGCTGAAGAATACTTCTGGTCAGACATTCCTTTTGAATACAGAGTTCATGAGGTTCCTGTTCAGGAGAAGGTTGATATGCTTAGAGATGCTATCAGAAACTTCAAGCTTTACTTTAAGGTTAGTAAGGACAAGATGCATCCGAAGGAGTATCAGAAGCTTCTGAATGATATTAAGGATCAGCCATATGAGGCACTTGTAACAAAGATGACTCTCAGATCCATGCAGCAGGCAAGATACAGTACGGAATGCATTGGTCATTTTGGTCTTGCATGCAAGTATTATTGCCATTTTACATCGCCTATCAGAAGATATCCTGACCTTCAGATTCATAGGATAATTAAGGAAAACCTTCATGGAAAGCTGGATAATGATCGACTTAGGCATTATAAGAGAATGCTTCCTAAGGTTGCAGAGGATAATTCTGCCAAGGAAAGACGTGCTGTAGATGCTGAAAGAGATGTAGTTAAGCTTAAGCAGATAGAATATATGTCACAGTTCATTGGTGAAGAGTTCGATGGAATTATTTCTGGATTTACAGGCCAGATGATATTTGTTGAGCTTCCTAATACCGTGGAAGGTGCTGTAAGAGTGGCCGACCTGACTGATGACTATTATGAATATTATGAAGATAGATTCGAGATGGTTGGTAAAACATCTGGAAAAGTATTTAAATTAGGAGATCCATGTCGTGTTAGAGTAGAAAGATGCGATAAGATTGACAGAGTGATCGACTTTGGATTTGTTAAAATGGAGAAATGAAATGGCTAAAGAAAAGGGCACAAGACTCATTGCTAATAATAAAAAAGCCTATCATGATTATTTTATTGATGAAACATATGAAGCGGGAATTGAGCTTGTAGGTACTGAGGTCAAGTCCCTCAGGCAGGGAAATTGCAGTATCAAAGAAGCATTTGTTTCTATAAATAAGGGTGAAGTATTTATTTATAAGATGCATATAAATCCTTATGAGAAGGGAAATATATTCAATAAAGACCCTCTTAGAAAAAGGAAGCTTCTTCTTCACAGGTCAGAGATCAATAAGCTGATAGGCAGAACAAAAGAAAAGGGTTATACAATAGTACCGCTTAAGGTGTATTTCAGCGACAGCAGAGTAAAACTGGAAATCGGTCTTGCTCGAGGTAAAAAGCTTTATGATAAGAGAGAAACTCTTGCGAAGAATGATCAGAAGCGAGAGGCTGAAAGAGATTTCAAGGTGAAGTTCAGATAATAATCGGAAACTCATAAAAAACCTTGAAAATCAGCGTGTTTTGGTATATTATAATCGTTGGCTATTTACTAGCCTGATTATGATAAAACATAGAGGTGACGATTGAAATGAGTCAGCAGAAAGTTGATAAATATAAAGAGGAAAAGAAGAACCGTAAGAAGACACTTAAGCTTCAGAAGGTTAAGAAAGCTTTGGCAGTACTTATAGTTTCACTTGGTATTGGAGCTATCATCGGAATTCCTCTTGGAAAAGTAATTTATAAATATCAGAAGGCTGAAGCTGAGAAGCATAAGACTATTGAGGCTACTGCTTATGGTCAGTGGTTTGATGAGATGTGGGCAGATTCTTATGCACATCTTGGAAGCAATAGTGATGCTGAGCTTCAGAAACTTCTTGAGGATTATTATAATTCTTCAAGCACAGATGCATCTGCAACTGATGCTGAATAAATAAGCTATTAATTAACCCTAAACCAGGGGTAGTACTGGTTTCGACGGGGGTTTAGAAACTATTATAGCCATCCGAGGTGGGTGACCTCGTAAAACCATCCATTAAATATAAACGCTGATAATAAATTAGCACTCGCTGCCTAAGTGCAGCTGTCAGCCCTGTGTCATCCGCTGCATAGGTTCCTGGCATCGAACAGGCGGAGCACTTCCTTGCCGAAGCTTGTAGGCTCGGGAAGAATTACAAGCTACCGAAAGTTTAAGCCTGTAAGTGGGCGTGAGCCGTAGGGAATGATAAAACACTTACTGTGATGGGAGAAGTGGTAGTGGAAGAGCCTTCGGACGCGAGTTCGATTCTCGCCTACTCCAACAAAGGCACCTTAGGGTGCCTTTTTGTATGAGCCATATAAAGATTTGATATTGAGGTTTTATGGAAAAGATTGTAGAGACAATTCCAAAAGAGCGCATTGAGGCTTATGATCACACTGCTGCATACTTTCCGGGTAAGAAGGTTTGTATGTTCGATATTGAGACCACTGGCCTTTCTCCAATGAATTCCTTTACTTATATTATTGGGGTAAACATCAAAGTGGGAGATGACTGGCAGATAATCCAGCTCTTTAATGATGATGGACGTTCAGAGCCAGAAATGATAAATGCATTCTTTGACATTATTTCTGATTATGATGTACTGGTTGAGTTTAACGGTGACCGCTTTGATATTCCTTATATTGAAAAGAGAATGAATGCCATTACAAATAAATTTCATATTAAGTTCGATAATGGCTTTAACAAAATTAGATCCTTTGACTTAATGAAATGCATTAAGCCTTATAAGTATGCTCTTGGTCTTCCTAACATTAAGCAGAAGACTATTGAAAAGTATTTAGGTATAGACCGTGTTGATACCTTTAATGGTGGCCAGCTTATTGATGTATATCTAAATTTCCTGACAACTGACGACGCAAAGAGTCGTGAGCTTGTTCTTCGTCATAATAGAGATGATATGGAAGGAATGCTTTATCTTGGTGGCGTTCTTGCCATTGATATGATGACTAAGGGAAATCTCAGTCTTGAGAATTTCAGTGTTAAAGACATTGCAGGAAAACTATTCTTTATTATGGATATGAACCTTGAAACTGGTCTTACAAAGCACATTTCTTCTTCGTCTTATGGAGCTTCCATAGATGCAGAGGATGACTGGGCTGGTCTTAGAATTCCGATTTTTGCAGGGAAACTAAATTATTATCTTGGTACCAAGGAAAAGGATGGAGCTATTACTAAAGACGGATACTTCGTTACTGCCCTCAACAATTATTCTGGAAATTCAGCTCTTTACAAGGATAGTGCAAGAAGTAAAAGCGGTTATGTAATGCTTGATGATACATTTCTTGGTAACGAAGATCTTATCGTAGAATATGCTAAACATATGATTTATGAGATTATGAAATATAATGGTAAATAGTACATTTAAAAGACAAATATTCGATATTTTCCTATGAAATTTATGTTAATTAAGGTATTGAAAGAATAAAGAAATATGTTATAATTTATCTAGTGTGCTGGTGTTTTCATCGGCTAATATTTTTTATTGGAGGGTGTTGTTACTATGATGCAACCTATGGACATAAAGTCACAGAACTTTCGCAAAGGATTATTTGGTTACAATAAGGTTGATGTAGATCAGTATGTAGATACAGTTTATCGTGCATACGATGAGCTTTTTACAGAAAATAAAAATCTCAGAGATGAGAAAGACAGACTTAACAAGGTTATCGAAGAGAATCGTCTTAAGTTATTCGAATTAGAGAATCAGGTTCAGGGAGTTACACCTGTTAAGGAAGAGAAAAAGGCAGAAGTTAAAGAAGAAAAGGCTGCTCCAGTAGAGGAGAAAGTTGAAGAGAAGAAGGATGATTCATTATTTGAAGATCCATTTGCTGATATCTCATTTGATGAGCCAAAGAAAGATGGTAAGATCAAGATGTCAGGAGCTTCTAAGGAAGAGGCAAAGACTGAGGAAAAGAAGGATGATTCAGCTACATCTAAATTCTTCCAGCAGTCAAATGACGATGTATTCGGAGATGGCGACGATGTATTCGTTGGAGAAATCGAAGATAACAGAAAGCCTAATAAGGTTATGATCGGTGATGGAGAGGAAGAAGGAAACGACGACTTCGAGTTCCTTTAAATCGAAATCTGATTACAAAGAATATAAGAGTGCTGCAAGGTGCATTGTAGCACTCTTTAGTTTTTATAAAGGGGTAACAGATGATAGCATATATATCTGGCAAACTGGAAGAAGTATATTCTGACAGAATAGTTGTTGACTCAAATGGAATAGGATATGAGATACTTACTTATGACTATGTTATTAGAAAGCTTCCAGCTCTCCATAGTGATATAAAGATAATTACATATATGGAAGTTAAAGAGGATGACATTCGTCTATTTGGTTTTTTAACAAACCAGGAAAGAAAGCTTTTTACACAGCTGATTTCTGTAAGTGGTGTTGGTCCTAAAGGGGCTCTTGCTATTCTTAACGAGCTTGGACCTGATAATCTCTGCGCTGCAATAATTGCCAGTGATTATAAAGCTATTTCAAAAGCTAATGGTGTTGGAACCAAAACTGCACAAAAGGTTGTTCTTGATCTCAAGGATAAGCTTGATCTTGAAGGTACAATCTTTGATCAGAGTTCTGTAGATGTATTCGATAATGATTCAAGTTCGGATATTTCAGATGCAGCACAGGCTCTTTGTGAATTAGGATATTCTAATACAGATGCACTTAAAGCTATACGTAAAGTTGAAGGTGCTGACAAGATGAAGACGGAAGATATAATCCGCGCCGCACTAAAGAATCTTTAAAAGGAATTTTAATCCTGAACGTAGTGAAGGATCTTTATTATGAAAAATAGAATCATAACAACTGAAAAGAAAATAGAAGATGATTTTAACGAGAAGACACTTCGTCCTCGCAGTCTTCGTGAATATATAGGTCAGGAAAAGGTTAAGAAGAACCTTGAGGTATTTATTGAGGCTGCAAAGAAACGTAAGGAACCTCTGGACCATGTTTTACTCTATGGCCCTCCAGGACTTGGTAAAACAACTCTTGCATGTATAGTTGCAGAGGAGATGGGTGTTAATATTAAGGTTACATCTGGCCCTGCTATTGAAAAGCCAGGTGAACTTGCTGCAATCCTTAGTCAGCTTTCTGAGAACGATGTCCTCTTTATTGACGAGATTCATAGACTTAATAAGCAGGTAGAGGAAGTTCTTTACCCAGCTATGGAAGACTATGCGATAGATATAATCATTGGAAAGGGTGAGCAGTCAAAATCCCTCAGGATTGACCTTCCAAAGTTTACCCTTGTTGGAGCTACAACAAGAGCTGGTATGCTTTCGGCGCCGCTTCGTGACAGATTTGGAGTAGTGAGCAGACTGGATCTTTATAATGTGACTGAACTGATGAGTATTGTAATTAGATCTTCGGCGGTTCTGGGCATTGAGGTTGATGAAGAAGGTGCCCTTGAAATAGCTAAGAGATCACGAGGTACACCTCGTCTCGCAAATAGACTCCTTAAGAGAGTTCGTGATTTTGCAGAGGTTGAACATCAGGGCAAAATTGATTATAATGTTGCCAAATGTGCTCTTGATAAGCTTGATGTTGATGGCTATGGTCTTGATGACACTGATAGAAACATTCTTATGACCATTATTAAGAATTATGGTGGTGGTCCTGTAGGAATTGATGTTCTTTCAGCTGCTATCGGAGAGGATGCCGGAACCATCGAGGATGTTTACGAACCGTATCTTATTAAGAATGGTCTGATAAACAGAACTCCAAGAGGACGAGTTGTTACAGAGAAAGCATATAAACATTTAAATCTGGACTTTATGCTCAGTTAATAAACTAATGTGAGGTGTAAAATGGGACAGAAGAGAATAGATATTCCTGTTGTTATCAATAATAAGGTATATACTCTTAGCGGATATGAAGGAGAGGAATACTTACAGAATATAGCTACTTACATTAATGGTAAGATAGCTGAATGCAAGCAATCTGAGGAATACAGAAGAATGAACATAGAATATCAGGGAGTTCTTCTTGCTCTGAATATTGCAGATGATTATTTTAAAGCTAAAGCTAAGGCTGATGAAACAGCAGGCGATAATACGGACAAGGAACAGCAGCTTTACGAACTGAGACATGAAGTTATCGAATCACAGATAAAGCATGAAGCAGCACTTAAGCTGGTTGAAGAATACAAAGAACAGGTAAATGCTCTTCAGAAGAGACTGGTTCAGCTGGAAGCTGAGAAAGATAAATAATAATGAAAAAAAGACCTGAGATTCTTGCCCCGTGTGGTAATATGGCATCTCTAAAGGCTGCAATAGCAGCCGGCGCTGATGCTTGTTACTTAGCGGGGAATTCTTTTGGAGCGAGAGCTTATGCAGATAACTTTTCTCCAGATGAATTAATTGAAGCAATTGAGTATGCACATCTGTATGGTGTGAAGGTTTATCTGACCTGCAATACTCTTATTAAGAATACTGAACTTAGCTCGGTTTATGCCATGCTCCTTCCTTTATATGAGGCAGGGCTTGATGCGGTGCTGGTTCAGGATTTTGGCGTGCTTAGACTTCTCAGGAATGCATTTCCTGATATGGAGATACATACTAGTACTCAGATGAATATACTTACCCCTGCAGGTGCTCAGCTGGCTAAAGATATGGGGGCTACCAGAGTTGTTGCGGCAAGGGAGATGTCTATAAAAGAGCTGGCTAATATAAAAGCAAATGTTGACATTGAACTTGAGGCCTTTGTGCACGGTGCTATGTGTCTTTGTTATAGCGGAAGATGCCTTATGAGTTCAATGGCTGGTGGACGAAGCGGAAACAGAGGAAGATGTGCTCAGCCTTGCAGACAAAACTATAATGGGGAGTACCTTCTTTCCATGAGGGATCTTTGTTCACTTCAGTTTATTCCTGAACTTACAGATGCAGGAGTGGACAGCCTTAAGATAGAAGGAAGAATGAAAAATGAATACTATACAGCAGCTACAGTAGAAGCTTATAGAAATCTTGCAGAAAGCTATATAGATGGAAGTTTTACAGAGGAGAAGGTTAGACACTACGAAAAACGCCTCCTGGATATCTTTAATCGTGGCGGTTTCTCCAGTGGATACATGGTAAGAAGTCGTGATGAAGAAAAGTGGGACGAGATTCTGATAGATAAGAGTATGCCAGGAAGAAGAGGCGTTAAGGTTGGCTCTATATCAAGGATCATGGATGGTCAGGTTGGTTTTAAGCTAGAAACTGATCTGGGTATTGGGGATGAACTTATGATAGATGCTCAGTCTCCAATATCTATTACTTCTAATAAGGAAGCTGGGGCAGGAGAAATTGTTTCTCTTAATGCGCCTGAAACCCGAAAGATAAGTAAGGGTACAAATATTTATAGAACCAGGTCAAAGGCTCTTACAGAGGATATAGAAGCTCTTATTAATAGAGATAACAGACTTCCTATAAATTGTAAGGTTGAAGCTATTTGTGGAGAGGATTTATCTGTTACTTTTGAAAGAGATGGATTCAGTAGTACAGTATATGGAGGTAAAGTAGAACCTGCATCTAAACGTCCTATAGATGAGGAAACCATAAGAAATAAAGTTTCGCAGCTTGGGAATACATCCTTTTATATTGATAAGCTTTCTATAAATTGTGATGGTAAGGGATTTGTCAGGATTGGAGATATCAGCGAGTTAAGAAGGCAGGCTGCTGAGGAAATAGAACTAAAGATTAGAAAGAGTAGAAGTAGAAATATTCAGGACGCTCGTTCGTACGAAGCTATAAATAAAGAAATTTCGCCTAAGAAGGGATTTGATGGACAGAGTTATAATTATTACTATTCATTTTCTTATCCATATCAGGTGGAGGCATTTCTTAATAATATCCCGAATGAAATAATAGGGATATCAGGTTATATATTTATAATCCTGGATCTTGGACTTGGTGGATTTACAAAAGAAGAACTTGAAAAGACTAGGTCTTCTGTGGCGGAAGTTATGAGTAGCTTTGCTCCAGAAGCTTACAGGATAGAACTTGGTTTACCTTATATAAACAGGGGAGAATATGATGTCCAGAAGGATTATGGTGATTTTATAGAGGGTATTTCTGGTCTTTATATTAGAAATATAGATGATCTTGCTGCTGTTCGAAATAGCTTCTCAGGTGATGGCGGAAATAAAGGCTTTGAAGATAAGGATATTCTTTTATCATCATCTATCTACCTTTATAATGATGCTTCAGTTGTGGAAATGGGTGACATTCTTTCAGGTCATAAAGGGATGGTTCTTTATGAAAAGTCTCTTGAGCTCAGCGAAAGAGAACTCAGGGCTATGAATTATGATAACGAAAGCTTTACTTTATACTACGGAAAGCTGCCACTTATGGTCACATCTGGCCTTAGAGATACAACAGGAACGCTTACAGATGATAAGGGGCACAGGGTGAGTGTTATAAAATGTGACGGTTTATGTTATAATGTCATTTTGAGTGGCCTGCCACAGAGTCTGCATGGCATTTCCCATGCAGGACTTTGCAGCTTCACTAATGAGAGTGCTGAGGAGATTCGGGACGTCTTGTCTGAGACTCCAAGGTTTATAGATAAGAAATTATTTACGAGAGGACATTTTGAGAAGGGCATTTAAATATGGCTAATCTTGTTTGCACAATTTCAAAATATCTGGTTCTTCTGTTTATGGCTCTTTATACCATTAAGTGTTATACCTACTTTACTGCCAAAGACAGAGAGAAGAGAAATAGTAACCTGAATAAACAGATATTCTATATATTCATGATTCACTTTTTATGTCATGTGATGCTGTTTATTAATATGGAAGATGCTAAGGTTTTTCTTTACTATATTATCGAAATTGCCATAGCGATTCTATATATAGTTGCTTTTCGACTTATATATAAGAATTCTTCCAGGCTGATGACTAATAATGTGGCATTCCTTATGCTGATAGGTTATACAGTTCTTCTGAGACTTAGCCCTGGGCTTGCAATAAGGCAGTTTATCCTGGCTTCAGTTGGACTTGTTATTTCCCTTTTTATTCCGTTTATACTTGCTAAATTGAAGAATATTGTGAAGTGGAGAACATTCTTCGGAATAGCTGGTCTGGTTCTTCTTTCTTCAGTATTTATACCGGGAGTTGGACAGGTTATAAATGGTTCCAGAAACTGGATTCATATCTTTGGGCTTTCCCTGCAGCCAATGGAATTTGTAAAGATCATCTTTATATTCTTTGTGGCTTGTTCATTGGTTAAGCTTAATACTATGAAGGAGCTGTTTGTAAATGCGGCTATCGCTGCTGCCTTTATGCTTATCCTTGTAGTTGAGAAGGACTTTGGTGCAGTATTCCTTTTCTACATCGTTTATTTCATGATGGTTTATCTTGCAACTTCCAGACCGGTCTTTATGATTCTTGGTGTAGCACTTGGAGTCGGGGCATGCGTTCTTGGATATATGCTTTTCAAGGATAATCTTTTTGCTCATATTGTAGTGAGAGTTCATGCATGGCAGGACCCATTTGCATATCAGCAGTCTGAAGGTTATCAGGTTTGTGAATCCCTGTTTGCTATTGGTACTGGTGGATTTGCAGGTTCAGGTCTTGGAAATGGTATGCCTTACCTTATTCCAGTTGCAGAGAGTGATTTTATTTTCTCGGCAATCTGCGAGGAGCTTGGTGTGGTATTTGGCCTTGCACTTATACTTATCTACCTCAGCAGTTTTATAGCAATGCAGAATATAGCAATGAAATGTAAGATGCCATTCTATAAATATGTAACATTTGGAATAGCTACTATATATATAATTCAGGTGCTTCTGAATATTGGTGGTGCAACAAAGTTTATACCGTCCACCGGTGTAACCCTGCCACTTATCAGTTATGGTATCAGTAGTGTATTCAGTACACTGATAATGTTTTCAATAGTTCAATATACATACATACTAGTTAGTAAAGAGGCTGATGATCTTGAAAGAGAAAAAGAAAAAATCGCGTCAGGTGGAGCAAGCTATTAATCCACAGCTTAAAGCTCTGATGGACAAAGAACGTGAGAAGAACAAAAAAAATAAGATAAAGAACAGACCAATAGTCTTTATGACATATGTTATGGTATTGGTTTTTATTTCTATGTTCGGATATATTATCTGGTACGTATTTAAAAATGCAGATAGCATTGTAGCTAATACCGCCAATAAGAGACAGGACAGCTTTGTAAAGTTTGTTTGTCGTGGTGATATTATAACAAGTGATGATGTTGTCGTAGCTACTACAAAGACAGACGAAGATGGAAATGAGACCAGAGTTTATCCATATGGAAGCTTATTTGCGCATACTGTAGGTTATAATTCTTATGGTCGTGCCGGACTGGAACTTTCAGAGAATTTCGATCTGATGCGTTCACATGTAAATGTAGTAAGTAAGGTTTATAACGATCTGAATGGTGATAAGAACCCTGGAGATACAATAGTAACAACTCTGGATTATAAGCTGCAGAACGCTGCGGCTGAAGCTCTTGGCGGGGCAAACGGTGCAGTCGTAGTACTGGAGGCTTCAACAGGTAAGATAAGAGCTATGTACTCAAGTCCTACATTTGATCCTAATGATATAGATAATGTTTGGGATACTGTTCATTCTGAAGAGGGTAGTACGAGTACGGTTCTTCTTAATAGAGCGACTCAGGGTCTTTATGCTCCTGGTTCTACCTTCAAGGTAGTAACTGCCATGGAATACATTAAAGAACATCCAGATTACGAAAACTATTATCATATCTGTAATGGTACGGATATCTTTAACAGTGTTTCTATAAGATGTAGTAATAGTACAGCTCATGGGGAACTGGATCTTAAGGGTTCTCTTGCTCATTCGTGTAATACCAGCTTTGCCAATATTGGTTGTAATGAACTGGATATGGATAAGCTGAATAAGTTTGCGGAAGAACTGCTTTATAATGGCAATCTTCCATATGATGGAGATTATTCAAAGTCTCAGTTTAAGCTGGACGGCGATAGTGATAAATCAGCCATACCTCAGACAGTAATCGGTCAGGGTGATACATTGGTTACTCCACTTCATAATGCCCTCATAATGCAGGCTATAGCAAATGGTGGAACGATGATGAGACCGATGATGGTGGAAGAACTTCAGAATGCAGATGGCATTTCACTTAAGAAAGAGAAGCCTAAGGCTTATGGCTCTGTTATAGATCCTGAGGTTACAAAGGCTATAATTCCTATGCTTCAGGAAGTAGCTACAAGCGGAACTGCATCTCAATATATGGCTGGAAAGCCTTATACTGTAGCTGGAAAGACAGGTACAGCGGAATATGATAATAATGGAAATTGTAATTCCTGGTTTGTTGGATTTACCAATGTAGATGATCCGGATATCGTTGTAAGTGTAGTAGTAGAGGATTATACAACAAACCAAACATCAGGAACTTACGTTGCATCACGAGTTATGGATGCATATTATTCGGAATAGTGTTATGATATAAATTAGGGTGCTGTCATCAAGTAATTGGCAGCGAGATTCACACCAAATGCACTAGTTTATTAAACTTTTGCATGAGAAAAGGAGGGATTGCACGTGATTGAAGCAATTAGTTGTGGCGGTGTGGTTATATTCAGAGGAAAAGTGTTACTGCTATATAAAAACTATAAGAATCGCTATGAGGGGTGGGTTCTCCCGAAGGGAACCGTAGAGGAAGGCGAGGATCATCAGACTACAGCACTTCGTGAGGTCAAGGAAGAATCAGGAGCTGATGCGACTATAGTTAAATATATTGGTAAAAGCAGCTATACATTTTCAACATATACAGATACTGTAAATAAGAACGTACACTGGTTCTTAATGATGGGCGAAAGCTTTTACAGTAAGCCACAGAAAGAAGAGTACTTCTGTGATTCGGGCTACTATAAATATCACGAGGCATATCATCTGCTGAAGTTTCCTAATGAAAAGCAGATTCTTGAAAATGCCTACGCTGAATATTTGGCACTGAAGAAAGAAAAACGTTGGGGGAAAACGTTTTACTAGGTTGAGAGGTATAATTAATGGGTTACAATCAGGATGAGATTGATGAGATTTTAAAACGTTACTCTGGTGAATCCTCAAATACTAAGTCTACGCCGACCCCTAAGCCGGTAGAAGAACCTAGAGTGGTTGAAGAGGAGCCCAAAATAGAAAAACCGAAGATTAAGGATGAACCAAAAGCCGAAGAACAAAAGAAAAGTTTTTTAAGACTCAGCGGTTCTGATAGATCCTCGGATTCTTCTGAATCATCAGAAAAATCTACGCATTTAACCAGGGCTGAGATTATAAAACAGCAATCGAAAAATGACGTGGTTAGAAAGGCTGAGGAAAAACAAAGAATGAGAAAACGAAAAACTGCTATACTTAATTGCCTGCTTGTTTTCTTTATACTTGTCTTTTTAGGTTCAGGTGGCTATCTGGGATATTATTTCTATAATATAAAGAAGTCTCAGGATAGCTTTGATGATCTGAAGGCTCTTATAACAGATGATGGTAATTCTGGTGGTTCCGGCACTGGTACAGGAACTGCTGGTGATGCAGAGGCTAATGGCCTTGAGTATGAAGTTATAAATGGAGTTAAGGTTCAAACAAAGTTTGCTGGAGTTTATGCAAAGAATAATGACTTTATTGGATGGTTAAAGATTGACGGAACAAATGTTGATTATCCTGTAATGTATACTCCAACTGATGAACAGAAATATTTACATCTGGACTTTTATCAGGAATATAGTTCATCAGGAACCTTATTCTTATCAAAGAATTCAGATCCGTTCCAGCCATCAGATAATATACTTATCTATGGTCATAATATGAAAGCAGGAACAATGTTCCATACCTTGCTTCAATATGAGAGCCAGGATTTTTATAAGGAACATAAGACTTTCACCTTTGATACTATTAATGACAATGGTACATATGAGGTGATAGCCGCATTTAGAACGGAAATAGATGAGAGTAATGATAAGCTCTTTAAATATTATGAATTTAATAACGCAGCAGACCAGGCAGAGTTTGATGAATATGTATCGAAAGTCAAGAAGATGACGCCTTATTCTATCGATACTACAGCTGAGTTTGGTGATAAGCTTGTAACCCTTTCTACATGTGCTTATCATGCAAGCGAAGGCAGATATGTAGTAGTTGCAAAAAAAATCAAATAAATGCTTGCATTAGTATATCAAATCTGATAGAATGTCAAATGTTGCGAGTCTGAAAGCAGACTTTTAGTATGTAGTTAAAGGAGGTGCTAAGGAATGGCAAAGTGCTTTTACTGCGATAAGTCAGTTCATTTTGGAAACAATGTGAGTCACTCACATAGAAGATCAAATAGAATCATGAAGTCTAATATAAAGAGGGTCAAGGCTAAGGTCGATGGTTCTCCAAAGACTATCTATGTATGTACAAAGTGCCTTAGATCAGGTAAGGTAGAAAGAGCATAGTTAATTAATGTTGGTGATAAGGGACGACAGAAGCTTCTGTTCGTCCCCTTTTTATATCATAAGAAATTGCGCCAGCATTTTTTCGAAGGAATCACATTATTTTTTAAGGAGGTAAAGTATGGCAGGTCTTATGGAAAATGAAAACGGTAATATTTCTATAGATACAGAGGTTATTGCTCAGTATGCTGGTCATGCAGCTCTTGATTGCTTTGGTATTGTTGGAATGGCAAGTCTCAGCATGAAAGATGGTCTGGCTAAGCTTCTTAAAGGCAGTAATGTCAGCAGGGGTGTTAATGTAGTTATAGATGATAGTGGTCTGAATATTAATTTCCATATCATAGTTGCATATGGTGTAAATATAAAGACAGTTGTAGATAACCTTGTGAATACAGTTAAGTATCAGGTTGAGGATTATACAACTATGAAGGTAAATGCGATCAACGTTTACGTTGAGGGCGTTAGAGTAATCGACTAATTTTGGTGGAGGACTAAGAGATGCCGCTCACAACAATAAATGCAGAGTTATTAAAAACAGCTTTTATTTCTGGAGCTAATAATATAAGCAACAAGAAGGAATATATTAATGAGCTTAATGTATTCCCAGTTCCTGATGGAGATACAGGTACCAATATGACTCTGACAATAATGTCAGCAGTTGCAGAAGTTAATGAAGTTAAAGAACCAACTATGGCAAATTTGGCTAAGGCTATTTCCGGTGGTTCTCTTCGTGGTGCCAGAGGTAACTCCGGTGTTATTCTTTCCCAGATACTTCGTGGTTTCTGCCGTGAGATCAAGGATGGAAAGGAAATCAATCAGGAATGTCTGGCAAATGGATTTGCTCGTGCAGTTGAGACTGCATATAAGGCTGTTATGAAGCCAAAGGAAGGAACAATCCTAACAGTTGCCAGAGCTATGGCTGAAAAGGCTGCTGAAATAATAAATGAATATGATGATATAAATGATTATCTGGAGCAGATTATTATTTATGGAGATGAGGCTCTTGCTGGAACTCCGGAACTTCTTCCTGTTCTTAAAGAGGCAGGGGTAGTTGATTCTGGTGGACAGGGTCTTATTGAGATAATTAAGGGAATGCATCTTGGACTTCAGGGTACACCTGTAGCACTTGAAGATTCTGATAATGTTCCAAAGCTTGCCAGAGGAGCAGGCCTTCTTGAGGCTATCCCATCAAGACCTACTGGAAGTGGTAATGACCATATATCTACTGCAGATATTAAATTTGGATATTGTACAGAGTTTATTGTATTACTGGATAATCCTGTATCTGATGACGAAGTTGAAAAAATTAAGGAATATCTTCTTACATTAGGTGATTCTTTAGTATGTGTTGCTGATGATGAAGTGATAAAGATACATGTGCATACAAATCATCCTGGTAAGGCTTTTGAAAAGGGTCTTGAGTATGGTCAGCTTACAAGATGTAAGGTTGATAACATGCGCGAGGAACATAACGAAAGAGTATTCATGGCAAATGAAATGCATTACGTTGATTCTCCAAAGGCTGAGGAACCAGCAGTAGAAGAGACTACATTTGACGAGCCACCTAAGAAGTATGGCTTTGTAGCTGTGTCTGCAGGAGATGGTATGAGTACTATCTTTGAGGAGATAGGTGTGGACTATGTAATTCATGGTGGTCAGACTATGAATCCTAGTACAGATGACATCCTTTCTGCAATCAAGCATGTAAATGCGGAAAATGTTTATATACTTCCAAATAATAAGAATATTGTACTCGCTGCAAATCAGGCATCTGATATATGCGAGGATAAGAAGATTTTTGTTATACCTTCAAGTACAATTCCTCAGGGAATAGCAGCTATGCTTTCCTATAGCGAGGCTGCAGAGCCAGAGGAAAACTTAGAAAACATGAAGTCTGCTCTTGGTGATGTAAAGACCGGTGAGGTTACATTTGCTATAAGAGATACTTCTGTTGAAGGTAAGGAAATTCGTAAGAATAACATAATGGGAATATCTGATAATGGTATTGATGTTGTAGGTACAGAGGTTGATCAGGTAACTAAAGACCTGGTTGAAAGCCTTGTTGACGAGGACAGTGGACTTATAACACTTTACTATGGTGAGGACATTTCTGAAGATGATGCAAATGCACTCTCAGATTATCTGGCTGAAAAGTACGAGGATCTTGATGTTGATGTGAGATTCGGTGGCCAGCCAATATATTATTACATTCTTTCTGTGGAATAGATCCGTATGAAATTTTTCAAAGGGTACTTCTATGAGATTAGATGAAGATATAAAGAATATTAAGGGGATTGGGGATAAGACTGCACAGCAGTTTAATAGATTAGGAATCTATAATGTAAAAGACCTGATCTATTATTATCCCCGAGCTTATAAAACATACAGTGAGCCTGTCTCAGTTGTTGATACCAACGAAGGAGACAGGGTTGCTGTTTTTTGCAAGGTGGTTTCTTATGTGGATGTGCATAAGGGACGCCGTTATACCATTACATCGCTTTCTGCTGCGGACAGTACAGGAAGTATAAGAATGGTATGGTTTAATATGCCTTTTCTTCGTAGCAAGTTCCACAAGGGCGAAACTTATATCTTCTATGGAACAGTTAAATACAGCGGTAATATGCGTGTGATGGAAATGCCGGAATACTTTACTCAGTTTACTTACCAAAAGGCGCTTTCCACAATGCAACCTATTTACCCTCTTAAATCTGGTATCACCAATAATTCTATAACCCGCTCAGTCTCTGCGGTTATGGATACAATAAAAGCTCTTCCTGAATATCTTCCGGAAGATGTAATCCAGCAAAATGACCTAATGCCCCGGAGTGATGCTTTGATACAAATGCATTTTCCTGACAATGAAGAGACATTAAAAAAGGCACTTAGCAGAATAGCCTTTGATGAATTTTTGGAATTTCTTATTAAAATCAGACAGCTTAAAGAGGACACAGTTAAGCAGGAAAACCTTTATAAGATAAATGATGAGGCTCTTGCGAAGAAGGATGGCTTTATAGCTGGACTTCCGTTTAGTCTGACTCAGGGACAGAGTGATGCCGTAAAGGATATTTGCTCAGACATGAGTTCTGAGCACGTGATGAATCGACTGATTCAGGGAGATGTAGGCTCAGGTAAAACAGTAGTAGCGGTAATTGCGCTTCTAATGAATGCAATCAGCGGCTATCAGGGTGCTCTTATGGTACCGACTGAGGTTCTGGCCGTACAGCATTATGAAGATATTTGTAAGATGCTTAAGCCTTATAAGCTTACAGTGAGACTTCTTACTGGCTCCATGACTCTTAAAGAGAAAAGAGAGGTTTATCAAGAGCTTAAAGAAGGCATCTGCGATATAGTCATTGGTACTCATGCCATAATTCAGGATTCAACTGACTTTAAGAGTCTTGGTCTTGTAATTACAGATGAGCAGCATAGATTTGGAGTTAAGCAGCGCGAGAAGCTGACTGAAAAAGGAAATTTCCCTCATGTTCTAGTAATGAGTGCCACACCTATTCCTAGAACCCTTGCTATTATTCTTTATGCTGATATGGATATCTCCGTCATCAAGGATATGCCATCCAACAGAAAGAAGATAATGAACTGTGTTGTAGGAACTGAATACAGGCCGAATGCATATAACTTTATTCGTAAGCAGGTGGCTGAAGGACATCAGGCTTATGTAATATGTCCAATGGTTGAGGACAGCGAGGCTGTTGAGGCTGAAAATGTAATCAACTATAGTGATGAGTTATCTGAAAAGCTGGGTAGAGATATCCGGGTGGCTTATCTTCATGGCAAGATGAAAGAAGATGAGAAGAAGGATATACTTCATAGATTTATTAATAAAGAAATAGATGTGCTTGTTTCGACCACAGTTATTGAGGTGGGTATTAATAATCCGAACGCTACCGTGATGATGATTGAGAATGCTGAGCGTTTTGGATTGGCGCAGCTTCATCAGCTGAGAGGTCGTGTGGGACGAGGAGATGCACAGAGCTATGCGGTCTTTATAAATGTTAAGAAGTCTGAGGCATCTATGGAGAGGCTTAAGGTTCTTGAGGATTCTAATGATGGATTCTTCATTGCGTCGGAGGATCTGAGACTTAGAGGACCTGGAGATTTCTTTGGAATCAGGCAGAGTGGAGATATGAACTTCCGCATAGCTGATATATATAATCACAGCGATATGCTTAGGTTAGCGCAGGATGTTTCACTAAAATACAATGATTTAATTGTTATATAGAAGTTAATTTTATCAAGCATATACAATATTCGTAAACACATATACAAGGAGAACACGGATGAAAGAAAAAAAGGGTTTTATCATTGCGATAGTAGCACTTGTTCTGATTGTTGCAGGACTTGTTGCTTATATTGTCATTGATAAGAACAAGGACAAAAATGAAAAGGCAGATGTGACAACAGAAGCAACTACAGAAGTTACAACAGAGGCAAAAGCTACAGCTGACGAAGCCGAGGAAGAAACAACTGAGGCTAAAAAGGAAAAGAATACCGAGAAGAAGTTTGCCTGCTATGCAACTATTGCTGCTGAAAATAATTGGCAGGATGGCGATAAGTATGTTTATCAGTTCACAGTAGATATCCATAATGATTCTGATGAGGACATCTCCGATTGGGAGGTTAAGATATCCGGATTTGATGGTGGTGAGATGGGTGACAGCTGGAATGGTGAGTACAAGATATCCAGCGGCACGCTTTCTGCTACAGCTGTTGATTATAATGGAACTGTAGCTGCTCATTCGACTACGAATCTTGGTTTCCAGGTTAAGTTTGATAGCTCTGACAAAGCAGAAGCTGATAAAACTCCAGTTCTCTATGTGAGTGGTGAGGAGTACAAGGTTGTTAAGGAAGAGCCAACTACTCAGTCTGATGATGAGAAGAAGGCTTCGAAGAAGGAGAAGAAGGAGCCTGAATCTGGAACTCCTCTTGATAACCACGGTAAGCTTTCGATAAAAGGAACTGATATAGTTGATAAGAATGGTGATCCTTACCAGCTTAAGGGAGTAAGTACTCATGGTCTGGCTTGGTTCCCTGACTATATAAATAAAGATGCATTCCAGACTCTACGTGATGACTGGGGAGCAAACCTTATAAGACTTGCTATGTATACAGCTGAGAATGGTGGTTACTGCGAGGGTGGTGACCAGGCAAAGCTTAAGTCTCTTGTGGATGATGGTGTGGAATATGCTACAGATCTTGGTATGTATGTAATTATAGATTGGCATATACTTCATGATCTTACACCTACAGCACATCAGGATGAGGCGATAGCATTCTTCGACGAGATGTCTGCTAAGTATGCTGATTATGACAATGTACTTTATGAGATTTGTAATGAGCCAAATGGCAGCACTACATGGAGTGATGTTAAGGGATATGCAGAGGAAGTTATTCCAGTTATCAGAGCTAATGATAAAGATGCTATCATAATTGTTGGTACTCCGACATGGTCACAGGATGTTGATCAGGCAGCTGCTGACCCTATTACAGGTGAAGAGAATATTGCATATACAACACATTTCTATGCGGCAACTCACAAGGATAATATTAGAAGCAAAGTTAAGACAGCTCATGATAAGGGACTTTGTGTATTCATCTCAGAGTTCAGTATCTGTGATGCTTCTGGTAATGGTGGTATAGATTATGATTCAGCTGATGACTGGTTTGAGATGATAAATGATTATAATCTGTCCTATGCTGGATGGAACCTCTCTAACAAGGATGAGACTTCATCGCTTATATCTTCAAGTTGTGATAAGAAGTCGGGATGGACAGATGATGAGTTGTCGGAAACAGGTAAATGGTTAAAATCTCAGATAAGTGGAGAGTAAATACTATATTTAGTGTTTTTTAACATAAACCGTTGCCCTAATCCGCATAATATGGTATAGTGAGATATCATGAGAGTAATAGCTGGTTCTAGAAGAAGCCTTCCTCTTAAAACTTTGGAGGGAGATAATACAAGGCCTACGGCTGATAAATATAAAGAGACTCTGTTCAATTGTCTTCAAATGGATGTGCCGGAGTCTCTGTTTCTTGATTTATTTTCTGGAAGTGGAGCAATAGGAATTGAGGCTCTTTCTAGAGGCGCAAAGCACGCAGTTCTTGTTGAGAATAATAAGCAGGCTCTCGATATCATTAAACAGAATATTCATTTTACTAAGTTTGAGAATGAGGCAGAGATAGTCAAGTCAGATGTCATCAGTTATCTCAGCAGACTCGGTAAAGTGAATTTCGATATTATTTTCATCGATCCTCCATATGGTAAAGGACTTGAGAAGGAAGCTCTTGAGATTCTCAGTACCAAGACTTTTACAAATCCTGATTTCAAGATTGTGGTGGAAGCAAAGCTGGAAGAGGATTTTAGCTTTATCGATGATACAAAGTTTATGATCTATAAGACTAAGAATTATAAGACTAATAAGCACGTTTTCTTGTGCGGCAGGGAGTAGACTTTAAAGCAAATGAGTTCAGTAGTTTATCCTGGTAGCTTTGATCCGGTTACTCTGGGACATATGGATGTAATCGAAAGAGCGAGTAAGATTTTTGATAATGTAATAGTATGTGTTCTTAACAATTCAGCTAAAAAAAGTCCGTTGTTTTCTCTTAATGAGCGTGTTAATATGTTAAGAGATGTTTTGGCGGATTTCCCGAATGTAACCGTAGCTTCATATGATGGACTTTTAGTTGATTTTGCTAAGGAAAATGATATTAAAGTAATTATAAGAGGACTTAGAGAGGTTACTGATTTTGACAGTGAGCTTCAGATGGCTCAGGGAAATCATAAGGTGTCTCCAGAAATAGATACTTTGTTTATGGCGACAGATCCTAAGTTTTCTTTTATAAGTTCCAGTATGGTTAGGGAATTTGCAAGCTATGGCAAATCTGTTGAAGGCTTTGTTCCTGATTCAATACTGAGTATGATAGAAGATAAGTATAAGATTTAAGGCAGGAGGATTTTAAAAATGGGTAAAAAAGGCGTAGAAGAAATGATCGAGGAGATTGAGGCATTTATTAATGGATGCAAATATCAGCCTCTTTCATCAAACAAGATTGTTGTGCCTAAGGATGAGTTAGAGCGTATGCTCAATGAGCTTAAGCTTAAACTTCCAAGTGAGATAGAGAGATGTAAGAAGATTATGCGTAACAAGGAGGCTATCCTTGCTTCAGCCAGAACACGTTCAGATGCTATTATTTCTGAATCTGTAAATGAAGCTAACCGTCTTGTAGAGCAGAATCATATTACAGAGCTTGCTAATGCAAGAGCTAATGAAATCATGGAGACTGCAAGAGCTGAGGCTCAGCAGATCGTTTCTGATGCTACTGCAGAGGCTACAGAGGTTCGTATGGGAGCTATGCTTTATACAAAGCAGAAGATTACAGATATCAAAGACTTCCTTCAGAATACTCTTGAAGCTGAGAATGAGAATTATAAAAACCTCATCGATAGTTTGGAGAACGGAGTTTATACTCTCGATACAAACCTTAATGAGGTTAATACAAGTCTGAATCTTATTAATAATGATCCTAACAGTGTTCTTTATGATGATTATAGTAGTGGAGATGACAGCTACATGGATAATCCAGTAGGCGGTGCTCCAGCTATGGGTGGTCCTGTTCCTCCAATGCAGGATGATCTTGATGACGACGAGGATTATGCCGACGACGATGATTTCGACGACGACTATGATGATGACGATGACTTCCTTGATGATTAATTAAATAATTAATTATTTAACTATCTTAGTACTACAACTAAGTTCTCCGCGAAGTCTTATATTTGAATTATCATAAATTAATTGATTATATAGATCAGTTGCAAGTTTATCCAGCTGCCACATTCTGGAACTAGTTTCGGTTTCAGGTGTGAAGCTGGATTTTTTGTTTATAAGAGTCAGGGTAGATGCAGCTTCTATATCCTTAATAATACTAGTTTTAGTATCTTTTATTGCCAGAATATTTAGATAATCAGCATAGCCATTATCATATGCTATCTTTCTATCTTCATCCTTTATACCAAGAACCATATGAAGAAGAACACGGCTGACCCTGCTCATTGTAATATTCTTAGTCTTTAAGAAATCCTGAAGCTCAACATACTTTACAGGCAGTGGTGCCTTTCTAAGTCTGTTAAGAAGCTCAGGTGTCATATCCATTATCTGATCCAACTGAGAAATCTCTGGTGGGAGATTGCGGTCATAAATTAAGCGTGATGCTATAGATGGTGTTAGCCATGTCTTTTCAGGAAGTGGCTTCTTTGTATATTCAAGATATGGTTTAGAACTTCCTCTAGGAATATACTGCCTTATGTTCACACCTTCATTCAGAGCTTTTCTGATAGCGGTAGCGCTTGAATACTTTCCGGTAAGCTCTTCATTATCATAACCATTGTCACATCTAGGGATGATGATAGGTTTTATATCTGATTTTAATTTCTTTAATGCTGTTATATAGGAAATAGCCAGAATATTATTTGGCTTTGAGATAATTTTGGACGCAGAAGCTCCTAGTATCTTTTTGATGGCTCTTTCGCTGGCTGCCGGATAGGAAAAGCCCTTTGTAAGATGCTCATTAAGAGAATCTTTATATTCCTTAGGTTCATTGGCAAGGATATCCGTAACTTCATCAAAAAATTCTGGTACATCATCTTCAACACCAAAGGCAATGTAATCAATTATTTTCATTTCGTTGAGAATGGCAACAGCACCAGCTGCAAAATCTCTGGCACTTCCGGTTGCATAGATTACAGGTAACTCAAAAACAGCATCAATTCCGCCAATTACAGCGGCCTCTGCTCTGGAATACTTATCAGCCATGGCTGGAGCGCCACGCTGAATAAAATTGCCGCTCATAAGGGCGATTACATTTTCAGCCTTACATTTTTTTACGGCTTCTGTATATAGATATTTATGTCCATTATGGAACGGATTAAACTCTGCGATAATTCCCAAATTTGCCATAGTTTTTCTCCTTGAAAAGAAACCCATTTACAATAAAAAAATCATAAACTAAGAATAGCATTTTTTTATTCGTTATGCTATACTAACTTTGTTCGTCAAAAATAACTAAATATTGATACTAATAAAGAATGATTTACAAGATAATGTGGTTATAGGCCACATTTACTGAAAGGAGTTTTTATGCAGAATGAAGAAAAATTAAAAGCTTTAGATGCTGCTCTTGCTCAGATAGAAAAGCAGTTTGGTAAGGGCTCTGTAATGAAGCTTGGTGATAATGCTACAAACATGAATATTGAGGCTGTTCCAACAGGTTCACTTAGCCTTGATATCGCACTTGGAATTGGTGGTATGCCAAGGGGACGTATTATTGAGATTTACGGACCTGAATCAAGTGGTAAAACTACAGTTGCACTCCATGTTGTATCTGAAGTTCAGAAACGTGGTGGAATTGCAGGATTCATCGATGCAGAGCATGCCCTTGATCCTGTTTATGCTAAGAATATCGGTGTAGATATTGATAACCTCTATATTGCTCAGCCAGATAGTGGTGAGCAGGCTCTTGAGATTACAGAGACAATGGTTAGATCTGGAGCTATGGATGTACTCGTTATTGACTCTGTTGCAGCTCTTGTTCCTAAGGCTGAGATAGATGGAGAGATGGGTGATAGCCATGTGGGTCTTCATGCAAGACTTATGTCACAGGCTCTTAGAAAGCTTACAGCAGTTATCAGTAAGACTAATTGTGTTGTTATCTTTATCAACCAGCTTCGTGAGAAGGTTGGTGTAATGTTCGGAAATCCTGAGACAACAACTGGTGGTCGCGCACTTAAATTCTATTCTTCAGTAAGAATGGAAGTTCGTCGTGTTGAGACTATCAAGACTGGTGGCGAAGGCGTAGGTAACAGAACAAAGGTTACTATTGTTAAGAATAAGGTTGCTCCTCCATTTAAGAAGGCTGAATTCGATATCATGTTTGGCGAGGGCATTTCCAAGGAAGGCGATATCCTTGATCTTGCAGCTAATTGTGATGTTGTTAGTAAGTCAGGTGCATGGTATGCATACCTTGGCGAGAAGATTGGTCAGGGACGTGAGAACGCAAAGGCTTACCTTAAAGAGAATCCTGATGTAATGCAGGAGATTGAAGATAAGGTAAGAGATATCTACTTCAATAATGGAGATAGCGAGGAAGCATCTGAAGAAGAATAGGTACTAATATGAATAGTATCAGATTTGTTAAAAAGAATAGAACTTATAATGCATATTTAGACAGTGAGTACCTGGGTGCTGTTTATTCAAGTGAACTAGAGAAACTTGGGGTAGATAAGTCTGAAGAAGATGAGTTCTATGCTGAGTTAAGTGATCAGGATGTTTACTTCATTCGGGACAAGGTTTATAACCGTGCTTTTAATAAGGCTTATGGATATTTAACTGCTAATGAATGTTCTGAAAATGTTATAAGGCATAAGCTTAAGCTGAAACAATTTCCAGAGCAGACAATAGATGATGTTATAGAGATGCTTTATGAATACAATTATCTGGATGAGTCTCGTTTCGTGGAAAGCTTTACCAGAAGTTACATTCGTAAAAAGAGTCGTAGTCTTATTGAGAAAGAGCTTGGGAACAGAAATATAGATGCATCCCAGTATAAAGAGGTTATAGATCAGGTTTATTTGGACGAAAATCTGTCCGAAGATGACGTGATTAGATTACTACTTGAAAAGAAATATAAGAATGAGAACCTTCAGGATATTAAGGTTAAGAGACGTGCTTTATCCTACCTTTTCCGGCATGGATTCGCGTATGATAAAATTAACAATTACTTGACATAATATTCTTTAGAGTATAAACTATTATGAGTGTTTTTTAACACGAATAGTATTTTTTTGTACATTACATTTTAATAAAAGGAGGTACTCCTGTGTCAACTCTTGTATGGGTAATCATCGTAGTAGCCGCCTTTGTCGTAGCGTTAATAATCGGTTGCTTTATTGGTATAGCATATCGTAAGAACATAGCAGAAGCTAAGGTTGGAAAAGCGGAAGACAAAGCCAAGGATATAATAGATGATGCATTGAAGACAGCTGAGTCAAAGAAGAGAGATATTCTCCTTACTGCCAAAGAAGATGCACTTAAGACTAAGAATGACATCGAAAAGGAAGTTAAGGATCGTAGAACTGAGATTCAGCACATGGAAAAGAGAGTTCTTCAGAGAGAGGAAAACCTTGATAAGAAGAGTGATACTTTAGAGAGAAGAGAGCAATCTCTTTCAGCTAAGGAAGCTAATCTTGCCAAGAAGGTGTCTGAAGTAGAAGAGCTTTCAGCCAAGAGACAACAGGAACTGGAAAGAATTTCTGGTCTTACCTCTGAACAGGCAAAGGAATATTTACTTAGAACCGTTGAAGATGACGTAAAACATGAAACCGCAATAATGATCAAGGAGATGGAATCTCGAGCTAAGGAAGAAGCTGATAAAAAGGCTAAGGAATATGTGGTTGGCGCTATTCAGAAATGTGCTGCTGATGTTGTATCAGAATCCACTGTTTCACTTGTACAGCTTCCTAGTGATGAGATGAAGGGACGTATTATCGGACGTGAAGGAAGAAACATACGTACTCTTGAAACTCTTACAGGTGTCGATCTCATTATCGACGATACACCTGAAGCAGTTGTATTATCCAGTTTCGATGCTGTACGTAGAGAAGTAGCTCGTATAGCCCTTGAAAAACTTATAGTCGATGGACGTATCCATCCAGCCAGAATCGAAGAGATGGTTGAAAAGGCTAAGAAGGAAGTCGAAACAAAGATGCGTGAAGAAGGAGAGGCAGCAGCACTTGAGGTTGGTGTTCACGGATTACATCCAGAACTCATTAAGCTTCTGGGTCGTATGAAGTTTAGATCAAGCTATGGACAGAATGCACTTAAGCATTCAGTTGAAGTTGCTCATTTAAGTGGACTTCTTGCTGGAGAACTTGGCGAGGACATTAAACTTGCTAAGAGAGCCGGTCTTTTACACGATATAGGAAAATCTATAGATCATGAAATCGAAGGTTCTCATGTTACCATCGGTGTTGATCTTTGTAAGAAATACAAAGAAAATAATGTTGTTATCAATTCGGTTGCTTCACATCATGGTGATTGTGAGGCAGAGTCTCTTATCGCATGCATAGTTCAGGCAGCAGATGCTATATCAGCAGCCAGACCTGGTGCAAGAAGAGAAACTCTCGAGACTTATACTACTAGACTTACCAAACTCGAAGAGATTGCTAATGGATTTAGTGGTGTAGAAAGATCCTTCGCCATTCAGGCAGGTAGAGAGATCAGGGTTGCAGTTGTTCCTGAAAAGATTAGTGACTCAGATATGGTACTTCTGGCAAGAGATATTTCAAAGCAGATTGAAGATGAGCTTGAATATCCAGGTCAGATCAAAGTAAGCCTGATTCGTGAGTCAAGAGTCACAGATTATGCTAAATAATTAAGACCACCTGCTTCTCGTAAGAGAAGCGGGTGGATTTCTTTTTATGTAGATGATATTATGACATAAGGGTCATAAGCCATAAGAGTTCTTGCTTAGTGATTTCCGTATGTAATAATTTTGCGAGGTAACGTATGAACAGTTATAAGCTATTAAATAGAGAACTAAAGTATAAGGCACATAGAGTAAAGGTTTTTGAGGATACATTGGAAAGACCTGACGGAGAAAAGGTTTATTACGACTTTGTTGAGAATCGTAATGGCTCAGGTGTCCTTCTTGTAGATAACGAGGGAAAGCTTTTGTTTGTTAAACAATATAGAAATTCTATTAATGATTTTGATATAGAAATTCCTGCCGGCTGTGCTGAGACAGATGATTTTGAGAGTGGGTTCAAGTTTGAAAATTCAAGGCAGTCTTTTGAATCCTCTGACAATCCATTCTTTAAATGTGCTCTCAGAGAGGCAGAAGAGGAAACTGGTCTAATTCCGAAGAAGCTTACATTTGTTAATTATATAATCGCAGCTGCAGGACTATTTAGTGAGAGGACAGCTGTTTATATTGGAACTGACCTGGCCGAGGGAGAGATTAAAAGAGACCCTGATGAATTTCTGGATATCATAAGGCTCACTCCAGATGAAGCCATGGAATACATTAATAATGGAAAAATAAATGACAGCAAGACCATAATTGCAATAATGGCATACATGCTTTCGATTAATAAATAAACGTCATAAGAGTATCAAAATTCCGTGTTGTAATAGAAATTTAACCAAATTGACATTAAATTATGTTAAAAGCGTAACTAAATTTAAAAAAAATTTTAAAAAAATATTCCACAAGATAATGTGTTGTAAACCAGTTTTGAACACACTATATTGCGTAAAAGCCCTAAAAATAAGGGTTTGCGGACGGATGGGTTTAAAAATTATTATTGATTTTATGTAAATTTAACACTATACTAATATCACTATCGTTTTGTAACAACTATGTAAATATTTTGTGCAAACATGATCATAATGCTTTGGTGGGTAGAGTATAGTGGAACATGATGTAGAGAATTATATACAGTATTTGACTGATGTAAAAAAGAGTAGTCAAAATACTATTCAATCATATAGACGTGATCTTGTTAAGATGCTGGACTATCTTGAGAGTAACGGAGTGAAGGATTTGAGTGAAGTTAATACGACTTTACTTCGTTCCTATGTTCTTTATATGGAGGACGAAAAGAAGAGCTCGGCTACTGTTTCTAGAAGTATTGCAAGTATCAGGTCATTTTTTATTTATCTTCTTGAAAATGGCAAAGTTAAAGGTAATCCAACAGAGGGTCTTAAGCCACCTAAGGTTGAGAAGAAGGCTCCTGAGATTCTCAGTATAGAAGAAGTTAATCTTTTACTTGAACAGCCTTCTGGAGATACACCTAAGGAAATACGTGATAAGGCAATGCTTGAGCTTCTTTATGCAACAGGCCTTAGAGTTTCCGAACTTATTTCGTTAAAAATGTCAGATATCAATCTGTCTCTTAATTATATTGAGTGTCACGATAGAACAAAGAGTCGTATTATTCCTATTGAGAATGCTGCAAAATACGCTCTTAACAGATATATAACTGAGATTAGACCTAGTATGTGTGCTGATTCAGAATATCTGTTTACCAATATCAAGGGTGACATGATGTCCAGACAAGGTTTCTGGAAGGTGCTTAAGTCCTACGCTAAGAAAGCGGGAATTAATAAGGACATTACACCACATATGATCAGACATTCATTTGCAACTCATATGGTTATAAATGGTGCAGATCTGGTCAGCTTACAGGAAATGCTTGGTCATTCAGATATTTCTACAACACAGATGTATCTGAAAGGAAAATCAAGCAAGCTTAAAGAAGTATATGACAAGGCTCATCCAAGAGCTTAGTTCGATTGGTGGGGAAGAGGGAGCAGGACAGAAGATTTCTTCTGTCTTGTTTTCATTTATGAATAAATATATAATGACAAATGTCATTTTAAGTAGTGATTTTTAAGGTTTTATAAGAGGTAATATTAATGAGTGGTTCTACATACGGAAAAATATTTAAGATAACCACATGGGGAGAATCCCATGGTGCAGGTATTGGCGTTGTTATTGATGGCTGTCCTGCAGGTCTTGAAATAGATGAAGATTATATACAGAGTTTCCTGGACAGACGTAAACCTGGGCAGTCTAAGTTTGCAACTCAGAGAAATGAGGCTGATAAGGTTAAAATCATGTCCGGTGTTTTCGAGGGCAAAACTACGGGAACTCCTATTTCACTTATGATTGAGAATACATCTCAGATTTCTAAGGACTATAGTGATATAGCTGATAAATATCGTCCTGGTCATGCAGATTACGGATTTGATGCTAAGTACGGCTTTAGAGATTATAGAGGAGGTGGAAGATCATCAGGACGTGAAACTGCTGGAAGAGTTGCTGCCGGCGCTATTGCTATTAAGATACTTAAGACTATGGGAATCGAAGTGCAGGCATATGTTAAACAAATAGGTGACATCGTCATTGATTACGAGAATTTTTCTTATGAAGAAATATTTAATAATGGTCTATGTATGCCGGATAAAGAAGCTGCTGAGAAAGCAGCTAAATATGTAGAACAGCTGATAGAAGAGAAAGATTCAACTGGTGCTATGGTAGAATGCATGGTATCAAATGTACCTGCTGGAATTGGTGATCCAGTATTTGATAAGCTGGATGCCAGACTTGCGGGGGCTATAATGTCTATCGGAGCTGTTAAGGGAATAGAGATCGGCGATGGCTTTGATGTTGTGAAAGCCAGAGGCTCTGAAAATAATGATAGTTTCTCTATTGAGGAAGGCAAAGTTGTTAAAACTACTAATCATAGCGGTGGAATCCTTGGAGGAATCTCTGATGGCTCTAACATTGTCCTGAGAGCTGCTTTTAAGCCAACTCCATCTATCTTCCAGAAACAGCAGACTATCGATAAGGATAAGAACGAAGTAGAAATAGAAATAAAAGGTAGACATGACCCAATCGTTGCTCCTCGTGCGGTTGTAGTAGTTGAATCAATGGTGGCAATAACCATTCTTGACCTCATGATGAGCAACACTACATCAACTATTGATAAGCTTATTAAGGCTTATGAGATAAACTAATAAAATCGACTTGACATAATCTGGCTATTCGTATAGAATACCTATGTTTTAACCCCATACTGCGTTTTCGGAGAACTCCGACCGGGACTCGGTATGAGGCGTATATATTATAAAGGAGGTAGTAACTATGATTACTAAAGCACAGAAGTCTGAGATCGCTGCAAAGTATGGCGTAAAGGAAGGCGACACAGGTTCACCTGAGGTACAGATTGCAATCCTTACAGCTAGAATCAATGATCTTAATGAGCATTTTAAGAATCATCCAAATGATTATCATTCAAGAAGAGGACTTCTTAAGATGGTAGGTCAGAGAAGAAATATGCTTGCTTACCTTAAGGGTAAGGATATCGAGCGTTACAGAGCTATCGTTCAGAAGCTTGGTCTCAGAAAATAATCCAAGAATCAAAAAGGCACATATCTATGTGCCTTTTTTCTTTTATATGGTATAATGTCAAAGCCTGCACCCGTATATATCTTATTTCGAGACCGTTGCGGGTCTCGGTGCTTAGCGATTCACGAGTACGAAGTACGAAGTGAGAGCTTAGCAAGCCGAAGCTTCTTTTCGAAGAAAGGAAGCCGGCGTCCGCTAGGGGTGGCCCGCACCGAGCGGAAGCGATGTCGAGAAATAATATATATACGGTCGCAGGCTATCTACTTTTTTCTAAAGGGGGAAAGAAATGAACATAGATGGTAAGACTAAGATAATAGGTGTGATTGGAAATCCAATTGAGCATACTCTGTCGCCTGTTATTCATAATACATTGTGTGGATTGATGGGAATAAATGCAGTATATGTGCCTATACATGTGGAGAGTGATATTGATGTGGCCGTGAAGGGTCTTTCGGCTTCTGGTGTTTATGGTCTCAATGTCACTGTTCCTTATAAGCAGGATGTTATGAAGTCCCTTGTTAGTGTTGATGAGGAAGCGGCTGAGATTGGTGCCGTTAATACGCTCGTAAGAAGTGCTGGAGGGTATAAGGGCTATAATACAGATATGCCTGGTCTTAAGAGGGCTATTGAGTCAAGGCATGTGAAGCTTGAATGTAAGAAGGCTATCATTATTGGTGCTGGCGGAGCTGCCAGGGCTGTTTGTCTTATGCTTATCAAGTCTGGTGTAAAGGCTGTTTATATCTTAAATAGAAGCTTTGAAAAGGCTGAAGATATTGTTGCCAAGCTGGGAAAGGATTATCCTTCAGTTGAATTAAAGGCACTGAGTCTCAGTAAATATAAGGAGATTCCTGAAGATAAGTATATTATGTTCCAGTGCACATCTATTGGTCTTAAAGAGGGAGATGGACTTCTTATAGATGATGATGATTTCTACAGTATGGCTGAATATGGTTATGATCTTATTTACAATCCGGCTGTGACTCCATTTATTGCGAAGTTAAATAGTCTTGGAGTGAAGAATGATAATGGACTTACAATGCTTCTTTATCAGGGTATAATAGCATTTGAAATGTGGTTTGGCGTAAGAGTGACTCATGAAATGGCAGATACAGTATATGCTGAGCTTTCTAAAAAGCTTTATGGCGGAAATATAGTTCTTGTTGGTTATATGGGTTCAGGCAAGACAAGTGTTGGTAATGCGCTTGCTAAGGATAGGAATATGGATTTTATTGATCTTGATGAGTATATTGTTGAGAAAGAGGGAAGATCCATAAATGATATCTTTACTTATGAATCAGAGGAGTATTTCAGAAATCTTGAATCCAAGGTTATAGCTGATCTCAGTAATCTTTCAAATACTGTTATCTCAACTGGCGGCGGCGCAGTTCTTAGAAAGGAAAACAGGGATAATCTTGGTAAGCTAGGACATGTGGTATATCTTAAGGCTGATGTGGATACAATAGTGGAACGCGTAAAAGGTGATGATACAAGACCACTTCTGCAATCAGAATCTGAGGAAGAACTTAGAAAACGTGTAAGCATGATGCTGGATAGCAGAAATCCATATTATGAGTTATTTGCTGATCAGGTTATTTACACAGATAGATTAACACCATCAGAGATAGCGGAGATTATTGAATTCTAAAATACAAAAATATAATAAATTTAGTTGAATAGCACCTTTTGTTATGGTAAACTTGTATGGATTATGCGAGGTAGAAGGAAACGCTGTATTTTTCCTGACCGAGACTGCTGAAAAGCCATGAATAACAGTTAACATGACAAAAGGTTTTTTCATGTTTTTTCAGTTGTTTCGGACCCCTCGTGTAATCTCTATAAAAATTATACGAAGGAGAAACAAAATGTTCAAAAAGTACGAAATGGAACTTGCCGGGAAAACTCTTCGCGTAGACGTTGACAGAGTCGGTAAGCAGGCAAACGGAGCAGTACTCATTCATTATGGTGATACTGTAGTTCTTTCAACAGCAACGGCTTCAAAGGAGCCAAGGGATGGAATAGATTTCTTCCCACTTTCAGTTGAGTACAACGAGAAGATGTACGCTGTTGGTAAGATTCCTGGTGGATTTAATAAGAGAGAGGGAAAGGCATCTGAGAACGCAACACTTACATGTCGTGTTATTGACCGTCCTATGAGACCTCTTTTCCCAAAGGATTTCAGAAATGATGTAACTCTTGAGAGCTTAGTTCTTTCAGTAGACCCAGATTGCAGACCAGAGCTTACAGCTATGCTTGGTTCAGCTATCGCAACATCTATTTCAGATATCCCATTTGATGGCCCTTGTGCAACAACACAGGTTGGTCTCATCAACGATCACTTAGTATTTAACCCAAGTGCAGCTCAGCTTTCAGTTTCAGACCTTAACCTTACAGTTGCTTCAACAAAGTATAAGGTTATCATGATCGAGGCTGGTGCTAATCAGGTACCTGAAGACAAGATGCTTGAGGCTATCTTCGAGGCACACAAGGTTAACCAGAAGGTTATCGAGTTCATCGATAAGATTGTTGCTGATTGCGGAAAAGAGAAGTTCACTTATAAGAGCTATGCAGTTCCTGAAGAGCTTTTCGAGGATATCAAGACTGTTATTCCTCCAGAAGTTATGGAAGAGGCTGTATTTACAGATGACAAGCAGACAAGAGAGAAGAACATTGATGCTTTCAAGGAGCAGTTAAAAGAGAGATATGCAGACAACGAAGAGTGGCTTGGATTCCTCGGTGATGCTCTTTATCAGTATCAGAAGAAGACAGTACGTAAGATGATCCTTAAAGATCACAAGCGTCCAGATGGTCGTGCACTTGACCAGATCAGACCACTTGCAGCTGAGGTTGATCTTATTCCTAGAGTTCATGGTTCAGCTATGTTCACTAGAGGACAAACACAGATCTGCGATATCGTAACACTTGCACCTCTTTCAGAGGCACAGAGAATCGATGGTCTTGATGAGTTTGTAACAGAGAAGAGATATATGCATCATTATAACTTCCCTTCATACTCAGTTGGTGAGACAAAGGTAAGTCGTGGACCAGGACGTCGTGAGATTGGACACGGAGCACTTGCAGAGAGAGCTCTTACTCCAGTACTTCCATCTAAGGAAGAGTTCCCATATGCTATCCGTGCCGTATCCGAGACATTCGAATCTAACGGATCAACATCAATGGGTTCAACATGTGCATCATGTATGTCACTTATGGCAGCTGGTGTACCTATCAAGGCTCCAGTAGCTGGTATCAGCTGTGGTCTTGTAACTGGTGAGACAGATGACGACTTTGTTCTTCTTACAGATATCCAGGGTCTTGAGGACTTCTTCGGAGACATGGACTTCAAGGTAGCAGGTACTAAGGAAGGTATCACAGCTATTCAGATGGATATTAAGATTCATGGTCTTACAGATGAGATTATTAAGGGTGCTATTGCACGTACAAGAGAAGCTCGTTTCTTCATCCTTGATGAGTGCATGCTTAAGGCTATCCCAGCTCCACGTGAGACAGTTAATGAATATGCTCCAAAGATCATTTCACTTCAGATCGACCCAGATAAGATTGGTGATGTAATCGGCCAGAAGGGTAAGATGATCAACCAGATTATCGAAGAGAATGAAGTTAAGATCGACATCGATGATGAGGGTATGGTTTCTGTTTGCGGAATCAACCAGGATGGAATTGACAATGCTATCAAGACAATCAAGCTTATTGTTGATCCTATCGAGATCGGTAAGACATATGAAGGTGAAGTCGTAAGAATAATGCCATTCGGTGCATTTGTTCAGATTACACCTAACAAAGATGGTATGATACACATCTCAAAGCTTGCTAATGAGAGAGTAGAAAAGGTTGAGGATGTTGTAAATATAGGGGATAAAGTTAGAGTTAAGGTTTTAGGTATTGATATGGGCAAGATCAGTCTTTCGCTTAAGGATGCTGATCAGTAAAAAAATATACATTGCAAGGAGTTTAATGTATGCAATACGGGTATTTTGATGAAACCAAAAAGGAATATGTAATTACAAAGCCAGATACACCAGCTCCATGGGCAAACTATCTTGGCTCCCCTGAATACGGTGCTATTATTTCAAATAATGCTGGAGGTTACAGCTTCGAGAAATCCGGAGCTAACGGACGTATACTTAGATATGTATTTAATAGTTTTGATCAGCCGGGTCGTTATATCTATCTTAGAGATAACGAGTCCGGTGAATACTGGTCAAATTCATGGATGCCAGTCGGAAAATCTCTTGATACTTTCAATAGTGAAGTAAGACATGGTACAGCATATACGGTTATCAAGGCTGACTATAATGAGATTACATCTGAGGCTACATACTATGTTCCTCTTGATAAGACTTATGAAGTATGGGCAGTTAAGGTGACAAACAATTCTGATAAGGCGAGAGACCTCACACTTACAGGATATGCTGAATTTACAAATGAAGGTAACTATGAGCAGGATCAGGTTAACCTTCAGTATACACTCTTTATTACAAGAACTTATTTTGTAAATAACAGAGTTAAGCAGGTGATCAACGAGAATGTTAACAAATCATCTGTAAATGGAAGTACAGTAAAGCAGAGATTCCTTGGTCTCGCTGGTTCTCCTGTTTCTTCATATTGTGGTGATAAGGAGTCATTCCTTGGAAACTACCGCAATTATTCAAATCCTATTGGAGTTGAGACAGGTGACCTCGGTGGAGATATGAACTACAATCTCAACAGTTGCGGTGCACTTTCATCTAAAGTTAGTCTTGCTCCTGGTGAGTCAAAGTGTCTTGTATTTGTTGTTGGAATGAAGTCCGATGATGAGGCTGAGGCTATCTTAAATAACTACAATAACGCTGAGGAAGCTGTAAAGGCTGATCTTAATGAACTTATTACATATTGGCATGGTAAACTCGCTCACTTCCAGGTTAAGACACCTAGTGAAGAGTTCAATACAATGATCAATACATGGAATGCATTTAACTGCTTTATGACATTTATCTGGTCAAGAGCTGCATCATTCATCTATTGTGGTCTTAGAAATGGTTATGGATATCGTGATACAGTTCAGGATATTCAGGGTATCATTCATCTTGATCCTGAGATGGCAGCAGATAAGATTAGATTTATGCTTTCAGCACAGGTTGACAATGGTGGTGGACTTCCACTGGTTAAGTTCAACCACAATGCAGGTCATGAAACATGTCCTGATGAGAATGATGAGAATTCTGTATATGCTAAAGAAACAGGTCATCCATCTTACAGAGCTGATGATGCACTTTGGCTGTTCCCTACAGTATTTAAGTACATTTCTGAATCAGGAAATCTTGAATTTATTGATGAAGTTATCACATATGCAAATAAAGATGAGGGAACAGTTTATGATCACCTTAAGCGTGCTATAGACTTCTCACTTAACAGACTTGGAAATCATGGAATGCCAGCAGGTCTTCATGCTGACTGGAATGATTGTCTGAGACTTGGAAAGCAGGGCGAATCTACATTCGTTGCATTCCAGCTTTATTATGCATTTACAGTAATCAAGAAATTTGCAGAGCATAAGAATGATACTGACTATATTGCATATATCGACGAACAGCAGGCAAAGCTTGGTAAGATCCTTGATGCATGCTGGAACGAGGATAGATTTATCAGAGGATATATGGAATCTGGTAAAGAAATTGGTAACAGAAACGATCCAGAAGCTAATATGTGGCTGAATCCACAGAGCTGGTCAGTTATCAGTGGTTTTGCAAGTGAAGAGCAGTCTGATCTTGCACTTGAAAGTGTACATAGAGAGCTTAATACTGATTACGGTGTTATGCTCATGGCACCTGCTTATAAGGAACATGCATTCGATGGAGCTCTGATGCTTCTCTTTAATGCATCTACTAAAGAGAATGGTGGTATATTCTCACAGCCACAGGGTTGGATAATCCTTGCTGAATCCCTTAAGGGTCACGGAAACAGAGCTTTCGAGTATTTCATGGAAAATGCCCCTGCCGCTCAGAATGATAAGGCTGAGATTAGAAAACTGGAGCCATATTGCTATGGTCAGTTTGTTGAAGGTAAGGATAGTCCAAAGCATGGTAGAGCTCATGTTCACTGGCTTACAGGAACAGCATCAACTGTAATGGTTGGTTGCGTAGAAGGTATAATGGGTATGAGACCTGATTTCTATGGTCTTAAGATCGCACCTTCAATACCTTCAGACTGGAAGGAATTTGAAATATCAAAAGACTTCCGTGGTTCACACCTTAATATCAAGGTTCTGAATCCAAATGGAGCAGAGAGCGGATTCAAGAGTATCACACTCAATGGAGAGGCTTTAGATGCACCATACATTCCTGCAGATAAACTGCAGGCTGAAAATGAAATAGTTCTTACTATTTCATAATCAATTTTATTTACTAATAAACTTCCCCTCCGCGACTATTCGTGGAGGGGTTTAAAGGTGGGAAGAATGGCTAATACTAAGTCAAATAGTAATAGAAAAAGAACCCCAAATAAGAATACAAAGGCTTATCAAAGACAGAAAGCAGCTGAAAGAGCAGAGGCTAAGACACCTCCTGAAAATCTCAGGGATATCTACGCCATTGTCTTTTTTGCTATTAATCTGATACTTATACTTGGAACATATGGAGTGTGTGGAAAGTTCGGAGATGTAATCAGTGGATTTTTCTTTGGTCTTTTCGGAATATCATTCTATGTGCTTCCAATTTTCTTCTTTATTGCATTTTGCTTTATTATGGCAAATGGTCCAAAGCCTAAGCTTATAAAGAAACTTATCTGGATCACTGTTATGTTCCTTGCCTTCAGCTTCATTTGTCAGCTGATAGTTGGAACCAAAGGATTCGGAATTAAGGATCTATATTTTGATGGTTATAGTGATCATCGAGGCGGTGGAGTTCTCTTTGGTGGAATAATAGTGCTTATTGCCAAGCTTATAGGTAGAGTTGGAGCTGTTATCATCACAGTTCTTATTACTATGATAGCTATTATCATGGTAACTAATATAAGACTTGCTGATATTGGAAAGCTTTTCTTATTCCTAAATGCCAGAGAACCTGAAATTGATGACGATTATGACTATGATGAAGAGGATGAGGAAGAACGAGAGATTGAAGAACTCATCAACAAGGCTGAAAGGGAAAGAAAGGCTGCAAGACAAAGAGCCCGTTCCCAGTCTAGTGCAATGTTCGATAGCATGAAGGTTCTTCCACAGACTGATGATGCAAGAGTTAAACGAGGCGGAAAGCGACCTAATAAGGTTGTTGAAGAGGAAGAGGTTCAGGAGATTAAGAGTCTCGAAGAGCTTCGCAGTGCTAAGGAAACAAAGAAGAAAGTAGCTCCAGAGTATAAGCCAAAGGACTTCTTTGAACTTGAAGTGGATCCTAGAACTTATAATGATCCATTTGATAATACTTCTAATAGTCAGTTTGTTAATCAGCAGCCAATGCAGCAACCAATGCAGCAATCATTTGTACAGCAGACTTTTGACCAGGGCTCACAGGGTGTGGAACCTGATCAGCAATATAAAGGACCTAAAATGAGAAGTTCTGAGGCTGAGACAGAGGTTGAAGAAAAGGTTACTGCTCGAGATACAGCTGAGGCGACACAGGAGATTACTAAGGAAATAGACGGACAGTCTAAGCCTAAGAAAAAATACAAGTTCCCTCCTGTTAAGTTGCTTAAATCCGGTGGTAGAAGTTCATATGACAGAACCAGTGATGTAACTATTAGAGAAACGGCTATAACACTTAAGTCAGCTCTTGAAAGCTTTGGTGTAAATGTTACCATCACAAACTGTTCAGTTGGTCCAGCTATCACGCGTTATGAGCTTCAGCCTGAACAGGGTGTAAGAGTTGGTAAGATTGTTTCTCTTGAAAATGATATTAAGATGGCTCTTGCAGCCACAGATATACGTATAGAAGCTCCTATTCCTGGTAAAGCTGCAATAGGTATAGAAATTCCTAATAAGTCTAATCAGGTAGTTTACTTCAGAGATCTTATTGATAATGATCTCTTTAGAAGATTTAAGTCCAACGTGGCATTTGCCGTTGGTAAGGATATCAGTGGTCAGATTGTTATTCATGATATTGCCAAGATGCCTCACCTTCTTATTGCAGGTGCTACTGGTTCAGGTAAATCTGTTTGTATAAATACTCTTATAATGAGTATTCTCTACAAATCTTCACCAGAAGATGTAAGAATGATCATGATCGATCCTAAGATGGTAGAGCTTACAGCTTATAATGGTATTCCACATCTTCTTATTCCTGTTGTCACAGATCCTAAGAAAGCAGCAGGTGCTCTTAACTGGGCAGTTGAGGAGATGACAAAGAGATATCAGATATTCTCTAACTATAATGTTAGAAATATGGAAGGCTTTAACAAGAAGGTTAAGGAACAGGGACCAAATGAGGATCCTCAGTTTAAGCATATGTATCAGCTCGTTGTTATCGTTGATGAGCTTGCTGACCTTATGATGGTTGCTCATAAAGAGGTTGAGGACAGCATAGTACGTCTGTCACAGCTTGCCAGAGCAGCTGGTATTCATCTTGTTATTGCAACACAAAGACCTTCTGTAGATGTTATCACAGGTCTTATTAAGGCGAATGTGCCATCACGTATTGCATTCGCTGTTTCATCCGGAGTTGATTCCAGAACAATCATTGATATGGTTGGTGCTGAGAAGCTTCTCGGTAAGGGTGATATGTTGTTCTATCCAACAGGATATACGAAACCTGTCAGAGTGCAGGGTGCATTTATAGATGATGACGAAGTTGTTGCCGTTGTTGATTACATTAAGAATAATGGCGGAGAAGCAACTTATGATGAATCTGTTGCTGAAAGTATTAATTCATCCAGTGTTGGAGGCGGCGGAGCTTCCGGTGGTGGAGCTGGTGGTTCATCTGGTGACGATGACAGATATGATGAATACTTTGAAGATGCAGCCAGATTCGTAATCGAAAAGGATAAGGCTTCGATAGGTTATCTCCAGAGAATGCTTCGTATAGGATTTAACAGAGCTGCCCGTATTATGGATCAGCTCGAAGAGTTCGGAGTTGTTGGACCTGAAGAAGGAACAAAACCTAGAAAGATTCTTATGAATATTTCTGAATTCGATGAAAAACTAGATAGCATGTCATAATTGATAAACTTAAAATCATTCTTGCTCGCAAGAAATTATAGATAAGGAGAAAATCATGAAAACAGACATCCAAATCGCACAGGAAGCTACAATGCTTGATATCAGAAAGATCGCTGAGAAAATCGGTGCTACTGAAGATGATATCGAAATGTATGGAAAGAGTATGGCTAAGCTTAGCGATGAATTCATCGGTAAATTAGCTGATAAGGAGAATGGTAAGCTTGTACTCGTTACAGCTATCAATCCAACTCCAGCAGGTGAAGGAAAGACTACAGTTACACTTGGTCTTGGAGATGCAATGAGAAAGCTGGATGTTAACTCAGTTGTAGCTATAAGAGAACCATCCCTTGGTCCTTGCTTTGGTATTAAGGGTGGAGCTGCAGGTGGCGGATATGCTCAGGCGGTTCCAATGGATAAGCTTAATCTGCATTTTACTGGTGATTTCCATGCAATCACATCTGCAAACAATCTTCTTTGTGCTATGCTTGATAACCATTTACTTCAGGGTAATGAGCTAAGAATTGACCCTAAGAGAGTTGTTATTAAGAGATGTCTGGATATGAATGATAGAGCTCTTAGAAATATTACAGTTGGTCTTGGAAAGAGACTTGACGGTGTTGTAAGAGAGGATCACTTCTGTATAACTGTTGCTACTGAGGTTATGGCAATCCTTTGTCTTGCTGAGAATCTTGAAGATCTCAAGGCAAGACTTGGTAAGATAATCGTAGCATATAACTATGATAATGAGCCTGTAACAGCTGAGCAGCTTAAGGCAGTTGGTGCTATGACAGTTCTTCTTAAGGATGCCATCAGACCAAACCTTATTCAGTCACTTGAGAATAATCCAGTATTTGTTCATGGTGGACCATTTGCAAATATCGCTCATGGATGTAACTCAGTAAGAGCAACAAAGCTTGCTCTTAAGGCTGCTGACCTTGTTATTACAGAGGCTGGTTTCGGTGCAGACCTTGGAGCTGAGAAGTTCCTTGATATTAAGTGCCGTATGGCTGGTATTAAGCCAGATGCTGTAGTACTTGTTGCAACAGCAAGAGCTATGAAGTATAACGGTGGAATTCCAAAGGATGAGCTTAATAAGGAGAATGTTGAGGCTCTTAAGAAGGGTATAGTTAACCTTGGAAAGCACATTGAGAATCTTAAGAAGTACAATGTTCCTGTAGTTGTGACAATCAATAAGTTTGTAGCTGATACAGATGCTGAAGTTGCAGCTATTAAGGAGTTTGTAGAGGATAAGGGCTGCAGATTCGCTATCTCTGAAGTTTGGGAGAAGGGCGGAGAAGGCGGAATTGAACTTGCTAAGCAGGTTCTTGATGCTGTTGAAGAAGGAAGCCCTAACTTCAAGTTCCTTTATGAGGATAGCCTTAGTCTTAAGGAGAAGATTGAGACAATCTCTAAGGAAATCTATGGTGCTGACGGTGTTGAGTACAGCCCAGAAGCTAATAATGCTCTTAAGAAGCTTGAGGCTCTTGGATTTAGTAATGTTCCTGTATGTATGGCAAAGACACAATATTCACTTTCTGATGATCAGAAGCTGCTTGGAAGACCTACAGGATTTAAGGTTAATATCAGAGAGGTTTATGTTTCTGCAGGTGCAGGATTCGTTGTTGCAATTGCTGGTCAGATTATGACTATGCCTGGACTTCCTAAGAGTCCTGCTGCAGAGCGAATTGATGTTTACGAGAGTGGAGAAATCGTAGGATTGTTCTAATAAATTAAGGAGAAACTAGATTAAAATGGCTGAATTAATCGATGGTAAGAAGATTTCGCAGGATTTGAAGGATGAGGTTAAGGATAAGGTTGCGTCCCTTAAGGAGCATCATGGGATTGATGTTACTTTGGCTGTAATTCTTGTTGGAAATGATCCTGCTTCGACAGTTTATGTTGGTAATAAGAAGAAGGCTTGTGAGTATACAGGAATAATCTCAAAGTCTTATGAACTTCCTGAAGAAACTAGTGAGAAGGAGCTTCTGGAGTTAATTGATGATCTAAATAGAGATAAGACAGTGGATGGAATTCTTGTTCAGTTGCCACTTCCTAAGCATATTGATGAGGATAAGATTATACGTGCCATAAGTCCTGATAAGGATGTTGATGGCTTCCATCCTGAAAGTGTTGGTAGACTTAGTATTGGAGTTAGAGGATTTGTATCATGTACTCCAGCTGGTGTTATTGAACTTCTTAAGAGAAGTGGTGTGAATCTCGATGGTGCAAATGCTGTAGTAGTTGGAAGAAGTAATATTGTTGGTAAGCCTATGGGTATTCTTCTTCTTAGAGAGAATGCGACAGTTACAATTTGTCATTCGCATACAAAGAATCTTAAGGAGATTTGTAAGAATGCTGATGTGCTTGTAGTTGCTATTGGTCAGCCAAAGTATATAGATGCATCTTATGTTAAAGAGGGTGCTACAGTTATTGATGTAGGTATTCATAGAATAGATGGAACTAAGAAGCTTTGCGGAGATGTTGATTTTGAAAGTGTTGAACCTGTTGCTGGAAAGATCACACCTGTTCCTGGCGGAGTTGGTCCTATGACTATAGCAGGTCTTATGAACAATTGTTATCAGGCTGCTGTTATGAAGCATGATCTTGTTTAATTATTATAGGTTTTTGTATGTATAATATTTTACTTGTGACCTTAGGTTGCGATAAGAATACGGCCGACAGTGAGAGAATGCTGGGGCTGATTGATAAAAGTGAATATAATCTTACTTCTGATCCTGAAGAGGCTGATGTTGCAGTAGTTAATACCTGCTGTTTTATTGAATCAGCCACACAGGAGAGTATAGATAAACTTCTTGAGCTGTCCGAATTAAAAAATGGACGGCTTAAGTATCTTATATGTACTGGATGTATGGCGCAGCGCTATAAGGATCAGATTGCAGATGAAATCCCAGAGGTAGATGCTTTCATAGGCACTATGGCTCTTGACAGTATTGTTGAAGTAGTTGATGAGCTTCGGGCAAGAGATGGTAAGAACAGCTCTGATGAAAAACCTGTAACCAGGTATTCTGAGCTTGATTCTCCATATCCAGATAGAACGAAGATAGAACGTATTGTTACTGAACGTCCTTATCTTGAGTATCTTAAGATTGCTGATGGATGTGATAAGAGATGTACATATTGTGCAATTCCTTATTTCAAGGGTAAGTACAAAAGTGTTCCGATGGAATCTGTTATTGAAGAAGCCAAGGTTCTTGCGGATTCTGGAGTTAAAGAGCTTATTCTTGTGGCTCAGGAAACAACTTGCTATGGAATTGACCTGTATGGTGAGAAGAGACTGCATATTCTTCTAAAAGAGCTGGCAAAGATTGATGGAATAGAATGGATTAGACTTCTATATGCTTATCCAGAGGAGATTTATCCAGAGCTTATAGATGAAATAGCCTCTAATCCTAAGGTTCTTCATTATATTGATATGCCTATTCAGCATACTGAGGATGACATTCTTATGCAGATGGGTAGACGCATAGATAATTACGGAATCAGAAAGGTTGTTTCTGAGCTTCGTGAGAAGATGCCGGATGTTATCATAAGGACTACAATTATTACAGGATTCCCTGGTGAAACAACCGATGATCATGAAATGCTAATTGAAACTCTAGCGGAGCTTAGGCTTGATCATGTAGGGGTATTTACTTATTCTCAAGAGGATGGCACACCTGCAGCTAAGTTTTCTGATCAGGTTGATGAAGAGACCAAGAATGAACGTATGCAGGACATAATGCTTCTTCAGCAGGATATTTCAATTGAAAAGCTGGAAGGCTATATCGATAAAGAGTTTGATGTAATCATAGATGGATATTTACCGGATGATGATGTTTATGTTGGACGTTCTTATATGGATGCTCCTGATATAGATGGTATGGTATTTATAGAATCGGAGAGAGAACTTATTTCTGGCGAGATAGTCCGGGTAAAGATTACGGATTCGGATATTTATGATCTCGAAGGAAGATTGGTTTAGAAATAGGATTTGTATAGAAAGGTATGGTTATGAAGAGGGTAAATAAGAAAATATTAGCTGTATTTATGGCGTTCGCTATTGTGATTGGAACTATTTTTAGTTTTAAAATTGATAGTGAAGCATACAGTATAGATATAGATTGTGATATGAGTAGTAAAACAATTTCTTTAAATGTAAGACCTTATGGTGGATTAAAAAGAAAAGATGCTATTTGTTGGGATTCTAAATTGTTTTTCTCTGATATTACTCTACAATTGAGTGGTTGTTCTTTAAAAGATAAATTAAGCGGAAAAGATATTGGTGAAGAGGATGAATTGGTAGCTGGTAAAACGTATCATTATTTTGCGCGTATTGAATCTCTCGAAAATCAAAGTAAACCACATGCTGCTGTTGATATTAGTAAATATAATATCAACGTTATAAATTATGTTATTTTGAGTGATAATAGTCCTTTTTCTAATATTAAAATTTCTTCAGGTGCTTATTCAAGAACTTTAGAGTGTGATATTACTATAAAAAATGAACCTAACTATAATCTTGGTACTCTTACAGTTGACTTTACAAAAGATAATACGACTTTTAGTCTGCCTGACAGCAGAGTGAAGCATATTATCCAGCATCTGTCATATGAAGCATCAGACAATCATATTGGCTATTATTCAGATTCTGATTATACAGATTTTGATTTGGATAATGATGGAAAATATGATGTCAGAATGTGTTATATTAATAATGTTTTTAGTATTACTAAACTGGGAACTTGCAGTCTTACAAAAACTATATCTTTTACTATGGCGCAATATCGATGCGAAGAAAATGAGAGAACATATCAATCATATTATGCTAAGATAATATTTGATTTTACTAAAACAAGTTCAAATAATAACAGTAACAATAATTCTGGAAGTTCTTCAAATAGTGGTTCTGGCAAATCAAAAGGAACTTCGTATAAGAATGAATGGGTAAAGGGCCAGTGGTACGATGCTAACGGCGGCACTTCTTATACTGCTAAGGGTAGCTGGAAGTCAAACAGCAAAGGCTGGTGGTTTGAGGACAGCAAGGGATGGTATCCTCATTCACAGTGGCAGAAGATAGACGGAAAGTGGTATTACTTCACAGCAGATGGCTATATGGATTATTCAGAATACCGTGATGGATGCTGGCTTGGTTCTGACGGTGCATGGGATGAAAATTATTCTCATGGAAAATGGCATCTTGACGGAACAGGCTGGTGGTATGAGGATAATGGATGGTATCCACATAACCAGTACCTGTGGATTGACGGAGTTAAATACTGGTTCAATTCCAGTGGATATATGAGCTAAATTATAAAAAGAGGATGATAATATGAATTTACCTAATAAAATAACAATTTTTAGAGTGATACTTATTCCAATTTTTTTAGTTTTACTATATATAGATGCAATTCCAGGCAATAAGTGGTTAGCTCTGGCTGTATTTATCATTGCATCTCTTTCAGATATGGTGGATGGTAAGATAGCTAGAAAGTACAATCTGGTTACAGATTTTGGAAAGTTTATGGATCCGCTGGCTGATAAGCTTCTTGTATCAGCAGCAATGATCGCGCTTATAGAACTTGGAAGAATTCCTGCCTGGATAGTAATAGTTATTATTTCCAGAGAATTTATTATAAGTGGATTCAGACTTGTTGCTGCAGATAACGGAATTGTTATTGCAGCAGGATGGTGGGGCAAGGTTAAAACAGCAGTGACAATGGTTATGCTCTGCGTTATGATTCCAGATCTTGCAACAGTATTCCCAAATGCCGCAAGTCCAATACATATATTTGAGCAGATTCTTATATATGCATCCCTTATACTTACGATCGTTTCATTAATCGATTATCTAGTTAAAAATAAGGGCGTTATCAAGTCATATAAGTAGTATTTTCGTAATAAAATACAGAAAAATTATTAAGTCAATGGGGACAAATCAGAGTTTTAGAAATTTGACCTCATTGACTTATTTTTTGATTTTGAAAAGAAAGCAATATTTGTTAAACATTTCTTTATTTTTAGGTTGAAATAAAAGGGTCAAACCCATATAATATATAAGGCGAATTTTGGTCCATTATGGACTTTCACTAAATATTATACATGGAGGACAATGTAATGAGCGACAAGCTTAAACTGTCAGCAAGTGAGAGAATAAGTACTCTGCTTGATGACGCAAGTTTTGTTGAAATTGGTTCTGCAGTTACAGCAAGAGCTACTGATTTCAACATGGAGTCTCTCGATACACCTAAGGACGGTGTTATAACCGGATATGGTCAGATCGATGGCAGACTCGTTTATGTGTACAGCCAGGATGCAAGCGTTCTTGGTGGTGCAATTGGAGAGATGCATGCGAAGAAGATTTCAAATGTATATTCTCTTGCTATGAAGGTTGGAGCTCCTGTAATCGGTCTTATTGACTGTGCTGGTCTTAGACTTCAGGAAGCAACAGATTCACTTCACAGCTTTGGTGCACTTTTCAAGAAGAGCACAATGGCTTCAGGTGTTATCCCACAGATTACTGCAATTTTTGGCAACTGCGGTGGTGGAACAAGTGTTCTTGCAGCACTTTCTGATTTCACTTACATGGTAGAGGACTCAAAACTCTTTGTTAACAGCCCAAATGCCATCAAGGGTAATTATGAGGAAAAATGTGATACTTCATCTGCTCAGTATGTAAGCGAGAATACTACTCTTGTAGATGCAGTATATGAGAATGATAATCAGGTATTGGATCATATTAAAAATCTTATTACATATCTTCCATCAAACAATATAGATTGTGAAGTTTCTGATTGTGCTGATGATCTTAACAGAACAACTCCTGGAATCGAAAGCTCAGTAGATGATATCAAGGCAATAGTACAGAGTATTGCTGATGACAATATCGTTATTGAGTCTAAGGCTTCATTCGGTAAGGATATGTTCACTGGTCTTATTAAGCTTGGTGGTGCTACAGTAGCAGCCATCGGTAATCAGGAAAAGCTCCTTAGCTTTGAAGGTGCAGTTAAAGCTGCTGATTTTGTAAGCTTTGCTGATGCATTCAACATTCCGGTTCTTTCTCTTACAAATGTAAAGGGCTTTGAGGCTACATTTGATAACGAGAAGAGAATTGCAAGAGCAACAGCTAAACTCACAGTTGCATTTGCAAATGCAACTGTTCCAAAGATAAATGTAATCGTAGGCGATGCATTTGGTTCAGCATACATTGCAATGAATTCTAAGTCACTTGGTGCTGATATTGTTTATGCATGGCCATCAGCTACAGTTGGAATTACAGATCCAAGTACAGCTGCTGAGATTATGTTTGCTGATGATATCAATGAGTCAGATGACAAGAAAGCAGCTATCAAGGATGCAGCTGCTAAGGTAACAGAGGCTCAGGCAGGTGCAGCAGCAGTTGCTAAGCGTGGATACGTTGATGATATCATTGAGCCAGATGCAACAAGAAAGAGACTTATTGCTGCATTTGACATGCTCGCTACAAAGAGTGAGGACAGACCATATAAGAAGCATATGGCTTTCTAAGGAGGAGTAAATTAATGAAGAATAAGCTTAAGATAATGCTTTTGCTTAGTATGTTACTTACCTTTATGTTTGTCCTGACAGGATGTGCCGAGGAGGAACTTAACTTCGAAGTTGATAATGATCTTATGCAGTCACAGACTAAAGAGATTATTAATCAGTATGTTGAAGTTACACCAGCTCAGAAGGATTACTACCTCAGCGAAGGTGATGAGCTTCAGAAGACTGCAATTGCAGGTTTCGAAGCAGCTCAGACTACAGACCATGTTGGATACTTCATGGACTTTAAGGATGGTACTACTTCTAATGGTGTAGATGGTAAGGTTAACTTTTCACAGATATGCCGTTTCGAGCATAGAGATGTAAAGGTTACGGTTTCTTACAAGCAAAATAAAGCATTCGACTATGATAAAGAAAAATTATATACTGACCTGTCTTCTCAGGCATCTCAGTATGGTTTGGATACAGCAAGTTTTGTATCTCAGATGTATGGAAATTATCCAGAACTTGATTTAACATCTATGGATGCATTCCTTGATAGTTATCTTGCAGCTGCTTATGGAGAGTATCCATATATTGCAGAAGAGTGTGAGGTAAGTGCTGTTTATTCAACAAAAGAGCTTGTAGCTCAGGGTGGTAAGAATACAGCCATTGGTATGGGCGTTGTATTCATAGTACTTATATTTATTTCATTTGTTATCAGCCTTCTGAAATATCTGCCACTTCTTTTCGATGCAGATATACGTAAAGCAAAAGCAGAAAAGAAAAAGGCTCATGACGATGCAAAGAAGAAAACAGAAGAGAGAATCCTTGCTGCCAGTGGAACAGAGAAAGCTGCCCCACAGGTTGCATTTGCTAAAGATGACCTGATGAATGATGCAGAGCTTGTTGCAGTTATTACAGCGGCAATCAATGCAGCAGCAGGCGGAGCAAGAGGACCTGCATACACAGCAAGTAAGGATACACTCGTTGTTAGATCGATTAGAAGAAGATAGTCTTAGGAGGATTAGATAAATGAAAAATTATAAAATAACAGTTAATGGTACAACATATGATGTTGCTGTAGAAGAGGTTGGCGCAGGTGCAGCTCCTTCAGCAGCAGCTCCAGTAGTAGCTCCAGCAGCTGCACAAGCAGCGGCTCCAGCAGCAGCTCCAGCTGCAGCACCATCTGGTGCTCAGGGATCTGTAGTAGTTTCTGCTCCAATGCCTGGAAAGATTCTTTCTGTTAAGACAGAAGTTGGTAAGGACGTTAAGAAGGGCGATGTTCTTATGGTTCTTGAAGCTATGAAGATGGAAAATGAAATTGTTGCTCCTGAGGATGGAAAGGTAGCTTCTGTTGATACAACAGTAGGCGCTCAGGTTGAATCTGGTGATACACTCGTAACACTTAACTAACCTTAGGAGGAAATAGTCTAAAATGAAAGAGATAATTATAAATCTTGCCAGTCAGACAGGATTTGCTACTCTGGATTGGAAGAACTACATAATGATACTTGTTGCATTTTTCTTTATGTATCTTGCAATCGCTAAAGGGTTCGAGCCACTCCTGCTGGTACCAATTTCATTTGGTATGTTTCTGGTAAATATGTTCCCTGGTATTATAGAAGAGGGTGGACTTCTCCATTACTTCTATAAACTGGATGAGTGGAGTATTCTTCCATCACTCATTTTCATGGGTGTTGGTGCGATGACGGATTTTGGACCGTTAATTGCTTATCCGCCGAGCTTTATTCTAGGAGCTGCGGCGCAGTTCGGTATATATGGTGCTTACTTCCTTGCAATAGCATTTGGATTTACAGGAAAAGAAGCAGCAGCTATATCAATCATCGGTGGTGCCGATGGTCCTACATCAATCTTCCTTGCTGGTAAGCTTGGAATGGGTGATACACTTCTTGGACCTATCGCAGTTGCGGCATATTCTTATATGTCACTTGTACCTGTAATTCAGCCACCATTTATGAAGCTTTTCACAACAAAGAAGGAAAGACTTATTCGTATGCCTCAGCTTCGTAAGGTTACTAAGCTTGAGAGAATCATCTTCCCTATAGTTGTTACACTTGTGGTTGTTATGATTCTTCCTACAACAGCACCACTTGTTGGTATGCTTATGCTTGGAAACCTCTTTAGAGAGTCTGGCGTTGTTAAGCAGCTTACAGAGACAGCATCAAATGCAATGATGTACATCGTTGTTATCATGCTTGGTACATCTGTTGGTGCTACAACAAGCGCTGAAGCATTCCTTCAGGTTTCTACACTTAAGATCGTTGCACTTGGACTTATTGCTTTCATTCTCGGAACCACCATGGGTGTTCTGTTTGGTAAGCTGATGTGCTGGATAACCAAGGGTAAGGTTAATCCACTTATAGGTTCTGCCGGAGTTTCTGCGGTTCCTATGGCTGCCAGAGTATCTCAGAAGGTTGCAGCGGAGTATGACCCTACAAACTTCCTGCTCATGAATGCAATGGGACCAAACGTAGCCGGAGTTATCGGAACAGCGGTCGCTGCCGGTACGTTCATGGCGATTTTCAACGTCCACTAATTACTAAAGAAAGGAATTATTCAAAATGTCAGATAATGTTAAGAAGCTTGGCATTACAGAAACAGTCCTCCGTGACGCACATCAGTCACTGATTGCAACTCGTATGCCAACTGAGGAAATGCTTCCAATTATAGATAAGATGGATCAGGTTGGTTATCACTCAGTAGAGTGCTGGGGTGGTGCTACATTTGATTCATGTCTCAGATTCCTCAAGGAGGATCCATGGGACAGACTTCGTAAGCTTAAGGATGGCTTTAAGAATACAAAGCTCCAAATGCTTTTCAGAGGTCAGAACATTCTTGGTTATAGACCATATGCAGATGATGTAGTTGAGTACTTCGTACAGAAGTCTATTGCAAATGGTATTGATATAATCCGTATTTTCGACTGCCTCAATGATCTTCGTAATCTTGAGACAGCTGTAAAAGCTACAAACAAAGAGGGCGGACATGCTCAGATAGCACTTTCATATACACTTGGAGATGCTTATACACTTGATTACTGGAAAGAAACTGCAAAGCGCATCGAGGAGATGGGTGCAGATTCAATCTGTATCAAGGATATGTCCGGACTTCTTGTTCCATATGAGGCAGAGAAGCTTGTTAAGGCTCTTAAAGAAGGTTCAAACCTTCCTATCCAGCTTCATACACATTACACATCAGGTGTTGCTTCAATGACTTATATGAAGGCTGCAGAGGCAGGAGTAGATGTAATTGATACAGCTATTTCTCCATTCGCTCTTGGTACATCACAGCCAGCTACAGAAGTTATGGTTGAAACATTCAAGGGAACAGACAGAGATACAGGACTTGATCAGAAGCTCCTTGCTGAGATCGCTGAGTACTTCAGACCATATAGAGAAGAGTGTCTTGAAAATGGTCTTATGAGCACAAAGATTCTTGGTGTTAACATCAAAACACTTCTTTACCAGGTACCTGGTGGAATGCTTTCAAACCTTGTTTCACAGCTTAAGGAAGCTAAGCAGGATGATAAGCTCCAGGAGGTTCTTGAGGAAGTTCCACGTGTTCGTAAAGACTTCGGTGAGCCACCACTTGTTACACCTTCATCACAGATCGTTGGTACACAGGCTGTTCTCAACGTACTGATGGGTGAGAGATACAAGATGGTAACCAAAGAGTCTAAGGACCTTCTTTCTGGTAAGTATGGTCAGACAATCAAGCCTTTCAATCCAGAGGTTCAGAAGAAGGCTATTGGCGATACAAAGCCAATTACACATAGACCTGCAGATGATATTGAGCCTGAGCTTGATAAACTTAGAAAAGAAATCGAGCAGTACAGCCAGCAGGATGAGGATGTGCTTTCATATGCATTATTCCCACAGGTTGCTACAGAGTTCTTTAAGTATAGACAGGCACAGCAGACTGGTGTAGATTTGTCAAAGGCAGATACTACAAACAAGACTTATCCAGCGTAATATAAAGAAGAAACAGGGGACAGACCATAAAATGGCTGTCCCCTTAATCTAATATTAGAAGATAAAGATTAACTATGAAGAAAATGATAATAATAGGTGCTGGCGCAGCCGGTATGATGACGGCCATCCACGCATCTGAAAACTACGAAGTTACAATTATAGAAAAGAATGACCGCCCTGGTAAGAAACTTTATATCACTGGCAAGGGCAGGTGTAATGTTACCAATAATTCGGATGAAGAAACATTCCTTAAAAATGTTGTTACTAATCCGAAGTTTCTTTATAGTGCCATTTATTCATATAATCAGTCAGCTGTTATGAATGATTTTGAGAGCTGGGGAGTACGCCTTAAGACTGAAAGGGGTAACAGAGTATTTCCTGTATCAGACCATTCCTCTGATGTTATTAAAGCTCTCAGGGAACAGCTAAATAAAAGAAATATCGAAGTTAAATATAATTCAAAAGTATTAGATATAATCACAGAAGAATATAATAATGAAAATGAAAAATATATCAGAAAAGCCGTTGGCGTTGAAGTTTCTGATTTAAATAATAAAAAGAGTAGTTACAGGTTAGATGCAGATGTAATAGTAATCACAACAGGTGGTTATTCGTATCAGGCCACAGGATCTACAGGTGATGGTTATAGATTCCTTGAAGATTACGGGATTGATATAGTTCCAGTAAGATGTTCTCTTGTACCTTTAGTGACTAAAGAGGACTTTGTTAAAGATATGATGGGCCTTGCCCTCAAGAATGTTAATCTTAAGGTTATTGCATCTAAAGAAGTTTATAAGAGCTTAAAGAAAGACAAAGTTCTTTATTCAGATATGGGAGAGATGCTTTTTACTCATTTTGGAGTAAGTGGCCCACTATGTCTTTCAGCTTCTTCCCATATTAGTTCTTTCTGCGCTAAAGAGAATAATGATTTTTCAGGAATAACTCTTGAAATCGATTTAAAACCAGCCCTTTCTGAAGAAGATCTGGATAAGAGAGTACTAAGAGATTTTGAAGAATTCCATAACAGAGATTTTCAAAACAGCTTAGGAAAACTTCTTCCAAGACTTATGATTCCTGCAGTGATTGAAAGAAGTGGTATTAAACCAGATAAGAAAGTAAATTCTATAACCGCAGAAGAAAGAAAAAGTCTTATCAATACATTAAAACATTTTAGACTTCATTTAAGTGGGCTTAGAGGCTTTGATGAGGCAATAATAACTGGTGGTGGTATTTCGGTTAAGGAAATAAATCCACAGAATATGGAGCTTAAAAAGATAAAGAACCTGCGAGTTGCAGGAGAGATTATAGACTGCGATGCTCTGACTGGTGGCTTTAATTTACAAATAGCCTGGTCAACTGCATTTATGGCAGCAGAGTAATATATTCTAATTTTATTTGTGTTTGAAAGGAACTGTTAATGCATAATCATTCAGCTTGTTTTTACAAAACTAAATATCATTCTATGCTGATTACCGGAACCTTTGCCATGGCAATGGTTTATATTATGCTGCTTAGTTCTAACATCATAGCTGGATTAATGATCGGTAAGGATGCAGTTGCTGCTATTAATATTGTGGCTCCACTTATGAGTGTTTCTATGGCTATTTCTCTTTGCGTATCGGAAGGTACATCTGTCCTTTATTCCAGAGCTATTGGAAAAATGGATAGAGAAAGAGCAGATAAGCTTTACGGAATGGGAGTTATGGTAAATACCATACTTGCAATTGTTATTCCTGTTTTTATATTTATATTTAAGAATATTTATCTCAATCAAAGTGGTGCTACAGGTGAAATACTTAAACTTGCAAGAGAATTCTATTTCTTTTTACCACTTGAATGCGTTTTACTTATATTCTGTACATATTTCGGCCAGATGATATATAACGATGGTGATGAAAAGGTTGTTAGTATCAGCTATTTTTTACAGTTTTTTGGTAATATTGGCCTTTCGATTGTTTTTGCAAAACTATTTGGTATTCGCGGAATCATGATGGGAACCTGCGCTGGTAATTTACTAGCTCTTATTTCTTTATCTTTTCATTCTTCCAACAAGGCTAATACATTAAAATTCGTTTATTATTTTAACCTTAGAGAATTAATCAGAGCTATTAAGTACAGTATCACTGACGGCCTTTATTATTTTCTTTGGGGTGTTGTTGATTACGTTCTTATAAGCTTTATCAGCAGAAACTTTGGAGAAGAGTATCTGGTATTACTTGCAGTTGCTGTTTCTCTTATTGAGTTTTCTGTTGTGTTTGATGGAATTGGTATGGCTATTCAGCCTCTTATTGGAGTATATCTTGGTGAAAAGAATCATCTTCTGATAAGGCGACTTATGAAAGATACGGTTCTGACGGCGATTATAGAAGGTGTTATTGCCACTGTAATTGTCTACATTTTTGCACCTTTCTTTGCAAGACTTTTCGGAATTAATGATCCAGCCTTGATGGAACCAGCAGTTATTGCTATAAGAATAATGTGTTCTGCATTTGTTGCAAATGCCCTCTTTATGCTGGAAACATCATATTATCTATATACAGATCATATTTGGTTTGCAGTTGTTGCAACCTTCTTAAAGGATGGAGTTCTTTATATGATTCTTCCTCTTTTATTTGGAAGACTGATAGGAATTAATGGTATTTGGATTGGGTTTGCTCTTGCACCAGTCTTTGCTATTATCATATCAATGCTATGTCTATATTTTTACTTTGGAAAGAAAAAATTTCCTTGGATACTTGAAAATATGGATCATGAGATTGTTGTAATGGATGACCTGCTTTCTTTAGATAGCATTGCCGATGTTTCTGAAGCTATTCATGATCAGTTTGAAAAGCATGGTTATGATAGAAAGATAGCCATGAAAGCAAGACTTTTTGCTGAAGAAATATTTTCAACAATTCGTGAGAAAAATGAAGATAAGAAGGTGATCATTGAAGTATCTCTTCTTTATGATGATGACAGCGTAAGACTTATTTTCCGTGACTCTGGAAAGATATTTGATATAACAGATCCAGACCTGGAGATTACAAGTATAAGTTCCCTTCTTCTTAATAAATTGCTAAGTATGAAGGAAGAAAAGGATTATATTCCTACAACAGGTTATAATAAAAATGTTTTAAGGTTTTATAAGAACGAATAATATGTTAAAATATGAACATCATTCGTTATATCATAAGGAGGCTTATCGTGTTAAAAATAGAAAAGAAATTAGATGGAAAGAATCTTGAGTTTGTTTTATCTGGAAGATTGGATACAAATACATCTCCAGATCTTGAGAAAGAAGTAAAAGCAAATATTGAAGGTATAGAGAACTTAGAATTTGACTTTAAGGATTTACTTTACATTTCATCTGCTGGACTTAGAGTACTTCTTTTGGCTCAGAAGATTATGAGCAATCAGGGAAGTATGGTAATTAGAAATTGTTCAGAGATCATCATGGAGATATTTGAGGTTACAGGATTTATCGATATCTTAACAGTAGAATAATCCAAATTTATATTTTAAAAGGGGTAGCAATATGAAAGAAATATATTTTGGAAAGGGTGAAATTGTCTTTAATGAAGGTGAAGAAGGAAATAGCTTCTTTCAGGTTCTAGATGGTAAAGCCGGGGTATACGTTAATTATAAAAAAGAGAATGAAATTAAACTTACAGATGTGGTTGCTGGTCAGTACTTTGGGGAGCTTGCTGTAATTGAATCTACACCTAGAAGTACTACGGTTGTTTCCGAATCTGGTGTAAATGTTATAGAAATATCTGGTACAAGCTTAAGTGAGTACTTCAGCGAGCAACCAGATAAAATTATAGCTATCATTAATAATATTGGTGACAGAATCAGAGATTTATCAAATGAATATAGTGAAGCTAAAAGCGTTTTAAAAAGCATAGAAGAGAATAGTGCTGATAAATCAAATGAAAGCTTCATAAAGAAGATACAAAAATATATAAATCACTATAAAGCTAGTGTTAATCTCCATAAACCAAGTGTTGAAGCTACAAGAGATGAAAATAGCATTTTCGATGAGAAAGCTTGTAATAACATGGAAGTTTATGCTAAGAACACAATTATTTTCAAGCAGGGTGAAGCTGGAAATTGCATGTATGCAGTATATGGCGGAAGAGTATCAATCTATTCTGACTATGGTACAGTTAATCAGCAAAAACTTACAGACCTTGTTTCTGGAGAGTTCTTTGGAGAGATGGGAATGCTATCTCAGGAAGTTCGTAGTGCTACAGCTGTGGCTGATGAGGACGGAACTTATGTTGAAATAATCACTGAAGATGGTCTTGAAAATTTATTTAAAACAAATCCTAGAGAGGTAGATAACATTCTTCGTCATATTTCTCGCAGACTTCGTAAACTTACGGATAGTTACTTTAATGTTTGTAAGAAGATTTATGAAAACAGTTAAAATTCATGAGCTTTATGCGCCTGCTCTTTCATAGGGGCAGGCGTTTTAAAATCTTGGAGGAAGTAGTATGATTCGGGAGTTAAGCGCTGAACAAAGTAGCTTTATAACTCAGAACTCTGGGGATGCTGTCTGTATTGTCTCGTCGACAGGCTATATAGAGTATGCAAATCCTGCAATGGAAAAACTATTCGGAATTGATTCGAATAGTAATATTAAGTTGTGGGATGCTATACCATTTATTGCTGATAATGATGATCTGATTCAGCTTTTTCTAGATGCGGTTTATCAAAAAAAGGATTCCCATGAAGCCATTGTTAATTACCGTGATAATGAGGATAAGCTTCATAATATTCATGTAAGGATCATATGCCCAAATGAAGATAAGCTAGAAGTTCTTGTCGTAATTACTGATCTTACACAGCTGCTTAAACTTAATAAAGCCTTTGAAAGATATACATCACGTGATATTGCCAAGTACGTTCTTGAAACTCCGGATGGTCACAAAAGAGGTGGAATTAATAAAGAAGTTTCCATTCTTATGAGCGACCTGAGAGGATTCACCTCTATTAGTACTAAGCTTCCACCAGATGAACTAATCGTTATACTCAATCATTATTTTGAAAAGATGTCAGAAATAATAGAAAAGAATAATGGTACTATTATTGAGTTCCTGGGAGATGGCATTTTTGTTGTGTTTGGTGCTCCGAGTGACCTGCCTGATCATGCATCTCTTGCAGTCAAATGTGCAATAGAGATGGAAAATGCCATGGATGAGGTTAATAAATGGAACATTGAAAATGGATTACCTGAACTTGAAATGGGTATTGGTATTAATTCCGGTTTGGCTATTGTTGGGAACATTGGTTCAGAAAACAAAATGAAATATGGCTGTATGGGAGCTACTGTAAACCTTACTGGTCGTGTTGAGGGACTGGCTGTTGGTGGACAGATTTATATTACTGAAAATGTTCAGAAGCTTATATCAGAAGAATTGATCATATCTGACGAAACAAGTATTCTTCCTAAAGGTGCTTCTAAGCTGCTAAGAGTTCTTGAAATTGAAGGAATTGGAGATCTGCAGCTTCATAATCGCTTTGATAAAAACCTTGAATGGATTGATAGAACAGATGATAATGAGTATCCATTCTTTATGCTTGATGGTAAGACGGTTGACGAAGAGAAGTTTATTGGTAAGCTTATAAGAATTACAAAAGATAAGAAGTATTCTATTCTAAGTACAAAAACTGTACTTGATGAAAAAGCCAATATCATGATCAAGATAAATAATGAATATGTTTATGCGAAAGTTATGGCTGAGGAAGAGGATGGTTATCGTATAAGATTTACATCTGGTAATAAAGAAATAATATCTTAAAATACTATCGTTTTTTATCTTAATATGTTAAAATATCAAAGTTAGATTGTTGATTTACGGAGGGTGTTTTTGAATGAATATTGCAATTGATGGACCTGCTGGAGCAGGAAAAAGTACTATAGCAAGACTTGCAGCCAAAGAACTTGGCTTCGTATATGTAGATACAGGAGCTATGTATAGAGCAATAGCTCTTTCACTTCTTGATAATAACGTAGATATATATGATGAGGCTGCTCTTAAGAATGCACTTGAGCAGATTCATATCAATATTGTTTATGAAGCTGGAGTTCAGCATGTATTTCTCGACCTTGTTGATGTATCTGAGGAAATCAGAAGCGAGAAGGTTGGAAATATGGCATCTACTTCATCAGCGCTTCCTCCAGTAAGAGAGAAGCTTCTCGATCTTCAGAGAGATATTGCTGCTAAGAACGATGTGATAATGGATGGTAGAGATATTGGAACAAATATCCTTCCAAATGCTGAGCTTAAGATTTACCTTACAGCATCTGTAGATGTAAGAGCCAAGAGAAGATTTGATGAGCTTAAGCTTAAGGGCGAAAGTCCAGATCTTGAAGAAATAAAGAAGGGTATTGAGACAAGAGATTATCAGGATATGAATCGTGATATTGCCCCTCTTAAGCAGGCTGAGGATGCAGTATTTATTGATAGTTCAGACATGACTATTGCAGAGGTTGTAGATAAGATTATCGACCTTGCAAAAAAATAAAGATAAAGCGAAACAATTATGGAAGTTATTTTAGCTGAAAAAGCCGGATTTTGTTTCGGCGTAAAAAGAGCTGTAGATACAGCATTTGAAGAAGCAGGAAATGCGTCAAATGCTGTTTTTACGTTTGGTCCAATTATTCATAACGAAGAGGTTACCAATAACCTGGCTGAGAAGGGTGTTCACATCGTTAATTCAGTTGAAGAACTGGATGACCTGCCTGAAGGCTCATCTGTTATCATCAGGTCACATGGTGTGGGCAAGGATATCTTTGATATTATTGAATCAAAAGGACTTAGACTGGTGGATGCAACCTGTCCATTTGTTAATAATATCCACAAAATTGTCCGGGAAAGATCAGAGGCTGGAGATGAGATTTTGATCATTGGTAATCCTGGTCATGCTGAGGTAGAGGGAACCATAGGTTGGTCAAAAGTAAAGCCATATGTTATCAACTCTATAGAGGACATTGATGCACTTCCTGAGTCGTTAAAGGATGCATCTATAACGGTAGTTGCACAGACCACTTACAGCCTAAAAAAATTTCAAGAATTTGTTGCAGAATTGCAAGATAGATATTATAATGTTAATGTTTGCAAAACTATATGCAATGCTACTGAGGAACGTCAGAAAGAAGCTGAAAAACTTGCTGCTTCAGTGAATCATATGATAGTTATTGGTGGCAAAAATAGTTCTAATACTCAAAAACTTTATGAGATAAGCAAACAACAATGTAACAATACTTACTATATACAGACACTCGTTGATTTGGATTTAACTGTTTTTGAATCCACAAGTAGGGTAGGTATTACAGCAGGGGCATCTACCCCAAATTACATTATTAAGGAGGTTCAAGACAGTATGTCAGAGAAAAGTTTTGAGGAGTTGTTAAATGAGGAAACAACAATTCCGATTAAGAAAGGACAGATAATTGATGGAAAGGTTATCTCAGTAAATCCAGATGAGATGGTTGTTGACATCCACAACAAATCTGACGGAATCCTTACAGCTGAGGAGTATTCAAATAGTCCAATCGATCTTACAACAGTTGTTAAAGAGGGAGATCCTATAACTGTTGAGGTAATTAAGCCAAATGATGGAGAAGGCAGTGTTCTTCTTTCATATAAGAGCATCCTTGCTAACGAAGCTTACAAAGAGCTTGAGGATGCATTCAACAATGGTACAGTACTTACAGGAAAGGTTACAAACGTACTTAGAGGCGGACTTAGCGTAGTAGTTAAGGAGTGCAAGGTATTCATTCCAGCTAGTCTTGTTTCAGATGTATTTGAAAGAGACCTTTCAAAGTATGAAGGACAGGATATTGATTTTGTTCTTACAGAGTTTGATCTTCGTAGAAAGAGAGTTATCGGTGATAGAAAGCAGCTTCTTGTTAAGACTAAGGCTGCTGCAGCTGAAGAACTCTTCTCAAAGATTAAAGTTGGTGATGTAGTTGAAGGTACAGTAAAGAATATCACAGACTTCGGTGCATTTATTGATCTTGGTGGAGCAGACGGACTTCTTCACATCTCAGAGATGTCATGGGGAAGAGTTGAGAAGCCAAAGAAGATCTTTAATGTTGGAGATACAGTTAAGTGCTTTATTAAGGAAATCAATGGCAGTAAGATTGCTCTTTCAATGAAGTTTGAGGATCAGAATCCATGGCTTCAGGCTGAAACTAAGTATGCTAAGGGTACAGTTGTTAAGGGTAAGGTTGCTCGTATGACAGACTTTGGTGCTTTCGTAGTACTTGAGCCAGGTATCGATGCACTCCTTCATGTATCTCAGATTGATACACAGCATGTTGAGAAGCCATCAGATGTTCTTAAGAGTGGTCAGGAGATTGAGGCTAAGGTAGTTGATATCAAGGTTGAAGATCGCAAGATTAGTCTTTCAAGAAAAGCTCTTCTTATAGACCAGATGCCTAAGGAAGAGAAGAAAGAAGAAAAGAAGGACGAGGAAGAGACAGTAATTCCTGAGGCAGAAGAGATTAAGGAAACACTTCCGGTTGATGAACTTCTTGCAGCTACTGCTGAAGCTCCAGTTGAGGAGGCACCTGCAGAGGAGCCTGCTGCTGAAGAAGCTCCTGCAGAGGAAACACCAGCTGAGTAAGAAATTACTAATGATTAAATAAAATATAAAGGGGTGGCGTTTAGTCACCCTCTTTTTATTATTTTATAATTAATAATAAGCAGTAAAACTTTTTGCTTGCACTATTTTTCTTAGTGTGCTATATTATAGCAGTTGTCGTTATTTAGGCGGTCCGCTGTATCTGGTATCGTTTTATATGAGAGAGTTAAGATACTGTAAATAGATAGTAAGAACGTCTGAAAATTTATTACATTTTTTTGGAGGTTTTATCATGAGTTACGAAAGCATTATCAAGAATATTGAAGATGCACAGCTTCGTGAGACACCACTTGAGTTCAACGTAGGTGATACAGTTAAGGTATCAGCTCAGATCAAGGAAGGTGAGAAAACAAGAATTCAGGTTTTCGAGGGAACTGTAATTAAGGTACAGGGACACGGAGCAAGACAGACATTCACAGTTAGAAAGAATTCTAACGGTGTAGGTGTTGAAAAGACATGGCCTGTAAATTCTCCTCTTGTAGAGAAAGTTGCAGTAGTTAGAAGAGGTAAGGCTAGACGTGCAAAGCTTTATTACTTACGCGACAGAGTTGGTAAGAGAGCTAAGGTTAAGGAAATTGTTAAATAATTCTCTTAAAACTTTTGACCGGAGTATAATGCTCCGGTCTTTTTACTAGTATCAGTTTGGAGTGAATCATGAAAAGAAAAGAGGCTAAGTCATTTACCCTGGGTAAAAAGGGAGATGTTAAGAAAACTCCTAAGAAAAAGGGTAAAAGATTCCTGAATATAATATTTATAGTCTTTGCAGCCATTATCCTTGGATATGGACTGACTACTTTTTGTGTCCAGACTGTCTTTATGACTGGTTCATCTATGGAAGATGTTATCTCTGACAATGATGAGCTTGTTCTTAATAAGATCCAGTATAAATTTACTAAGATCAAACGCTACGACATTGTTGCCATTAAAAAGATTGGCAGCAAGGATTATTATGATATAAAGCGTGTTGTAGGACTTCCAGGTGATACAATTTCCGTTGTTGCGGGTCGACTTGTTATTAATGGAAAACATACAAATGATGATTTTTCATTTTCATATATTAATTCAGCCGGAAGACTAGATGAAACAATTACTCTTGATGACGAGGAATACTTTGTTATTGGTGATAATACAAGTAATTCTGAGGATTCCAGATATGTAAATTATGGAAATGTTCAGAAGTCTGAGATAAAGGGAAAGGTTGTCTATAAGGTTTTCCCTTCTGAAGATAGAGGTAAGGTCGAATAATGGATATCAATTGGTACCCGGGTCATATGACAAGTGCCAGACGTAAGATGCAGGAAGACATTAAGCTTTGTGACGTTGTTATAGAGCTCCTTGATGCGCGTATACCTGGCAGTAGTAAGAACCCTGATATGGATAACTTAATAGGTAACAAGAAGCGTGTTATTATCCTGAATAAGGCTGATATGGCTGACCCTGCGAAGACTGAACTTTGGAAGAAATACTATGAGGCTAAGGGCGCATATGTTCTTACAATGGACAGCCGTGTTCGTAAGCAGACACTTAAAGTGACAAATGCTGTAAAGATTGTCTGCAAGGAAAAGATTGAAAGAGATAGAAGCCGTGGTATTATGAACCGTCCTATAAAGGCGATGGTTGCTGGTATTCCAAATGTTGGAAAGTCTACTTTTATTAACTCTTTCGTTGGTAAAGCTACAGCTAAAACAGGTAATAAGCCTGGTGTTACAAGAGGTAATCAGTGGATAAGAATATCAAAGGATATAAATCTTTTAGATACTCCAGGAATCCTCTGGCCTAAGTTTGAAGATGAGCAGATTGGAACAAACCTTGCTTTCATCGGTTCTATCAATGACAATATCATTGAAATGCAGCAGCTTGCTGTTGAATTTATTGATTATCTTAAAGATAATTATTGCAAAGTACTGTCTGAAAGGTATATGATAGAGGATGTTGATGACAGCTATCAGATACTTGAAAAGATAGCTGAAAATAAGAATTGTGTTAAGAAAGGTGGAGAGCTTGATATTGATAAAGCCTGCCGCAGTATACTGGATGATTTCAGGTCTGGCAAGCTTGGAAAGATATCACTTGAAACCCCTTAAATAGTTATTAGGAGAATGTTTTATTATGGCATTTGAAGAGGATAAGCGTTCTGATCTTGATATCTGGGCAGAAGAGTATGATCATGCCGAAGATAAAGAGTATAAGAAACAGCTTAAGCAGGAAGCTAAAGAAATGAAAAAGGCAGCAAAGAAAGCTAAGAAGAATGCTTCTGACGATGCTGAAGGAACTGAAGATGCTTCATCTGAAGTTGATTCAAGTGAGGCTTTAGAAGAAAATGTTCCATCAGAGTACGATGTTACTGCTGACTATAAGAAAGAGAAAAAGAAAAAAGAAAAGAAGAGTGAAGATATCAATATCGTAAAGGAACTCTTCAATCTTGTTATATACATTGGTATTATTATTATCATCTGCTATTGTATTATCACATTCGTAGGCCAAAGAACTACAGTTCATGGTCATTCAATGGAGAATACACTCCAGGATGGAGATAACCTGTGGATTGATAAATTTACTTATCACTTCAGTGATCCTAAACGTTTCGATGTTGTTGTATTCCCATATCAGGGACAGGATGTTTATTACATCAAGAGAGTAATTGGTCTTCCTGGTGAGACAGTTCAGATTACACCTGAAGGAAATATCCTTATAGATGGTCAGGTTCTTCAGGAAAGCTATGGTCGTGAGATCATCCTGGATAGTGGAACTGCCAGTGAACCAAGAACTCTGGGACCAGACGAATACTTTGTTCTGGGAGACAACCGAAATGACAGTAGAGATAGTAGATGGGCTGATGTGGGCGATATCAATAAAAAGGATATCATAGGTAAGGCCGTTCTTAGACTTTCTCCGTTTAAGAAATTTGGTAAAGTAAAGTAGCACTTTGAGGCATCCGGTCATCCGGGTGCCTTTATTTTATTATCCAATGCGATGGATTGTTATAGAAAGAGTAAATAAATGGAAAAAATAGGTGATATTAAAAACGAATATAAAGAGATTACAAGCTGTGGAATTATGGACTATGAGAAAGAAAAAAGTCTATTAATCTCTTTTATAGATAAATATGTTGAGGATGAACGTTCCGGAGTTATAAAGATCCTTGAATCAGCAGAGAAAAGGATAAATGCTATCGATAAAGAAACATCTAGAGTAATGGATATGATGTCCTTTGAAAGAAAGTATTATTCTGAAACTGATTATATAGCAGGTGTTGATGAGGTTGGACGAGGGCCATTAGCTGGTCCTATTGTAACTGCGGCTGTAGTTCTTCCAAAGGATATGATTATTCCATTCGTTAATGATTCAAAACAGATTAATGAAAAGAAAAGAGAAGAACTCTATGATATCATCCTTGAAAATGCTGTCAGCTACTGCATAGGAATACGCTCTGAAAAAGAGATTGATGAGATTGGAATTGGGGTTTGTGATTCCCTGGCTATGAAGGATGCGGTTCTAGGACTTAAAGTAACTCCTGGAGTTGTTCTGGTAGATGCATTTAAGATTCCTGAACTGGATATTAAGCAGGTGCCTATAATTAAGGGTGATACAAAGTCTATATCTATAGCTGCTGCAAGCATTGTTGCTAAGGTTTACAGAGACAGACTTATGGATGAAATGGATAAGAAATATCCTGAATATGGCTTTGCCAGCAATAAAGGTTATGGCTCAGCAAAGCATATTGAAGCGATAAAAACTATTGGACCTTGTGAAATTCACCGCAGGTCATTTATCAAAAATTTTGTATAGGGGTTTAAATTGGCTTATAACAAAAGAAGTATAGGTTCTAAGTGGGAACATATTGTTGCGGATTATCTTAGGAGTCTGGGATATATAGTTCTGGATATGAATTACAGAACAAGGTATTCAGAGATAGATGTTATTGCCCAGGATAGGAATGATCTTGTGTTTATTGAAGTTAAATACAGAGCCACAGGAAATGCCGGAGATCCTTTAGAAGCAATAAATCAAAGCAAGATAAACCGTATTAAGAATGCATCTTTATATTACTTAAAAGAGAATAAGTATGATGTGGATAATACAAATATCAGATACGACGCCATAGGTATACTTGGAGATAAGATAAATCATATAAAGAATGCATTTTAGTCGGGAAACTTATTGTTTTAAGGCTTTTCTAAAAGTTCAAGTTATGGTAAAATAATCAAGTTGTGGCTTTACTAGATTTTACTAAGTAAATGGTAGGTAAAAATGGCAAAGAAGATCGTAGCAATAGTTGGTAGACCAAATGTTGGTAAGTCTACACTATTCAATACTCTTGCCGGTGAGAGACTGGCTATAGTTAAAGATACACCTGGAGTAACAAGAGACAGGATTTACGCCGATGTTGACTGGCTGAACCACAAGTTCACCATTGTTGATACTGGTGGTATTGAAACAGAAGCAGAAGATATCATTATGCGTTCCATGAAGGAACAGGCTGAGATAGCTATAGAAACTGCTGATGTGATTATCTTTGTTACTGATGTTAGATCAGGTGTTACTTCATCTGATATGCAGGTTGCTGATATGCTGAGGCGTAGTAAGAAACCTGTTGTTCTTTGCGTTAACAAGGTAGATAACTTTGAAAAGTTTGAGCCTTATGTATATGAATTCTATAACCTTGGTATTGGCGATCCTAATCCTGTTTCAGCACAGAGTAAGCTCGGACTTGGAGATATGCTGGAGAAGGTTGTAGAAGAGTTTGGCGAAAGCATTACAGAAGAAGAGGAAGAAGATATTCCAAGAGTTGCTGTTATTGGTAAGCCAAACACAGGTAAATCATCTCTAATTAATAAGCTTTTGGGAACAGACAGACTTATTGTTTCGGATATAGCAGGAACTACGAGAGATGCTATTGATACTCGTATTAAGAGAAATGGTAAGGAATACATTTTTATTGATACTGCAGGTCTTCGTCGTAAGAGCAAGATAAAGGACGAGATTGAAAGATTCAGTATTATCAGAACTGTTGCTGCAGTAGAAAGATGTGACATTGCTATGCTCCTTATTGATGCTGAGGAAGGCGTTACTGATCAGGATACAAAGATAGCCGGAATTGCTCATGAGCGTGGCAAGGGTATGATCATAGTAGTTAATAAGTGGGACCTTATTGAGAAGGACACTAATACTATGAACAGAATGAAGAAGGATATCAGACAGAAGCTGGCTTACATGCCTTATGCTGAAATGCTTTTTGTTTCAGCTCTTACAGGTCAGAGACTGAATAAGCTGTTTGATACTATAGATTTAGTTGAACAATACAGCTGTATGAGAATACAGACTGGTGTTCTGAATGAGATACTGACAGAGGCTGTTGCAGAGACAGAACCACCAAGTGATAAGGGTAAGAGATTAAAGCTTTTCTATATCACACAGGTTTCTGTAAAACCGCCTACATTTGTTCTCTTTGTTAACAGCAAAGAGCTGGCTCATTTCTCATATATCAGGTATATAGAGAATAAGCTGAGAGAGGCATTCCTCTTTACAGGAACTCCTATCAGGATCATCATTCGTGAAAGAAAGGAAAAATAGATGGTTGTTTTACTTAGAATCATTTGTTTAATACTTGGTTATGGCTTTGGTCTTTTGCAGACTGGAGTGATTTATAGCAAGCTGGCTGGTGTAGATATCAGAAAGCACGGTAGTGGTAATTCTGGTACAACAAATGCACTCCGTGTTCTTGGTTTTAAAGCTGGTCTTGTTGTTTTTATCGGTGATTTCTGTAAGTCCTTTGTTCCTTGTATGGTAGCAAGGTTTATTTTCAGAGGAACTTATCCAGATACATATTATATTTATATGATCTATCTTGGATTTGGAGCAGTGCTCGGTCATATTTTTCCATTCTACCTTGGATTTAAGGGTGGTAAGGGAATAGCGACTATTGGTGGTTTTGCAGCTAGCATTTTCCATCCAGTTGTTACTGTTATAGCGCTTGTAATATTTATTGGAACTATTGCTATTACAAAGTATATGTCAGTTGGTTCTATTGTACTGATGGTATGTATAAGTGCTGGATTTATAATCGAGACACTTTTGGGACTTACTTGCTTTAATGTGAGTGATCCATATTCAAGAGGTGTTTTCATTGAGGGCGCTATAATGATTACCTTACTTGCTGCTCTTGCTATTTTTAAGCATAAGGCGAATATTATACGACTCAAAAACCATGAAGAGAATAAGTTTACATTCAAAAAGAAGGAAAACGTTTAAAGGTATTTGTTTATTAATACAGGAGGAAACATATGAAGATATGCGTACTTGGTGCAGGTAGCTGGGGAATAGCTCTTACAAAGCTTCTCGCACTTAATAATCATGAAGTAACAGTTTGGTCTATTGATCCTGAAGAAATTTCTATGCTTAAGGAGTTTCATCAGCATATGACAAAGCTTCCAGGTGTTATGCTTCCTGGAACAGTTGAATATACAACAGATATGGAGATAGCTCTTACAGATAAGGATATGGCTGTTATGGCTGTTCCTTCTCCATTTGTAAGAAATACTGCAAAGAGCGCAGCTCCTTATATTAAACAGGACGAGATAATCGTAAACGTAGCTAAGGGTATTGAAGAAGAAACTCTTATGAGACTTTCAGAGGTTATTTCTGAGGAAATACCTCAGGCCAGAGTTGCAGTTCTTTCCGGACCTAGCCACGCTGAGGAGGTTGGTAAGGAGCTTCCTACAACAGTTGTTGTTGGTGCTGCAGATAAAGGTCTTGCAAAGACAGTTCAGGACACATTTATGTCTGACTTCTTCAGAGTATATACAAGCCCAGATATGATAGGTATTGAGCTCGGCGGTGCTATTAAGAACGTTATAGCTCTTGCAGCTGGTATTGCCGATGGTCTTGGATGTGGAGATAACACAAAGGCTGCTCTTATTACAAGAGGTATTCATGAGATTACAGCTCTTGGTGTAGCTATGGGTGGAAAGCCAGAGACATTTGCCGGTCTTTCTGGTACAGGCGATCTGATAGTTACTTGTGCTTCTCAGCACAGTAGAAATAGAAAAGCTGGATTCTTGATGGGTCAGGGTAAGACATATCAGGAAGCCATGGATGAAGTAAAGATGGTAGTAGAGGGTGTTTACTCTGCAAAGGCTGCCCTTGCTCTGTCCAATAAATATGATGTGGAAATGCCAATCGTTGAGCATGTTAATAAAATTCTCTTTGATGATTATTCTGCTAAGGATGCACTCCACGATCTTATTACTAGAGATAGGAAAAAGGAAGCTTCAACGCTTACCTGGAATAATTAGTTTTAATGGAAAAGCTGGATATTAAACTGGATGCATTCGAAGGACCTTTGGACCTCCTTCTGCATCTTATAGAAAAGAATAAATTTAATATTTTCGATATTCCTATTGTAGAAATTACAAAGCAGTATCTGGATTATCTGGATGCAATGGAAGAAGACAATATGGATGTAATGAGTGAATTCCTTGTTATGGCAGCAACTCTAATTTCCATAAAGTCAAAAATGCTTCTTCCTAAGGAAGAGACAGAGGAAGAAGAGGAAGAAGATCCAAGAGCTGAGCTGGTTAAGAGCCTCCTCGAATACAAGATGTATAAATATGCTTCTTCTGAGCTTAAGGATATGTCCATAGATGCGGCAAATGCATTCTACAAAGAAGAAACTATCCCTAAGGAAGTAAAGGAAGTTAAGGAGGAGATTGATCCTGCTGAGCTGATTGGGGATATGACAATGCAGAAGCTGAATGAGATTTTCAAAACACTTCTGAGACGTGAGATTGACAGAGTAGACCCTGTTCGTAGTAAATTCGGAACCATCACAAGAGAAGAGATTAAGCTTGAAGATAAGATGGTTGAGATTAGAAGCGAAGTTAAAGGACTTAAGAGTATCAATTTCAAAACCCTGCTTGGTTCCAAGCGAGGTAAGCTGAACCTTATAGTTTCATTCCTGGCAATTCTGGAGCTTATGAAATCTGGAGTGCTTATGATAAGACAGGATGAGATGTTCGGCGATATTATTATAGATTCTTTGGAATAAAGGTGAATTATGAGTGACGTAAATCTTAAAGCTGCAATAGAGGCTGTTCTCTTTGCAACTGGTAAGGCAATAGAAGAAAGTAAGCTGATGATAGCTCTTGGAACAGAAGAGGAACCAATTCCTAAAAAGGAGTTCAAGGCTGCTATAAAAGAGCTTATGCAGGACTATGATGTTGAAGACAGAGGAATAAGACTCATAGAGCTCGATGGTAAATATCAGCTTTGTACAAAGAACGAATACTACGATATTCTTAGCAAGATTGTAAATATGCCAAAGAAACATGTTCTTACAGATGTTCTTCTTGAAACACTTTCAATAATTGCTTATAAACAGCCAGTTACAAGAGCTGAGATTGAAAAGATAAGAGGTGTTTCCTGCAGTCATGCGGTAAACAGACTTGTGGAATATAATCTGGCAAAAGAAGTTGGAAGACTTGATGCGCCAGGACATCCAATTCTTTTTGGAACAACAGATGATTTCCTTAGAAGCTTTGGTATTTCTTCTATGGATGATCTTCCTGATATATCACCTGATAAGATTGAAGACTTCAGACGACAGGCTGAAGAGGAAGCAGGCATTGAGGTAACAACCTAAATGATATATATACTGATCATTTTATTAATACTTATTATTCTGGTTATCTTAGAAAGCATTCGCGAACTAAGATGTGTAAAGGTTACTGAATATAAAGTATCCACGCCAAGAAATATAACAGATAAGAAAATAGTCTTTCTTACTGATTATCATGAGGCCAAGAGTATTAATAATAAGATAATTCAGAAAATAGAAGAGATTCAGCCGGACGTTATACTTTTTGGTGGCGACATGCTAAATGGAAAGACGGAAAGCGAAGATATAACTCCGACTATTGATCTTGTAAATAACCTTTCAGAGAAGTTTCCTGTATATTATGCTATGGGAAATCATGAAACAAAGGTTAAGGCTGATTATTATGGGACATCAAATCTCTGGACATCTCTTAATGAAAGACTTTCTCCAAAAGTAAAAATGCTTATTAATGAGAAGGTTACTCTGGATGGGATAGATGTTTATGGATTAGATATTCCTACAGATTATTATGGAAGAATTAAATATCCCGTTCTTTCGAAGGATAGTATAAATGAATTATTAGGTGTGCCAAATGGTGAATATACAATTCTTCTTGGGCATACACCAGATTTTATAGATTCATATTCCCAGTGGGGAGCTGATCTTGTTCTTTCTGGTCACTTCCACGGCGGAATAGTAAGACTTCCATTTCTTGGCGGTGTTGTTTCACCAAGAATGAAATTCTTCCCTAAATATGATTATGGCAGATTCGAGAAAAATAACAGCACAATGATCGTTTCAAATGGTCTTGGTCAGCATTCTATGAAAATAAGAATAAATAATATACCTGAGGTTTGCTTAATAAATCTCACAAAGGAATAGGAAAAATGTGGTCCAATAAAGCTTTTCGTTACACAATTATATCAATTGTCAGTGTCCTGGTAGTAGGGTATATTGCCCTTGTGCTGCCATCTATAGATACTTATTATCCTGGAACTATCATTAATGGTAAGGATTATAGTTTCAAGAGTCCGGCTTATGTAGATAATGCTCTTTACAAGAGCCCATCTGATTATAATCTTGAGATTAAATTCCGTGACAGAACGGAAACTATTAATGGTAGAGACATTGGTCTTAGTATTAATTACCTTGATGAATTAAATAGTATAAAGAAGGACCAGAATCCATTTGCATGGCCAAAGCTTTTCTTTGATAAGGACTATGTTCTTGAAGATTCTGTTAATTATAATGAAGATGAACTTGAAAGAATAGTAACTTCTTACAAGTCACTTGATCCTGAAAATATGGAAGAACCTCAGAATCCTAAGATCATTGTAAATGATGATGGTGATGCTGAAGCAGTATATGAAGATCTTGGAAGTACCATCGAAGATGTAAATGCTGTTGTTGACAGGATTAAACAAGCTCTTGTATTTGGTGAGACTTCTATAGATATAGAAGAAGAGGGCTTTTACAAGATGCCTGAATACACTATAGAATCCGAGAAGGTTCAGAAATGTGTTAATTATTGCAATACAATCGCAAGTCTTGATATTGAGTATCAGTATGGAAAATGTAAAATTCCTTTATCTGGGGATCAGCTTCTGAATACTATTAAGATTTCTGATTCATATGGCTATACCATCAGTAAAGACAAGGTTCATAATGTTGTTGAAAGCTTTTCACGTCTGTATGATACATATGGAACTATCAGAACTTTCAAAACTCATGATCGTCAAAATATCAAGATCAAAAATGGTGATTATGGCTGGAAGATAAATATAGAAGAAGAAACAGATAATCTTTATCAGGATCTTATTCATCGTAATAGTGTAACAAGAGAGCCTGCATTTGAAGAGGTTGGTTATTGTTATGACGAGGAAAAGAATGATATTGGTGGTTTCTATTGTGAAGTAGATATAGAAAATCAGCATATGTATGTTTATAGAAGCGGACGTGTTATTATGCAGTCCGATGTTGTAACAGGTAATATTGGTCTCAGAAGAGGAACTCCTACAGGTATTTATGGTGTTGACTATAAGCAGACTCCTGCAGTCCTGAAGGGTGATGATTATGAGACTGATGTAACCTATTGGATGCCATTTAATGGTGGTGTCGGTTTCCACGATGCTACCTGGAGAGGTTCCTTCGGCGGGGAGATTTATAAGTATAACGGTTCTCACGGATGTGTTAATCTTCCTTATTCTTTTGCACAGGAACTTTTTGGTACAATAGAAGAAAATATGCCAGTAATTGTTTATTGACATTAACTGGTTTAAAAGATAAAATTATATCCGTGTAGTCTATTTTTGAAAGGTTGTGATCATATGAAAACTAAAGTTTTGTCACTTATTGTAGATAATACAGCCGGTGTGCTCAGTAGAGTATCAGGAATGTTCAGTAGACGTGGTTATAATATAGACAGTTTATCTGTTGGCGTAACTGAAAATCCTAAGATTTCCAGAATGACAGTTGTTGTTACTGGAGATGACAAGATTCTTTCACAGATAAAGAGTCAGCTTAATAAGCTTGAGGATGTAAGATCCGTGATAGAGCTTAAGGATGGCGAGTCAGTTACCAGAGAACTTGTTCTTATTAAGATAAAAGCAGATGCAAACGAGAGACAGCAGATCATCTCAATTGCTAATGTATATAGAGCTAATATTGTTGACGTTTCACCTGAATCTATCATGGTTGAGATTACAGGTAACAACAATAAGGTTGAAGCCTTCATGAGTCTTCTTGAAGGATTTGAGATTCAGGAACTTGTCCGTACAGGTGCTACAGGTCTTGTAAGAGGACGTGCTGAATCAGATGAATAAGATATTGTACTTGCTAAAGCAAGTAACTATATAATTTACCAAGGAGGCATTATTATGTCAGATTTAAAGATTTTTTATGAGCAGGATTGTAATTTATCACTCCTGGATGGAAAGACTATCGCAATAGTTGGTTACGGTAGCCAGGGTCATGCACACGCACTTAACCTCAAGGACTCAGGAGCTCACGTAATCATTGGATTATATGAGGGTAGCAAGTCTTGGAAGAGAGCTGAGGAGCAGGGCTTCGAAGTTTACACAACAGCTGAGGCTGCTAAGAAAGCTGATATCATCATGATTCTTATCAATGATGAGAAGCAGGCTGCAATGTATAAGAAAGATATCGAGCCAAATCTTGAGGCTGGTAACATGCTTATGTTTGCACACGGATTCAACATTCACTTTGGACAGATCGTTCCACCTGCAGATGTAGATGTAACTATGATCGCTCCAAAGGCACCAGGACATACAGTTCGTTCAGAGTATCAGGCTGGTAAGGGAACACCTTGTCTTATCGCTGTATATCAGGATGCTACAGGTCATGCACAGGATATGGCACTTGCTTATGGTGCTGGTATTGGTGGTGCAAGAGCTGGACTTCTTGAGACAACATTCAGAATTGAGACTGAGACAGACCTCTTTGGTGAGCAGGCAGTTCTTTGTGGTGGTGTTGTTGCACTTATGCAGGCTGGTTTCGAAACACTTACAGAAGCTGGATATGATCCAAGAAATGCTTACTTTGAGTGTATCCATGAGATGAAGCTTATCGTAGACCTCATCTATCAGAGTGGTTTCGCTGGAATGAGATATTCAATTTCTAATACAGCTGAGTACGGTGATTACATCACAGGACCAAAGATCATAACAGATGAGACAAAGAAGGCTATGAAGAAGGTACTTTCTGATATCCAGGATGGTACATTCGCTAAGGACTTCCTTCTTGATATGTCATCAGCAGGTGGTCAGGCTCACTTCAAGGCTCTTCGTAAGATTAAGGCTGAGCATCCATCAGAAGTTATCGGTAAGGAAATCCGTTCACTTTATAGCTGGTCAGATGAAGATAAACTCATCAATAACTAATCACAAACCTTTAGGGGTAGCTTTATGCTGCCCCTTTTAAAAAATAATAAAAATTTATGGGGAGGTTAACACATCATGATTCAATTAAACAATGTATTTGACAATAACAACATGAAGCTTATTGCCAGTGGGGGACAGTATTTCGTATACGAGCATCAGAAGGATCTGTCTGTTACACCTTGGTCTGCTACAACTGATTACTTCATGCAGCAGATGAATGTTAAGAAGCGTCAGCTTCTTGTTCAGCTCAATAACTCAGCTTGCAAGATGCAGGCAGGAGCTATGCAGTGGGTTGCTGGTAATGTTCAGGCAACATCTGGAGTTAAGAGCGCTGGTGGATTCCTTAAGAATGCTATTAAGGGTGCTGTTACTGGTGAATCAACTGTTAAGCCTGAGTATTCAGGACAGGGATTTGTAATGCTTGAGCCTACATATAAATATCTTATTATCGAAGATGTTGGACAGTGGGGACAGGGAATGGTTCTTGATGATGGTCTTTTCCTTTGCTGTGATGCAGGAATTCAGGAGCAGATCAATAAGAGAAGTAATGTTTCATCTGCACTCCTCGGAGGTGAGGGTCTCTTCAACCTTTCACTTGCTGGACAGGGTTATGCAGTTCTTGAGAGCCCAGTTCCTAGAGAAGAGCTTTTCGAGTTCAACCTTCAGGATGATGTTCTGAAGATCGATGGTAATATGGCTATTGCTTGGTCAGCATCACTTCAGTTTACAGTTGAGACACTTACAGGAAATGCAATCGGATCTGCAGCAACAGGTGAAGGATTCGTTAATGTATATCGTGGAACTGGTAAGGTTCTTATGGCTCCTACAATGGGACAGGCTCCAACTATGAGCCCAGTTAATGGACCAGAGCCAACAGCTACATCTTCACAGGGTATTGCAGGAAGCGTAGCTTCTAGCTTACTTAATCTGTAAGATAAACTTAAAATTTAGAATAAGTTTTATAGAGTCGGGTAAATGTTGCCCGGCTCTATTTTTTGAGTTATACTATCCATATGACACATTTAGAAGCACAATCTTATATTATGCCATTTATTGAGGGTAAGGTTCCTCGTGACAAGCAGGCAGATTTCGTTATACATATGAGAAACTGCAAGAAGTGCCGCGAAGAACTGGAGATTTATTATACCCTTATGGTAGGAATGAGACAGCTGGATAATAATGAAGCTTTATCTACTGATTTCAATAAGGATCTTGAAAAAGATCTTAGGACCATGAGTCATGGAGTTAGAAATCGTAGAAGTTTCAAGTTATCCGCTTTTTCTATTTTGTTTGCTTTAGGTCTTCTTATAGTTACAATTTCATATTTCGGAATACTGGCCCAGATATATGATTTTGAACAATTTACAAAGAAAACTGAACAGGGTACTTATTATTTTCACAGTGAATTAGATGATAATATGATGCTTGGAGATATAGATCATATCCAGGTAAGTAATAATATAGATAAAGAAAAAGAATTAACCGATTATGACAGAATAAACGGTTTTAGAAGATTAGAAGAGAATTATGATGAGATTATAAGTATAGGGGAATCAATACAAAATGTCGAAACTACTACTGATTGATGGAAACAGCATAATGAACAGAGGGTATTTTGCCCTTCCGAACACTCTTACAAATTCTAAGGGGTTGCATACAAATGCACTCCTTGGTTTTTTGAATATTTTTTACAGGATATATTCAGAAGAAAAACCGGATAGCATTATTGTTGCATTTGATGTACATGAACCTACATTCAGACATAAAATGTATCCTGAATACAAGGGAACAAGAAAGGGTATGGACCCAGAGCTCAGAGAACAGTTCCCTGTAATTAAGGATATTCTCACATCTATGGGTGTTACATATATGGAAAAAGGCGGATATGAAGCTGATGATATTATTGGTACATATTCGGTTCTTGGCTCAGAAAAGGGCTATGATGTAACAATCCTTTCAGGAGATAGAGATCTTCTTCAGTTGGCCACAGATAATGTTCTGGTCAGAATTCCTAAGACTAAAGGTGGACAGACTACAATTGAAAACTACCATGCAAAGGAAGTTATGGATGAATACGGAGTTACCCCTCATGAATTTATAGAAATGAAGGGTCTTATGGGAGATTCATCTGATAATATTCCTGGAGTTCAGGGTATTGGTCCTAAGACTGCATCTAATATTATTCAGAAATATCATAGTATTGAGGCGGCTCTTGAGGATATTGAGAATGTAAAGCCGGATAAAGCCAGAAAAAACCTGGATGCTGAAAGAGAGATGGCTCTTTTTAGTCGTGACCTTGCAACAATTAAGCTGGACTGCGAGCTGGATAAAACTATTGATGATGCCAAGGTAAGTGATGAAAGTGTTTATAGCACTGAGGTTTATAACATATTCCTTGAAAATGGTATGAAGAGCCTTCTCAAGAGGTTTGAGAATAAAGATATCAGCAAGGATAAGATTGCTGTAAATATAAATGTTGAGCCAAAGGATATTGATTATAGCGCTCTTATCAGCACTATTAATAAGTCTGGTGAAGAGGCGGTTGGAATAGGCCTTACAAGGATAGATGATACAATTTATGGAGCTGCTGTTTCTGTTGGCGATGATACATTTATTGTAAGGGATGATAAGATAACAAATCTGAGAAAAGATATAAAGAGTGATATTACTCTATGTTTTATAAGCCTCAAGGAATATATAGATGATTTTAACTTGAAAGAGGAAGACAGTCTTTTTGATGCATCTGTTGCTGCTTATTTACTTGAACCACTTGATAATAGCTACGATTACAGTCATATATCCGGAAGGTTCCTGGATGCTGAGCTTGAAGATGAGAAGCTTCTTATGGGTAAGGATGTTCCGACTATATTTTCTTTTGATATGGAGAATTACAGGAAGCTTATATCCTTTATGGCATTTGTTGCAAATAAGAGCCGCTCAGTTCTTTTAGACAGACTTTCTGAAAAAGAGATGCTCAGTCTCTATACTGATATTGAATATCCTGTGATCTTTGTTCTTAACTCCATGGAAAAATATGGTGTTGAAGTAAAGAAGGATTTCCTTGTTTCCTATGGAGAAGAGCTGGATAAGAAGATAGAAGAACTTACTCAGGAAATATACAAACTGGCTGGTGAGGAATTTAATATTAATTCCACAAAACAGCTGGGCGTTATTCTGTTTGAGAAGCTGGGACTAAAGAGTGGAAAGAAGACCAAGAGCGGTTATTCTACCAGTGTTGATGTCCTTACAAAGATAAAGGATGAACATGAGATAATTCCTCTTATTCTAGAATACAGGTCTAAGACAAAGCTTAGATCTACATATATTGAGGGACTTATATCTACAATAAAATCTGATGGAAGAATACACAGTAAGTTTAATCAGACAGTAACTGCAACAGGACGTCTCAGTTCTACAGAGCCAAATCTTCAGAATATTCCAACCCGTACTGCTGAGGGAAGAGAGATAAGACGTGCATTTGTTCCTATGGATGGCTATACATTTGTTGATGCGGATTATTCTCAGATTGAGCTTCGTGTTATGGCATCTATTTCTGGAGATGAATCCCTTATTGATGCATTTAATTCTTCTAAGGATATCCATGCCATAACTGCTTCTCAGGTATTTGATGTACCTCTTGAGGAAGTAACTCCTAATCTTCGTAGAAGAGCCAAGGCGGTAAACTTCGGTATTATTTACGGTATCAGCTCTTTTGGTCTTGGAGAAGACCTTGGAATTTCGAGAAAAGAAGCTAAAGAATATATAGATAAATATTTCGCGACATATAGTAAGATCAAGGAATATCTTGATGAATCTGTACAGTCTGCAAAGGATAATGGATACGTAAAGACTGCTTTTAACCGTATTCGCCCAATTCCTGAACTTAGCAGTTCTAACTTTATGCAAAGATCCTTTGGTGAGAGAGTGGCCATGAATTCCCCAATTCAGGGTACTGCAGCTGATATTATTAAGATAGCTATGATTAATGTGGCTAAGGAACTGGAGAAAAGAAAGCTGAAATCCAGACTTATTCTTCAGATCCACGATGAGCTTCTTATTGAAACAGCGCTGGATGAGGTGGAGGAAGTGAGTGCGCTTCTTAAGGAATGCATGGAAAGTGCAGCTGAGCTCGCTGTTCCATTATATGTTGATGTTCATACTGGTGACAGTTTGTACGACGCCAAATAATATTTGGCTAATAGAAGATACTAAAGATATTGAGGTAAGCAATGTTTGTATTAGGTATTACCGGAGGTATTGGAGCCGGGAAATCTCTTGTGCTTAGTATAATTGATGAAGAGTTTGATGCTTATATAGTTGAGGCTGATAAATTAGCTCATAAGCTTATGCTTAAGGGAGAAGATGCATATAACCAGATAATTGATACTTTTGGTGATGAGATTCTGGACCCTGATTCTGAACAGATTGACAGATCAATACTAGGTAAACTTGTTCTGAGTGACAAAGAAAAGCTTTCCAGGCTAAATGCTATCATGCATCCAGCTGTAAAAAAATATATTATAGATGACATTAAATCTAAGAAGGATGCTGGAACAAAGCTTTATGTCATTGAGGCGGCGCTTCTTATACAAGATGGCTATAAGTCTATTTGTGACGAAATCTGGTATGTTAACGCCGATAGAGAAGTAAGGATTCAAAGACTTATAGAATCCAGGGGTTATTCCAGGGAAAAAGCTGAGTCATTTCTTTCAAATCAGCCATCAAATGAATACTTTGAAATTAACTCTGACAGGGTTATAAATAACAATGAAAATCAAATGAAATTGAGGGCTGAAGTGGTTAGTCTCATAAATAATAATCTGTTGAAGAAGTAGCTGATTTATGTTAAAATTATGGCGTATGTAAATTGGGGAGTGTATTGATATGTCTGAAGAAAGTAAAAGCAAATATATCAACAATTTCAGATTATATAACAGAGCTACTTATGCATTCTTTTTAATTTTAGTTCTCCTTATAAGGGGATCTGATATTACTAAGAGTATATTCTTTTTAGTATATTATCTAGCTGTTTTTGTTTTTCTTTTTGCGTTTGATGAATTCGTTTTTAAAGATAGAAAGAACAAATTCCCAGCACTATTTTTCCAGATCAGAACATATGTACATGTTGTTTTAGTCGCAACAGGCGGTATCTTTATTAATATACCTACTGTCTTTTATGGTGCACTGTTCCTTTATATTATCTATATAATTGGACAGGACCTTATCTTTACTGATGTTTTCAATACATTTATGAATTATACAAAGAGAGTTTCTCTTGGTCTTTATACTGGACTTACAATGTGTGTACTTCAGTTCCGCGATACCATTACAGGCGTTTGGATGCTTATTTCCTTCATGGCTTTGATTATTGTGGCTGCATCATTTGTATTTATGTATATTTGTTACTATAACTCAATTTCTGTATATGATGACAGATATACAAAGCTTTACTTCAAGAATGCAGATATGATTGCTGAAAACAAAAAGCTTCTGAAGTTCCAGGAGAGAGTTGAAAAGGTTAATAACGAGATCAATTATCAGAAGATTAATCTTACTAAGGCGAATGATGACCTTGCTAAGATTAACGAAGAAACAAGATCTCTTATCGACGTTATGAAGTATTTTGCTGCAAGCTTCGATGTTGAGAAGAATGCTCATGTAATGCTTCAGAATGTTGTTAATATTAAAGAAACAGGTGCGGTTGCACTTTATATAGATAAGGACGTTTATATGAATGAAGAGCCTTATCTTGAAATAATATCTGATAATGCTGTTGCTGAATCATTGCTTAAGCAGGATATCAGTAATATCTATGATGCAATCAAGAAGAGAAAGAGTGTTGCTCCACTTGTTCTCTGTGATAACTATGATTTCAAGTATCCATTCCTCACAGGTGGAAATATGTGTAATGCAGTTGTTTTCCCTGCTTATGAGAATGACTATGTATACGGAGTTATGGTTGTTACATCCAGCAAGTATGATTTCTTTGAGAATGGATATGCATTCTACGAGTCATCTATAATGGACTTTACATCTGCACTTATTTCTGACAGACTGTATCTTCAGACAGAAGATATGGCTAAAAAGGATGGTCTTACAAAGATCTACAACCGTATTTACTTCAATAAGTTCTATCCAGAACTTAAAGAAGAGGTTGCAGCATCTGGAGATACATTCACGGTTTGTATGCTTGATATCGACCACTTCAAGAATGTTAATGATACATATGGACATCTTGCAGGTGACGAAGTTATCAAGACTGTTGCTAAATTTGATAATGAATTTGCTAAGAAGTACGATGGAACTGCTGTTCGTTACGGTGGTGAGGAATTCCTTCTTATACTCCGTGGCAAAGGTGTTGAAGAAACTCTTAAGATTCTTCAGGAACTCCACGCTAAGATTAAAGAGAACGTGGTTTATTATGAAGACTTTGAGATTAAAATTAATTCCAGTATGGGTATTGCTTCCTATCCGGAAACATGTTCAGATATTAATGATGTTTTGGATCGTTCCGACAAAGCTATGTATTATAGTAAGGAACATGGAAGAGGCCGCATTACAATAGATGGAAGAGAGGGAGAAGAATACAAATGAAAATCTTAGTAATTAATGCCGGATCATCATCACTCAAGTATCAGCTTATTGATTCAGATTCAGAGCAGGTGCTTGCGAAGGGACTTTGTGAAAGAATAGGTATTGATGGAAGCTGTATTAAGTATAATAGCTCTAAAACAGGAGAGAAGAAAGAGAAGCAGATTGACATGCCAGACCATGGTGTAGCTCTTAAGACTGTAATCGATGTTCTCGTTAGTCCTGAAGATGGAGCTATTAATTCTTTGTCAGAGATAGATGCAGTTGGACACAGAGTAGTTCACGGTGGAGAGTATTTCAACTCTTCAGTTCTTGTAACTGATGATGTTATTGCAAAGATTGAGGAGTGCGCAGACCTTGCACCTCTTCATAACCCTGCAAACCTTCTTGGTATCAGAGCTTGTAAGGAGCTTATGCCAGAAACACCACAGTGTGTAACATTTGATACTGCATTTCATCAGACAATGCCTGAGAAAGCATATATTTATGGTATCCCATATTCATACTATGAGAACTATAAGATTAGAAGATATGGTTTCCACGGAACAAGCCACAGCTATGTTTCTAAGGAAGCAGTTAAGCATCTTGATAAGCCAGTTGAGGATACAAAGATTATTGTTTGTCACCTCGGTGGTGGTGCCAGCATAACAGCAGTTCAGGGTGGTAAGTCAGTAGATACATCTATGGGTCTTACTCCACTTGAAGGACTAGTAATGGGTACAAGAAGTGGTAACATCGATCCAGCTATCATCCAGTACATCGCTAATAAAGAAGGCAAATCAATTGATGAGATTCTGAATATCCTTAATAAAGAATCAGGTCTTATGGGCCTTTCTGGAAGATCCAGTGATTGCCGTGATATCGATGCAGGTATTAAGGAAGGCGATAAGAGATCAATTATTGCATTCAATGCATTCGTTTATAGCGCTGTAAAGATTATCGGTAGCTACATTGCTTCAATGAATGGTGTTGACCTTATTGCATTCACTGCAGGTATTGGTGAGAACGACGATAAGATCCGTGCAGCTATCATGGAGAACTTCAAATACATCGGCGTAAGTATTGATGCAGAGAAAAATGCATCTACTCATGGCGACGAGGTTGAGATACAGTCAGCTGACTCAAAGGTTAAGGTTGTAGTTATACCTACAAATGAGGAACTTACAATCGCAAGAGAGACACTTGAAATTATCTCATAAAAAACAGAAAAATTATGTTGACAAGATGTGTCGATATAAGTATAATGGGTCAAGTGTGGTCTTGAGACCAAGTTTCGCATAAGGAGGTGTATTCGAATGTCAATTTGTCCAAAGAACAAAATCTCTAAGTCAAGACGTGATAAGAGAAGAGCTAACTGGAAGATGTCAGCCCCAAACCTTGTAAAATGTCCAAAATGTGGAGAACTTATGATGCCTCATAGAGTATGTAAGAATTGTGGCTCATATGGTCAGAAGGAAATTATCGCTGTAGATTAATTTTTAGAGAATTTATATAGGAATTAAGCGGACCAAATTGGTCCGCTTTTTTATTTCATATTTACTATCTTTATCCTTGCAAAAGGGTGGTATTTGTTCTAAAATAATTAAGTTATTGTTATGATGTGATTACTATGCATATAAAGCACATTTGGAGGTCTGATATGGGCAATATGATAAATATTGTTATTGACACAATTGGTGGCGATAATGGCGCTAGCGTTTGTGTTAAGGGTGCGGTTAAAGGTCTTGAAAATAACAAAAATGTAAAGCTGTTTCTCGTAGGTCATAAATCAGAGATAGACAGCTTACTAAATGAATATGAATATGATAAAAGCAGGGTTGAGGTTATTAATGCTACAGAAGAGATTAGCCTTAATGAAGCTCCTGTAAAAGCTGTAAGAGAAAAGAAGGATTCATCCCTTGTTGTTGGTCTAAATCTTCTAAAAGAAGGAAAGGCTGATGCTTTTATTTCTGCAGGTAGTACTGGGGCAATTCTTGCTGGTGGACAGTTTATTGTAGGTAGAGCTAAGGGAGTTAAGAGAACTCCTCTTGCACATTTACTTCCAACAGCTGCAGAACCTTCACTTCTTTTGGATTGTGGTGCTAACATGGATGTTAAACCTGAGGTTCTTCATCAGTTTGCTCAGATGGGTTCCATCTATATGCAGGAAGTATGTAAGGTAGATAATCCGCGTGTTGCCCTGGCAAATGTTGGACTTGAAGAAGAAAAAGGTAATGCACAGGTCAAAGCAGCTTATGCATTACTTAAGAAAGATGAAAGTGTTAATTTCGTCGGTTCCATAGAAGCAAGAGGAATTCCTTATGGAAAAGCTGATGTTATAGTTGCTGACGGATTTATTGGAAATACAATTATTAAGCTTTACGAAGGGCTTTCAAAAGTAATCCTTCGTGAGATCAAAGGTGCATTCCTTTCTTCATTCTCCAGTAAGATGGGAGCAATTCTCGTTAAGAAGAGTATGAAGAGAACTCTTAAGAAGTTTGATGCATCTGATAAAGGTGGAGCACCACTTCTTGGACTTAAGGGTCTTGTGGTTAAGATCCATGGTAATTCAAAGGAAATGGAAGTTATATCCGCTATCGATCAATGTGTTTCATTCGTAAAGAATGACGTTAGTGGAAAGATTATAAAAGGTATAGAGAAATAGTGATGAAGAATGATTATACATCCTTCGAAGAGGTTCTGGGATACAAGTTCAAGAATCTTGACTATCTTGATGTTGCATTTACTCATAAGTCCTATGTGAATGAGAGTAAGGAAGATATCATCTCATACGAGAGATATGAATTCCTGGGTGATGCAATACTTCAATTCATAGTCAGTAAAGAACTTTTCCTCAGATATCCTGATAAATCAGAGGGTGAACTTACAAAACTTAGAGCGAGTTTGGTATGTGAATATACTTTATCTCAGATCACGCGTGACTTTGGCTTTGGTGATTATCTTTACCTCAGCCATGGTGAAGAGATGACCGGTGGAAAAAACAGGTCATCAATTCTCTGCGATCTGTTTGAGTCAGTTCTTGGTGCCATTTATCTGGATGGCGGCATTGAAGAGGCTGAAAAGTATGTTCAGAAGTTCCTGCTCACAGATATAGAGCATAAGAGCACATTTTATGATGCGAAGTCCATACTCCAGGAATATGTTCAGAGTAAAGGTGGCAAGATTGAATACAGACTTGTGGATACAACCGGCCCTGAACATAATCGCACATATGAATCAGTGGTAACCATTGATGGTGTTGATTATGAAAAAGGTACAGGACATACCAAAAAGATGGCTGAGCAGGTTGCGGCTCATAGAACCATCATTAAATTAAATTTCGATAACTAAGGGAAAAATTATGTATTTAAAGAGTATAGAAGTAAATGGTTTTAAATCATTTGCCAATAAGATTGATTTCAGATTTGAAGAGGGTATTACTGCCATTGTAGGCCCTAACGGTTCTGGTAAGAGTAATGTTGCCGATGCTGTACGCTGGGTTCTTGGTGAACAGAGTGCAGTAAAGCTCCGTGGTTCCAAGATGGAAGATGTTATCTTCTCAGGAACTGAGCAGAGAAAACCCCAGGCAGCTGCATATGTTGCTATTACCCTGGACAATTCTGATCACAGTCTTCCTATTGATTATAATGAAGTAACTGTTGCTCGTAGAGTATACCGTTCAGGTGAAAGTGAATACCTTCTTAACGGAAATGTTACCCGTCTTAAGGATATTACATCAATGTTCTTTGATACAGGTATTGGTAAAGAGGGTTATTCTATCATCGGACAGGGTCAGATAGAAAGAATTCTTTCTGACAAGCCTGATGATAGACGTGCACTTTTCGATGAAGCAGCAGGTATTGTTAAATATAAGAAGAATAAACAGATTACAGAGAAACAGCTGGATGCTGAGCATGTAAATCTGAACCGTGTAAATGATATTCTTTCAGGTCTTGAGGAAAGAGTTGAGCCTCTTCGTGAGCAGTCTGAAAAGGCGAAGATCTTCCTTGAACTTAAGGATCGTCAGAAAACTCTTGATATTAATTCCTTCCTTATTGAAGTAGATAAGTTAAGAGCTAAACTGGATGAAAGCAAAAAGAATCTCGAAATCACAGAGAATGAAACTGCCAGACTCCAGGAAGAGTTTGATTACACAAAGGCTGAATATGAGAGACTCGAGGAAACACTTGAAGTTATTAATAATAAGATAGAAAACTGTCAGCACAGCATTAATGAGAAGAAGCTTGAAAATGAGCATGCTGATGGTGAGATTCGAGTAATTAATGAGCGTATTTCCTCTGAAGATGTAATCACAGCCGAGATTAATTCTCAGATTGAGAGAGTTAAGAACAGAATAGATGATCTCCAGGCTGAGGTAGATGCTCTTAATAAGAAGAAATCTGATGTTACCAAAGAACTTAATGAAAAGAATAAATCTTTTGAAGCACTTCAGGCTGAAGTTGATAAAGCTGAAAAAGAAGAGAATGCCGTTGCTGATAAAATTGAAACTGCAAAGACAGATATTATTGAATTCATTAATGAAGGTGGTAACCTCAAAGAGAAAATTGCCAGATATGATACTATGCTTGAAAATATCAGCCTTCGTAAGACAGAGTTGAATTCAAGATTTTTAGCTGATAAGAGCGAGCAGTCACAGGCACTTAGTGAGCAGCAGACTCTGGAAAATGAAAAGAAATCTGTTGAGGAAGCACTTTCAAAGGATAGACAGAGACTTACTAAATGTGAGACTGAGCTGAGATCTGTATCTGACAGAGCTACAACTGTTAAGACTGATATTCAGAAATATAATCAGAGTGTAATCAGCCTTCAGTCCAGATATGAAAGTCTTCGTAACCTGACTGAAAGATATGAAGGCTACGGCCAGAGTATCAAGAAGGTAATGGAGAAAAAGACAAAGGATTCCAAGGTTATTGGAGTTGTTGCCGATATCATTTCCGTTGATAAGGAATATGAAACAGCTATAGAAACAGCACTTGGTGCCAGCATTCAGAACATCGTTACTGAGGACGAAGCTACAGCAAAAGAAATGATAGCTTACCTTAGAACCAATAAACTGGGACGTGCAACATTCCTTCCTATTACAGGTGTTGTAAAGAGAGGAAGCGCTAATCCGGATGCACTTAAAGAAAATGGTGTTATAGGTGTTGCATCTAAGCTGGTTAAAACCAATAAGAAATATGAAAACATTATAGAAAGTCTTCTTGGCAGAAGTATTGTTGTAAAGAATATTGATGATGCCATTAAGATTTCCAAGAAATATAATCAGTCACTTAGACTTGTTACTCCTACTGGAGAACTTATTAACCCAGGTGGAGCCATGACTGGTGGTGCTTTCAGAAATTCAAGTAATCTTCTTGGACGTAAGAGAGAGCTTGAGGATATTCAGAAACAGATTGGTGAAACAAATAATAAGCTTCGTAAGGCAAGAGAAGAAGATGCAAACCTTACGATGAAGAAGGAAACTCTTAGAGAAGAGAGAAATAACCTGAATAATCATATTCAGAAGCTTACTATTGATGAAAACTCTCTGACTATCGGTCTTACTAATGTAAAGAATAAGCTGGAATCTATTGATAACAGTTTTGCCAGCATTAAGAAAGAAAGCACTGAACTGGATGCTCAGGTTAAGCAGATTGATGGTAATAAGACTGACCTCTTTAATACTGGTAAACAGCATGAGGAATCTATTACTGAGCGTGAATCCATGATTGCTAAGCTTGAAGTTGAGCTTTCAAAGAAGAACGATATCAAGCATGAAAAAGAAGATAAGATGCGTGCAGCTAACATGGATGTGGAGAACGAGAAGAACAATCTCAGCCACTTAAACGATGACATTGCACGTATTGAAAATGAGATTTCTAATTATAATGATGAAATTGATGGTTTTGCTCAGAGACTTCTGGATAATTCTAATAATGTAGATAATCTGAAGAAGGAACTGGATGACCTTAGAAAGACTAAGGAAAATAACCAGAAAGCTATTGAGAAGGATAATGAAAATCTTAAGAAGCATATAGCTGAAAAAGATGAGATTAATCAGAACCATAAGGATTTCTTTGGAAAGAGAGAAAAACTTTCATCTGATATTAATGGTCTTGAAAAATCAGCTTATTCTCTAAAGCTTAATATTGAAAAGCTGGAAGAGGAAAAGGATAAAGCTTCTAACTATATGTGGGAAGAGTATGAGCTTACATATAGCTCTGCTGAACAGCTTAAGACTGAGGATTATAATGATCCAGCCGCTCTTAAGAAGGAAATTACAACTGTTCGTCAGAGAATCCGTTCTCTCGGTGATGTAAATGTAAATGCTATCGAGGAATTCAAGGAAGTATCTGAAAGATATGAGTTCCTGAAAGAGCAGAGAGATGACATCTTAGAGGCTGAGAATAACCTTAGAGGTATTATTGCTGATCTTGATAAGGCTATGAAGGAAACATTTACAGAGAAGTTCAAGGATATCCAGGTTATGTTTGGTAAGGTATTCAAAGAACTCTTTGGTGGTGGTAAGGCAAGCCTTATGCTGGTTGATGAGGATGACCTTCTTGAAACAGGTATTATTATCAACGCTCAGCCACCTGGAAAGAAGCTCCAGAACATGATGCAGCTCTCCGGTGGTGAGAAGAGTTTAACGGCTATCAGCCTTCTGTTTGCCATTCAGAGTCTTAAGCCATCTCCATTCTGTCTTCTCGACGAGATTGAGGCGGCCCTTGATGATTCTAACGTAAGCAGATTTGCACATTATCTGGATAAGCTTACTAAGCATACTCAGTTCGTTGTTATTACACATAGAAAGGGTACCATGGAATCTGCTAACAGACTCTACGGTATTACAATGCAGGAGAAGGGTGTTTCTACTCTTGTATCTGTTAACCTTATTGAAGATAAACTTGATGACTAGTTAATTATACATAGTTAAGAATCTTTTGGAGGATGACACATGGGATTTTTTCAAAGACTTAAAGAAGGCTTAAAGAAAACAAGTGACAGCTTTACAAATGTTTTCAAAGCCAATGAAATAGATGATGACTTCTATGATGAATTAGAAGAAACTCTTATCTCTGCAGATATGGGATTTGAGACTACAGAAAAGGTTATTGATGACCTGAAAGAAAAGGTTGAAGAGCTTGGTATTAGGGATGCATCTGAATGTAAAGAGCTTGTTATGAATTCTCTTAGAGATCAGATGAATGTTCCTGATAATGCATATTGCTTTGAAGATGCTAAAACAGTAATGCTTATTATCGGTGTTAATGGCGTTGGTAAAACAACATCCATTGGTAAGCTTGCTGCACAGTATAAGAATCAGGGCAGATCAGTTCTTCTTGCTGCTGCAGATACATTCAGAGCTGGTGCTATTGATCAGCTTAAGACTTGGGCCGAAAGAGCGGGCGTTGATATTATTGCTCAGGGCGAGGGTGCAGATCCATCAGCGGTTGTATTTGATGCGGTTAAAGCTGCAAAGGCTAGAAAAACTAACCTTACGCTTATTGATACAGCAGGTAGACTTCATAATAAGAAGAACCTTATGGATGAGCTTGCTAAGATGAGAAGAGTTATTACAAGAGAATACCCAGAGTGCTATGTTGAAACTATGATAGTACTTGATGGCTCAACTGGTCAGAATGCTCTTGAACAGGCAAGACAGTTTTCAACTGTTACTGAGATCAATGGTATTATTCTTACCAAGCTGGATGGTACAGCTAAAGGTGGTATTGCCGTTGCAATTCAGTCAGAGCTTAATGTTCCGGTTAAATATATTGGTGTAGGTGAGAAGATTGATGACCTACAGAAATTTGATCCAGATGAATATATAAACGCGCTCTTTGCTGATTTCGATATGAGAACTGATGAAGAAATCATAGTAGATGAAGCGATTAAAAATATGGAGGATTAGACAGTTAAAATGGGCGATAATATGATAACAAGAGAAAAATGCGAAGAAGCATATGAAATAGTTTCAAAGGTGGCTAGAAATACAGGCCTTATAGAAAGTGAATATTTTAGTAATCTTACTGGTAATAAGGTTTTCCTTAAGCCAGAGAATATGCAGCTTACAGGAGCTTATAAGATCAGAGGAGCTTATTATAAAATAAGCCAGCTTTCAGAAGAAGATAGAGAAAAGGGACTTATAACAGCATCTGCTGGTAACCATGCTCAGGGAGTTGCTTATGCAGCAAAGAGCTACGGTGTTAAGGCTATAATCGTAATGCCAACTACAACACCACTTATCAAAGTTAATAGAACAAAGAGCTATGGAGCAGAGGTTGTTCTCTACGGAGATGTTTATGATGAGTCCTGCGAATATGCTCTTAAACTTGCAGAGGAAAAGGGATATACATTTATTCATCCTTTTGATGATACAGAAGTTGCAACAGGTCAGAGTACAGTTGCAATGGAAATACTTAAAGAACAGCCATTTATTGATACAATTCTTGTACCAATCGGTGGTGGTGGACTTGCAACAGGAGTTGCTACACTTGCAAAGATGCTTAATCCATCTATCAAAGTAATAGGTGTTGAGCCAGCTGGCGCAGCCTGCATGAAAGCATCTATTGAAAAAGGCAAGGTCACAACACTTCCAAATGTAAATACTATTGCAGATGGTACTGCTGTAAAGACTCCTGGTGAGAAGATATTCCCTTATATCCAGAAGAATATTGATGAGATTATTACAGTTGAGGATAGTGAGCTTGTTGTTACTTTCCTTGATATGATTGAAAATCATAAGATGATTGCTGAGAATTCAGGACTTCTTACAGTTGCTGCACTTAAGCATCTGAAACCTGAAGGCAAGAAGGTGGCTGCTATTATTTCCGGTGGAAACATGGATATAATCACACTTTCGTCAGTTGTTCAGCATGGACTTGTTGCCAGAAGCCGTATATTTACAGTTTCTGTTCTGCTTCCAGATAAGCCAGGTGAACTTGTTAAGGTATCACAGCTTATTGCAGAGCTTCAGGGTAATATAATTGAGCTTGAGCATAATCAGTTCGTATCATTGAACAGAAATGCTGCAGTTGAGCTTATAATTACTTTGGAGGCCTTTGGTCCAGAACATAAGGAAAAGATTATGAAGGCACTCGAGGAGAAAGGCTACAGGCCTAAGGATAAGAGCCATAAGGCGGTACTTTAATGAAATTAATGACAATAGCAAGTGGTAGCTCGGGTAATTCCTGTTTTATAGGAACAGACAGAACCTCGCTGCTGCTTGATACTGGTATTAGTCTTAAAAACATAGAAAAAGGTCTTGCAGATGCGGAGATTAGTCCGAAAGATCTGGATGGAGTGCTTATTACCCACGAGCATAGTGACCATATTAAAGGATTGGGTGTGCTTCTTAGAAAGTACAATATTCCGGTTTATGGTACCTATGGAACTATCGACGGTATTATGGCCACAAAATCCTTAGGTGTTTATGACTATAATCTGCTAAGTCCAATTAAGAATGAGGAAGAATTCGAGATAGGTGATATAAGAGTAGCTGCTCATCCGGTTTCCCATGATGCAAACGATCCGGTTTGCTTCAGCTTTACATCCGGGGACAGAAAGGTTGCAGTTGCTACAGATATGGGAGTTTTCGATGATTCTATTGTAGACTTTCTTCAGGAATGTGATGCAATGGTAATTGAAGCCAATCATGATGTAAGAATGCTGGAGGTTGGCCCGTATCCTTATATGCTTAAAAGAAGAATTCTCGGTGACCGAGGGCATCTTTGTAATGAGGCCAGCGGTTATCTTATAAGACAACTACTTAATGAACATTTAAAGTATATTGCGCTGGGACATTTATCAGATAAGAATAACTATGCTGAGCTGGCTTTTGAAACTGTAAAGCAGGAGCTGCTTGGTAATCCTTATACAGAAGATGTAAGGGATTTTGGTTTGTGCGTAGCACCAAGATATGATACTGGTGAACTAATAGAAGTATAGAAAGAAGGAATGATTCATGGATAAGACAATAATTACAGTTGTAGGTAAAGATGCTGTTGGAATAATTGCAAAGGTTTGCAACTATCTGGCAAGCAATAATATAAATATAAATGATATCACACAGACAACAATGCAAGGCTACTTCAACATGATGATGCTTGTTGATGTTTCTAAGTCAGTTAAGAAACATGAGGAACTTGCTGATGAGCTGGCAAGCCTTGGAGATGAGATTGGTGTACAGATTAAAGCTCAGAAGGAAGAAATCTTCCAGATGATGCACAGAATCTAAAGGCTGATAAAACGTAAAAATTATATTTATATCAAAGAAGGAATAACTATGATTTCATTAGATGAAGTATTAGAGACAAATGAAATGGTTCAGCGAATGAACTTTGATGTCAGAACCATTACTATGGGTATATCATTACTTGACTGTGTTGGTAAGGATGTATCTGAAACATGCGAAAATATTTATAATAAAATTACAGAAAAAGCTAAGAACCTTGTAAAGGTTGGAGAAGAGATTACATCTATGTACGGTATCCCTATCGTAAATAAGAGAATCTCAGTAACTCCAATTGCTTTAGTTGGTGGTTCAGTTTGTAAAACAGTAGATGATTTTGTTGAAATTGCAAAGACTCTGGATAAGGCTGCTCATACAGTAGGAGTTAACTTCCTTGGTGGATATTCAGCTCTTGTATCAAAGGGTATGACACCAGCAGATGAACTTCTCATTCAGTCTATTCCAAAGGCACTTGCATCTACAGAGCTGGTATGTTCATCAGTTAATTGTGGATCAACAAAAACAGGTATTGATATGGATGCTGTTCGCCTTATTGGCGAGAAGATTAAAGAAACAGCTGAGCTTACTAAAGATAAAGATAGCTTTGGTACAGCTAAGTTTGTTGTATTTTGTAATGCTCCTGATGATAATCCATTTATGGCAGGTGCATTCCACGGTGTTACAGAGGCGGATACTATCATTAATGTAGGTGTATCTGGACCTGGTGTTGTTAAGACAGCACTTGAACAGGTTAGAGGCGAGAGCTTTGAGGTTCTTTGTGAGACCATTAAAAAGACAGCATTTAAGATTACAAGAGTTGGACAGCTGGTTGCTAAAGAAGCATCAGAAAGACTTGGTGTACCATTCGGTATAGTAGACCTTTCCCTTGCACCAACACCTGCTATCGGTGATTCCGTAGCAGATATACTGTGTGAGATGGGACTTGAGTTTGCAGGTGCCCCTGGTACAACAGCAGCCCTTGCACTTCTGAATGATCAGGTAAAGAAGGGCGGTATAATGGCATCTTCTTATGTAGGTGGCCTTTCAGGTGCATTTATTCCAGTATCTGAGGATCAGGGTATGATAAATGCAGTCGATGCCGGAGCACTTACAATTGAAAAGCTTGAGGCGATGACATGTGTCTGCTCAGTAGGTCTTGATATGATTGCTGTTCCTGGCGACACACCAGCATCAACACTTTCAGGAATTATTGCCGATGAGATGGCTATCGGTATGATAAATCAAAAAACAACAGCGGTCCGCATTATGCCAATCGTTGGTAAAGAAGTAGGAGACAGAGCTGTATTTGGTGGACTTCTTGGTGAGGCACCGGTTATGCCTGTTAATAAGTATGATTGTTCAGACTTTATTAACAGAACCGGACGCATCCCGGCACCAGTACATTCTTTTAAGAATTAATATGGATGCAACATTTGTAATAACCGAAATTAATTCAAAGAAAACGGGCTTTCTACTTGAGGACAACTCTCTGGTTAGAGCCTGTTCTCTTTATAATGAGAGTCTGATTGGTAATGTATATACAGCTAAGGTTGTAAATTACGTGCCTTCTATTAATGCGGCCTTTTTAGACGCTGGAACCGGGGATTATCTATATTATTCATTAAATGATAATACCAGTCATTTGTTTACTCAGCATGGAAATAAAGATAAGGTCTGCATGGGCGATGAACTCCTGGTTCAGATATCAAAGGACCCAATTAAAACTAAGAAGGGCGTTGCAACCAGTGATATAGAATTAAATGGTAAATACATTATTCTAAATAGAAGTAATGATGTAGGTATTTCCCATAAGATATCGGATGTAGAGACCAGGAATAACCTTAAGTCAAAGGTTCAGGCTGCATTGGATGAATATAATGCAAGATACAAAGCAGAAGATAAAGATATGTGTCTTGGTGCTATTATCCGTACATCTGCAGAATTTGTATCAGATGATGAGCTTTTGTTTGAACTGAATACTCTTGTTCATACAATGAACGGTATTATTGATCTTGCCAAACATTCAGTTGTAAAGAAGCTAATCTATTCACCAGATAGATCAATTAAGAGTGAACTTGTAGATATAAGAAATAAAAAGAAATACGATTCATTTAATATAATTACGGATCTTGAGGATGAATATAATCTACTAAGCGTAGATTTTGGTTCTGATATAAAACTGTATAATGATGACATGGTTTCTCTTCATAAGGTTTATAACCTGGAAGATAAACTCCAGAAAGGCTTTGATAGATTTGTTTATCTAAAATCTGGTGGAAGCATTATTGTGGAACCTACAGAAGCCCTTACTGTAATCGATGTAAATACAGGAAAAGCCATTAAGGGTAAGAATACAGAAAATTCATTTTTAAAAATTAACAAAGAGGCGGCCGAAACTATTGCACGTATTATAAGACTGCGCAATATTTCCGGCATTATAATAATTGATTTTATAAGCATGAAGAAAGCTGAAAGCATTAAAGAATTGATAGATCATTTAAAGCGGCAGCTTGAAAAGGACGAGGTGAGAGTCACATATGTAGATATGACTCCACTTGGACTGGTTGAGCTGACCAGAAAAAAGGAGGCGAAGCCACTATCGGTTCAGGACTTTCTATAGTGCAGCGTTTTTAAGCTACCGCACATCTCTTTATGCTTTGACTACAGAAAGAGGACTAAAATGTTAAGCGTAATAAAGGAAAAATATATAGGAGATAGAAAGTTTTACGAGAACTTATTTAAGATATCATTTCCAATCATTATCCAAAATGCACTGACTAATTTTGTAAATCTCCTGGATAATATAATGGTTGGAAGACTTGGCACCGAACAGATGTCCGGTGTATCCATCGTGAATCAGATTACATTTGTTTATTATCTGCTGATATTCGGCGGACTTTCCGGTGTAGGTATTTACACCGCACAGTACTATGGTAATCATGATGACGAAGGAGTTAGAACAACTTTTAGGTTTAAGCTCTGGCTTGGACTTATCATATGTATAACATCCATTATGATCTTACTATTATTCGGAGGAAACCTGGTACAGAAGTTCCTGAATGGTAGTAGTGATGGTGGAGATCTTGCAGCAACACTTAGCTATGGTATGAAGTACATGGGTATTATAGTCTTCATGCTCCCAGCTGTTTATATTGGAATGCTTTATACCAGTACAATGAGAGAGTGTGGACAGACCTTTGTTCCAATGATCGCTGGTGTAGTTGCAATCATTTTAAACTGTATACTTGATTATGGTCTTATATTTGGTAAGCTTGGACTTCCTGAAATGGGAGTTGCAGGTGCTGCAATAGCTACTGTAATTGCCAGATATGCTGAAATGCTCATAGTAGTTCTTTGGGCGGTTCTTAATCGGCATAAGCATACATACTTCAAAGGTGTTTTCAGAACATTCCTTGTTCCAAGGCATCTAATTAAGAAGTACTTTGTTACAAGTATGCCACTTCTTATAAATGAAGGACTTTGGTCAATTGGCGTGGCAATGCTGGCTCAGGCTTATTCTATAAGAGGACTTAATGTAGTTGCCGGTCAGAATATAGCAAGTACTATAAATAACATATTCAATATTGTATTTATTGCCATGGGCGATGCGGTTGCTATTATTGTAGGCCAGCATCTTGGCTCTGGTGATATGAGAAAAGCAAGGGATGCAGATAATAAGATTATTGCATTTGCGATATTTAGTTCTATTATCATTGGTGCTATAATGCTAGTGTTGGCTCCAATCTTTCCACAGTTCTATAATACAAATGATATGGCTAGACTGGTTGCTACACATTTTATAATGGTCCAGGGCTTATTTATGGCGAAGGATGCATTCCTGCATACCAGCTATTTCACAATAAGAGCTGGCGGAAATACTGTGATAACATTTGTATTTGATAGTGTGTTTATGATGGCGGTCAGTGTTCCTTTTGCACATTTCCTTTGCAGATGTACCACACTTGGAATAGCTGTAGTATTTGCTTTGGTACATGCAGCTGATATTCTAAAATGCATATTTGGATTCATACTTCTTTATAAAGGAATATGGATGAAGAATATAGTTAAATAAATTGTGGCGCGTGTCGTCAGCCACAAAGAAAGATGAGGTGTATAAATGGAAACTTTAGAAGTAATGAAGAAACGTAGAAGTGTAAAGAGCTATAAGAGTGATCCAGTACCAAAGGAGCTTCTTGAAAAGATAGCTGCTGCTGGAACTTATGCACCAAATGGTAAGGGTGCTCAGGCTGCTAAGATTATCGTTATTACAAATAAAGAGCTGAGAGACAGACTTTCAAAGCTGAATGCATCTATCATGGGTAAGGAAGAAGGCTTTGATCCTTTCTACAATGCACCAGCTATCTTTGTTGTTCTTGCTGATAAGGACGCATTTACTTATGTATATGATGGTAGTGTGGTTCTTGAGAACCTTCAGCTTGCTGCTACCGATCTTGGTCTCGGTGCTTGCTGGATTCACAGAGCTAAACAGGAGTTCGAATCAGAAGAAGGAAAGGCAATCCTTGCTGAACTTGGTATCGAAGGTAACTACGAAGGAATTGGTCACTGTGCAGTTGGTTACATCGACGGCGAGTACCCAGCAGAGAAGAAGATTAAGGATGACTACGTAGTATGGGCTGAATAGTCATAAATATAATAAAAATACCTAAATATTTTGATTGACATAGATTTACATAAGTGTTAGTATATCGGAGTATGCCGCATAACTAGGTAGGAAAGTTGCGCCCTTTTGAGGAGCACACCGAGGTTAGCGAGTTTGATAAGTTAGGAGGAAAAACTTATGTACGCTGTAATTGCAACAGGTGGAAAGCAGTACAAGGTAGCAGAGGGTGATATCATCAGAGTTGAGAAGTTAAACGCTGAGGATGGAGCTAAGGTAACATTTGATACAGTTATCGCTATCAATGATGACAAGAACGTTCTTGTTGGAGATAAGGTAGCTAAGGCTAAGGTTGATGCTACAGTTCTTAAGACTGCAAAGGCTAAGAAAGTAACTGTTTACAAGTATAAGCCTAAGAAAGGTTTCCACAAGAAGAATGGTCATAGACAGCCATTTACAGAAGTAAAGATTGAAGCTATTAAGACAAAATAAGGGTTTTGATCAATGATTAAAGCAATTTTCTACTCTAAGAACAACAAAGTATTTGGATTCAAGATAAAAGGTCACGCAGAATATGGATGCTGTGGCAAAGACGTTGTCTGTGCCGGTGTATCAGCTCTGGTTATTAATACTGTTAATTCTATTGAAGAATTCACAGAGGACTGTGTGGTTACTGAGGAATGCCAGGACGGTCTTGTAAGATTTAAGATCGTTGGAAATGTTAGTTCACAGAGTAAACTGTTACTGAAGTCTCTTCGATTAGGACTTTGTTCTATATATGAAGAGTACGGAGATAAGTATATTCAGATATATTTTAGGGAGGTAAGTCATGTTTAAGATGAATTTACAGCTCTTCGCTCATAAGAAGGGAATGGGTTCTACAAAAAACGGTAGAGATTCTGCTTCTAAGAGACTCGGAGCTAAACGTGCAGATGGCCAGTTCGTAAAGGCTGGTAATGTGCTTTATACACAGCGTGGAACAAAGATCCATCCAGGACTTAATGTTGGACGTGGCGGAGATGACACATTGTTCGCATTAACAGATGGAGTTGTTAGATACGAAAGACTTGGAAGAGATAGAAAACAGGTTTCTATCTATCCAGTAGCTGAGTAACTAATCATGTTTATTATGGAGCTTTGTGAGAATCTCACAAGGCTCCTTTTTTGTAATAAGTCACGAGACGGGGCTCCAAGATGTGTCACTAGTGACTTGTTTAGGAGAATGATATGGCAAATGTATTTGCAGATAGAGCGAAGATCTATGTTAGATCAGGAAAGGGTGGCGATGGTCATGTTTCCTTCCGTCGTGAGCTTTATGTTCCAAATGGTGGACCAGATGGTGGAGACGGTGGAAAAGGTGGAGATGTCATCTTTGTTGTAGATCAGGGTCTTAACACTCTGTCGGATTTCAAAAATATAAGAAAATATAAGGCTGGAGATGGTCAGGAAGGTGGCAAGAAAAGATGCCACGGAGCTAACGGCAAGGATATTGTGATCAAAGTCCCTCCTGGAACTGTTATCAAAGATTATGATACGGGCAAGATTATAATAGACATGGCTGATAGAGAAGAACCATTTGTACTTCTTGAAGGTGGTCGCGGCGGAAAAGGTAATCAACATTATGCTACAAGTACCATGCAGGCACCTCGTTATGCTCAGCCGGGCCAGATAGCTATTGAAAAGACTTTAGTTCTTGAGCTCAAGATGATAGCCGATGTAGGACTTGTTGGTTTCCCAAGTGTTGGTAAATCCACAATACTTTCTAAGGTTTCAAATGCCAGACCTAAGATAGCTGACTATCACTTTACAACTCTTGTTCCAAATCTTGGTGTTGTAGGTCTTAGTGATGGAAGAGGCTTTGTAATGGCTGATATCCCTGGAATCATTGAAGGCGCAGCTGAAGGTGTTGGACTTGGTCTTGATTTCCTTAAGCATATTGAAAGAACAAGGGTTCTTCTTCATGTAGTTGATGCTGCTTCAGTTGAAGGTAGAGACCCTATTGCAGATATAGAAGCTATTACCGAAGAACTTCGAAATTATAGTGAGGAGCTGGCATCCAGACCTACTATTATAGTAGCAAATAAGCTGGATGTTCTTTCTCAGGAAGATAGAGAAGAGGTTTTAAAGAAGCTTAAGGATAAGTTTGAACCAGATATTCCGGTTCTTGCTATTTCTGCGGCAACAGGTGAAGGAATTAAAGAAATGCTTGAAGTTGCCTACAAAACACTTCAAACAGCCCCTGATACAGTTATGGAATTCAATCCTGAGATTTCACTTGAAGAATACAATTCTCGTGTTGAAGAGCTTCCATATACAGTTGAAAGATCCGAAGATGATGAACATGTATTTCTGGTTGAAGGACCTCGTATTGAAAGAATGCTTGGTTATACCAACCTTGAAGACAATAAAGGATTCAAATTCTTCCAGGACTTCATGGTTAAAAATGGAATCATCGATGAACTTAAAGCATTGGGAATCCAGGAAGGCGATGAGGTCCGTGTATATGGATGGGGATTCGAGTACATTGAATAGGAGGAAAACATTATGACAACAAAAGAAAGAGCTTTTCTTAAGGGCCTGGCTCAGACAATCGATCCTGTTCTTTCTCTCGGAAAGGCCAGCCTTACACCTGAGTTTGTAGATGCTACAGCAGAAGCACTTAAGGCAAGAGAACTTATAAAAGTTAACGTATTAAAGAATTGTATAGATGATCCCCATACACTTGCTATAACTCTTGGAGAACGTACACGTTCTGAGGTTGTACAGGTTATTGGTAGAAAGATTGTTTTATACAAGAGAAATAACGAAAATACAAAAATATATTTCCCTGGGGAAAAGGTGAAGCCAAATGGTAAGAAATAATAATGAGCATTACTATACGGTTGCTGAATCATTTGGTGATATAGCCATTCTTGGCGGTTCTTTTAACCCAATTCATTCAGGACATATTGAGATGGTTGAAACAGCTCACCGTCAGCTTGGTCTTAAAGTAGTTCTTATACCTAATAAGACTACCTACTATAAGGAGAATAAGGTTTTTGCTCCAGATGAGGACAGACTGAATATGCTTGAGCTTGTGGCTAGTCAGTATCCATATGTTTATTACACTGATCTTGAGATAATCAGAGGTGGAGTAACTCATACTGTAGATACCATCAGAGATTTTCATGAGTCTGATCCTGAAAGAACTATTTATTTCATTATTGGTGGAGACAGTCTGGAGTGGGTTGATAAATGGGTAGAAGCTGAAGAGTTGCTTAGAACAGTACATTTTCTTACGGCAGTTCGAGGAACTACTGATAAGGAAAGAACCCATGAAATAATTAATAGATTAAAGAAAGACTATCCTCAGTCAAGGTTTACAATACTTGATATGGATGAAACGCCTATATCTTCATCGGATATTAGAGAGCGACTTGAAAGTGGACAAAGTATTGATGGCCTTGTGCCTGACTATATAAAAGATTATATAACAAAGAATAATCTATATAAGGGAGAATGATCATGGATAGAGCTGAAATGATTGAAAAGCTTAAGAAAAAGCTTAATGAAAAGAGATTTGTTCATACTATTGGCGTTGAATATACAGCAGCAAACCTTGCCTTTGTTCATGGATGTGACATTAAAAAGGCAAGAATAGCAGGGCTTTTACATGACTGTGCCAAATGCATTCCTACGGAAGAAAAGCTTAAAAAGGCTAAAAAGTTTGGACTTCCAATAAGTCAGAGTGAAAAAGCTAACCCTGACTTACTTCACGGTAAACTTGGCGCTTATTATGCAAAAGAAAAGTATGGAATTGATGATGAGGACATTCTTTCAGCTATTACTTACCATACAACTGGTAAGCCAGAGATGTCCATGCTGGATAAGATTATCTTTGTTGCTGACTATATAGAACCAAACAGAAAGATGATCAGAGATCTTTCTGAAATCAGAAGAGAGGCTTATTCAGATATCGATAAATGCGTTATCCATATTCTAAAGAATACTCTTGAGTATCTGGATGGCGGAAAAGCCGTTGTTGATGAAATGACAAAGAAGACATATGAGTTTTATATGAAAGGTAAGAAATGAAGACAGAAGAAAAAATGCTAGAAATATCTGTAAATGCGCTCCAGGATAAGTTGGCCAAGGATGTGGTTGTTCTTCACGTTGGAGAGGCTACAGTTATTACAGATTATTTTGTTATCGCTACTGGTAATAGTAAATCTCAGATAGATGCCATGGTAGACGGAGTTGAGGAAGCTATGAAGGATGCTGGATATGATCTTAAGCTTCGCGAAGGAAAGTCTATCGGTGGATGGGTTCTTCTGGATTATTATGATATTGTAATCCACATTTTCAGCCCTGAAATGAGAGAGTTTTACAGCTTAGACAGTACATGGCGAGATGTAGAAAGAATAGATTATTAATTAGTTTAAAGATGGGCTCAGTTTGTTGATTTATTGGGCTTAAAATAGTATAATGTTTAGTCGGTTAATCATGACTAAGTAAACAATGTTTATAAGTGTGGGGCAGGATATGTTTAGAGCAGTAAATGAGTACATGGCAAAACTTAACATCGTTACTGACGATGGCATTCAGAGTGCTATGAGTACTTTCCTGGAGAAATCCAAGAAGGTTGAGAGTTTCTGCATTAATATCAATTACAATCGCTATATAGTTGATATTAAAATGAAGAAATATACTGTTGGAGCCGCTGATCAATTATTCAGAAAATTCGTTGAGGCTACCGCCTATCCTTATTCACACATTTCCGTACGATACAACGAGGAAAATAGAGTACGATACAGATACTCCACATGTCAGGAGAACAAGACTGGAGTATATATGGATATAATTATCTCCCAGTCATAGAAAGGATTCATTATGAGAGAAACAATGCTTTCAACACCTGAGGGAATCAGAGATATTTACGGCCTGGAGTGCGAGAGAAAACATGCAGTTCTAGCGGCAATGGAAAATGTACTCCATCTTTATGGCAATAAGGATATTGAGACTCCTACATTTGAATATTTTGGCATTTTCAATGCAGACAGAGGTTCAGCTCCATCAAATGAAATGTATAAATTCTTTGACAGAGATAATAACACTCTTGTACTTAGACCTGACTTCACACCAAGTGTTGCAAGATGCGTTGCTAAGTACTTTGCAGACGAAGAACTTCCAATTCGTCTTTGCTACAAGGGTAAGACCTTTGCCAGCACAGAAAAACACCAGGGTAAACTCGCAGAAATCACCCAGGTTGGTAGCGAGCTTATAAATGATGACAGCTCAGCCGCAGACGCTGAAACAATAGCCTGCGTTATTGACTGTCTTAAAGCAGCTGGTCTTAAAGAATTCCAGATTGAAATCGGCGAAGTTGATTTCTTCAAGGGAATCATTGAAGAAGCAAACCTCGATGCAGATACAGAAGAAAAAATCAGAGACTACATTCAGATTAAAAACTTCTTCGGTCTTTCAGAGTTCATTTCCGAACTAGATATGTCCGAAGAAATAAAAGAAGACCTTAATTCATTATCATCATTATTCGGTGGCCTGGATGCCCTCGACAAAGCTGAGAGCATTACAAAAAGCCCTCGCGCACTTGAGGCAATCGACAGACTCCGTAAGGTCTATACAGCACTTTCATATTACGAATATCAAGAATATGTAAGCTTCGACCTTTCAATGATCAATGGCTACGATTATTACACTGGAATTGTATTCAGTGGATACACATACGGAACAGGAAACCCTATCGTTAAGGGCGGTAGATATAACAACCTTCTTTCCCAGTTTGGGAAAGATGCCCCATCAATCGGATTTTCCATCTATGTGGATGAACTTATGAACGGTATTACTCGTCAGAACATCCCATTTGAGAGAACTACAAAATGTGCCCTTATCGTATATACAATTGAAAATCAGGCAAGCGCACTCAGACTTGCTCAAAGCTTACGTGAGAAAGATATAATCACTCAGCTGATACGTAAGTCAAAGAGACATGATGAAGACGAATATATGAGATACTCTGACGTATATGATGCAGGCCGCGTTTATATACTACAGGACGATTCAAACGTTCGCATTATAAGTGATGATAGAAGTGTTGATGAGATCAGAGATATTAATGATCTCGTTATCTAGGAGGAATAGATGAGATACCTTACATTTGCTCTTGCAAAGGGCAGACTTGCAAAAGAGACACTGAAGCTTCTTGAGAAGATAGGAATTACTTGCGAGGAGATTAACGATCCAAAGACAAGAAAACTTATCTTCCAGAATGATGAACTGGGAGTAAGATTCTTCCTTTCAAAACCTAGCGATGTACCAACATATGTAGAATATGGAGTTGCAGATATAGGAGTTGTTGGAAGAGATACACTGCTTGAAGAAGGCAGAAATCTTTACGAGGTTCTTGATCTCGGATTTGGAAAATGCAGAATGTGTGTCTGCGGACCAGAATCAGCTAGAGAACTCCTTACTAAGAACGAAATCATTCGTGTTGCCAGCAAATACCCTAATATAGCTAAGAACTACTTCAAAGAGAAGAAGAACCAGACAGTCGAAATCATCAAGCTCAACGGTTCTGTGGAGCTTGCTCCAATCGTAGGACTGTCCGAAGTAATCGTCGACATCGTTGAGACAGGCTCAACTCTAAAGGAGAATGGTCTTACCGTTCTTGAGGAAATCACAGACCTCAGTGCTCGTGTCGTTGTTAACCAAGTTTCCCTCCGTATGGAGCATGAGCGTATTAACAAGCTGCTAAAAGAGTTAAAAGACGTTTTAGAAACTGCATAATGCCGCAATAAATCAAAACATGTTCGGGACCGTCACGGGCCTCGGCGCTTAACGATTCACGAGTGCAAAGCACGAAGTGAGAGTTTAGCGAGCGTAGGTTTCTTTTCGAAGAAAGGAAACCAGCGGCCGCTAGGGGTGACCCGTGCCGAGCGGAAGCGATGTCACGATACATGTTGTTGATTTATAAGGCATTCACATATTTACTTACACATTTATTATTCAATCAGAGGACTTAATTATGAGAATTGTAAAACTTACAAGCGAAACAAAAAATAAGTTAATGAGTGACCTGCTCAAGAGAACCACCGACGATTACGGCGAACAGGAGCTTATCGTTAAGGAGATAATCAAGAACGTTCACGATAATGGCGACGCCGCCCTTTTTGAGTATACAAAGAAGTTTGATAAGGCCGATATAAATGCTGGCAATATCAAGGTTACCGATGCCGAGATCGAAGAAGCATACGGCCAGGTTGATGGTGATCTGATTGAGGTTATCAGAAAAGCTATCAAGAATATTAGCGATTTCCATGAGTTGCAGAAACGAAACAGCTGGATCAACACTTATGAGAATGGCTCTGTGCTTGGCCAGCGTGTAACTCCAATTGAGTCAGCTGGCGTTTACGTACCAGGTGGAAAGGCAGCATATCCATCCACAGTTCTTATGAATGTTCTTCCTGCAAAGGTTGCAGGCGTTTCTAGAATAGTGATGACAACTCCTTGTAATGCAGAAGGTAAGGTTTATCCTACAACCCTTGTAGCAGCTAAAGAAGCTGGCGTTCAGGATATTTATAAAGTTGGTGGAGCCCAGGCTATCGCAGCTCTCGCTTATGGAACAGAGAGCATTCCTAAGGTAGATAAGATTGTTGGACCTGGAAATATTTTTGTAGCTATTGCTAAGAGACTTGTTTATGGACATGTTTCAATTGATTCTATAGCAGGTCCTTCTGAGATTCTTGTTCTCGCAGATGAGACAGCTACACCAAAGTATGTTGCGGCTGACCTTCTTTCACAGGCAGAGCATGATGAACTTGCTTCAGCAACTCTTGTTACTACAAGCGAAAAGCTTGCAAACGAAGTTTCTGAATGGGTTGATAAATTCACAGCTGAGCTTTCACGTAAAGAGATAATTCAGAAGTCACTTGATAACTTTGGAAATATATTCGTTGCTGATACAATGGCAGATGCAATCGATGCTACAAACGAAATAGCACCTGAGCATCTTGAAATATTAACTGCTAATCCTTGGGAGACAATGACTCATGTTAAGAACGCAGGAGCAATCTTCCTTGGTGAGTATTCTTCAGAACCACTTGGCGATTATTTTGCTGGTCCTAACCATGTACTTCCTACAAATGGTACAGCAAGATTCTTCTCACCACTTGGCGTTGATGATTTCATTAAGAAATCAAGTATTATTTGTTATTCTGAGGATGCTCTTAAGGCAGTACATAATGATATTGAGGCGTTTGCTAAGGCTGAGGGTCTTACAGCTCACGCAAATTCAATAGCTGTTAGATTTTAGTAAACAGTAGGTTTAGGAGGTTAATATGGCAGATAGAAAATCAAGCATTGAAAGAAAAACTGCTGAGACTGACATTAAGCTGGCGCTTAACTTAGATGGTACAGGCGTAAGTAATGTAGATACTGGCATTGGTTTCTTTGATCACATGCTTAAGAGTTTTGCTAAACATGGTTTCTTTGATATGAACTTAGTTGTTAAGGGTGACCTTGAGGTTGACTCACACCACACAATTGAGGATACAGGAATTGTTCTTGGCAAGGCTATAAAAGAGGCTGTTGGTGATAAGGCTGGAATAAAGAGATATGGTTCATTCGTTATGCCAATGGATGAAACCTTAGTTCTTTGTTCTATTGATCTTTCTGGACGTCCATATCTTAACTTTGATCTGGATTTAACAGTTCCAAAGGTTGGGAATTTTGATACAGAGATGGCTAAGGAATTCTTTTATGCTGTAAGTTATGCAGCTGAGATGAATCTCCACATTAAACAGCTGGATGGTTCTAATAACCACCACATTATTGAGGCAGCATTTAAAGCATTTGCTAATGCGCTGGATATTGCAGTTGGTTACGATCCAAGACTGGATGGCGGACTGTTATCAACGAAGGGAGCACTTTAATATGTCAGACTATGTGCTTTTTAATAAATATGATGCGGTATTTGATGATGTTAAACATCTGCTTTACGAAGGCAACAAATATGTTGTTTTCGATGTAGAGGGATGTAATGGGAATACTTCATTCCTTGATCTTTTAAAGTATTCAAAGGAAAGATTTCCTGGCAAGGTATTTGGAAGTGAAATAGAACTGGATGAGTACCTGAAGAGTGCATCTGAAGAAGCGACTGCTGAACTTGAGTTTAAAGATTTTAAACTGAATAGTGATGGACTTATTCCTTGTATAGCTCAGGATTATAGAACTGGTGAAGTTCTTATGATGGCATATATGAATGAGGAGTCTTACAAGAAAACACTTGAGACTGGTCTTATGACTTACTGGACTCGTTCAAGACAGAGACTTTGGACAAAGGGTGAAGAGTCTGGACATTTTCAGAAGATGATAAGTCTTACCATTGACTGTGATAAGGATACAATCCTGGCTAAGGTAGATCAGACTGGTCCGGCTTGTCATACTGGAAATCCAACATGTTTCTTTACTCCGCTTACATCTGAAACAGATGCAGCAGGTTCAGATAATAAGGATATATACAAAGTTCTTCAGGATGTTTACAGTGTTATAGCTGATAGAAAGATTAATCCTCGTGAAGGCAGCTATACAAATTATTTATTTGATAAGGGTATTGATAAGATACTTAAAAAGGTTGGAGAGGAAAGTACTGAGATTGTTATCGCAGCAAAGAATCCTGATCCAAAGGAAATCAAATATGAAATAGCAGACTTCTTATATCACGCTATGGTTCTTATGGTTGAGCGTGGTGTTACATGGGAAGAGATAGCTGAAGAGCTTGCGAATAGAGAGTGAGATAAATAATACAGGAGTTGAAATATTATGAGACAGTTTACTTCAAAAGAGCTTAGAAAGACCTGGGTTGAATTCTATAAGGAGAGAGGACATGTTGATGTTGGTGCCGTATCCCTGGTATCTGACGGTTCAACAGGTGTTATGTTCAATGTAGCTGGTATGCAGCCACTTATGCCTTATCTTCTTGGTGAGAAGCATCCACTTGGAACAAGACTTTGCAACGTGCAGGGTTGTGTTCGTACAAATGATATTGATTCTGTTGGTGATAAGAGCCACGTAACATTCTTCGAGATGATGGGAAGCTGGAGTCTTGGAGATTATTTCAAGGAAGAAAGATGTAAGTGGAGCTTTGAACTTCTTACAGAAGTTTTTGGTTTTGACAGAGATCATCTTGCATCTACTGTATTTGCGGGTGATGAGAATGCTCCTCGTGATGAGGAAGGTGCTCAGTACCGTATAGCTTCTGGTTTTAAGCCTGAGAATATTTACTATTTGCCAGCATCAGATAACTGGTGGGGACTTGAATATGGTCCATGTGGTCCTGATAGTGAGATGTTCTACATTGCAGATGTAGATGATTGTGGTCCAGATTGTGGACCTGGATGTGATTGTGGTAAGTATACTGAGCTTGGAAATGATGTTTTCATGCAGTATGAGAAACATCATGATGGAACACTTACTCCACTTAAGCAGAAGAATGTTGATACAGGTTGGGGTCTTGAAAGAATCCTTGCATTCCTTAATGGTACAAAGGATGTTTATCAGACAGACCTGTTTACAGATGCTATAAGCTTTATTGAAGCAAAGTCTGGTTCAAAGTATGAGGCAGATGAAAAGCTTACTAAGTCAATGAGAATTCTTGCTGATCATATGCGTACAAGCGTTATGCTTATTGGTGATGCTGCAAAGCTTCTTCCTTCAAATGTTGGAGCTGGTTATGTTCTTCGTCGTCTTATTAGAAGAGCTGTTAGACATGGACGTACTCTTGGCCTGAATAAAGAGAACCTCCTGGAACTGGCTAAGATTTATATTGAAAAGGTTTATGATGACAGCTATCCACTTCTTACAAAGAATGAGGAATTCATCATTACAGAGCTTGGTAAGGAAATATCACGTTTTGAGAGTACTCTTGAAAATGGTATGAAGGAGTTCAACAAGATCCTTGATGAGAAGAAGAGTGCCAGTGCTAAAGAAATCGATGGCGAGAGTGCATTTTATCTTTATGATACATTTGGATTCCCTATTGAACTTACAGTCGAGATGGCTGCAGAGGAAGGTCTTACAGTAGATGAGGCTGGATTTGACAAGGCTATGGAAGCTGCTAAGCAGAAGGCAAGAGAGAATCAGAACTTCTCACAGAGCCTTGTTGCAAATGATGATCTTTTTGCTAGTCTTGCTGATGATATCGAGACTGAATTTACTGGTTATGACAAGACAGAGGATAATTCAAAGATAGTTGCAGTTGCTGATGAAAGTGCTATGGTTGATGTACTTACAGAAGGAACAAAGGGAACTATCATTGTTACAAATACACCATTCTATGCAACAATGGGTGGTCAGACAGCTGATACAGGTATTATTGAGACAGCTGATGGTACATTCAAGGTTGAAGATACAGTTAAGCTTAAGGGTAACAGAGTTGCACATGTTGGTGTAGTTACAAGCGGTGCTGTTGAGTCTGGAGCTGATGCTACACTTAAGGTAGATGCTGACAGACGTGCTCTTATCTGTAAGAACCACTCAGCTACACACCTTCTTCAGAAGGCACTTAAGACTGTACTTGGTGATCATGTTGAGCAGGCTGGTTCACTTGTAACAGACGGAAGACTTCGTTTTGACTTTTCTCATAATCAGGCTATGACACCTGATGAGATAAGAAAGGTTGAAGAAATAGTTAATAAGGAAATTGGTGAAGACCTTAAGGTTAATACTCAGGTAATGTCACTTGATGAGGCTAAGAAGACTGGTGCCATGGCTCTCTTTGGTGAGAAGTATGGTGAGGAAGTTCGTGTTGTAAATATGGGCGACTGGTCAATCGAGCTTTGTGGTGGTACTCATGTACCTCATACAAGTGTTATCGGTACATTTAAGATTGTTTCTGAGCAGGGTATTGCTGCTGGAGTAAGACGTATTGAGGCACTTACATCTACAGGTGCTGCTGCATATTATGCAGATGTTGAGGATAGACTTAACGCTGCTGCGAAGGCTGCTAAGACAGAACCTGCTAAGCTGACAGAGAAGATTCAGTCTCTTATGGACGAGATCAAGGCTCTTCAGTCTGAGAACCAGAGTCTTAAGGATAAGATGGCTAAGGCAGCTGCTTCTTCAGCAGAAGATGCTGTAGTTGAAGTTGGAGACATCAAGGTTCTTCCAATGGCTGTACAGGGCGTTGATCCAAATGCACTCAGAAATCTTGGTGATGAGTACAAAGCTAAGCTTGGCAAGGCTGTTGTAATCATGGCTTCAGATATGGGTGGTAAAGTCAGCCTTGTTGTTATGGCATCTGATGATGCTGTTTCAGCTGGTATTCATGCTGGAAATATAATTAAGACAATTGCTCCTATTGTTGGAGGCGGCGGTGGCGGTCGTCCTAACATGGCTCAGGCTGGTGGTAAGGATGCTTCTAAGATTCAGGATGCACTCAGCGCCGGTGTTGAAGAAGTAAAGAAACAGCTGGGTTAATGAGCCGAGTCCCTTGTCAAATTGAGTACTTGACAAGAAACTTAAGTATGTTATAATTGCATTTGCGTGTTTTAGTTTGAACACGTTAGATTTATTCCCTAGACGAAGGGAGGGTAGATAAGATGTCAAGCGTTGTTGTAAAAGAAAATGAGACTCTCGATAGCGCACTTCGCAGATTCAAGAGAAACTGTCAGAAGGCTGGAATTCAGCAGGAAATCCGTAAAAGAGAGCATTATGAAAAGCCATCAGTAAAGCGTAAGAAGAAATCTGAGGCTGCTAGAAAGCGTAAGTATAAATAAGTAATATTTACATTGCATTATTCGCCACGTTCAAATTATAATGAACGTGGCGTTTTTATTTGTCTTAGCAAGTAAAAGTGCAAGTTTAATCAAGAAATATGAGGTATAAATGGGACTAGACAAAAGAACTATAAAAGTTGATGAGAGAAGCATTCAGCTTCTATTTGGACAATTTGATAAGAATATCAGAAAGATTGAGAAAGCATTTGATGTAACCTATGTTTATAGAGGGGATGAGCTTATCCTGGAAGGCGATGAACGTATGGTTGCAAAGGCTGAGCAGGTTGTAAATGACCTTCTTGTTATATCAAAGAAGGGTAAGGATATAACTGATCAGAATGTTGACTATGCAATCAGTATTACTAATAGCGGCGAAGGTGGTAAAGTTAGTGATCTTGAAAATGATGATGAACTAATCTGCCATACACTTGCAGGTCGTCCTATAAGACCAAAGACCTTTGGTCAGAAAAAATACTGCGAAGCTATAGATAACAATATGATCATCTTTGGTAGTGGCCCTGCAGGTACTGGTAAAACATATCTTGCGATGGCTAAGGCTATTACAGCCTTTAAGAAGGGTGAGGTTGAAAGGATTATCCTTACAAGACCTGCTATTGAAGCTGGTGAAAAGCTTGGATTCTTACCAGGCGATCTTCAGAGTAAGATTGATCCATATCTTAGACCACTTTACGATGCACTTTATGAAATCATGGGTGCTGAGTCCTTTCAGAAGAATATGGAAAAAGGCCTTATTGAAGTAGCGCCTCTTGCATATATGAGAGGACGTACTCTCGACAATGCATTTATCGTACTTGATGAGGCTCAGAATACAACAGAATCTCAGATGAAGATGTTCCTGACACGTATAGGCTTTGGCTCTAAAGCCATTATCACTGGTGACCAGTCACAGAAGGACCTGGCTCAGGGTACAAAATCAGGATTTGATATTGCTCTTAAGGTTGTGAGAAATATAGATGGCATTGCCATTTGCAACCTTACAAGCAAGGATGTTGTAAGACATCCTCTGGTACAGAGAATAGTAGAAGCATACGAGAAGTATGATTCGCAGAAACCTAAGAAAAAATAAGCTTTTTAAGGCTTAATATAAAGGTTCATCTATTTTTGACACGATATGCAATATGTGTTAAAATAGCACCTTAGTGAGGTTTAATTATGAGCATATTTATTTCTAATGAATCTGACATTGAATATCCTAAGGAATACGATGATATCATTCGTAATGTGGTGCTTGGTTCTATTGAATTTCTTAAGTGTCCATATGAATGTGAAGTCTCAGTTACCTTGGTTGATAATGATGAGATCCATGAGATAAATAAGTCAGAGAGAGGAATTGATAGCCCCACAGATGTATTATCATTTCCTATGCTGGATTTCGATAAACCAAATGATCTCTCATATATTGAGAAGTATCCACAGGATTATTTCAATCCAGAAACTGACGAACTACTTTTAGGAGATATCGTTATTTCTCTTGAGAAGGTTAAGTCCCAGGCTGAAGCTTACGGACATAGCGATAAGAGGGAGATAGCATTCCTGGTTGCTCATAGCTGTCTGCATCTGTTTGGATATGACCATATAGATGAAAATGACAGAATGGAGATGGAAAAGCTTCAAAACGAAATCTTAGAAAAGAAAGGATACACTAGAGACTATGAGTAAAAAGAAGATTTTATCAGTACTTTTAGCAGCTACATTTGTACTTGGTGCATTTGCAGGATGTGGTAAGAAGGAAGAGGCTACTGAGGATAGTGGAGAATCATATAGCGTAAATCTTCAGGATGCAGCATTTATAACAGAGGATAGCAACGTTGCCATGATGAAAGACGGAATGGTAATGAGCGATCTTAACGGTAGCTGGGTAAGCCCTGAGTCAGCCGATAAGAGATATGTAGCTATCATGGTTGTTAATAATAACCTTGGACTTCCACAGTCAGGTATTGAGAATGCACAGATCGTTTATGAGATGCTTGAGGAAGGTGGAATTTCTCGTCTTCTTTGTATCTTTGATCAGGATACAGTTAAGGACATTGAGAAGATTGGACCTGTTAGAAGTACTCGTGTTAACTTTGATAGAAAAGCACTTGAGTATGATGCAGTCCTCGTTCACTGGGGTGGTATCTGGGCTATGATGGAAATGCCACTTATCACAGACCTTGATGACATGAACCTTAACACAGAATCAGCTGCATACGGATTCAGAGTTTCAAGACCTGGATACGGTTCAGAGTTTACTGGTTATACATCTGGTGAGAAAGTACTTCAGGGTATTTCTGATAAGGGATTCGATACAAATAAGTGTAAAGAGTACAAGAGCATGTTCAGCTTCAACATGGATGACAAAGAGCCTGAAAGTGGTGAGTCTTGTACAAAGATTGCTATTAACAGTGATATCGAGTCAAGACCATACTTCGAGTATGATGCTGAGAATAAAGTATATAAGAAGTTCACATATGGCGATGTTCAGTATGATGAGGCAACAGGAAATCAGCTGACATACAAGAACGTAATTTATGAATTCTGCCCACACTATGTACTTAGTGATGAGGTTGGAAGTAAGTATATCGATGATGTAGGCGAAGGCGAAGGTTACTATTGTACAGATGGTAAGCTTATAAAGATTAAGTGGAAGAAAGACGCTAAGAAGACTTTTGCTTATAAGGAAGAAATTTTCGGTCAGACAGCTACCAGAGATGGTGCTTGTTCAGACTATGGTGTAACTAAGTTCTACACAGAAGATGGTAAGGAACTTAAGCTTAATCCTGGAAAGACTTACATCACATTATTCCCAGATTCAAGCAAGGATAATGTAAGTTATCAGTAAAAATCAGGTAGGTTATATGTATAAGAACATATACGACATTTGTATAATTGGCGCAGGTGCATCAGGACTTGTGGCCGCAATCGAAAGCTCCCGTAGGGGGCTTTCTTGCGTAGTTGTGGATAAAAATAAAAAGGCTGGAATGAAGCTTTATGCCACAGGAAATGGAAGATGCAACCTTACAAACGACACCTGGGAGGAAGATACATACTACGAAAATGAGTTTGTAGACCGTGTTTTTGATTACCTTTACAGAGAGACTGGAATGAGACAAAGAACCTTTATTCTGGACTATTTTAAAGGTCTTGGTGTAAATACGGTAAATAAGGATGGTTATTTCTATCCTTCAAGTATGCAGGCTTCATCTGTTGTATGGGCACTTCTGGATGCCGCAAGGGCGCTGAATATTGAGATAAAGAATAAAACTACATGTATTAGCATTGATGCTCTAAATCTTTCAGATATCATTGATGATGTTAATACTATTGATGATTCTATCTTTGATCTAAAGACGATATATAGAGTTAATACTTTAGTTAAGGATTCCGAGACTGGTGAAGAAACTGTTTCTGAGATCATTGCCCGTAATATTATTATTGCTACAGGTGGTCAGTCTCAGGCAAAGCTGGGAGCTCAGAGTAGTGAAATGGCTAAGAAGCTTTTCTCAAGTCTCAGGGTTCCTTACGAAGAGTTTCAAAGTGGTCTTTGCCCAGTTAAATGCTACGAGGATCTTTCTGCTTTAGCTGGAGTCAGAACCAGAGCAAGAGTTAGTGTTGCCGGTCATAGAGAATTAGGTGAGATTCAGATAACTGAAGATGGACTTAGCGGAATAGTTACATTTAATATGTCTTATTACATGAAACCGGGAAGTCCTATATCTATAAATCTTTTACCTAAGACTTCTGAGGATGAATTTGCTGAGCATTTTAATGCTATCCAAAAAGAATTTCCTAATAAAAGACTGGATTCATTTATAAATGGATATATAAACGATAAGCTGGCAAGCTATATGATATCTAAATTCTACGGAACTCCGGATATCAAGTTTACTCTGAAAGATGTAACTGAAACAGGCATTAGAGGCTTGTATCAGGAGATTACAGAGTGGAATCTTACCGTTCTTGAAAAGGGCACATTTGATAGTTCACAGGCATCTATTGGTGGAATTCATACGGATGTAATTAATCCATCAACTATGCAAATCAGCCCTGATAGAACCCTTGGTGGTGGAATTTATGCTGTTGGTGAGGCAACAGATGTGATTGGCAAATGTGGTGGGTACAACCTCACCTATGCCTTTATAACTGGCTATATTGCTGGAAATGCAGTAGAGTAGGGTGTTTCATGATTCGAATTAGTAATATTAAAATGAAACCAGGATATACAGAAGATGATATCCGTGAAGTCATTTTTAAAAATTTGAAAACTAAAAATATAAAATCCTTTAAGATTTTGAAAGAATCTCTGGATTCAAGACATCATGATAACATCCATTATCAGATGTCCATCGGTGTTTTTGCAGATGATGAGTCTGCGATTATTAATAAAAATAACAATAATAATATTATGTTAACAAAAGAGGATAAATATACATTTCCTCACATCGTAAATACAGAGATCAGAGAATTTTTGGATGAGGCAGAAGAGTTTCGACCCGTAATAATCGGTTCTGGTCCTGCAGGTTATCATGCCGCTATTAAACTTTGTCTTGCTGGCTTTAAACCTATTGTTTTTGAACGTGGTAAAGCAGTTGAAGACAGAGTTCAGGATGTTAATGAATTCTGGGAAAGTGGAAAGCTTAACTTAAATTCAAATGCGCAGTTTGGTGAAGGTGGAGCCGGTACATTCTCAGATGGAAAGCTGAATACCGGAAACAAAGATAAAGGTGGCTATTTTAAAGAGGTTTTAGAAACCTTTGTAAAGTACGGCGCTGATGAAAGTATTCTTTATAAGGCTAAACCGCATATTGGAACAGATGAGCTCCGAAGTATCTTAGTAAATATGCGTCATGAGATAGAAAGACTTGGCGGAGAGGTAAAGTTTGATTCAAAGCTTGTTTCTATAGAACATGAAGTTGTTATAGATACATTTGGCTATGAGTCAGAGCTGCCGATTTATGAGCTGACTATCGAGTCAAACGGAGAACTTATAAAGCATAAAACACATTCAGTGATCCTTGCAGTTGGTCATAGTGCTCGTGACACCATAAAAATGCTTTATGATAAAGACTTTGTAATGGAGTCTAAGCCGTTTGCGATTGGTATAAGAGTTGAGCATCTGGCTGAAACTATTAATAAAGCTATGTATGGTGAGGATTATAAAAAGCGTTACGGAGAGCTTCTCCCGACGGCTGATTATAAACTGGTTTATCATACTGACGACAGGAATGTATTTTCATTCTGTATGTGCCCAGGTGGTTATGTGGTTAATGCATCTACCGAGGAAGATGGTACAGTAATTAATGGAATGAGTTACAGCGGACGTGCAGGTATCAATTCAAATTCAGCTATTGTTGTAAGTGTTACTCCAGAGGATTATGGATCTGACGGTCCGATGGCAGGAATTGATTATCAAAGAGATCTTGAGAAGAAGGCATTTACCATTGGTAATGGTGGGGTCCCGGTTCAGCTATATGGCGACTTTATAGATGATAAGGTAAGTGAAAGCTTTGGTTCTATAGAGCCTCAGATTAAGGGTAAATGGACCTTTGCTGATCTAAGGAAAGTTCTGCCGGATGTTGTAACAGATGCAATCCTTGAGGCAATGAAGTACTTTGGTACTCGTATTAAAGGATATGACGACACAGATACAGTTTTCTCGGCTATTGAATCCAGAACAAGTTCTCCTGTCAGGATTCTAAGAGATGACAATATGATGGCTGAAAACTTCCTTGGCATTATCCCGGCTGGAGAAGGTGCTGGCTATGCAGGTGGTATAACATCTGCCGCTGCAGATGGCATTAAGGCTGCAGAAGCTTTATCTGAGTATCTTGTTGATGATCTTATAGAATGCTATAAAGCTTACGAAACAAGTAAATATTTATAATTTAAATTATAATAATCTAAAATATAATAATGAAATTAGATAAGGAAAAATTATGAACGCTAGAGAAGTATTAAAAGACAAAAGAAGAATAGTTATAAAGGTTGGTTCATCTTCACTTGTACATCAGGAAACTGGTGAGCTGGATTTTATGAAGATAGAGAAGATGATCCGTCTTATAAGTGATATTAAGAATCAGGGAAAGGATGTTGTTCTTGTTTCTTCAGGTGCTGTTTCAGTAGGTAGAAGAATTCTTGGACTTCAGAAGAGACCTGAAATTCTTTCAATGATCCAGGCTTGTGCAGCACTTGGTCAGGGAGAACTTATGATGCTTTATCAAAAGCTCTTCATGGAGTATAACCATAAGGCTGCTCAGGTACTGCTTACATTTGATGTTATTACAAATGATGAAAGAAGAAAGAATGCTGAGAATACTCTTAAGCAGCTTCTTGATCTTGATATAGTTCCAATCGTAAATGAGAACGATACAGTTGCTACTGATGAGATTGAATTTGGTGATAATGATACACTTTCAGCTATCGTTGCAACTCTTATCGGAGCTGATATGCTTATTCTTCTTACTGACATTGATGGATTCTATACTGATGATCCTCGTAAGAATCCACATGCAAAGAGACTTTCAGTTGTTGAGAAGATTGATGATTCTCTTAAGGATATGGCTAAGGGTACTGTTACAAGATATGGAACAGGCGGTATGTATACTAAGATTGCCGCTGCTCGTATTGCCTGTCATGCAGGTTCAGATGTAGCTATTCTTGAGTCATCTGATATGGAGATAATCCATCAGCTTCTTAATGGTGATGATGTTGGTACACTTTTCGTTAACGACACATCTACTGATTTTGATATTATTGAATTTATAAAGAATAAGGAATACTTAGACAAATAATTATTCTCTTTGGAGAAGGGGGTATTTGTTATGGAAGGTACAGGTTTAGTTCTATCCGGTGGTGGCGGCAAAGGCATTTACCAGGTGGGAATACTTAAATCCCTTGCTGCAGCAGGTTTACTGGATGATGTGGTTGCAGTATCTGGTTCTTCTATTGGTGGAATTAATGCAGTCCTCTTTGCTGAAGGTGTTGCAGAGGGCGGAGTTAACCGTGCAATAGAGCAGATGGAAGAGGTTTGGAACGAGATAGACCTAGGGGTTATATTCAACTTCGACTATTCAAAAATCCAGGCTGGAGATATGCATTTCTCCAGAAAGAAGACTGAAGTATTAATAGATAAGTATCTTACTTATGATCTTTTTAAAACAACAGAAGATAAGTCGATGATGCCTGTTTTTGTCACAGGTGCCAGATGTCCTGAAGATATAGTTTCTTCTGAACAGGTTACTCAGGAAGAGATGAAGCTTATAATGTCTGCTTCTGTGGAAGATACTTATAGAGATTACGAGATTGAGTACTTTAAGCTTAATGATCAGGATAATGGTTTTATCAGGTCGGCGCTTCTTGCTACAACATCACTGCCTGTTATATTTTCACCAGTTGATGTTAATGGAAGTCTTTATGTTGATGGTGGAATGAAGGATAATTCACCAATTAAGCCACTCTACGATCTGGGCATAAGACGTTTTATCGTTGTTGAGCTTAGTACAACTACGTATGTAAAAGATATGAATGCATTTGCTGATGCGGAGATTATAGATATCTTATCCAGTGTTGATCTGGGACAGCTTCTAAGTGGAACTCTTAATTTTGACAAACAGGATCTGGCCTTTAAGAAGACACTCGGTGAGCTGGATGGAAAGCGTTATATCAAGACTCTGTTTGAGAAGGATGAGGCTTATATAGCAATGGAGAAACAGCTGGCCAAGATGGATTACGACCATGCACTCCAGATGCAGAAATTTAATTCAAATTATGATTCTTTAAGTAGTACAGTCAATGACAGGTTTGATTACATTAAAAACCTTGAAGAATCATTAAAAAAGTACGATTTATAATATATTTTTTTTACAATAACTATGCAACGAGGTATGAAATGAAAGTATTAGAAGGACAAGAACCTGCATCGGTTCTAGGATTTTTCGAGGAGTTATGTGGCATTCCACATGGCTCAACAAACACAAAACAGATAAGTGATCACATTGTACAGTTCGCTAAGGATAGAGGACTGGATTATTATCAGGATGACCTGAACAATGTTATCATCTATAAGGATGCTAATCTTCCAAATGGTGGAGAGGCTTCAGAGCCAATTATTCTTCAGGGCCATATTGATATGGTGTGCGAGAAGGAGGCTGGTTTTGAGTTTGATTTTGAGAAAGAGGGACTTAGGCTTCGTTGTGATAATGGAGTTATAAGTGCTGAAGGAACAACTCTTGGTGCTGATGACGGAATTGGTGTTGCTTATATGATGGCAATTCTTGATAGCGACAAGATTGCTCATCCACCTCTTGAGTGCGTTTTCACAGTAGATGAAGAGATTGGAATGCTGGGTGCTGCTGACCTTGATATGACTAAGCTAAAAGGTAAAATGCTTATGAATATCGATTCTGAGGATGAAGGACATCTGCTAGTTTCCTGTGCAGGTGGAGCTCTCGTACAGATGAAATTTCCTATAAAAAGAAGGGGAGCCCAGGGAAAACGTTACAAGATTTCTGTAAGTGGTCTTCTTGGTGGTCATTCTGGAATTGAAATTGATAAGGGAAGAGCTAATGCAGATATGCTGCTTGCCAGAATTCTGAGAGACCTTCTTTTTGTTGATGACAGCCTTCGTATTATCTCTATGCAGGGTGGTTTTAAGGATAATGCCATCCCTTCAGCTGCAGAGGCTATAATCGTTGCAAAGAATTATGATGGAATTCTTGCAGCCCTTGAAGATACAGATATGGATATTAGATCCGAGTATGCAGAAACAGACCCTGGTATCCAGATAAAATGCGAACCACTCTCTGATGAGGAAGAAGAGAAGTATAGTGGTGTTTATCCACTTGATGAGATGATTAATCTTTCACTTGTGATGGCATTTAGCAGTCTTCCAAGTGGTGTTCAGACAATGAGTAAGGATATTGAGGGATTGGTTCAGACTTCTCTTAATCTTGGTATTCTGGAGACTCATGATGATTTAATAGAAATGTCCTTCTGTGTAAGAAGCAGCGTTGAAAAGGAAAAGGATGACCTTATTGAACAGCTTTCACTTCTTTGTAAATCTGCAGGCGGAACTATTGATGTATCTGGACCTTATCCTGCATGGGAATATAAGGCGGATTCAAAGCTTCGTGATGTTATGACTAGTACATATGAAAAGATGTTTAATAAGCCTATGATAGTTGAGGCTGTTCACGCAGGCTTAGAGTGTGGTATTTTTGCTGGTGCTATTGACGGGCTTGATGCAGTTTCTTTTGGACCTGATATTCTGGATATACATACACCAAAAGAGATGATGTATGTAGACAGCGTTGAGAGGACATGGAACTTTATCGTTGAAGTACTTGGACAGTTAGTTTAGCTTTTAATTGTTTATTTATAAAGGTTATAAAGTATGTATTTAGAAGTGTTTAAAGATATAAATATAATAACAGGTGATGATATAAGTAAGTGGATCAATGGAAAAGGTATTTCTTTACTTGATTATCTGCTTAAGTTTCTGATTGCACTTATTGTATATGTTATCGTAAGTAAGATACTTAAGAAGGTTGTAAAAGCGATTTCAAGCAGGCTGGATACTCGTGGTGTAGATCCTATTGCCAGCAGATTTATCCTTAATCTTATCAAGTACGGTATACAGATATTTATCGTTGTTACTATTATCTCTAAGCTTCATATCGTGGAGATTACATCTATTGCAGCTCTTATAGCCTCAGCTGGTGTAGGTATATCACTTGCTATGCAGGGCGCGCTTTCTAATTTTGCTGGTGGTGTACTTCTGCTTGTAATCAGACCTTTTAAGAAGGGTGATTATATTGAGATACCAAATGCAAACGTTGAAGGTGTGGTTGAAGAAATAGCTATTTATTATACAACCATAAAAACTGTTTTTGGAGAGGTTATCAAAATTCCTAATTCACAGCTTACAAATAACTCTGTTAAAAACCGTTCAGGTGATGATAAGAGAGCGCTTGTTATTAACGTAGATGTTGACTATGATACGGACATTGATAAGGCCAGAGCTATTGTTATGGAGCTTATTAAGTCTGAGGAAAATATAATTAATGGAACTGAAAATGTATTCGTAGATGAGCTTGGTGCTCACGGAGTTAAGCTTGGTATATTTGGCATGGTTCCGGTTACAAGTTATATTGCTGTTAAACGTTCTCTTAACGAGAAAATACTTAAAGCATTTAGAGAAAACGATATTGAGATACCATTTAACAAGCTTGATGTCACTTTATTAAATAAGTAAGCATATAGTCACATATTTATTTTACAGGGTTTTATATGGAACAGAATATTACTTTAACACCTGATCTTGATGATATTGGTGTAAGACTAGACAAATACATATCAGAAGAACTTGAAGAAGTATCCCGCTCCTATATTAAGAAGCTTCTTGATAAGGGACATATTTCGGTTCTTGGTTCTGATGGCACTGAGAGGCGTATAAAAGCCTCTTATTTGCTTTCTGAGGGTGATATAGTAAATCTTACCCTCCCTGAGCCTGAGAAGCTTGAAATCCTTCCTGAGAACATTCCACTTGATATTGTGTTCGAGGATGATGACATTATAGTCGTTAATAAGCCGCAGGGTATGGTTGTTCATCCCGCTCCTGGAAACTATACAGGAACTCTTGTAAATGCTTTGATGTATCACTGCGGTGATTCGCTTTCGTCTATTAACGGAGTGGAGCGTCCGGGTATTGTTCACCGTATTGATAAGGATACCAGCGGACTTCTTGTTATCTGTAAAACGAATCTTGCTCATCAGAGTCTGGCTGAGCAGTTTGCTGATCACAGTATACATAGGATTTATAGCTGCATAGTTTATAATTATTTTGATATTGAAAAGATGGAAAAGCTGGAGAAGGGAAGTGCTGATATTCCTGATGCTGTATTTCCTGATGGATTAAACGAAGTTTATACTGATGTAGTCAGGAAAAACATTGCACGTGCGAAGAATGACAGAAAGCGCATGGCAATTGATCCGGATGGTAGAAGAGCAGTGACTCATATTTATCTCCAGAAGAATTTAAAAGATAACTTTGCATATGTTAAATGCAAGCTTGAAACGGGACGTACTCATCAGATAAGAGTACATCTTACCAGTATAAGTCATCCGCTTCTGGGTGATCCGGTTTATGGACCAAAGAAGAGTCAGTTTAATCTGGCAGGTCAGGTGCTTCATGCTGGTACACTTGGGTTTATACATCCAAGAACTAAGGAATATATTGAATTTAATTCTGAGCTTCCTGATTATTTCGAGAAATTGTTGGGTATATTAAGTTAGGTTTATGAATAAAGAAGAGGCAAAAAAATTAATAGATACTAATTACCAGGGAATTCATAGCGCAAAAAATGTGACGCTGAATATTGATGATGGTGTTCCGTTTATTCAGGTTGAGGGTTTTTCAGATATGTCCTTTATCCAGCATGGCTTTACTACAAGGCTTGGTGGAGTCAGCAAAGGAAAATATGAGTCCCTTAATTTGGCATTACATTTTGAAGATGATATAGACGATGTAATGGAAAACTATCAGCGTCTTGGTGCAACCATGGGTATTGACTACACTCGAATATCTGTTTTAAATCAGGTTCACAAATCCAATATTCTTGTGGCCACAGAAGAAGATGCGGGAGATGGCATTTCCCGGGAACTTAGTCATTTTGAGTATGATGCTCAGATTACTAATGTTAAGAATGTGCCACTTATGGTTTATGCTGCCGATTGTGTTCCTATACTTCTGGCTGATCCAGTGAGTCGTGCTATAGGTGCTGTACATGCAGGCTGGCGCGGAACTGTTGAAGGTATTGCAGCCAAAACAGTTGAGAAGATGTGCGAGGTTTATGGGTGCCTTCCTGAAAACATCCACGCTGTTATAGGTCCATCTATTGGTCCGGAAAACTACGAAGTTGATGAGACTGTTATAAAAGCAATGGTTGAATGCCCATATCTTGATACTACTGATGGAAATGTTGTCTTTGAACCCCTTCAGAATGATGATTTTAAGTATATCATCCATTCAGGAAGCGTTTATAGAGAGAACATGCCATCTGAATATAAAGGTATTACATTAACACGTCTTGGTGTGCCTTATGAATTATTCAGAACCGTAAAGATTCGTGACAGGTACATGCTTAATCTCTGGAACCTGAACGAGCTGATACTTGTAAATGCTGGTCTTAAATCCAGAAATATTTATCAAACAAAGATTTGTACAATGAAATACCACGATCTATTCTTCTCGCAGCGTTTCAACAAAGAAAGAAGAGGCCTCAACGCAGGAATCATAGTTATAAAATAAGTCAGTCGGGACTGACTTATTTTTTTGTTGCGCTTTTGTTATACTTTTTACTGTATACTTACTTTGTATTATTGGAGGGTATTATAGATGAAGAGAAATGTAGCATTTCATAGAAAGAGAGCAGAGGAGTTCTTATCAAAGCTTAGCTTTGATGAGATGATTTTGATCAGAACAGGCTATCCTGAAGATAAGAAGAGAATTGGTGTTCCTTATATTGATTTTCCTGGTGAGGCAGCTCATGGTGCCCAGGCCAGACATGATCAGAATTTTGATTTAGGAGAGCCGGTTCCTGCAACTACATTTCCAACAGCAATTGGAATGGTTTCTTCGTTTGATAAGAATCTAATGCGACAGATTGGAAGAGTTGTTGGTACAGAGCTAAGATGTATGCTTAACGAGCATAAACATTTTGGTATTCTTGGTCTTGCACCAACTGTAGATATGGAACGTGACCCTAGATGGGGTCGAAATGAAGAGGGATACGGAGAGGATCCTCGTCTTGCAGCCATGATGGGTGGAGAGTATGTAATAGGTATGGAAGGCGACGATCCTCAGTATATTATATCTGCATCAACTCTTAAGCATTTCTATGCTAATAACTATGAAAACGAAAGATATTATGCTAATAGTGAAATACCAAATGATCTGAAAGAGGATTATTATCTCAGAGTTTTTAAGGAGATAATCGAGTATTCACATCCGCTTTCTGTTATGTCTGCTTATAATCAGGTAAATGGCGTTACCTGTACATTTAATCCTGAGAATAAAGAGCTTTTAAAGAAATGGGGGGTTCCATTTATTGTTTCAGATGCATTCACCCTGGAATATGCCGTAACTCAGCAGCATACCGCGAAAGACGGCGCAGATGCAGTTAGAAAGGCACTTGATGCTGGAGTTGATATGTTTCTTGAGAAGCCAGAATTTGAGGCGCAGGCTGTTGTCAGTGCATTTCAGAATGGCATAATTAATGAACAAGATATAATTGAAACTCTTATAAATAAGCTTACTGTTTATTCAATGCTTGGACTTTTGCCGGATGATATGGACGAGGATGGTTGTTCAAAGCTATTCCCTATGAGCGAATACAATATGTCCAAGGTTGATACTGAAGAATCAAGACAGCTTGCCAGACGTTCGCAGGCTGAGTCAGTTGTTCTTCTTAAGAATGATGGAATGCTTCCACTTAAAGATAAGAAGAATATATTTGCCTTCGGTCCATTTTCCGATTATGCACCAATGGACTGGTACAGTTCAGTTCCAAGCTATAAGGTTACTGTCAGCGAGGGAATGGCCGTGGGTTCAGATAATCTTTGTCCAAAGGTAAAGCTTAGATTTAAAGATAAAAATGGCGAGATGCATTTTGCGGCTATAAATAATAAGGAAATAGTTCCAGCAGATGAAAGCGCAGCTGAAGTTTTTGAGATAATGCTGTGGGATGACTCACGAATTACTCTGAAGTCTACAACTTCTGGTAAATATATGTCTACAATGTCCCCTGATATAAAGTTTGTTAATGCTGAAGAAAAGGCTGAATTCTTCTGGTTATATGAAAGAAATGAGGAAATCTTCAGCTGGTTCGTAAATGAAGCTTTTATTCTTGTTGATGACAAGGGTGAAACCGTTCGTTTTAATAATGATAATTCCCTCAGGTTCTGGGAGGATTCCAGAATTAGCGGGATTAAAAATGTAGATGGAGAGATGGAAGTTGAGTTTGTTACTGTATCAGATGTGGACTCTGCTTTAGAAAATGCAATCCTAGATAATAATCTTGATTCTGAGACTAATATCCTGGCCTGCTTTGGTCTTCATCCACTTGTAAATTGCAGGGAGGACAGAGACAGAGATTCTATTGAGCTTCCACCATTCCAGAGAGCAGTTCTGAGATTACTTAGGGAAAGATTTAATAATATAGCCTTTCTTGTTATGGCAAATGGACCTGTAGCAATACTTGAAGAAGTAAATGATCCAGAAGTAAGATGCATTCTTTGGACAGCAATGGGTTGTCAGGAGCTTGGAAATGGTCTTGCAGATGTAATAATGGGACGAGTTAGTCCTTCAGGAAGACTACCACAGACATGGTATACGGGAGATGATCAGCTTGGAGATATCAGAGATTACGATATCAGAAAGAACAAGATGACATATCTCTATATGAAAGATAAGCCTTTATACAGATTTGGTTTCGGACTTACTTATTCTAAGTTTGAATGCGAGCTTGTAGCCGTAAAAGATTCAGATTCCTTTGTTGGAAATGAATTTGAAGTCACCGTTAATAATGTTGGTGATGTAACTTCTGATTATGTGGTTCAGATTTATCAGTCAAAGGATGGAGAGTTCTATCTTTATGGTGATAACGAAGATGGACTGGATGTAAATGGGCGTAAGATACCAATCGAAAGTAAGCTTGTTGCTTTTGAGAGGGTTCATGATATAAAACCGGGGGAGAGAGTTAATATATCATTTTAAAAATCAAGGCAGATGAGAATTATTCCCATCTGCCTTGATTTCTTTTTACAAAAATTTATTCAGTAATAATACCTTTTCGTATATATTTTTCTCGTTTTACTTCGTACATACATGTATCTGCATTCTTTACTGCCTTTGTTATATCAAAATCATCATTCAGGATAGTTGTAATATAACCACAGCTGGTAGATACGTCATATGGTTTTCCGGATCCCTCGTTATATTTATCTAGATATTTATCTATATTTTTTATTATCTGATCAGGATCGCATTCGCCAAAGATAACTGAGAAAATCTCATCACCACCAAATCTTGCTGAAAGACTGTTTTCAGGGACAGAGTCCATAAGGGCTTTTGCAGTAGTAGCGATAGCATTATCTCCATCAGCATGTCCGAAATGATCATTTATATATTTTAGGCCATCCAGGTCAGACATAATAACAGTGATTTCCTGGTTATCATATTTATGCTTTTTGCATATCTTTTTAAACTGGTTATGGAAGCCTATTCTGTTAAACAAACCTGTAAGTGGGTCATGTCTGTACATTTCATCCATCTTTTCAAGAAGAGTACGCTGGTACTGAATATTAACATATCCACCAATTCCCGTACCGATTGCATTTGTGGCATTTACAGTATTTGAATAATTAGAGATGAAATAATCCCTGAAATAATAGCAGACAAATCCAAAAGCTTTACCCATATAGTCCAGAGCATTGAAAATAAGCGGATAGCCACTCTCTGTCAGCTGAAGGATTCTGTATCTGAATGCAGGAGAGAGTACATCTTCTGTATAGATATCATCGTATTCAGGCTCTACAAATGTATCTGTCTTATAATCATCCTTAAAATCAGCATCAAAAATCTTTACAAGCTCTTTCTTGGAATTATCCTTTTCAAGATCAATGAAATAATTATCTTCTTCGTTTTCAAACATTCTTTTGTCGACAACAGTAAGCTGCTGGTCGGTTTTATAGCAATCGAGATGAGAAACCATGGTTCCCATATTAGGACTGAGCTGCATGGCAGCGGTTAGTCGCTTTAAAACACGGTTGTCATCATTATGTCTGGAAAAGCTTTCTCTGAACCAGTCAAGAAGTATCTGAGTGCTTTCTTTATGTTCCTTACAACCGCAGGATTCATTTGCGATGAATGTAGGTGTGATAAAGCGGTTGTGTGTTTTTCCTTCCTTAATGGCCTCAAAAACAGCATCAGCAGATGCATCAGCAAGCTGAATAATATCACAGGAAGCAGATGTTATTTTAGGAGAAGTGAAGAAAATCTCATCATAACCATCAAAGCCAGCTATTAAAATGTCATCTGGAATCTTATAACCTTTTTCCTTCAGCATTTCTGAAACAGTAATAGCCATTACATCATTAGCACATATAATAGCTTCTGGAAGCTCTGATCCTTCACATCTTTCGAAAAGCTCCTGCATGGCAATACGGCATGGATCTGCCCAGAAATAGCCATAACTAAGCATACTGTCATTAAATTCAATGTTGTTTTCTTCCAGAACTTTCTTGAATACTTTGATTCGGTTGTTTGAGAAATCATTATCAGGCTGACCAGCAATCATATGTGGTCTTGTTACTTTATGATCCTCTATTATATGACGAACAACCTGCTCAAAGCCTTTTTCATAATCAAAATTAATGCAATAAGCACCATCATAATGTCCATCAGCGATTATAACTGGGACATTATTTTCATTAGAATGCTCGATAACATATTCTGAAATCTTATGACTTTTAATCTTTTCGTCCATGATGACAACAGCGTCAATATAGTTATAAGGAATAAGCTTAAAAATATATTTTTCGGCTGCCTGTCTGTTTTCTTCCCAATAAATATCAGAATTTATTGCAAAAATAAGAAGAGAGTAGTCCTCAGCACGGAGCCTCTCATTCAACTTTACAATATATCCATGTATTTGGGGATCATATATGCGTGAAGTGCATAAAGCGACCAGTTTTTTTCCATTAATCATAAAACACCTCTTAATTTAAAAACCACCCAAAAAAAATTATAACATATGTGTTGCGCTTTTGTTATACTTTATTTGTTATTATAGTATTGATTTAAAAATAGGATAACTGTAAATAAATACATTCCATATAAGGAGGTTCTCATGAACGTATTTGTTATAAATAATTGTAGTGCAAAAGTACGGGAACAGTTTTATAGATTTGTTCCTAAAGAATTCCTAAAATACACAGAAGATGGAAGTTCTATTTTGATTGGAGCCACTGTTTTTGATGCAGAAGGCATTGAGGCTTGTGGAATTACCATTTTATCTGTTATTGAAGGAGAACTGGTTATCAGATGGATGTGGATGGATCCGGATGTAAGACTAAATGGTGGTGGTACCAAGATGCTTGAAGCTTGTTATGGTATTGCTGCTACCAATGATGTTCGAAGACTTACTGCATTTGTTCCGGATTTCGACGATGAGATTTACGAAGAGGAGATTTACCAGTTTCTATATGAAAATGATTTCATAGATTCTGGAGAGGGCGAGATTGATGGACAAAAGGTAAATGTCCTTGTTGGTGATGCAGAGCTATATCTTTCAATGGAAAATGATATGGCTAACCAGGATGTTGCAGATAGAAGACGTGCGAAAGCATATGATAAATTCCCTAATAAATTTGTTGCTACTGAAATTGAGTATTTCAGTGGAGTTTCAGTAGAGGAGGCAATGTGATATGGCACCAAAACCAAAGCATGAAAGACTGATCCAGGGTAGCTGGGACAGCATTGGCGCAGAACAGAAGAAAAATGCAGTAAAGCTTAATAGCGATTACTATATTGTTTATCCTCTGGAGCTTTCTCCTGAAAGCTTTAAGATGAAAGCTAAGTATGCTAATGAGAGCGAATCTACTCTTAAAGAAAAGAGAAATCAGGCGAGAAATCAGCTAAAGAGTGAACTGGTTCTTGATGATTTTAAAGAAAAGAACCTTAATACAAGCAAGCTGCTCCTTAATGGAAGCTCCGTTCTTGAAAAGGATTGGAGACTATTTAAGTTTGCATCTCCTGAAATGCAGTGGGTTAAGAAGAGCCTGGCTGCTCTTAATAACGTGCTTGAAGAAGGCATTGCAGACTATATAAATGAGCAGGGTGTATTTGATTCTGATAAATATCAGGAAAGAGTAAACAAAGCCTATGATGAGTTTTTCCTTGCTGCTCAGAATTATCTTGATAATAGAAATCCTAGTAGTATTCCAGGTAAGAGAAGACGTAGAAGAGTAGATGAACTACTCGTTAATGCAAAGAAATCAAAACAGGATTTCAATGTAATGATTGAAAATTCCAAAGATGGAATGATCAAATTTGAGGATATGTCACCTGAAAAGAGACAGAGTGTTAATGCATATAATCTTGTAACAGAAATACCTTCACAGGTGGCTGATGAGGTTGCTTGGCAGAATGAAGGTAACTCTACTGATGTTTATCGTGTACATATGGTTGGCGATGATAATAAGCATTATTATTTAAAGGAAAACCTTCCATTCCTTAATGAAAATATGGGTGGTTTCCTTACTAGAAGATCTAGACAATTAAATGTCAGCAGAAATAATATGCCTGGTAAACAGAATGCTGATCCTGATAAGGTTGAAGAAAGAATTAAGAATATATCAGAAAAAGATTATGATAATGCTCTTACACTTATTAATAATCTAAATAATGCTATAAATAGAGTAGGGGATGCTGAAAAGCTTGTTCTGGGAGAAAAGTTTGCAAAGTATTTTGCATATAATTTCGATACAATTTTTAAAGATTTGGAAATGTATAACAGCCTGGCTGATAATCCAAATCTTCAGGGCAACATGACTCTCGACCAGATGATTCAAAAAGCTAAAGATGATGGTAATGATATTCTTGAACAAGGTCTTAGTATTAGAAAAGCCATGCTTGAGGCAGAAGGAATTTTGGATGCTGGCGGCAAAGAGCCAGAACCAATGGAGAAGATGTCTGCTTACGAATTCCTTGTAAAAACTATGAAGCTTAATAATGATAATGATAAGCTGTTCATGGATTCTATCAAGGATCTTTCTGATAAAGAACTGGAAACGCTCTTTAGAGTGACAATGGGTAAAGAAGTTGAACTCTTTGGTCAGATGAGCGCTCAGGGTATGCAGAAGGGTGAAGATAAGGCTGCGATTAACAATACAGCTACATCAAGAGTTGCAGAGCATCTCGGCTTTGATGACGTTATAACTAAATCTCATACAAGTCTTGTAAAGTTTAAACGTCGTGATGGTACTGAGGTTAATCAGTTATGTACAGTTTGCGAGGAGGCAGAAGGTACAGAGTTTATAGATATTATGAAGACTGCTGAGAAGGAGGGTGTGAAGATCATTTATTCTCCTGAGGCAATTAGAAATCTTATGCGTTTGCAGGCTATTGATACTCTGTGTCTTCAGAAGGACAGACATGGACGTAATTTCAAATGCCAGATTGATAGAGATCCAAAGACAAAAAATATTATTATTAAGAGTCTAAAGGCTTACGATAATGATATGTCTTTTGATGCAATTGATCTAAAGACTGCATTTGACGAAGCTTCAAATGATCCGAAGAGAGTGCAGTTCCTTCCGCCAATGACTCAGACTATCAAGAAGGATAGTGCGTTATATAAACATATTCTTGGAAACTATTTTGGGGTGGATGTTGTTTCTCCAATCAAGATTCCTGAGACTCCATCTATTACGATAGCTAGTAGATACAATTTTAGTCTTAAGGGTGTTCTTTCAAGGGGCCCAAAATATTTGATAGAGGATAAACGTTATAAGATTGCACATGAAAATGATCTTTCATACAATTGGACTGTTGATGAGATAAAGTTCAGCGATAAAATGACAAAAGATGTTAAAGATGGTTATATCAAGGAAATGAAAGATCTTGGTATAAATTATGATCCTGAAAATGAGATGGATTGTTTTCAAAAGTTTGTCGCTAAAAAAATAGTACACTTTACAAATGAGATTAAATCCAAGTGGTATGTTGATGATAAAACCAGAAAGGCTCTTAATGATGCTTATAAAGAACAGCATGAGGGTAAGAATAGACCAAATGGTAGCTATCCTTATAATTTTGATCTTGATGAGCAGCAAAAGAAAGATCTCGAAAACTTAATTAACGATATGAGGAAATTCCATGATGCATTTGATTTTAGTAAATTAAGTTTAAATAATGATGCATCTATGGGTTCACTTCCATATGTAGATATATTCTTCAAAACCGTTATTTATACTCATGATATAGTTTATGGTGATTCAATTGATAAGAGATTTAAAAATCAATGTCATGATTATAATGCGGCTTCGCAGCTTTTGAATAATAATGGCGATTTTGAAATTCCTACAATGCTTCATTATGATAATGAAGCGTATATGGCACTTCAAAAGGCTGTAGTTGATTACAGAAATCCTAATTCTGTTGCTGTAAATAATCTTAAAAAGCTTGGTCTATCTAATGAAAAGATAGAAGCACTTGCTCGACGTAATGAGCAGATGCTGGAGCATATAAATAATGCTAGAGATAAGGCGCTTCTGTTTTATAAGGCTGCAGGTTACGATCCAAATTCAGTTAAAGCTAAGTTCTTCCTTGATAAAGCTGATTATAAGGAACTGAATTCTTTAACAGACTTTGCTATTGATCCTGGAAATACATATCTTGCTATAGATAATGAAAACTATCTCTGTGGACAGAAATTCCAGATGAAGGTAGGAGATGAGATTAAAGAAGTTAAATTCACTGATCTCATGAATGATAAAGAAAAGCAGATTGCTAATGATTATAATACTTATATCCAGAATGATAAAAAGCGTTGGAAGTATGAAGAGCAGGATAAAGAATTTAAGAAATATGATGTAAGTAATACAGATGTAAAGCTTATAACAGTAATTGATGCTAAATACTATGTTAATGCATGTATTGATGATGCAATCTATAATGTGGCTCATAATGATTTTGAAACAAAAGAAAAGCTTATAGAAGGCTTCAAAGAAATACTGTTTACACAAAGAATGCGTACAAATAAGCCTCTGAATATTGATTCTGTAAAACAATTTATGGAAAAAAATTCAAATCTTAGAGCTGCATTTAATAATGAATTAAATAGCCCAGAAGGCAAAATATTCATGAAAAACTTAAATTCAATGCTTGAAAATGAATTTAATAACCGTGGTTATAAAAAACTAACTGATAAGAACTTAGAAAAGAGCAAAAAGAAAATCTTTGATAAATCATTAGATGACATCTTTGATAAGTTAAAAGCACCTGGTGCTGATAAAAATGCGATAGTAGAGGGTATGGCTAAGGATTGCAAGAATATGAAAGACTTTGCAAAGAAATTTGGTGTAGATATTGATCCAGAGACAGCTTTGCAGCAGTTTATCCAGAAGAATCCTGGTGTACTTACACAGGAACAGATAAACAAGATTATGAATGCAATAAAACCTCAGCAGGCTCAAGTAAACGTAAATAATAACGGACCAGCTATGGTACATTAAAGTTTTAATTTAACTACCTGGAATTAAAACTTATAATAAAGATAATACCATGAGTTTGAAAAAATCTTGTGGTATTATTTTTTTTGAAAAATAGAAGAAAAAATAAGATATAAAAAAGTTAAAAAAACGGCTAAAAATATAGGGAAAAGGGGTTGAAAAGGTATAAGAATAGTGGTATACTACAAATAGATATTTATTCGTGAAACCATAGTTTTGCGAAAATATGAGACCTGCAAATATACGAAAGTAGTGCTTTTGCATGTTTACATGCTAAAAAGCGCTTACTTTCGTATATATATAGGGCGAATGCCCGGTATCGCCGAACAAAAGGCAGCTTGCTGCCGTCGTACAGCTTTGCTGGACGGTTCGGCGATTGCAGGTCGATACTTGGCGATTTGCACTGCTTTAATTGTAAATTATTTTATACGAGGTAATCCACCATGTCTGAATCCTACGCAAAACAACTTTCAAAAAAACAAATCCTTGAACTTAGATCCATCCTTTCGGATCTTCCTCCATATGTTAAAGACTTCATGCGTTCAATTGAAACTACAACCCAACCACGTACTCGCATTGCCTATGCTCATGATATTAAATATTTCTTTGAATTTCTTCAATCAGAAAATCCATTTTTAAAGAAAAAAGAAATGTATGAAATAACCTACTCAGACATAGATAAACTCCAGGCTCGTGACATTGAGGAATATCTGGATTATTTGTCATATTATGTACGTAATGGCCGTGAATATACCAATGATAACGCCTCAAAAAAGCGAAAACTCGTTGGTTTACGTGCCTTTTTCAAGTATTTATATATTAATGATTGCATCTCTCAAAACGTCACTGAAAAGGTAAAAACCCCTAAAATTAAGGAAAAAGCCATAGTTCGTATGGAGGCCAATGAAACGGCTGATTTTCTTGATAATGTTGAATATGGAACTAACTTGACACAGCGTCAACAAAAGTTCCATGAACGTGATAAAACCCGTGATTTGGCCCTTTTAACCCTTATGTTAAGCACAGGACTTCGTGTTTCTGAGACTGTTGGACTTAATATAGATGATGTAGATTTTGATAATTCACGTGTAAAAGTCACGAGAAAAGGTGGAAATGAATCATTTGTTTACTTTTCTGACGAAGCAACTGGTTATATACAGGAATATCTTAAAGAAAGAGAAAAAATAGTACCTGTAGATGGCCATGAGGATGCACTATTCCTCTCCTCTCACAGAAAACGTATATCTGTAAGGTCTGTTGAAAACATGGTTAAAAAGTACGCCAGAGTTACTACTCCTCTTAAAAAGATAACTCCTCATAAGCTTCGTAGCACTTATGGTACAGCTCTTTATCAGGAAACAAGTGATATTTACCTTGTTGCAGATGTTCTTGGACATAAAGATGTTAATACAACACGTAAACATTATGCTGATATTGATCAGGAAAGAAAACGTGGAGCCAGAAATAAGGTTACACTACGTGAAAATGTTTCTAAAGATACATCTCTCGCTGAAAAAATTGCTCAAGATTCTGATGATGAATAAATTAGTTTTCCATAATTATATTATGTAAACTATCATATTATAAAAATAATGTCAATGGAAATTTTGGTCTCCATTGACATTATTTTTAATATCCTAAATCTTCGGCGCTAAGTGTATTAATATGACTTCCATCGATTGCATTTATATATGTTACAGCAATCAATCTGCTGGTTGATCTTATTGATATCTCCCAAGATGGTATGATTTGCATTGTGCCATCATCTAGTGTAATTGGAACATATACGAATTGAACAGCATCGATAATGAGCGAGCCAGTATTATCACTTAATTCTTTTGGATCGATATCTTGTGATGATTCATTCACAAATGTATCCATTGCATCTTTAAAACTAAGTACACTGGTATTTTCTGTTACTCTCTCACCAAATATATAATTTGTAGATGCTCTGAAAGCAATGACTCCGGAATTATTGAGATATACGTCTCCACTCTGAAGTACCATTGATTCAACATATGGAGATCCCGTTCTTATATATTGGTTGCATATGGTATACATTACAGGAATGTCATACCCATCTCTTACTGCTCCTTCAAGAGTATCTGAATTCATTATATCGTCATTTAAATATACCAATTCATTCTTTTGCGGATCTTCTACTTCAGGAATTCCTAGTGAATTTGCATTTGAATAAAATGATATAGATTCTGGTGGATAGTCAACATTCAGAAAATCTTTAAGAGTTTTAGATGTTGTGTTTATAAGCTCTTCATCTGAAAGAGTACATTTGTTTGGCCTGTCAGACATTACCTCATTAAGATTAACTGTGTGTAGCCCTGGATTATAAAGATAAACATTTCCATCACGATATGACATATAACAATCTTCTAGAGCAGGATCACCAACTATATCAGAATACTTTTTAGGAAAAAGCGCAACCGCCATTTGATTAAATTTACTGCAATATGATACTACTAATTGATAATCTAATCCGTTATATTTACCCTCATATGTATGTACATAGTATGAATCCTCATCTAGCCATGGGACAGCCTCATGAACATGGGTATTATCTGGATCTGAATTTGCCGAACAAATGGAATTTATAACATCAATTATACCTGAAGAATCTTCATCTTTATTTAGAAGGCTTTTATCTTCTGTTTTTATCGCTTTTCCAGTTTCTCCAAATATTTTCTTTACTATCTCGTTTTCTTTAACATCATCTTCTGTCATTAATTCTACGTTGTAAATACACAGACTATCTGTATCTTTAACAGTATAATTTACGTTCATTTCACATGCGGTATCTCCTAAATTGAAGGAGTTTGAGTATGAAAGCTCTTTACCACCCAGCATTTCGATGAGTGAATCACCTGCATTAGCTTTTGCTTCGCTGGATTTGCCACTTGATTCCCCCGAACCATAATCCTCTACTTTTATATCTTTATTTCCGCATGCAGTAAGAAATAGAGATAATACTAAGATTAGACATAATAGTTTCCTTTTTTTCATGATGTTCTCCCTTTTATATAATACTTTAACCTTTTAAAATATTAATCTTTATCATTATTAGAGATTATTTCCTAATTATCTCGCCATTAAGCTGTAAATCTGTATCTTGCCCCATAAAGAAATTAGCTTGTGTCCATTTTGATGAAGCTGTGAATTTATCATTTGTATTATTGTATTTTAAAGTGATTGTACTAGGCGTAAAAGCTATATCACTCATTTCAAAAGGCTCTGATAAAGTAACAGTAACTATAGCATCTACCATTTTATCATCTTCAGGACCGGCGGTGAATGACCACTTAATATCCTGAGTTGTTTTTGAAAGCGTCAGTGTTCCAGTCATATCATCCTTAAGAGTGAAATAAAAGTCATCCTTAATAGGATCCTCACCCATATCCCATGATGAAGCTGTCCAATCACCTACATAATCTTCCTTTTTTGCTTCGTATTTTTCACCGCAACCTGTTATAAATAAACAGCTTAGTATAACTAAACATGTCATTGTTGCTAATAGTTTAAATCTTTTCATATGTGTAACTCCCAATATAATTATTATTTTCGATCTAATGTTCCTGTTGTGTTGAATCTTGCTTCGCCTAAATCAGTCTGCTGTTTCCAATCTGTATCAAATGTAAAGTTTTTGTTTGTTTCATCGTACTTAAGATAGAAAGTTTTATTAGTCTCAATAGTAAGTGTACCAGTTGTTATATTTTCTGCTAATGTGAGTTTTGCTCTTGGTGGAATTGCAGGTGGAGTACCATCTTCATCGGTATACCAACCTGAGGTTTCCCATGTTATATCCTGACTTTTTTCACCTACGGTGAGTTTGCCAGTATAGTCTTCATTTAGAACGAGTGTCATTTTGTCATCCCAAGGTTTATCTCCTACGTTCCATTCAGTTGTTTCCCATGTACCTGCAAAATCTTCTGGCTTTATATTTCGTTCATCCTCACCACATCCGGCAAATACACCCAGACATAGTATAATTAAAACGGCTAAAATAGTAACTTTTTTAGTCATTGATACCTCCATTTGTTTCTAAAATATCTACATTAACTCTATATGGAAGCTTGTTTTCTAATGAATAAATCATCCTTTCAGGAACACCATTAAATAATCCGATTTCTGAACCCAAATACAAAATCAATGCCAAATAAGCAAATTTACTTAGTTCGGAATTTAATTCGCGCAAGGATTCCTCAGTATAATTCTGACCATTAGGAATATGTTGCGGTACTATTTTCTTTCCTTTTTTCATATAATTACCTCGAAATCAGATGGCTTTATTCTTCTTTAGTTCTTTGTATTTTGAAATCGCCTCATTTAATAGTGGTGCCAGATCTGGTTCTATCTTAGTAAAACATCCGGCTGAATATATAACACCTCTAAGCTCTTTTTCCGTATATTCTTTGTTTGGATCACTTGCAAAATCTATAAGAGATTTAGCAAAATCGTTATATTTTATTCCGTATTCTCCACCTTTAAATTTGTTTCCTACTACATCATTTACCTTTTGAAATAACTCTTCAGAAAACAGTTCTGAAGCCTTAATTTTAGGCATATCCTTCTTGCTACCAAATAATCCCATATGTTACCCCTCCTTTGATTCTAAAAAATAAGACTACATCTATATCAGATAAATTCCGTATTCCTTTATCAACTCTAATTCTTAGATATTCCCAGCATTACTATGACATATGCCGCCATCTTATTCACAGGATTATCCATCAGTTTACGTGTCATGGTATGAAGTATTGCCCCATCCTCCAGCTTTTCATCAGAGAAGACAAACTGTCCGTCTTCTTTACACATTTTGACTGAATTATGAAAAGCAGTTCCGATCTCGTCTTTGATATCTGATACATTAACTGTCTGCCCCACCTGGATATGACCGGGATGTGATTCTACAAACTCACGATAAGCCTGATTACCTCTTACTACCTTCGCAACGTTTCCGTCATATTCTACTACGAACATAGGCTGTGTATTAAAATACTGGTCGCTCAAGATTTCATTATCGTCGAAATTCGCTCCGAGATTAGAGAGATTTATGTTGCTTACCATTCTGTTATAGCTGATCTCCGCCGGATCCTCAAATCCTATCTGCATTCCCTTGTCATACCTATCCAGTATCTCCGACATAGGAATCGGTTTGCAGAAATAGTAGCCCTGAACCTTTGTACAGCCTATTCCACCAAGAAACTCAAACTGCTGTGCAGTTTCAACACCCTCTGCCACGGTTTCCGTGTCCAGGCTGGCAGCCATCCTCATAAGCTCGGTAAGAATGATTCTCGACTCAGGCTTCTCGTTGAACTTCCTCATAAAACGCATATCGAACTTGATAAGATCAAAATGTATCTCCTGCAGAAGATCCAGGGATGAATATCCGCTTCCGAAATCATCCATCCAGACCTTAAAGCCCAGCTGCTGAAAACGTTCAATCTGTTCCTTCATAAATTCAAAATTCTCACCTATGATACTTTCCGTAATCTCTATGGTAAGAAGACATCTTGGAAGTCCGGCTGCGTCCACACGATTGCATATCTCTTCTACTATGTCACATACCTCAAAGTCTGCTCTCGAGAGGTTTACCGACTGAGGAACAAGATGCAGTCCGGCACGTTTCTGGTTCTTCAGCTTTTCCAGAATGATATCCACCATCCTGAGATCAACCTTATAGATAAGCTTGCTTTCCTCAAGGATTGGAATAAATTCTGCCGGTGACAGCATTCCCATTTCAGGATCTATCCACCTGGCCAGAGCCTCTTCATCACAGACCTTGCTGTTAATGACACGGACGATAGGCTGATAGTACGCTGTTATCCAGTTTTCATCTATGGCACGGTCCAGATTGTTTATGACATACTGTCTTCTGACTTCCTTTTCCAGCATATCATTATCAAAATAGTTGAAGTAAGAGCTGTTATCATCCCTGTTCATATCGCAGGCATATTTTGCTCTGTCACAGGCCAGAGAGCTTTCCACTATACCCATGGAATCCGGATATATTCCAGCTCTGACATTAAGGGTTTTTCCGTGATTTGCCCTCTTCATTTCCTTGAAAACATTTTTGAGTTTTTTCTCAAGGCCTTCCATCTCTGCGAAAACCGCAAAATGATCCTGTCCGAAACGGCTGCTTTTGTCGGCTCCAAACTGGGACTCCAGAATATTACCCATACATTTGATCAGCACATTTCCTTCATTGAAACCATATTTTTTATCAAAGAATTTCAATCCACTGAGATTCAGAAATACTACGGCGGATTCTACCCCATTTTCATGCATGATCCTTCGGTCACGCTCGGCAATCCTGAAAAAGCTGCTCATGGTCAGAAGACCCGTCAGATAATCTCTATCTATGTCCAAAAGCTCAGCCAGGTCTGTCTCAACATTTGCCGCTTTTTTTATATCCGTAAGACCTAATCTCTCAGAAACCAGCTCCTTCGGATTACTCTCATAGAAATGCCACTTGTCCTCATACATCCGCTTATCCGCTATACGAAGAGCCATGCGAATATCGCTGGACCTCTTCTCAAAGCATTCACCGATGGCAAAGAACAGGTTATTATACTCCTTACTGTACTCCCGGATTTTTTCCACCCGATTGTGAAGCTCCTCTTCGGAAACATCCTGCGCGATAACAGTAAACTCATCGCCTCCTGCACGGAATATCTCCCTCTCATCAAAAACTCTCCGAAGTACTTCCGCTGCATTTTTCAGAAGATGGTCTCCTGCCAGATGTCCCTGAGAATCATTTACCAGCTTAAGTCCGTTCATATCAATAAAAAGAACTGCCACAGAGGAATCCATATGTTTTTCTCCCCTGCTAAGCATTTCCACATAATTATTCATTTCATTACGGTTCATGACTCCCGTCAGCATATCCTTGGAACTGAGGAGTCTGAGCTTGTCCAGAAGCATATAGTTACCCAGCTCTGAACCCAGGATAAATGTGGTCACCTCCAGAGTTTCCTTTATCAGAACACTTCTGGATGCATCGAAATTGATGGCCCACATGAAGCCCAGCAGCTGATTTCTGGATTTAAGCGGGAAGAGAACTATATTGTGCGCACCGGCACTTGTGAGAGACTCATACCAGATAGGATTCCGCTCTTTTATGAGCAGCATATCATGCTCATCCTTTGCGATGAGACAGTTGCTGCCTGCAATGGTAGATATCCAGGATTCCGCTATATCGTAGAAATCCTTATTTATATAGGTATCCATAGGAAGAAGCTTCGTTCCCTCAGAAAGCGCTTCTCCCAGTACATAACATGATCTGTCCATTTCATCCATTACCAGGATACAACAATGTTCGGCAGCACACATATCTCCGATTCCTTTGATTATATCCTTCGTGGTAGCTCTGAAATCGTTAGTTCCGCTGAGTCTGATACATGTATTCAGAACAGAGGATGCTATATCACCTGATATATTAGTCAAAGGTTCAGAGTCGAATCCCTCACCAAATTCCATAATATAGAGACAATATCCAAGTTCCTCAGTATCTCCATTCAGCGGCATAAACATCATGTTAAACCATACGCCCGTGGCATCCAGATACACGTAGGAGTGCAGACACTTCTTCTCCACAGCCGCACGATAACAATAGTCCTCAAAATTCAGATTTCTCTCCAAAAAAGTGGTGTAATCCGAATTCGGAACAAACTTATCAAACTGCATATCCATATTCGGTGTTGGATGCTCTACTGAATCAATATATGCGTCATTTCCCGTAACGATCCTGAAGGTTCTTTTATCACCATCAAGTTTTTTTTCAACGGAAACAACACATGCCGTCGATGTAAACGCATTTACGATTGTTTTAAAATCCATATTACTCCCTTCTTTGATTCTAAAAAATAAGACTACATCTATATCAGATAAATTCCGTATTCTTTCATTTTTATTAATTCATCTTCTTTGATGGTTATATTGTGTGTAATAGTCTGAGATTTTCTGAAGAAATAATTTTTTGTGCAATTGATGTTATTACCATCTTTTTCAAATGTATACTCAATAAAGTTTGGATTATATATTCTGTCTGGCATCATCGAAAACGCGAATTGGCTAATCTTTGCTGGAAGATCTGAAGAAAAATCCTTATATTGATCTATACAACTTAATACTCCATCAGTATATTCATAGTATTCTGCATCAACCTTAAAACCGCCTGAGAAAAAACTATCATCCTTGAAAAGTTCAACGCTTATAAGTCTTCCTTCTTCATCGTATTCGCTCCATTCAAATTCATTCCAGTTTTTAAATATCTTTCCCTTATCATCAATTCTAAGCATACAATCAATCCTTAGGTTATCTGATACAAAGAAAGATACATATTTTGCATTTTTTGCATTGAAAAATGTTTCGGAAATGAAGCCGGCAGTACCTAAATCAAGAATCATATGATGGAGCTTACCTTCTTTATCAAAAACAAGTTCGTGATATTCCTCAGGATTTCCGTTCTTAGGAATACTCTTTCGTGGCTGCTTGTAAAGAATTTTACCTTTGTCTATATGAGGTGTTATAAACATACTAAAGTTATTATCAAGCTCTATATTATCTTTTGAATATAGAGTTGCTCCTCTTTCTATATCTATATCGACCTCATAAGGTTCCACATATTCTTTTTTTATTCTTTCGAATTTTTCTCTTATTTTATCCTCATAAAATTTTATCATCTTAATTATACCTTTATAGTTAACAATTCCCTGTATATACAAAGTCCAGCTTTTCTCTGGCTATATCAGCAAGTTCATATACTCTCCTGACATCCGTGGCTGCCCTGTCAGTCATCTTAAATGTTGGGAAGAATCTGGATATATGCAGTGGTATCTGTTTGCCGATTACATTTCCGTCTTTATCTTTAAGTCCAGCTATCCAGTTGCTTATCTCACGCATCTCATCATAACTATCATTCTCCCAAGGAATAATAAGTGTAGTCAGCTCAACGTGAGAATCTCGGACAGCCCTTTCAATGAAATTCATTACCATCTTCCTATTGCCGCCCAAAAGTCTGCTGTAATAGTCGTCGGTAAACCCCTTTAAGTCTATATTCATTGCATCAATATAGGGCAGAATTTCTTCTAAAACAGCTATTTCAGCTGTTCCATTAGACACGAGAACATTCTTCATACCTTCTGACTTAATCAGTCTTGCGGTATCACGAATGAATTCATATCCTATCATTGGCTCATTATAAGTAAATGCAACACCAATATTCCCCTCATCCTTATAGCTTTTAGCAATATAAACAAGCTCTTCTGGGGAGATGTATTCCAGACCTTTTTCGTCCATGTTATCAATATTAAGTTTTGCAAAGGATTTGGCCATTTCAGACCAGGATATGTCATAGTTCTGACAGAATGGGCAACGTAGATTACAACCATAACTGCCTACTGAAAGAATTTTACTTCCAGGACAAAACCTTGAAAGTGGTTTTTTCTCAATAGAATCAAGAGCAAGCGCTGTAATCTTGCCATAATTAGACGCGGTGACAATGCCATCTTTACAGATTCTTGCACCGCAGAAACCGATTTCCCCTTCAATAATTTCGCAATGTCTAAAACAGACTTTACATTTAGCCATAAGAACACCTATTGGCTGATTAAAGCCCCAATTTATGGTTCAAAGCATTTAGTACTTTCTTCTTATCTTTACTCCATTCAGGAGCTATAAGTGTACGCTTTGGACCATCCCCTGTTAACCTGTGTATTATTATATCATCAGGTAGTATATCAAGGCAATCACTAACTAGATTAATATATTCTTCCTGAGTCATACACTCAAAAAGTCCCTGTTCATAATCCTTGGCAAGGTCAGTATCCTTTAATACATGAAGAAGCTGCAACTTAATCCCCTGTACGCCGCTTTCTCCTACGTATTTTACTGTTTCCATCATATCTTCTTTTGATTCACCTGGTAGTCCAAGGATTACATGAGTAATAACTTCTATATTACGAGATAATAAATCCTGAACCGCCTTGTCATAGACTGATAAAGGATAACCTCTTCTAATATAATTAGCAGTTTTCTCATGTATGGTCTGAAGCCCAAGCTCAATCCATATTGGCTTTATATGATTTAATTCATCTAGTAGATCGAGGACCTCGTCAGGAAGGCAATCTGGCCTTGTTCCTATGGAGACGGCTACAATGTCAGGATGATTAATTGCTTCAGTATAAAGGGCTCTCAACCGTTCTACAGGACCATATGTGTTTGTAAAAGCCTGAAAGTATGCAATATATTTATTAGTATCTATATTACTTTCTTTATTCTTGGGCATCTTGGCTACTACTCTTCTTTTACCATTTTCAATCTGCTCAGTTATAGAAAGATTTCTATCCTCAGCAAAATCACCCGATCCACCTGCGGAACAGAAAATACACCCTTTCGTTCCAAGGGTGCCATCTCTATTCGGACAAGTAAAACCGCCATCCATTGCCAGCTTATAAACCTTCTGCCCAAACCTCTCTCTTAAATATTGATTTAACGTCTTCTGCTTCATATCCTTTACCAATAAGTCAACGGGACCTGACCCCATTGACTCCAAGATCTGTCCCTACTGACTTACAGATCTGTCCCTATTGACTTAATTAATGAAATCTCTGTGAATCTTCGTATAATTTCCGGGATTTAGAGTTGGATCGAGGGTTAGATTACCCATGGAATAACGCATAAGATAGATAACTTTACAGTCTACTGCTTCGAACATACGTTTGATTTCGTGGTATCTACCCTCGGTAATAGTGATATCGTATATTGATATATCAGATTCAGCATTTTGAATACATTCTAATGCGTAGTCGGATAAGATAGTTTCGCCATATGTATTCTTTAATGAATCGATGTTATTATAAGTCTTAAGAATGGCTGGTTTTGTAGGTTTTTCGTCGCCAATATCAACGCCGTTTTTAAATTGCTCAGCTATATCTTCAGGTGGATTGCCTGTAATAAAAACTATATATTTCTTGTCAACGTGTTTTCCAGGAGATAAAAGCTTATGGCTCAGCTCACCATCATTTGTTATCAGAAGTAATCCTTCTGTATCCCTATCAAGCCTTCCAACAGGAAATAGGTCTCTTCTTTTCTTGGACTCAATTAAATCAAGAACAGTCTTTTCTTTTTTATCTCGAGACGCAGTTATAATACCAGCCGGTTTATAAAGCATATAATACTCGAATTCAGAAAAATCTACTTGCTTACCTCTGACTTCAACATTGTCTTTATCAGTATCTATTTTAAGACCTGAATCCTTACAAATCGCCCCATTTACAGAAACAGACCCTGATCGTACAAGCTGCTTTACATCGCTTCTTGTACCAAAACCAGAATCTGCTAATAATTTATCTAATCTTATATTCATATGATTTCTCTTAATCTTGAATTATTCTTCTTTATCGTCTTTCTCTTCTTTTATTTCAGAATTATCGTCTGAATCATCAGGTTCATTTTTTTCTTCGGAATTTTCAGCTATTGTATTTTTTGAATTACGCGCGAACATAATATCCATATCCTCATCCTTGTACTTAAATAAAAATAACGCAAGAACAACGAACATACATATAGTTACACATATATCTGCAAAGTTAAATATTGGAAAATTGATAAATTTAGCTTCTATAAAATCGATAACAAATCCAAGTCGTATTCTATCAATCATATTTCCAATTGCACCGCCAAGAATAAAAAGAATACATATCTTAAGCTCAATGTATTTTTTCACGAATATAATATTTTTATATACAAATAACAAAGCAATAATAAGAATAATGGATATCACTAAGAGAAGTATTGTTTTACCTGAGAAAGAGCCCCAGGCAGCACCACTATTCTTTATATATCTTAGTGAAAACACTCCATCAATGACCTTTTTTTCGTCCTTGTATGGAACCATATTCTTAACAATCCAGAATTTACTTATCTGGTCAATCACAACTAAAATTGCAATTATAATTAAAGATATTAGTATTTTAATTGTTTTTTTCATAATTATGTCCTTGTTTTACGCAACTATTCTTAACATTTGTAGGAAAATAAGTCAGTAGGGACAGATCTTGGAGTCAGTGGGGTCAGGTCCCGTTGACTTATGCATAGTTTTTCATGTATTCAAGTAATGCGTCGCGCATATCAGAGTCTGTAACGTCTTTACGGATTATGGCATTTCCAATGCTATCTAATAGGATAAATTTGATCGTATTACCAATAGCTTTTTTGTCGCTATGTGTATAGCTGATAATCGTGTCTATATCAATATCTTTAGGAAGCTTTGGAAGGTCAAAGTTATCTACGATCAGACCTTCAATTTCGCCAACATCAGAGTTTGAAATAAGCCCTTTATTTCTTGAAATATAAGCTGCCAGGATGCATCCGATTGAAACGCATTCTCCATGAAGGAGCTGGAAGTTCATATATTTTTCGATAGCATGACCAAGAGTATGTCCGTAGTTAAGAAGTGCTCTCTCTCCTGTTATCTCATGAGGATCATCTTCTACAACCTGCTTCTTAATCTTATTACAGCTATAAATCATATGACTCATTAAACGAGTAAATGAATATTTAGAAGGATCGTCAACTATTTTACGGGCAAACATATCCATGGATTTTGCCACATCATCATATCCATTATTTGCTGAATCATCGCTAAAAGTGCCGACTATAGAATTAATATCTGAATAATCTTTATTTAAGTCAGCCTTCTTGTAAAAACTACTAAGTGTCTTTATATTATCCTTCAGCCAGTCAAACAGCTCTTTATCCTTAATGAGAGCTGACTTAACAACCTCTCCCATACCAGAGAAGAACTGTCTTTTATCCAGACTTTTCAAGGTCTCAAGGTTTATATAAACAAGCTTTGGCATATGAAATGCTCCGACCATGTTTTTGTACTGATCGAAGTCCACTCCGGTCTTTCCGCCGATACTAGAATCCACATCAGCAAGAAGACTTGTAGGAACCTGAATAAAATCAATTCCTCTAAGGAATGTTGCAGCTGCATAGCCGCACATATCTCCTGTTACACCGCCACCTAAAGCAAGGAGAACATCATTTCTATTGAATTTCTCCTCAATAAGCTTTACATATAGTGCTTTAACAGTATCTAAATTCTTACTTTCTTCGCCCTCAGGGAATACATAGTTTACAACCTTTGAAAAGCTATCTTTCGATATATCTAAAATAGCATCCATATAAACGGATGCCACTTTAGAGTCTGATACAATGCAAAGCTTCTTTGCACCATCAGCATTATATTCATTATAAAATGATACTAATCCTTCAAAGTTACTGTGGTAAACTATGTCATAAATTTTCTTACCTTCGAAATATACAGGTAATGAATTATTTAATGACATATTTCCTCCTAATCATCCATAAATGTTATATCGCTAAATGGGTCAATGCCATCTCCACCAAGTGTAGAGCCATATACTGTGGATGAATTACTTTGCTTATTTGCCATACTCAGCTTAGAACCGCCTGAAGATCCACCAAGTGAACTTCCTTCTGGCTTACTGGATGAACCACTGCTCTCTGCTGAACTTGCGCCGGAAATATCAAAATAACTGATATCTTCCTGCTTATCTTCTTTATTGTATCCTGCAGCAGCAACTGTATTTGCAGCATTAGGATCAAAATCATTATCATCAAGAGTTCTTCTTAACTTTCTGATCAGACTATTGAAATTAGCCTTATATTCAGCATATTTAGCTGTAAGATCAAGAATCTCCTCTTCCAGCCTTTCTTTCTTAGCCTGAGCCTCTTTAATGATATCATTACCTCTGCTCATAGCCTCGAGCTCAATAGCCTTAGCATTCTTTTCTGCATTAGACTTTGATTCTTCAATATTCTTATCAGTAAGAAGAAGCTTTTTGTTAAGTTCGTTCTCTGTAGACTTGTAATGCTGTACCTTATCAGTTAAGGTGATAACCTTCTCTTTAAGTTCAGCGTTGGATTTATAGAGCTCCCCATAGCTCTTTGAAACCTCATCGAAGAATGACTGAACATCCTTCTTATCAAATCCAAGACCACCTTTGAACTTCTTCTGTTGAATATCAAGTGGTGTTAACATTCTATAGTTACCCTCCCCAGAGTATTATATAGCCAATTAATTACCTAAAAATGGAGAAAATGTTGAGTTGAGAATCTCTTCTCTAAGATCTCCAGATACTTCTATGCTGTTTGGTACAGCTATAAAGATTGATGCTGATATAGCCTTTATCTCGCCTTCCATACCGTAGCAGGCACCACCAATGAAATCTATGATTCTCTGTGCCGGTTCAAGTTGCAAACCTTCCAGATTGATAACGATAGCCTGTCCTCTCTTAAGAAAGTCTGCTACAGTCTGTGCATCATCAAATGTCTGAGGTTTAATTACATATACTTCCTGAGATCTAGATGGTCTAGGTCTTCTCTCAGGATTATCGAATGAAACAAGCTTGTCTGTTGCCGTAGCCGTATTTGAGAAGTTACTAGGTCTTCTGGTTTCTTTAGGCTGAGGGGCAGAAAAAGCAGGCTTTCTCTCCGGTTTCTTTGGAGCAGCAGCCTTCTGTCTTACAGCTTCTTCATATTCATAATCATCGTCTTCATCGAAGATGTAATCGTCATCTTCATCGTATTCTTCTTCATCATCACTTATCTTGAAGTAATCGAAGAATCCCTTTCTTCCTTTTGCCATGTTAAGTTACACTCCGTTCGTTAACTATAATCTCTCTCTCCAAATATTGCGGTTCCAACTCTGACCATAGTCGCACCTTCTTCAACAGCAACTAAATAGTCATTTGTCATTCCCATGGAGAGAATGGACATATCAACATTATCTATGTTTTCAGATTTTATGTCAAGTAATAATTGATGCATACCCTTGAATACTTCTCTGTTTTCTTCGGGGTTTTCGACGAATGGAGCTATAGTCATCAAACCTCTTATGTGAACATGTCTGAAACTACTTGCAATCTCCTTTATAAGAGGAAGAACCTCTTCCTTTTTAACACCGAACTTTGTATCCTCTTCAGCATAATTTACCTCTATGAGGACATCTCTATGTATCTCCCTCTTAGCAGCTTCTTTCTCAATAACCTGAGCAAGCTTAAAAGAATCAACTGAATGAATTAAAACTGCCTTATTGATTATATATTTAACCTTATTTGTCTGAAGATGTCCGATCTGGTGGAACCGAACTGGAGTTGAAACCATTTCAAACTTATCTCTAAGCTCCTGTGGCTTATTCTCACCATAATCCATTACATCTATCTTGATGAGCTCCTCTATATCGCTGAGTGGCTTTGTTTTACTAACAGCAATAAGTGTAACATCTTCTGGTTTACGACCTATTTCCTTACACTTCTCATCAATTTTTCTTCTGACTTCTTTATAATTGTCTTGTATTTGTGACATGGATTAAATTACCTCCATTAATAAAGATTCTGGTTATCACGAACCTGCTCTGCATCCAGAACAATGTTATCAAATTCCTTCAGGTTCTCATCATTCTTCAGAATTGTAAATTCATCCTGAGACTTAACTATCGTAACCTCAGTGAAGTTAGCAACACCTGTATTTGCCAGATAAACACCTGTCAGCATTGTGGTTTTAAGCGACACAACAGGAATAGTCTGACCTTTTTCTCTTGTATAGATCTGGTCAGTATCATAAAATGCGTCCTCATCCACATAGTAGTATTCTTCATCTATCTTATAGACGATAAGCTCTACTGTCTTATCCCTCGGTTCGCCAGGTTTTGCATCTGTCACTGTAGACTTCGTAACAGCATCGGTCATGCTTGCATTTCCAAGAGTGGCATCAAGGAGCGTTGCATCATCCGGCGTAGCCTCATCTGCCTCAGCATCCTTTGAAAGCTTCTTCTTATCATCCTCATATCTGATAACCTTAACTGTCTTTACGTTTGAACGTTCATCCTCAGGAACATAGCTCTTAGGTATCATATAAACTTCTTTATCAATAAGTGAAGAATTAGGTACCTTAAGACCTTCAAACTTATTAAGGATAATCTCAATACTTAGGAATCTCTCGTCAATATAATCTACCATGTATTTAGTAAGTGGAAGTACCAGGAAGTAACAATCTTCTTTTTCAATAAGATTGAAGGTTGTGCTAACCTCGTTAGGAGAATTGTTGATTGTAAATCTCAGCTTCTCTTCTTCCTGAATAGCCTTTGCCTGCTCTTTTGTAATCTGACAGACAATGTTCCAGTTCTCATCTGAAACTATCTTAAATACTGTAGAACCAGTATCAAGAATATCTCCGGATTTAAGAGATGTCTTCTTGTAATTAGCCTGATTAAAGTCCTCCTCGGAAAGAGTTTCAGGAGTCTTCTTCTCATAGCCATCGATATAATATGTGACAACGCCACTTTCTGTAGCCTTTATAGTCTGAAGTGTTGAGCTAACCTGAGCACCGCCTGCATTTATCTCCTGCATCATAACTTCACTGGAAAGCTCCATAACCTTACTCTCAATCTCAGATTTAAAATTATAAAGATTTGAGAAGGTTACATCTGAATAAGATGATTTGTAAGTATCTATTGTAGATCTTATGTGAGCATAATCGGAATCAGTAAAGAGTGTATTACCATCATCACTATCTCCTGCTTCCTTAATAGCTGTGATTACATTTCCAGTCTCATCTACTGTACAAACAGGTGAATTCTTCTTTGTCTTATCGCCATCATGAACGAAGTAGATCATATAGCCGGATTTGCCACATGTAATCTCAATCTCGTTTCTAAGAGCAATACCTGTACAGCTTATATTATTATTAATATTACTGCTGCCAACCTTATATGTCGTGATAGGCTCCTTAGAAAGGGAAATGAAAATGCTTGCTATTACATAAACCAGGATGATACCAAAAATGATAATAGTAGAATTGAACCTAGCAGCTCTATTAAGTTTTATAACGTTGCTATTTCTTCTTTTCTTATTACCGCTCATTGTAAATCCTTAATTAGTTAGATTAAAAAGTGTACCAATCTTATTATAAAGGTCGTCTTCAGAAGTTCCATCCGCCACAAACAGCGAATACTTCTTTCCATCAACCTCAACATTCATAGTTAAAATGTGACCTGCAAGTCTTGTTGTTCCAGTCTTCCATGAATCAATCTTTATATTAGATGGAAGCTGATAATTACCAGAAAGGAACTGATTTGTAGGTGAGATGTCATCTTCCCATGAAACTCCATCTGCATCAGTAAATGAATATGTGAATGAGTCATAAGAATCGATTTCTCTTATAATGTCGTACTTCTCTGCTTCCTGAAGAATCAGGTACATATCATAAGCTGTTACGTAATGGTTATCATCATGAAGTCCATGAGGATTAGCAAAATGACTATTTGTGGCACCTATTTCATATGCTTTCTGATTCATTAAGTCAACGAAAGAAGCCTGATCTCCCGCCACATATTCAGCCAGTATAACAGCAAAATCGTTATATGACCTCATAAGAAGTCCATATAACAGATTACGAACTGATATGGTATATCCAGCCTTAAGCGGACTTGCAAGAACACCGTCCTCATAGAACTGAATATCATGTGAAAGTGTTATCTGGTCATCCAGACTTATCTTCCCTGAATAAAGGGCGTCACAAACAACAATGCCTGTCATAAGCTTTGTTGTGGATGCAGGATATATTCGTCTCAGGGAATTATATGAAACAATAGGTACGTTATTCTCATTATCTACAAGAAGTGTTGCATATGTATCAGCTACGAAGTCATCTGCATTTACATCCTGTCCATCCGGTATGATAGCAAGTCTGGATTGATATCCACCTGCTTTCATTGTTGGAAGTGATGAACTCAGTTGAACTTCATTGATCATTTCGCTGTCATACTTATCACTGTAGGTAATGTTCCTGTTTATGAAAAACAAAACGCTTCCTATTGCTATGATCATAAGAAGTAAATAATAGATTACAGCCTTACCCATTAAAAAGTCCTCTAGTTCTTATAAAGTGATCTCCAGTCCAAATCTCCTCTTTCAAGCGCCTTAATAAGAAGCTCTGCAGTAGCAAGATTAGATGCGATAGGAATATTATAGATATCGCATAGAGTGGAAATATTATGAAAGTCGTTATTATGTGGCTGACTCATGCTATTCTCTCTAAGGAAAATAACAAGGTCCATCTGGTTAGATTCAATCTGCGTTGCAATCTGCTCAACCCCGCCAAGATGACCAGCAAGAAACTTGTGTACAGTAACACCAGAAGCCTCTTCTACAAGTCGTCCTGTTGTAGCAGTTGAATAAATATCATGATTCTCAAGAATTCCCCTATAAGCTATACAGAAGTTCTGCATCAGCTTTTTCTTTGGATCATGCGCTATAAGTACGATATTCATTAGGTTCCTCCCACATAAAACTAATACTTTCTCTTTTGAAGACTTATATTCAAAACTATGCCTATTCCAATAGCCAGACTAAGAAGTGATGTAAGTCCATAACTAATAAATGGAAGTGGTATACCAGTATTTGGTAATAGTCTGGTTGCCACGCCAATATTTATAAATGATTGAAAACCAATAAGACATGCCATACCTGATGAAATCAGAAGACCTAACTCATCTCGTGCATGCCTGCCAGCCCTTATACATTGTAACACTATAAGAAGAATAATTCCAATTATAATTACACTTCCGAAGAAGCCAAAAGATTCGCCAATTGCGGAGAAAATAAAGTCTGTCTGCTGCTCGGAAATAAGGTTTGTATCACTGGTTGTTGCAGCCTCACTATCACTCTTCAGTCCCTTACCCATGAGCTGTCCGGAACCAATAGCCATTACAGAGTTTTCCTGTTGCATGGTCTCGTCCTCATATTCAGATGGGTTAATGAATGACATTATTCTCTTAACCTGATGCTCATACAAAAGATGCTGATTAGGAGTCTGAATATACCAGATAAATATACTAAATGAAGGTATAAGAATCAGCAGAGCTACTCCTATTATCTTGTAGCTAAGTCCTGAAATATAGAACAAACTAAGCAGAACTACTCCAAGACATACAAGAGTTGAAAGGTCAGGCTCAAAGAAAATAAGCGCTATAGGGATTGACCAGAATATGATAAATCCCATTATTCCACCGAAGGTATTTACCTTTTCTTTATCCATCAGCTTACTAAGGTATGTGGCAAAGAATATGATCATAATAGTCTTTGCAAGCTCAGATGGCTGGAATGTAATACCCGCAATCGTGAACCATCTTGTAGCATTATTTACAGTAGAACCTGCAATTAGAACCAGTACCAGAAGTACATTACTAAATGCATATAGTGGTACAAAGAACTTTGATATCAGGTGATAGTCCACAAATGAAAGGGCTATCATGATAACAACTGACAGTGCTACTCCGACTGCCTGTTTCATGGTGTACTCATCATTAACACTGTCAATAACGTAAACACCAATTATCATGAGTGCAATAACCAGACAAATAAGTATGAAGTTATAATTTTTAAGATTATATCTTCTAAACATTCTTAGTCTCCAACTTCTCCATTATCTTTAGTAAATTCAGCGTTATTAAGCGCTTCTTTATCATATAGATATGCATAAATGAAACCGGTCAGATCCGCAGCATTCGAGGATGCATATCCATTTGGAATTACCGTAGTAACTGAAACCTCAGGTGCGGAGTACGGCGCATAGGAAATAAACAACGCATGAGCAGGCCTGTCCTCTCCTTCCTGGGCGGTTCCTGTTTTACCAGCAACTTCAACATTGATGGTATTTAAAAGTTTATTCTTCTCAAGATCGTCCGTTACAACGAGACGCATACCAGTATGTATCTGGTTCCAAAGCGTTTGATCGATATTAACCTGAGATGCAATCGTATGGTTGGATGTCCTTACCACATTACCCTCATAATCTGTAATCTTATTCATAAGAGACAGATTGTAACATGTTCCACCATTCGCAATAGTAGAAACATAACGTGAAAGCTGCACCGGAGCATAGGCGTGAGTACCCTGTCCAATAGCACTGGTAACAGCATCGTTATTAGAGAAATGAGGTTCAATCTCTTCTGTCTCAACACCAGATTTACTTGTAAGACCAAACATACTTGCATATTTCTTAAGACTTGCAAGACCTTCATCATCGACATATGTTCCAGTTCTTGTAGCAAGTCTGTAACCTACAGTAAAGAAGAAATAGTTACAAGAAATATCAAGAGCTGTAGGAATATTGATAGAACCATGTGTTAAATGATAATCTCTGTAAATCCAGCACTTAGGCTTTGTATAAACCTCTTCAAATACACCAAGGTCAGTAATATACTCATCAACACCCAGAACGCCTTCTGAAACACCTGTTACGGCAGAAATAGGCTTGAATGTAGAACCTGGTGCAGTACGCATCATAGTAGCTCTGTTATAAAGAGGATCTGTATTATCCTCAAGAAGGCTTGCATAATAATCAGGATCAACCTGGTTGGTCAGATAATTATTATCATAACTTGGATAACTAACCATTGCTCTAACTTCACCAGTGTTTACATCTGTAACTACAACAGCACCTGAACAAGGTGTAAGTGCAAGCATTGCAGGTGTTATTTCAAGAGATGTAAGCTTAGCAATAATAAATCCATAAGGAGTCATTCCACCGAGACGGAAGGATGAATACTCAACATCACCCTCTTCTGTAAGAACTCCCTGATCATAAAGAAGGTTAACAACATCATAACTTGAAATAGAACCTTCCTTGATCATATTTCTGATAACTCGGTTATTAAAATCTGAATCATCCTTAAGATGCTCAATAATATAGTCAATGAGCATACTGTAAATCTCATCAGAATCGTAGTATTTATCATCTTCCTGTATTGAGGTTGTATTTATTGCCTCAACACTTATGAGATAATGCAGGAAGTCCTGAAGAGATGTCTCATCATTTGTATAAGCAAGGAACTTCTTAGAATTCTGATTTACCTTGCCAACATTGTAAATGCCCTCTTTACTGAGCATTTCGCAAATATACTCGCAATAATCTCTGTATTCACTATCGAGATTCTTAAGTTCGACAGGATTGTCTGTTAGAAGTCCATTAACTGTTTCAAGGGTTGTAGCCTGTCTTGCAGTAAATGTATTATAAGTACTTCTCTCAAGGTCTGAAGCTGTTGGGCTATTCATTTCTGAGATTTTCAGAAGATTATTATTGAAGAATGCAGCATAAACATCTGTAATAGCTATCAGCTTATCTGGATTATCTTCAGAAACCTCAGCAACGTTATAAATCTTAGACATAAGGATAGATGCAATTTCCTTCTCAAGCATGTCATAGCAATACTTTTGAAGGTCACTATCAATAGTCAGATAAATGTCATTACCAGCGATTGAAGGTGTATCCTTTTCAACCTCCAGCACCTTTCCAAGATTATCTACATAAAGGAGCTGTTCTCCATCAGTACCATGAAGGTCAGTTTCAAATACCTTCTCAATACCGGATTTACCAACCACATCATTACTGCTGTACTTATCTTCTCCGAGAGATTCATTCAGATAATCAATATCCTCCTGAGAAGCCTTTCCTACATAACCAATGATATGTGAGAAATATTTAGCATCATTATAAACACGGCTGGATGTGACCATTATGTCCATACCGAGCAGATTATCTTTATTTTCAGTTATAGTTGCACGGCTCTTTTCAGAGATATTATGTGCTATTTCTACAGGAACATACTGCTGATAACGGTTCAGCCACAGACTGTATCTGCAGGCAAGAATCTTCATCGCAGTTTCTGTATCATATTCAGCAGTTATCTCAAACAGGTTTCTAAGATAAACAACTACTTCCTCGGCGGTGGCATTTGCCTGTTCTTCAGAAAGATCCTCAACCGAATCTACGGCATAAACATCTTTCAGGAACATCTTTAATGGTGCGCCATCTATGGTGTATTTATACTTACCATTATTCTCTTTAATATAGAATCCAATATCAACATCATCACCATTCTCGTTAAGAATGTTGAGTGTATTATTGATGATCATATTTTTGTATTTATTTTCGGATAGGTTTCTCTTCTCTGCTTCTTCAGGAAGTAATGTATTATTACCAAATGTAAGTGTATAAGAGATTACATTGTACGCTAAAAGATTTCCGTTAACATCATAAATCTTGCCACGGATTGAATTGACTGTCAGAGTCTTCTCAGACTTATATTCAAAGCTCTTGTTATACTGTTCACCCTGTTCAATCTGAAGAGTAAAAAGCCTGTTTATAAGCAGTGTAAAGAGCACAATAAGAATAAGAGTCACCGGAAAGATTCGACTCCTGATATAATCAATGGTTATTTCTTTTATGGATATAAACAGATCTTTAAGCAATCTCATTTTCGCCGACCTTCTTCTTTAGATATTTGTTAATCCATACATAGAATCTATAAATAATAACAGTTGCAATAACTGTAAGTACTATCTGTGGCAGGAATACATGAATTATATAGAACATAATGCCTGTTCTGTTTCTGAGCAGGAATGAAAGTACATAAACCGCAGTATTAAATACTATCTCGTCCATAAATATAATAAATACAGGCATCATAACATCTTCCATAAGATATTCCTTATGGAAGGCGCCATTAGAGTATCCAATTATCATAAATAGGAACATATAAGGACCTATGAGTGTTCCAAAGAAAATGTCATAAAGGAAACCACAAACAAACCCGGTAAGAAGTCCTTCTCTTCTACCTCTCATAATGCCAAATGACATCGTGAGGATAAGCATAAGATTAGGAGAAAATCCGGAGACATTCTCATATGAAAAAACAACACTCTGTAGCAGAAACGATATTAAGATAAGTAATAATATAGTAATGACTCTGCGCATTAATAATTCACTTCCTGTTTACGATCAAGAATTACAAGTACATCCTTGATATCAGTAAAATTAACTGTTGGGGTAATCTTTGCTGTCTGAGTAAGATTGTTTGAATCCTGCTCAATACTGGTTACATATCCGATAGTAATACCATATAAGTATCTATCAGATACATTCGATGTAATAACCTTATCTCCTTCGCTGATAACAGCATTTTTATCTATATCTGTAGCAAGCAGATATCCATTATCCATTGTCTGAAGACTTCCTTCAACTGTACAAAGATATCCTGCTCCACCTATTTCGCCTGTTACATTGGCTCTATCATCTATAATCGCACGAACCCTAGCATAATCATCATAGGATTCTACGACTATTCCGAGAAGGCCCTCGTCACAAAGTACGTTACAGCCCTCATATATTCCATCATTAAGTCCTTTATCAATATAGAACTCATTGAACCAGCCAGAAGAATTTACAGAGAATACTCTGGCTGCAGTCTTCTCATAATCAGGATATAACTCATCAAGATCATAAAGATCACGAAGTGTCTGGAGTTCAGCCAGCTCAGCTTCCTGCTTACCAACTTCATTCTGGAGATTTGTAACCTGACCTTTAAGCTTTGTATTCTCGGCTCTCAGCTCTTCAACATCTCCAAAAACTTCTATCTTCTTTTCTACCCATTTACCTATATCATTTACACCCTGCTGCATTGGTGTGATAAGTTCGCCAGTATACTCTTTTACAGGCTTTAAAACATCAGGAAAAAATGCAGAGACTATAGTAAGTGCAATGCATATGACAGACAGGAATATAAGTATGTATTTAGGTGATATATCCTTTTTATAATCGAATTTCATATTTTCCTCTTTATTGTAGAATGCCTCTGTTTAAGAAGCTTTCGTAAACACCATTTCCAATAATAATATGGTCATGCAGTTTGATTCCGAGATTATTTCCCAGCTCTTCTATCTTCTTTGTAACTATAATATCTAAATCACTTGGTTCTGGATTACCTGACGGATGATTATGAACCAGGATTATGCTGGCGGCATTTGCCTTTAGAGCTTCCTTAAAAAGCTCTCTCGGATCCATTAAGCTTCGGTTGATACTGCCTTCAGATATCAGAACTCTATGGATAATACAATTTGCACTGTCTACAAATAAAGCGTAAACGCGTTCTTTCTCAAGGTATCTAACCTCTTCCATAAAATAATCCGCAACAGTCTCAGGTGAATCAACGGTTAGTTTCTGTTCACATATTTCTGAAGACATTCTGCGGGATATTTCTGTAAGCGCGATTATCTGACAACCCTTAACGGTACCAACTCCTGGTATTTTGGTGAGTTCATTTAAATGCCTGTGATTCAGTCCCTGCAAACCTTTATGAATTGGATGATCATTCAGGATACGCTGGGCCGTCTCTATTACACTCATCTTCCTGCTACCAGATCGGAGTATGATAGCCAGGAGTTCAGCGTCAGAAAGCTTTTCTGCACCAAACTTTACCAGTTTTTCGATAGGCTTCTCGTTAGTAGCCATATCTTTAATTCTTAGATTATTCATTTGTCCTCCAGTCTGAAGCCTCCATCAGCACTAGGACGAAATAAATCCAAGAGTTATGTTACCACACTATGAGGTTTTTATCCACGATTTTTTGTAGTGACATCATAATGCCAAACTTAGCATGTGGGTAGGTAAGACCACCCTGAAAATAAACGGCATAAGGCTCTTTCATTGGGGCATCTGCTGATAATTCTATAGATGCACCTGAGATAAATGTTCCTGCCGCCATAATGACATCAGAATCATAACCAGGCATAGCCCAAGGTACAGGTTTAACATAGCTATCTACTGGAGCAGCTGCCTGAATACCTTCGCAAAATGCCTGAATAAGCTCAGGATTTCCAAATGTGACCGCCTCGATGATATCATATCTTTCTTCATTGGCATCTGGAACGGCCTTAAATCCAAGGCCTTCATATATATTTGCGGCGAATATAGCGCCCTTAAGTGCGGCCGCTGTAACTGTTGGGGCAAGGAAAAGTCCCTCAGCAAACTGAGATGTGATTCCGAGAGATGCTCCAACCTCTTTACCAATTCCTGGTGTAACTAGCCTTGCTGCACAGTTGTCTATGCATTCCTTGGTTCCGCAGATATAACCACCAATTGGGGCAAGTCCGCCACCAATATTCTTGATAAGTGAACCAACAACCATATCAGCACCAACATCAGAAGGCTCTATTGTCTCAACAAATTCACCATAACAATTATCAACCATTATGATTATATGGTCATGACCTGTTTCCTCTTCCACCTTACGGATAAAGCTTATCGCCTCACCAATCTGCTCAACAGAAAGTGATGGTCGGGTGTCATAGCCTTTAGATCTTTGAATCTCAATTAGCTTTGTATTTGGCTTAATCTTAGCCTTTATTCCTTCAAAATCCCAGGAGCCGTCATTCTTTAAATCAACCTGGTCATAAGTTATGCCATATTCAGCGAGACAACCTTTCTCCTCTCTTACACCGATAACACCCTGAAGAGTATCATATACTGCTCCTGCTATAGATAGCATTTCATCTCCAGGTCTAAGATTTCCGGCAAGAGCGATTGTCAGCGCATGAGTACCACATGTAATCTGCTGACGAACCAGAGCATCCTCTGTATGGAACACTTCAGCATAAATTTTTTCAAGCGTATCACGTCCAGAATCATTGTAACCATAGCCTGTAGTTCCACTAAGATGCTCAGCTGCAAGACGGCACTTAGCCATAGCCTGCTGAACCTTGATCTGATTCATCTCAGCTACCTTATCAATCTTCTCGTACCTGTCTTTCAACTTTTCCTCAATCTCTGTGGCATACTCATAAACCTTTTCCGAAATACCACAATCCAAATAATACTGTTTTAAATCCATAATTTCCTCCAAATAAGTCAACGGGACGGGGCTCGACTCGGTACGAGTCGTGTCGATTCCGTTGGAATCGAGCCCTGGGTCCCTAGTGACTTATTTTATTAAATATATACTCTAGTATTCTGTCATCAGTTTCTGCAGAGTCCAGAGTATAGTGGTTTGAAAATTCGTCGCGGTCTAGCCAAATGACATCTTTTTCGCGGCGGAACCAGGTGAGCTGTCTCTTTGCAAAGTGGCGGGTATTGAGTTTAATCTGCTCAGCAGCATCTTTCATTGAGCCACCTGTTTCTAATGCATCGTAAATTTCTTTATAGCCTATAGCCTGCATTGATGTCATATCTCGGGTTAGTCCTTGTTCTTTAAGCTTCTTAACTTCTTCAACAAGACCATTATTCATCATGATATCAACTCTCTTATTAATTCTTTCATAGAGTCGATCCCGGTTCATATTTAGTACAAAATAAAAACTATTGTAAGCAGAACTCTTTTCACGCTCTCTTGAGTTATGAGCTGATATTGGCTCTCCATAGAAATGATAGAATTCAAGAGCCCTTATTACTTTTCGGTAATTATTTTTATGTATTACCTTAGTAGAATCCGGATCTATCTCAGTAAGATTGCTATATAATACATCCAGTGCCTTATTATCATTTATCTCATTTAAATCATATGAAACATTCTTATCAGTTGATTTTGTATTAGATAACTCTACAAAATTCTCCAGCACTTCTCTAAATGTCTCTCCAGATGCGCCTTGTTTTCTTATTTCTTCTTCGAAATCCGCAAGGTATGCTCCTGTCTCCTCGCTTTCATCAAATGAAATGTCATAAAGAAGCGCCTGGATATAGAATCCTGTACCACCAACAATTATAGGAATTCTCCCTCTGGAATAGATTTCCTCTACAGCTTTCTTGGCTTCTTCCTTAAATACTGTTACATCAAATGAAAAGTCGGGTTCATAAACATCAATCAGATGATGAGGAACCCCCTGCATCTCTTCCTCAGTAACCTTTGCACTTCCGATATCAAGTCCTTTATAAACCTGAGCCGAATCAGCGGAAATAATCTCTCCATCAAGAGCTTTTGCAAGTTTAATGGAAAGGTCAGTCTTGCCCACAGCCGTAGGTCCAGTAAGGATTATTAGTGGTTTTGAATCTATATTAAGTTTTTCCTTAACATTATTTACCATTATATTTTTTATTTATTAATTCTTTCTTTAGTTCTTTTATAAATCTTTCTTAAAGAATGAATAGTTCTTCATTAGTCAACTATACGCTTAAACATTTTATCCAAATCAGCCTGAGTGAACTTAACCAGTGTTGGTCTGCCATGAGGGCATGTATATGGGTCCTTCAGCCTCATAAGCTTTTCAATTAGGTCCCTTACCTCATACTCAGTAATTTCCTGATTACCTTTTATTGCAGCTTTACAGCCCATTGTGGCAAGCTTTCTAACGAAAATGTCCTCTGTAACATTCTCAACTCCATCACTGAGATATGCCACAAGTTCATTAAATACTTCTCTTCCATCCAGGCCAATAAGATTAGCTGGCATAGCAGAAAGCTTAATGTCATTCGCGCCAAAATCTTCTATCTCAAATCCATACTGTTTCAGATAATCTACATTTTCAAGAACTGCTACCTTTTCTTTATTTGTAAGGCTAATCATTTCAGGTGGGAAAAGATTCTGAGAATGAATCTTCCTGTTCTTAAACTCTTCCAGGAAGGTTTCGTAATTAACCTTTTCGTGAGCAGCATGCTGATCCATTAAATACATTGTTCCATCATATTCTGTAATCCAGTAAGTCTTAAATACCTGGCCGATAATCTTATGATGTCCCTTTGCCTCTTCTGAAAGATATCTTGTTTCAGACATCTCCTCCTGCTGATAACTACTTTTAGGAAGAGGTTTACTTGTATTGTTATTATTTAAATTGTTTAGCTTATCTCTATATTCCTGAGGTAGTAAACTCTCAAGTATCGAGAAACTTGCCCCACCATTCTTATTAGAAGAAATATCAACCCTATCTTTTGCAGAGCTAAATGTATTAGATTTCTCCTCAAAGAAATTCGCATTATCTGATTTACTAGAAGTATTATCACTTACAATATTTTCTCTTATAGTATTATCATTCTGCGTATTTGAACTATCTTCTGTATTCTTTTTTACAGAACTAAGCAGCTGGCTCACACCTGTCTGAGGCTTCTCAGTTTCATTACTTGAATCATTTTCCTTAAATGGTACCGCATCAGGAATCATTTCTTTATCTATCAATGCATCCTTCACTGCATGGAACACAGCACGGAAAAGTCCCTGCTCATCATCAAATCTGAATTCTCTTTTAGCAGGATGCACGTTTACATCTACCATATATGTTGGAAGCTCAATGAAAAGTGCAGTATATGGGAATTTATGCTGCATAATATGAGTTTTATAAGCCTCTTCTATTGCTCTATTTACAACAGCACTCTTTACATATCTCTTATTTACAAAATAATTTTCAAAGCTTCTATTTCCCTTTGAAAGGAATGGCTTTCCAATAAATCCGGTGATTCGAACATTCTCATCCTTATAATCAACATCAAGAAGACCTCTTGTAATGTCTTTTCCATAGAGGCTGTAAATAGTTTCTCTAAGACGTCCATCGCCCTGAGTATCTATTATTGTTTTATTATTTGAAATAAGCTTGATAGAAATATCCGGATTAGAAAGTGCAATATGCGTCATGAGGTCATTTATATAAGATGCCTCCGTCACGTTTGACTTTAAGAATTTCAGTCTGGCTGGTGTATTGTAAAAGATATTTCTGGAAATGATCGTTGTTCCGTCAGGAGCGCCAATCTCTTTAAATTCAATTTCTTTTCCACCGTGAATTTCATATTTAATACCAGTCATAGAATCACGAGTTTTAGTTATCATCTCAACCTGAGAAATAGCTGCAATGGTAGAAAGAGCCTCACCACGAAAACCAAGTGAAACTATGTTCATAAGGTCATCAACATTATCCAGTTTACTTGTTGCATGGCTCATATAGGCCTTGCGAACATCATCAGCCTCAATTCCCGAACCATTGTCAGTCACTCGGATCATAGAAGTTCCGCCATCAGTCACTTCAACTGTGATCCTTGTGGCGCCTGAATCGATAGAATTCTCAACAAGTTCCTTTACGATTGATGAAGGTCTTTCAATAACTTCTCCTGCTGCTATTTTATCAATTGTGTGTTGATCTAGTACTTTTATCATGATTTTCCCTTAATGTTATTAAATGTATTCTTATTTCAATCTTTCTTTTAATTCCTGGAGATATAGTAATGCTTTCACTGGGGTCATGTTATTCAGATCCATGTTCTTTAGTTCAGAAGCTATGTTCATCTCTTCTGTGGTTGCAAACATAGAAAGCTGCCCCGGTGTTTCTTTCTTTGATTCTTTATGTGATGTTACAACCTTCAGATTCTTTACCTTGCCAGTTATATCCTCATCTGACAGGAAAGCCGCTATTTCTTTAGCTCTGTCAGTTACAACATTTGGAACTCCGGCAAGCTCTGCAACTTCAATACCGTAGGACCTGTCAGCACCACCACGGATTATCTTACGTAGGAATACTAATGTATCGCCATCATGCTTAATAGCAATTGAATAATTATTAACTGATGAAAGCTTATCTTCAAGATCAGTTAATTCATGATAATGAGTTGCAAAAAGAGTTTTTGCGCCAACACTCTCTTTATCAGCTATATACTCAACTACAGCCCAGGCAATTGAAAGTCCATCAAATGTAGACGTTCCACGGCCAATCTCATCCATGATAATAAGTGAATCCTTGGTTGCATTACGAAGAATATTCGCAACCTCACTCATCTCAACCATGAATGTGGACTGTCCCTGAGCCAGATCGTCGCTGGCACCAACTCTTGTAAATATTCTATCTGAAACAGAAATCTCAGCCTTATCAGCAGGTACAAAAGAACCAATTTGAGCCATAAGACAAATAAGAGCTGTCTGTCTCATATATGTTGATTTACCGGCCATATTAGGTCCAGTAATGATCATTATCCTGTTACCCTGTTCATCCAGATAAGTATCGTTTGGAATAAACTCATCACTTTTCATCATCTGTTCAATTACAGGATGGCGTCCGGCTTTAATATCTACCACTCCATCATCCTTAATTGCAGGGCGAACATAGTTATTTCTCATTGCTACAAATGAAAGAGATGCCAAAACATCAACTGTGGCAATGTAATCTGCAGTCTTCTGTACTCTTACTATCTCCTGAGCAAGAGCATCTCTTAGCTTTACATATTCATCATACTCAAGTCCATATAGGTTCTCTTCTGCACTAAGTATCTCACTTGAAAGCTTGCTCAGCTCATCAGTAGTAAATCTCTCAGCATTTGTAAGTGTCTGTTTACGTATAAAGTAATCAGGTACCAGATTCTTATATGAATTAGTAACCTCAAAGAAATAGCCAAATACTCTATTGAATTTAATTCTAAGATTCTTAATTCCGGTAGCTTCCTTTTCCTTCTCTTCAAGTTCAGCAAGGAATGTCTTGGAATTTATCTTCTTATCTCTGAGATTATCAATTGCTTCACTGTAGCCCGCCTTGAAAATGCCACCTTCACGAAGAGTAATTGGAGCATCTTCATCAATAGCCGCATCCAGAAGCATAAACATATCCTGCAATGTATCAAAATCGGCATACATCTTGCTGAATATATTTCCATTAAATTCATTCAGAATATTCTTGATATAAGGAAGATATGCAAGAGATGATTTAAAACTAAGTAAATCTCTAGGATTAGCTGTCTTCATAGAGATTCTAGTCATAAGACGTTCCATATCATAGATAGAACTAAGATACTCTCGCATCTCATCACGGGAAATTACATTGACATTCAGACTATCAATTGCATCTAACCTGTCTTCAATTCTAGGAATATCAAGAAGAGGTGTCTCGATATAGCTTCTCAGCTTTCTTGCACCCATTGCAGTCTTTGTTTTATCAAGAACCCAAAGAAGTGAGCCGCGTTTAGCCCCATCTCTCATGGTTTCAGTAAGCTCAAGGTTTCTCTTTGTAGATGAGTCAATGATCATGTAATCGTTAGCATAATAAAGCCTGAGGGCATTTATCTGGCCAAGCGTACTCATCTGTGTATCATATAAATACTGGAGTAATGCTCCAACACTCATTGTTGTTTCTGGAATATCCTTAAGACCAAGGCCTTCAACACCTGATACATTAAATTGTCTTTCTATGGAACTTATAGATGTGTCTAAATTGAAATAATAATCAGGAACTACACTCTCAGTAATGGATAATCGAGTGATTAGTTCCTTATAAGTTGACATAATTTCATTATCGTTAACAAAACTAGAAGATTTAGCATATAATACTTCTTTTGGACTGTATTTTGTAATCTCATCCAGTACTTTTGAAAAGCTGTTAACACTTGAACATTCAAAATCACCAGTAGAAATATCTGAAACTGCTATACCGTAAACTGTACCACCTTTCTTTTCTGCCTTTTCATATGTTGAGAAACAGAAAATATAGTTATTTCTATCTTCTACCAGAGTATTATTCTCCATGCTGGTACCTGGTGTAACAATTCTTATTACCTTTCGTTCTACCAGACCTTTAGCCAGCTTAGGATCCTGAACCTGCTCACAAATAGCTACCTTGTAGCCTTTTTCAATCAGCCGGCTGATATAAACCTCTGCTGCATGATAAGGGATTCCGCACATAGGTGCTCTCTCCTCCAGGCCACAATCCTTGCCTGTAAGAGTAAGCTCAAGCTCTTTAGAAATATTAACAGCATCATCAAAGAACATTTCATAAAAATCCCCCAGCCTGTAGAAAAGCACACAGTCCGGGTTCTCATCCTTAGTCTTAAGATAATGCTGCATCATTGGTGAAAGTTTACTTCTGTCTATCATTCTTCTGTCCTTGTACCTAAATAATAAAAGCCTTTGGCTTCGTCGAGATGAACGTTAACGAACTGTCCTATTAAAGATTCATCTCCAGGGAAATGTACCAGAATGTTATTGTCCATTCTACCGGTAACATATCCATCCATATGGTCATTCAGAGATTCCACAAGAACCTCTTTTGTCTGACCTTCAAAACGAGCTGATGTTTCAGCACAGGTTTCTCTAACCACACTAAGAACCCTGTTAAAGCGTTCATTTACCAGATCTTCTGGAAGCTGCTCCATCTTGGCTGCAGGTGTTCCTGTCCTTATGGAATAGATAAATGTAAACGCCTGGTCATACTTAGCGTATCTGACCACATCAATAGTATCCTGAATATCCTCATCAGTTTCTCCAGGGAAACCAACCATGATATCAGTTGTAAGGGATACATTTGGAAGCTTAGCCCTGATTCGGTCCACAAGTGCCAGATAATCCTCTTTTGTATATCTTCTGTTCATTGCCTTAAGAATAGCTGTTGAACCAGACTGGAAAGGAAGATGTATCTGTCTTGCAATCTTTGGATTTCTTACTATTACATCAATCAGCTTATCAGAAAGATCCTTTGGATGACTGGTCATAAATCTGACTCTCTTAATGCCATCTATCTTGCAGACATCCTCTAGTAGTTCTGGGAATCCATAATCTGGATTAGCGTTTATTATCTCACTATCCTCAAGGAAGTTAACTCCATAAGAATTAACATTCTGACCAAGCAGCATGATCTCGATAACACCACTATCAGCAAGACATTTAATCTCGCTCAGAATATCTTCAGGAGTACGGCTTCTCTCACGTCCTCTTACATAAGGAACAATACAATATGTACAGAAATTATTGCATCCGTACATAATATTAACTCCTGATTTGAATGTATATTTTCTCTTCTCAGGAAGATTTTCTACATTCTTTTCAGGCTCAGCAAGAACTTCAATAACCTGACTTTCCTCTCCTGAAAGCCTTTTATAAAGAAGCTCCGCCAGCTTATAGAAGTTAAATGTACCAAATACAATATCTACAAATCTGTATTTACCACGGATTACATCTACAACTTCTGGCTGTTGCATCATGCATCCGCAGATACCTATAAGCATGCCATCTGTAGATTCCTTTTTCTTCTTAAGTGCACCTAAATGACCATAAAGCTTCTGATTGGCATTTTCTCTGACAGTACATGTGTTATAGATTACAAAGTCTGCATCTGACTCTTCTTCTGTCTCGGCATATCCAATCTTTTCCAGGATTCCTGAAAGTTTCTCAGAATCATGAGCATTCATCTGGCATCCAAATGTTGAAACATGAAATGTAGGAGCCTTACCATTTTTGATGATCATCTCCTCTACTATTTCATGACATTTATCCATAAAATATTCCTGACGAGCAGGCTCATTTACAGGAATCTGTTCTTCGATTTCATTGTTAAGTATATGTGTTGAGTCCATTAATAACCTCTTATAAATTTTCTACTTCTTTCATCCAAAGGCTTACAGCCGCATCACTAGGCATTCTCAGGTCGCCTCGTGGTGACATGGAAACTGTACCAACCTTAACTCCATCAGGCATACAGCTACGCTTAAACTGCTGACTAAAGAGTCTCTTATAATACATTGTTATCCATCTCTTTATATCTTCATCAGAATAGTCTTCTTTAAATGCCTTCTGAGCCAGGAAGTAAATTTTAGAAGGTCCATATCCATATCTCAGACTGTAATAAATAAAGAAATCATGAAGCTCGTAAGGACCAACATTTTCCTCTGTCTTTTGTGTGATATTTCCATTCTCATCTGGTGGCAGAAGCTCAGGACTGATAGGTGTATCAAGAATATCAGTCAGTGCATCATTAGCATCTGGGAAGATGTCATTTTCAACAACTGAATCGATCATCCATCTTACTAATGTCTTAGGAATACTTCCATTTACGCCGTACATGCTCATCTGGTCGCCGTTATATGTGCACCATCCGAGAGCAAGCTCTGAAAGGTCGCCTGTACCTACAACAAGACCGCCCTCTTTATTAGCATAGTCCATGAGAACCTGAGTTCTTTCTCTGGCCTGAGTATTCTCATAAGTAATATCCTTAAGCTCAGGATCATGATTAAGGTCCTTAAGATGCTGCAGGCAGGAATCCTTAATATCTATAATTACCGGCTCAGTTCCAAGAGCTTTGATCAGCTCAAGTGAATTATTATAAGTTCTGTCAGATGTACCAAAGGCTGGCATTGTAATAGCAATCAGGTCTGAAGGGTCTCTGTTCATCTTCTCAAGCGCTCTTGCGCAGACAAGAAGTGTAAGTGTGGAATCCATACCACCGGAAACACCAACAACCGGCTTGGAACCTGTAACCTCAAGACGTTTAACAAGTCCACCAACCTGCATTTCAAAAATCTCATTACATCTTTTAATTCTCTTGGACTTAGTTCCAGGAATGAATGGCTTCTTGGAAGTGATGATATACTGTCCATCAGATTCAGGAAGCTTGATATCAGAAACCTTGATATTAGTCTGAAGTGAAATGTCATCCATAAACAGCTCTGCAGCATCATTAAATGTGGATGATACCATTCTGTCATGTCTAATCTTACCAAGATCCATATCAGCAATCATAATGTAATCATTGGCAATGAAGTCCCTGTTTTCATTTATAACCGCACCATTCTCAGCCAGGATTGAATGTCCTGAGAAAATAAGATCCTGAGTTGATTCTGAAGAACCGGCAGATACATAAAGATATTCACAAAGAAGTGAAGCTGACTGCTGTTTTACAAGGTTCTTTCTGTATTCTCTCTTAGCTATAACCTCATTACTTGCCGATATATTAACAATCAGCTCTGCACCACCAAGAGCCATCATATTTGATGGAGAAACTGGTGCCCAAAGATCCTCACATATCTCAACACCAAACTTAAGGCATCCATCGATATCGTAGATGATATCATTTCCAACTGGCAGCTCATAATCAGGAATATTTAGACCTGTATCAATACCAAGCTCGCTAAAACAGATGGTTGAAATACTAAGTGAATTAGCTGAATTAAACCATCTCTTCTCATAGAATTCATTATGGTTAGGAATGAAGGTCTTAACTGAAATACCAAGCACCTTACCCTTTAAGATAACAAATGCAGTATTATAGAGCTTTCCACATAGAATAAAAGGAGCACCGATGATGATAATCTCATTTCTGTCCTTTGTACTCTTGATGATTCTTCCAAGAGAACTCTTAACACCCTTCATAAGTGGTTCCTGGAAGAAAAGATCCTGACAGCTGTAACCACTGACAGCAAGCTCTGGAACTGCAATTATAGAAGCCTTGTAATCATAAGCTTCAGTAATCTTCTCAAGAATTCTGTCTGTATTGTAGTCTGTATCACCAACTTTTACCTGAGGTACACAGGCTGCTACTCTGTAAAAATCAAACATATTTTACTCCTCTCGCATTAAGACTCCTGGTCTCTCTGACTAATATCTAAGTTAATTCCTTCTAAATAAGGGACAAGCGCCGGACCATCAGCTTTAAAGAAATAATCCGGATCCAACTCATTATATTTAAAGTTCTTTGGATGGCCCTCAGCCATTCTTTCATAATAAATCTTCAGTTCTCTGAACCTCAGATAATACATATCATTTCTATCTGTAAAAAGTATCAGGATAAATGCAACTCCGCCCTGTTTCTCAAAATCCTCCATAAAGCGGTATTGATGCTTATGAATATTCTGCATTGGAAATGTGTCCGAATTGCATTCTTTTGCATCAAAGCATACTGGAATCTCCTGAACAACGCCTATATAGTCAACAGTGGAATCTTTTTCAAAATAAGCTTCAGTAATCAGTTTTCTTTCACCATCAAACTTAAGAGGTGTTATTGGAGTTGGTATTTTCTGAACAAGTGCCAGCTCATTCTTCCTGTAATATTCGTTTGTTGAATTTATGAGGCTTTCAAAGGCTGAACCTCTAAGGCCTCTGGTTTTCCAGGTTGGCATATTAAACTCCGTTTACTATTTTAAATTCATCTGGAAGATCTGCCGAGAATGATTTACCTGAAACAGTTTCCTCACCATCAGGGAAAATAACTTCTACAGCACTAAGCATCTGGTTTTTAATATTAAAGTCCTTCTTAAACCTGCTATTAACATCTTTAGAACCATATTTCATATCTCCTACAATAGGAAATCCCAGATGAGCCAGATGCGCTCTTATCTGGTGACTTTTACCAGTCACAAGTTCTATCCTAAGAAGTGAAATATCCAGGTCAGGATTATATTTAACTGTCTCAACAACAGTCTTTATCTCTTTATCTGTTTTATCATTACCTGAATCTTTTACAGTAACCTTATTATTCTTTTCATCCTTACTAAGATACGCTGTATAATCACCATTTAAATCAGATTTACCCAGAACTACAGCATTATAATACTTCTTTATGCTTCTATCCTTAATTACCTGAGTAAGGAATCTTGCGCCTTTAGGAGACTTGGAAGCCAGGATTATACCGCTGGTATTTCTATCTAGCCTGTTACATACAGAAGGCTTAAAGGTCTTTAAAGACTCATCAGTCACAACATTCTTATCCAGTAGATAGGCAATGATAATTTCATTTATAGAAATGTCATCTTTATTAGCCTTCTGTGAAAGCATATTCGCTGGTTTATTGCAGAATATAAAGTCATCATCCTCATAGATAACATCCAGCGTTGCATTAGAAGGTGCATTATCATATTTAGCTTCCGATGAAGGCTTACTGAATTTATCAAATGTTTCATCACTGAGATAAAACTTAATGGAATCACCAATCTTAAGAGTCTCAGATCCACTAGCCTTTTTATCATTAAGAACAATATTCTTTTTCCGAAGCATCTTATAGATAAAGGAATTCGGAGCCTCACTCAGAACCTTTATACAAAGCTTTCTAAGCTGATAGCCTTCTTCATTTTTAGAAACTATTATTTCTCTCATATTAGAATCCCATAGAAAGCAGTCTGTAAATAATCTCCTGATCTATATCAAGAGTTTCATTAGACGCATCTCCAATCTTCTTAACTTCCTTTTCAAAAGTTGAATACTTCTCAGTTACGAAGATACGGTAATTATGCTCATCATAATTAACACCGCTAACATATTTCTTAACTCTGTCCCTGTCCTTTACACCGGATATATGAGGTGTATAACAGATGATATTGTTATTATAAACAAGTAGACAAGGAATATAGATAACTCCGTCCTCTTCAGTGATAGAAACATCATAAAGAAGCTTACGGCCAGATTCCTTAGCCAGTTCACATGTTTTCTCATACTCTTCTTTTCCAAGAGGCTTTGCCCTGAGTGACATTATGAAATCAATAAGATTACGAGCAAAAGGAATTGCCATTATACATCCAACGATTACAAATACTGTCTTACGTGTGTGAAAAAGGATTACGCTGAATGCCACATCCAAAATGATTACCACAAGGATCGCCAATGTCATCATAAGACGGTTATTTCTGTAATGCTTAGAATGGCCGTATTTACCTTTTCCGTAACGTGTATCCTTCTGAAGCTTCTTATCCTTCTTTATTTCTTTGTAAGTGCTATTATCAATCTTTCCCATATTTAACTCATCATGCGCCATCCGGCGAGATATTTATTCTTTAATACTCCATTAGTATTTTTTGCAAATCCAAGAGGATAGCCCTCTACCGTTACAAGAACCCATCCACTTTCGGGTTCGGTAATACCTTCAACATACGAAAGGTCTATGGTTTCACCCTTCAGATATTTGCTGACCTCTATTGAATCTGCCTTAAAATCCACAATATTATCAAAATCTTCTGATTTCAGCAGCATTGCAAATGACTGACTTGGTTCGAATCTCTTTTTCTTTAGTTCACCCAGATAAACACCACGTCTCATGACCCTCATACCAGGCATAGCTGGTGAATCTTTTGGAACAAGATAAAGCTTATCATTTCTGTATTCCAACTCATCAGCATAAAATGGAGTCTTTAAATGCGATAAGAATTCATCTATTTCGTTTACATTTCCAGGATATTTCTTAACACTGTATCTATTTACAGAGCTAAATGCCTCCTCCTCGGAATCGGAAGTAAGAAGTGAAACATAATGTCCTTCTCCTTTTACCTTATGAGGAAACAGGTGAAATGTATTCTTAAGCTCTGGATCAGCATCTTCTACACTGGACCACTCTGGATTACCTGGCACAAAACCTTCGTGTGCCTGAATTGGCATTATCTTTAGGCTTGGATCCAGACTCTTCAGGAACATAACCTGATCTTCATCCTCGCCAGGATCAAAAGTGCAGGTGGAATAAAGAATAGTTCCTCCAGGTCGAAGCATCTTAACTACTTCAGTCAGAATACTCTTTTGTATCTGTATAAATTTATCATTACCATTCTGCTCCCAGGCTGTCATCATGGATGAAGATTTTCTAAACATACCCTCACCTGAGCAAGGAGCATCTATGATTATCTTGTCAAAATAATTCTCGAAAATTGCGGAAAGTCTTTCTGGAGGCTCGCATGTAACTATTGAATTACGAACTCCAAAGATTTCCATATTCTTCTGAAGAGCCTTTAAACGGGATGCGCTGATATCATTGGATATAAGAAGCCCTGTTCCAGCAAGTTTACAGGCTATTTCAGTGGATTTACCGCCGGGAGCGGCACATATATCAAGAACCTTATCTCCTGCTTCTATTGGAAGCGTTGCAGCTGGCAAAGTGGCACTAGGTTCCTGCAGATAATACAGTCCAGCATAGTAAAAAGGATGCTTCGAAGGTGTATAAATTGAAGCATCATAATAAAATCCATTCTTAGTCCATGGAACAGGTGTTAACTCAAATGGAGATATCTTCAGGAATTCTTCAACCGAAATTTTGAGAGTATTTACCCTAAGACAGGTATACATTGGCTTAGATAGACTGGCCTCGTAGTCAGCATATTCATCGCCAAGTAGACGTATCATTTTATTTTTAAACTCTTCAGGTAATCTCATTCTAGTATGTTTCCTCCGCGTCACCCTCCGTATGAACCGGCTCAGTATTCATATTAATTCTGGAGTAAAGGAAGTCGTATTCCCTTTTATAAACTTCATCATTTGGGTACTTATCTTTAAGGCTAGTGATTTTAGAGAGTGCATTCTCATAATCATGGTTCTTTTCAGAGATGATGACATCGTTATAAAGAACCTTATCCATGTAAAGATCATCAGAAGCATTTAACCCCTGACTAACCATAGAACTTGCCAAATCCAGCTTTTCCTCATTCAGATAATAAGTTGAAAGCTGATAAGCAATATAAGTATTAATGCCGTATTTTTCCTTATAGGCATTATAATAAGTCTCCATCTCCTCATACTTTCCCTGCATCTGATAACATGCACCAAGGAAAAGAGCCATTGATGTGTTACCACGATCGTACTCTTTCTGGAGATAGCCAATATAAGTCTCATTTATATTCTGTTCCTTGCAGGCGCTGAGTGCATTTGCAAGACTGATATAAGTCTTAAGTGACTCTTTATCTATAACAGATGTCTTCTTCTCTTCAAGCTCTTTATAAATAGCAAGGGCATCGTCATATTTATCACTTCTCATATAACTTGCTGCAAGGTAAAGTCTTGTATCGTCATCCATTTTAACTGAGAACCACTGAGTTTCAGAAAGTGATGCATCAAAATCACTGATTGCTTCAGCGTAATTACCCTCATTAAATGCAGCTATTCCAGCGTCTCGAAGGTTTTCTTTATTTGAAATACAATGAAGAATAACATATGCGGCACCAAGTATTACGATTATCGAAAAGATGGTACAAAGTATAGCAAGCTTAAGATTTCTCTTTCTCTTAGCCTTTCTACCCTGTGCCTTGGTGTCACGAATATTCTTTTTTATCTTATTCTTTTCAATGGTTTCTCTATCTGCCATAATTTCTCCGGTGTTATTTTATAATAAATCTATATTGGGGCATTTGAATATTAATCTTGATTTCTGAGTGTTGTCTCAGCAAATCTCCATGAATCCTTGCACATTCTCTCAAGATCAAACTTAGCTTCCCAGCCAAGTTCTTCCTTAGCCTTAGTAGGATTTGCATAGCACATAGCTATATCTCCAGCACGTCTAGGCTTGATGCTGTAAGGAATCTCGATATCATTTGCTTTCTCAAAAGCCTTAACAATATCAAGAACGCTGTATCCTGTACCTGTTCCAAGGTTGTAAATGTCAACTCCCTCAGTCTTATTGATTCTATTTACAGCAGCAACATGACCCAGTGCAAGATCAGTTACATGAATGTAATCTCTTACACCTGTTCCATCAGGTGTATCGTAATCGTTTCCGAAAACACCAAGTTCTGGAAGCTTTCCAAGAGCAACCTGAATAATATAAGGCATCAGATTGTTAGGAATTCCATTTGGTGATTCTCCAATAAGACCACTCTCATCAGCTCCAATTGGATTGAAGTATCTAAGAAGAATAACCTTCCAATCCTTATCAGGAACTGTGAGATCACTGAGAATTCTTTCAAGGAACAGCTTTGTAGTTCCATAAGGGTTAGTTGTTGAAAGTGGGAAATCCTCAGTAATTGGGCAGCTCTCAGGAGAACCATAAACAGTTGCGGATGATGAGAAGATAATCTTCTTGCATCCATATTTATCCATAAGCTTACAGAGATTAATTGTACCTGTAAGGTTATTCTCATAATACTTAAGAGGAAGCTGAACTGACTCTCCTACAGCTTTAAGTCCAGCAAAATGAATTACGGCGTCAAATGTATTCTCCTTGAAGATTGGTTCCATCTCCTCTGGATTTAACATATCAGCTTTATAGAATTTTGGCTTGATACCTGTTATATTCTCAATATAATCAAGTACTTCGATTTTGGAATTATATAAATTATCAAAGATTACTACGCTATGACCAGCTTTAAGAAGTTCAACGACTGTATGTGAACCAATATAGCCAGTACCACCTGTTACAAGTATATTCATCTTGTATCTCCTTTAAAAATGTGATAATATCCTTATGTTCGCCGGCGTGTTGGAATTGGCAGACAAGGCAGACTCAAAATCTGTTGGTGGCAACACCGTGCGGGTTCGACCCCCGCCGCCGGCACTTAAGTCCCGTTTGGGGCTTTTTTATTTTATTTAAAACTGTATGGCAGATTTAGAACTCCTGCTCAGGAATGTTTTCAGCAACATCCTGAATCTCTGCCATCTCTTCTTCGGTCACACCATCTTTCTTAATGATGTGCTTAACCTTTTCAGCAACACCTGGAATCATATCAAGAACAGTTCCAAGAGTTCCCTTATCCTGATTTACATTGATGATCTGTGAATAACCATCCTTTATTACGATGATAGCTGAAGGTGAAAGCTTTCCACCCATTCCGCCGCCTGCAGAATCACTTCTCTTTCCACCGTAAGCTCCAGCTCCGCATCCAAAATTCACATCACAAAGTGGAATAATAGTTGTATCTCCAACCTGAATTGGCTCTCCAACTACTGACTTTGATGTAAGAAATGCGTCCATCCCCTTGAATAATGAACTTACTGTTGAATTAAAATCATTACCGTTTGCCATAGTAACCTCCAATATGTATGTATTTCTTTGATTATTTTATTTTGGTTTTAAATCTTCTTTGCTAATTTATAGGTTCTCCAGAAGTCTCTCGTCAGAACCATTCTGAGAGCTGGGCCTACAATTCTGAAAAGATAAATCCTGCCTTTGATATCTATATCTCCTTCAACTCCCTTGTTATAGAAGTCAGGATCAAGAATCAGCCATCTTCCATATAGCGGATAGAAACTAGATACCTTACCAAGCATCATTCCCGTATCTGCAGAAGAACCAAGTCCAAAATGAACATATCCTTTACTCTTCTTTGGCTTGATGGTTCCAAAGAGACGTTTTAGGATTTTTAAAGCTCTTTTTATTGTACGTTCAACATAGTCACGTTCGAGGAACTGCATAACATGATCATACTTTGTCATTGCTTTTTCGTACTTCTTATCCAGCTCATCTATCTTTTCGTCAGCCTTATCGGTTATTTCCTCAAACTTATCTGTGGCCTTACCCATAACGCTGTCTAACTTTTCACCGAGAGAAAGCTTTACTTTATTTTCAACTTCCTGATCAATTTCTTCGTCAGTCTCTTCATCGGCATCCAATTCAGTATCTTCTAAATATTCATCCAACTCAGAATTCAAATCTTCATAATTATCTTCGACTATTTGATTCGAAACTGTTTCAGATTCATCAGAGCTATTAATTGTATTATCTGACTCATCAGAAATACTCATTGCGCTATCCGACTCAGGTTTCACATATGAAAAATCCGGTTCAAGAGGTTCCTGCTCCTCATTTTCACCTGCTGGAGACGCAACATTCGTCAATGAAGCACCGGAAGAATCCTCAACCAGCGGAGTTTCATCTTCCTCATCCCAATCATCCATGTCCATAACATCGCCTTCTTCGAACTCCCCTTCTTCCTCTTCCTTACCAGGAAGGATTTTGAAGAATAGCACTTTTACAAAGTAGCTAAAGCCTTGCCCCTTCTCATAAAGAGCCTTACCATTAACTACCAGAAAACCGAATTTAGCTTGTGCCATGGTATTCTCATCATTATGTTCAGCTTTTACTCTATAGCTTATCGGTGTAAACAGGACTAACAGCAAAATCAGTAGTATCAGTCCTAAAATACATAGAAGTACAATGCCGATAATCTTGAGTATCATCAAAACTATTCCCATTAAATACTACCTAATCCAAAATATGTTTTTATATCAGCATTTCCCTGAGTACTATATGTATCCTCAAGAATGTCACAGACAAGCTCTTTTGCCTCGTCTCTTGTCTTGGATACTCCAAGAATGCTGATAACCCTCTTTTGCTTTCTATAAAAAGGCTGAAGCAGTTCGTTATAGTTATAAATCTCCATAATACCAGCCTCATATAAAGGCGCAGTAACAACATAAAGATTTTTAACAGGTCTCTTAAGCTTTATCTTGATAAGAAACCTCTTAAACTTTTTTTCACTGCTATACTTCGTATATAAATTGTCAGCCAATTTAAACTTCATAAATCAATAACAATTCCTTACTACAAATAAAATAAATCAAAATTCTAAACTAATAGGATTTTAAACCATCAGGTCATTTATTAACTCTCTGCAGGCTGTAAGCTCTGATTTATCAGTACAGCTTGAGAGTGCATATGCAAAATAATCTCTAATTTCCTCACGAGTATTGAAGAATACTGGTATCTGAGAAAGAATCTTAGCCATAATGCTTCTTCTCTCCAGCTTACTCTTCTCTTTAAATACTCCCTTCAGGTCATCAAGAAGATCATCTGTTTCCTCTTTGATGAAAATATCATCTGCCTCATCAATAACTACTTTGATTCCGGCGTCATTTATATCCATGAAAAGTGATGAAGAAGTAAGTCTGTCTGCCTTCATCAGCTTATCAAAGTTATCTTTAATAGACTCGCTGTCATACATCTCATAGTAAGTTTCATAAAGGTCTTCCATATTTCCAGCAAGGAATGCAAGGTCCTCATATGAAGATTCCTGAGCTCCTTCCAGCTTTACAAACAGCTGATCAAAGCTTTCGGATGCCTGATAAATGTCATCCGCGCTGATTATCTCGCTAAGTATCTGACTTGCTGTCTCATATTCTTCCTTAAGGAAAGCCTTATCAGCAATGTTTGATGTATAAAGAACTATGAGTACATCATTAATGATTTCAGTAAGCATCAGATAATCTGTAACTGCTGACTGAATCATCATAGATGCTTTGTCTATACAGTCTGTAAGCTCATCAAAGCTTGTCTTGTCAATCTTACTGTAATCAGCCTCGCTGACCTTCTTATAAAGCTCAAACAGCTCAGGATAAGCTGTCTCAACGTCCTCAGGAACATTAAGAAGTGCAGAATCTCTAATGGACTCGATAAAGTCATTTACAGAACTCTTCTCGCTTCCTCTGTAAAGATTCATTGTACTCTCGATAATATTAAAGAAATGCTCTCTGGTCATTCTTACAGGCAACTGAGCTGTGAAATCCTTAATACGTGAATTAATAAGCATTGTATCGTCATCTGAGAAAACATATTCGAACATGCTGTTAACAAGCTCTTCTACGCTGAAATCCTCATCAACTGTTCCGAGAATCTCTGGCTCCTTACGGTTCAGAATATATTCATAAACCTCAAGTGCATCAGTGAAATATGTAAGAGTCTTCATCTTTGCAGTGATTGAGTCACGAATTGCTGTGATTTCATCAACAGTAGAATCCTCAACCTTAGCTTTATCTATATAAATACTTCTAAGAGCTGAATTAATGCTATCAATATAGCCCTCAATCTCATCTCTTCTTTCAAGACTAATGTCCTCTGACATCTCATACATAGTAAAGAGGTTCATTGAAAGCTTAATGGTCGCATAGTTTGTAAAGGATGCAGCCAGAAGTCTCTGATACTTAATAAGTCCCTCTTCTCTATTCTTGTCAGCGCTAATTTCTGTAAGTAATATTTTTCCAGTCTTTCTCATTTTAAACTCCTAATTTATGTTTCTTTTTAGTTCAGAATGCATTATGAATGAATATGCTGATGCGTGAAGATGTGCTCTGAACAATATTCATAATTGCCGTCGCATTTAGAACAGAATCTGAATTCAAGATTTGGATCATCCTGTTCAGTTCTGCCACATACAGCACATTTATGAATTGTAATACCCTTAGGATTTCCGTATCCTGGAGGGATTATTCCAGATTTATCCGGGAACTTTATTGTTCCATCAGAATTATATTTAACATCCGTGTGTGACGACCTTCTCTTCATCTGAGTAGCCTTTTGGAATTTACGCTTGCGCTTCATATCCGAAAGACTTGGTGCCGTCTTACCCTTATTGATCAGGAAGTAAATGAAGTAGTTTGCAACTGAAGCTACAACAATTATCTTTGTAAAGTATCCGCCAACAATGAATATATAAAGCAGATATGCCAGATCAATGTATCCCATCCATTTCATCTTAAGTGGAATAACAAAGTACATATAGACTATATTGTCGCCGCCAACAACAGTGAATGCCAGGAAGATGCTTATAAACATCAGCCATGTTACATTGAGGCATCCTGAAATGTCATCCTGACCAATACTTGGATTTGGAAGTACGTAATACTTAATGATTGCTCCTATTACAACAGAGATATCAATAAGCAGGATTCCACCTATAACATAAAGGTTATACATGAAGCGTCCCCAAAGCATCTCCAGTCTTCTACCCAATGAATAATAGAAGAACATATTGATTGGAAGAAAAAGAATCATTAAAAAAGAGCCGCCTAATTCATAAGGAACCGTAAATATCCAGGTAAATAGTCGCCAGAATTCATGCTCGACTACAACCATGTATGGAATAAGTACAAGTTTCATGTATAAATCAGGTGCTGCATATCTGATTATATATGCCATTATCGTGCAAATAAGTATTACATAATAGAGGTTTGGAATACCAAAATTTGAAAGATCTTTTTTGCTTTTCTTACTAGTGCTCATAATTAATCCTTTGTCTTTTATTAGTGCCCTCCTGGACACAAAAAATCAGATTAAATTATAGTACAAAATGGCACAAAACTCAATGTAATTATACGAATTTATATTGTCATTGAAATATAAAAAAATGTGATTTATAATAGCTATTGCTGTAAATATATATAAATAAGAAGAAATTTAAAGGAGAACGCATCTTGAAACATCTAGGAATTGACATCGGATCAACAACTGTAAAGGTTGCTGTTATAGATGAAAACAACAAATTTCTATACTCTGAATACAAGAGGCATTTTGCTAAAATCAAGGAAACCCTTCGTGAGCTTCTGGAAAATGCAATCGAGTCCATTGGCGATATGGAGGTTTCCGCTAATATAACAGGATCCGGAGGACTTGCTCTTTCAAATGTAATCGACGTTCCATTTGAGCAGGAAGTTGTCTGTGTATCCTCCGCTCTAAAAACTTATGCTCCTAAAACCGATGTAGCTATTGAGCTCGGTGGTGAGGACGCTAAGATCATTTATTTTTCAAAACATGGAATTGAACAAAGAATGAATTCAGTTTGTGCCGGTGGTACAGGCTCTTTTATTGACCAGATGGCTGCTCTTCTTATGACAGACGCCGAAGGTCTTAATACAATGGCTAAGGATTACGATACTATCCATCCTATCGCTGCTCGTTGCGGAGTTTTCGCAAAGACAGATATACAGCCACTTATCAATGAAGGTGCTACAAAGCCAAACCTTTCAGCATCTATCTATCAGGCTGTTGTAAATCAGACTATTTCTGGTCTTGCCTGTGGTAAGCCAATCAGAGGACATGTTGCATTCCTTGGTGGCCCACTTCACTTCCAGGATCAACTTAGAGTTCGATTTATCGAAACTCTGCATCTTGATGAGGAACACACTATTGTTCCAGAGAATTCTCATCTGTTTGCTGCAGCTGGTGCTGCTATCCATGCAGATGATACTAAAACTATTACCATCAAGAATTTAGCTGAGAAGCTTACACCAGAACTCAAGATTGAAATGGAGGTTAACCGTCTGGATCCTCTTTTCAGGACAAAGAAGGAATACAAAGAATTCTCAGAGCGTATGGACCAGTACAAGGTTAAGCGTGGCGACCTTGCTACTTACAAGGGAAATGTATTCCTTGGTATTGATGCCGGTTCTACAACAACAAAGCTTGCTGTAATTGGTGAAGATGGCGAGCTTCTTTATGATTTCTATAGCAATAACAATGGTAGCCCTGTAAATACAACTATCAAGGCTATGAAAGAGATTTATAGTCTTCTTCCAGAAGGCGTTAAAATTGCAGGAAGCTGCTCAACTGGTTACGGTGAAGCACTTCTTAAGTCTGCATTTAATCTTGACTACGGTGAGGTTGAGACAATCGCTCACTACACTGCCGCTGCATTCTTTAATCCTGAAGTAGATACCATCCTTGATATCGGTGGTCAGGATATGAAATGTATTAAGATCAAGGAAGGGGTTGTAGATAATGTAATGCTGAACGAATCCTGCTCTTCAGGTTGTGGTTCATTCATCGAGACATTTGCTAATTCTCTTGATTACAAGGTTCAGGATTTTGCAAAAATAGCACTCTTTGCTAAAAGCCCTATAGATCTTGGTTCTAGATGTACTGTATTTATGAATTCTAAGGTTAAGCAGGCTCAGAAAGAAGGAGCTTCTGTTGAGGACATATCCGCTGGTCTTGCTTACTCTGTTATAAAGAACGCTCTTCTCAAGGTTATCAAGCTTACTGATCCTAAGCAGCTTGGCAGCCAGGTTGTTGTTCAGGGTGGTACTTTCTATAACGATGCTGTACTCAGAGCATTCGAACTCGTTTCAGGTACACAGGCAATCCGTCCTGACATCTCAGGTATCATGGGCGCATTTGGTGCTGCTCTTATAGCTAGAGATAATTATGAAGATGGTTTTGAGTCAACTACTCTTCCAAGTAAAGAGGTTGATGAGCTTACATACGAAACACAGATGGCTAGATGCGGTAAATGTACAAATAACTGTCTTCTGACAATCAATAAATTTACTGGCAACCGTAGATTTATTACAGGTAATAGATGCGAAAGAGGTCTTGGACAGAAGAAAAATAAAGAGAATCTTCCAAACCTTTATGAATATAAATTCAAGAGAATCTTTGGTTACAAGCCACTGCCTATCGAAGAGGCAACCCGTGGTGAAATTGGTGTGCCAAGAGTTCTGAATATGTATGAGAACTATCCTTTCTGGTTCACATTCCTTACTGAACTTAAATACAGAGTTATTCTTTCACCTAAGTCAGATAAGACTATTTACCAGATGGGTATTGAATCCATTCCAAGTGATACTGAGTGTTATCCAGCAAAGATAAGCCATGGACATGTTATGTGGCTTGTTAAGCAGGGACTGAAGACTATCTTCTATCCATGTATCCCATATGAGATGAACGAAACTCCAGATGCAAATAACCATTACAACTGTCCTATCGTTACATCTTATTCTGAGAATATTAAGAATAACATGGAAGAGATTGAAACTGAGCATATCACTTACATTCGTCCATTCCTTGCACTTGATAACAAGCTTGCTCTTAAGGACAGAATGTTCAGAGAGTTCTCAAAATATACAGACATCACTAAAGAAGAAATTAGCGATGCTATCGATAAAGCTTATAAAGAAGCTGAAAAGGTTAAGAAGGATGTCCGTAAACAGGGTGAAAAGACTCTTAAATTCCTTGAGGAAACAGGTAAGGTTGGTATAGTTCTTGCAGGTCGTCCATATCATATTGACCCTGAGATCAACCATGGTATTCCTGAACTCATCAATTCATATGGTGTAGCCGTTCTCTCCGAAGATAGCATTTCGCATCTTGGTGATGTTGACAGACCACTTATCGTTTCTGACCAGTGGATGTACCATTCAAGACTTTATAAAGCAGCCAACTATATTAGTTCAAAAACTAATCTTGAGCTTATTCAGCTCTTCTCCTTCGGTTGTGGTCTTGATGCTGTTACAACTGACTGTGTTAAGGATATACTTTCTAATTCAAATAAGATTTATACAGTTCTTAAGATTGATGAAGTTTCAAACCTTGGAGCTGCACGTATACGTATCAGATCACTTCTTTCAGCAATGAAGGTTCGTGAGAAAAAGAACTTTAGACCAGTTGACTGTACTACAGCAATTGAAAAGGTTGAGTTCACAAAGGAAATGAGATCTGACTACACGGTTCTCTGCCCTCAGATGTCTCCTATCCACTTCAAGATGCTGCAGGCAGCTATGAAGCATTTCCATGTAAACTTCGTAATGCTTCCTGATGCTACTAAATCAACTATTGATGAAGGTCTTAAATATGTTAATAACGATGCCTGCTATCCTTCAATTATAGTTGTTGGACAGCTTATGGAGGCTATCCAGTCCGGAGAATATGATATTAACAAACTGGCCGTTGCAATCACTCAGACAGGTGGTGGCTGCCGTGCTACTAACTATATCGGATTTATAAGACGTGCTCTTGAAAAGTCAGGATATGGTCACATTCCTGTTGTTTCTATAAGTGCCCAGGGACTTGAGAAGAACTCTGGTCTTAAGATCAACATGAAGGGACTTAAAGCTTGTATGCACGCTGTTATGTACGGCGATCTCTTTATGAGAGTTGTTTATAGAACAAGACCATACGAAAAGGTTCCTGGTTCAGTTAATAAACTACATAAAAAATGGGAAAAGATTTGTATCAGAGATATTCAGAGAGGCTCTCACAACTTCTCTAAGATTGTTAGAGATATAGTTAGAGAATTTGATGAGATTGAACTTGATGAATCAGTTGTTAAGCCAAGAGTTGGTATTGTTGGTGAGATTCTGGTTAAATTCCTTCCATCAGCTAACAATCACTTAGTTGATCTTTTGGAGGCTGAAGGAGCTGAGGCTGTTATGCCAGATCTTCTGGATTTCCTCTTCTATTCAGCTTATAACTCAAACTATAAGTATGAATACTTAGGAAAAACAAAGAAGTCTGCTAAGATAAGCAACTTCCTTATCAAGATACTTGAACAAATGAGAGCTCCTATGAGTAAGGCTCTTAAAAAGAGTAAACGATTTGAACCACCAACACCTATATCAACTATCGCATCATATGCAAGACCTATTGTTTCTATCGGTAATGAAACAGGTGAAGGTTGGTTCCTTACAGGTGAGATGATCGAGCTTATAAAGGAAGGTGCACCAAATATTGTTTGTGCCCAGCCATTTGCTTGTCTTCCAAACCATATAATTGGTAAGGGTGTTATAAAGAAGCTTCGTAACGTATATCCGGAAGCTAACATCACTCCTATCGACTTTGACCCAGGAGCATCCGAAGTAAACCAGGTTAACCGTATCAAGCTTATGCTTGCTGCTGCCAGGGAAAACATGGAAAATAATTAATTATTGGAGCATATTATGATTAAATTTTCTGAAGACAGACTATCAGTTGCTGAATATTTAAAACTTAGGAAATCAGTAGGTTGGATAGAACTTTCAGAGAGACAAGCTGAGCTTGCTATAGAAAACTGTATGTATTGTATTTCCGCATATAATGATGACGGAAAGCTTATAGGAATGGGAAGAATTGTCGGAGACGGCGCTGTAGTCTGCTACATCCAGGATCTTATAGTTCTTCCAGAATATCATGGACTCGGAGTGGGCTCTGCTCTTATGATGCATTTAAAAAACTATGTTTCTTCTCTAACAACAAACGGAGAACGCATGATGCTTTGCCTTATGTGTGCCAAAGGCCGCGAAGGTTTTTATAAAAAAAATGGATTCATTCCTAGGCCAACAGATAATCTTGGCCCAGGAATGATCCTTTACATTCAGAAATAAATATTTAGATTCTTGTAGGAATTCCTTCTGAAGAAAGATACTTCTTAAGATCCATAATTTCCATTTCTTTGAAGTGGAAAAGACTTGCGGCAAGCGCTGCATCAGCCCCTCCGATTGTGAGGGCATCTTTAAAATGCTCCATAGTTCCGGCACCACCAGAAGCTATAACAGGGACATTCACGGCATCTGCGATAGTTTTAGTAAGCTCGATATCATATCCAGCTTTTGTTCCATCAGCATCCATACTTGTAAGAAGTATTTCGCCAGCACCCATTTCCACAGCTTTTATGGCCCATTCTACTGCGTCAATCCCCATATCAACACGGCCACCGTTCTTGTAAACTGTCCAGCCGTCACTTGGAGTCCATTCATCATTGATTTTAATGCTTTCAGAATATGAAAGATTTGGATTAGCAGCCTTTCCTACTCTTCGTCTTCTGGCATCAATGGCAAGAACAACACACTGACTACCAAACTTGTCAGCCGCTTCACTAATAAGAGTTGGATTATCAATCGCAGCTGAATTAACTGATATTTTATCAGCACCCTCTCGAAGAATCGCTCTAAAATCCTCGATAGTCCTGATACCACCACCTACTGTAAATGGTATAAACACTGTTTCTGCTACTCTTCTAACCATATCAGTTACAATAGCTCTCTTATCCGAAGATGCAGTAATATCAAGAAAAACCAGCTCATCAGCTCCGGCTTTATCATAAGCCTTACCACACTCAACTGGATCCCCGGCATCTACCAGATCAACAAAATTTATTCCTTTAACAACACGTCCGTCCTTTACATCCAGACATGGAATTATTCTCTTAGTATGCATATTTTTTTCCTTATTTTAGGTTAATAAAGTTGGTTAATATTTTCAGGCCGACTTCGGAGCTCTTCTCTGGGTGGAACTGAGTAGCCATGACGTTTCCTTTTTCTACGGCGCAGTCGATTTTTACACCATACTCGGTGGTTGCGGCAACTTCATCTGAGTTCTCAGCCTTCAAATAATAGGAATGAACAAAGTAAACATATGGATTATCGCCCAATCCTGCAAGCAGCTTACTGTCAGGGTTTACAACGATATTGTTCCATCCTATCTGAGGTACTTTCTGGTTAACACCGTTCACCTCTGTAGGAATCTTGGTTATTGTTCCTTTTAAAAGTCCAAGTCCTGTTGCTTCAGGGCTTTCTTCACTCTTTTCAAAGATAAGCTGAAGACCAAGACAAATACCAAGAAATGGTTTTCCTGTATCAACGAAGTCATGAATAACCTCTTCAAGACCTCTTTCTCTTATCTTATTCATTGCGTCGCCAAATGCACCAACCCCGGGAAGAATTGCTTTATCAGCATTCATGATAGTCTCTCTATCACTTGTGATAACAGCCTCCTGTCCCAGAAACTGCAGAGCTTTCTCAACGCTTTTTATATTTCCGGCATCATAATCGATAATTGCAATCATAGTTTTCCTCATTGTAAATCATGAAATTAAGTGCTTTAAGCACTAAGTAAAATACTTGCCAATTATACCACATTTAAATAAATATACAAATTAAACCATTATAATAAGCACATAAAAATAAACAGCTCTCATCAAATGATGAAAGCTGTCTATTTAATAATACAATCTCTTAAAAATCGTTCTGTGTGTTGATTATAGGGAATGAACCGGTAGTCTTACCATTAAATACATAGTAAACTCTGTCATCTTCAGGCTTGATATAAAGCTCAATCTTCTTAAGATCTGCAGCTTTCTTTCCAAGACCTTTCCAAATCTTCTTAGCCTCAGCTATAAGTTCAGCCTGATCTACCTGTTCACCAAAAAACTCAACATAAACATTTGCCTTCACGGAACACCCCTCCTTACTTAAATGTTTGCTATTAATATATACATTTAAAGTTTATCACAACAATAAATATGTGTCAAAAAACTATATACTATTGTTTGTATCAAGTTCAAAGTAGAATACAACTCCGTTATCGGTATTGTAAACTCCATAATCCTTGTTGTGAGCTTTCATTATCGCTGCAACGATTGAAAGTCCAATACCTGAACCACCATAGCTTCTTGTACGTGCTTCATCAGTCTTATAGAACTTAATAAAGACTTTCTTTAGGTCTTCTTCGGAAATGTTATCTCCGTCGTTATAAACGTTAATTCGGAGTACATCTCCCTTTTCATCTATCCAGACCTTAATCTTACCATCCTCTTTAACATAGTGGATTGCATTTGTCAGATAGTTGGTTATTACCTCTTCAACCTGGAAAGAATCCGCCCAAACATAATGCTCTTTATCATCATCGAAAATGATATTCGCCTCATTATCCTTAAGTAAGATAGATGAATTCTTGATGACATCCTTTATTAACTTTGCAACATCAAAGCGCTCAATACTAATATCATCACCAGATTCTAACTGGTTCAGGTCTATAAGACGCATAACCATAGCATTCATCTTACTTGCTTCGTCTGAAATAACGTCGCAATAATAATTCACATCCTCAGGGTCTGTAACAACCCCGCTCTTTAGACCTTCTGCATATCCCTGAATAAGAGCAAGTGGAGTCTTAAGCTCATGGCTGACATGAGAAAGGAACTCAGATCGCATTTCCTCTATATGCTCTTTCTTACGGATATCATTTGAAAGCTCCAGATTGGCGGATTTAAGCTGTGTAATGGACTTCTCAAGACTGGCTGACATGAGGTTCATACTTTCGCCCAGCTCGCCAATCTCATCGTCGGATTTTACATCTATCTTCGCGCTGAAATCCATATTTGTCATCTTGCGAGCAATTCGTGACATCTCGATAATAGGTCTGGAGAACATATTTGTAATGATAAGTACTACAAGTATTTCAAATACAAGAAGTGCAAAGGAAACGCTTGTAAACAGCCTTGCCGCAAATTGCATACTATCCGTAACACTATCCACAGATGTTCTAAGAACTATAAAATACTGATTATCCAAAAGACCGATCAAGTCATAATAACTGCCTTCTACAACGCCCGTATCGCCATTATTCACAACGGAATTACGAACGACAACATAAGGCTTGGCACCATAAATAAACTTATTGATATCATAGGATTTAACTAATTCCTGAATCTCAGTCTCTGTATCCTCAGTCATTTTGATGGTAGATGCCACCTTATAATTCTTTTTATCCAGAATAAAAATCGAACAACTCAGTGGATTATCTACATTACCATAGAGTCCATCTATATCGCCATCTTTCAGAAGTTCGGTATTTTCCTTGTCCTCAAAGAATTCATTGCAGGAATTAAAGGTCTGAACAAGCATATTTTTAGTATGCGTTACATAGAACTGCTCAATGAAATGATTACTCAGATACCAGGAAATGAATATGGTAATTAAAGTTGTAACGAATACGATTATTGCAATTTTAAATCGTATTGAATGCCTAAACTTTGTATCCATTGATCATCCTCGAAACTTAGTCACTAACTTCAAACTTATATCCAACGGCTCTGATAGTCTTAATATATGAGCCCTTATCTCCCATCTTTGCACGGAGCTTCTTAACATGAGTATCGATTGTTCTGGCATCGCCAAAATAATCATAATTCCAAACTCTGTTTAATATGTTATCTCTTGTAAGAGCACGTCCCTGATTATTCAGGAAGTACTCAAGAAGTTCAAATTCTTTAAATGAAAGGTCTATAACCTCTCCATCGATTGTGACCTGATGAGCAACTTTATCAATAACTATGCCGCCTGCCTCAATAGTATCCTGACCACTATCACTCTTGGATCTACGAAGTACTGCACTAACTCTTGCTACAAGAATCTGTGGGCTGAATGGCTTTGTTATATACTCGTCAATACCTATCTCAAAGCCTTTAAGCTCATCACGTTCAGTAGACTTAGCTGTAAGCATTATAATTGGTACATCTGAAAGTTCTCTGATAGCCTTAGAGGTCTCGTAACCGTCCATTTTAGGCATCATGACATCCATGATAATAAGTGCTATATCATTCGTAGATGTAAAGATGTTGTAAGCCTCTTCCCCATCAGCTGCTTCAACAACAATATAGCCATTCTTAATCAGGAAATCCTTAACGAGTTTTCTAAGTCTAGGCTCGTCATCAACTATCATTATTTTGACATCACTCATAAGTAACACCTCCAACCAAAACTGCAATAATTATAGCATAAAAAAAAGCAGGTGGCTATAAAACCACCTGCCTAATATCTTATTTTACTCAGCGTCTGTAGCTGATGCATCTGATGCAGATGCGTCTGTAACTGAAGCATCTACAAGACTTGGTGACTGGAACTCACCGTTAATTGTAATTCCATACTCATCGCAAAGTCTTTCAAGCTCATCTTCATACATCTGAAGATATGTCTTTGAATCCTTGATTGACTGAGAAGCATCATCAAGCTTTGTACTATCAAGATCTGTGATAGCATCTACAACATACTGAATAGCATCTCTCTGACTCTGAGCTGACTTAGCATAAAGATCTCTAAGATTAGAAACCTCAGCATTTGTATACTCAAAACCATTAAGGTTCTCAAGGTATGTATCGTATGATGCAAGTGCCTCATTCTCAAGCTTTGTCTTCCAAGCTTCTGAATCCTGGTCAGCACCATCCTCGAAATATGCATTATAAACTGAAACTGCGCTATCTCTATCTGCATTGATTGAAGGAAGATCCTCGTTTACAAACTTAACAATCTCCTCCTGAACTGTTGCCTCTGGATCAGCTGCAGAATCGTCATCTTTCTTCTTACCACATCCAACAACGCTGAAAACCATTGCTGCAGAAAGTAATACAGCTAGTATTCTCTTCTTCATAATAATAGTTCTCCTTATATTTATCATAATTTTTCTCATCAACGGTCGATATTATACCACAATAGAATATCACTGTCAAAAATCCAGGATTCAATTCCTTTTTCACCCTTTACCCTCATTAGTATACTTCTCATACATATCAGGTCGATTCTTTTTAGTTATTTCCAATGCCTTCTCCTTACGCCACTCAGCAATCAGCTTATGATTACCGGACATAAGCACCTCAGGTACTTCAAGTCCCTCATAAACAGGAGGTCTTGTATACTGAGGATATTCAAGTAGTCCATTATAAAAGGACTCATCCAGTGCGCTGTCATCGCTTCCAAGCACACCGCTTATCTGTCTGGTGATTGCATCCATCATAAGTACTGATGGGAGTTCTCCGCCAGTCAGAACAAAATCTCCAATTGAAACATATTCAGGATCTATCAGTTCGATTGCTCGCTCATCAATACCTTCATAATGTCCACAAAGGAAGATGATATCTTCCTCTTTTGCCAGTTCATTTGCCATTGCCTGATCAAATGTCTTACCACGAGGTGACATATAAAGAACTCTAGGTTTATGACCTATCTTCTTTATCAGATCCTGATAACACAGCCAAACAGGCTCAGCCTGAATAAGCATTCCTGAGCCACCGCCGTAAATGTAATCATCAACATGTTTAGTTTTATTCTGGGCAAATTCTCTGAAATTAACTGTATCCAGAGTGATAATGCCGTTATTTAGCGCTCTTCCCATAATGCTATGATTCATAGCAGATTCTATTAATTCTGGGAATAACGTCATAACATGATAATTCATCCTACATTCCTCGTTCAGCAGCTTATTTACATACCTTTAATAAGGTTTATAGTGATAGTTCCTTCGTCAAGATCTACTTCCTCAACGAATTCTGGGATATCCAGAATATATTTCTCAGAACCATCATTACATTTAACTATAAAGATAGTCTGGTCAGCCTCATTTTCAGTGTAGTCAACAACTTCACCAATAACCTCTCCATTAGATACTACCTTAAATCCAATAGTATCTGCAAGATAATATTCTCCATCTTCAAGTGGGATGGCATGTTCTCTGTCTACATAGAGCTCGGCACCACGAAGAGGCTCAACTTCATCAATGTTATTAAACTCCTCAAACTTAAGAACAGGCATATTTTTCTTATATTTACAGCCTGTTACATGGACAAGATTATATTTGCCTTTCTGAAGGATATAGCATTCATCAAGGTCTTCAAATCTGTCCAGATCGTCTGTTGTTGGATAAAGAGCTATCTCACCCTTTACGCCATGTGGTGAAGTAAATTTACCAATTCTGAAATAATCTTCCATTAAAACTCCTCTTTATAATTCCCCGTTTTAATCTTCTTCAAAGTATAAGTAAGCCGCGGAATATCCGCGGCCTCGGCTTATCTAATATCTACAATAACCTTTTTGTCGCCCTTTGAAGCGGCAGCCTTTACAACTGTTCTAATAGACTTTGCTATACGGCCACCTTTACCAATAACCTTACCCATATCTTCAGGAGCTACAGTAAGTTCGATATTTATTGCATTTTCGTCTGTTGTTTCAGTTACAACAACTTTATCAGGGTTATCGACAAGAGATTTTGCAATAATTTCTACTAAATCTTTCACTTGCAATTCCTCCAGCTATACTTATTTCTCAACTCCAGCATTCTTTAAAAGCTTTGCAACTGTCTCTGTAGGCTGAGCACCATTAGCAAGCCACTTCTTAGCAGCCTCCTCATCAACCTTGAAAAGTGATGGCTTCTGGTTTGGATCGTATGAACCGATCTCATCAATAACCTTACCATCTCTAGCTGTTCTAGAATCTGCAACAACTACTCTGTAGATAGGATGCTTCTTGTAACCAATTCTTCTTAATCTGATTTTTACTGCCATTTTAAATATTCCTCCATGAAATAAAAAATATAAATTATAGCCTTTGGCTATTTGTTAACTAATTAAAATCCACCGAATGGGAATCTCATTCCGCCTCTACGACGCTTCTTACTTCCCTTACCGCCCATCATGTTGCTCATCTGCTTCATCATTTTACGTGACTGCTCAAACTGCTTCATAAAGCGGTTAACCTCTGCAATATCAAGTCCACAACCCTTAGCAATACGGTTCTTACGGCTTACATTTATGAGGTCTGGATTCTCACGCTCCTGAGGTGTCATTGACTGGATGATTGCCTTTGGCTTAGCTAAAGCATTATCATCAATCTCGATGTTTCCAAGTTTCTGGCTCATTCCAGGAATCATACCAATCAGGTCTGACATACTTCCCATCTTCTGAACCTGTTCCATCTGATCAAGGAAATCATTGAAGTCAAATGTGGCCTTACGGATTTTATCCGACATCTCTTTAGCCTGTTCCTCATCGATAGCATTTTGCGCTTTTTCAATAAGGGTTTCAACATCACCCATACCAAGGATACGGCTTGCCATACGATCTGGATAGAAAGGCTCAAGATCTGTAAGCTTTTCGCCCATACCGGCATACATTATAGGCTTTCCTGTAACGGCCCTGATTGAAAGTGCCGCACCACCTCTTGTATCGCCATCAAGCTTTGTGAGAACAACTCCGTCAATGCCAATCTCTTCATTGAAGGTCTTTGCAACATTTACTGCATCCTGACCTGTCATGGCGTCGACTGTTAGAAGTGTATAAGTAACATCAATCTCAGATTTAACATCCTTCAGCTCATTCATCATATCCTCATCTACGTGAAGACGACCAGCTGTATCTATGAAAACAAGATTGATATTCTTTTGTTTAGCATATTTAAGGGCTTCCTGAACTATCTCAACAGGCTTATGATCAGTGCCCATCTCAAATACTTCTACCCCAACCTTCTCGCCGTTTGTCTTTAACTGCTCAATAGCAGCCGGCCTGTAAATATCACAGGCAACGAGAAGTGGTTTCTTACCCTTATTCTTGAACTGACCAGCGAGCTTTGCAACAGTTGTTGTTTTACCAGCACCCTGAAGACCACACATCATAATGATTGTCTGCTCGTTGCTAGGAAGAAGCTTCAGTTCAACAATCTCTTCACCCATAAGGGTTACGAGCTCTTCCTTAACTATCTTGATGACCATCTGACCAGGGTTAAGACCCTTCATAACGTCCTCGCCGATAGCTTTTTCAGTTACAGTATTTACAAAATTCTTAACGACTTTGAAGTTAACATCTGCCTCAAGAAGTGCACGTTTTACTTCTTTCATGGCCTCCTTAACATCATCTTCTGTAAGGAGTCCTTTACTCTTCAGCTTCTTGAAGACGCCTTGCATCTTGTCGCTTAAGCTGTCAAATGCCATTTATTATCTCCTAAATTATCAAATAATACTGGTTAAAACTTATCGAATATTTCCTCAGATGTATTTGATATATCTGTTAAATGCTTATTTAAACTATTCCTTGTCTTCTGATCCATATCAGAGGACTTTACTATTTCCTGCATCTCATTTACTGAGAGCGACAAACTATCCATTCTTTGTCTTGCAGCTGTGAATCTCTCAAGAAGTCCAAGCTTTGATTCATAATCCTCAAGCTTTTTGTCGATTCTTCTAACCAGGTCAAATGCGGCCTGTCTTGAACAATCAAACTCCTCAGCAAGCTCCGAATAACTCATATCATCAAATATCGCCGCTGAAAATACAGCCTTTTGATGATTATTTAAAAGCTCACCATAAAAATCAAATAATAGGTTTTGTCTGAATCTTTCATCCATACTATCACCTTTTGCAAAGTAATTTTCCTTTACAACATGTGATATAGTAACAAATATAGGAATCACTGTCAAGTAAAATTATTTGACATTCTTTGATGAACGTTTACCTACATAATTAGTAACATGAGCCCTTGCTTTATCAGAACTCTTCCTCTTTATCTGTCTACGCTTCTTTTTCTTCTTTATAGTCTGATCATCCCATATAGTATAATCACGCTCAAAGAGTTGCTGGGTTATATCAGCTTTAATTGTTGGTTCCCCTGCCGTCTCAACAAGTCTCTTATAAATATCAGCCCTCTTCCAATTACCAAGCTTAGGAAGTCCCTCCTTAAGCTGAATATTAAGAAGCTCATTTCTCCATAGTATGTCCAGCTGATTCTCAATCTTAACTTTTGGACTAGGCTCTGCATCCCTTTCCACGATTACATTTTCCTGATTAACATAGATAATGCCCCAGTACTTAGGAATATGTTCATCCACATGAATATGCGACTCACCTACAACCACATAACAAAGATCACAGAACTTCTCATAATCCTTTATCTGTCGCTTAAGCCTTGTATAAGTGTCACTATCGGACTTTATCTCAAATCCAATAATACATCCCTCTACAATAGCCAGAACATCAGCCCTCGACTTGTTTATCGTCTTCTCTTCAATTGTCCGAACCTTCCCATACCTCTCATCGAGATAATCAAACAGAGGCTCCCTAATATCCTTATCAAGCATCCTTCATCCCCAATAAGTCAACGAGACCCGGTCCCATTGACTTATTTTAAAACATAAAAACAGGGAGCGCCAAGCGCTCCCCGTTAAACCTCTATTTATTCAACTACGTAAGGCTTGATTGTCTCAAGAATCTTGTCCTCATCCTGGTCAGCATAAATGTTAAGCTGTATAGGACTTGAAAGGTCAAGTGAAAAGATACCCATGATTGACTTAGCATCGATTACATATCTTCCAGAAACAAGATCGAAATCAGCCTTGAAACCACTTATATCATTAACAAATGATTTAACTTTTTCCATAGAATTAAGTGAAACTTTTACCTGTGTCATGTCTAAATCCTCCGCTTATTTACAGATTTTTAACTTATGCTATAATAATAAAAGTTATGAGGAGAAAAGTCAAATGTATTCTAATTTAAAAGATAAAACTGTATATATAAATACCCTTGGTTGCAAGGTTAATCAATATGAATCCGATGCCATGCTGGAGCTTCTTAAAAATGAAGGCGCAAAACCAGTTAAAGAAGGCGAAGCCGCTGACATCTACATTATTAATACATGTTCTGTCACAAACATGGCTGACAAGAAATCCCGTCAGATGATAAACCGTATGCGTCGTCTTAATTCAAATGCCATCATCGCTGCTACTGGCTGCTATGTCCAGGCTACTGGCGAGGAGCTTAAAGATAAAGGAATTGTAGATCTTATTATTGGAAATAACCGCAAGAAAGACGTTGCTCGTATACTTGATGAATATATAGGAAATGGCATCATCGTTGATAATTTTATTGATATCAACCACGACCCTGATTTTGAAAATCTCAGTATTGTTATGCCAGAAAATCATACACGAGCTTATATAAAAATACAGGACGGATGTAACAACTTCTGTTCTTATTGCATAATCCCTTACGTTCGTGGACGCATTAGAAGTAAGAAGTTTGATGATATTATCGCCGAAGCTACTACTCTTGCAAAGAATGGGGTTAAAGAATTAATACTTACTGGAATTAATGTATCTTCGTACGAAGATGGCGAAAAAAGACTAGAAGATATTATATCTGCCATTGATAACATAGATGGAATTTGCAGAATAAGAATGAGTTCTGTTGAACCACGAGTTATTACAGAAAAGTTCCTTGAAACTGTAAAGAACTCAGAAAAGTTCTGCCCTCACTTCCATCTCTCACTTCAGAGCGCATGTAACAAGACACTAAAAGCGATGAATAGAAAGTATACAATTGAGGAATATAAAGAAACTTGTAAGAAGCTCAGGGAAACTTTTGATAATCCCGCTATTACTACTGATATTATTGTGGGATTCCCTGGCGAAACTGAAGAAGATTTTCAAGATACAATGAATAACCTTGAAGAACTAGAACTGTACGAAATCCATACATTCAAATATTCAAGACGTAAAGGCACTGTAGCTGATAAAATGCCTGACCAGGTTGATGAACGAATTAAAAACACAAGAAGTGATGCTGTACTCGAACTTACAGCCAAACAAAAGGCTGAATTTGAAAAGAAATTCACTAATAAAAGCCAAGACGTCCTGGTCGAAGAAATTGTCGATATAAAAGGAAAGAAATATTACCGCGGACATACAACAAGGTATGTGCTGATTGATATTCCGCTGTCTTCTGTCCTTGCAGATACAGATGATGAAAACAAATACATCAATGAACTAGTAAGCTACACATTAACGTGAACTACTCGACAATTGAATTGCCAGAGCATCTGATGTGCGGAGCTTTCGCTCCGTAGATTCAGGGTGCGTCCATGACACCAATACTGCTTTTTACACAGCTACTTTTGCTACAATTGGATTTTTAACTTCATTTGGATTAAGTTCTACATTTATTTTTTTTGCAGATAAATGTAATTTTAGTATATTGTATGCCCCTACACAGTCTGCATTCCAGCTCTTGTCTCCATCCTTATATAACCCTCTTTTTATACGATTGCTCTTTTGAGCAGACTCCTTTGATACTTCTCTGCTCAGTGGACTGGTCTGACTGGTATATGCTTCATTTTGTTTTATCAGAATTATCCCTTTCATTTTCAACTTATACTGTAACATCATATATATCTTTGCAAATGGAAGTGAATGCAGTTTTTGATTTGTTACATTCCCCAAATCATTGTCTTTACGTATGTTTGTGATATCACCAATAACTACCGTATTTATATGATTTTCTACACAATATGAAACTATATATCTGGTAACTTTGTGAAGATAATCATTTATGGAATTATTTTTCTTCTTATGGATTCGTTGTATGTGTTTTGATGACTTGGGATATTTAATTCCTTTTCCACTCTGCAAGGATGACCACTGAGACTGCACACGGGCAATCTCCTTATTAAAATAGTTGCATATAGAAAGATATTTTCTTCCCACAATAAACGTATCTCCATTTGTTGAATCATAACATGTCATAAGATTGTGAAGTCCAAGATCAATAGAAAGATATCTGCCATTATCAGGAAGAGGCATTATATCCTCCACCTCATAAACAACTATAATATCGCATTTGTCTCCTTCCGGTGGATATATCTTAATCTGCTTTATGGTATCCGTGTCCTTAAAAACCTTATTTTTAAGATAAATGTAATTATCACTTATACCATATGTTTCAGACATAAATATCTTAAGTTGCTTTGGAAGAGAAAGACGTACAACATCAGAACCTTTCTCATGAACTATAGCATTCTGCATATATGTTATAACTATAGGAGCCTGTTTGAATCTTGGAGGTCTGGGGTTCTCTATCCCATGTGTTTTCTGGAGAACATAAAATGACTTCCATGACTTATCAAGAAGCTTCAAAACCTCTTGTGCAGTCTGTGACGGAAGTTGTTTATACCACATATCATCTTTATGATATTTTTTCTGATAGTACCAGTCCGGATATTCAGATAATCCAAGCTCTTTATAATTCAGCCTCTCATAATTGCCTACATTCCAAAGCTTATAAGCAGCATAACACATATGACCTATTATATTTGAATAATCATTATTCAGTGATATTTTTGTCCTATGTGATAGAAGCATTAACCATTCCCCCTTCAATAAGATTTACTTTGGCGTTCTATATATCGTTTGATATTCTCTTCCGATACCGAACCAATTGTTTCGCAATAATAAGAGTGATTCCATAACTGCCCCTTCCATAATTTATCCTTTATTTCCGGGAACTGTTCAAAAAGCTTTCTTCCTGTAATTCCTTTAAGGTACTTGACGATGACTGTTACAGAAAGCTTCGGTGGTGCAGTAATAAAACAATGTACATGGTCACATTCTCCACATTCAAACATTTGAACTGTAAAGCCTTTTTCATCAGCAATCTGCTGTACCAGTTCTTTTAAATATGCTTCAACATCAGCAGTAAGAATCTTTCGACGATATTTGACAGACCACACCACATGGTAATTAATTTTACAGACCGAAGTTCTGTAATGTATTAGATTGTTTTTCATACACATAGTATAACATTTTGGGTAGATTATTGCATCAACCTTATAGTTCAATCAGGGATAAAATGGCGCTTTCATCTCGGTAATTGAATTACCGAGGATTCCCGCTTATGTATCCTAAATATATAAAGCCGAATGACGGTGATTTTACCGCCATTCGGCTTTTTAATTATCTATTTATTTACCACTAACTGCATCAAGATAATTGTTAAAATAATCAGCCTTATCTACGTCTGTAACAAGTTCTACATTGTAATCAAAATCATTATCAGCAGCGTCATAAGTGAAGCCTTCCTTATAGAAAATAACCTCACCATAAGTTTCGCCTTTATCAATTATACAGCTGGCATGTGTGTTGATCTTCTCATTTACAAAGTCAGGATAAAGTGCACACATCATAGCCAGAGAGTCACAGTTCATAACTGTATCTGAACCATTTCCCTTATAAAACTCTCTTATCTTACCAAATGACTGAGCAACAAAATCTCCAACCTCACCAGATTCACTAAGTTCAACAAATTGATCATCAGTCCACTGCGCTTCATCACCGCACATATCAAGACCGATAATAGTAATTGGAATTCCGGAATCCAACATAAAGTCGTAAGCTTCAGCATCTCCATAAACATTAAACTCAGCTACTGGAGACGCATTTCCCGCGCCTAAACCAGCCGAACCCATAGACCAAATACGCTTTACATTTTTCATGGTTTCAGGATCCTTATCAATAGCTCTTGCTATATTTGTTGCAGGTCCAAGAGCAATCAGCTCAATCTCACCAGGATGAGCTTTAACGGTATTAATTATAAAATCAACTGCATCGCCCTCATTAGCCTCTCTAGATGGATGTATAAGATCAGCATCGCCCATACCATCCTCACCAAACACGCTAAATGCAAACTTCTCTGTTCCGTCATAAGTAGTCGAGGATCCTTTGAACACAGGAGCGTCGCAACCAACCAGGTCAAGAGCAGAAATTGCATTCTTAGTACTCTGTTCCAGGTCTACATTTCCAAGTAATACAGTAACACCAACAATATTTACATCTGACTGACGCGCTGCAAGAATAAGCGCCGAAGCATCATCCGCACCTGTATCTGTGTCGATGATTATATTTCTTTTACCAGCAACTGTTTTGCCAGGCTCAACGTTACTAACCGCTTTATCATCTATCTTTACAACCGCCTCGTCCTTCTTGTCATAATATCTAGGCTTTTTAGGTGGTTTCCCACAAGAACAAAGAGAAACAGATAAAACAAATGCCATCGTTATACATAATAATGATTTATTAATCTTCCTCATATTGTAATCTCCTGCAATAAAGTAAAAAGCTCTGCAAAAAGATTTGCAGAGCTTTTGTAGTCCGTAGGGGAATCGAACCCCTGTTTCCGCCGTGAGAGGGCGGCGTCTTAGCCGCTTGACCAACGGACCATCATCACAACGAATGTGAGTATAACAGACTTAACAATATAATGCAAGCACTTTTTATATATTTTTAAATTGCATTAAATTAAATCTTTGGTGCCGCATTATTCTTTATCTTTTCAATCTTTTGAGCCTTCTTATCAGCTAGATCTTTTGCCTTATTATCTTCTTTCTTAAACGAAGAACTAACTTTTTTAAACTTATCAACTATAGGTTTCTCTGTGAGTTCATGACCCATTTGAGCCGGAGTCATACCTGGCTCATCAAAATAGTTTTTCATTACATTTTGAAAATCTTTATTTTTAAGTATTTGAGCTTTAAAAGATTCTGTACCAATAGTTTTAACTAGATTTTTGCCAGTATCACCCTGTCCACCTAGTATTCTTGCAACCAAAATATCAGCCGCCAAATTAACAACATCTTTTCGACCTTCTACATCTTTTGGCATTTTATCCATTACAATAAATTTATTAAATGCATTATTATGAGCAAGTTCTGCAAGTGACTGGCGAATATCGTCTATATTATCACCAAGTTCATTATCAAGAGCCCCAAGAGTTTCAACAATTCTATTTCTCTCTAAATCTATATAATTCGAGAAATCAGCAGCACCCTTAAGTCTTTCCTTTCCACCCTTAGATGAAGCACCAGTTCTCTTATCTATATAGATATCGCAAAAATGTTTAACCTTATCAAGTTTGCTTATATACTTAGCATAATAATCTTTAATCTCATCTTCAGATGCATTCTGTTGATTTGGAATGGCATTTTTCTTACAAAAATCCTGAAGATCATTGATAGCATTTTTAAGATTCTTATGATAATCGCTTTCGCTTGAAAACCATCCATCTGTTCTAGCTGTATTAAATAACTGGGATAAATCATTTAATTTATTCTCATTACTTATAACAGGCTTATTGTCATATGTTGCATCAGTTAAGCCCTTCTCAATAGCTTTATCTTGAATTTTAATTCTTGTGGCAACACTATTGAAATAAGTTGCATTTCCCTCATTACGGTTTTCTAATGAAAAACAGCCTAATTGCGTGCTTTCATTAACTAAAGATTTCATTGAATTAATTACTTCATTCCTATCTTCAAGACCATTAAGTTTCTTTGTTTTAAAGGACTCAAAAAGTTCTTTCATTTTATCGGTCTGTCCTTTAAGGACTTCAGATTTATAATTAACTTCAATGTTTTCAAGTTGGTTTCTATCTTTTAAAGGAAATCCCTTTGCAATAGCTTCATTTTTCTTAATAATTGCATTAAAAGCGCAAAGCAAAGGTATATCTTCTAACGCCCAACCATTTTCCAGACCAATCTTATATGCTTCTAAACTAGCCTGTTGCATCATCGTTCCACGTTCGGACATTGGATGCATGTTAAATAATTTTTCACTTTTATCTATTAGACCATCTTCCTTAACCTTTGCTTCAGAAGCCGGATCTTCTATAAATGCCATTGACTTATTATAGAAATCCATTGTAGGTATTAGATATTCATATATTTTTTGTCTATAAAATGATTCTCGTTCGGGATTAAGAAATCCATTATTATTATCTTTTTCAATATAATAATCTACAAATGTATTCCTTAAATTGTCGGAAGAAATAATAAAATCATAAATAGGAAAACTCTTTTCGTATTTTATAATATTTCTGCATAATAGATTCTTATTATCCATTGGACTAAGCACAATAGATGATAAAGATGTAAATAGCATACCTAAAGGTGTTTTATAGCCCAAAGCTTCATCCGAATATCCTTTTACTGTGTTGCGCATAGTATTAGTAGATTGAGCTTTAACAAAATTTCTTGCTTTAGTACCAATTTCATCATCAGGTAAAGAATCATCTATAAACTTATCAAGAGTTTCAGCATCTTTGATCAAATTATTTTGAAATTCTTTATATGCGTTATTATCTTTAACTGTATAACAACGAGCGTGAAGTAGGTCAGGTCCAATATATGTTTCACCTACATAATAATCAAAAGTTTTTCTAACTATAGGTTCATTATTCGCATCTGCAAATGAATCATATTTATGTTGTATATTATATGCTTGATCACGTTTTTTTCCTGATAAACCAGCACTAATCGGATTAAACGCACCAGATAAAGTTCGGTCTACATTATAACGAAATATTTCTTCATTATCTTTTAATTGAGCAGAATTTAGCTCATCCAAAATTTCTTTTATAATAGTTCTCCATTTATAAATTATTATCTACAGCAAACATAGTTTGACCAATATTTACTAATTTATAATAACATCAAAAGAACAACAAAAGCGCAACAAGTGAAAATAAAGCTTATCATTATATTTTATTAAGATAAGAATTTTATCTCAGCGGTTTCTACCGCTTTATCTATAAGCTCTTCTATTTTTCCTACCAGATGGCTTTCAGATTTCTGAATTGCAAACATCTTAGGTTTTGTGACAGGATGTTTATCAACAAATATTGTACAGCAGTCCTCGTATGGTTCGATTGAGGTTTCAAATGTACCAATCTTTTGAGAATATTCAACAATCTCCTGCTTATCCATACCAACAACAGGCCTATAAACAGGGCACTGAACTGCAGCATCAATAACACCAAGACTCTGCATAGTCTGAGAAGAAACCTGACCAATGGACTCTCCCGTAACTATTGCCTGGCAATCATCCTGAGCAGCAAGTCTTTCAGCTATCTGGAACATTATTCTCTTCATGATGATAGTCAGCTGATCATGAGGACAATTGTCATAAATGCATAGCTGAATATCTGTAAAGTTTACGTTGTAAAACTTAATAGGACCTGTGTACTGAGCAACTATTCTACCGAGCTTTTCAACCTTCTCAAGTGCTCTGGCAGATGTATAAGGTGGAGAATTATAATAAACAGCTTCCATCTCAACTCCACGCTTTCCTATCATGTATGTAGCGACTGGGCTGTCTATACCACCTGAAAGAAGAGACATAGCCTTACCATTTGTACCAACTGGAAGTCCACCTGGACCTGGAATAATCTTTGAATAAACGTAAGCCTGCTCCCCGCGAAGCTCAACTTCAACCATGATATCTGGCTTGTGGACATCAACATGAAGGCCCTCGGATTCAAACTTCTCAAGAAGATCGTGTCCTATCTCCATATCAACTTCCATAGAATTCATTGGGAAATTCTTATTAACTCTTCTGGTATGAACCTTGAAAGAGAAATTATAGCCATCATATGGATTATCAGCGCTGTTTCCAAATGACTCCTCAAAATGCTCTATAGCAGCCTTGCTGATGGACTCATATGTAAACTCATCAGCAACAGTAACTGGACAAAGTCCTACAATACCAAAGATCTTTGTCAGCTTATCAACAGCCTCATCATAATCATAATCAGACTTTGCCTCAATATAGATGCGTCCGAAATCTCTACGGACATCAAACTCACCCAATGGCTTCAGTCTGTTTCTAATTCTTTTACAAAGAACATCCTCAAAAACGTATCTGTTCTTTCCCTTTGTACCAATCTCGGCATATCTTACCAAGAACATCTTAATATTTTTCATAACTATCTAACCTCTTACATAATGTCTTAATACTGGTAATAATTCATTGATTGTATTTATTGCATAATCAACTTCTTCTTCAGTATTGTCTTCACCAAAACTGAATCTAAGTGTTGATTCGAGTCTTTGTTTATCGAGGCCGATTGCAGATAATACTGCAGATTCTTTACTTTTGTTAGATGAACATGCAGATCCTGAAGATACGTAAATCCCTTTATCTTCCAAAGCATGGAGCATAACTTCTGCTCTCACACCTACAAAGCTCATGCTGGCAATGTGCGGTGCGCCATTTTCTATATCTGTATTTGTATAAACCTCATCAATAGCTGTAAGTCCCTTGACAAGCTTGTCTCGAACGGCTCTGATGTGGCTTATTTTCTCATCAAAATTATCAAATGTCTTCTGAACGGCAACGCCAAGACCAGCAATAGCTGGAACATTTTCCGTTCCAGAACGCATATTCTTTTGCTGTCCACCACCATAGATTATTGGTCTGATCAACGTTCCCTTCTTTATATAAAGGAAGCCTGAGCCCTTTGGTCCGTGGATCTTATGGCCAGAAACAGATATCAGATCAGCACCCATATTCTTTGGAATGCATTCTATTTTACCAAATGACTGGATTGCATCTACATGAAAATAAAGGTTTGGATTCTTCGCCTTGACCGCCTTTCCAATCTCAGCAACAGGCATAATTGAGCCAATCTCATTATTAATATGCATGCAGGACACAAGAATTGTATCCTCTCTAACCGCGTCAGCAAAAGCTTCAGGAGTCACAATTCCGTGCTCATCGCTAGGAACATAAGAAACCTCGTAGCCCTCTCGAATGAGAAACTGCATAACAGCAGAGACAGATGCATGCTCCACAGAAGAAACCACAATATGTTTTCCGGTCCTCTTCTTCGCAAGAGCAGAACCAATGATGGCCATATTGTTTGACTCGGTTCCACCTGATGTAAATACAATCTCTTCAGGAAGACACTTGAGTGTTTTAGCTATAACCTCCGTGCTGTCCTTAACAAGATGCTCAGCATCAAGTCCTTTAAGATGAAGCGACGAAGGATTTCCATAATCCTCACGCATAGTCTTTACAACTATATCGATAACCTCATCATATGCTTTTGTAGTCGCGCTATTGTCAAAATAAACTTCCATTACTCTTCCTTATTTTCTACTTCTTTTTCAGGTTCAGGACCCTTTTCTGGCGTCATTCCTGGTGCCATACCTGGATTCATACCCGGCCCCATATTTGGCATTTGACCTGGCTGTCCTGGCATCTGACTCATTTGTGAAGGATCAAATCCTGACATTTGGCTTGGATCAAAACCTGGCATTTGTCCCGGTATTTGTCCTGGAGCCTGTCCCGGTTGTCCAGGGCCTTGTCCTGGCTGACCAGGTGCCTGTCCATCACCCTTGATTGCTACAACTAACATAACGACACCCATAATAACAGGTATCAAGCTGAGCGTAAATTGCACAGCAAATGGTATTTTAATAGCTCCTGTTGAAAGAATCAACATAAAAATGCCAAATGCAATCATAAATATACAAAGCCCAATCATTACTTTTCTTCTGTTATCTTTCATAGTACACCCCCTGAGTTTTATTAAAATCAGCTATCGATATCCAGTAAGAAGCTAAGTATTGACATCACCGTCATACCAGCCGTCTCAGTCCTGAGGATTCTATGACCAAGTGAAATGGTCTTAGCTCCAATATCCTCTAAAGCTCTTGCCTCAGAATCAGCAAATCCCCCCTCCGGACCAATAAATATACCGATGGACTTTTTCTCGTTGTTACCCGAAGCCACATCACCTTTTTTAATATCAGCGACGATATCATCTACAAGCTCATTTATAACCTTACGACTTGCATCCATACCCTCAGCAAACTCATAAGGGAACAGGATTACATCCATCTGACTCTCTGCAAAGCTAAGGGCCTCATCCATAGTCATATAATCCATAACCTTAGGAAGAATTCCACGCCTCGACTGTTTTGAAGCCGACTCAGAAATAAGATTATACCTTGCGATTTTCTTATCCTTCTTCTTGTCATCCAGTTTGACGATTGTTCGTTCCATCATAACAGGAATCACCGAATAAACACCAAGTTCAACACACTTCTGGATTATTGTCTCCATCTTGTCGCCCTTCGGAACGCCCTGAAACAGATAAATATCCGCCGGCAGCTCAGCATTATTGTCATGCATATCAACAATATTAGCTACAATATAAGCCTCGCCCTGAGTACTAATCTCAGCTATACGACACTCAAAATCACGAGAACTACCGTCACTAACAACTATCTCATCATTCACTCCGAGCCTGAGTACATTGAGTATATGATTAACATCTTCACCTGTTATCCGGATCGACTTATCCGAAGCCGAACAACCATCCACATAAAATCTATGCATATTTCCACACCTAATTAATTTAAATGACTTATTAAAAAATTATTGGGCCACGATGCAGACCCACTCGTTCTCTTGAGTTATATCAACTATTTCAAAACCATTTTCGATCAAAGCGGATTTAACAGAATCGGCTTTATTCTCGCTGATACCTGACGTTATGAATACTCCGTTTTCTGTCATGTATTGTCTTATCATAGTAGATAATGGAATGATTACATCAGCGAGGATATTGGCCACGACTATATCGTACTTTCTTGCTGGAACTGGGTCGGAATCTCCAAGTCCAATATCTACCATCATAGCCGCATTATCAGGATTTATTGGAGATGCAATCCCTGAACCAAGGCTTGCTTTTTCCATCTTCTCTCTATTATTGCCCTGAGCCAGGAAATTCTCAGCAATCCTATTGTCAGCAAGCAAATTACCACAAGAAAATTCAATCCTATCGCTTGATAATCCACTAGCCTCAGCATTTATCCTACTAGCCCTCACAGCCTGAGGATCTATATCAAGACCATGAACATAACCCGCGCCCATCAGGCAAGCAGCAATCGAAAGTATTCCACTACCACATCCAACATCAAATACGGATTTATTTGAACTATAACTTTCCGATAAATCATTATTTCGAGATTCTACAAGATACTTCTGCACCTGACCGAGGCACAGTCTTGTAGTCTCATGAGTACCCGTACCAAACGCAGTAACCGTCTCAATCCTAATAACCTTATCGTCATCCTTCAGCTCAAAACCATCCAGATTCTTATAAGCCTTCAAGGTATCATAAACATCAGACTCCTCATCCAGAACAGGCATAATAACGATATTGCCATACAGCCTTGTAGGTTTGAAATTCTCTTTAAACTTATCATTCCAAGTAGAATCGTCAGATGTATTCTCAACGGAAATAATCCCTGTACCAACAGGAAGAAACTCCGATAACCTCTTCAACTCATTAGTAACCAGGGCCTTTAATTCCTCGATTCTTCCCTCATCGTAAGAATCATCTAAATAGCAGGAAATTTTCGCAGATCCATCGTCCTCACCAAACTGCAGAGGAATATCAACAAACATCTGCTTAATCTCATCCTCAGTTAAAGGAACATTATCCTCTATTTGAATCCCCTCAATTCCCTGCTCGCTCAGAAAATCCGACAGCAGATCAACAACTTCCGTACTAGTATTTATACTAAACTTTGTCCAAATCATCCCTATATCCTTATTTAAAATATTTTTATATCCTAATAATCCAAGAAACCAATATATCTCTTATCTCAAGCTTCATTCTACAACTATAAAAACACACACAAGTATAACAAATATCCCCATCCGTAACAAGATTCAACATAAAACCCCGGTCATTACAACCGGGGCTAAATGGGAAATATATAGATTATTTACGGAATTTCTTCTTCTTATGTCCGCCGAATGAGAAGTCACCAGCTGAATCAGTTGATGATCTTGTATTAACAGCAGGACCAGAAGCATTTTCATATTGATTAAGAATAGACTTCTGCTCATCAGTCAGATTCTCAGGAACCTGAACAACAAGTGTAACATAATGATCACCACGAACAGTCTTATTCTTAAGTGTTGGAACACCCTTACCCTTAAGCTTAACCTTAGTATTTGTCTGTGTTCCAGGAGCTATATCATAGCTGTAAGGACCATCTATAGTGTTAAGATTAACCTTTCCACCAAGAGCTGCCTGTGTAAATGATATAGGCTCTGAAGAATAGATGTCATAGCCCTGTCTCTGGAAAATAGGATGCTTATCAACAAGAATTGTAACAAGCAGGTCTCCTCTTTCACCACCATTGATACCTGGCTCACCCATCTCACGAAGACGGATTGACTGACCATTATCAATACCTGAAGGAACCTTTATCTGAATCTTCTTCTTACTCTTTACATAACCAGAACCAGCACAATTAGAGCACTTATACTTTATGATCTTACCAGTTCCTGTACAGTCAGGACATGTCTGAACTGTTCTAGCCATACCAAAGAGTGACTGCTGTGTATATACAACCTGACCCTTACCACCGCACTTAGTACAGTTTTCAGGTGCATGACCAGGCTGAGCACCACTACCCTTACAAACAGGACATTCATCCTTCAGTGGAAGCTCAATCTCAGTCTGTGTTCCGAAGATAGCCTCTTCAAAAGTAACACGAACTGTAGTTCTGATGTCAGCTCCCTTTTGAGGACCATTTGACTGTCTCTGGCGTCCACCACCGAAGATATCACCAAAGATATCTCCGAAGATATCGCCCATATCAGCGAAGTCGAATCCAAATCCGTCTCCGCCAGGACCGCCGCCCTGCTCAAATGCTGCAAAACCGAACTGATCATACTTCTGTCTGTTAGCTGGATCAGAGAGGATTGCATATGCCTCAGAAGCCTCTTTAAACTTTTCTTCAGCTTCCTTATCACCTGGGTTTGCATCCGGGTGGTACTTCTTAGCAAGTACTCTATAGGCCTTTTTTAAATCACTATCTGTAGCATTCTTGGAAACTCCAAGGACTTCGTACAGATCTCTTTTTTCATCTGCCATAGTTTATTCACCCTTCAATCTTAAACCTCTGTAAAGTCTCCATCAACAACATCGCCATCACCAAAGTCAGGTGTTCCAGCGCCTGTACCTGCATTAGCTCCAGGACCGTTCTGCTCATAAAGCTTCTCGAACAGCTGCTGTGCAGATGTCATAAGTGACTCCTTACCAGCCTTAAGTTTCTCAATATCATAATCTGAAAGGTTCTCAATATCTGTACCTTCAACGATTGTCTTAAGAGCCTTGAGCTCTTCCTCAACCTTCTTCTTGTCATCTTCTGGGAGCTTATCTCCAACTTCCTGAAGAGCCTTCTCTGTCTGGAATACAATGGCATCTGCGTCGTTACGTACTTCAACGCCTTCCTTACGCTTCTTATCTGCCTCTTCGTACTCAGCAGCTTCCTTCATAGCTCTCTCAATATCATCATCTGAAAGTGATGTACCAGATGTGATTGTGATGTGCTGCTCACGACCTGTACCAAGATCCTTAGCAGAAACGTTAACGATACCGTTTGCATCTATATCGAATGAAACCTCGATCTGAGGAACACCTCTACGTGCTGGAGCAATACCATCAAGTCTGAATCTACCGAGTGACTTGTTATCCTTAGCGAACTCACGCTCACCCTGTACTATGTTGATATCAACAGCGTCCTGATTATCCTGAGCTGTTGAGAAAATCTGACTCTTATGAGTAGGAATTGTTGTATTTCTCTCGATAAGGTGTGTAGCAATACCACCCATTGTCTCGATTGAAAGTGTAAGTGGTGTTACATCAAGAAGGAGGATGTCTCCTGCACCAGCATCACCAGCAAGCTTACCACCCTGAATACAAGCACCGATAGCAACACACTCATCTGGGTTGATACCCTGGAATGGATCCTTACCTGTGATTGTCTTAACTGCGTCCTTAACTGCGATGATACGTGTAGAACCACCAACAAGGAGAACCTTATCAATCTCATCTGCTGAAAGACCAGCATCTTCAAGTGCCTGGTTTACAGGACCTCTTGTCTTCTCAACAAGATCATCTGTAAGCTCATCAAACTTAGCTCTTGTAAGATCCATATCAAAGTGCTTAGGACCATCAGCTGTAGCTGTGATGAATGGAAGGTTGATATTTGTAACTGTCTGAGATGAAAGCTCTTTCTTTGCCTTCTCAGCAGCTTCTTTAAGTCTCTGCATAGCCATCTTATCGCCAGAAAGATCTACGCCTTCCTTCTTCTGGAACTCATCAAGCATGTACTTTGTGATAGCCTCATCAAAGTCATCACCACCGAGCTTGTTGTTACCAGCTGTAGCAAGAACCTCGATAACTCCTTCACCAATCTCAATGATAGATACATCGAATGTACCACCACCAAGGTCATAAACCATGATCTTCTGCTCTTTCTCGTTATCAAGACCATAAGAAAGTGCTGCGGCTGTTGGCTCGTTGATGATACGCTTTACATCAAGACCAGCAATCTTACCAGCATTCTTTGTAGCCTGTCTCTGTGAATCTGTGAAGTAAGCAGGAACTGTGATAACAGCCTCTGTTACCTTCTCACCAAGATATGCCTCTGCATCAGCTTTAAGCTTCTGAAGAGTCATAGCTGAAATCTCTTCTGGAGAGTATTTCTTGTCATCAATCTCTACCTTATAATCTGAACCCATATGTCTCTTGATAGATGAGATTGTCTTATCTGCATTTGTAACAGCCTGACGCTTAGCAGCATCTCCGACAACTCTTTCACCAGACTTAAGGAAAGCTACTACAGATGGTGTAGTACGTGATCCTTCAGCGTTAGTGATAACTACCGGCTTACCACCTTCCATAACGGCAACACATGAGTTTGTTGTACCTAAGTCAATTCCTATAATTTTTCCCATTTTTATATATTCCTCCTAAAATAATTAACGTTTTTAATTAGTTGACTACCTTGACCATTGCATGTCTAAGTACGTCTTCTTTATACATGTAACCCTTCTGCATCTCTTCAACTACGAGATTCTCGCCCTGCTCAGCATCCTCTTCATGGATAACTGCATTGTGATATGTTGGGTCAAACTCTTTACCAACAGCATTCATTGGAACAACTCCTATTTCTTCCAGAGTATCCATAAGCTGTTTATAAATCTTCTCAACACCTTCTGTGAAAGCATTTTTCTCTTCATCAGTTACTGAATCAAGAGCTCTCTCTAAGTTATCAATAACTGGAAGTATTTTCTCAAGAGCATCCATTGCACCTCTGTCTGACATCTCAGCATTTTCTCTCTCATTACGAGAGCGCATATTGTCAAACTCAGTAAGGAGTCTTGTGTATTTCTCTTTATTTCCCTCTGCAAGCTCTTTAGCAGCCTCAAGCTCAGCCTGAATTTGTTTGCTACCTCTACGGTTCTTCTTTGGAACTGGCTTTGGTCTCTTCTCCTCAGCCTCTTCAGGACCGTATGTGATAACTTCATCAACCTTAACTGCTGTTCCAGGACTTTCAGCACCTTCATTAACCTTTATCTTCTGTTCTTTAGGTGTTGCTTCGCCTGTCTTTTCTTCTTTGAGGTTCTTAAGCTTTTCATTCATATTTTTCTTGGCCATTAATCTTCACCTCTTTCGTTATTTCGAAATATATTGTCCAGTTCATCAGTAAGACTTTTCAGAGTACTAACTACCTTTTTATAGTCCATTCTCTTTGGACCTATGATACCAATTGTACCCTTGGCACCTTCTGGCAACTGGTAAGTCGAAGTAATGATAGAACAATCTTTCATGTTTTGTACTGGAGCCTCATCGCCGATGTATATCTGAATACTGTGGTCTGAGTCCTCCGATTTGAGAGTCTCATCAGCCAGCTCATTCAGACCCGTCTGCTCCTCAAAAGTTTCCAGTAAAGCTGTGGCTTTCTCAACATCTCCCAATTCCTGATACTTAAGAATGTTAGATGCACCACTTGTATAAATCTTCATTTCCTCGGCTTCTTTAGCGGCGTCGACGATACCTTCGAAAATATTTTCTAGAATATCAGCGTAATCACCTGCTTGAGCTTTCATTGTCTGCATAAGTTCAATGTTAATCTGATCTACAGACATACCTTGGAGAAATGTATTCAGCAAGATATTAAACTTCAGCACTTCTTCGTTACTCAGTGCTCTGGAAACCTTAATCAGCTTATTCTTGGCTACGTTATTTCCTACTACAATGACTGCTACAAGTTTTTCCTCATCAACCTGCGAAAGCTGAATGAACTTTACTTGCTTATTCAGTAACATTGGAGATGTAACCATAGCTGCATACTGTGTATTGTATGCGAGAACCTTAGCAACCTTCATAAGAAGATTTTCAAGCTTGTCTACTCTTTCAAGTAGAACGCCGTGTTCCTTCTCCGTTTCTTCCTTCTCGGACATTACCGTATCTACATAGAATCTGTAGCCTTTATCGGTAGGAATACGTCCTGCGGAAGTATGCGGTTGAACTATGTATCCTAACTCCTCAAGGTCTGACATCTCATTTCGTATTGTTGCCGAACTAAGATTCAGATCAGAAAGCTTTGAAATAGTTCTTGAACCTACAGGCTCTCCCGTTTCCAGATAATTGGAAATGATTACTTTGAGGATGGTCTGTTTCCTGGCATCAAGATCATACTCTAAATCCTGATTCATATGATCACCATCCTTATTTAGTTTTTTGTTAGCACTCAATAAAGCGGAGTGCTAATCACTTCTATAAATGTACACCCATACCACCCTTATGTCAAGGCAAATTGTTATATTTTTCTATGTTTTTTTATTATTTTTTTACATAAAAAGGAGCTCGCATTTAACTCGAACTCCTTATACTTAAAATATTAAATTTAGATACAACTTTTGGTTTTAATTATTAGTATTCATTTCACTACAGTAAAAATTTTGCACTATTTGTCAAGTATGAAGTCGGCTAAAATGTAGTTGCTAACATCGAGACCTTTATCAGTCAGTCTTATACGATTATCATCAACTAACATATAACCCTGCTCGCTATACTTGTTGATTGGCTCACCATAAACCTCGAATACATCTTTCTTGAACCTCTCCTGGAACTCTTTGCGACTTATACCAGCCGTCATCCGAAGCCCAAGATACATAAATTCTTCCATACGAGAATCTACATATATCGTCTGCACATCCTCGCGAAGGATTGCAGATGCCGAATCATAAAGACGCACTCTATCAGTGTCCTTTGTGAGTTCATCTCGCACATCCTCACAAATCTCAATGTAATTATCGATGTTCTTAATATTCGTATAACGCTCGCCCTTAAAATAAGATGCGGCGCCAATACCAAATCCAATATACTGCCCGCCAGTCCAGTAAACCGTATTGTGACGACTCTCAAAACCAGGCTTGGCATAATTCGAAATCTCGTAACGATTATATCCTGAAGCGCTAAGTACCTTCTTTGTCATAGCATACATATTCCTATCAGCATTCTCATCAGGAAGCATCGTCAGAAGGTCCTCTCTCTTGCTGAGCATCGTTCCCTCTTCTACCTGAAGGGAATAAACGGATATGTGCTCCGGTCCGAGCTCAGTCACTCTGGTAAGAGTATCCACCAAAGTATGCATATCCTGACCAGGAAGCCCGCTCATAACATCAACGCTGATATTCTCAAAGCCGGCACGCCTTGCAGCATCAAATCCATCAAGGAATTCATCGTATGTATGAATTCGGCCAAGCAGACGCAGAATCTCATCATCTGCCGACTGAAGGCCCATGGAAAGACGGTTAATTCCATGATTTCTATATGCAATCATATCCATATATTTAATTGTACCCGGATTAACCTCAATCGTGATCTCTGCAAAGCGATCAACCTTGAAGATGTGATTGATGGTATCCAGAACACTGTCGATCAAAGCCTCATCCAGAACAGATGGCGTTCCACCACCAATATAGATGGTCTTAACGCTGTATCTGTCAGCATATGGCTTGTACATACGAATCTCACTCATAAGAGCATTCACGTATTGAATCTTCTTTGTATTCGTCTCATTATCAAACGAAAGAAAATCACAATACATGCACTTATGCTTACAAAACGGAATATGTACATATATACTAAGCGGTTTTTTCATATTAATTCTCCAAATAAGATATCTGGTAGTTTAGTCTTCGTCATCAAGTTTGAGAACTGCCATGAAGGCCTGCTGTGGAACGTCCACGGAACCAACCTGACGCATTCTCTTCTTTCCTTCTTTCTGTTTCTCAAGCAGCTTCTTCTTACGAGTGATATCACCACCGTAGCATTTAGCAAGAACGTCCTTGCGGAGAGCCTTAATTGTCTCACGGGCAATAACCTTGCTACCAATTGCTGCCTGAATAGGAATCTCAAAGAGCTGGCGAGGAATCTCTTTCTTGAGCTTCTCACACATCTTTCTACCACGTTCATAAGCAGAATCCTTGAACACGATAAATGAAAGCGCATCAATTCCTTCTCTATTAATAAGGATATCAAGTTTAACAAGACTCGACTTTGCATATCCCTTAAGTTCATAATCAAACGAAGCATAACCGCAAGATCTGGATTTAAGAGCATCAAAGAAATCGTAAATAATCTCGTTCAGAGGCATCTCGTACTTAAGAAGAACTCGTGTCTCCTCCAGATATTCCATACTCTTGTAAATACCACGCCTCTCCTGGCAAAGCTTCATAATAGCACCTGTGTACTCAGCAGATGTCATTATCTCCGCATCAACCATTGGCTCTTCCATGTAATCAATCTCAGAAGGATCAGGTAAGTTAGATGGATTCGTCAGCTCAATTACTTCCCCATCTGTCTTGTGAACCTTATAAATAACAGAAGGAGCCGTTGTGATGATATCCAGATTGTACTCACGCTGAAGTCTCTCCTGAATTACCTCAAGATGAAGCAGTCCAAGGAAACCGCATCTGAAACCAAAACCAAGTGCAATACTTGTTTCAGGCTCATAAGAAAGAGATGCATCATTCAGTTGCAATTTCTCTAAAGCATCTTTAAGCTCCTGATATTTAGCGCCATCCTCTGGGTAAATACCACAATAAACCATTGGGCGAGCCTTCTTATAACCAGGAAGCGCCTCGTCACACATATTGTTTGCATCTGTTACTGTATCACCAACCTCTGTATCACGAACATTCTTAAGAGAAGCTGTGATATATCCAACCATACCGGCACTTATTTCTTCCTGAGGAATAAACTGGCCAGCGCCGAAAATACCAACTTCAACAACCTCTGCCTCAGCTCCTGTCTCCATCATATGAATACGTGAGCCTCGCTTAACGAAGCCGTCGAATACTCGGCAGAAAATAATAACACCCTTATAAGAGTCATATAAACTATCGAAAATAAGAGCCTTGAAAGGCTTATCATTATCACCGTTTGGTGCGGGAACCTTCTCAACGATTGCCTCAAGAACCGCTTCACAATTAAGTCCATTCTTCGCAGAAATCTGAGGAGCATCCTCTGCAACGATACCGATTACATCTTCTATCTCAGTAATAACACGCTGAGGATCTGCCGATGGAAGGTCTATTTTATTGATAACTGGGAAAACTTCAAGATTGTGGTCGATGGCCATATAAACATTGGCAAGAGTCTGAGCCTCAACGCCTTGAGCCGCATCTACCACGAGAACCGCGCCCTCACAAGCTGCAAGCGCACGAGAAACTTCATAATTAAAATCAACATGGCCCGGAGTATCAATAAGATTGAGAATGTACTCCTCACCATCCTTAGCCTTGTAAATAATACGAACAGCCTGAGACTTGATGGTAATACCCCTCTCACGCTCAATATCCATATTATCAAGAACCTGCTCCTGCATTTCACGCTCAGTCAACGTACCTGTCATTTCAATGATACGGTCCGCCAAAGTAGACTTACCATGATCGATATGTGCGATTATGCAGAAGTTCCTAATTTTTGATTGATCTAAATGTGACATAATTTTTCCTTTTCAAATAAGTCATGGGACCCAGGGCTCGATTCCAACGGAATCGACACGACTCGTACCGAGTCGAGCCCCGTCCCATTGACTCCTAGATGTGTCCCCACTGACTTACAGATCTGTCCCTACTGACTTCTTTTGTGGTATGGGGAGTTCGGCCAAGATGATGGCCACGAACATTATAACACAACCGATAACTTCATCGGTAGATAATTTCTGTCCAAGTACAACAAATCCTGAAAGAGCCGAAACAACGGACTCTAAACTCATTATTAGAGAGGCTACAGTTGGATTAACATCCTTCTGCCCCACTATCTGCAAAGTATATGCAACGCCGCATGACATAAGGCCTGAATAACAAAGGGCAGGCAATGCAGAGATGATCAAATTAACGCTTGGTGCCATATTGTAATGCATGACATCCAAAGGATAAACGAAGAATATGCTCGCTACAGCCGCTGTTAAAAACTGCGTACTAGACATTACTACTCCATCCACGCCCTTTTCGTTAGCATTATCAATATATAATATATGGAAAGAAAAGATAAACGAGCAAATAAGAAGCTGAATATCAGAATCCTCGAAGAAAAATGCATTCCCCCAGCCTATACAAAGGAAGTAAAGACCAATAAGTGCAAGAAATACCGAGATCCAAATAAGCCATGAAGTCTTTCTCTTCATGAATATACCAAGTATAGGCACTATAATAATATAAAGCGCTGTCATGAAGCCTGCCTTACCAGTAGATGCCTTCAACATAGCCATTTGCTGGAAATTACTTGCTGCACAAAGAATCAAGCCACATCCAATACCATATTTGATAGACTTCTTTATATCACCGTTCTGAACGCCCTTCTTATTATTGATATTCCTTATTACACATATAACTGGAATCAGAAAAAGCCCACCAATAATGTATCTCACAACACTAAAAGTGAACGGACCAATATACTCCATTCCTGCCGCCTGAGCCACAAACGATGTACCCCAGATAAAAGCCGTCAAAAACAGCAGAAATGAATTCCTTAATGAATTGTTCTTAACACTAGAATCCTTAGACATAACTACACTAATCTAACCGAGTTAGCAAAATAAGTCAAGGGACCTGGTCCCATTGACTCCTAGATCTGTCCCCAGTGACTCCAAGATGTGTCCCTACTGACTTATAAATAAAAGAGCCTGTTTAAACAAACAAGCTCTTAATTAATTATATTAAATTATTAACATACTCATATACTTTATCGTACACAACATCAAATTCCGGCTTACTAACCCCTCCTGAAAATCTAAACTTATCATAAGAGTGTTTTAATTCGTCTTTTCTATTTACAAAACCATTAAAGTCACCTAAAACTCTACCACTTTGTTCAAGATTATTCATTATCTCGATTGCATTTAACTCAAAAACATGGGACATATAGAACAAATCAACTAAATCCTTGATTCTTCTAAATATTTTATCAGATGATAAAACCGATACCTTATCTGCAATCATCTGATTTGGTGTTAAGCCGCGAAATATAATATCATCAACTTCATATATTCTAGTAGGCATTTTAGGTCTATTCACATCAATATCCATCGTAAAAAGCAAATCTTCTGTGATTCTATCTTTTAATTCAAAACCAGCTGATCTTTTCTCTCCATACATTCTATATGCTTACTTCAAGTTCCAGATTATTATCATCCAAAGCTTTTTGAAAAGAATCCACCATCTGTTCTGCAGTTGGAAATGCGTCCGAATTCCAATTTCCATCTATATCAACTGTATGGCGCGTATCATTTGAATAACCCGCCTCAGTCAAAAACGCCTTTAATACCATTGATCCTTTAAAGCTAATCGGAATCCCACTATCATAAAGCGCCTTCATTACTTTATACATTATTTTTTCTTCTGAAGATATATTCATAAATACCCCTCTTATTCATCATAATATTCAATAGCTTCATTTGTAAGAACTTCAAATCTATCCTGATATTCAGGAGCAACTGAAATGCCATCGAAACTTTCACCATTTGTATAATAATACTTACTCAATGCTTCTATAGTGCCTTGCATATCAAGAATGGATTCATTGGCCATAGCATCTGATATAGTTCTATTAAAATCAGTAAACTTTAACCCATCCTTTTCCTTAATATTATATGGACTAATGTGATTACCAATAACTACAACGCCATTATAATTTAACGCCTTATCATCACCATATATCCAAACAATATATTCATCGCTACGTCCGCCAAAACTACCCTGACACATTAACGCTTCATCCAACGCAAAAACTATATCATCACCTATGCATTCATGAATAGCCTTAAGCCATGATAAAGAGCCAACATAATTGCTTCTCTTTGGTAGATCCTTCTTATTCGTATCATACTTAGGTAACGAAGATGCCTTCTTATTTACAAGATCATCCTTTATTCTATACTTAAGAAGTTCTAATATATATTCCGGCGGCTTACGCACTCCACTCTCCCAGTTCTGAATGGTTCTAAAAGGTATATTATATCTCTTTGCAAATTCACTTTGCGTATCACCTAACCTATTTCTTAATTCTCTAATATTAATTGTATTTTCCATATTCTTCACCTCAAAACAATAATACACCCATTGGGTGTATTTATCAAGCATTTTATAAAATAAGTCAAGGGACCTGGTCCCATTGACTCCTAGATGTGTCCCCAGTGACTCATTAAAAAAGTCCCATCAGAATAATCTGACAGGACTTTTAATTAAATTAGTCTTGTTTTTTAATACGACGTTTTAAAGTAAATAGTACTGCTATACCAACACCTGAAATAATCATAACAATTATCATAGGTATAAATGGAATTGTATCACCAGTCTTTGTAGTTGACTTACTAGGTGTTGAATTAGCTGAACCTGAAGCATCAGGAGGAGTAACCTTAGTCTCCTTCTTTTCAGGATCTTTAGGTGTAGTTGCTGAACTGTCAGCCGAACTATCGCCATCTCCACCAGTCTTTTCAGGATCTTTTGGATCAACCGGTTTATCTGGACTCTTTGGTTCTTTTACTGGATTCTCTACAACTTCAAGAGTAAATTCTTTATCATTTCCAACTTGAACTGTAGCGGTATCTCCACCATTAACAACTTTTCCAGGTCCATTGTTCGACTTTAATGCTCCTTTAAGTACTTTAACAGTCAGTGTAACCTTTCCTTCTTCTCCTGCTGCAACACTAGGGATAGTCCATGTAACCAAACCACCAGCACAACTTCCGTTATCCGATGAGCTTACATATTCAACATTAGAATCTAATTGATCCTTAATATTTATATCAGCATCAACACTCATGTAGTTCTTATAGCTAATTTCGTAAGTGATTGTATCTCCAACTGATACTTCTCCAAGAACGCCATTTCCTGAATATGGAGTAACCTCTTTCTTCGAAGGAGATTCTGGAACTGGGTTTTCCACTGTATCTAAAGATACTTCTGAATCATTGCCAACTTGAACTGTAGAAGTGGTTCCACCATTAACAACTTTTCCAGGTCCACCTTTGGATACTAACGCACCCTCTAAAACTCTAACAGTAAGAGTTACCTTACCAATCTTACCGGCACCCACATTATCAATAGTCCAGTTAACAACGCCATTTGTTTCAGTACCACCATCAGATGCACTCACGAATTCAACATTAGAATCCAACGTATCTTTAACTTTTACTGTTGATGCGGTAGTTTTATAGTTTTTAAAACTGATTTCATAGGTGATTTCATCTCCCACTTGAACTGCACCAAGGGTACCGTTTCCAGAATATGGAGAAGTTTCTATTTTTGAAGGATTTTCAGGTACAGGATTAGATACAGTATTCAATGAATACTCTGGATCATTACCAACCTGTACTGTGGAAGAACTTCCACCATTGACAACTCTTCCAGGACCACCTTTTGAATATAGTGCAGTATCTTTAACCCTAACAGTAAGAGTAACAACACCTTCCGCACCAGCGGCAACATTATTTCTAGTCCAATTGACTACACCATTTATTGGCGTGACACCATCAGATGCAGATACAAATTCAACATATTTATCAAGCTTATCTTTTATTTTGATATCGGCTGCAGTAGATTTATAGTTCTTATAAGCTATTTCATATGTTATCAATTGTCCAGGAGTAACCGCACATAATTCTCCAGTTCCTACTCCAGGCGAAGTCTCTCTCTTAACCGGATTATCTGGAACAGGATTCGTAACTGTATCAAGCTTAAACTCATTATCATTTCCCACTTTAACAGTCGCAGTATCACCGTTATTAACAACTTTTCCAGGCCCATTATTCGAAGCCAAAGCAGAATTAAGTACTTTTACTGTAACCGTTACAGTTCTTGTTTCTCCTGCAGGAACATTTTTTAATGTCCAAGTAACTGTTCCGTTTGATACCTTTCCACCATTAGATGCACTCTCAAATTTAACATGAGTATCAAGTTTATCTTTGATTACAATGTCGGCCGCATCATTCTTATAATTCTTACATTCAATTTGATATGTAATATTATCGCCGGCTTTTACAGCGCCTCGTTCTCCATTACCATCATATGGTGAAATTTCCTTCTTTGTAGGTTTCTCAGGAACCGGATTTTCTACTTTTTCAAGTCCATACGGTTTATCAGAACCAACTGTTACAGTTGCAGTATAATTATTTGAACTATCTGTACCACCGTTAACAACCTTTCCAGGTCCTGCAGGTGAATAGCTTGTTCTAGCACTTTCTTTAACTTTTACTGTAAGAGTAACCTTGCCCTCTTTACCAGGGGCTACATTATCCAATGTCCAAGTAACAACTCCGCCAGACAATGAACCATTATCTGATGAACTAACATAATCTACATAATCATCAAGCTTATCTTCTATTACTATCGTTGCTGCAGAATCTTTGTAATTCTTATATGTGATTTCATATGTGATGTCATCACCTACATTTACAGCACCTAATGTACCAGTACCTTTATATGGAGATGTTTCCTTCTTTGTAGGAGGTTCTGGAACAGGATTGGTGATCTCATTTAATGAATACTCAGGGTCACTACCAACTTTTACAGTTGTAGTTTTACCGCCATTTACAACCTCACCTGGTCCGCCTTTTGATTCAAGCGCACCATCCAGAACTTTTACAGTAAGAGTCAAGAATCCATGTTCATTCACACCAACACCTGATATGTTCCATGTAACAACACCGCCCGACTCAGTATAACCAGCTGTTGTTTTGGAACCAACCAATTCAACATTCGGATCTAATGTATCTTTTACAACAATATCTTGAACCGTTGTCATGTAGTTAATATATTCAATTTTATATTCTATTTCATCTCCTACCTTAACTCCGCCTAATGTACCCATTCCAGTATATGGAGTAACTTCTGTTTTCTCACCACTCTTTGGGATAGGATTTTCTACAACATTCAAGTTATATTCAGGATCATCACCAACTTTTATAGTAGAATCATCGCCACCATTAACAACCTTTTTAGCTGTTTTAGCACCATCTTCAACTTTAACTGTAAGTGTAACGCTTCCTTCTGTACCCGGAGCAACACTAGGTATAGTCCATGTAACAACACCACCTGTCTCCGATCCAGAATCAGATGCAGAAACAAAAGATACGTTAGTATCTAATTTATCTTTTATAACAATATCAGCGGCAACATCTTTATAGTTCTTGTAATCAATCTGGTATGTAATATTTGTGCCAACATCAACACCTCCAAGAACACCAGTTCCATTATAAGGTGATATTTCTTTCTTTGGTTCAATTACAGGGTTTTCTACAACATCAAGAGAATAAGCATTGTCGCCATTTACTTTAATTGTTGATGTATCTCCACCGTTAACAACCTTTCCAGGTCCGCCATTACTCTCAAGAGCTCCTTCAAGAACTTCAACAGTAAGTGATACTTGGCCAGTACCTTTTGAAGCAACATTATCAATAGTCCAAGTTACTTTACCACCAGCAGTTGAACCTGTTGGAGAAAGTACGCCTCCATCAGTAGCTGATATAAACTTAACATTATCATCTAAAGTGTCAGTAATAACAATATTAGCTGCAACATCTTTATAATTTTGATATGTAATTTGATATGTAATCTGTTTGCCAACCGAAACAGGGCCAAGTGTACCCGTACCAACATAAGGTGCTGTCTCTTTCTTCTCAGAAGTTTTAGGAACCGGATTCTCTACTCGTTCGAGATAATATTCATTATCATTTCCGACTTTTACATACGCACTGGTTCCGCCACCATTCACAACATATCCAGGACCACTATTATCAACCAATGCAGTACTTAAAACCTCTACAGTTAATGTAACTGTTCCAGATTCACCAGCAGGAACATCAAGCAAAGTCCAAGTAACTGTTCCACCACTAACTGTTGATGAACATGTACCATTATCTGAAGCAATAACGAACTTAACGTGATCATCAAGAGTATCACTAATAGTAATATCGCATGCATCGGATTTATAGTTTATATAATTAATTTCATATGTAATGTGAGTTCCAACATCTACTCCACCAAGATTACCATTACCAACATATGGAATAGTTTCTTTCTTTGAAGGAACTTCTGGAACAGGATTCTCAACCTCACCAACTGGAACCTCAGGATCTGTATCAACTTGTACAGTTGTAGTGTTATTTGCGCCATTAATTACCTTTCCTGGTCCATTCTTTGATTCAAGAGCACTTTCAAGAACCTTCACTCTAAGAGTTACATATCCACTTTGTCCCGCTTGAACATTATCTAATGTCCATGTAACCGTACCGCCTGGAGTCGAACCAGATGTAGAGCAAGATCCACCATCAGATGCCTCTTCAAAATGAACATTTGAATCAAGCACATCTTTTATAGTTACTGTCGCAGCTGTACTCTTATAATTCTTATATTCGATTTTATATTCAATATAATCGTCAACTTTTACTGCGCCAAGTACACCATCACCTACATAAGGAGATATCTCACTCTTCTTAGGTGCCTCATATTTTTCATATACATTATGAACATAGAACTCAAGGAATCCATTAAAGAGTTCATTTTCATATGCACCCAATATCTCAGGTACACTTCTAAAATCAGTATCTACTCCTGGAGTATATGTTTTACTTACATGAAGTGATTTATTTTCATCACCATCTTGTCTCCAAACATATTCTGTTTCGATAACTGTATTTTTAAACAGCCAGATGTTTCCTTGTTTATCTATTATTTCTTTAGGAATAGAATCAACATCTTCTGATATATAAACCAATCCTTGAGAAACATCATGAGTATTAACTATTCCTTTTCCACCAGCCGAATCATCGCTAGATACACCAATTGTTACAGTCTTAGCTTCAATATAACCACTATAATCTGCCTCTCTAGTATATGTGCCAACATTTAAATCTAATACTTCAGAGTGATTTCCACCAGCATTCTCATATATATTAAATGAAAGATCATCTATATCAGTATTTGGAATAATTGGATTTCCATTTGTATCAACAATGTCTTTATTTATTTCAACTGCAACAGGATCAATTGTAACCTTTGATTCACCTGTAAGTCTGAAGTCCATTCCACTTGTTCCAGTATAAAGAATAGCTCCATTTCTCCACTTATTAAAATCTTCTTCATTCCAAGACTTTTGAATTGGAGGGCATTCGTTACTTGGTTTAGCTCCTGTTTCGTCATAATCCCAATAACCAAACTCTGCAGAAATCTCTACATCACCTGAAACAGTAACAGGATTACCATTTTTATCATAAAGAATCTGATCAGGATTTCTAGGATCTGTATATGTAAATACTTCATGAGGCTGAACCGCAGTAATCTTATATCTAATCTGATGGTCTAATCTCTCTGAATATCCATCAGGGTTAGATGATGAATAAGCAGGAAGATCAGCAACCTTAAATCTACCTTCTATTCTTACCTGTACTCCAGTATTTCCCGAAGGTGCATTTGCTGAATATCCAGTAATACAGAATACATCATCTATCGGACTACCATTACAGGTTGTTTCAATCTTTGCAGTTCTAAGGTATTCCTGCTTTATTTTTACTTCTTTTGTAACTTTTGTATTTTTTAATTCTTCTGGACTATTTTTGTCTATAGTTAATAATACATTTCCATTCTCATCATAATATGTACCATAAGCGAGAGGGATTGTAGGAGTAACAACATCACTTACGGAAATATCAATATGATTGACCATATGATTTTTAGGAAGATCATCATTTTCTATATCGCCAATACTATCGTCTACATCAGCTAAATAGAAATGTGTTGTATTTATTGCTTTAAGTTGATCGTCATCATAAGGTGTTAATGCACCAATAAGCTTCTTGTTTTCTGGATCTACAGTAATGAATGAATAACCATTAACACCTTCCAGATGATATATATGTTTCTGATTATCAAGAACAATATCGCAATGTTCTCTGATGTCATCGAAATATGTAATCGTAGATGATTCATACCACTGAGGATTCTCTCTATCTTCAACTCTAACAACAGATTCAGTAGCTACACCACTCTCACTTGTAGGATCAATATAACCCTTAGCAAAATTTGTAGCCTGCTTTGTCCAGTCAAAATCATAACCTTCAGCATTATATTGAAGATAAGTTTTGCCATCTTCAATAGCATAAGTCCACATCATAGGACTATCAGTCTCAACACTAGTTATATCACCACTACCATCTGTATTATATTTTCCACTAGGTATAGGAGTAAGGGTTCCATCACCCTGAACAATATAAACACTAACTTCATGAGTATCAGGATTCTCATATTTAGCAACGAGGGCATATGTCTTTCCTTTTTCTGTAGCAGTAGGATTAGTTACAACTGTTGCCGTAATCGAAAAACTCTCCTGATCATAAGTAATCTCACTCGCATCTTTACTCAGCTGGACATCATTAATAACCTCAGTTCCCTCATCACCAAAATGAACAATATTCATCTCAGCGCCATCAGGAATCTCAGGTGCTTCGTCATAATCAATTTTTACTTCAACTGGGGATTCCGGCTCAACTTTCTCGCCATTGTAAAGAATCTCGATATCAAAAAATCTCGCAAAGGAAATGTCATCTGTGCTTTCCTCTCCAAGTTCTTTTGCTGCATCCGATAGGTATGCATAGTATTCGATGGAGCCCTCTTCAAGCTCGCGTACAGATAATGAAAGCTCATCCTTTGGATAAGGTAAGCTCTCTGATGTAGCATTAACCGTTATGCTGCAACCACTCTCACGCAAATCAGCATAAAGCGTTCTAATGCCATCATCTTCTTCTTCAACTTCTTCAGCCTCTGCCTCTCCCTCTACATCAGCCTCAGAGTTGATGGTTGCATCTTCGCTACTTGCTATCTCAATCGCATCACCACTAGTCGCATCTTCACTTATCTCAGATGCAAAAACCATACTATAATTCTCAGGAATTACAGTAGTGAACACAAAAGATAGTGCAACAACAAATGCAATCAACCTCTTGTTTCTTCTTAGGAAATTTTTCATTTAGTTTTCTCCCTCTCTCATAGTGTATATTATATAAAACTAAATCTCCCCAAATAAAAACACTTTAACACTCACTATTGACCCTATGAATTAGTATGTACAAATAAAACCCGCATACTAACATACATACTAATATATAAAAAAAATGGCTACTTTTCAAGGAAACGACCTAAAAAGCAGCCATGTTCGTAATATATTCAACAAAACAAATAAAAAATCCAAGTTTATTTCCAGAACCTAGAAATATTCTAGAAATAATCACCGTACTTATTAAGCGCATACAGTGCAAGCGCAAATGCAAGACCAATCAGTACATCTGAATCAGAATCAAAGTCCATAATATAAGTATCACACATATTCAGCGCCTGTCCTGGAATCAGGTAGCTTTCATTTCGAACAGTCATCAGAGGAAGTGAACCTCTGTAAAGAACATATCTCCATGAAACACCATCACCCTCAACTTCCCAGTCCTCATCATAATCGATTATATATCTCTGAAGACGGGACATTGTATCACGCTCAACTGTTCCGAACTTATCACGAGCAGCGAATTCAAAGTAAGAACCGCCTCTGGAAACCTTCTCCTGAACATATGCACACTCGTTAATGGTCTCAGCCAAAAATATCTTAATTCGGTGACCTGTTGCAATAAAGTCATCCTTTGTATAATAAACCTCTTTACCCCTCTCGTTGAAGACCTTAACTGAATCGTAATCCTCAAGATCCTGGGCCTTAATAAATAGTTTTGCCATGTATCTATTCCCCTAATAATAAGTATTGTGGCACCTCAAATAACCACTTTCTTATTATACTCAAAATGGCCTGCAAAAACAACATCAAATCACTTACAAAAGTATCACAAAAATTGCATTTTACTTCTTAAAGCTTAGGGCCTCCACCCTGCATAACTTTATTGTATTCCTTATACATTTCCTGCTTCTGCGCACGTGTTTTTTCAGCATTTGCAAAGCTATTAAGAATCTTCTTCCCATTATTTCTATCATTTAAAATGCCATCTATAATATTATCCATGGCCTTCTGTTTATCATCCTGAAGTGCAGTCTTATTTTTAAATGACTCAGCTAAAATACGTGATGTAAAATGCTTTTCTACATGTTCTTTAAAACGTTTTTCAAGATCATCTGAAGATGCAAGCGTGATTCTAAGCTTATCATTCTTAGGATCTGCCAATAATTTATTTATATACAAATCAGCAAGATTTTGTCCTAATGCATTTGAAATAGGTATATTCTGGGCATTTTGCAATCTTATATTTTTAACATACTCTTTTTCGCTACCACCATATTGTGTTTTGATAGACTCAAGCATGTTCTCAGATGCCATTCTAAGTTCATCTGCATCTTTTTCAATTTTATTGTATTTTCTATAGAAACCATCAAAATCCTTAACAGAATTCTTAACAGTATCCTTAAAAATCTTATTTGTTGAAAGATTTTTAACAGTTCTTTCCATATTTTTTCCAGAAAGACTATTTTGCATTTCCCTTAATTTTTCAGATGTTGCCTTACCACTTTTTATCTCATGAAGACATTTTCTGGTAATATACATCTTTGCAGCTTCTTCCATATTTTTAGGGTTAGAATATGTAAATGTATCAAGATAATTTGGTTCATATCCAGTGAGTTTAACAAGCTTTTGCTCTAATAAGGCTTTATCATTATTAGTTCTGATTTTTTCAGCATTCTTCGCAGCCTCATTTGTTATATCAGGAAGATTAATATCGAAATTATAAGCATATTTAGATGTATACTCTTTCACATCATTAACGCCCATTCTCGAAATAGTATCACTATTAAGACCCAACTGATTTTCTGTAATTTCAGTCATATCATCTAATATTTTAGTAATAGAATCCTGATATTTATCAAGTCTAAAAGTACAGTCATTAGAAAGATTAAGACGATTAATACCATTTTCTGTCTTTGGTCCACCCATAATACCTTTAGTCTTTAAGCGACCATAAATCATATTCTTTTTAGTTATATCTTTTAAAACCTGCTGTAATTCGCCAACCTGTAAATCTTCCTTGCTAAGACTCTTAATACCCTGATTAATCTGATTAACCATATTCTGGTATTCAGTCGAGCCTTCAGGCTTTTCACCCTCAGCAAAATTAGCAAGTGGGTTTTCCTGAGTATTTGCAAACTGAAGTTGCATCTCAGTTAAATCAGCAAGAATTAAATTCTTTAACTCAACAAGCTCAGCAGCCATACCATAAGCTTTTCTAATTTCAGGCGCATTTTTAGGTTCCATAGGAGCACTGCCTTTAAAATGGGAAGTTCCATCTTCTTCGATTATTTGAACATTACTATGGAATACTGAATCATCATCAAATCCATAATGAATCTCTTCCACATCGTTGTCTAATCTCTCAACCTCATCTTCATCTATTCTCACGCTATCATCATCATAATATCTCTCGTTTTCATCAACATCCTTAACTTCATGATCAGGTTCATTGATAATATTATTCTGAGGCTGGGAATTCTCAACTTTTATACCTTTTTTCTTATCACGCTCATCTTTAATATCATTAAGTTCATTCTGAGAAGGACCACTCATAGATGTTTCCATCAATTCGTCCAAATCATCCATAGACCCCATACCATTCATAACAAAGCCCATCAGCTTATTATTAAGTGATGACATTTCTTGCAAACGATTACCCTGACTCCAGCCACGACCTTCATCATCATAGATGTCATTCAGAATGTCATCTGCAGCTCCATCATGCTCATCGGAAATCTTATAAAAGTAGCTAAAATACTTTTCTTCCTTTTCGTTAGTAACCCAACCGTTATCTTTACATTTTTCAATAAAGTCTTCTAAGGTATGCTTACTTGTAAAATCGCTCATAATGCGTCTCCTTTTAAAATAGTAACCTCTCAACCAAACAGACTTTACTTAGGTCCAATTTGGTTCATTTCTTTATTAGCCTGAGGAGCTCCCTTTTGTTTTGCTGCATTTTTTTCAGCAGCTGCAAAACCTTCCATTATCTTCTTATTTAGATTCTTTGTGTTAAGCAACTCCTTTACATCATCATAATGTTTATTAGACTCTTTATTCTTCTGTGAAGTTCTTTCAATACTATTTTTTACAAATTTAGAAATATAATTATTAAACTTATTTATATTTCCAGTTCCTGATGCAAGAGCTGTTCTTAACTTATCATTCTTAGGATCGCTGAGAATCTTTGCTGAAAGAAGTTCGGTTGCATTTTTAACCTTTTGCTCAAGATTAGTAAAATTAGCACCCTCATCCAAATGATTAATGTAAGCCTCTTCATCCTCATAATTAGCCATCATTTTCGAATAAGCAGCTTTATTTTCCTTCTGCATAGTCTCTGCCTTATTTACAATATTCTTATAAGTCTTATAGAAGTCATCAGAATTCTTACAAACATTTACAAACACCCTGTCACAAGCAAGTTGTTTTGCACTTTCATGAAAAGCGAGAGGATGTAATTTTGCCGATATCTGATCTATTTCTTCAAGAGTTGCATTTTTATTCTCAAAAACATCGATAGCATTCTTGATGAGATACATCTCAGCGCCTAACATACCACTTTTAGCGGGTTTCTTCATATATTCAGCATATTGATTTTCCTTAAGTCCTGAAATTTCCTTTATCATTATTTTAAGATATTCTTTATCTACTCCAGCTTTAACCTTTGTAGCCTCATCCCAAGCCTTATCTGCAGTATCTACAATTTGGATGTTATGCCTTTGGGCCCTATTATCTATTTTGGTTTTAACTTCTTTAATACTTAACTTATATACTTCATTTTCTTTAACATCTAATGCATTCTTAACCGCAGGTTTATATACATTATCATACATATTATTAAATTTCTCTTGGTATACATTTAGCTTTTTATTCAATGCAAAAGAAATTTCATCTCTTTCTATGCCGTTATCAGTCATCGGTCCGCCAAAGCCACCATGCTTAGCTCTATGATACTTAATGCTTTTTTCTTTGATTGAGTTAATCACATCGTTTATTTGATCCGGTGCAAATCCTTCATTCTCAAGCGTTTCAATACCTTTTTCGAGCTCCGAACACATTTCGCGATATTCTGGTGAACCCTCTTCCTTATCAGAAACAAAATTCGCCATCTGGTCACTTTGTGTTAAAGTAAGTCTTGCTCTGTATTGGCGTAAATCACCAAGAATAACATTCTTAAGTGCTTCCATCCCATTTGTCGCATAAGAAAGACGTTGTAACTTACCATCTTCTTTTTGCTTAAGCAAACCTTCAGTTGTTTTTTCAACTTCTTCCTTTTCTTTATCTTGAGGACCAACTTCAACTTTATCTCTTATAGTATCAGGTGATCTGTGATTAATAGCTTTATCACCCAAATTAAAACTATCTTCAATATCTCTGATTTTCTTATTAGCCTCAGCATCTCTATGCTTTATAAACTCAGCATTATATCTAGTTATAGCTGATTCCACTAAATCAAGGACTGGTTTTCTCTCTTCTTCAGATAAATTATTATCTTTAGCCTGTTGTCTAAATCTACCGAGTGCATCTCTCTTATCTTCTAAAGAATTGTTTTTAATCTGATAGTCAAACATCCAAAAATTAGAAGAAGAATAAGCGTATTTTTCTACAAATGAACCATTTTTTAATTCATGAGTTTTGTCATGAAGTTCACTAAGAAAATCCTTATCATCATCTGACCATCCAGACTTTTTAGCCTTGTCCATAAACTTTTCAAAAGATTTCTGCTTAGCCTCTTCAATTTTCCTCAGTCGAGCTTCTTCTCTCTTTATTGATTCTTGTTCAGCAAGTTCCTTATTCTCTTCAAGATTTAAATAATTATCTATTGAATTAAAGATTTTTTCGGAATATTTAGAATCAAGATTTTTATTAGCAATCTCCTTGTTTATAGACGTAAGCAAACTATTCTTATGTAACTGAGGATAATCCTCATTTATTTGCATAATACTAATATCAAAAACAGACATATCTAAGAAATTTTCGCCATTTTTCTTAAGAAGCTCATTATTTTCATAAATAGTCTGAAGAAGACCTCTATCACTTTCGCTCCAACCCATCTTAAAAGCCTTTTCAAGGAATTTATCCATTCCTTTCCTAGCTTCCTCAACATCACGAGCTTCCTCAGCCTCAAGTTCGTTTTCTACATTATCATGAATCTTATCCAGTTCCTCCTGAGAATGTTCAGAAACTTTATAATTTCTATACTCATCAAAGGATTCCTTACTGATTTTTTGGTAATCTCTACTTGAATTGTAAAGGTCAAAAACACGACTCCAAATAAATGTATTCCAACCCACATCACGATTTGTTTTATCCCATACCTGAGTATCATAAACCCTATTAAGAATTTCATCAGTGCATCCATCCTTCTCATCACTCATTTTATAGATGCACTCCATCTTCTTCTGCTCATCAGGCGTAGTAACCCAACCATTCCTCTTAGCCTGTGTAATAAAATCCTTTAACTTATGCTTTCTTGAAAAATCACCCATGACAAATCTCCTTTTTTTTACAAATAGCAACAAATAATTTTTACAAATTTTCGCAAAATTACATAGTTTCCCTATGTTTTTCTACATTGTACCACCCAAAGTGCAACAAAACCGCAACAAAAAAATAAGTCAACGAGACCCGGTCCCATTAACTCCAAGATCTGTCCCCATTGACTTATTTTTTATCGTTTTAGAAGTTTCGTCCGTTCCAGCCCCAGTCGCTGGTTCCGCGATATTCAACATAAACTTTGTCACCTGGAATACCAAGCTCCTGCTCATATATCTCGCAAATACGAGCTGTCATCTGATCTGCCTGAGCACTGTTGATTGAACCAAATACATCTACAGAAACATAAGCACCTTTCTCAAGCTTGTTACCTGCAAAGTAAAGTGTATACTCATCTTCAAAACCAACCATAAGGAAACTTTCTGGCTTTCCAATAATAGAAGCAGCCTTACCAAGTTCAGCCTTGATAACATCTTTCTTCTCGTCACTAACCTTCATAGAAATCTTTGAATCAATAAATGGCATAACGCACCTCCATATAATATAATCTATAACCTCACCACTATCTTAAGCAAGCGCCTGATCAAGTGACTTTGCAAACTGATCAGCACATGATGTTCCACGCATACCGCACTGATTTCCTCTAAGAATATCAGCTATCTCTGAAGCATTTTTACCTTCTACAAGCTTTCCAATAGCTTTAAGGTTTCCGTTGCATCCACCTGTGAAGCTTACATTATGAATGTTCTTGTCATCATCCAGGTCGTAATCAATCTGCATTGAACAAACACCCTGTGGTCTAAACTTAATATGTTCCATGATAATCTCCTTTGTTACACATTGTTTTATTATTGATTATTATATTAATAAATCACTTTATTTAAACATTACATCATCATGTTTGGTGGCTCAACGATGCCAAGCTTCTTAGCGATGGCATCCTTTGTATTTCTGTCAACAGTTACATATGAACCGCCAAAATCAATGATAAACTGATTTGGATCAATATAATCAATCTTGCAAATCTGTTCAACATTGATAAATGACCAAATGTTTCTACTATAATCCCATACACTCAAAAACTTATCCATACTTAACCTCCATCATAAAATATTTATTTTTCAAAACGTAATGGTTCTAATTTAACCTTATCAAGATGCCCCATATCATTAAAGAGCTCAAGACGAGGAACAACCATATTATTTAATTTAGGCTCAAATTCAATTATCGAAACCGAGCATACGCCATAAGGCAAAGCTGTCATAACATAAGGAAATGAAATGTTCAGAAGATGCGCAAACATCACTCCACCAGAACCTCCATGAGCAAAGAGTGCTATCGTATCATTACATTCTGACTTCGCCTCATACAAAGCACCCTTACGATAAAGACCAAACCTCTCTAAGAATTTATCAAATTCTTTAGAAATCATCAAATAATAATCAAGACATTTATTATTCTTGAAATATGGATGCTCTTTCCAATACGAACCCGAAAGATATGTTGGATTTTCAGCAAGTAGATTAAATGAAAGAGACCATGGATGACCATTAAATGCAATCTCGCTGCCATCCTTACTTCCCCAGTCAATCTCATGCATAAAATCCAGTTTTTCAATATCAAGCCCCAGCTTATCTGCAGTAAATGAAGCAGTCTTAACAGCCCTTCCCATTGGAGAACTAAATATGGCTGAAATGCCCTCATCCTGCAGTCTTTCAGCAGTCATCTCCGCCTGATTTAAACCGTTCTCAGTTAATGTATCGTTATCATAATCAGGCTCCCCATGCCTAACAAATACCAATCTCATATAATTCACCCATAAATCACTAGTTTCTTTCTTATTACCCCAATAGTTCGCTCAGTGTCTTCATGATAACTGGAATATCATAAGGCTTAGCCAAATGTCCATTCATTCCAACATCCATTGAATTCTGCCTATCCTCTTCGAAAGCATTTGCCGTAACCGCAACGATAGGAATACTTGCCTTCTTTTCGTCATCAAGTGCACGAATAATCTTTGTAGCCTCGTAGCCATCCATTTGTGGCATTTGTATATCCATTAAAATGATATCGTAGTAACCAGCTGGCTGAGATTTCATCTTCTCAACAACCTCTGTACCATCGGATGCAATATCAACCTCAAAACCAACACTTGTCAGGATATTCTCGGCAAGTATCTGATTCATTTGATTATCTTCCGCAAGAAGAACTCTCTTACCTGTGAAATCAGGCATAGATTCAGAAGCACCATCATTCTCTATATGCTTAGAATCACAAATCTTGCAAGGAAGTTCAACTATAAACTCACTTCCACTGCCCTCAGTGGATTCTACAGAGATTTCGCCGCCCATCATATCCACAATATTCTTAGAAATTGCCATTCCAAGGCCTGTTCCCTGAATACCGCTCACAGTACTTGTCTTTTCACGAGTGAAGGTATCAAAAATAGTCTTCTTAAACTCTTCGCTCATGCCAATTCCATTATCCTTAATCTTAAATTCAAAATTGGCTTTTGTTTCGTCAGTTGATGGCTTTTCGATAACGCTGAAACTAATCTTACCGCCAGATGGTGTGAATTTGATGGCATTTGACAAGATATTCAGCAGAACCTGATTCAGACGCAGCTTATCAGTAACTATGTCTTTATGTTTTACATCCTTTGTATCAATTGAAAAATCAAGATCTTTAGCAGCCAGATTAGACTGGATAATAGTCTTCAGATCATGGATAACATCTGGAAGATGCACATCCGTCTCCTCGATAGAAACCTTACCGCTCTCGATTCGACTCATATCCAGAACATCATTAATAAGCGCAAGCAGGTATTGGCTGGATACCGAAATCTTATCCAGATAATCCTGCACCTGTTCTTTATTATCTATATTTGAAGATGCAAGCGATGTGAAGCCTACGATAGCATTCATAGGAGTTCTGATGTCGTGGGACATATTATTCAGGAAAACCGTCTTCGCTCTATTCGCCTGCTCAGCAGCATCCAGAGCATCCGAAAGCTCCTGCCTTGCTGCCTCTTTTTCTTCAACTTCTTTCTTAGCGCGACGAATTCTTACTATGAATCTGAATACTAATAAAACAACGATGATCAGGAGGATCAATACTACTAATTGAATGTGATCATGCACCGCGTCAATAAATCCATATTTATAAAGACCGTTTGTATAACGATAAGAAATATTCTGTGCGTAATCATCACCAAGAACATTAATTCCGCGATTCAAAAGCTTCAGAAGTCCCTCATTACCAATCTCAACACCAAAGTTTCTGTAATCATTATAGCTTGTCTGGTAGATGGAAAGGTCCTCATACTTCCTGTTACGCAGGATGTCATTTGCCCTGAAACCATTGAGTGTAGCGCAGTCCACTTCTCCCGAAAGTACTGCAGCAAGACACTCTTCGCTTGAATTATAATATGTAATCTCAGCCTCTGGGTAATTGGTCTGAACAAAGTAATACTGCATTCTATTATTCTCGTTTATAGCAAAATGCTTGGTCTTTTCTTCGCTGAATTCACCCTTATAAATCAGGTCAGCATGGGACGAAGAAACAGGATTAGAAAGATAGATGCCATTTTCCTCAGAGTAATAAAGTCCTCCACCTACAGGGAACGCAACATCAATTTCACCGGAACAAACTGCCGCAACCATATCGTCATAGCTTACATAACCCTTATACGAGATGGACATATCAGCCAACCCCAGAGCCTCCATCATAGCAGGGAAAATATCTTTGACTATACCTGTCACTTCACCCTTTTTAGTTGTGCCACTATATGGTAGATAATTCTCAAGATAACCCACATTGAGAGACGAATGACTTTCAATCCAGTCGCGCTCCGCCTTAGAAAAAGCTCTAGCTGTAAAGCTCTCAGAATAATACTTTGCTCTAAGAGTGTTCATGTAATTAGGTTCTTCAGCGGCCAAAAGTGATTGAGCGGAATTTAGCTCAGCTAAAATATCAGAACGTTTTTTGCTAACGCACAAATAATAATCTGAAGTTCCAAAGATTGTAAGAACTTCCGAATGCTCTCTACCGTGGGCACCATCACCTTCGGCTGCGAGGACATTTACCTCGTGAGCATCAAAAGCCTCGAACAAATGAGTATAATCAGAGTACTTTACGACCTCTGCATTAACGTTATTATCCTCAAGATACTGATTCAGGACATCCACCATTGCGCTGTCCAGAACGCCAATCTTCTTACCATTAAGAGTATCAGGATCGGCAGTTATATCAGTATCCTCGTCATATTTAACAAGATAATAGGATTCATTACCCATCTCTGCATCTGGGTAACCTATTAAAGAAGCACGGTCTTCCTTAAATGCTAGACCGGCAAGCAGATCAATTTCACCATCAAGAAGCATCTGGTACAGGTCATTAAAATCGCCGTAAACATATTCATATTCCCAACCAGTGTACTCAGAAAGCTTGCGGTAATACTCGTAGGCATAACCACTCTTTGGAACGCCTTCCTCAGCACCCTCCTGGAAAACCTCATTCTCATAATAACCAACACGTACTACTTCTTTTTCATCATCATCCTCTGCATTTGCAGAAATAGGAAAGCTAGCAATTGCAAACAAAATCACACAGGCCACAATAAAAAGCCTGCGAAATAAACTTTTATGCTGTTGTACTTGAAATTGTCTCATTACCCCTCCTCAAAATAAGGTCCCGTTGACTTGTTTTATATCGACATTAGAATTGCGCGGCATGGAGCTCCGTCGGAGCCACCCAGGTTTATAGGCGCTGCGTTTAACAGGTAAATGCCCTCTGGAACTTCAGATAGTCTTATTCCTTCAAGAAGTACTATCTCGGCACCGAGCATTACAAGGTGAACAGCCATTGGTGCATCTTCTGGTCCTACTGTCTGGGATTCATTTCCAAACAGGAAAATGCCTTCTTTAGCAAACACCTTAGCCGCCTCTTCTGTAACTACTGCATTTCCTTTAACAAGGATTCGCATAAAGGCATTATCGGACATATCTCCAGTGTCGGTGATTCGCGCCTGGTCAGCCAGCTTTGCCTTATCCATAATTCTTTCAGCATCTTCAGCTGTAAGATAACCATCATGGGCCGCTACGTAGCAAAGACCAACGAATTTATTCATATCAACCTGATCAATGGTCTTCCCCTCATCAATAAAATGATAAGGAGCATCAACATGGGTACCATTATGGGCACACATCTTAAGATAGGTCAGATTACAAATCTCGCCATCTTTTATATTCATCCTCTGCTCTCTTTCAGGCTGAGGATCCCCAGGAAACACAGCACAGCTGAAAACCTCCTGGGAAATATCGTATATTTTCATATTAACTTATTTTTCTCCTCAATATCATCCAATTGAACATCTACATTCTTAATGATATGAATTGTTATTATCATCTGAGCACTGAGCGGCATCCATTGCAATTGCCACCATAAGCGCTGGCAGCTCATCCATATCATTCACAACGTCGAGAACGTAAGTGTCGCCCCATCGGAATAACTGTTTTGAAATGCGAACTACAAGTCTCTCGCCTTCGAATACATCATAATTCCAATGGAAGAAATCTCCTTCCAGGCGCCAGCCCTTGTAATCTATATCATATTTAGGGATAAAAAATGAAATCTGTCTTTTTATCTTGCCCTGAGACGCTCCATTAATCGAAATTTCAAACTCTTTCAGGATACGGAATACCTTTTCCTGTATCATTCCGATTTCCTGTCCCGAAGCCTTATCAAATACATGGATACGATGACCGATTGTAAAGAAATCCGACTTGACAAAATACTTTGGATTTCCACCTGCATCGTAAACATCATATTTATCTGTTAGCGAAAAAACCTTTTGTTTAATAAGTAACTGACTCATACTTTTCCTCCACTATTTATATAACTAAGCCAAAAACTCTTTGGTATGTTTCATCACATCACGTAAATATTCAATATTGGTATCCACGTCGTCGCATTCAAGAGAATGATTACAATTTGGATAAGAATACATTTTAATTTTCTGTTCTTCAGCTATTTTCTTTAATTTTTCAACATCTGACCAAGGGTCAGCGTCGCCAATAAATGCCACAACATCCTTTGAATTAAACTCAAAGGTATATTCCACTGGTGTATACCAAATTTGTCTGGCCTTTAACCCGTGAACAGATACAAACTTAGCAACTGTATATGTCCCCATGCTCTTACCAATAAAAACCACGTCTTCATAGCTGGAAAAATCTATTTCGCCAAGCTGGTCCTCGGCATCACGGTAAGCAATTTCAGCCGCCTTCTTCATCATCTCAGCATTACCGCGAATCTTCTGTGGCATCTCACTGTATTTAACATCAATCACCTCATAACCCAGACTCTTCATGATCTTCATAGAATAATAAAGCAAGGGCTTATCCTTATGATATCCAATTCCCGGTAGTACAACTGCAAGCTTCATCTTACTTCTCCTTAATTGGTAATTATCTAAAAACCCACTATTATTTAATCAGCTTTGAGAATTCAAGAGCCTTTCCTACATCTCCATCCACTTTAAGCTTTCCGATAGTAAATGCAACTACAGGGTCCAGCTTTCCGTCTATCAGTTTATTGAAATCGTTCAAGCTCATTGTAACCGCGCAGTTCCTATCGTTGTACTCATAAGGCTCAACGTTCACCTTATGGTCTTTCACCTCAACATAGAAAACCCCTGAGTCCTTGCCAGTAATATTAACCTGAACAGCAAGAAAATCCTTGTCGGACACATCTGCCTTTGCAGCAATTCCTCTTACCTTTTCTAATAATACGTCAAATGTCATCTTACTTCTCCTTTGTTAAAACACAATAAATTCTTTCATCATTTAACCTTGGCTTCTCGAAGGTCATGTTGCCATAGACCTTAGCGCCCCTGAAACCACCATAAATAGCCGCTTGTTTAATATCTTGAGCTGAGAAAACATGTTGTTTGTGTTTTTCATTATGTATAAATTGATTTATGTTTTCGCCTTCACTTATATTTTTATTTTTCTGTGTCTTATTTTTAATCGTTACATCATAAGTATGGCACTTCGCTTCCTCATCGTAATAATTCTTCCAAATATATGAGAACTCTTTTCCATGACCACGGAATGTACGATTACGAACCACATATTTAAAGAAAAACTCCGTCTTGAGATCAAAGATAAATACCCCGCCAGGAACTAACGCATTATAAACGCCCTTCATAGTCTTGCTAAGATCATCAACTGTCTCAAGATAATTCATACTATCAGCGATACTGATTATCACATCCTGCGGTTCATCGAGAACCAGTTCTCTCATATCCATCTGCTTGAAAGTAATATCAGGGCATTTCTTACGAGCAAGTTTTAGCATATCTTCAGACAGGTCTATTCCGCTCATCTTAAAGCCTTCGTCAGCAAGAAGTTCCGTCATGGTTCCTGTGCCACAACCAAGCTCCGTGATGACTGCATCTGGATTTACATTATTCATGAATAATAGCTGAAGCAGGAAATTTTCCCACTCAAGATAAGGAATGTTATCCATCATCTCGTCGTAAACTTCAGCGAATCCTGTGTATGTTTCCATTTGTAATTACACCCCTCTACAAACAACATTAATATTTTAACATTTTACGGACAAATAATCACTAAAAAAGACGCCATATATTTATAGCGTCTAATTTTCTTTATATTACAACATCTGCAAATTTACACCCAACAATCTTAACCAGATCATCTGGCGAAAGCTCAACCTGGTAGCCAACTTTACCAGCACTTACATAGATACGCTCAAAATCCTTCGCCGTCTCATGTAAAAATGTCGGAAAACGTTTCTTCATACCAATCGGTGAACAACCACCATGAACATATCCTGTAAGCGGAAGCAAATCCTTCTGCTTGATCATATTAATCGACTTTTCACCAGCCACCTTTGCAGCCTTCTTCAAATCCAGCTCCCCAATCACAGGAATTACAAATACATAATACTGCCCAGACTTAGCCTGAGTCACAAGAGTTTTAAATACTTTCTCCGCAGGCTCGCCAAGAATCCCAGCTATTTCCTCTCCTGTCATGGTCGCATCCGGCTCATATTCATGACTATTATATTTCACCTTCTTGCTATCAAGCACGCGCATCACATTTGTCTTATCCATCGTTCTTTTCCTCTTTTACGCTAATATTACTGATCACTATACCGGTCAGCACTAATACAATACCTATCAGCACCCAAACTGACATCTTCTCATGGAACCAGATAATACCAATCAAAGTCGCAACTACAGGTTCAATTGAAGCAATGATAGATGCCTGCCCATTCTCAACTCCTTTTAGCCCCACAGTATATGTGAGATAAGGAATGATCGTCGAAACAAGAGCAAATGCTATCAATAAAACAATCATACTCCCCGAACTGAAAGCCACACCCATCACCTCGCCAGGTTTTATAAAGAAAACCGTAGCGACTGTTGCCAAAAGAAATGTATAAAAACTTATAGTAAACGAAGAATATCCCTTCTCAAGTGCATATCTGCTAAATATAGAATACAGCGCATAACCAAGACCAGCCCCAAGTCCTATGAATAAAGTCTTAAGAGTAAGCCTCTCGCCACTACTAAACACTCCGGTCACAAACATCAGTCCCAAAAATGAAAGAAAAAGAGCTGCAATTTTACGCTTTGTTAATCTCTCCTTAAAGCAAAATGCAGATATAACCATAACAAATGCAGGCGCCGTGTAAAGCAAAATTGCCGCAATAGAAAGCGGTGCAATAGTTATTTCCTTAAAATAACAAAGATTAAAGAAAACAATACTCAGAAGTCCAGTACCGATAAAGCACCAAATATCCTTCAGCTTTATCTTGAAAAGGCTCCTATCTTTAACCAAGATAAACACCGCCATAAAGACCATAGTCAGGAAAGCTCTGATAAAAACAATATCCCATGAGGAAAGTCCTTTAGCATTTAATGGTCTTACGAAAAGACCCATGCTTCCCCACAGGATACCTGCTAATAGTATTAAAAATGCATTCAAAAATCGATTCACAGTCAGTCACCAATCCTAGTTATTCTACGTAGCCCTCTTCAAAACTATAAAACTTATCAAGCAAATCCATGCGCTCCAGCCAGAAACGAAGGTCATTCACAATCTCAGACATCCTCTTATAAGCAAGGCTTGTCTTGATCGAAAGCTCAGGATAAGAATACTCTCCATCCTCATCCATCCCCTTCTCATTAACATGTTTCTGAACATCAACCCACTTATCATGTAATTCCTGAATCTTAGAATTCAAATTCTCAATAATTGAGGCACACTCCTCGTGTAAATTAGCGAAACAACCAAACTGCTTCATATCCTTCTCACATAACTTAATGAGTGCATCTATATCGTTAATTAACTGGTTCTTACCTTCCATTACAACACCTCAATCATTCACTACATCACAACCCCGCATAAATCAGTCATTTGTCACATCACCATCACCATGAATATCAATCTCATCCCCAAGAAACGTAGGATCAGGTTTATAAATACATTTAACAAAATCCTTGTCACGAGCCAGAATCTCTCGCCCAGCTCTGTAAGACTTACCAGAATAAATGTCATCTGCACCAACACCATAGGCCTCAATGCCCAGTCTGTCAGCAATATAAAGCGCTCTGTACAAATGATATGTATTCGTCACAATCACAATCTTCTTGGCACCAAAGATTGCCTTGGCACGGAAAATGCTTTCGTAAGTAGAAAATCCTGCATGGTCCATAAATATATTAGAAGAATCTGCTACATTATTATCGATAGCATAGTTCTTCATGGCTCTAACCTCGTTATAATACAAGGTCCCGTGATCTCCTGACATAAGAAGTTTATCTGAAGTACCCTTACTATAAACCTCGGAAGCAACATCCAGCCTGTCATTTAGCATTGGACTGAGCGAGCCATCCGCATAAACACCACAACCAAGCACTATTATACAGTCCACATCCTCAAGCTTCGCAGCCTCATCCACTGAAATAACCTGTGACCTTGTACTTCCTATTACTATAAAATTAAGAACCAACACCCCTAGCCCAGCAGCAAGACATACAGACACCAAAGCTAAGATTATTCGTTTTATTATCTTCTTCTTTTTACTCAAATCTAATTAATTCCTATCAAAAATTCCCCTCAAAAAAATACACTACAAACCATTACAAGTCAAATCTAATCTTTCCAGGGGAGCTTTATATTCGGAAGTTCCAGCTTATTAACATCCTGAAGGTCGAATACAATTCCGTTGTCTTTTCACTAGGGCTATCTTTACTTGTCGTATATAAAGGACGTAATTCTGTAAACAACTTCTGTTCCATTTATCACTCCATAATCTTTACAAACAATATTAATTTAGTTCATTATATTCCGGTTTGATTTTTACATTTTCAATTGGCTTTACTAGCTTTCAATAAATGTTATTAAACACCTCAAAAAGCCTTATATTTACTGAATTTAATCAATTCAACTTTTCAATAAATGTTATTTCAGATTATATCATCTTATACCAAGCCACGAAAGTCATAAGGGAAAAACAAGGGAAAACAACTAATAACAATTCAATAATTATGTAAGCAACACAAATATTAGTATATGGCTTAAATCTTAACTGAAGGATATTAAAAGAGCGTAGGATTAATATTTTCGCATCGTTCCTACGCTCTAATTTTATATCATATTTATACTTATCTCCTACGTTTCTTTTCTTCAAGTATACTACGAAGATTGCATAATGCAAAGATATCGCACATTGATAGTACCATAACAAGGAAAATCAGCTGTATATTAACCGTATCACCAGTTCCCGGAGCATCATTCTTAGCTGTTTTCTTGTTACCTGGTGTAACATCAGCCTTTTTATTATCAGGAGTAGTATCTGATTTCTTTTCCTCAGATTTTTCTTTTATTGTGAATTTTACTGTAACAGAGTTACCGTCATCAAAGTTCGCAGTAAGCAGATGATCTCCTACAGCAAGTGTTTCAAGATACTCCGGCTTAAGTGTTATAACTACACTACCGCTTACAGCAGTATAGTTTGATGCATCTACAGCTTTACTATCTACATCAATACCTGTAAAGCGGCCAAATGTAAGCTCATCATCCACAGATCTCTTAAATACAAATTCACATCCTGCATTAGAGCCCTTTGTCCAGAGAGCTCCATCACCGGAATAATTGCTATATCTGATGTCCCCTTTCGGATTTACTGATTTCTCTACTACTGTCAGCGTTCCTTCTTTTGTATTAACTGTAAATTGCTTTGTAAGATCATTTCCGTCCGCATCAGTAACAACAGGTGTTCCAGAAATCTTTACCGGATATTTTCCGACTTCAGTTCCCTTAGCTGATGCTTCAAGACCTGATACGGTATATGTCACATCATCACATAGAAACTCAAGTGTTTTAAAACCTGAAACTTCATGTTCATTTCCATCATATGTAACATTGTCACTATTTGCCTCAACATTTATCTCATATTTTTCAGTTCTGTCATTAACTGTAAGCTTGTTAATTACCTTACTAATATTGTAATTAGGTTCTTTAGTATTATTATTAAGCGTATAAGTAAATCCATTATCTGAAGATCCTGGAAGTGTCTGGGTACCGGTTACGTTGTAAGTTGCTCCTTCTCCTTCTGCCCATCCTTCACCTGTTACAGTAATATTATCATTAGTTAATGGTTTTCCGTCATAATCCTTACTGTCTTCTGCTGATGTAAGCGTTACATTACGCTTTGCTATAGCTGCCTCTACACAGGCAGGTTCAGAATCTAAATGATCCTTATCACCTTTTACCTTATACCATACATAATAGGTTCCGGCATCAATTTTCTTTGGAATGGATGCATCCCATCCTCCTGTCGGTACAGTGGTTGCATCGCCTACAGCATACTGCATCGTGCCGCCTGTTGCCGTTCCGGCAGTTACAAGTTCCTGCCCCTGTCCGTTATAGGTCAGGGTATTTGCTCCCGGCGCATTCGTTACAGCGGAGGCCTCCTTCGCTACATAGGTATATGTATAAACAGTATCCGCTGTTATTTCCGTTTCTGTATTCGGTGTGACATCCCAGCTTCCAGCCCTATATCCACTATTAGGTTTATTTCCAACTGCCGGAATCTGTTCCGTCGCCAGTTTTAAGACATCACTTTCACTGCCTGTTAATACTACAGTCTTGTCAGCTGTTGCGACGTCACCTTCACCATCGTCCCAAGTTCCATTTACTACTTTAAAGGTTACAGTATACGATTTGTTCCATTTCGCATATAGTGTGATATTTCCCGTAACAACATCGGTATCAAAGTTCCACTTATTGGACAAGCTTTCTTCCTTATACCAGCCGTCGAACGTATACCCTTCAGCAACAGGATCACTCGGTGATGTCGTTTTACTTCCAGAAGCAACAATTTGTGATTCCGGGGTCGTTCCCTTTCCTCCAGTATTAAAGGTTACGATTCGTTTTGTACCAAGATATAGCTGATTTGCATTATTCAAACCGACAGCATAATTTTGATTGTCGCTGGTAAACTTGCTTATGTAATTGTTATCTGAATTAAGGCTGTTGGTAAAAACCCCCACACTCTGCATGCTAACGCCTATGTTTGCGCCTTCTGTCAAGGCACCGACAGCAATTTTTTTGTTTGAACGCATGTACAAATTGTCTTCAGCACCTTTATATGTATTATTATCAACAACAGTATTCCCACTAATAGTTAATGATCCACTTTCAAAATGTATTCCACCGCCACCAAGCCTACTACCACTTCCACTGTATGTATTATCGCAACAATTATTCGTTATAACACAGTTATCAACGGTGAGATTTGAGTCATAATTTTGCACACCTCCCCCATTCAATGTACTTAAATTATATATTACAGTAACATCTTTCAACAAAATATTTGTGCCGGAGAACTTACCCATTATAGCACCACCCTGTTTTGCAATATTCCCCAGAATCGTACCGCTTTTCATAGTGAATCGGCTCCCACCGGCATCAACTAACACAGCTCCACCATCCCACCTTCTTCGATAGCCTCCAGTTATAAATCCGCCAGAAATTTTCACAATACCATTTCCGTTGACAATCTCAGTTTCGCTACCGTTTTCACTTACATTTGTACCACGCCAATTAGTAAGAGTAATATAATGAGTTCTCTCATTATTACAATCGCAAATATTAAGGTTTCCTCCTGTTTCGACTACTATGACACCACCATAATTGTGACTATTAGCGGTATCGTCTTCATCTCCTATTTTTTGTATTCCAAAGCCATTCAAACAAAGATTTATTTCACTATTAACCTTCCATGGTTGCGAAATTGTTACATTGTCTGTAAGGTAATAATTTCCGGCCTCGGAAGGTAGGCTATCTGTACTGGTCCACGCAGTAAAATTAATGTCATCATGAACATGAGATGGAAGCGGATCATCATCCGCATATGTTGTCAGGCTAATCCCCGGCATTATTCCTATAACCATAACTAGCGCGAGAAAAAAAGCCATCAGCTTCCTTTCTAATTTCATTTTTCTTTTCTTCATTTCAAACCTCCATGAGATTGTTTATTTCCTCGAAACTAAACCTCGTAGTCTTTGTTTACTCGATAATCCGTCCACTTGCGAGCAAGCTCGCTTCGTCTGTTTCCCATTCCGTCCTTGACGCTTCTCATCGCTAACGCACAAAAACCGTCGAATCCGACAGGGCATACTGCCCTGTCAAATCCGACGGTCATCCATCAATTATCAAGTATTCATTTGCACGCCACTTGCAATTGTAAGGCGCAAAAAGGGTATAAATCCCCCTAATGTAATGTGGCATTTTATTTCTGCTCATCATATCTGTCAAGTCCCCAAAATCCTTTTTTCGCTCATTTTGAGCAAATTTCTTACTCTCTCCAAGCCTGATTTTTCTTCATTTTTACTCATCAAGCTTCATATAGGATAATTATAACAAAACATTTTATTAAATATCAACAAGAAATTGCCTTAACGGAAAATCCAAACTACTCCACAATCCATCCACTTACGGTTCTTTCCTTGGAATCGAAGTTAACCAAAATCAGAATACACCAAAAAATTCGTAAAACAGGCTGCGTCGGAACTTATTTCCTTATCTGATGCGATGGCTTCCGTTCATAGAGAAATGCTCTCAATAGCACAGACATTGCCTGAATACCCCGCAGTGTTGAGTATAAAAGGCATCGGTGAGACTCTAGGTCCCCAGCTTATGGCCGAAATTGGTGATGTGCGTCGTTTCTCAAAACATTCCCCTATATGATCAAGAAGTATTTCTTTTTTAGTTGCACGCAAAGTAACAGTTCGTAATATATACCATATTACGCAAACTAATATCACCATTTTTTTACAGCTATGCGCAATGTGTTTTTTCAATCATTCCGACAAACCTAACCTTTTAATCCTATGAAGTGTTAGAACCGTACAGTCTCCTAAGGTGGAAATGCCCAAAATATTTTTCCCATACGATATTACAGGCGGAATAAATGAAAAGAAATCCAGCTTATACTCTCCATATTCTTCTGAAATATCCAGCTTTGTAAGATTAGTAACAGACATATCTTTGGTCTTCTTTCTATATCCCAGAAATGTTGCCAGAGACTTGGAAGTCTTACTTCTAAAGGAGCCTGCATGCTCCAGATTTATAGCATCTACCAGAGTTGGCTCGAAGGATGCCATGAAGGGAAGAATAAACTCTTTGGACTGATCATCCTCCAATTTTTCCGTCATGAGTTTCTGAACCTTTATAGCATTTTCCTGAAATGATTTATTATAGTTATATGCATACTTAATGGAGATACCAGTTGCCTGATTACTCATGCATCTGTTACCGTCCTTACGATAGTCTACGGCGTAACCAACATCAGCCTTTCGACCAAGCCATCTGAGAAATGCCGTAGTAATATAAGCAGTAAATCCTATATTCCATTCCTTGCATTTCCCTAGCATAATATTAACCTTTTCAGGCTTTATGATATATTCATCGATGGTAGACTCATGTTCTTTCCAATAGGTTTCATACGCCTTATCCATATCAGAATAATTAAAGGATTTCTTCCTCTCATCCTTGTTCCACTTCTTGTTATAGGATTGGGGAACAAATGCTAGTGGTCCTAGTCTATCTCTTTGAGATTTATCATCCAACGGGCCAGCAGAAATGAGTCTGATATTTGAGTACTCCAGCTTCTCACCAGAAAGAGCCTTCATGAAGCTCTCGATGAAATACACTAAGGATTTTCCATCTCCCCCTAAATGATGCATTAAGAAGATAATACTGCAACCTTCTTCATTCATTTCATAACAAAAAGCTTTAAGAAACTCCCCCTCCTCAATCTTAAAACGGATTTTCTCTTCTCTTTTCAGTATTTTACGCCAAGATGATTCTTCGAAAAATACTTTCTGTCCTTTAAAGTTTTCATTTTCATAAAATGCAGTTCCATCTTCCTCAAGTACCACTCTGCAACCTAATACTTCATAGGCCTTAGTTGCCTCTTCAAAGGCTGAGCGTAAACCATCTTCATTCACATTTCCCTTAATATGAACACGCATAGCAATCACAATACTTACATCAAAAAGATCACTTCTTTCTGTTTCAATCATGTATCTCATGCTACATATCTCCTTATCGCTTTCACCCACTGCTTCATCACAA